>CP134495.1:0-2014777 GCA_046529635.1 Mycoplasmatota bacterium WC30 | reverse complement strand
CTTCAATTTTAAATACATACGTTTGATCAAGCACACCAGTAAATGTGAATATCACACCTTCTTTTGTACCATCAAAAGCTGCTATTGGGCTTTGAATATTAACGTTCCACCATTCTGCAGGTGTATCTGTATATGTTGCAGTTACCGATGAACCATCTACAACTATATCCATTCCAACTCCTATCCATTCAGGAATTACGTATTCCCAACCTTCAAGTACTAATGTACCACTAGCACCTACTGTTGTAGAGAATATAACTAGTTTATTTAAACCTTCTTTTTCAGCTAGAGTTAAAGAACTAAAATTAAGAACAAATTCTTGTAAAGCTCCCGTTGCTACAACTGAAACACCTTCAACAGCAGCGCCTCCGCCTTCAACTTTAAATTTGTATTCGTGTCCAACAACTCCTGTAAATGTGAATATAATACTATCTTTTGTTGCATCAAAACTATCAAGCATGCTTTGTGCATTTGCATTCCACCATTGTTCTGGTGTATCAGTATATGTAATTGTAACTTCTGTTTCAGAAACTACTACTACATCCATTCCATCACCAATCCAAGCTGGAGCTTCAGGTATTACATATTCCCAACCTTCAACTAGTAATGTTCCACTAGATAATTCTGTAGTTGCGAATATAACAATTTTGTTTAATCCATTTCTTTGAACTTCTGTTAAGCCACTTAAATCAAGTGTGAATTCTTGTGAAGCGCCTGTTGCTGTAACAGGCGTTCCTTCAACAGCTTGTCCGCCACCTTCAATTTTAAATACATACGTTTGATCAAGCACACCAGTAAATGTGAATATCACACCTTCTTTTGTACCATCAAAAGCTGCTATTGGGCTTTGAATATTAACGTTCCACCATTCTGCAGGTGTATCTGTATATGTTGCAGTTACTGACATTCCATCAATAACTATATCCATTCCTACACCAACCCATGCTGGAGCTTCAGGTATTACATAATCCCAACCTTCAACAACTAGTGTTCCACTAGCTGCTTCTGTAGTTGCGAATATAACAATTTTGTTTAATCCATTTCTTTGAACTTCTGTTAAACCACTTAAATCAAGTATGAATTCTTGTGAAGCGCCAGTTGCTGTAACAGGAGTTCCTTCAACAGCTTGTCCGCCGCCTTCAATCTTAAATACATACGTTTGGTCAAGTACACCAGTAAATGTAAATGTAATTGCTTCTAGCGTTCCATCAAAAGCAGTTACTGGGCTTTGAATATTAACGTTCCACCATTCTGCAGGTGTATCTGTATATGTTGCAGTTACTGACGTTCCATCAATAACTATGTCCATTCCTACACCAACCCATGCTGGAGCTTCAGGAGTAACATATTCCCAACCTTCAAGTACTAATGTTCCACTAGCACCTACTGTTGTAGAGAATATTACAAGTTTGTTTAATCCTTCTTTTTGAGCTAAAGTTAAAGAACTAAAATCTAAAATATATTCTTGAGATGCGCCGGTTGCTACAACTGAAACGCCTTCAATAGCAGCTCCGCCACCTTCAACTTTAAATTTATATTCTTGTCCAGTTTCTCCTATAAATGTGAAAATTATACTGTCTTTTGTTGCATCAAAACTAGCAAGTATGCTTTGAGCATTTGCATTCCACCATTCGGCTGGTGTATCGGTATATGTAATTGTAACTTCTGTTTCAGAAACTACTACATCCATTCCGTCACCGATCCATTCAGGTGCTTCAGGAATTACATATTCCCAACCTTCAACTACCAATGTTCCACTAGCAGCTTCCGTTGTTACGAATACAACAACTAAGTTTAATCCGTCTCTTTGAACTTCTGTTAAACTACTTAAATCAAGTATAACTTCTTGTGAAGCTCCAGTCGCTAATACTGCATCGCCTTCAACAGCAGCGCCTCCGCCTTCAACTTTAAATTTATATTCTTGTCCAGCTTCTCCTGTAAATGTAAATATGATGCTTTCTTTTGTACCATCAAAAACAGCTATTGGACTTTGAACATTGACATTCCACCATTCTGCTGGTATGTCTGCATATGTTGCAGTCACAGATGTTCCATCTATTACTACATCCATTCCTACACCAATCCATTCAGGCATTACGTATTCCCAACCATCAACTACTAGTGTTCCACTAGCAGCTTCTGTAGTTGCGAATACAACAATTTTATTTAATCCATCTCTTTGAACTTCTGTTAAACCACTTAAATCAAGTATGAATTCTTGTGAAGCGCCAGTTGCTGTAACAGGAGTTCCTTCAACAGCTTGTCCGCCACCTTCAATCTTAAATACATACGTTTGGTCAAGTACACCAGTAAATGTGAATATGATGCTTTCTTTTGTTCCATCAAATTCAGTCAATGCTTTTTGAATATTGACATTCCACCATTCAGCTGGTGTGTCTGTATATGTTGCAGTTACTGATGTACCATCTATAACTACATCCATTCCTACTCCAACCCATTCTGGAACTTCAACAATTTCTCCAACAAAAACTTTAGAGAAGTATGCATCTAAAACTTCAAATTCACCAGTTCCAGTTGCACTTCCTGGTGCTCCAAAAACTATTACTTTAGTCAACGCATCAAGTTGTTCATCTGTCCAAGTAGATAAATCTAAACATAAAGTAATTTCTTCATCCACTTCAAATGTTCCTTCAAGTTCTGCTTGTACAGTTGCGCTTAATTCAGCTTTTAGCATAACTGAACCGGCTGTTATCCCTTTAAGAGTTAAGACAACGTAATCAAAATCAGAAAAATCGCCCTTAACTGTAGATATCATATATGCCCATTCAAATCCAGCGGCTTTTGTATATGTAACAATTGGATTGTCTCCAGATTTGTCAATATCATAAACTCCATCACCGTTGTCAACGAAACCAGCACTGAAATCAAATGTTTCGCCTGTTCCATCATACTCTTGTTCGTTTTGAGGAATATTATTGTCACCATTTTCTAAAACAGTTCCATAAGCAGTACCTTCGTCAAATGAGAAATTAGTAATTGTATAATTACCAGTATCACTTACTTTGCCAGGTCCAGCAAAAATAAATACTCCTGTAACTCCACCTAAGAAATCATCGTAATCACGAAGATTTAATTGGTAAGTTACTGCACCAGCTGTCAATTGAATTGATACTTCAAAAGCTTCTGTTGCTCCTTGTATTTTTACAAGCATAGTTCCAGAACCGCTTATTGTAAGTACTAATTTATTATAAGCTGATAAATCTTGATCGATTGTATATACCATGTTAGCCCATGAAAAACTATTTTTATCATAAGTAACACTCAACTCTGTTTCACTTTGAGTAATTGTATATACTGAATCACCAGAATCAACCCAACCATCTAATATACTTAGTGTTTGTGATTGAATAACTGTTGTTGTTTCTGTCGTTGTAGCAGCTTCAGTTGTTGTAACTTCTTCTGTTGTAACTTCAGTCGTTACTTCAGTTGTAGCTGTTGTAGCTGTTGTAACTGTTGTAGCTGTTGTAGTTTCACTAGTATCTTCATTACAAGCTGCTAAAACAAAAACAAAGCTAAAAATAACTAAAAACATTAAAACTCTTTTGATTTTCATTTTATTGAAATCCTCCTTATATATTTTATATTTCCTTTATATTTAAACAATTCTTGTGAATTGATTTTAATCTAAAATAGTAAATCCTAACTCTTCATAACCTTTTTGAACAATATCACTTTGCATAAAATATTCCCAAATCAATCCCGAGCGATAGTTTTCAATCATTAACAAAGTAATTCCTTTATCAATACCAATAACATCTGTATCAAACCAGCCATTTAATGGAATTGCCCTAATAGGTCTAATTATTGAATCTCCTGCTGTATCAGTTACCCCTAAATTGAAGGAATCTAAAAAACCATATTTACTTTGTAAAGAATCTAATGAATCATAGTATGCCATAGCAGGTAAAACTAGTTCCGGCACAAATACTATTGAGCCAATAGCTCCACCAGGTGCTAAAGTTCCATCTAATTGAATCGAACCAATAGCTGGCAAGTTTCCATATGCTTTGTATCCATCAGGACCATCACTTGCTGTATTACCCCAAGCGGTTTCACTATAGGTTTTATAGTTTTGTGATTGGTAAACAGCAAAATCATATGCAGCGATTGAAGCTTGGACTGAATTTTCAAACCAATCAACCTCATCACTATCTACTGCATTCCTAAAATCGAAGAACGCATGTGAATATTGATATGTAAATAATGTCCCAGGATAAGAAACATAGAAAAAATCACTCGTCCCATATTGTTTCCTTTCAGAATTATCCTTCATCCTATTGTATGCTTCAATTCCTACTGAATAATCATCTGAAGCTGCAGCTAAAAAATACAACATTAATTGTTCCGCATAACCATCCCAACCTCCAAAATGTCCTTCTTCAGGTTTATAACCCATATAAAACATTTTAGCTGTAAAATTATAATACCAATCCCATTCTACTGCTTGATATATTTCGTAGGCTAAAGTTTCAACCTCACCACCAAAGTATTCAGCTGATACTATAGCTCCACAAATCATTATAGCTGTATCAATTATAGATACTTCTGTTGTTCCTGCACGACTAGTATCATCCATAGAAATAAAATGATAGAAAAATCCATGAGTATCATCCATATTTTGAATGGTTCTTAAAGTGCCTAACGCACGGTCATAACCCTCATTAAATGAAATCCAATTATTCTCAACGCCAGCTGGCAATCCAGCTAAAGCATATCCTACTGAGGCTATTGAAGCTGCGTAGTATTCTTTGGTCACGGTGTTATATCTATCCGCTATCATTCCAAAGCCTTCAGAATTTGGATCTCCATTTACTACTTCCCAAAAGAACTTAAAAGACAGTCTTTCCTCTTCTAATACATAGTCAGGCACATCAATTGGTGAATACAAATATGCTTCGTCTGTAGTTAGCATGGTTGTCGCTATTTCTGTGGTTAAAGTTGTTGCCTGTGTTGTTGATGTTTCTGAAGTAGTAGCTGTGGATACTGATGTATTGTCAGTTGTAACCACTGTACTACTTGTCGTTTCTCCACACGAAACAACTCCAAAAAGAATTAGTAATAATACTAATATAATCATTTGTTTTTTTATCATATAACTCTCCTATTCTCCTGTAATTCCGGTTCTATCAACACCTTCAACAAACCATTTTTGCATGATTATATAAACAACTAATACCGGTAAGATAATTAAGATAGTTGCACTATACTTAATCGCCTCATTAACCGCTTGCTGAGTTAAACCATCCGCTAAACTAAATTGTGAAGAGAAATTTAAAAGTTTCAATTGTAAGGTGTACAAATCACTACCTATAAATAGTGATGATATATATGTTTCATTCCAATACCAAACGAATGAAAACAAAAATGCTGTTATATAGGCTGGAGCCGCAAGCGGAACACCTATTCTAAAGAAAATCTGATAACTATTCGCTCCATCTATTTCCGCTGATTCATCTAAAGCTTTAGGCTGCATTCTAAAGAATTGATAGAATATCAGAATAAATATAGCTGAAGATAATCCTTGACCAAACGTAGCCGGGAATATAATTGCCCAGGCAGATTCTAAAATCCCTAATCGATCGAATAAAACAAACCTAGGAATCATGTAGACCTGCTGAGGAACTAAATAAGTCATTAAAATAAGTCCAAAAATAATTGCTTTTCCTCTTATTTTAAATTTAGCTAATGCATAACCAGTTAAACTCGTTGTTATTGTTTGTAGGATAGCTGGAACTAAGGTTACAGCTAAACTAAATAACAATGTTTTTCCATAACTTAATACAATAAAACTGGTACGGTAGTTTTCTAAATATATTTTTGTTGGTATCCACTCAACTGTTGGATTCACTAAATCTTCCAAATCCTTAATTGAATACGCAAACATTTTAATCATTGGATATAAGTATACAAATCCAATTATCAACAATAAAATATATATAGCAGTTCTTCCCAATAGCCCTTCATTAATATTTTTACCCAAAAGCACGTGTTTAATCTTTTGTTTAGATATTTTTTTCATCATCTTCTACCTCTCTCTCTATTAAATAACTTAAAGATTAAGAAGAAGATTCCTAATATAATAGCTAATGCAATGAAATATAACCAAGCAATAGCTGATGAGAATCCAAATCCAGTTTCTAAAGCAAACATATTGTTTTTAATATGTAAAATTGCTGCATTTTCTGAAAATGTTGCTAAATTAATAATTGTAAATACTACTGAGACTAGGACCATAGATTTTAAAGCTGGAATAGTAATCTTCCAAAAAGATTCCCATGGTCCAGCGCCATCAATCATGGCTGCCTCATATGTATACTTATCAACCTTTTGTAAAGCTGCGATAAATAATAATATTTGTACTCCAGAGAACCATAGAATAACAATTAACTCTGAAAAAATATTTGATATCGGTCTTGCTAAAGTCTCTGTAAAGGTGGAGTTAATAAATCCTAATATTCCCATTTCTTCAATAATCGGAATTGTTGCTGCACCTTGGTGAATCAGTTGATTAATTACAGGACCAGATGCGATAATTACCGGAAGGAAATAGATTGCTCTAAAGAAACCTCTACCTTTAAGCTTTTGATTAAGCATTACTGCGATAATAATCGCAAAAACAATTATAATCGGCACCTTAAATAGTATCTCAATTGCGAAATCACTTACTGATTTCAAAAAGTTAAAGCCTTCTGGTGATGAAAATACTTGTTTATAATTCTCAAACCAAATGAAATTTACTTTTATGCCTTCACCATCAAGAACAACATCTGACAGCGAATAATATAATGATGTAAATAATGGAATCATTGTAAACACTAAGAATCCAATTACCCAAATTGATAAAAATGACCAAGCAACCAAAGTTTCTCTTTTCTTTCTCTTCATAGGTTTAACAGCCATATTATTCCACCACCTTATAAGAAAGTGGTTCAATTATAAATCCTGGATAAGTAACTTGGTCATTTGTGTAATTTACATAAATGTCCACACCATTACTATAAGAAATTTTATAAACTCCAATATCTTCGTAACTTCTTGATATAACCTTCGCATTTATAATACTGTTAAGTGCTTCATAAATAAATTCATAATCACCTGATATTTTTGATTTCCAAGTGTTATATGAAGAAGAGTATATCTGCTTAAGTTCTGTATTTTGTAAAGCATATGCGGTCTCATCGGTTAAAATATACGATGGGTAAACGCCATAATCCACCATTTTTAGCAATTCAACTCTTGATGAGGAACTAAAGTTTTGATATGGTGAATAAACATCTAATAACCCACTAAGCACATAAGAACTAAATGGAACTGTATCGCTGTATATTCGATATCTTGATGACGTCAATGGCATCATTAAATATGAATCTGTGTAACGTAATAAGTATAGATTGCTTTGATACATCAGTATATTTTGATCAATATCTTCAAGTTCAAATTGATAGATATCAATTGCATCACTTCTATCAATAGGATTTTCTTCATCATTGTAATCAGAATATAAAGTACTACCTAAACTACCAATCGCAAAGTTATCCATATTGTTTTCGATAAGCTTGTCAATTGAATCTCCTAGAACCTCAACTACCCTTTCAGGTGTTATAAAATATTGTTCCTTAGTAAATCCAGTTTCTTGATACAAATTTTGATTTATTCTTCGGGCTATATCCTTATAGATATTGAATGAAGCATCTTCATAAACCATCATCGGGTCAAAATAGAAATATAAATCAATATCATTTTCCTCAGTAAAATTAATTAAACTATTGAAGTCTGATTTAGTTCCTAACCTATTTGATACTGCTCCAGCCAATATACCTGAACTAGTGAAACCATCACTAGTAAAGCCTTTATAAACAACTTTTGAATTAATTGATTGGTCATTTAAATCTTCTAAAATGTCTTTCAGTTCAGACAAAGTAGTCATTTCTAAATACTCATCAAATATAAATCCACTCTTTGTTTCCGATCCAATAATATCTAAGAAAATAGACACTACACTTGAATCATCCACATTATCAACCGCCAAATCATTTTCTAATAGATAATCTTGGTAATTGTTAGCCATGCCAATATAATTAGCATCCATTCCATCTAAGAACTTATATTTAAGTACTACATTACATGAATTAGTATTTTCCTCAATAACCAATCTTCCTGAAGCAGATTCAGCTTCAGATTCAGATAGAGGTGTTTGATATAAACTACGATATACAAACTCATTATATGTATAGTAATATTTTAAATTTCGCTTAGCTGGAGATACAGTTAAACTAGCAAATTCAGCCCCATCCTCAACTATAGATATAAACCCATGTTGATTAATTCCTAGAATCATTCCTGAAACAGGGAAAGCTAAAACTGGTTCTCTATCTAAAGTGTTTTGAATACTATTATCTTGACCGTAATAACGGAATTCATAAATATCCGAATTTACATCTATTTCTTGATACCTAATCAATGCTCCTGAGCCATCAGGTACTAAGATATAACCAGGAATAGAATTTCCATATACCGCACCTAGGAAAGGATAAGTTTTAATACTTCTTAATTTATAAGTATCTCCTTCATGAATTGAATGATTAGGTACTTCTACTACTAAGTAATCATCATCCAAATAAACTCTTAGTGTCAGAGATATACCAGATTCACCAAAAGTTAAATTTACTTCAAATCCTTCTTCTATTAACTCATAACTAGCTACTGATTCAGGATTATTTAAAAAACTTTCTTCAACTGTTGTATAAATACCAGTTGTTTCATTATAAGAATAATATTTAATAGTCACACAAGAATTAACAATGCCTTCCCATGTAGTATTAAAATTACTTAAATTATCATCTAAAGTGGAAATACTAGATCCATAGATAAAACCATCAACCTTATTTAACACTCTAATAGCAAAAGAACCTTCTTCCATATACAAAATATATGAATCACTTTCGCCTACTTTTAAATAACTGGCTGGTACATCTAAAAAGTTATCTACCTGAGACAAATCATCAGTTTGAGTAAACTGGTTGCTTGAAAGATAGGTTTCGTCCAACAAGTTATCTTGTATTGGTAATATATCAACATCATAACTACGTTCAGTACTTCCAAATACTGTATATGATAACAAGCCAAATATAGTAGCTACAAAAACTACCATTAGTCTTTTTATATTTTTACTTGAATACACGGAAGAACACCTCCTTAACCCAAGAAACTAAGAAATCAATTAATTGAGAACCAAACACGTAAACGATAAAGCAAATTAATACGATTAAAAACATTGTGAAAATAGTTAATAGAATGTTCTTAAAGGTTTCTTTAATCTCATAATTATGAACTTCTCTAATGCCAATAAATATTAGTACTAACGTATAACTTATAATGAAGAATGATAATAATTGTAAAAGAATCACTTCATTCAAAGTTAGAAAATTACTTAAAATGATATAGAATGGTAAAAAGACTATGATTGGTGATAAAGCATAAATAACAACTATGAATATTTGTTTTAACCAGCCTTCACCATCATATAAAGTTGAAATTAAATAATTCGAGAAAATAAATAGTAATATAACCCCAAAGAATTTACTTGTTTCAATACCTAAATGAATATTTTCAATATTTGTGTTAAAGATAAAACCTGTATAGTTGAGCATTAACAAATACTCAACAAATAAAATCACTAACAAGATAAATGCAGTTAAAACATTAGAACGTTTCTCTCTCTTGATCTCATATACAGCATCAATTGGATGTTTTAGAACATAAAATATAAGTGAAAAACGTCTTACTGATTTCTTCTTCTTAAAATTAGATATAGAGCTATTTATACTGTTAAAAACAGGTGTTCTCTTATTTACTTGTTTTACAAGCACTGAGACAAAGATAACAGCTAAAATTATAATGAAAATTAAACTTAAATTGTCCTTTAACCAAAGGTCTCTAATCTTCCAAAACGTTAAAGAATAACCATCAACATTATTTGCCATATGATACTCATTAAGTGAATCTTCATATTGGCTTTCCTGATAATATGATTTACCTAAAGCGCTATGCGCTAGAGCAAAATTATCATTTTGTTTTAGTATGGCTTCAAAAAGAACTTTTGATTCCTCATAATTACCTTCGTTGTATAAATCTATCGCGCTGTGTACTAAGTTAGTAAAACTTGATGGTTGATAGGTTATAACCTCTGAATTACCCATATCTAGTACAAAGATATTTTGATAATCATCTACTTGAATACTTGATGGATTTTGAATTAATCCTAAAATATTAGAGCTACTTGACATTACATCGAAAGCAAACAATAAATTCCCATTTGGATCGTATTCAGCAATAAATCCATCATCATAAATCGCATAGAGATATCCCTTACTATCAACTGAGATATCAACTACACTTTGTTCCTCGTTGTAGTTAACTGTGGTTAAAATATTGTTGCCATTAACATCGAGTTTCTTCAACGCATTAATCGTATTAGGTGTTGAAGTATAAACTAATGATTTATCATTTATCGATATATTTGTTGGAGAAGGTGGTGTGTTTTTCGCAAATTCACCCTTAACAACGAATATATCAGCTATTTTTTCTAAGAATGATTTATCAGATAAATTAACACCAAAATAACCTAGGAATGATCCATCATAGTTTAATTGGATTACTCCACTTGTAGAACCATCACCAATCACATAGATGTTTTCACCACTACCGACAACTACTTTAATTGGAGTATATGGTGAGTTTTCACCAAATAATGGTTCCCCAGGTCTATCAAAGGTTCTAATCAAAACACCTTCTAGATCATATTTATATACTAATTGCATTCCTTTATCAGCTACATAAACATAATCAGCTTCTGAGACAAAAACACCTGTTGGTTTATCTAAATCGTCTAATCCAATCTCTCTAACTAAATTACCTGAGTAATCTAAAACTGCTATTCGATGGTTTCCTGTATCAGCTACATAAACTAAATCATCTTTAATATATAAATCTTCTGGATTAAGCAGTTCAACGTTACGATTTAATATTCCAACTGGAGTATATGCAGTTTGGGTGAAAGTAAGATTACCTTCGTAATCAACTGTATAGGTATCGTAAGGATACTCATTTTCATAAAAACTAGTTTCTGCATTTAACTGAAGCATTGGGATGGAAATAAATGCAATTAGGCTTAAAATAGCGGCTATCATTATTTTTTTCATATAACCACCTACTTGATTCCCGAATGAGCCATGGTATCCATAACCTTAGATTGCATTACCATAAAGATTATTAGATTAGGCAAAAACATTATAAGTGAAGCAGCTGCGGCCATCCCTTGCCCAGCGACTCCATTGGTGTTCGTAGTTAAAGTATTCATATAAAACGCAAAGGTTTTTAATGAATCGTTATTTATATAGGTAATCGATGTATCAGCTGAATTCCAAACTGATTGGAACGATAAAATTACAATTGTTGCGATTGCTGGTTTAATTAGTGGCAAGATAATCTTCGTATAGATTTGCCACTCATTGGCTCCATCAATCCTCGAAGCATCAAGCAGTTCATTTGGAATCTGATCAATAAATTGTTTAATCAAAAATAATCCTACAGGTATTGCTAAATATGGTAATACATGAATAAAGAAATTATCGATTAATCCTAATTTCTCAATAATTAAATATCTCGGAATCATTACCGCAATTCCTACAAACATTAACGCCAATGTATTAATCTCATTCATTAGCTTTTTGCCTTTAAAATTTAATTTAGACAGAGCGTAACCTGCTAAGGTACTAAAAATAACTGAGGTGACTATTACTAATACAGTAACTATGACTGAATTAAATAGATACCTACTCATAGGTATACCTGAAGTTCCAGTTACTGAGAATAATCTTACAAAATTTTGAAGTGTAAATTTTTCCACTAAGAACCTTGGTGGATAATAAAACATTTCTTCTAAAGGTTTAAATGCATAGTTAAAGATATATATTAATGGCAGTAACATAAACATAGCTACTGGTGTAATAATCAAAATATATTTAAGTTGGCTTCGATGAAATCTTGTCGGGCTTATTTTAGTTCCTAAGAACTTTGTCTTACGCATTAGTCTTTGCTCCCGAATACTTTAAAAGCAATTCTACTTAACAAATAGATGCCTATTAGCAGTAATACAGACAGAGCTGCTGCATAACCCATCTCGAATTTGTTAAAGCCATAATATTCAATATGGTTAACTATTAATTGACCCGCATATTGTGGTGTTGGATTGGAACCCGACAAGGCCACTCCAATACCCGCACTAGCGAATGTTCCTACAATTGCCATTACAGCACCAAATAACATTTGTGGTTTTATTGAAGGAATCGTAATATAGATAACTTCTTGGAATTTATTCTTAATCCCATCGATGTATCCTGCTTCATACATTTCTGTATCAACATTTAAAATACCCGCAAGGATTGCTAAGAATCCTACCCCCATAGATGACCATAAAGTAACTATAATCATAATTAGTAGTAAAAATTCCTGTGATTGTAAATAGATTATTGGTTCTACTATTAATCCTAGTTTCATTAACAAAGTATTTAAATAACCAGAATTATCACCTGCAAAAATTACTTTCCATAATACAGCCATTGTTATCCCACTGGTAAGCGATGGAGAGTAAATTATTAGGGCATAAAGCGTTCTTAACTTCGGTGTTAACTGCGCTAACATCCAAGCTAATAAGAATGATAATAAATATCCACCGGGACCAACGATAATCGCATATTTAATCGTATTAGGTAATACTTTTTGCATGAAAACTTCATCGTTAGTTAAAATATTTATATAGTTTTCAAAGCCAATCCAAAATGGTTCTCTGATTGTATCAAAATATGTAAAAGACAAAATGATAGCTATGACCACAGGAATGATAATAAAAATTGAAAACATCAAAGCATATGGAAATATAAACATATATGCGGTGCGTTGTTGTTTTTTAGTTTTCTTAGATTTCTTAGGTTTATTCAATGCTAAAGGTTTAATCATCAAAATCACCCGACTTCCATTTCCTAATTACTGAAACAGTAGCTAGATTATATGGTTTCAAGATGTTTTCATACTTATCCATATAGCTAAATTCCGACATTTTTTTATGAATCTCTTTATCCATTCGGATAATACTATCGTTTAATAAAACCCTTAGGTTTTCTCGATCAATTACTACATTATTCCAAATGTTTGATATCTCAAGTTCAACTTGGTACGATCCAGGAACCTTAGGTATTTCACGCAAGTATGACCATTGTTCTAGGATGATATCTAAATCATCTTCATTTATGCTTAAAGACTCAAAAGCCTCTATGTTGGCGCTATTCCATAAATACTCTTTTCCTAATGTAGATAGTAACATGCTTGAAAAAGTAGATTGAGTTTCAGTTGAAGACCACCATTTTAAAAACTCCCAAGATTCAGTTTCCATATCAGTATTTTTAAAAATCATATTCGCAGTTTGAGCTCCAGGAGCTGATCTATCAATGCTAGTCCCATTGTCAACACCAGGTAAAAGTGCTATCTTCCATAAGCCTTGAATATCAGGGGCTGCATTAAGCAGTAAACTATACATTCCAAAGTCAGCTACTCCTATTGGAGATAACCCTAAACGGAAATCATTGTAAAAAGATGATACCTGAGTATCCAAAGAATATATTGTGTATAGTTCTGTCATCATCTCTAAAGCATCAACCGATTCTTCGTTATCTAAATCAACAAAAAAACCATTTTCTTCGTATACACTTGAACCATATTGGAATAAGAATGGTAAAGTGGAGTCGAAAGATTTTAATGAAGCTGAGCTCGATAATGGTAAATAGAAATTAAAACCATATCTACGCAATACCGGCATAATATCAGTAACATCTTCCCAAGTATTAGGAATGTCAATATCCAAGCTCTCTAAGATATCACTTCTATAATATAAAACATAAAAATTTTCTGTATCAGGTAATCCATATAATCCTTCATCGTAAATTAAAGGAATAAGGGATTGTTCATGATAATAATCTAAAACATCAATGAATTCAGGGTCGTTGCTGAATTTTGTTAAATCCAAAAGAGCTCCCCTTAGGCCTAAATCATAAGGCATCCATGATGATACTCCTAGAGCAACATCGGGGTTAGTTCCAGCTGAATTAGCTAAAATCAATTTACTCTCAGCTGCCATTACAGATACAGATACATTAATACCAGTTTCTTGGGTAAATGTATCATCTATCATTTTTTGAATTAAATCTGTGTATTGTTTAGAACGATTAACCCAGACAACGAGTTCATCTTCTGCTGGTTTGACATTATATCTTTCATCAAAGAAAGAAATAAAGAATCGCTTAATACCAACCCAAGCTCTTATAAAGAAATTAGCGTTAGCTTTTTCAATTTCAACATCCGTGTGAATATAAAATTTATCTATATCTAAAGGACTATTTAAAAGCATTGAAATTGTATTTCCTAGTGTTGAAGCTATTGATTGAGTCGAAGTTGATAATAAACTCATATTTTTTGGTATTTCATTAGGTTCCTCTGCTAGGAATCTAAGATTTCTAATTGCTATTTTTAATGATGAAGCAGTTTCTGAAAGACTACTCTTTTCAGTCAAACTATTCAAGTATTCAAAGATAGTTTGTAGTTTATCAGCTGCGGCTATCAGGTCATCTGCTATATCAGGAATATATTCTGTAATCTCCCAATCTCTAAATTCATCAACTTGATTACCAGTTAATTTCTTTATTTCTAAAGATAAATCATTAACATAATCTAAGATTTTATTGATTTCATAATATGGTTCCATGTACATACTTAAATCTACCGATAGAGAAATTTCATTTATTCCTTCATCTAGATAGAATAAATATGGGCTATCGCCAGATAAAGTGACATTTTGCCATTTTGTATCATAGTAAAAACTTAATGAATTCGCCTCTTGGAAAGGTACTTCTCCATTAATTTTTAAAGTTCGATAAACATTACTATTAGTCGCTACTGACTGATAAGTTTTAAAAGTCAAATAGTAATATCCTGCATTCTCTACATCAACATAATACCCAACCGATTCTCTTTCTGAATTGAAGGTTGATCCAGCAAGGGTATTTAATTTTAGATATCTTACTGAGAATGGTGTAATACCAACATTTCTAGATACTCCAGCTTGAATGCTTGAAGCATTTTTAATATCTGGTGTTTCTGCTTCAACTATATCTAATACTTCTTGATTATAAAGTGAAGCTCCATTTGAGTATTCTTGATATGTAGGTAAAATCTCTCTACCTGTGATTGTTACATCACCAAGTAACATATCACCTTTGGTTTTGAATAATGTAATGGTATTGTCGCCAGCTTCTAATTTAAATAGTAATGGACTAGCAAATAAACCCATTGGATCATAAAAACTTTGATTAATCCATGAATGGTCTTGTTCCTGTGATCCGAAAAAATCATTTCCATATCTATCCAAACTAAATTCTTCTTGTTGAACCCATAGTTTATATAGAATTACTTGTGAAGCTTCTGAATATTGTAATTCTCCATTCACCAAAACAGATAATTCCATATCTAAATAATCAGTTGACAAAGAATAGAAATCTAGCTCTATTTGATATAAACCTTCACTTGGTGCGTTTATAGTAATTTCTACTAGGTCATCATTAACCCACTCGTAAACAGGATGATCATAGCCAAAGCTATCATCTACTGCTAATATATTATCGTCTGAAAAAGTTGATGGCGTAAATATTTGACTGAATTCTTGGTTATCTGAAAAAGCCTCATTTTCCCATGAAGCGAGTGTTTCGCGATAATTTCCAGATAAAATTATAGGTGTATCACTATCAGATATCGAAACATCTGCATAAACAGTATGCATGGATAGTGATACAACTGAAATCAATAAAAACGATATTATAACCAAATATTTTTTTATCATCAACTATTTCCTCTTATCATTATCAAATATTAATCTTCTATACTAACTCCTAGTTTTTCTAAAACAGCTTCAACAGCTAACCTAAGTGCATCGTTAGATATACTATTCCATTCAGTTTTAACATCCGCGTAATTTACTTGACCACTTCTTACCAAGTCAAATAGTTGTCCAACAGTAGTTTCTGCATCATAGTCTTCGTTCCATCTAGCTTTAATGTATCCAGGCAAATATTTATTAGGTTCTATAATATAACTACCATGTGAAACAACTTTTCTAAATTCTGTAAAAGATGTATAGATTCCAAAGAATGCATCCAATAAGTCTTCATCTTGTTGTAATGGAGTCATATTTAATGGTTCCATATCAACTGTTTCAGGATCGCCATCATCACCATATAGTTCAGATAGTCTAATTCTTTCTAAATATCCATCTTTACCAAATGACATCCACTTAGCTAATAAGTATGCTTCATCTAAATGTTGGGTTGTGCTTGATAAACACATTAAATCAAGTATAACAGGGATTTGATGAGCATCATCAGATCCAGGTGTACCAATAAAATCTATTTCGAAATCATAGTTTAACATTGACCCAATAATTGGTGTATATTCAAAGTAAGCAGCTAATTGGCTTGATTCCCAGGTGTTAGGAGTACCAAAAGCAGCTAATTGTTCTTCAGGAGTCATAGCATCATATATTAGAGTCTTGTCTTGCATTAGAGTTTGATATAAATCAAGAGTAGTTTCGAATTCTGGACTATCTAAATTAAGGTTTTCACCATCAAATGTATACCAACCTAAATCAGAGTTTAATTGAGCCGGATACCATTCAAGCATTCTGTCGATTCCAACAATACCAGCAATTCCGGTTCCATTGGTTACTGTTTGATTAGCAACATCAGATACTTTATCCATAAATTCTGTGAATGTATCTTCGAATACTGGCACATCCCCATTATTGTCTTCAAATATTGTTTTGTTTATATAGTATCCGAAGTAATAAACTGCATATGGCAAAGCCATTAACTTTCCACCGTAATTTGCGGCTTCTCTTAGATCTTCTGGTATATTCATAAATTCTGGATCGTTATGAGCTATGTCATAGACGTTTTTTGCCCAGTTATTCATAATTGTAGTTTCAGTTGAATCTGTGAAATATACATCAGGAAGTGTGCCTTGTGCAGCTCTAGCTCCAAGGAACTCGTTCCAGTTTTGGTCAATTTCAGATGTACCTGAAGGGTCTGTAACTTTAGGGCGTTCAATGATGTCAACTGTTATCCACGGATATTTTTCCATGAATGAATCAATCATTAATCTGTCTAAGTTAAGTGATTCTGTTGTACCTAAATTCCAGGCAGCATAGGTAATCGTTACTGGATCAGGTTCTTCCGTAGTTACTGCTGTCGTAGATGTATCTGCAGTGGTTAATGAAGTTGTCCCTCCGTTTGTGGAAGTTGTAGTTCCATCATTTGTTGTTATTGTTGTATCTCCTCCACACCCTACAAAAGCAATTCCTATTAGTGCAATAAATATAAAACTTATTATTTTTTTCATTCTAAATTCCCCTTTATAATTATATTGTAACCATAACTAAATGGTCTTTATTATCTTGAAAATCTGGAATAGTATTGGTTTTGTTTATAACACCATCAACTATAATTCCTTTGTTTTTTCCTTTTTTAATTTGAATATCGTAGTTAGCATTTCTGAATTTACGTAAATATCTAACTTCGTTCCAAGCTGTAGGTAGATTTGGTGCGATTGATAGTCCCTTAAAAGTCGCTTTAACACCAATAATATCTTGTACCGCTACTCTGTGTAACCATTGAGCGGATCCGGTATACCAGCTCCAGCCCCCTCTACCATACATTGGCGAGATTGGTCCATCTGAGTTTCCACAAGTTACATATGGTTCTGCTAGGTATAAATCAGGATCTTTAGTTCTATTAGGTGGACAGATACCTGAATAAGCTTTATAAGCTAAATCAGGATATCCAGCTTTTGCAAAAGCTGTTACAGCCCAAGTAGCTGCATGAGTATAAACACCACCGTTTTCCCTGAGCCCAGGTGCATATCTAGTTACATACCCAACATCAGTTCTAGGTTTAGTAAATGCAGGGTAATTTAGTAATGTTCCGTGTTCTTTTAATAAATAATCATTAATAGACTCAATTACTTTCTTCATTCTATCTTTAGGAATGATTTCCGAAATAATCGCCCATGAATTAGGCATTAAGAATATTTTTCCTTCTTCATTCTCAATTGAACCTATTTTTAAGCCATCATCGGTTGTAGCTTGCATGTACCAAGCTCCATCCCAAGCAAAATCATTAAAACTAGCTTTTATTTTCACACTGTTTTCTTCACAAACTTTAACAAAATCTAAATCATCTTGCTTTTTAGATATATCTTTAAATTGTTTTAATACCATATATAAGAAAGATGACATCCAGAAAGATTCGCCTTTCATTTTAAATCCAACTGCGCTTAATCCATCATTCCAATCATGACTGCCCATCAATGGGATCCCTCTATCGGAAAATCTAGATAAAACTTTATTAATAGCTCTTTTTGAATGTTCATATATGGTAGCTTCAGAACCATCAACAAATGGTACTACTGCTTCTAATATACTGTAATCTAGAGTTTCCTCTAGGTAATAGTAAAGGATAAAAGGCATCCACAGTAAATCATCTGAACAATTTCCACGTGGCCCCCAACCTTGATAGGTTACGAACCAATGATATACATCTCCAGCTTGAAATTGTTTAGATGCATGTAATAGAATCTGTTTTTTAGTTAATTCGGGTTTGCTTTCTAAGAATATAAGTGAATCCTGTAATTGGTCTCTAAACCCATAGCCACCACTAGTTTGGTAATATGCGGTTTTAGCCCATAATCTACAGCTGATAGCTTGATACTTAGAAAAGGTATTTGTCATAATATCGAATGCAGCATCAGGTGATTCAACATAATCACCTGATAGAAGTTCATCCCAAAATATTCCAACTTGTTTGAAGGCTTCATTAGCACCAGCAATATTAGTGTATTTCTTAATTAATTCATCAGGGTTTTCATATCTTTGTTCAATTCCCGGAATCTCATTTTTACCAAGTTGAGTTACACCAATTGTATATATAATGGTTTTTGATTCATTAGGTTTAAGTATGAATTCGGTTTGTAGAGAACCTGTAGGATCTCCAAAACGGCCAGAACTATTTGATAACTTCTCTTCATTTAAAGCAGAAGGGTTTCTTTCGCTATTATACATACCAATAAACTTTTCTTTATCAGTATTATATGATTTTACTGGTTCGCTTATTGCATGAAATCCAACAAAATCCCAATCTGCATTGTTTTGCAGTCCGTTTTTGTCACCAAATCCCCAGTTATACTTCCATAGTTTTATTGCTTTCAAGTTTTTTTCGTATGCAGTTTCCATAAATAATTTATGAAATTCACGATGTTCATCAGGATGAATTCCTGCTTCCCATTCAAAATAAGAAGTTAAATCTAGCTTCTTGGTTTTTTTACTTTGATTAGTAATTTGGATTTCAATTATTTCTAATGGTTGATCTGGAACCACAAAAATTTTCATTTCAGATAATACATCATTGACTTTATATTTAAAGATTGAGTACCCTATACCATGTCTAACTTCATACTCTTGGTATTTAGTTTGCATTGGTTGATATGTTGTTGACCAAATATCTTTAGTGTCTAAATCTCTTAGATAAAAGTATTTACCATAATTATCCTTAATTATATCTTGGTATAACCTAGTTAAACGATTTTGTCCAGCATTACCTCGCCAGGAACATCCACCTCCAGTTTGAGAAACCATTAGTGAGTAGTCACTATTAGAGATAACATTAATCCAAGGTTTGGGAGTTCTAGGATCTGTTATTACATATTCTTTTTTATTTTCTGAAAAATATCCGTATTTGTTTTTTAGCACAAGCGTCCTCCTATCGAAACGTTTCGATAATCATTATATTTAAATTATATCACATGTTTTTTCGTTATGCAAGCGGTAACAAAATAATATATTAAAATTTTTAATATGATTCTCTGATTATTAATGTACCTAATTCTTTAGTGCTTTTAATTGATTCCCCTTTTAATAATTTCAATAGGGTTTTTGCGATTTTTTGTCCCCATTCAAAGTGATTGATTTTAACTGAAGATAGTTTAGGTATAAAATAACTTGATAATTGAATATCATCAAAACCTGAAATGCCTATATTATCTGGTATTTTTATATTATTTTTTTGTAGTACTTCCATTATTCCTAACGCCATCTCATCATTCCCACATATCAACATATCTGGTTTAGTTGATTCACTAAGAATTGTTAAAGCTATTTCTTCACCTGACTCTTTAGTAAAATTACCTATATATTCTTTAAACAATTCTAAATTATTTTCTTCTAAGGCATTCAAAATACCCGAATACCTTGTTTTATTGTCATAGGTGTCTTTAACACCATGAACATAAGCAATTTTTTTATAACCTTTTGATATTACATCTTTGGTCAATAGGTACATAGCTTTATGGTTATCAATTGTCATATTGTTAATTTGTTTTTCTTTTAAACTTCTATCCAAGACAATAATAGGATTAAAATTTTTCGAAATCTGTTTTAAAAACTTATCTGAGATATTGATATCAGATATTATAGCTCCATCCGCCGTTCTTTGTTTTAGAAGATTATCAGTTGAAGCTCCAGTGGATACAACCATCGTATATTCATGTTTGGCTAATTCATGGTGAATACCATCAAGCAATTCATGATAAACTGGTCCACCGAAGTCTGATATAGCTACTAAAATAGTATTCGTATTTTGTTTTTTTAGATTTCTAGCCGCAGCCGAAGGCAGATAGTTGATTTCATCAGCTATCTTCTTAATTCTATTAGCAGTTACTTCCGGAATCCTTTTATCATTATTAAGCGCATAAGATACAGTTGAAATTGAACAACCTGCAGCCTTAGCAACATCTTTTATAGTTGCCATCTATCTCACTTCCTTAAAACTTAGTTTTTTTATTGCTTTTTGTATTAGTGGATGTTTCATATAATACTTCCATGTAGTTCCATTTAAGTAATTATCGATCATTAGAACTGTAATTCCTTTGTTAATACCTATATATTCATCAGAAATCCAAAGTTTATCTTTTTCAAGTGCAATTCCATCCGTAAATCCATACTCTTTAAAAGCATCCATATATTTGCTTTCAAGTTCTTTTACTACTTCTAAAACTTCATCACTAGTAAAAGGCAAAGATCCTAAGGCCCCACTTGGAGGCAATACTCCAAAAACATGTTGTTCATCATCATTAAAATTATTTGGTTCAATGCATTGGTTTCTATAACCTTTTGGGGTTAAACAAGCTGTTAATCCCCAGGCATTTTCATTGAGTATTTGATATTCTTTTTGATGATCGATGCAATACTCACGGTTAGCTAATGTTGCAATTTTTGAATTATTGAACCAATTGACTCCTGAACTATCTACAAGATTTCTAAAATCAAGCCAAGCATGAGAATATTGATATACAAATAAAGCATTTGTTGGACAGTATATGTATTTAAAATGTTTATATTCACCCTGATATCTAATGAAGTCATTATACAATTCCTTGGCATTTTCAGCACTTAAATTGTCTGTAGCAGCCGCAATAAAATACATTGATAATTGTTCCGCATACATATGCCATTGGTATATCCAAGGGTCATCTGTGTGACTTCTATAGTCCCCACCTTTGTTAGGGTTATACGCCATTCTAAATACCTTTTTACCTTCGTAGGTAGTTATGAATGGTAAAAAATCCAGTTTTTTAAATAATTGATTGAATAATTGATGAACTTCTGGTTCATCAAAATATGAATCACAAGTGATTGCGCCATTAAAAAAGATCACTGTATCAATTGTTGAAACTTCACATTTTTTATATTGTTTAGCCGTGTTTATATCAAGGAAATGATAAAAGAATCCATGAAATGTTTCAACGTTATTTAAGAAGGTTTTAAAAGTATTTATAACTAATTCTTTGCCTTCTTCATAGGTAATGAACTTATTTTCTACTCCTATTACGTAAGAACTCAATCCAAACCCTACTGAGGCTATAGATGCTTTTGATTTTCTTTTGGAATTATCAAGAATCAATCCATATCCATTGGATGATAAGTTATGATTTGCTTCCTTATAAAAGAATAAAAAACTACGGTATAATTCTTCTTTTAATAATTTCATAATTGCTCCTTTACAAGTTCAAAGTCTTGATTTAGTGTGCTATTTGATGATCCGCCAATCATTACTGAAAATGAACCTAAATCATATACTTCATTACCGGTTTCCATTACATAAGTTAAGTCATTCAAAGCTATAACAAATTCAATTGTCTTTTTTTCATTTGGTAAGAAATATACTTTTTTAAAATTCTTAAGTTCTTTGATAGGCCTTGATACTCTAGCAAAATGGTCCTTAATGTATAACTGTATCACTTCAAACCCTGAGTATTCACTGTCATTTATTACGTCTACAGTTACTTTGATAGTTTCATTTGGATTAATTACATTTTTTGTTAACTTTAAGTTTGAATATTCAAATTTGCAGTAACTCAACCCATAACCGAAATCATAGAGTGGTGTATTAGGTGAATCTAAATACTTTGATACATACTCATTGTGATCATTTTTACCTAAGTATGGTCTTCCTGTATTTAAATGATTATAGTAAATTGGGATTTGCCCTACGTTTCTTGGAAAAGATATCGGTAATTTACCAGAAGGGTTTACTTTCCCAAATAGAACATCCTTTATAGCCATTGAAGATTCACTGCCTAAAAACCAACATTCTAACAGTGCATTACTAGCTTTTAAACTATTAAGATTTAATGGTCTACCATTAAACAGTAATATAACTGATGGAATTCCTAAGTTTTTAGATATTGTTAGTAGTTTTTCCTGATTGTTAGGTATATTAATGTCTGTCCTTGAATGAGCTTCTCCGCTATACCAATCAGCTTCGCCTATAGCCAAAACTACTACATCCGCAAGTTTAATTTTATCTAAATCAGATTCTGTATATTTTGAGATATCTGCTTCACTTTTACAAAATACTATATTATTAATTAAAACTTCTTCTAAACTGCTATGAGTATCACGACTACCATGCCAAGACCAAGGACCGATTACGCTTCTAGAATCCGCATAAGGACCTATTAAAGCTATCTTTGCCTTCTTGTCTAACGGTAATATTCCGTCGTTTTCTAATAAAACCATTGACTCATGGGCTACTTCTAAAGTTTTATTTAAATTATCTTCAGTTAAAATATTGTTAATCTCTATTTCATCTACACCCTTATAAGGGTTTTCAAATAAACCAAGCTCTTTTTTTAAACTTAATATTCTTAATACAGATTCATCCAGTAGTTTAATATCTACTAAAGAACGATTTATCAAATCTTCCAAGTGATTCGCATAAGTCGATGATGACATTTCAATATCTAATCCGTTTGTAATACCTTTAAAAGCTACTTCTTCAGTATCTTTCGCTACTCCATGTGCAATAATTTGTTTTAGAGAGTCATAGTCTGAAATAGTTATAGCATTACTATGCCACTTATCTCTTAGGATTGTTTTTAGGAGAAAAGAATTGACTGTAGCTGGAACCCCATCTACTGTATTGAAGGCTGTCATTATCAGTCTAGCTCCAGCATCCAAAGCCGCTTTATAAGGTGGTAAATATTCTGAATACAATGCTAACCGTGACAAATCTACTGTATTATAATCTCTACCAGCTATGGCTGCGCCATATCCAGCAAAATGTTTAACACAAGAAGCTAATGAATTAGGTTTATCTAACCCATCACCTAAATAGCCTTTAACCATAGCTTTACCCATTTCACTTATTAAATATGGATCTTCACCAAAACCTTCTACTACTCTACCCCATCTAGGGTCTCTAGCTAAATCTACCATCGGTGAAAATGTTACATGAATTCCACAGGAAGCTGCTTCTATGGCTGATACTCTCGCCGTAATTTCAGCCATTCTAGGATTAAATGAAGAAGCTAACGCAATCGGAACTGGGAATATACTTTTGTACCCATGAATAATATCAGCCATAAATAATAAAGGAATTTTATGGTTGCTTTTAGCTAAATACTTCTTTTGTACTTCCATCATTTCTTTAGGAGATCCAATCCCAAGAACTGATCCCGCATTAAATATTTTTTCTTCGTCTAAATTAAGATTTCTTACATGACCCGCAACTTCTACTTTTAAATCCTTGATAAATAAAAATGGAGCAATTTGTAATAATTGCCCGATTTTTTCTTTAATAGTAAGTTTGTCTAGTAATTTTCTTAAGAATAAATCATTTTTATTTGACATATCTATACCTACTTGTTTAAAATTATATTCTGTTGAAACGTTTCTATATACATATTTTATAATAGAATGATTCAAAAAACAATAACAATCTTGATTTTTTTACATATTTTGAATATCATCATCAGTTAAATTAAAAAAACCGGAAAAATTCCGGTTTTTTAATCAAAACAATTACAAATATCAATAAAAATTAATAGAAGAATTCTGCTAATCTCGCAAAAATTTAAGGATTTGTGATTTTAATTTTTAAGAAAGTCATAACTTTCAAACAATTATCAAATATTCTATATTGCTCTGGGTTGGTTAATCTAAGCCATTTCTTTGTTGACTTAAATACTTTATACTCAGGAAGAAAAAAATCTTGATTGAGTAAAATCACTTCAAATTCTTTATATCCCTCAGTTAAAACAAGTAATGATGCGAATATATTTTTAATTGCGCAAATCTTTGCGCTTTCAACATTAAAAGAATTATCTCTAACAAATGAAACAAATCTTCTAATTGCAGATTTTAAGGCTGTATACTGGATTGAATCAAGTTTTCCTTCTAAAATAATATTAAGTGAAGTTTTAATTGTGTCCAAAACTGTTTCTTTAAATGTTGCAGATAATTCTCTACTTAATATTTCTTCTTTTGCAATTGATTTGTATATATTATGAAATGTAGGATTAAGTGGATAATGATCAAATAAATATGCAACATCGAACATTTGTTTAATTACCTCTATATCTCTTCCATCGCCTAACTTTTTTCCAATTGTATTAGGTGCATATGCACAAAGCTTATCTGCGAGCAAGTCATGAATAGATGGCACTTTAACTTTTAATGGTTTTCCAACTTGTTTCAATAGACGATTTTTAATTTCTAAATCAACAATTTCATGATAATGTGATTCAGCATAAACAACATCTAACAAAACATATACATTTGATCCGAATACTCCATCGTAATAAAATTCAAAATGTTGCTTGTCAATATTATGTTTTGGTTGTCGTATATTCTCTACAACTCTTGTAAATTCTGAATGATTTAGTACTTTATTAAGATTATCTAATGTAAAAAAAGTTTTATGCTTGATATCAACTAAAATATCTATATCTATAGAAAATCTTGGAAATTCATTTGAAATTAAAGATAAAGCAGTTCCACCTTTGAAAATAAAATTTGTAAATTCTTTTGTAAATTCTTCCAGTAAATGAAGTGCATAAATCTGTCTTTCAATAATTGCTTGATCACTTCTTTCAGAACCCTTTACTTCTAGTATCCATTCTTTAGTAAAATTGTCTTTACTTATCACTATTATTCCCCTATTCTCAAAAGCATATTAACAACTAGTTCTCTTATCTTAGTTCCTCGAATCCTTGCATAATTTAATAGTGTGTTTCTTTTAACAATATGTTTTTTAAATACATTCCTATATATGTTTTCAATCTCTTCATTATCGTATGGGAGTATAGTCTTGTTATATACAAATATATCAACCAAAATTTTCTCTATTTTTGGAAAACTAACAAAGTATTCTTTATATGATCGTTTTTTCTCTAACGGTGATCTTAATGGTAGTTTATCAATTACATTACTATTATCCGCTAATAAATACTCTTTATTCTTTATATCTTTCATCATAAACACATTATTATTGAATCCTCTTAAGTTATAAAATAAGTTTTCTATTCTGTCATTATCAATCTCAATAATGTTATAGTTCTTGAAGGTTTGATGAGTTGTAAATGAATTTAGAATTCTTGTATTCCAGATACATATATTTAAATTCTTTTCATCAGGAAACATTCTTTTAACTTTAACCATTTCTTTATTATAGTCCTTAATGTGATTTAATAACGCTTCATCAAACTCTACTTTGAACTTTATATATTTATCTTTGTCAAGCACTAGATATGTTCCTTTTTCTTCAGCTATCATAAAACCATTACTTTTTAATTCGTAAATTCTCCACCCTAAGGATGCGTCACTTAAGTTTTCATAGTAATTCAAAAGAAAAGAATTAATACTCTTTTTATCAATTATTTCATCAACTTCAAAATTCTTATAAAAGTTTTCGTATACTCCTTTTTTCATTTTCACACCTCATAATATAGTATTATACGACTTTTTGTGGGTTTAGTCGCGTTTTACGTATTATATCATGATTTTCTAAATTAAGCAATAAATATAGTATAATGCGATTCTTTATCTATTTAGTCGCATTATACTATAAATACAAATTAGTAGAATGTTTCGATAAAATTTATTTAATAAATACAATTTTTCATTACTATTGGTATGTAACACTTAAATTTAGTTCGTATTTCGGAATTATTGTAGCCGAAAAGAAATATAAATTGTATTTATCATCTAATTGTGGTATAATCCTTAAGTCAAAGTGAAGTGCTTTTATCCATTGCGTAAATTCGGTAAAATCAGGAATTTCAATGGATAAGGGCACTTTTTGTTTGAAAACAACAAAAAGGAGATTAAAAAACAATGCCATTTACCCAATTACAAATTATAGATCCAATAGTAAAATCAATTAAAACTCAAGGTTACTCTATTCCTACACCAATTCAGGAAAGAGCTATACCAATTTTACTTGAAAAGAAAGATATAATCGGGAGTGCTCAAACTGGGACAGGTAAAACTGCCGCATTTGCAATCCCAATCTTACAAAATATTACAGAATCAGGTAGGAGAGATGGAATAAAAGCTTTAATCATAACACCTACTAGAGAATTAGCTATGCAAATAAAAGCTAGTTTTGATGGATATGGTAGTAACCTTCCATTAAAAACGGTTGTGATATTTGGTGGTGTAAAACAAAAAGCACAAACCGATAGATTAAGAAAAGGTTGCGATATATTAGTCGCAACACCTGGTAGATTATTAGATTTAATGCATCAAAGAATAGTTCAATTAAATAAAGTAGAATACTTTGTTTTAGATGAAGCAGATAGAATGTTAGATATGGGATTTATTCGTGATGTTAAAAAAATCATTGCTAGAGTTCCGGAGAAAAGACAAACAATGTTATTCTCAGCTACATTGCCTTCAGCTATTACTAATTTGGCTAACTCGATTTTAGTTGATCCAGTTAGAGTTCAAATTACTCCGGTAGAAACAACATTAGATTCTATTAAACAATCATTATATTATGTTAGAAAAGAAGAAAAAATTAAATTATTAACTTTCATTCTTAAAAATAGAGAATACTCTTCTATATTAGTATTCACAAGAACTAAAAGAAACGCAAATAAAGTTGTAAAGATTCTTTTAGAGAAAAAAGTATCTGCCATTGCGATTCATGGAAACAAATCGCAAAGTGCTAGAACTGAAGCTCTTTACTTATTTAAAAAGGGTGAAGTTAGAGTCCTAGTCGCTACAGACTTAGCATCTAGAGGTTTAGA
Organism: Mycoplasmatota bacterium WC30; assembly: GCA_046529635.1. GTDB lineage: Bacteria > Bacillota_I > Bacilli_A > Izemoplasmatales > Hujiaoplasmataceae > 4572-104. The sequence goes on along the minus strand of CP134495.1, from coordinate 1,987,012 downwards.
TATTGAAGAATTATCATTAGTAGTTAACTACAGTTTACCTGATGTGTCAGAAACATATATTCATAGAATTGGTAGAACTGGTAGAGCTAATAAAAAAGGAATTGCAATATCATTCTGTCACGATGAAGAATTAGGATTACTAAAAGATATTGAAAAACATATTAAAATGAAGATTCCAGTAGAAAGAGATCATCCATTCGATGTTGAAATAAGTGATGCTCATCTAAACAACAGAGGTCCTAAAAAACAACTTAAATATATGGAACCAGAAAAGAAAAAAAGAAATAACTCCAATAAATCTAAGAAAACAAGCAGCCAACCACTAACAGACAAAATCAAACATTCACAACCTAAAAAGAAGAAAGAAGCTACTAATTCAAAGAAAAGAAATTGGACAAAAGCAAAACCTCAAAAATGGGGTTCAACACATACTAAATCTTCAGGCAATAGGAAAAATTATTCAAATAAGAAAACTTAATTTATTGTCTTAGATATACAAACGAGAACCTTTTTATATGTTCTCGTTTTTTTTTATGCAAAAAGGCACAAAATTGTGCCTTTTTATATTTACTTAGATTTCAATACATATCATCAATTAAGAAAATCATTCGATATATTCTAGATATATTCTGTTACACTAATTGTAAATTGTCCAATTTCAGTGTCGTCATACATTCTTACAACGATATAATATGTACTACCTGCTTGCAATTCATAAGTAATTCCAAAATTCAAATCTACATAATCATCATTTTCTGTTATTAGATTATACCCTGAATTATATAAATAACCGTATGTATCATACTCACCACTGGAGTAAAGTAAATAGGTTAATGTTTCTGTTGGTGTAAATGTGTAGTAAACCCACTCATCGGCTGTATCAATATTCACAACTAATATATCATTATAGGTTATTTCAAATGCTGTATCGAAAAATGTGCCATCAGCAACAACTTCATCACTCCATGCAGCATACAAAGTGGTTTTACTAGGATCGGTTGTATAATATGGAAATACTACTATTTCTCCAGTTAACTCTGCATTATCATACCAACCTATTAAATAATAATCTGTTCTTGTAATGTTTGGTTCATCTACTGCTATATTACTAGTAACATCTGTAACAGTAGTGCCTCCATTTTCTTCAAATGTGTAAGTTCTAGTCGTTCCATCACACCCCCAGATAACAGGACATGGATCTATATTCCAATCAGTACTCCAGCCTGCTGGCTTACTAGCCGCTTCAGCGTAGATTGTTAAATTGGTACATTGATAGAATGCATAATCACTAATGGTTGTAATACTGCTAGGAATCACTACACTCGTAAGTGTCGTATTCGACATAAAAGCAAACATATTTATACTCGTTACTGGATTTCCAGAATATGTTGATGGTATTTCAATATTTGTAGCCGTTCCAGTATATCCAGTAATCGTCCATGCTCCTTCAATTAGGCTATAAACAAAGTAATCCTTCTCTTCAATATGTAAAGTAAATTCACCGGTTTCTTCATCGGAAAGCATTTTAACAACAATATAATACGTATTACCTGCTTGGAGTTCATATTCTAGAAGGAAATTATATCCTGCTCCATCGTCATCATCTTCTATTATTAGACTATAACCTGAATTATATATACATCCAAATGTATCATACTCTCCACTAGAGAAAATTTCATATGTTAATGTTTCTGTTGGAGTGAATGTGTAGTATACCCATTCTCCTGCAGTATCAATGATTACAGGAAGTTCATCTCCTAAAGCAATCTCAATCGCCCAAGCAAATGATTCTCCATTTGGAGTATTACCCCAGGCTGCATATAAAGTGGTTTTACTAGGATCAGTTGTATAATATGGAAATTCTACTATTTCTCCAGTTAACTCTGCGTTATCATACCAACCTAATAATAAGTAACCATCTTTTGTTGTAACTGGCTCATCAATTGTAAATGGACTAATAATATCTGAAACTATACTTCCGCCATTTTCTTCAAATGTATAGGTTCTGCTGACTCCATCGTATCCCCAAATAACAGGACATGGATCTGCGTTCCAATCTTCTTGCCAGTCAACACCCTCACTTGATGCTTCAGCATAAATTGTTAAGTTAGGGCAATTTAAGAATGTATTAGATGCAATCATTGTAATGCTACTAGGAATAACTATACTTGTAATGTCCTCATTATCCCAGAAATCAAATGTATCCCAAACATCCAAAACAATGGCTGTAACAGGTATACCTAAATATGATGATGGGAATTCTATTTCGGTTTCAGTTCCTTCATATCCAGTAATATTATAAGTTCCACTCACATTTAAGGCAAATTCAAAATTCAAATCATTAGAAGTTGTTTCTTTTAAATTAATTGTAAATTCTCCGATTTCATTGTCCCAATCTATTCGAGCAATTACATAATATGTATTACCAGCTACAAATTCAAAATTTAAGAGGAAATTTGATAAGGTTCCAGAAGAATCATCATCAATTATTAACTCTAAAGATGAATTATATATTTCAACATAAGTATCAAATTCACCACTTGAATATAGATTGCAATTTACTGTTTCTAGAGGAGTGAATACATAATACATCCACTCTCCTAAAGTATCAATGTTTACAGGCAGTGTATCGCCAACGTTAATTTCGATAGCTGCTTCGAAAGATGATCCATTAGGTTCATCACTCCATGCAGCATATAGGGTTATGTTTTCAGCTGGCATTGTCGTAAATGAGTATTCAACTGTAAGTTCGGAGTCGCTGTACCATCCATCAAAATAATAATCTGTTTTGGTTGGTTCAGCAGGTTCCGTCACATCGGTATCATAGTTTTGAGTGATTGCAGGAACTGAAGTGCCTCCATTCGTATCAAAACTTATTGTATATTGATTAATTGTATATGTAGCAGTTATGACAACATCATTTGCTGGCATCGTTGCTGGTATTGAATTATCCCAGCCACTAAATGTATATGCTATTCTACTTGGATCTGTAGGTGGTGTTACTCCACTTAAATCAGCTTCATAGTCATAAGATGCACTTTGTAATACAGTGTCATCGTAATCTTTGTAAATTACACTATATTGATTAATTGTCCATTTTGCATATAGGGTAATATCTTCAGTTGGCATGGTTGTAATTGTATATTCAATAGAAAGTTCTGCATCACTGTACCAGCCACTAAATGTGTAGCCAGATTTTGTTGGATTAGTTGGTTCTAATACTACTGATTCTGCTTCTTGGGTAATTGAAGTGACTGTTGATCCGCCATTCGAATCAAATGTAATTGTATATTGATTTGCTGAATATGTAGCGGTTATAACAATATCATCCGCCGGCATTGTTTCAGGTAATGTTGAATCCCAGCCAGCAAATGTATAACCTTCTCTTACTGGATCATCTGGAATAGTTGCTGTACTTAAATCTGAGCCATACACCATTATTTGTACATTTAAAACGTAACCGTTATAATCTTTAAACGTTATAGTATATTGATTAATTGTATATGTAGCGGTTATCACAACATCATTCGCTGGCATTGTTTCTGGTAGTGTTGAATCCCAGCCAGCAAATGTATAACCTTCTCTTATTGGTTCTATTGGTGGTACTACTCCACTTAAATCTGTTCCAAAGTCATATGGAGCACTTTGTAATACTGAGCCATCATAATCTTCATAGGTTACTGTGTATTCATTTATATTCCATTTTGCATATAGCGTTATATTTTCACCTGGCATGGTCGTAAATGTATAAGCAACAGTTAATTCTGCATCACTATACCAGCCTCCAAATGTATGTTCAGTCTTTGTTGGAATGTCAGGTTCTTCTACTGTAGTTCCAAAGTTTTGTGTAATTGCTATAACCGCAGAACCTCCGTTTGAATCAAATGTTATTGTATATTGATTAATTGTATATGTAGCGGTTATCACAACATCATTCGCTGGCATTGTTTCTGGTAGTGTTGAATCCCAGCCACTAAATGTATACCCGATTCTGCTTGGATCACTTGGGACTGTAACCCCACTTAAATCAGCTTCATAATCATAATCTGCTCTTTGTATTACTGTGCCATTATAATCTTCAAAAGCTAATGTATATTGATTTACAGTCCATTTTGCATATAGCGTAATATCTTCACCTGGCATGGTCGTGAATGTATAAGCAGTAGTTAATTCTGAATCACTATACCAGCCAACAAATGTATTTTCTACTTTTGTTGGATTGACAGGCTCTTCTACTGTTGTTTCAAAATCTTGTGTAATGGCAGTAACTACAGAACCACCATTCGAATCAAATGTAATTGTATACTGATTAATTGTATATGTAGCAGTTATGACCACATCATTTTCTGGCATTGTTTCTGGTAATGTTGAATCCCAACCACTAAATGTATAACCTTCTCTTGTTGGGTCTGTAGGTGGTGTTACTCCACTTAAATCCGCTCCAATATCATAATCTGCTCTTTGTATTACTGTTCCATTATAATCTTCATAAGCTAATGTATATTGATTGATTGTATACGTAGCAGTTATTATGACATCATTCGCCGGCATTGTTTCTGGTAATATAATATCCCAACCAACAAATGTATAATTGTCTCTTGTTGGATCTGCAGGTGGTGTTACTCCACTTAAATCAGTTCCAAAATCATAATCTGCTCTTTGTATTACTGTGCCATTATAATCTTCATAAGCTAATGTATATTGATTAGTTGTGTATATAGCTGTTATCACAACATCATTCGCTGGCATTGTTTCTGGTAATGTTGAATCCCAACCAACAAATGTATAACCTTCTCTTGTTGGGTCAGTTGGTGGAGTTACTCCACTTAAATCAGCTCCATAGGTAATAACACTAACTTGCAAAACATATCCATTATAATCTTTATATGTCATCGTGTATTGATTGATTATATATGTCGCGGTAATGAATACATCATTCGCTGGCATGGTTTCTGGTGGTGTTGTATTCCAACCTGTGAATGTAAATCCTATTCTGCTTGGATCTGTAGGTGGTAGAACACCACTTAAATCCGCTCCATAATCATATGATACACTTTGTATTATCGTGTCATCATAATCTCCGTAGATTAAGTTAAATTGATTAACTGTATAAGTTGCGATAATAGTAAGATCTGCAGCTGGCATTGTTTCTGGTATAACATCATTCCAGCCACTAAATGTATATCCATCTCTTGTTGGGTCTATTGGTGGTATTACTCCACTTAAATCAGCTTCATAGTCATAATCTGCTCTTTGTATTACCGTACCATCATAATCTACAAAAGCTAATGTATATTGATTTACTGTATATGTAGCTGTAATTATAATGTTATTAGCTGGCATTGTTTCTGGCAACGTTGAGTCCCAACCACTAAATGTTCCACCTACTAATGTTGGATTTGTTGGAGGTGTTACTCCACTCAAGTCAGCACCAAAAGCATATGATGCACTCTGTAATACTGTACCATCATAATCTTCATAGGTTAATGTATATTGATTAATTGTATATGTCGCAGTTATTACAACATCTTCAGCTGGCATGGTTTCTGGTATTGTTAAATCCCAACCACTAAATGTATAATTTTCTCTTATTGGATCTGTTGGTAATGTTACACCACTTAAATCCGCTCCATAATCATAATCTGCACGTTGAATCACTGTACCGTTATAATCTTCAAAGGCTAGTTTATATTGATTAATTGTATAAGTCGCAGTTATCACTACATCATTCGCAGGCATTGTTTCAGGTAAAGTAGAATCCCAGCCGTTAAATGTATATCCTTCTCTCGTTGGGTCAGCTGGGCTTGTTACTGCACTTAAATCAGCTCCGTAATTAATGACGCTAACTTGTAAGACATAACCGTTATAATCTTTATATGATACCGTATACTGATTAGCTACCCATTTTGCATACAATGTAGTATCTTCAGCTGGCATTGTTGTAAATGTATAACTTTGGGTTAGTGTTTCATCACTAAACCAACCAGTAAAACTATTTCCTTCTTTCGTTGGATTTGTTGGTTCAGTTACAGTGGTTCCATAATCTTGGATAATCGCAGTGACTGCAGAACCGCCATTAGAATCAAATGTAATTGAATATTGACCAATTGTGTATGTAGCAGTTATAACAACATCATTCGCTGGCATTGTTGCTGGTAATATAGAATCCCAGCCAATAAATGTATAACCTTCTCTTGATGGATCTGTTGGTGGTGTTACACCACTTAAATCAGCTTCATAGTCATATGATCCACTTTGCAATAAAGTACCATCATAATCCTCATAGATCAATGTGTATTGATAAATACTATATGTAGCAGTTATCACAACATCATTCGCTGGCATTGTTGCTGGTAGTGCTGAATCCCAACCACTAAATATATAGCCTTCTCTTATTGGTGTTACTGAACAAGTTATACCACTTAAATCATACATATAATCATATTCAAGAATTTCAATCAACGAACCATCATAATCTTGATAGCTAATGGTATATTGATTAATTTCATAAGTCGTTGTAAGAACGATATTATTAGCTGGCATGGTTTCTGGTAGCGCTATATCCCAACCACTAAATGTGTAACCTATCCTATATGTACCATCAGGAGCAATAACAACGCTCAAGTCTGCTCCATAGTCATACTCTTCTACTTGGATAACATAGTCTTCATAATCTATATATGTAATTGTATATTGATTAACTGTATATATTGCAGTGGCAACTACATCATTCGCTGGCATAGTGCTTGGTAACCCAGACCATGAAGTAAAAGTATATCCAGTTTTATTTGGAGCTGCTATAGATGATAACGGAAGCCCATAACTTATATCATAATTTGCCACTACATTTCCTAAATCATCTTCAATAGTTAATATATATACATTTAATGACCATTTCGCATATAAAGTCATATCTTCATTTGGCATGGTTGTAAATGTATATGGTGTTGTTAGTGCTTCATCACTGTACCATCCATTGAAACTATATCCGGTTTTTGTCGGATTTGTTGGTTCATTTATTTCCGTTCCTTCATCTTGAGTGATTGCTGTAACTTCAGAACCACCATTTGTATCAAATGTAATTGTTGATTCTCTAATTATTACGTATCCCCAAACAACTGGTCGATAATTAGGGTTCCAATCTTCGTCCCAGCCTGCTGGTTGACTTTCTGGTTCTGCATATATTGTTAAATTATCACAATATACAAATGCTAAATCACGTATGTATGTTACACTAGCTGGAATAATAATACTTATTAAGTTCGTGCAGCCCTCAAAAGCTCTTGTTTCGATATGTGTTACACTATCTGGTATAACAATACTTATTACGCTAGGACACTCAGAAAATACACGATACTCTATGCTTGTCAAACTATTTGAAATTACAATACTTGTTAGGCCTAAACAATATGAAAATGCATTAGTGCCAATACTTGTTACACTATCAGGTATTACAATACTTGTTAAACTAGAACAACGATAAAATGCTTCTCTACCAATAGTAGTTACACCATATGGAATTATTATGTTTGTTAAACTATAACAATATTGGAATGCATTGTCCCCAATAGTTATCAAACTGTCCGGCATAGTGACACTAACTATATTTGTACATTCATAGAATGCATTTGTGCCAATGCTTGTTACTCCTTCTGGTATAACAACACTTGTTAAACTATTATTACTATCAAAAGCATAAGCTCCAATACTTGTTACTGGTCTTCCCATGTATGTTGATGGTATTACTATATCTGTGTCTGTTCCTATGTATTCTATTACTATATATGTTTCTCCTATTAATGCGAAATTATAATCAACAGAATTTTCAATAGGTGTTTCACTCCATGCTGTATATAATGTTGTTTTACTTGAATCTGCTGTAAAGTATGGAAATAGAACTCTATATCCACTTAATTCTGGATTATCATACCAACCAGCAAAATAATAACCTTCCTTTGTGGTAAGCGGTTCAGTATCTAAAAGATAATCTGTAATGTCTTCTACAAGAGATCCTCCATTTGTTACAAAACTGTATGTTCTGCTTACACCATCATATCCCCAAACAACTGGTCGATAATTAGGGTTCCAATCTTCGTCCCAGCCTGCTGGTTGACTTTCTGGTTCTGCATATATTGTTAAATTATCACAATATACAAATGCTAAATCACGTATGTATGTTACACTAGCTGGAATAATAATACTTATTAAGTTCGTGCAGCCCTCAAAAGCTCTTGTTTCGATATGTGTTACACTATCTGGTATAACAATACTTATTACGCTAGGACACTCAGAAAATACACGATACTCTATGCTTGTCAAACTATTTGAAATTACAATACTTGTTAGGCCTAAACAATATGAAAATGCATTAGTGCCAATACTTGTTACACTATCAGGTATTACAATACTTGTTAAACTAGAACAACGATAAAATGCTTCTCTACCAATAGTAGTTACACCATATGGAATTATTATGTTTGTTAAACTATAACAATATTGGAATGCATTGTCCCCAATAGTTATCAAACTGTCCGGCATAGTGACACTAACTATATTTGTACATTCATAGAATGCATTTGTGCCAATGCTTGTTACTCCTTCTGGTATAACAACACTTGTTAAACTATTATTACTATCAAAAGCATAAGCTCCAATACTTGTTACTGGTCTTCCCATGTATGTTGATGGTATTACTATATCTGTGTCTGTTCCTATGTATTCTATTACTATATATGTTTCTCCTATTAATGCGAAATTATAATCAACAGAATTTTCAATAGGTGTTTCACTCCATGCTGTATATAATGTTGTTTTACTTGAATCTGCTGTAAAGTATGGAAATAGAACTCTATATCCACTTAATTCTGGATTATCATACCAACCAGCAAAATAATAACCTTCCTTTGTGGTAAGCGGTTCAGTATCTAAAAGATAATCTGTAATGTCTTCTACAAGAGATCCTCCATTTGTTACAAAACTGTATGTTCTGCTTACACCATCATATCCCCAAACAACTGGTCGATAATTAGGGTTCCAATCTTCGTCCCAGCCTGCTGGTTGACTTTCTGGTTCTGCATATATTGTTAAATTATCACAATATACAAATGCTAAATCACGTATGTATGTTACACTAGCTGGAATAATAATACTTATTAAGTTCGTGCAGCCCTCAAAAGCTCTTGTTTCGATATGTGTTACACTATCTGGTATAACAATACTTATTACGCTAGGACACTCAGAAAATACACGATACTCTATGCTTGTCAAACTATTTGAAATTACAATACTTGTTAGGCCTAAACAATATGAAAATGCATTAGTGCCAATACTTGTTACACTATCAGGTATTACAATACTTGTTAAACTAGAACAACGATAAAATGCTTCTCTACCAATAGTAGTTACACCATATGGAATTATTATGTTTGTTAAACTATAACAATATTGGAATGCATTGTCCCCAATAGTTATCAAACTGTCCGGCATAGTGACACTAACTATATTTGTACATTCATAGAATGCATTTGTGCCAATGCTTGTTACTCCTTCTGGTATAACAACACTTGTTAAACTATTATTACTATCAAAAGCATAAGCTCCAATACTTGTTACTGGTCTTCCCATGTATGTTGATGGTATTACTATATCTGTGTCTGTTCCTATATATCCTGTTACTGTATATGTTTCATCTATTAATACGAAAGTGTAATCTTCAGGTCTTTCAGCTTTCCATTTTGCATATACTGTAGTATCTTCTGCTGGCATGGTAGTAAAGGAATATTGTGTAGTAAATGCTTCATCACTATACCAACCATCAAGATAGTATCCTACCTTAGTTGGAACTAAAGGTGTAGTTACTGTGGTTCCATAATCTTGAGTAATTGAATCAACTACTGAACCTCCGTTTGAATCAAATGTTATTGTATATTGATTTACTGTATACGTAGCTGTAATTACAAGACCATCTAGTGGCATAGTCGCTGGTATACTTGTATCCCAGCCACTAAATGTATAACCCTCTCTTGAAGGATCACTTGGTGCTGTTACTCCACTCAAATCTGAATCATAATCATAATCTGCAGTTTGTAAAACTGTTCCATCATAATCTTCAAATGTCAAAGAATATTGATTAATTGTCCATGCTGCATATAATGTAATATTTTCGGCTGGTATGGTTGTAAAGGTATATGGTGTAGTTAATGCTTCATCACTATACCAACCTGAAAAACTGTATATTTCTTTTGTAGGATTATCTGGTTCAATTACTGTTGTTTCATAATCTTGAGTAATTGAGGTTACTTCTGTTCCGCCTTTTGAATCAAATGTTATTGTATATTGATTAACTGTATATGTAGCAGTAATTACCACATCATTGGCTGGCATTGTTGCTGGTACACTTGTATCCCAGCCACTAAATGTATAGCCAACTCGTGAAGGATCACTTGGTGCTGTTACTCCACTTAAATCAGCTTCATAATCAAATTCTTCTGTTTGTAATACTGTACTATCATAATCCTCATATATGACTGAATATTGATTAATTACCCATTTTGCATATAAAATTTCACCTTCAAAAGGCATAGTGTTAACTTCAAATAATGTAGTTAAGGATTCATCTTCATACCATCCTAAGAAACTGTATCCTACTTTATTAGGAGTTTCAAAATCTGGTAATATCGTTTCATATGCTGCTGTATAGTTGGTAACCTCTGTTCCACCATTACTATTAAAAGTTATTGTATAATTATTAGGGATATATAATGCTTGAATAATTAAATCTGATGTAATATATGAATAAGAGCTATCCCATGAACTAAATGTATATCCTACTTTTGTAGGATTTTCTGGTTTAAACGCACTATATCCATACAATATCATTTGTGTCGATAATATAGAATCATCATAATCAACAAACGTAACTGTAAATTCTGTTTCATTCCATCTAGCATATAAAGTTAAATCTTCAGTAACGGTGTTTTGAGATGTAAACTGCATATCGTTAATACTTGTACCTATAAACCAGCCACCAAAATAATATCCTGCTTTTTCAGGTATAGGTATGGTAATGGTTGATCCATATTGTATATTATCAAGAGTTGTTTCTTCTGTTCCTCCATTAGAATCAAATGTTACTGAATAAGTATCTGTTGAATATTCAGCAATAACATCTAAATTACCAGTTATATTAACAAATTCTATATTCCAACCTGTAAATGTATATCCAATTCTGGTTGGATCACTTGGAGCAATTGCATCTTGTTCATAAACAATTGTTTGAACATCTAAAACATATCCATTGAAATCTTTGAATGTAACAGTAAAGGTTCGTAATATTTGACCTAAATTTTGAACTGAAGAATCACTTAGTGTAACAATTAATTCTCCATATTCATTTATTTCAATTATTGAAACACTTACTCCTTGTTCACCAGTAGCTCCAGCTAATGTAGCTACTTCAATTAAGTTAGTCCATTCTGTATCTCCAACGTATTGCCACTGGATGTAACCAGATGCTACTTGGAATGTTACTTCTAATCCATCTGTTCCATCTGTTCCATTTATACCATCTACGCCTGCTGGCCCAACTAGAGTAGCTAACTCAACTAAGTTAACCCATTCAGTATCACCAACGTATTGCCACTGGATGTAACCAGAGGCTACTTGGAATGTTACTTCTAATCCATCCGTTCCATCTGTTCCATTTATACCATCAATTCCATCAGCTCCTGCTGGCCCAACTAGAGTAGCTAACTCAACTAAATTAACCCATTCAGTATCACCAACGTATTGCCACTGGATGTAACCAGAGGCTATTTGGAATGTTACTTCTAATCCATCCGTTCCATCTGTTCCATTTATACCATCTATTCCATCAACTCCTGCTGGTCCAACTAATGTGGCTAACTCAACTAAGTTAGTCCATTCTGTATCACCAACATATTGCCACTGGATGTAACCTGACGCTACTTGGAATGTTACTTCTAGTCCATCTGTTCCATCTGTTCCATTTATACCATCAGCTCCATCTGCACCTGCTGGTCCAACCAGAGTGGCTAACTCAACTAAGTTAGTCCATTCTGTATCTCCAACATACTGCCACTGGATATAGCCAGACGCTACTTGGAATGTTACTTCTAATCCATCTAGTCCATCTGTTCCATTTATACCATCAGCTCCATCTGCGCCTGCTGGTCCAACTAGAGTGGCTAACTCAACTAAGTTAGTCCATTCTGTATCTCCAACGTATTGCCACTGGATATAGCCAGACGCTACTTGGAATGTTACTTCTAATCCATCTAGTCCATCTGTTCCATTTATACCATCAGCTCCATCTGCGCCTGCTGGTCCAACTAGAGTGGCTAACTCAACTAAGTTAGTCCATTCTGTATCACCAACATATTGCCACTGGATGTAACCAGATGCTACTTGGAATGTTACTTCTAATCCATCTGTTCCATCTATACCATCAATTCCATCTGCGCCTGCTGGTCCAACTAATGTGGCTAACTCAACTAAGTTAGTCCATTCTGTATCGCCAACATACTGCCACTGGATATAACCAGATGCTACTTGAAGAAGCACTTCTGTTCCGGGTTCTCCTTGTGGACCCTGAACAGTTTCCAACCACTCTTCATACGTTCCTTCAAAGACTTCAGCTTGAACAGCTAAATCATAAATCGATAAAAGTCTTATATCAAGATCTGATCTTGTTATAATAGTTGTTGTATTATCAGTAGTCACATTTGATGTGTTAGTAGTCGTTATTGTTGTTGCTGTAGTTGTTGTAAGTGTTGTAGGTATTGTTGGTACTGTAGTTTCACTTGAAATTGAATTACAACCTATAAGAAAAAATACAGATATAACCAAAACAAAAAAAACAAAAATATTTCTTTTCATAATATCCCTCCGATATATAAAAATTAGGAAATGTAAAGTAATTTAATTGCAAAGTAATTTATATAAAAATATTGTGCTCTCTTTGGAACCAATATTTAAGTTATTACATAATGACTTTTACTTTATGTAATAATTTATAATTTAAATAATCGTATATAATCAAATTCAAAAAAAATAAAGGCCGATTTTTCTGGCCTTTATTAAGTATTTTATTGAGTATTTTAGCCTTATTTACTAATTTAATCTTGAAGAAAATATAAGTCTAGTATTGGTACAGTCAAAATAAACATATGTTCATCTTAAATATTACCACTCATTAAATTATAAATCAATAGCTTTAGAATAAATAAATTGTAATAGTATATTTTGTATATTATTAATTGTATTTAATAACTAAAAATAAAATTCATATGCATATCTTTAACTTGATTTTTTTTCGCTTGAATTTTTAGCCTATTTTACGTATCATACTCAACATTAATAAGTATTACAGTTGGTTGCACATCAATATTCTGAGATACTACTACTATTCCATCTACTAGTTTATTAAATATTGTATTATATTCAGTAAGAGTAAATGTGTCAAACCTCCAAGATATTTCAGAGGTTGGTAAACCAACACCATCACAATCCGCCCCTATCAATGCAGTTTCTCCTGCCATAGTTATTGGCCACTCCATATTGTTATCATAGAATTGTGTTAAAGCGTCTAATACAGACGGTGTTAAACCTTTCATAGCTGAAGTGATTACTCTATCTGATTCACCTGCTTGGTCAACATCAACACCAATGACTTTCCCGTTCACAGTGTTTTCTGCTGCAGTCATTACAGATTGTCCACCACCGCCGGCAGCAGTAAATATTATTTCAATTCCTTCTGCATACCATAAATCCATTTTAGTTTCTAATTCTGGACTTGATACAAACGCATCAGCATAATCATATCTAATAGTTACATCACCAGCTGTTAAACCTAATTCCACCGCGGCATATTCTGCTCCTTGAACGAAACCATAACCGTAACGATCAACAGGAGGAATAGCCATTCCTCCTATGAACCCTAAATCTCTATATCCTTCGATAACTACTGCATATCCCGCAAGGAATCCAGCTTGTTCTTCTTGATATATTACATTGTGAGTATTATCTGCAGTTAAGTATATTGAATAATTGGATGAATGAGGTAGCCCATCTAATAACAAAAATGCAACTTCTGGATAGTCTTCTTGCACTTCATAGATTGCTGTTTCAAATATATATCCTGGACATACAACAATTTTTGCACCATTGATAATAGCAACTTCAATTTGCTCAATTCTTGCTGAATCGCTACCTTCACTAGGACGATAATATGCATATGAAATATCATTTGCTTCTGCATATTGAACTACTCCATCCCATGCCGCTTCATTGAAAGAACTATCATTAAGTTCTCCAATTCCATCAGTAATCATTGCGATTTCATAAATTAGCTTTTCTTGTTTTGCATATAGTGTTATATCTTCTGCTGGCATTATACCGAAAACAAATGGAGTTATCATATTAATATCTAAATGCCAATCCCCATATATATAATCGGTTTGTGAAGGTATAAATTCTTCAATTTCAGATCCATAGGGTATACAATCAGTATAAATATATTCTAGTTCATAGGTACTGATTTCTTTAGGCATCAAACTTTCACTTGTTGTTCCATCCCCTAATTGCCCATGTTCATTGCCTCCCCACGAGAAAATATTTCCTTGATTTGTCCTAACCAAAGAATGATAAGTTCCTAATGATATATTTGTAATTATTTCATCTAGATATAAATCAAATCCACTTGTTACCTCAATTGGTAAATTTGAATCAATTGTAGTTCCATCCCCTAATTGTCCGTTTCTATTATCTCCCCAAACAAATATTCTTCCTTCGTTGGTGATAGCTGAGGAATTCATTGTTTTGATTGTAATACTTGTTATAGTTTCACCTTCATTTAATATTATATTACTTGTGATTTCTACTGGTGTGTATCTATCCCTTGTTGTTCCGTCTCCTAATTGGCCATATTCATTGTTTCCCCATGTGTAGATTCTTCCTTCACTTGTTTGCGCTAGGGAATATCTATAACCTAATAAAACATGTGTTATGGTTTCACCTTCATTAAAAGTAAATTTGTCTGTAATTTCTATTGGTGCTTCTTTAGTTTCTTTTGATCCATCTCCTAATTGACCATAGTAGCGATTCATTCCCCACGTAAAAATTCTTCCTTCACTTGTTAGTGCAGCTGAATGATATCCACCTAATGAAGCTTGAATCAAATATTCACCTTCATTTAAGCTAAACTGACTAGTGATATCTATAGGTGTAATTTTATCAATTCTTGTCCCATCTCCAAGTTGGCCGTAACCATTATATCCCCAGATTAAAATTCGTCTTTCCGAGGTCAGTACTAATGAGTGTTTGTGTCCTAATACTAATTTTGTAATTTTTTCATCTTCATGTAAGCTAAACTTGCTAGTAATTTCTACAGGTGTAGAGCTATCTATTCTTGTTCCGTCTCCTAATTGACCCTCATCATTCCATCCCCAAGTAAATGCCCTGCCTTCGCTGGTGAGTGCACCAGCATGATAACCACCTAATGATACTTGTGTAACAATTTCGCTTTCACTTAAGTAAAACTGACTTGTAATATCTACTGGCATCATTTTACCTATAGTTGTTCCATCTCCAAGTTGTCCATAATCGTTATTCCCCCAGGTAAAAACTCGCCCTTTTGAGGTGATTGCAGAAGAAAAGAATGATGATGAATAAACTTGAGAGATTGTTTCACCTTCGGTTAATACAATCGATGTATCACTATTGTATTCATCTGTAACAATTGCATATGTAATCGTATAATGATTTAGCTCCCACATTGCATTAAGGGTAATATCTTCTGTAACTACAAAACCAGAGAAAGCCCATTTATCATTATCAATTGACCAGCCCTTAAAGGTGAATCCTTCTTTTATAGGCTCAATAGGTTTGATGATTTTATGTCCAAATTTTACTTCTTGTGATTCTACTGGCGATCCTCCATATGTATCAAAGGTAACTGTAAAAGTTTTACTTGTTGCTAAATCACCATTAATTAAATCATTTAACCACTGTTGTTCATCGCCCTCATAATCAGGGTAATTCTCTAAATAGATTTCGTAAGCAGACTTCCCATCTAGACCACCTATTCCATCAGCTCCTGCAGGCCCTGTAGGCCCAACTAAAGTAGCTAACTCAACTAAGTTAGTCCATTCTGTATCACCAACGTATTGCCATTGGATATAACCCTCATCTACTTGAAATGTTACCTGTTTACCGGGTTCACCTTCAGGTCCGGTAACTGTTTCAAGCCACTCCTCATAAGTGCCTGTAAAAGTGTCAGCCTCTAAAGCTAAATTATATATGTATTTTAGCTGTATTGTTAGTTCTGATTCCGTTGTAACATTATTAGAACTTACATTCGTAGTTGTCGTTGTTTGTGTTGTTAATTGTGTTGTTTCTGTTGCTTGTGTAGTATTGTTAGGACTGAAAAAGTCACAACTACTTAAAGCAAACAAAAAAAACACAAAAATTAATTTGTATAGATTTTTTGTCTTCATTTGAATCACCCCATAAATAAATTTTTTAAACTCTAAGTATCTAAAAAATGTATAATAGCAATCATTAGATGATTATGTGTTTATGACATATGCAATTTATTTTATTATATATTCTTATTTATTTTTTTACAATAACTTAATAAATATTAGAAATACATAATTACTAACAATTTTTCCAAACAAAAAGCCGAAGTGTACTTTGAGTATATGAAATACTACAAAAACCTCGACTATGATTATATTAATAAAATAAGTAATGGAAAAGACAATAGATGCTAAATGTTTTCTCCTGTGTTATTAATTAAATCTTACTTAATTTATATTATCCGTTTTTTTTACTCATCAATTAATTTTCTACTCATTAACTTCGCAATCTCTTCGGTTGGAAGTGATTCTTCATATAAAATATTGTATATCGCATCTATTATTGGTGTTTTAAGATTTAATTCTTTTGAAAGATTATAAGCACTCTTACAAGTTTTAACACCTTCTACTACCATATTTATCTCGCTTAATGTATGTTTTAAATCTGTTCCTTCACCTATTAAAACTCCTGCAGAATAGTTTCTACTTAATTTAGTAGTGCAAGTCACGATTAAATCTCCAACCCCTACTAAACCATCAAGAGTTTTAGTTTCGGCACCAAAAGTAGAAGCAATTCGTTTCATTTCTACAAGTCCTCTTGTGATTAAAGCTGCCTTTGTATTTATACCATAACCTAATCCATCTACTATCCCTGAAGCTATAGCGAATATATTTTTTAAAGAACCACTTAGTTCTACTCCTATTAGGTCATTTGATGTGTATACTCTTAAATACTGATTACTAAAAATCTTTTGAATGATTTTTGCAGACTTTAAATCTTTACTAGCTGCGACGATTGATGTAATTTTTCTAAGAATTACTTCTTCTGCATGACTTGGCCCTGACAAGGTCACAAAACCTTTAATATAATCAGAATTGATTTCGTCGGCTACAATTTCAGATACTCTTTTATGAGTCACTAATTCTAGACCTTTGGATACATTACAAAATAGTTTCTTTTCATGTAGATAAATATTTATTTCTTTTAATACTATTCTTGAAACCGCTGTTGGAACAGCTAATACAATTAAATCACTGAAATTAACAGCTTCCGCTAGATCATAGGTTGCTTTAAGTTTTTCTGGTAATGAGATTTCACCTAGTTTACTAACGTTAGTATGACTTGTGTTTATCTCATTTACACAAGCTTTATTGTTGTCGTAAATTAAAACATCATTTCCATTGTCTATAAGTAAATTAGCTAGTGTAGTTCCCCATGAACCACCACCAATTATTACTATTTTTTTCATAGTTGTCACCTCTTATTCTTAACTATGTGTATTAATAAGTTTTTAGTACGATTTCAAAGAAATTTTTAGATTAATGAAATCATACACATATTATATAATAACATAAATAATAATCAAGTAATATTCCTTAGCGGTAGATTTTTTGTTGTTATCAACTACTGTTTTGTGAACTTTACATGATAAATAGCCATATCAATTTGTGATATGGCTATTTATCATTTCTTACTAATTTATAAAAAACCAATAGGTTAGTAATTTCTTAATTATTGATAACTCACAATTTTGAGAATGCTAATATGTAAAAATTTCAATTTACCTTTTTCGTTTTTTTATAATCAATAATATTATTAATTCCTATAAATATACACAATACTATTAAACAAATAGAAATTGTATGTATTGCTTTAACATTTTCTTCTAGCTTAATTATTCTCATAATTATTTTGTATATTAATATTGGTACAAAAAATAGAAAGGAAATATATGCTTTTCTATACATAGATTTGATTTTATCTTTAATTTGATTATTACGTTTTTTGATGATAACTAAGATTATTATCCCTCCATGCATTAATGCTAACCAAAGAAAAAACCAAGGAGGGTTAGAAATTTGTAGAAAAAATAACATCAAGACGATATAGTAATATACTATTGAAAAAGTAATTATGAATTTATTATTCTTCATCATGATTAATTTTTATATTCATTCCCTGTTTAATTTGATCTTCAGTAAAACCACTAATTTTATGACAAGCAACAAAATGATTGTCTTCAACCTCAACTAGTGGCGCAGGAATGTCCTTGCATCCAACGAAAGCATATGGACAACGTTGCCAAAAACGGCAACCTTTTGGTGGGTTAATAGGGCTAGGAATATCACCTTTCAAAATGGTTCTAGCTCGCTTTATATCTAAATCTAAAATAGCTGATAAAAGCGCTTCAGTATAAGGATGTTTTGGGTTTTTATAAATAGCTTTAGTATTTCCAAATTCCATAACTTTACCTAGATACATCACTAGTATACGGTCGCATACGTTTTTAACGACAGCTAAATTATGAGATATAAATACATATGTTATTCCCATTTTTTCCTGCAAATCTATTAACAGATTTAGAATCTGCGCATGAACACTAACATCTAAAGCAGATACAGGCTCATCACAAATAAGAAAATCTGGGTCTAATGCAATTGCTCTAGCTATCCCTATACGTTGTTTTTGACCTCCAGAAAAATCCGAAGGATATCGATACATATCTTTGGATGATAAACCAACAAGTTCAAGTAATTCAATTACGCGTGATTCCATTTGTTTTTTAGTGAATATTCCTCTTATATACATCGGCTCAGATACAATTTGATAAACGTTGAATCTTGGATTCAATGATGAAAAAGGATCCTGGAAAATCATCTGCATATCTCTTCTAACTTCTTTAAATTCATGTCGCTTTAAGGTGAATAAATTCTTTCCTTTAAAAATCACTTCTCCACTTGATGGTTTTATTAAACCGATCATGGCGTTAGCTAAAGTGCTTTTACCACAGCCTGATTCTCCCACTATACCAAAGGTTTCTCCAGGATATATAGATAAAGTTACATCAGTTACAGCTTGTATCATTTTTTTATTAAAAAAGTTCATTCCACTTTTAACTGGAAAATTTACATCAAGGTTTTTTATATCTATAATTGATTCTTTTTTCATTTTTTGTCCCCCACTTCTTCCATGTTTAAAGGATGAAAACAGCGAATTTCTCTATTTCCATCTATTTTTAGTAATGGAGGCATTTTGTTCTTACATAATTCAGTAGCATATTTACATCGAGGATGAAAATAACACCCATTTGGTTTAAACATCGGATGGGGAACTGAATCTGGAATTTGGACAAAATGTCTTTCGGTATCTGATAGTTTCGGAATTGACCCTAGTAAACCTTCTGTATAAGGATGATGCGGATTGCTAAACAGATCTTCAACTTTTGCTTTTTCAACAATCTTACCAGAGTACATAACATAAACTACATCAGCTGTATGTACAACTACACTTAAATCATGAGTAATTAATAACAATGAAACTCCATGCTTCTTTTGCATTTCACTTAAAACATGTAGTACTTGCGCTTGAATAGTAACATCAAGTGCAGTGGTAGGTTCATCAGCAATAATTAATTTAGGCATACACGCAAAAGCCATCGCTATAAGAACTCTTTGCCTTAATCCACCACTCAATTGATGCGGAAAATTCTTAGCTCTAGATCTTGGTTCAGGGATTCCTACTAAGCGTAAGGCTTCAATGGTTCGTAATCTAGCTTCTTTTTTTGAAATTTTATTATGTCTGATAAAAACTTCATCAATTTGTTTCCCAATAGTCATTACTGGGTTCAATGCAGTTAACGCGTCCTGAAAAATCATAGAAATTTTATTTCCACGTATATGCTCCATCTTAGACTCAGGTAAATCCTTGATATCTTCTCCTTCTAAAGAAATTTCTTTAGCTTGAATAATTGCAGGTGGAGTATTTAGTAATCTTATAATTGACAAGGATGTTACACTTTTACCACAGCCTGATTCACCAACTAAAGCAACACATTCTCCATTAAAAACATCAATATCAATACCTTCCACAGCTTTAACAATTCCTTGTTCAGCTGGGAAGATAACTTTTAATTTTCTTAATCTCAACAACGGCTCACTCATGACACATCACCTTCCGTAGCAACATCTTGATTTCCTAGTATCTGATCCTCATCCATTTTTTCAAAAACTTCTTGGATGTATGTATTATTTAATGTTTTAAAAAGTTTATAAACACTGCTAGAAGCTTTCATTCTTGGATTTAATATTTCTTCCATAACTAAACCGATTCTCATAAATGAAAATACAGCAATGAAAATACCAATACCTGGTGCCATAATCCACCACCAGTGTCCAAACAATAAAGCACCTCCAGATTGTGCATCTGCAAGCATTTTACCCCAACTAATAGCTGTTGGATCGCCTAGACCTAAAAAGCTTAATCCTGCTTCAGCAACCATAATTCCAGCACAGGTTAGTGCAGTATTCATGATTAAGAGGTGAGATACCCCAGGCAATATATGTTTCGTCATGATATGCCAGCGACTTCCTCCTGCAAGTTCAGATGCTTTAACATAGTTTGAGTTCTTTAAAACTAAAACTAGTGATCTAACAATACGAGCCAGCCCAGTCCAACCTAATAAAACAAATATTAGGACTATAATAAAATAGCTTTTTCCAAATAGGTTTGTAATTACAATTGTTAAAGGTAATGTCGGAATAACTAACATTACATCAACAGTTCTCATAATTACATTATCAGCTACACCACCAACATACCCAGAAATGATTCCAAGTATAGCGCCTAGAAAAGCAATTGCGACTCCAGTGATTATCCCAACTAATAATGATACACGTGTACCATAGATTAGCATACTAAATATATCCTGTCCGGTTGTAATTGTTGTGCCAAGAAGGTGTGACCAACTTGGTGCCAATCCTTTTGCGGCTCTTTCGGTCACATCATAAGGGTTATATGGTGCTACTAATGGTGCAAAAACTGCTAAAAATACTAATAACCCAACAAGAATCAACCCAATTTTACCTTTTGGATGTTTCCATATTTTTTTTATAAAATTAAAAGTTCCTATTATTGTATCTAGAATTTTTTGTAATATTTTATTAATTAGTTTCATCGTTTTTCACCTACTGTAACACGTGGATCAAGAATGCTATAGGTTAACTCCACTATCAAATTTGCAATAATTGCTACAGTTGACATAAACAGCATAACTCCCATCATTAAAGGATAATCGTTGCTATTATTTGCTTCTAGGAATAGTGTACCCATACCATTCCAATTAAAAATTTGTTCAATAATAACTGCTCCACCAATTAAACCGCTTAAACTCATTCCAACTGCAGTTACGATTGGTAACATAGCATTTCTCAATGTGTGTTTGAATAACACCCTTTTTTGTGACAATCCTTTTGCTCTAGCAGTAAGTACAAAATCTTCATTAGTTACTGCAATAACTGAATTACGTGTTCTTTGTGCATAACCGATAATTCCGCCTATGGACATTGAAATAATAGGCAATGCTGCATTTGCCATAACGACTTTAATTGATTCCCAGCTCCAATCAAACTGACTAACCATATTAGGGTTAGTATATGCTGGGAATATCTCCAATTCAAAACCTAAATAAAATGACAATATGAGAGCTATAAAGAATGCTGGTAAAGCAACTGAAATCGTTGAAAAATTAAGCAAAGCTGTATCTTGCCACCTTCCCCTTTTCCACGCCGCTATTGTCCCTATGAACATTCCTATGCTTAGGCTAATAATAAGATTTGAAACTGACAATACCAATGTCCAAGGCAATCGTTGAGCAATCAAGTCACTTACCTTTGGATTTCCAGATTGAAACGATGTTCCTAAATCTAAATGGATCAATCCATCAACATAATTTATATACTGTTGAAAAGATGAAACATCAAATCCGTATTGCTCTCTGGTTACTTGTTTTACAATCTCGTATTCAATTTCTGACATATTCCCTTGTGGGGGATAATAACGTTCCGCCGGATCATCAACTCCAATTCTTGGAATAAAAAAATTCAGTGTAAGAACAACAAAAAATATAAATATAGCATAAATAATCCTTTTAATAACAAATGATTTTTGCATATTCTAATCCTCCACTCTTTCAATATTTTGAAGTGTTTCAGAATTAAAGACGGTTGTTCCCTGTTCGGTTATATACCCTGTAAATCTATCTGTTCTTGCAACAGATATTACATTAGATGTATATAATGGTATTTTGTAATATGACTCAGCTATCAAAAGTTGTAATTCTCGAATCAATTCATATTTACGATTTAAATTTAAAGATGATCTCATTTCTTCGATTTTTTCGCTTAGGATATCATTATTTAGTCTTCCATAATTTGAAGAGTTACTCAAAGTAACAAAATGAGCTTTATACATTATATCTGCATTTGATAACGAAAAAACCACTCCTTGAAGTGTCATATCAAATCTTGAATTATATAAATAAGTTTTTTCAGGTGCTGAACCTTTAGCAACGTAATTTACTTCAATTCCAATTTTATGTAATTGTACTTGAAGTCTAGAAATAACCTCTTGTTCTCCTGGCGAACCCAAAATACTGTATTCTATTCTTTCACCATCAAGAACACGATACCCATCATTGTCTCTTTCGGGTACAATCTCATCTAAGAGTGCATTTGCCTCTATAAGACGTTGCTCTAAATCAAATCTCAATATATCTGCGTCTTCGTTGTAAAAATCAGGTGAAGACTCACTAGCAAGACCTGCACTAACAGTGACACCTGCTCCATTTAATACTTTTTCAACTAGTTCTTCTTGATCAATGGCCAGAGCAATTGCTTTTCTAAAATCAACATTTCCTAATAAGCTCCTAAAAGGCGTAATTTCAGATGTTGCTGGATTCATATTTAAAACTAGTGTTTGTGTAAATATTCCTTCTGAATTTGACACATATATATCGTCTTTATCAAGAAATAATGACATATAATTTGAACTGATAGTTGAATCTAAAATATCTATATGACCTTTTAACAATGCATATATCGCAACATTAGCTTCTTGATATAGCATTAATTTTATGTTTTCTACTTTATATAAATAGTCTTCCTCATCTGTAAGATGATATCGATTATTTCTCACAAGTTTTATTACTTGAGCATTAGAATTCTCAACATCTAAAATATAAGGTCCAGAACCTACCGGGTTTTTATATTGATACAAGGTATCTTCAGTTGGGTTTTTACTATTTAACTGATTATCTACAGTTACAATAGGAGCCCAAATGTGTTCTGGTAAAATTAATATTGTTGAAAACAGTGAAGTCACTGCTCCCAATACTTTATTTACATGTATATACATTACTGTATCTTTCTCTGAAACATCAATGGCGTATCCTTGCTCATTTGCTTCATGATCGTACGTAAATATCCCTTGTTGTGTGAGATTTCCACTATTATATGAATGATGCAAATCAGAAGTCCATGCTAATGCTCCTGCATGATTAGATAAGGCATTATTGCATGCTACATCAAAAGTATAGTATACATCTTCTACTGTTAAAAGTTCCCCATCACTCCAAAAAACATTCTCGTTAAGAATGATTTTTACTACTAAATAGTCCAAGTCTTCATCTGCGTATAAATTTTCTAATTCTCCATAATCAATGTTGTTATTCGAATCAATAATTGGATTTCCAAAATCATCAACATAATACCACTCTTTTGCTATTAATGGTAAAAACTCACCCTTAAGATCGTCAAATGAAAATAACGTATTATATAACATACTAGAGATTGTTGGTGCAATTCCATCCCGTGATAACCAAGGCATATATGATGTAGGAAAAGAAGATGCAACGGCTCCTACGTATAGGGTATTTGTTTCATCTTCTCTACATTCATAGTTATTGGATTCACATCCAATTAAGGTAAAGACTAGGATGACGCTTAAACATAATATGTATATCTTTTTGTTCATCTTGTTTCCTCTCTTCGTTTACCTTTTAGTAAAATGGCAAAATCAAATAGTTATGATTTTGCCATCTAAAATTACTTTATCATCAAAAATACTAATAAGGATATTTCATCTTTGTGCCAAAGCCGTCTTTTGATACACAGTTATCATAGATTTCTTCTATACGAAATACATATGCTGGATATTTTAACCAGCGCGTCATATCAGGTCTATGATAAACATCATGTTGAGCATTCAAGAACTGTTGATATATCTCTCTTTTGTTAGAGTCCATTTGATCATGAATTTCCATTTTTCCTCTCAACTCATACGAGATTGCTGGTGGTTGATAAAAAAGAATAGTTGCTTCAGGATTTGCCTTGTAGTTTTCGTAGCTATGTTTTTTTGCCATCTCTAAACTACCTACGCATGTATAATCAATTCGCTTGTGTGCTTCAGGTCCATACATGTATTTGACCAATAACTCAAGTCCACGTTGACTATATGTTTTATCATCTTTATCATAAGTATTGATGTGTTCAATATAAGCTTCTAGAGTTTCTTCTAAATATTCGGGTTTTGGCATGAATCCAATACCTTTGATACTAGCATTAAGTCCAGCTGGTCCGTTTGAAACTAATGCAGGATCATGCGAACAGAAACTTAAGAATATTTTTTCATTACTCATTTCTACACCATTACATAAATTTGTTACTGTTTTAGCTCTTGTTTTAAATGCCCAATTAAAAAAACTTTCTGCACTCTTCATATTAATCTCCTTATGCATCTATTTGTACTATAGTTTCTGTTAAAACTTGTGTTCCTCGTGTTGCCATTGATGATGCTTTAACAGGGACTTCAATTGTACCGTCTGGTAAAATTGAACCTATTACAGCTGTTTCTCCATCTGGTGTTATAGTTATTTCTGTTCCTAAAACTGAATAAGTTCCAATTTCATCGTAAGTATATTCTGTGTCCCCCATTGTAAATGCGCTGTGGAATTCATAATTTCCTTGAACAAATGTAATTGTATATTCATATAAAACATCACTTCCCATAGCTGATACAGTATGAGATCCTTCATAATTAATAGCTAACGCAGAAGTTTCCAAAGTTTGATCTGCTCTAGATGCCATTGATGATGCCTTAATTGAAATTGTGATTTCACCATCACCGATACTTCCTACTACTGCACTTTCTCCTTCAGGAGTCAATGTTAATGCAGTTCCTTCAACTGTATAAGTCCCAGTTTCTAAATAGTTATAACTCTCTCCACCCATTTCGAACTCACTGCAGAAGTTATACATACCATGAGCAAGTTTAATAATGTACACATATACTACATCACTTCCCATTGCACTTACAGTGTGTGTCCCAACATAAGTTCTATCAACGAGTACTTCAGTTAAGTTACGAGCTTCTCGTGTTGCCATTGATGATGCTTTAACTGCAATGTTAACTGATCCATCTGAAATGGTTCCTGTAACAGCACTCTCTCCATCAGGAGTTAAAGTTAACTCATTACCATAAACACTATAAGTTCCTGTTTCATCAAAATAGTATGTTTCTCCACCCATTTCAAATTCAGAATGAAATGCGTATTCTGTTGCAGCAAAAGTAATTGAATAGTAATATGAAACATCACTACCCATTGCTGATACGGAATGACTTCCTTCATACATCTCTGCTAGAACAGCATCTGCAACTGTAGTTGTTGCAGCGGAAGTTGTATCCAACGTAGTTATTACTGCTGTAGTTGTTACCACTGTTGTTTCTGTCACTGTTGTTTCAGCTGCTGTTGTTGTCACTGTTGTTGTATCATCAGCACAAGAAACAAATGCAAAAGTTATAACAAATGATAATGCTAATAAAAATAGTTTTTTCATTTTTTTCCTCCGTTTTATTTAATTTTTTTCTATTTTTTTTGTTTTATTTATTACTCAGTTTTCATCAAAATAAATCCAACTGATACTCCCTCATCTACATCTATATTCACATTTAATCCTACTTCTGAAACAACACATGTATACGTTGTTTCGTCGCTTGCTGTTAATACAAGTTGGACAAACATAATTCTATTAACCATAAATGTTCCTGTTTCTGAAATAATAGTTTGATCACCATCATCCGTTATTAGTAAAACAAAAGTACCATCATTGTTAAGTGTTAGAGACGCCTGATATGTGTTTTCTAGTTCATCTTCTCCTTCAGCACTAAAATCACCTTGAATAGTTTGACAATATAGAGTTCCTTCAAGTCGACTTGTAGCTTCTGGGGATACTAAAAACTCACTATTAAGTACATAGTTCTCCAAAGTAGCTGTGTACTCGCTATCCGAGTTTAATGGACTAAATGTAATTGTATTTTCATCTATAACAAAAGTACCAGTTTCATTTACAGTACCACTAACTGTATCTACTGCAGAATAACTATATCCTCCAAATTTGTCTAATACTAAAGTTATGGTTGTATCATACATAGTGAGGCCATTGATTGAATTACTAAGATGGCCATAATAAGTATTTGCACAACCTGCAGTTATTGCTTCTTGTAAAACTCGTTCTTCTCTTGCTCCCATACTGGATGGTTTAACAGGAATTGTAAGATTTTTTGATGAATCAAAAGTACCAATCACATCATCTTCTCCATCAATTTTTAGAGTTATTTGACCATTCACAATATCAAAATATCCAGATTCAGTGTATTGATTATCAGTCCCACCCATGACAAAATTACTAACATAAGAGAACTCTCTTCCTTCACCAAGCTTTAGGAAATA
The DNA here is from genome assembly GCA_046529635.1 of Mycoplasmatota bacterium WC30. GTDB lineage: Bacteria > Bacillota_I > Bacilli_A > Izemoplasmatales > Hujiaoplasmataceae > 4572-104. The sequence continues at coordinate 1,959,849 of CP134495.1, read as the reverse complement.
CTCATAGTTTATTTCGCCTCCCATAGCTGTTACAGAATGTTGTCCACCAAACTCTCCATAATAATCATCGTATAATAACGTTTTACCAACTAGGTAATAGGTTATGTCTGGATCATTTTCATCGACTTTGGAAGCGGGCAAACTTGAAGATCCATAAGCTAAATTTGTTGAAAAATGTATATTATTATTGTCCATAGTAAATGTAGAAGTTTTAGGGTTATCTGCAGTGGAATCACTATATATCAACATATATGTATCTTGACTGTTTCCCACAGTTCCATGACCTTTATCAACGGAATATGTTCTGTCAGAAGACAGAAAAAATTCATCATTACTATCTATTTTTAAATACAATTGTAATGGCATCCCTAAATCTGTAATATCAACTATATACTCCCCAACAATACTGGTTTGTTCTGGTGAGGTAGTTATATTACTATCCGTAGTATCTCCTCCACAACTAATAATTAGTACCGATAATGCTAAAACAATAAGAAAAATTGCTAATGATTTGACTCTTTTCATTCTATATCCCTCCTGTTAAATAAATATATTAAAAAATGATAATCAAGTGTAAGTTCTTTTTTTTTATATATAATTTCATTGGTATATGTTCAAAACTTACGAAATTTTTGTTATCAATTTATGAAAATTATAGTATTGATTATTTATTATATCAATGACTTAACCGTTTTTTTTAGCATATTTTTGTTAATTCCGTGACAGCACTCTAACGCGCTAAAGCGGTTTTTTATGATTGCGTCATATTATGTCACGCAAATAAAAAAGTCATCAAAATTGATGACTTTTAGTATATGTTTGTTTTTAATTAATATATTTGGATATTTTTACTGATTTAGAACTTGTCCTTCATACGGAAAAACACAGTTTTATAACCATCAGCTCCATACTTCAAAGATTTATTAACTCTTCCAATTGTAGTGGTTGAAGCATTTCTCAGAATCCTTATTTTTTCATAAGATGCTTTATGAAATAATAGGACTGCTACATCTATTCTATGAGATAATTTTTTTAGCTCATCCATTGTGCATAAATCTTCAAGAAAACGATAACATTCTTCAACGGTTTTTAATTGAAGTATGGCTTGACAAAGCGTATCCATACTTTCACTTTTCGACTTTGGTTTAAATAGCATATAACTCACCTCTATTTTTATTATATCACAATCAAAACTCAATTCAATATATATTATATAGATTGATATAATATATATAACTAATCATATACCACGCGAGAATCATTATAGCAATAAAACTTCTACTGCAATCAACTTTCTTATTATTATTTTATTAATATCTTAATCATCTTTTCAAACTACTTATACTGAAATCTAAAAATTCAATTAGTTATTAATTAATCCGTAAGTATCTTCAAAGTTATTTTTTTCTTCTATTCTTTTTAAACAAAGACGAAGCTCTGTTGTGAATTCACTCATATTTAAATTTTCTTTTCAGAATCAATTTTTTCATATAATAACTTGCGATATTTAAGAGAGGTCATATTGAAATATTTGCATTAAACTATTCAAGTACTTAATATCACTAAACCCACATTTTTTGGCGATATCCATCACAGAAATCGGTAATTGTAATGATTGTGGGTTTGCCTACAACTTAGTTTCTAAACACAATAATAGTCATAAATGTAAAGGGCCCAGATTGATATTATTACTGGAACTGAATTCCTAATCAAAGAAATACATGTAATCTAATACTTCGTTAAATCACACACATAAATTGAAAGAGATAATTTTGGGAGCACCCCATAATTAGTTCTTTCAATTATAATGACTATTATTAACTATATAAAATATTATCTCTTCAAATAATATCCTTTATCTCTACCGCCTTGAAACATTGCATTAAGTATTATATACTATTTACAATATATATAGTCGCTAAAAAGAAAGGGGAAAACTATGAATTTTTACGATAGTTTTGTTTTAAACATTTATTCTTTTATATTATTAATGATTTTATTTATTACTATTTACGTAAAAAAAGAGGGTTTTAAGTATTCAAGTCGCTTGCTTAGAGGGATCATTGGCGCTACTTGTATAATGCTCGTTATAGAAATCCTCTCTTGGACTTTCGATGGTATTGATGCTAGTTATGCAAGGGTATTTAATTATTTCTTCAATGCTGTCTTCTTTGTTTTAGGTACTGCAGTCGTTGGCTTATTTGCTTGCTATGTTGATTATATGAATTTTAAATCTAGAGAACGTCTAAAACAACGTTTTTACTATATGCATGTATTTGTTTTCTCTTTAGTCTTAATCACTATCAATTTCTTCTATCCAATTGTATTCAGTATAAATGCTGTAAATGTATACCAAAGGGAACCATTTATGATGTTAGGATTTATTTCTACTTTTTTACTGTTAGGATATATATTAATTATGACATATCGTAATAGAAAAAATATTGAAAAACAAATTTTATTAAGTACATATGTATTCTTACTTGTACCATTTATTGGGGGATTATTACAAATGTTATTTTTTGGAATCCTAATCATGTGGGCTTTCGTTGGTTTAGGTGTTGTAATTGCTTATATCTATACTGAGACTATAAGCAATTCCAAAGATTACCTAACAAAACTATATACAAGGTTGATAGCTAATGAGTACTTAGAACACCTATTACACCAAAATGAAACTCTTACCTTAATATTGTTTGATTTAGATGACTTCAAAGAAATAAATGATAATTTTGGCCATAAAGAGGGAGATAATGTATTAATTGCGTTTGCTCATTTTCTAAGACTGACAGCGCCGATTGGAGCCACTATTTCAAGAATTGGTGGAGATGAATTTTTAGTTATGTACAAAGGTGATACGGATTATGAAATATCGTACTTTCTAAGTAAACTTAAAGATAAAACTCATATGTACAATAAAGCACATAAGGATATTGAAATTAAATACAGCGTTGGCTATACTTGTAGAAAAAAAGATGGTATTAATGATGCTGATGAATTATTTATTTTATGTGATAAATTAATGTATAAAGAAAAAGCAGTACATAAAGGCAACTAAATTTAATAACATAATTAAAAAAAGGTGAAAGACTTAATTAAAATAGTTTTTCACCTTTAATATTTACATCAGAAACTTAGATTAATCATAGTTGCTGATTTATAATGACTTTAAATATATATCGCGAATCTCAACCATATTAAATTTATATGGATTATTACCTAATCGCTCTATATTAACATTACTTACTAAGTAATCAAGTTGAGATTGAGTGTATATAATTCTTTCATTGACATCAAGATTTTGAAAAATAGTTTTAAGCTCCTCAATAGTATCTCGTGAATTTGTATATCCTAAAACATTATTTATAACTTCCATTTTTTGTTCGAAATCTTCAATATTTAACATATGATATTCCCAAATATTCAATATTGATTTACATACTGCAATCCCATGAGGAACATTAAACATTTTTGTAATGTTATAAGAAAATGCGTGTGCAGCCGTGGTAGTAGTTAAATTAATTGCTTTACCTGAATAATTTGATGCTATCAACAAATTTTCAAGTTCAGTATCACTCAAATCAAGAAGATTCCTTCGTAACAAGGGAACAATTATTTTCAAGGCTTTTAAGGACATTTTTTTCGAATCAATAGAACTACTTCTAGACCAAAAAGATTCAATGGCCTGTGAAAAAGCATCTAAAACGCTACTAATTAGTATTTTTTTTGGCAAAGTTATTAAAAATGTAAAATCTAAGATTAGATATTCAGGTAACAAGGATTTATCCTTCAAAGAATACTTTTTATCATTTTCATAATACACAGCAAAGTGTGTTGATTCACTTCCTGTTCCACAAGTAGTAGGTATAGCAATATGATTAGCATTGGATTTAGAGTTATGAATCAAAACTTTAGAAAAATCAATTACACTCCCGCCACCAATGGAAATCACATAATCTGTTTCCGTATCTATGAGATGCGATTTATAGACTAATATATCATCTATATCGGGATTACTTTCATTGTATTCAATAAAATTTACGAAATTATAATCTTTAAAGACTAATGAAATTTTATCCTTAATTGCTGAAAAATAAACGACAAGAACTCTTGAATCTTTACTAAGTATCTCCTGTAACTTGAAATATATATCTCCAACATAAGAGGTTTGATTGAAGTCACTACCTGCTAAATCTTTTAATATTTTTTTATAATCTTTTGGATTATCGATTTCTGAACAATAATCATTTCCTATAAGTACTCCTTCTAAATTAATGTTTTCTTTCAAAATGTCATTTAGTGCGTCTTCTGCATAAACTGAAGTTTTTCCATTTATAATATAAATTTCAACTTGGTTCATCCAATTAATAACGCTTTTAGAGGATAATTTATATAATGGCTGCAACCCATAAGAAGGATTTTCAATCTTAGTAGAAATATATTTAACTTCTAATTTTTCATTCGTTAAGGCTTTAAAGTCTTTATCGTATGATTCAATCTCTGAATCAACGATTACTAAGTTTTCTCTTTTATCATTCAACAATCGAGATACTAAATTTCTATTGAAAACCAAATCACCATGTAAAATAACTGTATCATTTATCAGCAACTCTCTACACAGATACATTGAATATATATAGTTAGTACTCATGTATTCGTTACTGTGTACAAAAACAAGTTCAAATGGATATTCGTTTTTATTGACCTCATTGACTACCATTTCATTTGCAGGACCTGTAGTAATAATTACTCTCTCAATATTGAACTTTGATAGTATTCTTAATTGCCTTGTTATCAATTTTTCACCATAAACATCCAAAAGACATTTATGGGAGTTTTTAATTAAGTCCCCCATTCTCTTACCATATCCTGAGTTAAATATTAAAACATCCATTATTATATCTTCCTCATTAAATTGTTTTTACATTCTTTAGGAGAAATAGTTGGTCTTCCTAAATCTTTACGTGCACCAGTTCGAACAAGAACTTCAATTGCATAACTATTATTTATGAATTCTTTAGATTTCAGAACTTTTTCTAAATCAGCAAGATTATCAACAGTTTTACAATAATAAAAACCTACTGATTTAAATAATTGAGTTGCATTAACATTATTAAATACTGTTTTTTGTCCACCTACTGATTCATGACAATAATTATTTATTAGAATATATTTAAAATTCTCTTTCCCATGGGATTTATTTACAGCAAGTGATCCCAAATGCATTAGCAATGCTCCATCTCCATCAATACAGATAGTATTAGCCAAATTATATTTTGAAAATCCTAAAGCAATACTTGATGTATGTCCCATTGATCCTACTGTCAAGAAGTCTTTTTCATGTGTCTGATTATATTTCTCTCTAAGTTCGAAGACTTCTCTAGATGTTTTCCCTGTTGTTGAAAATACATAAGTGCTTTTATCCAGATTATCTAAAATAACTTCTAATGCATCCTCTCTTGAAATATCTGTTATGTACTTAATATCATTTTTATATGAATAATCTGAAAAGCTATTTTTTCTTACTATTAATGCTTTAGGCTTAAGATCTGTTTTTGCTTTTAATAATAATCTGTTTATTTGCTCCTTGTATTCGTCTTCTTCTATTGATAGTATCTCATACTCCACATCTAATACTTTTAACAAATCCTCAGTAATCTTTCCTTGATTTATATGCTGAGGTTCATCTTTTATTCCTGGTTGTCCCCGCCATCCTATTATCAATAATAATGGGATAGAATAAACAGAATCACTTGTTAAAGATATAATAGGATTAACAGTATTACCAATCCCAGAATTCTGCATATATATTAATGGGATTTTTTTTGTAGCAAGGTAGTACCCCGTTCCAATCGCAATAGCGTTTCCTTCATTAGCAGCAATGATATGATTTTCCGATTCATTATCTGATATACAAGCACAAAAATACTTTAGCAAAGAGTCAGGGACTCCCGTATAAAAATTGACATCATTATTCTTTAGTTCTAAATAAAATTCTTTTGTATTAATCATTATATTTACCTCTCAGGTATTAAAGTAATAATCTCTTTTATGTTCATACAGAAATCATCTACTTCTTTAGCTCTACTATTTTCAAGTATTGTTTTAGCTGCTTTTTGCATCGCAGGGAAAGCTGACCTAATTAGCTGATTTGCATAAATAATTACATTTGCTCCATGGTCACTTAATTCTTGATTAGTAATAGTATTATAAGAAGACGGTACAACAACTATAGGAGTAATATTATTTACTTTTCTAAACTCATCTAAAAAATCAGTTATTTCTTTAGAATCCTTCTCTTTTGAATGAATCATTATCGCATCTGCTCCTGCTTCAATATATGCATGCGCACGCTTTAATGCATCAGCTTGACCTTGTTTTAATATAAGTGATTCAATTCTAGATATAATCATAAAATCTTTTGTAACTAAAGCTTTTTTTCCTTCTCTTATTTTATGTTGAAAATTTTCTATAGTGTCTTGTTTTTGCTTAGCAGATGTCCCAAAAAGAGAATTTTTCTTTAAACCTACTTTGTCTTCAATAATAACTGCAGAAACTCCAAGTCTTTCTAAAGTCCTGACAGTATATACAAAATGTTCAACTTTTCCGCCAGTATCTCCATCAAGAATTATTGGTTTTGTAGTAACTTCAATTACTTCATTAATTGTATTTAACCTTGAAGTTAAGTCTACCAATTCAATATCAGGTTTCCCTTTTGCAGTAGAATCACATAAACTACTAATCCACATTCCATCAAAAGAAACTTTTTTACCGTCTTTTTCAACATAAGTCTTTTCAGCAATTAATCCCGTAAGTCCATTGTGCGCTTCGATAATAGTAACAAAGTCTTTTGAATTAATTAGGCGTTTAAGCTTTGCTCTTCTCACTTGTGGTGTTATTCCTAATTCTTGTAAAGCTTGTTCCAAGGCTGATATCGAAATTCCTGTTGTATAGGGTATCTCGATTAAATCTCCTCCAATTGATTCTAAAACTTTAATAACCTTGTCTCTAATTGGTTTTTGAGGTCCAACTTTCCAGTCATCACCATGTATAACAAAGTCAGGCTTAATTAGCATTAAATTTTCTGTGTAATCCAGTGTTGATTGTTCAACAACATCTTTAATTCCATTAATATTAGAAATTATCATTTTTCGTTGCATAAAGTCTAATAGAGGAAATCTCTTGTAAGTTGAAATAACATCATCAGTTAATAATCCAATTATTACTTCTCCGTATTTTTTTGCTTCGTTTATAATCTTGATATGTCCTTCATGGATAATATCTGCGCTCATTGCTAAATATACTTTTTTCATTTCCTTTTCTCCTTCTATTTATAAATTCTCTTTGTACCAATCTATTGCTAACTTTATTCCTGTACTGAATGAATATTTTGGATCATATTTCAATATTTTCTTTGCTTTTGATATATCAGCATTACTGTGGGGTATATCCCCTGCTCTTATAGGACCATATTTTGCTGGAATATTTATCCCTAAAGCTTTGTTTAGCTCTGCATATAATTCATTAAGATTAATTCTTCCACCATATGCAATATTAAACGCTTTTCCGAATGCTTCATTTTCACTTAAGCAAGCTTTAAGATTTGCATCTATGACATTTTTAACATAAGTAAAATCTCTAGAATAAGTTCCATCCCCATTTATCACTGGTGATTCACCAATTAATAATTTTTTTAGAAAAATAGGAATTACAGCTGCATATATTGAAAATGGATCTTGTCTTTTGCCAAATACATTAAAGTACCTTAAGCCTATTGTAGGAAGTCCATACAACTCATAGAATAATCTACCATATTCTTCATTAATATGTTTAGTTAATGCATAAGGGGACAATAATCTACCTTCAACACCTTCCACTTTTGGTAATTTAGGATGATCACCATACACAGAAGAACTAGATGCATAAACGAACTTTTTTATTTTTGCGCTTTTTGCAGCAGTAATCATATTTAAAAATCCAGTCACATTTACATCATTTGATGTATTTGGATTATTAATTGATCTTGGAACAGAACCTAGTGCAGCTTGATGTAATACATAATCCACATTTCTTACTGCATTTTCACACACACCCATATCTCTTATATCGCCTTCAATAAAAAAAAAGTTTGGATTATCAATAAAATCACTCATATTTTCTTTTTTTCCTGTTAAAAAATTATCTAATCCTTTAACTTTAAAGCCTAAATTCAGAATAAATTCTGTTAAATTTGATCCTATAAATCCAGCACATCCTGTGACTAAAAATACAGTTCCTTTTTCAAATTGATATTCCATTTATAACCTCCAAATATGATAACTATCATCAAATTCATTTCTATCCAAAATCGACTTAACGTCAATCATAGTTTTCTTCAACAAATCTTTTTTATATATTTTATTAAAATCGACTTGCTTAAATGTTTTATATTGTTTGTGAGCAACAGCGAGTACAATAGCATCTACATTTTTTACACTCTCAATATTAATCAAATCAACTCCATATTCGTTTCTTGAAGCTTTATTGTCTGCCAATTCATCTGTAACAACAACATTAACTTCATAAGCCTTTAATTCATTAATTATATCAATTACTTTTGAGTTTCTTAAATCAGGGCAATCTTCCTTGAATGTTAATCCCATAACTAATACTTTAGAACCTTTAATTGTTACATTGTTTTTAATAAGATTTTTTATCGTTTTTTCAGCAATTAGTTTACCCATACCGTCATTTAGCCTTCTACCAGCTAGTATTATTTGAGGATGATATCCCAATGTTTGTGCTTTATATGTTAAATAATATGGATCCACTCCTATACAATGTCCACCAACAAGTCCTGGTCTAAAATTAAGAAAATTCCATTTTGTCCCAGCGGCTTTTAATACTTCTAAAGTATCGATTCCCATTTTATCAAAAATAATGGATAACTCATTCATAAATGCAATATTCAAATCTCTTTGAGTGTTTTCGATAACTTTTGCAGCCTCTGCCACTTTGATTGATGATGCTTTATACACGCCTGCATCGATGACAATTTCATAAATACTAGCAATTTTATTTAAACTCTCTTCATCACAGCCAGACACAACTTTTACTATAGATTCTAAACGATGTATTTGGTCACCTGGATTTATTCGTTCCGGAGAATAACCTACCTTGAAGTCTTCGCAAAATTTAAGCCCCGAAATATTTTCTAATATGGGCACGCACACCTCTTCGGTTGTTCCAGGATATACAGTTGATTCAAATACAACACAATCTCCTTTTTTTAGATGACGTGCTACGATTTCAGTTGCTTTAATAACTGGAGTTAAATCTGGAACTTTATCCGCTCTAACAGGCGTAGGAACAGCAACAATAAAAAAATCAGAACTATTTAAATCGTCTTCATTTGAAGTGAATAATAAACCTTGAACGTTTTTTAACCTATCATCACCAATTTCCCCAGTATTATCAATACCTTTTTTATATAATTCAATTTTACTTTTATTAATGTCAAATCCTATTACTTCTTGTCCTCTTTCTGCGAATGTAACTGCAATTGGCATACCTACATACCCAAGACCTACAATTGAAATCATTATTTCATCTCTCCTCTTATTATATTTGATAATCTATCTTTTTTGTTATGACTTAAACTTTTTAAAGCACCATCATCTCTTGTAAATATCCATTTTTTATTTGGTACTCTCCAATTTTGATACCTATATGTTAAGTATTGTTTATATTCGGTAGGAACTGGCAATTTCTGGTATTTAATTATTTGACGAAGATATTTATTAGGTATAATCCAATATCTAATATCATAATATTTGCCTTCAAGTTTTGACATATCCATAATAACAGGTCTGTTTTTGTGAATTAATTTGAAAGTTTTAGATATTAATCTATATATGATAGTAACATATTTCTTTTTACTACCAATAGTATTACCTTTTCTAATATCGATAAGTTTCTGCTTAATCTTCAAACTTAATTTTTTACTGTTTTTCTTTATACCTTGTGGTGAAAAATAGTTTTCAGAAATTGGATCGAAGAAGAATATATTAATATCAATTTTCAAATCACGGAGGTTTCTAGGCAATAATTTGACTTTATATACCATACCAAAGTACGTATAAACAACTTTAACATAATCCTTAAAATAATCTGTACTTAAAATTTCATTTATCTGATGCTCTGTAACATTTTTTATACCTATATCAATATCGGTATCCCCTTTAAGCAAGTTGTTTTCTCGGACAAAACCCAATAGGGTCCCGCTATCAATCCACCACTCAAAATTTTTGTTCACAAAATAATTGATTGCTCTATTCTTTAACACTATTTACACCTCTTTTCATTAAATTTTTCAATGTATTAATTAATGTATGATAATCACCACTTATTGATTTTGGAAATATTAAAACTAATACAAGTAAAATTATGAAATATAATAAAAAAACAACAACTGGATTTATAAACAGCCATAGACCATTAAAAGATAAATGAGGAAGAAGCATGTTTAACACCATAAAAGGAATGATGTTCATCAACATTATATTTACTAAAGATTTTAAAACTTTAAAATGATTGTGATTATTTATCCTACTTGATAATAATATCATTAATATAAAGTTTATAAATACAGCAATATTAACGTACAAAGCAACAAAATATACATCTTTGTATTGAAGACCTAAAGCCACAATAACAATAAGCAAAACTACGTAAATTAATTTCACAACTGAACTCTTATTCATCTCTCCACGTAAACGCACCAATGCATCCATAACACCTATTGATGATCTAAAAACTATACCAATTGATAAACTAGCAAGAATTGGTGCAGTATTTAACCATTTTTCTCCTAAAATAATTAATATAATTTCACTATTTAACATGTAAATAAGTAACTGAATAGGTATTGCAATAGCAAAAATTACCCTTAATATAGATTCGAACGTAGCAATAATCATATGTTCATTAGATTGAACTTTTGAAAAATATGCATATAAAACTTTATCAAAGACAGTCCCAATATATGATACTGGAATAGTCATGATTTTAAATGACCTCTCATAGTATGCTAAATTTAAAGAGGAAGAAAACCTACCAATTAAAATATAATCAACTTGATTAGCAAAATTATTAATAGTTTGCAATACCACTAATCTAAACCCAAATTTAAAAATACTTTTAAGTTCCGATAATGATAAAATGAATTTAAATTTAACAGAGTGGAAAATGAGAAGCAAGGCTGATTGTATAATAGTTTGAGATATTCTTGCAATAACAATTGCCCAAACACCAAAACCGAAAAATGCTAAAACTATACCAACAACAGCATATCCTATTATATATGATATTAAATCAATTATTACAACACTTTTAAACTTCATCTCTCTTTGTAAAAATGCTCTAGGAATCTTACCAAATCTCGAAATAATTAAAGTAAGTGCAACGACTCTGACAATTAGCGTTAAACTCTCCTCATTGTACCAATTAGATATCACAGGTGCGGCAAAAAACAGTAAAAAATATGTTAACACAGAAATGATAATTGAAGCTAACAATACTGAACTTAAAATTTTATCGTTAATCTCTTTTTTGCGAATTATATATTGTTCCACACCCATTTCAGATAACAGTTGAGCAAATATAATAACTGAGTTAGCCATAGTTATTACACCGAAAGCTTCAGGAATAACAAGTCTAGCTAAGACTGCTATAAGTGTTATTGATACTATTGAGTTAATTACAATTGAGGCAAATTGCCAACTCGACCCTTTTATGATTGATTTATCTATTTTTATTTGATTATCAATCATTTTCTCACGCGTTTTTTCTTAAGCATTATTTTATTGTAAATATGTAAAATTGCTTTTTTTATGTGATTTAATACAATCCACAAAAATTTGCCAAACGAATTTTTATAACACTCTTTCCATATTAACGACTTAATTTTTCTAAAATAATTTAACTCAATAATTACTTCCTCCCAAAATGGATAGAAATATACTTCGTCAAGTTTATTATATCTTCTTCTGTCAATATCGTAAACTTTCATTTCAAGTAAATTTACACTTTCAGATGGATCCCAGTTTAAATCATATAGCATTTCTGAATTTTCTTTTTTGTTAAACACATATTTATATTTATCTTTTATTATTGCCATCTTTCTATGCAATTGACAATAGTAGGCTGTTTCGGAAATCACGTAATCATGTTTTGGGACTTTATGACTCAAAATAATGTCACGTAAATCTATGCTGCTTGTTAAATTATTAATTGTTGTTATATTATTAAATTTTGGAGTAATCAAAGGTATTTTGATTGCATTTTCATTTAAATCAAATCCATATCCCCACTTTGAGTCTGAACCATTCATATGTCCATGATCAGCAGATAAATATATTGATTCATCACCAAAAGCATTTCTCAATTTTCCGACAATATCATCTAATAAATCTATATCATCTCCATAGGATTTCCTTCCTAACAAAACATGAGGTAAGTGAATCCAAAGAAACAGTAAATCACTTTCTTTTTTTAATTTATCAATAATATCATAAATGAGATTCATTGTTTGGGATTCTAAAAGTTTGTTACGTTCCAATGGAACAACAGAAGTTAAATGTGGGCCAACAGGCTGATTTATGTCTATTGAATGAAACTTTGTATTTGGTTCTCCAAATGTCTTTGCATATGGTAATGCTTTAGTCATATAATTTGGGCTCCAAACTATATGACATTTATATCCTTTACTATTTAAAATATCAAAAATAGTTTCACTCTCATCTTTTTCACTCAATTTTGAGTACAATTTTCTATCAAATTGATATGCATATTTACCAGTAAACATACTTGAAAAAGACATAGCTGTTGATGGAGCTGCAGTATAGTGATTATTAAATTTAGTGCCCTTTCTAGCTAAAGCATCGATGTTAGGGGTTTGCCAAAATTTATTTCCATATACAGGTAAATATGTCCTTAATAATGCATCTTTTGTTAATAATATTATTTTATTATTCATATTCTTTTCACCAATTCTCTGTTTAAGTATCTTTTATCATAAATTGCGGCAATTACAATTATAAATGTTGCAATTATTTCAGGTTTACCAAAAAGTCTTGAAGCTTGTGTAGAAATTAGAAGTGTTGTCAGAGGAATTAAATACATCATAAATTTTTTAAATGTCACTTTTCGATTAAAATGCTTGTATGAATCCATCAAAATATATATTATAAATAGTGCGAACCAAATTAGTCCAACAAATCCCCACGCAACAATAATTTCTTGTAACATATTGTGTGGATTGGAAGTCAAGCCACTTTTAATATTAATTATTTGTATTCCAGTACCAAAGAAAAAATGTTTGATATCTGACAATACAATTTGATTGTATTGTTCAAAAATTAAATCTCTGCCTGAAAAAAAGTAATCTCCAGAAAATCTAAGAAACAGTCTGTCCATTAAACTGGGGAAATAATGCAATGTTCCAGCATAAATTATTAATCCTCCAGTGATAATTAATGCAAATCTATATACTAATTGTTTAAAGGTCTTACTACCAAAAGTCATTACGTATAATATCTGGAATAACAAAACAACAATAAAAGTTTTAGATTGAGTAATTAATCCAACAAATGTAAAAAACAATATTAGTGTAATTTTGTAGAAACTGTGCTTTTTAAATAAAATTAAATCTATAAACAGAAGAGAGGTTGCCATATTTAGTTGCAATCCTATAGCGTTTGGATTGTTATATAAATCATAACCTATAAAGATGTCATAATAATCACCCAGACGGTCAAATGATGATGAAATAGCTGAAATTGATAGCCCTCCAATCAAACTTTGCTTCAATATAACCAAAGAAACGAATGAAAATACTCCAAAAATGTAAAACCAAATTATAGATTTCCACTTAATTTGGTTTTTTTGAAAATAAACTAAGAGGAAAAGAATTAAAGCAGCAGAAAATTTTACATAAAGGTTGATGGAAAAAGTGTAATTGAAAGAGTGTAACAACTCCCAAAAAATAATTAAAATTATTAATACTAATAAAAAATTAAAATTAAATTTAACATTATTTTTAATCAAAATAGTAAAAATGGCAACGATAAAAAGTACAGTTATCATAATCGAATTTTCATATGGCAGTAAAAAAACTATACTTGACACAACCCCGTTTATGTCTTGTGTAATTAATACTACTGAAAGAACTATTAAGAAGTATGTCATAGTAATATCTATTTCTAAAATATCTCTTAAAAATAGTCCTATAATAGTAAGAATAGGGACAAAATATTTTAAATTAGTTTTCATGCTTACCTCCATACTCGCTTTATAAATTTGTAGTTATGTATTCTTTCTTTTCTTTAGGTGACATTCCTTTAGTTGGAATGGCTTTAGAATTAATTTTAGAATAGTATTCATCTAAAGTCTTGACTATTTTAGCAGGGATTCCTGCTATTACCACGTTGGATGGAAAAGATTTTGTCACAATACTTCCTGTACCTATAACACAATTATTTCCGATAGTTATACCAGGCAAAAAACATACATTGTTCCCAACAAAAATGTTATCTCCCAAAACAATCCTTCCAAAAACATCACCATCAACAAGTTTTCCTTGGGTGCGAAAAACATGTATTCCTCCATCATGTGTTATAAAATGAACATTATTAGTTATTTTGACATTGTTACCTAATTTAACTAAATATGGTTCAGAACCAAATGTAACATCATGAAAAATTTGTGTATTATATCCCATTTTCACACCTTTTTTCATATAAAATTTAGAAATCCGATGTGGATCTCTTGTAAAAGTTAAAAAAATAAATTTAAAAATTCTAGATATCATATTTCACCTCATATATTTTAAAAATTAGTATTAAATAAATCATAATGCTTATTTATCCACTTTTCATATGAAAATTCCAAGCACTTTTTAGTTGAATTAAATAATAATTCGTCATACTGCTCTTTTACATAAGTCATTGCATCAAATAAATAATAGTCTGTTTCATCTAGGATTACATTAAAGTTTTCAGAAACATTTAAAGTTTTAGTTAAAATTCCAAATTTTGTCACATTGAATGTTTTTCTATTTAAACAGTTTATACCACTTTTATCATTTAAAATTTCTTTTGGACCAGATTGACAATCATTAGATATGATTGGAATTCCACAACACATAGCTTCAACCAAAGCATTAGGAAAACCTTCAAATACTGAAGATAGCACATACACATTCGCTCTACGAATATATCTATATGGATTATCCTTAAAACCTAAAAGATATACATCTTTAACACCTAAATCTTCACAAAGTTTATTTAATTTTTCTTTGTAATGGTTATAATCTTGCCCTAAAATAATAAGTGATATATTTTTATTATCCTTCTTCATTTTTGCAAAAGACTTAATTAGATGCCAATACCCTTTTTCATACCTTAATGTTCCAATCGATATAAAAACAAACTTATTGTTAAACATATGCTCGTCAGATTCATCTATCACTTCCATAGACAATCTCTTTATTTCATTAACATCGTATCCGTTGTAAATAGTATGAATTTTTTCTCTCGGTATTTTGTGAATATCTACTATACGGTTTTTAATTTCTTCAGAAACAGCAACAACTTTGTCCGACATTTTAAGAATCAGCTTATGAACTAATTTTATTATTAAACCTGTAAATTTCTTTTCATATTTTAACCTTTTATACCCTCTAATAGAAGTTATTTTTGTATCGTTATATCTAGAAAATACGTTTACTAAATTGGCAGAATCACCAAAACTATAAGTAATATCAATTTTATACTTTTTTTTAAATTTTTTATATTTTTTTATTCTTTGGTATGCAAATAATAATTTTCTAATAATCCCTCTATCTAGTTCAGGCTTTAGATTGAGAGATATCAATTCCGCTTCAATATTATATGTCATATTTGTTTTATCAAAAACAACAACATATACTTCATATTTACTTCCCAAAAATTCGGTTAATCTTGAAACAACTCTTTCCGCCCCACCATATCTCATTTGAGGAATTAGTAATGAGATTTTCTTCTTATATAAATTAATTTTGATCACCTCTGTATATTTTTATATTGAACATCTATTTTAGAAGCAGTTTCATATTCCTACACATTACCCAAAATATCGGCTATGCTTTTAATATATGCATTAACAACTAATTTTCTATCAAATTCTCTACTAATCTTCTTTCTTCCTCTTAAACCCATTTTAATTTTTTCTTGATATGGTAATTTAATGAATTTTTCTAATGTCAACTCCAGTTCTTGTTGTTTATTCATTTCGAATCCATACCCACTAATATTTTCATCAAATGTTTCCTCACAGCCAGGAATTTTTGATGCAATTACTGGCCTTCCGGAAGCTGCTGATTCTAATAATACATTTGACATACCTTCGTGAAATGTTGGTAACACGATTGCATGAGCAAACTTATAATAGTTCCTTACTTCATCAACATTTCCATGATATTTAATATACTTTTCATTAATATATTCTGCCATAATTGTTCTATAGTCTTCTTCGAATTCTCCAACAATATGGAACATCGTATTAGGATAAATATTCTTAATTTTTTTTGAAGCTTTCAAATATAAATCAATACCCTTCTCACGCATTATTCTTCCTATGAACAAGAAATTTATAGTCTTATTATCTGGATATTCTTGATATATAAAATGTTCTAAATTTACCCCAGAACCGGGAAGGATTTTTGCGTTTTTTTCAGAAACGCCTAAATTTATTAGAACATCTTTGTCATTCTTGTTTTGAAAAAAAATCATATCTGAATTAATCAAAGAATTTTTATACAACTTTGAAACAATTATTCTTAACAACCCTTTTTTTTTAAAAGAGGATCCTAATCCAGTGATATTAACAATAAAAGGTGTTTTTGTAATTTTCGAAGCAAATCCGCCATATATGTTAGGTTTAATTGTGTACGTCAAAATTAAATCAGGTTTAATATTTCTTATTAATCTTATATAATGTAAAAATAAAAGCAATTCTTTTATAGGATTGGTACCTCTTCGATTAATTAAAATGTCGTGCATTATACATCCAATTCCCTGTAAATCATTCCGATATTTCCCCCTTGGTACAGAGACATGTATTTCATATATTTGCGATAAAATCTCTATTAATTCTCTTCTAAATAGATATAACCCTGTATCACTGTTTGTCATTATTAATATTTTTTTCATTTCAAATTCTCCTTCAAATATTTATTGTATGTATTATCTAAATCAATACTTTTTATGTTCGATTCTACTTTCGCGGAATATTATGTACATATTACATTTTTGTAAGGGGAACAATATAATTTGAATCTTCTAATATTGATAACTACTTTTCCATATCTAATAAGGATATGTTTGTATAAACATAGTAGTCTAAGCCTAATCAAATATATATTTTAAAAAAAATTGTAATTTTAAATTGATTTTAGAAGTTATTCTCAACATATAATCATCTCCTATACTCAGGAAAAAAATCTCTTTTGTTTTCATCAAGAACATCATATGCTCTAATTTCCATCAATTCCTTGTATTTTTTTTGATTAAATATCTTTTTGCCTATAGAAAAACGTGTTTCAGAATTCTTATTAAAAGCTTTCTTAAACTTATATAAATTATCTTCTTCGCTTCCTAATCCCCCCCCTAAGTGAAAGGATTTATAACCATTTTCGCAGCCCCAACACGCAGTTTCATACAACAAAAGGTTTGTTGCTGCTAAATGTTGATATTTTCTATCTGAAGCAGATAAGTGATAATGCATTTTATTATTTGCAAATATTATGTAAGCCATTGAAATAATTTTTTTATCATATGATGCATAAAATACTAAACTATTATATTTTAAGTCTTCAAGCATACTTTTGTAAAAATCTACATTGAAGTAATAGTAGTCTGCAGCTTTGTCCTTGTCCATAATGGAATTGTATAACGGAACAAATTCATCTATAAGGCTAGGATATCTACCCCAAAATATTTTAACTCCTGATTTAATGGCTTTTCTAATAACATTTCTGTTTTTACTACTCAAGCCATTCCAAATTTGTTCTTTAGAAATCAAATCCATAGTAATAGTTTTACCTAAATCAACAATTTTATAAATTCTATTATTAATATCTGAATTACTTATAATTGGGTGAAAACGGGTAAACTCACTGACTATATTTCTCGAATTACAAAAGTTAGAGTATTCTAGATTCATTATATCTAAATTTTTTTCATTTATAGTGCCTTCTAATATGAAACCACCATAACCATAAGGAGTAATAATATCAAAGATATTATTTGAATTTATTTTACCTTTAAAGTTAATATCTTTCTCAATATCACGAATCATTACAACATTTATAGCTCTCATTTCTTGATTTTGAAAATATACTAGGGTGGGCTCACCATCACCATGTAATTTAAAAGCCTTTGTATACCCTGGTAAATAATAAACATCGTAATTTTCAAAACTTCTAACTATAGAATCCCACTTATCGAATTCATTTAGATTTATTACTGTAAGCAAACTATCACATCCTATTTTTGAAGAAATCTCGAATACAACATACAATTATATCCATTTCTTCAATGTTATATCTTTGATCACATGGAATCGACAAAATCGATTCATATATTCCGTTTGTTATTTCACTAATCTTTTTATTTATTTTTGGGGAAACTGGCCAATGAATTGGACAGTATATTTTGTTACTAATCAAATGGTTTCTTAACTCATCCCTTTTTCCAACCACATATATAGGGAAAAACATAGGAGTAATGTTATTTTCAATATCAGGATATATTATTTTGATATTTTTAACTCCACTTAAATATCTACTCAAATAATAATAATTTTCTCTTCTACTAAACTTTATTTTTGTATCATCGACATTCTTAATTATAGTTTTTGATATATTGTCAATTTTACAAGGTTTTATATCGTTATCTAAAATTAGTTCAGCTTTAGCAAATGCGGCTAAATAATCGGCTTTAATTGATTCGTTGTTTGATATAATGTAATCAAATTTTTGTAGTAATCCTTGGTATCTTATATTAATGAATTCTGATGTACAATTAAGCGGTTCAAATTTTAAGTTGTCTCTAGATGCAAGAAATCCACCACTTGGGATTCCAAACCATTTTCGTATACTACCTATAACAAAATCATTATCAATTTTTTTAAGATGTTTTGAAAATAGAGTATGCGTTGCATCTTCTACAACAATCACAGATTTAGATTTTAGCAATGAAATCGCATCATATAATGCATCATTACATGTAAACCCAAAATATCCCATGTGGAGAAATAATCCAACATTTGAATCTATAATAGAATCTATGTTAACCGGTTTGAAATATTCATCTAAATCATAGTAATCAATTTCATATCCATATATTTCAAAAGGTAATATAACAGAAGAACAAATAAATGATGGCAATAATGCTTTTTTGACTGTAGGTTTAATTTGGGACAATAACAAACTAAGAGCTCCTCTTCCTGAAGTAGTCAGAGTAATATTGCCAAATTTACTTAACCAATATGGCATTTTGGTTTTTTTTTGAAAATTGATTTCATCATCAATCCAAAATTCGCTACCTATTTCCATTATTTATTAGTACTCTGGATGGTTTGTAAATACTCATTTCTTAAAATACTAAGGTAAAGAACATTTAAGTATTGATTCCCCTTAAAAACATACTCTCTTAATACACCTTCTTGAATAAAACCTAATTTAGAAGCCATTTTCAATGATGCAATATTTTTTTCTAACCAAAAACCATATATTTTATTCATATTCAATTCTTCAAAAACAAATTTTAACATTTGTCTTGCAGCATTTGTTGCGATCCCCCTACCTGAAAATGATTCATCAATTATTATACCTCCAAATTTGACTTTCTTATTTATATGATCAATTTCGGAAATACTAAGATATCCGACAGGAGAATTGTCGTTCGCCATACATATCATAAGGTAAAGATTCTTTCCGTCACTAAAAAAATTTTCTCTTAGTAATTTTTTTGTATGCTCCCTAGATGAGAAGTATTTATTTCCAGCAGTTAGTGCAAATACATTCGCATTTTCTCTAATTTTAATAAGAAAATTCTCATCTTCTGAAATAAATGCCCTCAAATAAACTTCGTTATCTTTTATAGTACTACTCATTTTAAACTAACTTCCTTTCTCTATATTTATCAAAATCGATGTGACCGCTAATACCACGTTCACCAATATTCTGTCTAGATAAAATTTTAATCAAAGACTTAAATATAATTTTGAGATCACCCTTGAAAGTAATATTTTTAGCATAATTAATATCATACTGAAATTTTTTTTCCCATTTAATGCTATTTCTACCATTAACTTGAGCAAGGCCTGATAGTCCCGGTCTAACAAGATGCCTTTGCCTTTCATACTCTGTATAAAAAGGTAAATATTTTACTGCTAATGGTCTTGGACCAACTAAACTAAGTTTTCCAGAAATAATATTAAGTAAACTTGGTAACTCATCAATACTTGTCGATCTTAAGAATTTCCCAAACTTTGTTAATCTTTCAGAATCTGGTAATAAATCTCCGTTTTTACCTTTTTCATCAGTCATTGTCCTAAATTTATAAAGCACAAATATTTTTTCTTTATAACCTGGTCTTTTTTGCTTAAAAATAATAGGAGAGCCAAGTTTTATTCTTACAATTATAGATATAACAATTATTAAAGGGATTAAAACAATCAAACTAAATAATGCTAAAGTAAAATCTAATGGTCTTTTAAATCGTCTCTCATATATTCCTTTTTTTTGCATGTTACCACAATCCTCTAATCAATTTTATAATTTCATTTAGCTGAATATCTGTTAATTTAGTATCACTAGGTAAACACAACCCAGCACTAAAGATAGTTTCTCCAACGTTAGAACCAATATAATCATAATTTTTAAAGAATGGTTGTAAGTGCATTGGTTTCCAAACAGGTCTACATTCAATATTTTCTTTTTCAAGCCTTTGTATAATGTCAATTGGTCTTAGTTCACCTTTTAATATGATGCTTGTCAACCAACAATTAGGTCTGTTCCAATCATTGATTGGCATGAACTCAATATCATTTATGTCTTTTAATTTTTCTTTATAATAGTTATAAATATATATCTTCTTGTTCACTCTTTGTTCTAATATTTTTAATTGACCCCTACCAATTCCAGCAATAACATTGCTCATTCTATAATTATATCCTAATTCCGAGTGTTGATAATGCCTTGCTCTATCTCTAGATTGAGTTGCCCAAAATTTAACTTTTTCAATACTTTCTTTTTTGTTAGAAACTAATGCCCCTCCACCTGAAGTAGTAATTATTTTGTTGCCATTAAAACTATAAATACCAAAATCACCAAAAGTTCCCGTAAATTTACCTTTGTATGTAGTTCCTAATGACTCAGCAGCATCTTCAATCAAAGTTACATTGTATTTTGAACATATAGCTAGTATTCTATCCAAATCAGCTGACAACCCATATAAATGAACAACTATTACTGCTTTTGTGTTTGGATATTTAATTAAAGCCTCTTCTAAAAATTTAGGACTCATGTTCCATGTTTCGTAATCACTATCAACAAAAACAGGAATTGCTTTTTCATAAATAATAGGATTTGCCGAAGCAGAAAAAGTAAGTGTTTGACATATCACAATATCTCCCTCACAAACACCAGCTACTTTTAATGCCATATGAATTGCGGCAGTACCTGACACAAGTGCAGTAGCATAACCAATCTTAACTTTTTCGGCTAGTTCTTTTTCAAAATTGTCAACATTAGGGCCAAGAGGTGCAATCCAATTTGTATCAAAAGCTTCTGTTACATACTGTCGTTCATAACCTTCATCACTCATGTGTGGTGAAGCTAAATATATTTTTTTTTTCATAACTGTATGTTCCTCTCGTTATTCAAAGAATTGCAGAATCTTATTTCTTTTATACTCTAATTCAAGCAATTTATG
The DNA here is from genome assembly GCA_046529635.1 of Mycoplasmatota bacterium WC30. GTDB lineage: Bacteria > Bacillota_I > Bacilli_A > Izemoplasmatales > Hujiaoplasmataceae > 4572-104. The sequence goes on along the minus strand of CP134495.1, from coordinate 1,937,833 downwards.
TAAAATAGAATCTTTATTAGTGAAACTTGAAATTAAGATTCCGTCATGACTTATCTTATCTATTGAATCAAGGGATATTATCTTACAGTTTACTAATTTGTGATTTTGTTTGATAGAATCATCATCAATAATAGCTAAAACATCAATTGGTATTTCTTTATTAATAGTAAGAGTTTGAAGTAGTATTTCTGCCACTTCGCCTGCACCGTACAATAATATCCTTTTATAACCTTTTTTTATAATTTGATTTAAAAATACTACTATGTTTTCTTTAGCGGAGTTATAAACTTTTAGCGAGGCATTTAAATATGAAATATTTAGTACTTTTTTTCTTTCAGCACCTTTTTTAGTCACAAAATACTCAACTGTTCTAGTTGAGTGATATTTTCTTCTAATATATCTTTTTTGTTCATACTCATCTAAGTAATTGTTAACCATTGATACTGCTACACCTATATTATCACTCATTTTTCTTTGAGTAATATCTTTGTTTTTTTCAATAAGATCAAGAATCATATATTCTTTATAAAGAGGTGTTGCTTTAAAAAAGGAGTTATTAATCAACTGAATCACCTTCCATTGTTCTGTAATTGAATAATAATATTATATAATATTAAATGTCATTATACAAGAACAAACCTCACTTTTGTTCGAAAATAGAATAAAAATCAGAAATCGATGTTTGTTATCTTTTTTTTTGTAATATTGAATTATTTTATTTTCTATGTTTTTATTAAATATTTTTGGTATTTTTTTTCAGGTAAATTATAAATTAAATTCGTGTTTTTTATCTCCAACACATTAAATAGCAATCTCAATTTATATTTTGACTAATTTGAATCTTATTAGTTGATATAGTAATTACATATGATTGTTAAACTATATTTTTTAAAGTATATTTTTGAAATTCCACATAAAAAGGCGGGATTTTCGCCTACCTAACGAGCAATTATATTTGAAATGTGAAAATTCTTTCATAATCTTTGATAGTAATAACTATTCAATCGACAGTTAAAACTAATGGGTTAAGGTGTCATTTATATTAATTTTAGTCCCTTATTTATTGATCATTATGAAATATATCTTTAATTAGGGTTACAGTAATATCATCTGTAACGTAAGAGATTCTAATACCACCAATCTCAAATTCTACAACTACTTCATTTATCTCAAAGGTTTCATAGTTCATAGTATGAAGTGAATTCTGACTTAATACCTTTATATTCTCTTAAACACATCTCTTTTACTCCTGTTGTATCTTGTTGTTCTGCTAATGCATTTAAAACAACTTGAGTATGCTCTTGTACCTTTGTTTGAAGTTGTTCAATAAGTTTTGTTTTAGCTGCTGTGACCTAAGCTTCTTTTTGAACTTTGTATTCAGTCATATACTGAAGTTGGTGTGAACCAATAGCTTCTATTGATTCTTTAGAAATCATGTCTAAAGCAGTTTCAAGTGTATTTGATTCATCTAAAGAAAGATAATCTCCACAAGTCTAGCTTCACCAAGACCAATATTATTTTGTACTGGTGCAATTAAATATAACTGTGGTGCTTCTTCGTTGTTCAAACCAACGAACTCAAGTCCCGATTCCAAAATCTCTGCTACTTCAAGTGTATTAAGATTTAATCTATCGTAATTTTGCTTTCATATGCAAAATCAGTACATTAATTATATGTTAAGCTATATGGATATAATATATAGTCTTCATCAAAATCTTCGTAATTGGACGTATGTCCTGACTGTGATACATCCAGTGACCATGAATATGATAATTTAACTTGTGACTTCTTTAATCTTTTTATTAATTACAAGAACTCTATAAGAATCTCTTATAACCTCAAATGGAGCTGCACAAGCTGTTTTTATTAAATTCATCAAAGTAACAAATATAATTGTTAGCCAATCATCATTTTTTTTAACTTTGACTTTCTTTTTATCTAAATCAATCGTAGCTTTATATTTTGGTACATTAAAGATGCGATCCCATTTATTATTATAATTATATGAATCAACAAAAGCTTTAGGTAATCCTGGTAATCCTCCAACTACAATACCACCAATGATAATAAAATAAGATAAAAACATAAGTTCTTGTGAATTGTTATATCCATATAATACAATGATTAACCCAGCAATAAAACATACTAATTTGATTATTGATATAACAATAAGACCTGTTCTTAGTTCTTTTAGATCATAGACTTGTGAAGCATTTAATTTAGGTGTTGAAGAACTATAATTAGTTATTGTATTATTTTCTTCAATTGTTGATGCTTGAGTATCAGATTCTTTGCTTGGCTTAAATTGATCTGCTTTGTATGTACTTATATATTCATCAACCCATGAATCTGATAACAATGTTTCTAAAGAAGGATAGTTGTCTGGCTTTATGGAATTTGCATATGCTAAATTTTCTTGGCCATCTTCATTCCTGTAGCTTTTTGCTACATGATATAATTGCACACTCAATTTAAAATCTCTCATATCTTCTGTTTGTGACCAAACACCACTCCACATTGTACCTAGTTGATTATAAGCCATTCCTAATTCATCAGCGTTTTCTGCTGCTTTTATCGCTCTAATCAAATAGTTTTCAGCTTTTGAGAAGTTTACTTCTTTTTTATTATCTAACGAATAGAATTTACAGCCTAAATAGAACAACGCATCATAATCTTCTTGATTTGCAGCTTTTTCTAGATAAGCCATTCCTAATGAAGTATTTTGTAATAAATTCTTACCGTTTATATATTCTAATCCAATATAGTATTGACTTAAAGCAACCCCTTTATCAGCTGCCCTTTTTTCCCAGCGTAGTGATTCTGTAATGTCGACATTACAGCCAAGACCAACTTCAATCATTCTAGCAACATAATATGCACCTCTACCATCACCTAATCTATAGCCTTCTGTGTACTTGCTTTTTGCTTGTTTATAATTACCTTGCTTTTCAAAATTAATACCAGCTGATAAAGCATGTAAGGCAGCTGATGAATTGTCATCAGCATTTGCTGATACATTTTCATTCAGCGCATCGTTATATTTAGATTCAGGATATTTCCTTTTTATTCTTCTGATGATTCCTTTTCTAATCGGTCTTTTAATGATTACTCCGATGATTAGTCCAAATCCTAAAGTACCTACGATAGCTAATAGAAATATAATACCAACAAATCCGTTTCTATTAACATTTAAACGAGTTCTCGCAAAAAAATAAGCTATAATATTTCCACATAAAAAATAATATGATATTGTTGAAACACCTAAAAATATAAGTTGTTGTGTACCTAGCTCATCAAGATTTGTAGATCCAATCTCTATACCGTTTAATCCAATAAAGATAAGCACTATTAGCACTAACAATAAAAACCTATTCATGATACTTCTATCAATTTCCTTCTGTGTTACTTTTATCAGATAATCACTATAATTAGCTGATTCATTAATATCCACTTTCATTTCCAACCTCCCCTAATAAAATGTATGTTAAGCAAAATTAATATAAACAATTACTTTGTTATAAATATAAAATAAAAAGACAGAAAATACACGTCCTTTGGGCATGCTTTTTTCTGTTTGAGATTTTATTCATAGTTCCATAATAAAACATTAAGTATCTCCAATCATAGATAATGTGTATCATGTACAAATAAATATATATATTTATATTTTAGATAGTATAACACTTAAAACATTTAAAATATATAACTGGATTTAAATTTATTTATTGTTTTCGGGATGAGTACAAATTAACATAGCTTACAATTTCAATAATCAATATAATAAGCCATGAAATATTATTCCTTAATATGATAATCTAACAACGCCGAAAAACTTAGGAAACCATAATTTTCTTAGTAAAGATTAAACATCTTTAATTTAACAGTTTCTTAATCTATTATTGCTTTTGATTCTGACAATTTTAATCTGTAATTGTTCCTGCCTAGATTCATAAATTTCGCTCTATCAAGTGCTTTATATGCGTTATCAATTCTAAATCATCAAATCCTATTAATTATTCAGTTGTCTCTTCAGCTTCGTATTTCTCTATATAGTTTATGGACAGAAAAAAAGTAGAAATATTATAACCCGTGGGTCCAACTATTTTTATGAAATATTCTCCTTCTTCAGTTATGCTTATTTCACCTAAATCGGTAATATAGACATCATCTATATTCACTATACTAGCTATATAATTATCAGTAGATAGGTTACTTAACTCTATATCTATTAACCCTGGTTCTAAATACAATTTAATATAGGCATCATCAGCAGATAATTTTTTAACGAGGTTAAAAGTATTATAGTCAAAGACTTTACAATCAACTTTGATACTTGAAGCTAATTGTGCATAGTCATTTGGATTAGGTATACTGATTTCAATCGAATCAGGAAATTTAATTTCAGTAGAGATTGAAATCCCTATTTCTATGTCAGGAGTATTAGTTTTTACATAATTAGAACTCAATCTATTTTCATCTTCATTCTCATCTGGTTTATCTCTAAAGACACTAATACTATATATTATCCTACTATCAGTTATAAAATAACTAAAAGTAAAGTAATAGTTTTCTTTATCAACCTCTGATAACAATTCATCAATTTCTAAATCTTCTATAAACCAACTATCTCTACTTAACAAATTTGTATAAGATACAGTAGTAATATAATTGTTTTCTGCTATATTTCCAGGAACGTAACCATAGCCGGGGAAAAATAATTCATCTTGATTATCACCAAAAGCATTTTCGTAGCTTTCCTCAATTGAATCTCCCTCAATTATTGAAATTTCCATCACGGACCCAAGATAGTTATACTCATACAATTTTAATTCATCATTTTCAACTACGTATAAATGATTAACAAAATCATCTTTAGAATACGTTTGATTAATATACATTGTATAATCTTGAGTATCACAATCAATTGATAGCTTACTAGCCTGTGAATTAGTTTCTGTAGTATAAAATAATTGTCTCGTTACTGTGATTTCTGCTCTAGTTTCTGAATGAATATATCTCTTATCAGAGTTTAACTCATAAAATTCATCTAACCTGTCATCTACTTTAATCTTTTGAGATGGTGCAAATTGTAAATCACAAGCAGTAATTGCTGATAGTAAAAATAAAAATGATAATATAGTAATGAATTTTTTCATATATCAATAATCCTTTCAATCGTGGTGCATATAAGCAATCTAGGCAAATGTTCCGGAATTATTATAACATATGTTTATTTTAAAATATATAAAATATAACAAGAACAAAATAATTAACGTACTTTGTTCTTGTTTGTATATCATAGGAATTGTTTATTTATATCTTAGGTATTTAATAATCTATTATTGCTTTTGTAGAGTGTTGAAATCTATAAAACTAATGTTTGAAAAATTCGTTGTAGGGCGAATTTATTAAATTCTTATTAAAGATGTCTATTGATTTTATCAAACACGAAAAACCAGTAGTGTTAAATTATCCTTTTAAAATATAATTATTTTGTTTAACTAAGCACTTCATAGCATAGTGTTCTTCTGTTATTTCAATAGTTTTTTAATCGCTTTAGCTGCTTTTTTAACTCCTGTATTTTCTTTCCCTGGAATACCTAGTTTAGTATATAGTTCCCCTACAACTATTTGGGATTCAAATAGCGATGAAAATACTTTATCTATAATTGCTTTTGATTCTTCCTCGAATTGAACCACACCAAATGGATTAGAAAAGTAAGAACTTACTAAACCAACTTCTGAGGTAGTTCCCTTGGCTTTTCTTTTCCCTTCAATAAATACTGGTAAAGCTTCATTAAGATTGTTGAATAATCTAATTGATTCTTCTGAGTCTTCATAGTTATTGGCATAGAACACATAATCTATTTTGTGTTCTTTAACAATAAATTCATAGGTTGATACTGGTAGTATAACCCTAGCATTAATTCTTTCAGGATTTAAAAAGATCGCTCTGTCTAGTTCTTTATATGCATAGCCAGTTTCTAAATCATCTAGTCTAATAAAAGCACCAATTTCAGTCCCTTTAGCAAACACTTCATTGTTTCTTAAATAGAATACTCCCATATCATCAAAAATAATATTCATTTCTTTAATCTGTTCATCTGCGACAAATCTTAGTGCTTCTAAGGTTTCTGATTTACCCGCTCCACTATCGCCGATAATAACGATGTTCTTTTCTTCGTCATTATCCAATACGATATTAACCATAGCTCCATGAATAGGAAGTTTACTGTTTTTAATCATATATACATTGTGTAGAGTTAAAATCATTTTTTTCATATAGCCGAAATAATCATTTTCGGCTATTCTTGATACATAACCTACATAGATTCCATTCTCTTCATCTATATAGAATGTTTTATCATTTTTAGTTTCAAAATTACCATAGACATATACTAGATCAGGTTTAGTTCCTTTTAAATATTCATCAAAAGCTGGTTCGAATAGGTTACTTAACCCAACCCCATGATGTAATAGGGTTCTATGGAAATAGATATGAGCATAGGTTTCACCAACTTTAATTGGATAACATAGCCAATGTCTTTTCGTCAGTTTTAAATTGCTAATTGGGTTATGATCAATTTCTGTGAATAATCCAGATCTACTATTTGATTTAGAATGCCCTATAAAAGGTGTTCTAATCATAATAGCATTGATGATATCTATATTACTCAACACTTCATAACCTTTGGGTAAATTATTAAGTGATGGCGTGACAATAAATCCTGCATTAAACCCAGCAGGGGTTTGTCTATAGACATTGACGGATTCATTACTTAGTTTAGAAAGTAGCATTCTATATAAAGCGATAACATTATCCAAAAAGATATTTGTATTCTCAATTAAAGCCTTATTGTTTTTTTGGCCTGAAGTTAATCTTCTTTGCAGAATACCATACCTTTCATAGTTTCGCCAAAAATCATAAAGCCTTTCGGTAAAATATAAAAGTTCCACTTGGTAGTCCATAAGAATATTCAGGTCTTCCTTTGAGTTAGTTGCTTCATCAAAAGAATAAATTATTAATAGCTTATATAAAACAATTATATCGTAAGGCTTTTTAAGTCTTGATTTAAGCTTATATAATTTTCTATTAGAGTTTATACTAATTGAATCTAAAAAATGCTTATATACTGTTTTAAAACCCTTAGAGTTAAGTATTTCTAGTTTAGACTTACATAAACTAGTTGTTAGATTTATTAAGATAGATGTATCATTCAAATAGAATGGTTTTATAATTTGCATATTTGGACTCCTTTTGAATAATGTTTAAGTTTTCACAATATTCGCATAAATATTATTTCATATACAGTATTCAATTACAATGTGATACCTAAAATAAACTTATATATAGTGAATGTAAATGGTTACAAAAAAGCAATCCCCATAAATAGGGATTGCTTAGCTCAATATTAAACTTTGAATTAGGCAGAAACTTATTATCTAAACTAAAACTTCTTGCTTTAGCTTATTCAATAAAGGTTTTCTTTTTAAGTAATCATTAAACCCTTCTCCTGAAGAGGTAATAAAATAGTATTTCTTTCTTCCAATTTTTTGACTAGTTACTAATTTATAGGCAGATACTATCTTAATTATATTTGATAATTGATTCTTCTTCATTCTTAATCTTTCAGCTAAATCGGAATGGTTCAAATGATCTTCTTGATTTAAAATTGATGTTATCGTGAATGAATACTTTGTTTTCTTAAAACATTCATCATATAGCTTGGTTTTATTTAAGTCTTTTATATTTGATTCAACCATAGACACTACTATGTCAAAGAACCCCTTATAGTATTCTTTACTTATATTATCTAAAGAAAGATAACAATCATCAATTTTATTTAATATGATTTCTAAAGGAATATTACCATCTTTAACGTGAAGAAATACATCTTCCAAAAGATTCAGCAAGACAATGTTTTGTGTTAAATCAACATTAAATTTCATAATATCACCTCTATATAGTTCACTTTAGTTCATTTACACTTGTATTATATAATAGATTCATAAATTTTTCAATACTCATTTAGAATTAAATATTTCTTTTAAGTCCAGAGTGAAATCTATTCCTTCACAAAAGCTTGTACAATCACGACAATCCTTTCTTTCAATCTTACGTGTCTCTGAGGATCTGACTGTTTTTTCTTTAGAGTTTGGTAATTCAGTTGTTTTGTTTGGTAAAACAATCCTCCCGATATCCTTTTTACCTGAAGAACACGCATTCAAGAAGACTGTTGTACATAGATAGTTTTCTGCAAGATTATTAACTTCACTTAACACATCATTAGATTCAGAATAACTAGGGGCAAATACCATGTCAACATTTACTAATCTTAGTAAATTTAAATATTCATCTGATTTTAGGTCTTTACATATAAATATGGCAATTCTACCGATACCTTCAATATCTAAAATGTTTAAGATATGATCATCGTTAGAATTATTGATTCTTTCAACCATTTTGTAGCCAGCCTTTGTTTTATAATCAAATGCAAAGTATTTGTTCTGACTAGCTATCAAACTACCTTTATGATTATATAAATATGCTGTGTTTTTATTATCTTTCCAATGCGTGCCAGCTAAAATCAGTGAAGATTTCTTTAAATCTAATCCTTCAATAATTTTGGGTAAATTATAGACTATATCGTCTGTTAATATCATTTCAGGGAAAATTACAAATTCTGGATACACTCCGCTGTTATAAACTTCATAAAGAGTTTTCTTATATCTTTCTAATAATTCTGAATTTTTTTCTTCATTTAGCGGGCCTATTACGCTAAAATCTCCAGTCTTCAAATTTTCATCAACCTCAAAATATTCTCTAAACTTCTCTTTTATAAACGGTACAAATGTAAATTGAATTTTTTTGTCTGAAGTTAAGTTTTTTATATATCTCATATCATTATAAGAAATTACTCTATACTTAAAGTCTTTTAATTCGGAATTTTTTACAATTACGTAATTGTTCAAGTCTTCATTTATAGGGTTTTTGAAACTTCTTTTCCTTAGTTCTCCTTCAATAAGTTGATTTATTATATCAACAAAAGTTTGCTCAAATTTAGGATAAACCAAGTACTTATTTTTATACAAAGTATTTAGTGGGTTCAAAGTTTTATTTATTTTTATAGTTGGAATTTCTAAAATAGTTAAATTATATTTTTGCTTATATCTATTACTTACAACATGTAAAGATGCTAACAAAAAGTCTTCTTTCATCTTTCCTTCAAAATACTCAAGATTATAGTTATTAAAGAAAGCATTTTTAAAATTTGTAAATCCTACTCCGATTTTACTAAATTCTTTTGCTAATTTTTTTATTTCACTATGATATTTTAGATAATATTGTCCCTTAGGAAAACTTGATGTCCTCTTCGGTAAATTGTCATATATCCACGCTATTAAGTCACTTGGGTTTTTTACTAAATCTCTCATTTTCTTCCTCCTAAAAATCCAATTGCTATTCTCATAATTAAACTATATCACATTCTTTTAATTAAAAGCAGTGCACATGTGTCGTATTTTGTGATAAATCATGTATATTTTCTGGTATTAATAAAAAAAAGCAATTTTCATCATGAAAACTGCATTTTTTATATTAATACTTTTTTTCGTTAATTATAAGTTAATCCATATCCATACGGATACAATACAATATCTTCATCATAATCTTCTTTATTAGATGTGTAACCTCTTTGACTATAGTCAGCTGGCCATGTATATGACAATTTACCTACAAAGTCAAAATCTCCAAACAATACATCACTAATTGCTTTTCCACCTTCTGATCCAGGTAGCCACGCTGCTACAAAACTGTCAAAATATTGTAGGTAATTTTCTAATAGTAATGGTCTACCACTAACTAAAACTCCAACAACGTTCTTACCTGCATTATTTGCTTGCTCTGCAAGTTGTAACGCTAATGCATTACCTGGGTGACTATTGCCACCAGTTAATGTAAGATTGTAATTATCTCCGCTTCCTTCTGAATAAGGTGTTTCTGTTAACACTATAACAACAGTGTCTGCATTCTCCCAAGCAGTGTTTAAAGTGCCTGAATTATTATTTAGAACACCAGTCATTGCAGACTTAACACTTTGCCCAACACCAATGTTTGCATTTGTGTTACCTTGCCAGTAAGTTGTCCATCCACCACATAAATAGCCTACGTTATCACTACCTGGTCCAGTGATATAAATATTACTATCTTTTGTAAGTGGTAGTGAATTATTTTCATTCTTTAATAAAACTAAGCTTTGTCTAGCTGCATCTCTTGCTAAATCCTGATGTGCTTGACTGTATAAATTAGATTCATCAATATGATAGTAAGGATTTGCGAATAATCCTCTTTCATATTTCACAGTGAGAATTCTTCTTACTGCATCATCTACTCTCGCTTCTGAAATATCACTATTATTTACACCATTTATGATCATCTCAATTGCATTTGCCCAATCATATGGTTCCATTAACATATCAATACCTGCATTGACACTATTAACAACTTGAGTATAATAATCTCCAGGCAATTGATGAATTCCATTCCAATCGCTTATGATAAATCCTTCAAAACCTAGTTCTTCTTTTAATACATCATTAATCCAATAACTATTACCATGCATCTTCATATTATTAATTGAATTATAAGATATCATAATCGTATCGACTTCTGCTTCAACAGCTTCATAGTATGGTGATAAATATAACTTTCTTATCACAGATTCAGTCGCCATGGTATTGCCTTGGTCAATACCATTAACTGTCCCTCCATCGCCTAAATAATGTTTCGCAGTGGCTGATACTCCGTTTTCTTCAAAACCTAAAATAGCACTGCCTGCTAGGTTGATGTGGATTTCTGGGTTTTCACTATAACCTTCATAGGTTCTACCCCATGATATATTTTGAACAACACTGAAAGCGGGCGCAAATGTCCAATTAATCCCAGTCACAAGCATCTCTTCTGCAGTAGCTTTTGAAATATCATAGACTAATTCTGGATTATTTGCCATTCCTAATCCGATATTATGAGGAAAAATAGTAGCTCCATATAAATTGTTATTTCCATGAACAGCATCAATTCCATATATAAGTGGAATTCCACTCGATGAGTTTAAAGCAGCTGTTTGATAGTCACTATACATATCATACCAAACAGACACACTATTATCATAAGCCGTTGGATGACTTCCTCCTCCGCTTAAAATAGAACCAATACCATATTGAGTAACTTGTTCATTTGTTATACTAGCTCTTTCAGCTTGAACCATTTGACTAGCTTTTTCTCTTAGAGATAAAGAAGTTAATAAATCTTCTACAAAATCAGCCATAGTTGTAACTGTTGTTGTAGCATTTGTTGTTGCTTCTGTAGTAGTCAAATAAGTTGCTTCTGTGGTAGTCAAATATGTTGCTTCTGTGGTGGTCAAATACGTTGAATTTGTAGTAGTAATCTGGTTAGTCGTCTCAGTTGAAGTCATCTGACCAGTTGTATTTTCGGTAGTTAAATTTGTTGTGTTATCTGTTGATATGGTTGTATAAGCTGTATCAACTGATGAAGTAGTATCTGTTAATGTAGTTATTGATGTTGTAGTATTAGTGGTTACTGTTTCACTACATGCAACAACTCCAAACATTATCATTAGTAGTAGTAATAAACTTGTTAGTTTTTTCATTTCGCACCTCATTTTTAATAGTTATCAAAACATTATACCATAAGAAAAGGTTAAGAATATACTATATTGACCTTGAGATAATCGTTTTGTATGAGTAATAAAAAGTTTTCTTTATAAACGCTGAATGCTTTACCTTATAAATTATCCTAAAAATATATTATCATATCGATTGACGAAACAATTATAAATATATATAATGTTAACCGTAGCTAACAATAATGGAGGTGGCTAATATGCCTGAGTTTTTTCCGGGATTAATTATTGGTTTTAGAGAGGGTCTTGAGGCATTCCTAATAATCGCAATTATCATCAGATTTTTAAAAAAAACAAATCGAACAAATTCAATTAAATATGTTTGGAGAGGTGCTTTTCTTGGCGTAGTTTTATCACTAATTCTAGGCGCAGTACTTTATCTAATATCAAATCAATTAAATGCAGTAGATTCAGTGGCTAAACTATGGGAATCTATCGCTAGTTTATTTGCTTTAGCACTAGTAACCACTTTTATCATTTGGATGATAAAAAATGGTTCCAATATGGCCAAAGATATCGAGAATAAACTAACTTATACAATATCTAGTACAGGAATTACATTTCTAGTGTTCGCTATGGTCGCTAGAGAAGGTGTTGAAGTAGCGATATTCTCATTTGCAGGTAACTATTCTCTACTAGGAATATTTATCGGTATATTAATTGCATTAGCATTAGTATTATTAATCTTCTATTCGCTAGTTAAAGTTAATTTACGATTAATCTTTAACATTACATTAGCTTACTTAATCTTACAAGCTGGGTTCCTACTTGGATACTCGATCCATGAAGGCTTATCAGCGTTTAAGAGTTTAGGTTATTTAGAAGCTAGTAATCCAGTTTTTACCAAATTGTTTGACTTATCTTCAACCGCTCTGAGTCATAAAACTGGTTGGATAGGCATCCCACTATATATTAGTGTTGGTTGGTACTCAAAACCTGAGATAATTCAATTCTTAATTCAATACACTTATACAATTTCTTTATTTGTGTTCTGGATATTTACAGTTAAGAAAAGTAGAAAATAGAATAATACATAACGAGTAAAACGGATATTATATTTATTGTGATTAGACACCACGATGGACAATAATCATTTATATATAGAAAAAAGCAGATAATTTTATCTGCTTTTCCTTCGTAAATAACAGTTGCCGTATTAAATTATAATTTCTCGATACCTAAAATTGTATTGCTCTTTATATCACTCCTGTCTGTATATCAAAACATTATTTATATTAAATTTTTTTAATATCATACTAATTGGTATTTATGGACTTCTTTGCTGCGAATATTGCGACATCTAAATCTATTTCTCTTTTTGCATACAATGAAGCAATTCTTTTAATATACGATGGATATGGTCCATCTTTAGGCAAATTGATAGCTTCAACTAATTCCTTTAAATGTTTTTCATTATTAAACCTTGGTATTCTAACGTCAAAAGGCATCCCGTCTTTAAGGATGATTTGTTTTAAGAACATATCAATTGCCGTAGATGTGTTAATCCCAAGCTCATTGAGGATTCGTTCTGCTTTGGTTTTCACATCTTCGTCAACTCTAACATTGACGTAAGCTGTTTTTGCCATTTGATCACCTTCTTATATATTGTAACACAATCGTGTTACTTATTCAAGCAAGTATTACAAAAAAAAGAGAAATCTATTAATGGACTAAATCTAGTTTTTTTCTTCAGTTATATATTATTAACTTTTGAATATATATATTTTGCAAATACTTAGATGTCTGTACCCTTAATAGTTAAATTTGTTGTATTTGAGAATCGAAGTATGGAATAATTGATTCATCTTCTTGCTACTATGTATATTAAGTTATATTTTTTTCATTATGAATGATAATTTATTATCGTGTAAAACAATATCATCTTTTACATGATATAATATATTTGAAATTTAAATTGATTTTAAATTACAATTACTCAAATATATAATTTAATCTCTTAGTTATTATTATTCGCAAGGAGGACATAAAGTGGTAAAACTAAAACAACAAATTAGTTTCTTTGAAAAATACTTAACCATCTTTGTACTCGTCTGCATGTCATTAGGCGTGATAATAGGACGATTTATTCCTGAAATCCCAAATTTTCTAGGCAAACTTGAAGTCTATAATGTAAATATTCCAATCGGAATTCTAATATGGGTTATGATTTACCCTATGATGCTTAAAATTGATTTTGCATCAGTCAAAAACGTAAGGAAAAATCCTAAAGGTTTATATTTAACTTGGATAATCAACTGGGTTATCAAACCATTTACAATGTTTGGAATTGCAAGTTTGTTTTTCTTTGTGATATTTAAAACTGTAATACCTCTAGAACTCGCCAACGACTATCTTGCTGGAGCTGTGCTTCTAGGTGCTGCACCTTGTACAGCAATGGTATTTGTTTGGAGTTCATTAACAAGAGGTAACCCAGCATATACCCTTGTGCAAGTCGCTACCAATGATTTAATCATTCTAGTTCTATTTGTACCTATAGTCGGTCTTCTATTAGGTCTTAGTGGCATTATTGTTCCTTGGGGAACATTATTTCTATCTGTAGTTTTATTTGTTGTTATTCCATTGTTAGCTGCGTCATTAACAAGGTACTATATAATTAAAAATAAAGGCCTAGAATATTATAACGAAAATTTCGTAAAAAAGTTTAGTAAAATAACAATCTCAGGATTATTATTAACGCTCATTTTAATTTTCTCACTTCAAAGTGATTTGATTATTAGTAATCCATTACATATAATTCTGATTAGCATTCCACTTGTAATCCAAACTTTCTTAATATTCTTTATAACCTATACTGTAGCAAAACTTATTAAATTGCCACATAATGTAGCAGCCCCAGCTGGTATGATTGGCGCGAGTAATTTTTTTGAACTTGCAGTAGCGGTTGCAATTGCATTATTTCCATTGAATCCAGGTGTTGCACTCGCCACTATTGTCGGTGTTCTTGTTGAGGTTCCTGTAATGTTAATATTAGTTAAGATAGCAAATAAAACTAAGGGATGGTTTAAAAGTCCAATTGAAAAATAATTATTCACAATTTAAATACTTTAGGAGGTTATCCAATGAAAAATCAATATCAAATTAACAAGAAAAATATAGAAAACGAATTCAAACAAAGAGAAAATGATTGGCGTAACGGCTCAGTAGTGTATCAAGTTTTAGTTGATCGTTTTTCACCTGCAGAAAACTTAAAAGAAAAACTACATTTATACCAATACCCAAAAAAGCTTAAAGAGTGGTCTGATATACCAAAACCAGGTCCGTTTTTAGAGGATATCAAATACTGTGCTCATGAATTAGATTATTGGGGTGGAGACTTAAATAGTTTGAACCATAAACTTGAATATATTAAATCACTTGGAGTTGATGTGGTTTATCTTAATCCAATCCATGAATCTCTCAGTAATCATAAGTATGATGCAACAGATTATTTACAAATTACCCCGGAATTTGGTACTTTTAAAGATTTGAAAAACCTTACTGATTCAATTCATAAACATGAGATGAAGATTATGCTTGATGGTGTATTTAATCATGTAGGTGTTAATTCAAAGTTATTCCTAGAAGCAAAAAATCCTAGAAGCCCTAAACATGACTGGTTTGACTTCAACAAGAAATACCCTGGGGGTGTAAGGCTTTGGGCTGACGTCAAAAGTTTACCTGAACTTAATCTAGAAAATCAAGAAGTAAAAGACTATATCTATAAATCAGAAGACTCAGTAATAAGATCGTATCTTAAGAAAGGTATAGACGGTTGGCGTCTAGATGTTGCGTTTGACCTAGGCTATGATGTTTTAAGGGAATTAACAGATTCCGCACATCTAGAAAAACCTACATCTTTAGTTATTGGAGAAATTTGGAATTACCCTAAAAAGTGGCTTAAATCTATTGATGGCCTAATGAATTTTACCTTTAGAGAAATAATATTAAGAAGCCTAAGAGGGCAAATAACACCTTTCCAAACCAACCAAGCTCTATCAAGAACGATTAAGGATGCTGGAATCAATGGTATTCTTAAATGTTGGAATGTATTAGATAATCATGATGTACCAAGACTAAAACATCAATTACCTAATCCCCATGACCAGAAACTAGCTCAAGTAATGCAATTTACTTTACCTGGTTCTCCTAATCTATATTATGGCACTGAACTAGGTATGGATGGAGAAAACGACCCTATGAACAGAGCTCCAATGCGTTGGGATTTAGTTAATGATAAAAATCCATATCTAATTTGGACAAAATCATTAATTAAAATGCACCAAAATGAGCGAGCTTTAAGAATAGGAGACTTTGTTGGTTTAATAACTGATCAACTTATAGGTTATGAAAGAGTAACCGACAAAGTTGAGGATACTGTAATTGTATTTATAAACCCATTAGACAAAAACATTTGTGAAGATGTGCTTATACCTGACTCTAGTATGATGAATTACTCAGGATTCATCACGCTGGAAGGTGAAAAACAACCACT
Source organism: Mycoplasmatota bacterium WC30 (assembly GCA_046529635.1). GTDB lineage: Bacteria > Bacillota_I > Bacilli_A > Izemoplasmatales > Hujiaoplasmataceae > 4572-104. Next base: position 1,921,640 of record CP134495.1, on the reverse strand, counting down.
AGAGCTATTGGCTGGATTTATTCGTATTTCACTAAGTCCTAAATCATTTATTATCCTAAAACCACAGACAGAACCTAAAAAAAGCTATACATCTTATAAACGTGTATAACGTTTGATGTATCGGAAAGGAAAACATCAATAAATTAGTAATAAAGCTGATGAATCAGTGTATGAAATGAAACAAAAAACTTCAAAGATATTTACACAAGCAATTATTGAATATATTGAAATGGAAAATAAATATATTCGCTAAAATAGTTTTTTTAATAAGCTAAGGTCAAGCATAATATGTTCGACCTTTTTATTATAATACCAGAAATCGTTTTCATTAAATTTATATGCTAAATAGTTGTTTTCTGCACGTATAATCGTAAAATCGATTTTTTGAAACCATTAAAAACACACTAATTCTGGCGACATTCCAAAAATTAGTGTGTGAATTATTTTGTATAAAAAATATTGCGTTTTTTAATTAAAAATTATATTACTTTTTAATATATTCAGCTAAACCTACTCTTAATATTTCCATCGCTTTTTTAAGATCAGCAGTATTTAGAACATAAGAAATTCTTACTTCACTTACTCCCAAACCTTCAGTCGCATAAAACGCTTCTGCTGGCGTTAACATAACTGTTTCTCCATCAAGGTCAAACTCCTCTAATAGCCATACAACAAATTTTTCAGCATTGGCTATTGGTAGTTTAGCAATTATATAAAAAGCTCCTGTAGGTTTCTCACAGATGATGCCAGGTATATTTTGTAACGTCTCGAACACAATATTACGTCTTGCTTCATATTCGTTCTTTATTTCTTCGATATATGTATCTTCACAACGGTATAACTCAGCTGCTCCTACTTGTTCTAAGGTAGCTACACATAACCTTGCTTGACATAGTTTTAATATTTGATAAATCAATTCTTTATTCTTTGATTGTATACTACCGATTCTAGCACCACAAGCGCTATAACGTTTAGATACACTTTCTAAAACGACTACTCTGTCTTCAATCCCTTTGATTTTCGCCATTGATATAGCTTTTAAACCATCAAATGAAATGCCACGGTATACTTCATCGCTGATAATATATAAATTATGCTCTCTAGCTATTTCTGCCAGCATTTCCATTTCTTCTAATGATAAAATCTTTCCAGTAGGATTTCCTGGATTAGAAAATAGAATAACTTTTGTTCTTGGAGTAATTAATGAAACGATTTCTGCTTTTGCTGGAAGGCGGAATCCCTCTTCTGGTTTTGTGGTTATCGGAACGATTTTAACTCCCGAACTTTCAGTGAACCCGCTATAGTTTGTGTAGAATGGTTCAGGAACTAATATTTCATCCCCAACATCACACATTGCAATAGAACAAAACTTCAATGCTTCAGAAGCTCCGTTTGTTATTAGAATTTCATCATCTTCAAAGATAATATTCTCTCTTTTATAAAAATTTTGTATAGCATTAATAAGACACATTTCTCCATTAGACTTTGAATACTTAATTACTTTACTTTCATAATTTTTAATGGCATCCATAAACGCTTTAGGTGTTTCTATATCGGGTTGACCAATATTTAAATGATACACTTTTTTATTGGCTTTTTTAGCTTTGTCAGCTATTGGTATAAATTTCCTAATTGGTGAGTGTTGTAACTCCAAAATCCTTTTCGATAACTTCATCATAATTTCTCCTCTACTTATGTGTTTTACAAACAATTATACTATTACATAATATATTCAAAATTTCAAGAGAAATTTACAAATAATACGATAATAATACTTAAAAATGTAAGCATTTACATAATATTGTTAATATTTTGTGTAATTGACAACTATTTTTGATTTTTTTAAAAATAAAACACCTATAATTTGTAGGTGTTTTATAAATTTAACTCTTTATATTTTAAAGTTCATATAATATATCTACGTATTTATAATCCAAAATAATGTTACCTTCTAAATCCATCAAACAAACAAGTCTATCCTTTTTAGCCATAACAATGTTATCATCAAATATTCTTATCCATAGATATTCAGGTTCAAATACAACATTTCCTTCACTGTCAATTAATCCATAAGCTCCTAAATCAAGATACTCAACTGGAATATAATCAAGGCGAGAAACATTGGTTATGTATCTATCGTATTTAGCTGGATCAGGAGTTAATAAATCGCCTTTTAAGTTATATACATCAGCTATAAATAAAGAACCTGTATCTCTAGTAACAATATGTTCTGCAAAAAAGAAATTTTCAAAATTAGGTAGTACTTTGTAAGTTAATTCTTCATTAGCTTCACCAATGATTTTACTATTATAGTTGATAACAACTTCTTCATGCCTAATCATATCTTCAGCTAATATTAGGTTTTCATTATACATAATTGGTCGATACCTTACAGAACTAAATATAATATCGCCATCATAATCGAAAATGTAATACTTTTGATCTTTATTAAAAGTTACACTATTTGGAAAAGATAGATACATTGGGAAAAACATATATTCGTCTGACTTATATAACATATCTACAACTATTTCTCCGGCTTCATTCACTAACCCATACATTTTATCTTGTCTAATAGCAGATATTCCATTTTCGTTAAAACGAAAATAAAAATCATATTCAATTGGTAATACAAGTGAACCAGAAGCATTCATCAATCCCCATGCTCCATCTAATCTAACACTGATTAAACTATTTTGAGAAGACATGTAGACATTCGTAAATCTTGGTGAAACTAGAAAGTGTCCTGTAGAGTTAACAATACCCCATTCATCATCTACTTTGACCGCAGTAATTTGTCTACCATTAAATGGATATACTTCATCATAGATAAAGTCAGTTAGAATAGCTCCACTTAAGTTCAAGTAACCCCATTTTTCTGTTTCAGGATCTTTAATAGCAACAATAGGCTCATATTCTCCATATTTAATCTCACCATATAAGAACTCTGTTAATTCCACACCATGGAAGTTCATTAAGGCGTACAAATCTTCTTTTTGAACGATAAAGTAATTACTGTCATTTATACTTGTAATGCTGTCATACTGCGCGTCCACAACGTAATCCCCTGTTAAATCAATTAATCCGTACTTATTACTACTTGGATCTTTAACGATTGATAAACCATTTTCAAAAAATGTTGCATTCGAAAATTGACATGGGATAACTTCATTATATTCAGAATCAATAAATCCGTACTTTAAGTTGGTGTCTCTTACGAGCAGATAATCAAAATCTGAAAGTCTTGTATACCGAGGATCATCTGTATCCTCAGACCTACAAGCAGCAATATTAAAAAGTAATATAAGCATCAAAAAGTTTAAAACGAATTTTTTCATATATTTAACCCCTTTAAATAAATCTGCATAGTTAAAATTATTATAACACCTCATTTAATATAATTAAAGAGGGGATAAATATTTAATGTCATTTTATAATCTTTATATGTTTTTTTTAATGTTTTATATATAAAAAGAGCGACGCTAAGGCATCGCTCTCAGTTTTATTTGTTTATTGCATTTAACTCTTTGATTACTTCAGGAATAATTTTTGTCGCATCTCCAACGATTCCTACATCTGAAACTTCAAATATATGCGCGTTTGGATTTCTATTGATTGCGATAATTAAATTTGAGTCTTCCATACCACTAACATGTTGGATAGCTCCTGAGATACCACAGGCAATATATAAATCAGGCCTAACTGTTTTCCCGGTTTGTCCCACTTGTCTTTCTTTATCTAACCAACCATTATCTACAACAGCCCTTGTACCTGACACCTCTCCAGTAATTATATCTGCTAACTCATATAAACTTTTCATGTTTTCTTTTGATCCAACACCACGTCCCGCAGAGACTAAAACATTAGCATCTTCGATTCTAATCTTTTTAGCTTTTTCTTTTACTGTTTCTAAAATCTCAACATTCATATCCGCTTTAGTAAGTTTAGCATCAAAAACAACTACTTCACCAATCAACGATTCATCTCTTCTTGATTGCACCATTACTCCAGGTCTTACTGTAGACATTTGTGGGTAATGATTTGGACAAATAATTTCAGCCATTAGGTTTCCACCAAATGCTGGTCTAGTCATAATTAAATTGTTATTTTCTAAATCGATATCCAATTTAGTACAGTCAGCCGTCAATCCAGTATGAACTCTAGAAGATACTCTTGGCGCTAAATCTCTTCCTAAACTTGTTGCTCCTACTAAAACTACTTCCGGTTTAACCTCCTTGATTACGCTAGCTAAAGCTTTTGTATATGGTTCATTAACATAATGCTCAAGCATTGGGTTATCTACTACAAATACTTTATTCGCTCCATAATATATCAAGTCTTTAGCTAAACTAGTTACTCCATTACCTATAATACAAGCTTCTAAGGTTGTGTTAAGTTTTTTAGCTAAGATTTTCCCAATTCCTAATAACTCCAATGATACTGTTTGAATTTCTCTATGTCTTTGTTCGATGTATATCAATACACCTTGATTAATTGATTTATTCATCATAGCCTCCTAAAGAATGTAATTCTCTTTCAACTTATTGATTATAATCTTTGCGGCTTCTTCTTTTGTATCTGGTTCGAAGACTTTGCCTGCAGTTTTAACACCTTTAGTGTAAGATTTCTTAACCTTAGTTGGAGAACCTTTCAAGCCTAATTCTGAAGGATCTAGGTTTAACATTTTTGCATCCCAAACTTCTACTAATCCTTCTTTATAAGCATTATATATTTTAGATACACGCATATATCTAACATCATTTATTTCTTTAAGCACGGTAAGCAAACATGGAGTTTTTACCTTCACGCTTTGATAACCGTCTTCAAACATTCTTTTTACAATTAAACTGTTTTCAAATAGTTTAATTTCATTAACGTAAGCTACAGAAGGAATGTTTAAATGTTCAGCTATCTGAGGTCCTACTTGAGCGGTATCCCCATCAATGGCTTGTCTACCAGCTATTATTAAATCTGGATCTATTTTCGCTATAGCTCTTGAAAGCGAAAGACTTGTTGCCCAAGTATCTGCTCCGGCAAAAGCTCTGTCACTTAGAAGGATTGCTTGGTCTACCCCCATTGCTAAACATTCTCTTAGAGCATTGTCTGCTTGCATAGGTCCCATTGATAATGCAATAATCTCTGCATTATTTTCTTCTTTGATTCTTAATGCCGCTTCTAGTCCACTTAAATCGTCTGGATTTATTATAGATTTAACCCCTTCACGAATCATTGTTCCTGTAATTGGATCAATTCTAACTTCTGAAGTATCAGGCACTTGTTTAACACATACAACTATTTTCATATAATTACCTCAATAAACTCGCAGAAATTACCATTTTTTGAACTTCTGAAGTCCCTTCATAAATTTCTGTTATTTTAGCATCTCGCATCATTCTTTCAACTGGATATTCTCTTGAATAGCCGTATCCACCGTGTAATTGAATTGCTTTTGAAGTTACTTCCATAGCAACTTCCGAAGCGAACAGTTTTGCCATTGCTGCTTCTTTTGAGTATGGTTCTTTTAAATCCTTCTTATAAGCTGCTCTATATAGTAACATTCTAGCAGCATCAACTTTAGTTGCTAAATCAGCTATTACGAATTGTGTATTTTGGAACGCAGCTATCGGACGATTGAATTGTTTTCTTTCTTTAACATATTTAATCGTTTCATTAAGTGCACCTTGTGCAATTCCGCATGCTTGTGCAGCAATCCCTACGCGTCCACCATCCAATGTTTTCATAGCGATTTTAAAACCGTACCCAAGTTTACCTAACATGTTTTCTTTTGGTACTCTAACATTATCGAATATTAATTCGCATGTTGAAGATCCTCTAATACCTAACTTTTTCTCTTTTGGGCCTACAGTAAAACCAGGCATATCTTTTTCCAAGATAAACGCAGTGATACCACGCGTCCCTTTAGACTTATCAGTCATAGCGAACACAATATATGTATCTGCATATCCTGCATTAGTAATGAATATTTTTGAACCATTAATAATGTAGTCTTCACCATCAGGAACGGCAATGGTTTCTTGTTTTGATGCATCAGTCCCTGCATTCGGTTCTGTTAAAGCGAAAGCACCAAGCTTATCACCTTTAGCTAAAGGAACTAAATATTTTTGTTTTTGTTCTTCAGTTCCATAATCATATATTGGTTGTGCACACAATGATGCATGTGCAGATAATATAACTCCTGTAGTAGCACAAGCTTTAGAGATTTCTTCTACTGCAATGGTATAACCCATTGTGTCTCCACCTTCGCCACCATATTTTGTTGGAAATTGTATACCCAATATTCCAGCATCTTTCATCTTTGCGACAGTCTCTTCTGGGAATCTTTCTAATTCATCAATTTCCCCTGCCAAAGGATACACTTCGTTCACAGTGAACTCTTCTAACATTTGTTTTAAAAGCAAGTGTTCCTTTCTAAATCCAAATTCCATTGTATCATCTCCTAATGTATATTTTAGGTGGTTTTATTAAACCATCAAATATATATTCAAATATGAATATTTATTCACCTATATATTAACGCTGTTATGACAAAAATACAAGTGTTTTTCCTGATTATTTTTTTGCGATTTAAAACTGCAAAAAAAATCCATAAATATCCATAAAAAAACCTGAAATATTTTAATTTCAGGCTTTATAAATATATGTTATTTTAATAATGATTTGTGATTTTTTCTGCGAAACCTATCATGTCGTTAATTTCTAATTTAGTTCCATCATCCAAGACAACATATCCATTGAATTTTCCAAAAACTTGATGCCCAAAGTTCTTTATAATAATTAAATTAGTATGGTCAACCCTATCCAAAATAGGCGTCATCGTTAATTCAAATCGATTTTCATTTGAAGTGAATTTCCAAGGTTTCATAAAATCCTGGTCGTCTAATTCAAAAGTGATTTCATCCAATTTGTGGGCTATTCCATCATAGAACAACATGTTTTCTGATGCAGCACTAGTATCTCCAAAACCATAACCGATGTTAAACCCAAATCGTTTTCCATTAACTAAACCAGATAGACTACCCCAATACCAAGTATTTTTATATGTCCAGACTCCTCTGCCCCAGTCTAAAACTGAGAAATGTTTTTTCTCATCAAATAGAAACTCTCTTTTTCCTATAGATATCTTACCACTAGTTGGCATACAATTTATCTTTTGATTATAGTAAAAAGCTAATTTATTCTTCCATGGTGTAGCAATGATCATTCTATCGTCTTTATTGTCAAATAATCGCAATTCTGCCTTAAAGTTTTCGCCTTTTATGAAATTTTTTACACTAACATTTAACAATCTATGATCTTTATTAACAATGAAGTCAAAACTACTGTCTTTATTACCTACTCTTATATTACCTGAGTCTGCATCACTAGGTAAATTGTACTTTCCAAATACAAAAGGTTTCATTATAAGTTTTTTTGTTTCTTCTCCGGTTTTAAAATCTAAATACGAAGCTGTTAACATACCCAAATACCCTAAATCCGCTACGGTAAATGAAACCGCAAAATCATCGTTAATACAAGCGTAATAGTCCCACTCTTTAATTCTCCACTTACTGGCTTTAATCATATCTCTATTATAATCAAATACTGGTTTAATAGCATAACCAGGTTCATTCAAATAACCTCTTTCGTTAAGTAAAGGTTGTTTCTTAATTACTAAATGGTTCATATATTCAACTCCTATCAGTTATTTATTATACGCTTTTCTCTCTAATGTTTGTATATCATCATTAAAAAAACATTCAAAATTTGAATGTTTTATTTATTCAATCTCACAAACATATAAAGCTCCTCTTTTACTAAGAGGGATAATAGTAAGTTTACTAAAATTTTCTTTAAGTTCAGATTCAACGATTTTAATGTAGTCAAAATAATCGCCGCCTTCTAAGAATTCAATTATATCAGAGAATATATTTCGTTTTTGATTGTATTCAAAAAACATCACTTTATGTTTAGAAATTCTTTTCATTTCCTTGTACATTACAAGTCGCTCTGACCGTTTTAACCCGTGCGCTACATAAGAAGCAACTGATACATCAAAAGTATTATCGTTTATATTTATATCATTTAAGATATTACCTTGTATAAAACTAACTTTTTGATTTTTTGTTTTCCTTCTAGCAATTTTAAGCATACCTAAAGCAGAATCCATACCTGTGGTTTGAAATCCAAAGTCCGCTAAAACTGAAGCTAAAGCTCCGGTTCCACAGCCAATATCGATAACCGACATAGAATTTGAAAGAATATTTTCTCGCATAATCAATTCTAAGTCTTTTTTATACCTTCGCTTTTGGGATTTAAAGAACAGCCCGTAAACGGGGGCAATTATTTGAAATATGTGAGGGTGATTATTTTTTTGTCTCATAATGATTTCCTTAACTTATGGTTATTTAAGTTATTATATCACTATCACTACTATATTACTATTTATCTATTTAGGTAGACTAACAATAATATTTAGTTTTCCATAAATTTTTTATCTAATCTTTCAATTATATCAAATGCATGATTTAAATCTTTTATATCTTTTTTATTAAAAATCGCAAATTTATTATGTATATATGTAAGGAATTGTTTGTTTACATTCTCAATCAATTCAGTTCCTTTATCAGTCAATTCTAAGGTTTTTTTGCGTCTATCGTTACTATTAGTCAAACTCACTATCATACCCTTTTCTACTAGTAAATCTACTAAATATGTAAATGAACCTTTTTCTAATTTTACGTGATCATTATAGAACCTAAAAGTTTTTCCCTTCTCAACGGAAAGAACTGATAACAAATCAATCTCACTCCTATTAAAACGAGTTCCTGTTTCAGGATTAAAGTCTTTTCTGACATCTTTTACAAATTTTTGAAACATTCCTAATTCTAAATAATCTTTCATGAATATTCTCCTTTTGTGCAATTCTATGTAAATTATATACTTTAGTCATTTTCTTGTCAATGGTATTAGGTTTGAATTCATACTATTTTCATGAAATCCATATATAAAAAGTCTATGTAAGTCTTTTCATGTAAATAATACGTCATTATATTATAAAATATGATATACTATCAACGTAATTTTTAAGAAGGAGGATTATAATGTTAGAATATTTAGGATATCTCGCTTCTATTATAGTTTTAGTGTCATTACTAATGAGTTCAGCAAAAAAACTAAGATGGATAAATTTAATGGGGTCACTCACTTTCGCTGTGTATGGTTTCTTAATTGATGCAATACCAGTTGGTGCGTTAAACATCGCTACTACATTTATCAATCTCTACTACTTATATAAGATGTACAACACAAAGGATTATTTCAAAACTCTACCAATTGATAAGAATTCTGTATACTTAAAACATTTTTTGAAATTTTATAAAGATGATATCAGTAATTTCTTTTCAACTCATGAAGTTGATGTTGATAACTCAGATATTAGTTTCTATATCTTAAGAAACGTTGTCCCTGCTGGCTTTTTTGTAGCTAATAAGTACAACGAAAACACTTTGAGAATAGATTTTGATTATGTAATTCCAACCTATCGAGATTCACAGATAGGTAAGTATATCTTTAAAAATAAGAAAGATATATTTTTGAGTAAAGGTTTTAATAGCCTTATTACTTTCACTGAGAGTTTAAAACACGAAAAATACTTAAAGAAAATGGGATTTTATAAAGTTGAAGCAGATTCTACAGAAGAAAAACTATGTTATAGAATTGATATAGCGTAGAAAAAGACAGTCTAAAATTAAGACTGTCTTTTTTTTATGTAATAATTATTTAATTTTTAAGCAGCAGCTTCGGTAGTTACTGGTGTTTCAGTTGTTACAGGAGCTGTAGTTACTGGGGTTTCAGTTGTTATAGTCGCCGTGGTTGTAATCGGTGAATGATCCTCAATTAATACCATTGTAATATCTGATTGGAAATCCGCAATTGGACTAATATAGAGATAATAAGTTCCACCATCAACTATAGTAACCTGTGCAATATATAAATCAACAATCGTCATTTCTACCATAACTTCTGACTCATCATATAATACAGCAGTAAAGTTGCTCGCTAATGCAGACTCTAATCCATAAATTCCTGGAACTAATTCTAATTTAACCCAGCCATTTTCGCCTGATACTGCAGGGTAATTAATAACTTCATCATGTATATAAGTTCTTCTTGCTAAATCAATGTCATCTACAGCTACCATTTGATAAGGAGCTGCAAAAACATTTGGAAATGCAAAGTCTTCAGGGCTCTTCACTACAGTATGATTATTTAGTGAAAATGTAACTGAAGATTCATCTTCAAATACTATTTGATATTCTTCTACAACAGCAGTTACATCGATTGTTGAATCTACTGAGTCAAAGGTAATTGTAAGATGTGCAATTACGTCGTTAAGTACTGATAAATCTTCATCAAAAACTTTTAATTGATCAACGAAATCACCAAGAGCATCAAGGTTAATTGCTTGAGTCAATACAACATCCAGTGTATAAGTACGATCACCAGTTTTGTTTTCATTTGTAACATCCTCATAACTGAAGTTATCGTTCAAGAAATTAGCATCGGTGCTACCACCGTATTGATCTTCCTCTGCAGGGGCTGTAGGTGTAACAACATCACCAACAATAACATACTCAACGTACAATTCTGAATTTTCTTCGTAGAGACTAACTCTGTCTACTCCTTCAAGATTTTGCTCTACATACAAGAAATCTGAATCTTGATCATACATAAAGTATACTCTTGTATCCTGAGGAACAATTGATTCAATATTAGTATCCGAAATTATTAATTCTGTTTCAGTTAAAACTGTATATTGAGTGGCATTATTATATACCTCATTAAATTCGGTATATTCGGTATAAAATCCTTTCACGGCATTGAGTGTTGATAAAAAGTCACAACTAACAAATGTCATAAATAACACCATTAATAATGATAATGTAATTATTTTCTTTTTCATATAAATCCTCCTATTATTTTTATAAATTCTATTATTATATTAGCATATATAAGGCTTTTCTACAATTAAAAAAGCTTTATCAAACTAAATCATAGTTATTTTTTGTAGTTTATTTCTGTTAAGTCAATTTCAAAGCGACAAATATCAGAATCACCTAGAATGCTCTCCAAAACTTTCACTTTAAGTTTTTGATCTAAAATAACTTCAAATGGAAACTTTGCAAAACCAGCTGAACAATAACAGAATCTCTCAGATATATTTAAATTTCCTTCTTTGATTGCTTCTCTTGCAAATGGACAGTGACAGCCATAGTATTTTTTGAAAATATTATCTTCTGCATTGATATAAGCTAAAGTATCATAAGGTATTTTTGTAACGTATAGTTTCCCGTTTTCAATTTTACCTGATAAAATCTCTTGATTACCTGCAACAAACTCAATTACTTCTTTTGTTATAACTTGTTCAAACCATACGGTTCCCGCTTCGTAATGTTTTGTTAGTTCAGCAATTTTACGGTTATGCCTTTCTTTTAAATACACTTCGAAACTAGCTGCGTTTTCATATTCAATTTTTTCCGGCAGCATTGCTTCCTTAGAAACAGAATGATTATTGCCAGCTAATACTTTTTCGGTTTCAGTTGGATTTAGATTACCATCTAGTATTTCCATTAATTCATTTACATACAATGGCAATTTATTTGGTGGGGTCCCAAGTGCTGGTGGAACAAAGTCACCAAGAATTCTTTCGGTTATTGCAGTACCTTTAAAATTCTTAAGTCTTTTAATAATATTTTCCATTACTCCCAACATACCTGTATATTTTGTAAGATGAATGAACAAATCTTTTCTATCAATCATTCTAAAGTATCTCATCATCACAACAAAATTAACAACAGTATTTAAATCATTTTCAACTAAATACAAGATTATAGAGTCTAAAACATCTTGATTAATCACATCTAAATCAAGTTCTGTCTGTTTGTTTAATAGTGTCAGTAAATCAATAGCATTATTTAATTCTGCTTCTGAAATATTATTTTTAACATATAGTTCTCGTAAAGAATTTAGTTTCATAGCTCCTCCATAAGATAAGTTATTTATAACTTATTATAACATTTTTTGCTTGAATTTCTTACAAAGCAAAAAAAAAACGCAAAATTGCGCTCTTATTTTATAATTATTATTCTTGATTCAACGTTTTGAAACTGTTTTTGACTGGGTTCTTTAAGAATCCCTCCAAAAGGCATTTGGGCAATTAACTTACAATTCTTCGAAACTCCAAAAGCAGATTCTAATTGATTTTCAATGATTTCATTATAGTGTTGCAAGCTAGCTCCAATGTTCTTGCTAGCTAAACTTGACCAAATATTAGCCTGTAACATCCCGTTTTGTTGTTCTGCCCAGGTTAAAAAATTCTGTTTATATGTTGGAAACTTATCAACTAATCCATTAGTGATAGTCAGATCATCAAAAAATAGTATTGTTCCGTAGCCGGCCCCGAAATTATCCATTTTTGATTCCGTTGAACCGAAGTTTTTTTCTGGGACAATCTTTCTAAGTGCTTCCTTAGTTAAATTCCAAAATTTAAGATGTTGTTCCCCTAATAGCACCATGACTTTTTGACTCTGAGCATTATAGGCAGATGGTGTATGTTTTAGGTTATGTTTTATAATATCTATAAGTTCTGATTCTTCAATATCTATTGTATTATTAATATCACGAATTGATCGTCTTTTTTCAATTGCAGCTAAAAATTTCATAATTATCTCCTTAATTTAAGATAACTCTATTATATAATTATTTTTAAGTTCAAACAAACTATATACAAATAAAAAAGCCAACTCATTGTTGGCTTTGATAATTAATCTATTACTACTCCTGATGAAACTAGTTTTACACAATTAGCTAATGTGTCACCAACTGGGCAAGTTTTTTCAATAAACTTAGCGAATTCTTCCATTTTTTCTTGAGTTTCATTAGTTTTGAAATGCATTTCAAAACGGATTTCTTGGAATCCTGGTCTAACATCAGAACGACCCATGAATCCATCAAGATCGATATCGCCTTCTAGTTCAACATGAAATTCTTCAAATGATACTCCTTGAGATTTTGCGAATGCCGCTGCTACAATAGCTTGGCATGCTCCAAGAGCACCTAATAAAGCCTCAACTGGGCTCATTGCTACATCTGTTCCACCTAAACCTTTAGGCTCGTCTATGATGACTTTAAAATTTCTTGAAGCTGTTTCTACTTGCATACCTTCTGGTAGTTTTTTTGCAACTGCTTTATAAGTTTTTAGCATAATAATTTTCTCCTTCTTTCAGTCTGGTTTATTTAAACCTTTGTCATTCTAGCATTATCGAATGAAGAGGTCAAGTATTTTTGCTGAATAGTTTTTTATTACAGATTTAATCTCTAAATATACACAAATGTATATCTAAATATTTAAATATATAATTAAATTTCCTTGAAATTATAACCTATAGAAGTTACAACTTTTTCTACTTCTAATTTGTCTTTCTTTCCTAGTGCTATTACTACTTCCTTTGAATCTAAATTAATTTTGATTTTTTTAAATCCAGCCGCTTTTAAAGCTGCTTTTATTTTGTTTTCACAATGAATGCATGACATGTTGTCAACTAAAAATTTCATGATATTTCTCCTTTATTATGTTTCACTTTATAACGTTTTAATCTCAATGCATTTAATACAACCATAATACTACTAAACGCCATAGCTGCGCCTGCTAAAGCCATTGATAAATGGCCAGTAGCTGCTAGAGGGATAGCGATTAAGTTATAACTGAATGCCCAGATAAAGTTTTGATAAATATTCTTAAGTGTAGCTTTGGATAAATCTATAGCTTCAATTACTAGCCCTAAATCACTATTCATTAAAGTTAAGTCACTAGAGTTAATCGCGATGTCAGTCCCAGCGCCCATTGATATACCTATATCAGCTTGTTTTAATGCGGGAGCATCATTAATACCATCCCCTACAAAAGCTGTTATATGCCCTTCTTCTTGGATTTCACGAACTATATCTGCTTTCTCACTTGGTAAAACTTCACAATACACTTTATCAATACCAATTTCAAAAGCAATACGTTTAGCAACACCCTTATTATCACCAGTTATCATATAGGTTTTAATACCTCTTGATTTCAGCTCATTTATAGTTGAAATCGTTGTATTTTTAATTTCATCTCTTAAAGCATATAAAGCTTTAATTTCATTATCTACAATTAAGAAATTAACTGTTTTAGCGGCTTCTATCAACTCGCTATAAGCAGCTTGAAACTTTGAAAAATCAATTTCAAAATCATCTATTATTTTGGCTGAACCGATATAAACTACAGATTTATTTATTTTGGCTTTAATTCCTTTTCCCTGTAAAGTTTCAAAATCAGTTATCTTAACTAGTTTAGCTCCTTTGTCAAATGCATATTGAGCTACCGCTTTACTAATTGGATGAGTTGATTCTTTTTCAATTGAATACAAATAATCTAACATTTTTGATTCACCAATAAAATCAGTTACTTCAAATTTACCATATGTTATAGTCCCGGTTTTGTCAAAAGCAATAGCGGTTATTTTATTAGCTATTTCGAAGAACTCTCCACCTTTATATAATATCTGATTTTTAGCGGCTAATCCATTCCCAACCAAAATGCTTGTTGGAGTAGCTAGCCCTAGTGCGCAAGGACAAGATATAACTAATATAGCTATTGTTGTGGTGAATGAATAAGTAAATGTATCTTTTAATGCAAAGAAGTGAATTACAAAATTAAGAACAGCTATAAACACAACTAAAGGCACAAATATACCGGCTATTTTATCTGCAGTTCTTTGAATTGGAATCTTTCTTGCACTTGCTTCTTCTACCGAAGCGATAATTTGGCTTAGTAAAGCATCTTCACCCAAATTAATAGCTTCAATCACTATTTTCTCCTGAAGGTTGATAGTAGCGCCTACAGCGAAGCTATTAACTTTTTTATATACTGGCATGCTTTCTCCAGTTATCATTGATTCATCAATATAAGTATTCCCAGCAATGATTTTACCATCAACGGGGATTTTTTCATTTGCTAGAACAATTACATGATCTCCAACTTTTACTTCATCAATATCAACCATTAATTCAGTTCCATTGCTCAAAATTCTTGCTTCTTTAGCGCCAAGATTAATTAGGTCGACTAAAGCATCCTCGGTTTTCTCTTTTGCGAAGTGTTCAATATAATTACCAACCATAACCATTGTAATTATTAAAGCACTAATTTCAAAATAATATACTGGATGCATTAATTCAGTCAAGAATAATTGATTATATAATAGATATATACTGTATACAAAGGCACTTGTAGTTCCTAAAACAACTAAAATATCCATTCCTAGGCTGCTTTTCTTAATACTAATAAAAGCTCCCTTATAGAACCTCCTACCAATACCAAACTGGATTATACCAGCGACTATCATTTGAAAAATTCCATTGGAAAATAGTTTTGGAGACTTTATAAATGATGTTAACTCAATATGTGAGAACATAGCCCATAATAACGGAATACTTAATCCGATAGCTATAATTAACTCTATCTTCATATTTCGTCTTATTCTTTTATTATCATTAAGGTTTTCCTTCAAAATCGGAATGTAACCTAAACTTTTAATGATTTTAGCAATTTTTTCTAGTGAATACTTAGATTCATCATAAGTCATAATCACTTTACTAGCACTAACTATTACATCAGCTTTTATGTCGTCCATCTCTTTGAAAGTGTTTTCAATTGTCTTTGCACACATAGCACAAGACATGCCTTCAACTCGAAGCGATTTTTTTACCATATAATCTCCTCCTGTTCATCTACAATTATAACATAATACTATAAAAACACTGTTTGATATGCATAAATAAAGCACCTGTTTTTAGGTGCTAATTTAATAGTGTTTTATCAATTTCATTTCTATTTTATTCAATAGTTGTTTGGTTTTCTAGATTAGAAGTTATAGTTATCTAAATGAATTTGTTTAAGTATTTAATATTTCCTATTTAACTATTTCAGGATACTCCAAATATATCTCAACCATATGACCAATATTACCTTCACCCGCAAAACGTTTTGAATCGAAAAAGTTTTCTTTAATATCTATCCAAAAAAGTTCGTGGACTTCCTCCACTAATTCTACTTTCTTATTTAATTTGCCAATAAAGACTTTCATCTCCATATCTAACATATGCCATTTGTAATCTATGAATGGTTTAATAATAATATCTGAATTAGTAATTCCAGTTTCTTCAAACAGCTCTCTATAAGCACTAGTTAAGTAATCTTCACCAGGTTCAATCTTTCCGCCGATTAAATTATATTTTCCTTTATATGGATCTTTATTTCTAAAACACATTAATACTTGATTTTCTTCTTGATTTAATACCATAACTAGATTAAATAATTTCATCGTACCCTCCAAATTATAAAAGCAACGTATAAAACGTTACTTTTATTTTATCATTTATTTAAGATTATAAAGCTTCAGAAACAGTTTTTCCTTGCATATGTAATACTAGGTAATCTGGTCCACCAGCTTTTGAATCTGTACCACTCATATTAAATCCACCAAATGGTTGATATCCTACTATAGCCCCTGTACATTTTCTATTTAGATACAAGTTTCCAACATGGAAATCTTCTCTAGCTATTTCTAAGTGTAAACGATTATTAGAAATCAAAGCTCCAGTTAATCCATATTCAGTATTATTAACCACTTCTAATCCTTCTTCAAAAGATTTAACTTTACATACAGCTAATACAGGCCCAAATACTTCTTCTTGCATTAATCTAGCAGTTGGTTCTAAATCAACTATTACTGTAGGGTCGATAAAATATCCTACTTCTTTTGAAACATTACCGCCTGTTAATAGTCTGCCTTCTTTTTTACCTATCTCTACATATTCAGATATTTTATCAAATGCTAGTATATCATTAACAGGTCCCATTTTGTTATTGAAATTTTGAGTATTACCAACAGTAATTTGTTCTGTTTTCTCTTTAATTTTCTTAACAATTTCATCATAAACAGATTCATGAATTATCGCTCTAGAGCAAGCTGAACATTTTTGCCCAGAGAACCCAAACGCTGATCCAACTATAGCTGTCGCTGCTGCATCTGTATCGATGTCTTCATCGACTAAGATTGCATCTTTTCCGCCCATTTCAGCTATAACTCTTTTTAACCAAATTTGACCTTTTTGGACTTTAGCTGCATTTTCATAAATATTGCATCCTACAGTTTTTGATCCTGTGAATGATATAAATCTAGTTTTAGGATGTTTAACAATATAGTCTCCTACTTCAGAACCTCTACCTGGCATAAAGTTAATTACTCCAGCTGGTAATCCAGCTTCTTCCATTATTTCAACATATTTATATGCAATAACTTGAGTAGTTGATGCTGGCTTCAATAATATAGTATTTCCGGTTACGATAGCAGCACAACTCATTCCCGTAAGGATAGCTAATGGGAAGTTCCAAGGCGAAATAATAGCGCCTACTCCTAGAGGAATATATGTATATTCATTTCTTTCCATATCTCTTCTACTTAAAACTACATCATCAATGCGGTCGAGTTTTAGCATTTGTCTTCCATAGTACTCTAAGAAATCAATTGCTTCGGCTGTATCAGCATCAGCTTCTACCCATGGTTTACCAGCTTCTAAAGTCATTAAAGCTGAAAGTTCATGTTTTCTTCTTTTCATAATTGCTGCTGCTTTAAACAAAACATCAGCTCTTACTTTTGGACTTACTTTTTTCCAATATTCAAAAGTAGTTAAGGCTGTATCCATAGCTAGCGTAGCTTCTTCTAAAGATGCTTGTGAAATTTTACCGATAACTTCACTATGGTTTGATGGGTTTAAAGAAGTTATGAATTTTTCTGTAAAAATTCTCTCTCCATTAATAATTAGTGGATATTCTTTTCCTAAATACCCTCTCACTTTTTTTAAAGCTTTTTCATAAAGATTAACGTTTTCTGGTTTAGAAAAATCCGTTAGTTCTTCAGTTCTGTATTCATAAATAGCCATTATATACTCCCTTTCTTATACTACTGATTTTTCATAATCAGTTAAATTTAAATTCTTAAATCTATCTATATTTAAGTCTTTTGCATAAGCTTCTGTTTCTTCACCTAAAACCATCTCAGAGACAATCTCTCCGGTAATTGGTGCGAACATAAATCCATGTCCTGAGTAACCACAAGCCATATAAAATCCAGGTAATATTTGCGAATCAGATATAATTGGTTGATGATCAGGGCTCAGATTATAAGAACCTCCCCAGGTTCTAATAACTCGTAACTTTCCAACTTCTGGTAGAATATCACAAACGGTTTTCGCCATTTCATCTAGAAATTTCCAACTTGAAGATATATCATGATTTGGTAAAGCATCTGGATTCCCTCTACCCATCAAGAAACTTCCATGTGGTACCTGCTGGCAATAAATATTTTTTGAGAAACTCATTACCATTGGTCCTTGTAATCTTCTTGTTGGTTCGGTTACTAAGATTTCATGATTTTCAGAGAATACAGGGATTTCCACCCCAACCATGTCTCCGATTTCTTTTGCAAAACCTCCAGCAGCGTTAACCACTTTATTCGTAATAAATTCATGTTTGTCAGTTATAACTCTTCTGATTGTGTTATCCTTAACAACTATCTCTTTAACTTCCTCATAGAAATAAAATTTAACGCCTAATTTTTTAGCTGCTAAATAATAAGCTTCACTCATCAAGAACGGATTAATGTGTCCATCAGTTTTACAATAAGTAGCACTTGTAAAAGCTTTGGGGTTTAAATGAGGTACAATTTCCAGAGCTTCTTTGACTGTTAGCTTTGCTGAAGGAATCCCGATTGAGTTTTGAAGTTTAACATTTCTATCAAACTCTTCATCTTCTGCTTTTGAAGTAGATAAAATTAAATATCCCTCTTGTTTAAACTCAATATCTTTATCATACCCAAGTTCTTTACTAGCGGTTGCGAAAAACTCAATTGATTTTTTTGCCAGAATACAATTCAGTTTAGTTCCCCATTGTTGTCTGACTCCAGCTCCACATCTTCCCGTGGATCCACTTGTAATGAATTGTTTATCAATAACGACAACATCTTTCATACCTTTTTTTGCCAAATTATAAGCGATTGATAAACCACTTATACCAGCACCGATAATAACTATATTTGCTTTATTCATCTTCGGCACCTGCAATATCTTTCAAAACAACTCCAGTTATTAATGGTCTTGTTTTGTGAGTTTTTACATCCTCGACTTTTACATTTAAATATTTTGCGATTTCTCTTTGAACTAAAATCGAACAAGTTTGACCCTGACAGGGTCCCATACCTATTCTTAAAATTCTTTTGATTTCTTCAAAAGTTGTATAACCAGCTTCTAAACATTCACGAATATCTGCTAGAGTTACATCTTCACAACGACATATTATAATATCTTTTTCGTTCATAGTGTACACCTTATTGTAATAAAGTCATAAAGAAACTCAATTGGAGTTGAAACTGTTAATAGAATTGTTCTGTCAGTATTTTTATTTTGCATAACATTTTCAATTTTCGCTTCACAGATTATTTCCCCTTTACGATTAACCCCTTTCCAAATTTCACCAGTTACAGGAACTGGTATTAACTCATAAGGAATTTTGTAATAGGCTCTGTCTTCTTTTATATTCGCTACCATAATCGCTAATCCCGGACAAGAATACACACACATTCCACAACCAGTACAAACATCAAAATCAATCTCTGGTATCTTATTGATGTCTTCGCCAATTGTAATCGCATCAAATGGACAACTAGTTGAACAAGGATTACATGGTATTTCTGTATAACATTCAATTATAGCTTTTGGTTTAACTAATGCTTTCGGTTCAGGAAACTTAGATTTTATTTGATCCAAAGTAGGATATCCATTTTTGTTTATCATACTGTCTCACCCACTTTTCTAAGTCCACTTCGAATTTTACTGCCACATGGTCCTTGTCTCAAAACGCTTAATTGATCATAAAATTCTTTGTTTAATTTATTGTGTTCAGGATGAATAAAACCAAGACTATTACTAGCTTTTAATCCAGCAATTTTACCTTCAACCATTGCACTGGATGCTTCTTCGATTCCAGTTACATCACCACATGCAAAAACATAAGGCATTGAAGTCTCATAATCACAGTTCTTAACCGGAATTAATCCCCCGAGCTCATTTACATATTTCATATCTATTTCCGCCATTGACATTAATTGATGGAGTGGAGTTAAACCAACTGAGATACAAAGGGCATCACAATTAATAACTGTTTCAGTACCTTCAATATAATTCCAATGATTGTCTAATTTAATTGTTTCAATTTTTTCTAATTTATCTTTACCAAATGCTTTTTTAACTGTAGTTTTAGTTAAAATAGGTACTCCTAGTCTTATTAGCTTTGCGGCGTGAACTAGATATCCACCGATATGGTCAGCTGCTTCAAGTAAAGCTTTTACTTTTACACCTGCTTGAATCAATTGATAACTTACAATTAACCCAATATTACCGCTACCAACCATCACTACTTCTTGTCCAGGTAAAACTCCATACAAATTCATTAGAGTTTGCACTGCTCCCGCACCATATATTCCTGGTAAATCATTGTTTTCAAAAGCTAGTACTTTTTCAGACGCACCTGTCGCAACTATAATTGCTTTTGCTTGGTATTTAAAATACCTATTTTCTTGGTATATTGTTAAAACATAATCTTTGTACATGCCGACAACCGTTGCGTTTTTAAGAATTTCTAGATTGTTGCTGTAGGCATTTAAATCTTCAATCAGGATAGTAGCTATGTCAATTCCTCTAGTTTTTGCATATTGTTCTTTTGAACCAAAAAACTTATGAGTTTGTTTAACTAGCTGACCTCCGAGTATAGAAGCTCTTTCAATAATAGTAACTTTCATTCCGGCTTCTAAAGCAACTTTAGCAGCCGATAATCCAGCGGGTCCTCCACCAATTATAACTAAATCTTTTTTAACCATGTATGGTCACCTCATCTGTTTCAGATTCGACTACCATACCTTCTTTTAGTAACGTCATACACGTTTTAACATTCAAGACTCCATTAACGGTCATATTACATGATCCACAGTTTCCAATTGCACAATAAAACCCTCTAGGCCGATTATGGATAATACTATTAGAATAGTGCATGATTCCATTATCGTGAAGTGCAGCGGCAATTGTATCTCCCTCTAGTCCAACTAAATCTTTAGAGTTAAATATAAAATGTAATTTTTTCTTTTTATCAAAAGATAAAATTGGATGTTTCTCTACTCTCATCTCTTCACCACTTTCCAAATTAAATTATAACATAAAGCGCTTACATTGGGAAGAAGAAAAATCCAGATTATTAAATTATTCTTATAGTATTTTTTCCCATGCTTTTTCGAGTTTATTTACTGCTTTAATGAAATCTGTTTTTTTTAGATGTGAATACCCCAAAATCATAATCTTTTTAAATTGATTTTGGCTTTTATTTAAACAATATTCATTAATACCATATACTCTCACTGAATGATTTTTAGCTGCCTGAATTATTTTAACTAATTTAACTTCCGTGTCTATTTTTACTAAAAAATGCAGTCCAGCTTCTTCGCCAATAATTTCTATTTTATCGCCAAAATTAGAGGCTTTTAAATATTCAATAAGTAAATCTCTTTTTGATTTATAGATATTTTTCATTCGATTTAAATGTCTTTCATATTCTTTATCTTCAATGAATTTTTCTAAAACCATTTGCGTAATAACTGGTACTGAACAAGTGAAATATGAATATGACTCATGATAACGATTCATAAGTTTGTCTGGAAGGACCATGAAACTAACTCTAAGCGAAGTTGAGATAGATTTTGAGAATGAATTCATATAGATTACTTTATCAAGTGAATCCATCCCTTTCATCGCTGGTATTGGATTCCCTGAAAATCTAAATTCGCTATCATAATCATCTTCAATAATATAACGATCACTTTTCTCATAGGCCCAATTTAAAAGTTCAATTCTTCTTGCGATTGGAGTTACTATTCCCTTTGGAAATTGATGACTAGGAGTAACGTGAATAATGTTTGCATTAGTCAGTTGTTTTAAATCAATGCCATCCTCATCCAAACCAATAGTTTCTGCTTTCGCTCCGTAGTCTAGATATAATCGGTAATTTTTTAAATATCCTGGTTCTTCTACTCCAAAAGTATTATCTCTACCTAACAATAATACTAATAAAGAAATTAAGTATTCGGACCCTGACCCAACAACAATTGATTCTGGACTGGTCTCAATTCCTCTATACTCATACAATAATTCCGCAATTCTTTCTCTTAGTGAGTATAATCCTAAATAGTCAGTTTTATTAATTGTTTCCGAATAACTATATAAAAGAACATCTCGCTCTATTCTGGAAAACTTTGCATAAGGAAAATTCTCATTATCAATTTGATTAGTTCGAAAATCTATTTCATAGGTCTCTTCTACGTTTTGTTGTTTGATTAACGATTTCTTCTTCGGCTTTTTTACAGGATTAATTCTAATATATGGTAATACATAGAAACCTGATTTAGGAATTGATTTAATGTACCCCTCAGCCATTAACTGATTATAAGCAGTTTCAATTGTTATTACGCTCACTTTTAAATGAGCTGCTAATTTACGTTTAGAAGGCAGTTTTTCATTTGCTTGTAATTCGTTATTCTCAATAGCTAATTTTACATGATTGTATAGTTGTTCGTATAGTGGTGTTTTGCTTTTTAAATCAAAAAATAAAGTTATCATACTTACTCCAAACTGACCTTATTAATTATTATTAAACTGGACATTTAAAACATACCAGTTTATTGTATAATATAGGAGATGAATCAATTTGTCAATAGAATTGGAGGAAACAATATGAAAAACGAACGTTATGAATTAAACAAAGAATTAGCACAAATGTTAAAGGGTGGCGTTATCATGGACGTTACTAACGCAGAACAAGCTAAAATAGCTGAAAAAGCTGGTGCTTGTGCAGTTATGGCTTTAGAAAGAATTCCAGCTGATATTAGAGCTGCTGGTGGTGTATCAAGAATGAGTGATCCTAAACTTATTAAAGAAATACAAGCGGCTGTTACTATCCCAGTTATGGCAAAAGTTAGAATCGGACATTTTGTTGAAGCACAAATCTTAGAGGCTTTAGAAATAGACTATATAGATGAATCAGAAGTTTTATCACCAGCGGATGATATTTACCATATCAACAAACGCAATTTCCAAGTACCTTTCGTATGTGGAGCTAAAAACTTAGGTGAAGCATTAAGAAGAATTGAAGAAGGCGCATCAATGATTAGAACTAAAGGTGAGCCAGGTACCGGTGATGTAATCCAAGCGGTTAAACACATGAGACTAATCCAAGGTGAAATGCGCATTGTTCAATCACTTAGAGAAGACGAATTATTTGATAAAGCAAAAGAACTTCAAGTTCCTTATGATTTAGTAAAATATGTACATGAAAACGGAAAATTACCTGTTGTTAATTTCGCAGCTGGTGGAGTAGCTACTCCTGCAGATGCAGCATTGATGATGCAACTAGGAGCTGAAGGTGTATTTGTTGGCTCTGGAATCTTCAAATCAGGTGACCCAGCTAAAAGAGCATTAGCTATCGTTAAAGCAGTAACCAATTTCAATGACCGTAAAGTTTTAGCTGAAGTGAGCGAAAACTTAGGTGATGCAATGGTTGGTATTAATGAAGGCGAAATAAAAATCTTAATGGCAGAACGCGGTATCTAAAATGCAAATCGGTATTTTAGCACTACAAGGGGCTTTTATTGAACACTACAAAATGCTAAAAGCACTGAACGTTGAAGCTTTTGAAATTAGACAAAAAAAAGACTTAGATAAACCAATGGACGGACTTATTCTACCAGGTGGTGAATCTACTACAATGTATAAACTACTTAACGATCTAAATATGATAGAAAAAACTAAAGAATTAATCTTAAATGGACTTCCTGTGTTTGGAACCTGTGCAGGGTTACTTCTACTAGCTAAAAAGGTTAATAACCATTCAACATCATATATTCAAACAATGAATATTACCGCAAAGAAGAATGCCTTTGGAAGACAACTTGGAAGTTTTAAAACAACTGGTGTTTTTGATAAACATGAAGCTGTTCCATTCGTTTTCATCAGAGCACCATACATAGAAACTGCAGGTGATGATGTCGAGATTTTAGCTACTGTTGATGGATTAATTGTCGCAGCTAGGGAGAAAAATCAACTCGTTACTGCCTTTCATCCTGAATTAACAAATGATTTAATAATTCATGAATATTTTTTAAAAATGTGCAAAAAATAAGAAAAAGCGATGAATTCTATCGCTTTTTTTCTTTAACAGAAAACTTTTAGAACCTTAAATATTTTTTACATCTCTCTTTTCGTTAACGACTTTATATTTTATTATAAATTTGATAACATATATTTAAAATATATATTATATGGGAGGAAAGAATGGAAAAAGTGAAGAATTTCTTTAAAGAAATTAAAGAAGGTTTTATGGGTATTGGAGAAAAGAGTAAAGATATCTTCAAAAATAACAAAAGATTATTTCTGACAATTGTCACAAAGGTTTTATTTGGATTTGTTTATTTTATTAACTTAATGTTGCCATTTTATTACGGTATAGTTTTTGGCACAAAAATAAGAGTTAGTGTATTTGGTTTAAAAGGGCCAGTAATTTACTTGCTTATCTTCTTCTTACCGATACTGCTGTACGCACTATTTGGACTTAATAAAAAAAATCAAACCGCAAATAAAGTATTTAAAGTTCATACAATTTTAACTATGATTATGTTTGTTTGGTTCTTTTTGATTTTCGTTGTTGATACTGCTGACGTTGTAGGTGGTGTTAGCCTAGGTTTCTTTATTAATATAATCTTAGTCGCTGGAATGATGATACTTACTTGGAAAGAAAATCTCATTATGAGTATTATTTACAAAATATTTAAGGCAGATGCAGTTCAAGAGGTAGAGTATGTTCAAGCTAAGTCTGAGGTTAAAGTTGAACCTGCTCCTGAGCCTAAACCAGTTCCTAAGCCTGTTCCTGAGCCTGTTCCTGAGCCAAAGCCAGTTGTTGAACCTGAACCAGTCGCTGAACCTGAGCCAGTTGTTGAACCTGCTCCTGTTGACGAACCAGAACCTGTTGAATCAGAACCTGTTGAACCAGAACCAAAGGAAGAAAAGCCTAAAGAATAACTATATTAAAGACTCTAAAAAAAATAGAGTCTTTTTTTAAAAAAAAAGATAGAATTAATCTATCTTTTAGTCGTATAATCTTGGTACTCTTTTTGAAACATTGCATAATAACTCATAAGGAATTGTATGTAGAATATCACACATACTCATAAGTGGTTTATTGAACCCGAAAACTTCTACATAATCGCCATCTTTAATTATTTGATCTTTAATGTCGACCATGATTGCATCCATACAAACTCTACCTAATAAAGGTAGTTTTTTGTTTTTATAGATTAGATAATCTTTGTTGGACAGTAATCTGTTATATCCATCTGCGTACCCAATAGCTATAGTTGCAATATTTGTATCTTGATTAGAATGGTAAGTTCTTCCGTAGCTTACAGTATCTTTATGGTTAATTCCTCTAACTGAAGTTACTCTAGAAAATACTTCCATTACTGGTTTAAACTCAATTTTAGTTTCAACTGGCGGATATCCATACATAGCTATTCCTAATCGTACCATATCTAAATAAGTATTAGGATAAGCTAATAAAGCTGCACTATTAGCCACATGTTTAATTCCTGGATCAATACCTACTTCATTTAAATTATCCAATAATTTTTTAAACAAAGTAAATTGAACTTCACTGAAATCACTATCAGGATCATCACTATCTGCAAAGTGAGTATAAATACCCTCGAAATTAAGATTTTTAAGTTTTGTAATTTTCCTTATATCTTCAACTACATTTTTAATATCAGAATCTTCATGTAAATATAATCCAAATCGACTCATGCCTGTATCAATATTAATATGGATTCTAATTGTATCTTGGCACTCGTTTAATTCTTTAGCATAATCTAAAGAATAAACAGTTTGGACTAAATTATATTTGCTTAGATAACAATGATTAATATAACTAGTACGTCCAAATATCAAAATATCCCCTTTGATACCAGCTTCTCTTAATTCGATAGCTTCTTGTAAACTAGCTACTGCAAAAAACTTACAACCGTTAGCTTCTAACCTTCTGGCACATTTAACGCTTCCATGACCATAAGCATCAGCTTTAACCACAGCCATAACTAAAGAATCTCCAATTAAGTCCTGGACTTGATTATAATTAAACACTAAGTTGTCCAAATGAATCCTAGCAAAAGTTCTATCTATTTCCATAAATACCACCTACTTTAAGACTTTGATACCACCTAAATATGGGACTAATACTTCAGGTACTAAAACACTACCATCAGCTTGTTGGTTTTGTTCAAGAATAGCTGGTAAAAGTCTAGATGTAGCTAAACCCGAACCATTCAATGTATGACAAAATTCTATTTGTCCTTCTTCATTTCTATATCTAATCATTCCTCTTCTTGCTTGGAATGACCTTGAATTTGAAACTGATGATACTTCTTTATAAATACCAATACTTGGTAACCATACTTCGATATCAAGAGTTCTAGCCATTGCAAATGCAACATCGCCTGCAGCTAGTTTTGATACTTGATAATGTAATCCTAGTTTTTTCATTAAGCTCTCAGCTTTTTTCATTAATTCATCGAAAGCTTTTTCAGATCCTTCTTTAGTTGTATATTGAACCATTTCAACTTTATTGAATTGGTACCCGCGAATCATTCCTCTTTCTTCAGAGCGATAACTTCCAGCCTCTTTGCGGTAACATGGTGTGTAACCAAAATACTTTTTAGGCAAGTCTTCTTTCTTTAGAATTTCATTTCTATGGATATTGATTAAAGCAGTTTCAGCTGTTGGTAAGATAAACTTCTTAGGTTCTTCTCCTTCTAACCAAAATACTTCGTCTTGAAATTTAGGAAATTGACCAGCTGTTAAACCACTCTCGTAATTTAAGATATGCGGTAACATCATAAATTCATAGCCATCCTTCAAATGTTCAGCAACAAAGAAGTTCAATAAAGCCCATTCTAACCTAGCTCCCATATTAGAATAAATCCAAGTACCTTTTCCACTAATTTTAGCGGCTCTTTCGTAGTCTATTAAACCTAATCCAGTGGCTAAATCAACATGATCTTTAATTTCAAAGTCAAAAACTGGTTTCTCTTTATTAACAGAAATAACCACATTGTTTTCTTTATCCCCTGATGCTAAATCGCTATCAGGGATATTTGGTAATTGATACAGAAAATTTTGAATATCACTTTCAGTAACCTTTAATGTTTCTTCATCCTTAACAATAGCATCTTTAATGCTATCGATTTCAGAAAACAATTCAGTTGTATCTTTTTTTTCTCTTTTATATACACCTATTGATTTTGATAGTTTATTTCTTTTGGCCCTGATATCTTCAATCTTAAGAAGCAAGGAATTTCTTAATTCCTTTAATCTAAGGTATTCAGTAAAATCAACTTCATATCCTCTTTTTGCTAAAGCTTCTTTCACTTCTTTAGGATTATTGATAATCCATTTTTCGTCTAACATAATATATCGCTCCTTTTATTTAAATAAAAAGTCCCTTACAAAAAAGTAAAGGACGAAATTAACCGTGGTACCACCTTAGTTCTAGCTTAGCTAGCTCTTTATCCTTTAACGCAGGCAACGGAGATAGTTAGTCTCACTCCAAGATAGATAGAATAATAACTATATTAGTTTCCACCACCCACTAACTCTCTATTAAAAGTTCTTTATCCATTATTCTTTTCATTGTTTTATATATCATATGTATTATATTTAATATTCTTATTTATGTCAACCCTTTGAATAGATAAAGTAACGCAATTATGCGATTTATCTTATTTTTTAGTATTTATTTAACTCTAAGAGTAATAATTACTAATTCAAAACATGGATTACTTCAATATTTAGACTTTATCTTATAATGCTTATCGCTTCTTTGATTGTTTTTTCATAAGCTTCCATACCATATTTATCTACTTGAGCTTTATTTCTAACTCCATGAGTTAAACATCCTGCACCATTGATACAGCCACCTTTACATGCCATACCTTCAACAAAGTTTCCTATATCCAATCCTTTTGAGATTTTAAATAGAGCTTTCTTCACTTCATCGAGTCCATCACAGATAACAGGTCTTAACTCAAAATCAGAGATTTCATTTTCTTTTATAGCTTCTTTGACAGCGTCAGTTAAGCCACCACTTCTAGCAAATATTCTTCCATAATATGAAGCATTGTCTAACACATCTATTTCAAGGTTAGCTACTTCAATCTCTTTACTATCAAATAGAGCTTGAAGCTCTTCAAAAGTCATTACCGTATCAACGTATGGTTTTACATGTTCCTGTTGGAACTCCATTTTTTTAGCTGTACATGGTCCAATAAAAACAACTTTCGCATTTTTATCTTTTTCTTTAATGTATTTAGAGATAATCGCAGCTGGTGAAAGATTATGAGATACATATTGAGTTAATTCAGGATATGCTTTTTTTACATAATCTACAAAAGCTGGACAACATGAACTTGTTAAAAAACCTTTTTCAACTAGTTCCTTCGTTTCTAGATCCGCAACCATATCAGCTCCTAATGCTGCCTCTACAACTGTATGAAAACCTAATTCTTTTAATCCTTTAACTACTTGTCCAAGTTTTGCATATGAAAACTGACTAGATATTGAAGGTGCAACTACTGCATATACTTTATATTTCTTATTTTCTTCACTTTTTTTAATCATATCAATTATATTGAGAATAAATGATTTATCAGCAATAGCGCCAAATGGACATTGATATACACAAGCCCCACATGATACACATTTTTCGTTATCGATCTGTGCTTCATCATCTGGACCCATACTAATAGCACCTACTTCACAAGCCGTTTCACAAGGACGCTTATTGAGTCTGATTGCACTATAGGGACACACCTTAGCACACAATCCACAATCAATACATTTTTCTTTGTCAATATAGGCTTTTTTAAATCTGTCAAATCTAATGGCATCTTTAGGACAGACGTCCTCACATCTATGAGCTAAACAACCCCTACAAGAGTTTGTGACTTCATATCCACCTACTGGACACTCATCACAAGCGATATCTATGACTTCAATCACATTGGGATTATTTTTATCTCCCCCTATGGCTAATTTTACTCTTTCACTGATAATTACATGTTCTTTATAGACACAACATCTAGCGGTGGGTTTTTTACCAGGTGTTATCTTTTTAGGTATATCGATAATATTCTCATAAAGAGT
The DNA here is from genome assembly GCA_046529635.1 of Mycoplasmatota bacterium WC30. Taxonomy (GTDB): domain Bacteria; phylum Bacillota_I; class Bacilli_A; order Izemoplasmatales; family Hujiaoplasmataceae; genus 4572-104. The sequence goes on along the minus strand of CP134495.1, from coordinate 1,892,201 downwards.
TCCTTCCCAGGCTTCTTTAGCTACTTCTTTTAATACTCTATATTTCATTAATTGTACTTGCGTATCGAATTTTCTCATAATATCTCCTAAAAATAACTGGTGTTAATTCTTTTACCCATCAGCTTTAGACTATTTGATAATTCCCCTATCAATTGCATTTTGATATTGAAATTAATTGGTAAATCAGGATTCTGATGAGCAGGGTTGATGGCTCTACCGACATAAAAATTTATATCGGTAGCTTCCTCAAATAATAATCTTGCAATTTGAGAAGCCCCATCTTTTTTATAACACCATTCAGTATACGTAACATTATTTTCCAAATAATCTTTTGCATATTCTAAAACTTTATTTATTGTGATAACTCCTTCGGTAACTAAGTCGACACCGAAGATAGTCGCAGTTGGTGGGATTGCAGAATCTACAAAATTTAATTCCGGTATGACTACTTCATTTAAGTAATCAGCCGCGATTTGTGATGTGGTTCCACCACATACAATATGTTTTCCTTCTTTAGCGAAGAACAATGACATCATTCTTTTTGAATCATCACGATTAGCTGGAGGTCCAATAACTAGGTTAAGTGGTTCTCTTTTTCTAATTCTAATGATGCAAGCTGTTGTATCGTCTCCCGGTTTTGAATCATAGAGCTTTAAACACTCATCTAACAAGATTTTAGTTAAAGTTTTAGCTGTGTATCCAACGTGGTAGAAAGTCTTCATATAATCGATTATATTCTTTCTCTCCCAACCGAAATTCAAAGTTAATCCCACTCCAGCATGAATACATCCATCACTCATAGCGATAAAGATATCACCTTCTTCAAGCACAACTTTTGAATGGAAGATTTTTTTTCCTTTGATATTCATTTCGGTTTTAAAGAATTCATAATTTTCGCCATTGCGAATAAGTATGACGTGGGGATTATCGTATTGAATTATCTCCGCTTCCTTATTCTCAATAATCCTAATAATTGTAAAAGTTGAGTAGGCAATGTCTCTGGTTTGACATACCGGCAATGTGTCAGCTATTGTGGCTACACATTCTTCAATGCTCATACCTTCAGACATCATGGTTGAAATAATCTTTGAAGTAAGAGTTGACAAGATATTTGCTTTTACGCCACTCCCTAACCCATCAGCTAAAACAATTATAGTAGTTCCATCTTTTTGTTCAACTACTTCAATATGATCTCCACATAACAATTCTCCATGCTTGTTTAGACTTTGGTACCCGATATCAGCGCAGATGTCATTCATTTGAAATCGACTCCTTTAATTTGGTTAAGACAATTTTAGTTTCAGCCGCTGTCTCTCCAAGCAATGAAGCGATTTCTTGAACAATTCTCATTTGTTTTTCTACTACTTTGTCAGCGACTTCTATTGTTTGCTTATTGACTTTTTCTTTATCTTCTTTATCGTGTACTTCATCAGTAACATCTCTCATAATACACATAATAATTCTGTAGTTTCTATCATATACAATTGTTTCTTCAACATACTTTTTGTATTCCGCAAGATATTTTCTTCTTCCATAGATATTATGAAAATTATCTCTTGCATCAATGAAAGGTTGTGGATCGAGGATTCTAATCACTTGTCCTCCTAATACATCAGAAGGATATCTTATATTGATAATTTTTCTAGCAGCGCTATTGATTTGCTGAACTTCTAAATCTTCATTTAAAATGATTATTCCAGTAGGTGTGTTATTTAGAATGTTATTATAGAAGCTTTCCGCTTTCTCTTTTAGAAATGGTAAGCACATTGTTAAATCAGCTTTACCTTGGAAGATAGCTATTGCTTTATCACGACATGAATTATATCCGCATGATCCACAATTGAGTTCATCCTCTTGTTTGTTTTTTCCCATTTGTTTTAGAATATCATTGATTTCTTCTTCTAATGGAATATTATATTTGTTTTTAATTACTTCAAAGTTTTTTGATAGAAGTTTTTCACTTAATGGTGTAACTTCGAAATCAGACTCACCAGCATAGTTAATCACTTCAAAATAGTCTCTTATAGGTGACTTGTGATGTTTTTCCATTACTGGACCACCAATACATGAACCAACACAAGCAGACATTTCGATGAAGCAATTATGAACTCCACCATTTTCAATATCTTTAAAAGCATTTATACAATTTTCAACTCCATCAATTGATATATATTGATAACCTTCAAGTTTTTCACTTAAACTTTTTATGATTCCACCATTAGTAGGAAAAAATCTAGATTTACTAAAAGCATTACTATCTCTTTCAGCGACTAATTCAATATTTTCTTTATCTAACCAATTAGATAGTTCTTCATAGGTTAATACTGCGTCTATATAACCTTTATAATGATCTGCTTCATCTTTTTTTGCTATACAAGGACCAATGAAGACTACTTTAGCATTTGGTGTACGTTCTTTAATATCCAATGCATGGGCCTGCATTGGTGATATAACTGGTGCTAAATATTGAACTAAATCAGGATAGTATTTTTGCACTAACAAATTAACTGAATGGCAAGCGGAAGTTATTAAAATATCAGTGTGATTTTCTTTTAATATTTCCTCATATTTATTTTTAACAATTGTTGCACCTATTGCAGTTTCTTCTACTGAAGTAAAGCCAAGTTTTTCTAGTGCTATTTCCATCTGGTTTATCCCTACTCCGTTATAATTAGCTACGAATGAAGGCGCTAGACTTACAATAACCGGATCACTTCCGGCTAAAAGAACTTTTACTTTTTCCGTATCATCAGCTATTTGTTTAGCGTTTTGTGGGCACACCACATAACACTGACCACATAAGATACATTCATTTCCAATAATACTGGCTTGATTCCCGGAAAATTTAATTGATTTCACTGGGCAATGCCTAATACACTTATAACAATTTTTACAATTGGTTTTGTTAAATTTAATAAATTCTGCCATTTTTGACACCTCTTAATTTAAAGATTTGATTGTACTTCTTCCTCAAAGAATGATTTAAAGTTTGACTCAGTAAGTGAATAATGTTTAGAACCAATCGTTACACAAACGCCATTTTGACAATTACCCATACAGAAAGTTCCACTTAATTCTACTTTTTCCTGCAAATCGTGTTCAGCAATTAAACTTTGTAATCCTTCAACTACTTGACGAGACCCTTTTAAATGGCAAGAGCTCCCAATACATACTACAATTTTCATGTTTTTCTCCTATTTTTAGTGGTCGTTATCTACCAAAGATAATAACAACTCTTTTTTTGTTCCTTTACTTTTTACAGACAATGAAGCCGCAACTAAAGGTACCCATTTTTTTATTTGAACTATATTTGTGTTCGTTTTTGCACAATATAGATTTATATATTTTTGAGCTATTTCAACTTCATTATTAATTAAGAACAATATATATGTTTTAGCTACATCAGCTAACACATTGCCATTCGTAACATGTGACCAATCAATTATATATGGTAAGGAATCTTTGGTAATAATGATGTTTGAAGGAACAAAATCACCATGACATAGTTGGCTTTGTCTAGGCATCGTGTCTAATCTCGTCCTTAATTCATATCTAGTTATAGCATTTAATTCTGAAGCTTCAATTTCTCGATTCATCTTATCTTTTAGTTTATTTAACAAGGGCGGTTTTATTTGATGCATCTTTAACTGTAGGTCAACAAATAAATCTAGGTATTCATTCGTTTTTGTAGGATTTTCTTCTATTAAAGCTGCCAAAGTTTTACCTCTAATATGTTCTGATACAATTGCCCATTTATCGTTTGTTTTAGTAACTGAAATAATATGAGGTATATCCAAACCTATTTCTTCAACTCGTGCTTGATTTAAAGCTTCATTAAGAACGTCGGCTTTTTTATAACTTGAATCGAATACTTTTATTACTGTATTACTATCTTTATAGATTATTTTTGAAGTTCTAACAGCTATCATTCTTTCTAGATTCATTTAAATCACCCCTTCATTGTATTACTATTCAGTGTCTTTCATTTCTCTCATATGTTTAACAAGAATAGAAAGTGATGTGGCTATATTTTCGTTCTTTACGATTACATCATTTGGAACTACTAATCTGGTTGAAGTAAAATTCCAAATTGCCTTAATGTTACTTTTAACCATCAAATCACATATTTCTTGAGCGCTCTCTTTAGGTATGGTCAAAATTCCAATTTCAATTCCGTTATCTCTTGTGAACTCCTCAAAGCTATCAATACTCAATATATCATCACCTGATTGATAAATATCAAAAGCACCAACAATCTTAATTCCAAAATCTTTAAACCCCGGGTAATTAAACAAGGCTTTTCCTAATTTACCCATTCCAACAAGCGCTGCTTTAGTTGATAAATTATATCCCATATAATCTTCAATATTTTTAATTAGTTCTTCTCTTATATAGCCTACACGAGGTTTACCCCCCATGCTAACAGATGCTAAATCTTTCCTAACTTGAACATCTCCAAGATTTAAAGAAGCCGCTATTGATGTAGCAGAAGTGTGTTTAGTATCCTTTAAACTATATAAATATTCTATGTACATTGGTAATCTCTTAAGTATTGCTTTAGATGCGCAGTTTTGCATCATAACAATCACCACCTTTTCTATACGTTTATATTAACATTTGATTTTATGTGTGTATAATATAAAAAAAGCATATCGATATAACATTATCGATATACCTATATACATAAAAATATAAAAATAGCTAATTCAATTTGTGAATTAGCTTACTTTATTTAATATTTTTCGTTTCGCTTTTGTTATTTCGGTTATAAACAACAAATCCAATTCTGACAGTTTATAATTTTTCTTAAAAATCAGAACATCTTTATATATGTTTTGACGATCACTACATTGTTTTTCTACTAAATTATACTTATTCAACATATCTTCGGGTATTGGTGACCCCCAGAGATAGGTAGTATTTACAGCTTCTAACAAGTTAAATTGACTCGCTCTTTCAAAAACATATATCCTTCTAGTGATGTTGTCAGGCAACTCGGCTTTCCTTACATCATCAATCGGCAGTGAAGGTACATATGGATCTGCGTGAGCTATCTCTATGTAATCTTCTAAATCCTTAACATGGATCTCAGTTTTATCTGCTAAAGGATGTTTGTTTGACATTAATATATTATATGTAAATTCAGATATTAATTCGCTTTTTAAGCCTTTTTCTCTTAACATGGATTTAAAATAATCATCAAACACTTCTTGATATCTAATAATGCCTAAATTGTAATCTGCTTGTGAGATATTTCTTATGGCTCTAAATGAATTAGTTTCTTTATAGAAAATTTCAGCTTTTTTTGCTAAATCAATGTTCTTCGCAAATTCAGAAAACGCATATGATATATAACTTGATCTAGGTACTGATATCGAAAATTTTTGCTTATTTAAACTATCAAACAAATACAGATTTTCTATCTCATCAACTTCATTAAGTATTCTTTTTGCATAACTTAAAAATTGAACCCCTTGATTTGTCAAAGTCATACCTTTGGAAGTCCGATTAAAGATAACAATCCCTAAAGATGTTTCTAAATCCTTAATAGCTCTACTAAGATTAGGCTGACTCATAAACAGATTTTCTGCGGCTTTGTTTATTGATTTAGTTTTTTCAATTTCTACTGCGTATCTTAAGTGCATAATATTCATATAATCACCGTAACTATTATATCATAAAAAACATATCAATATATAAAAAGCGTAGATATTAAAACTATCTACGCTTACCATTATTGAAATACTTTTATGTCTTTAATGATAAAATCTGCAGGAAAGATTGAATCGGCAACTTCACCACCAAATTTACCACCAATAGCCAGATTAATAATTAAGAAAAATTCTTGATCAAACGGCCAACCTTTGTGACTTGAATCGGCTTTATCAGCTTTATTATACTTAACAATTAAATCGTCATCAATATAATACGTAATCCCTTGTTCATCCCAATCAATTGAATATTTATGGAATTCATCGGTTGCGTTTTCTACTTTAGTTTCAAAATAATACTGTTCGGAATTACGGTGATTATAGGTTTCTGTATGCAAGCATAAAAAGACTTGATTTTCATTTCTTCCTACATGTTCCATAATGTCTATTTCGCCAGATTTAGGCCAGTTTCCATACTTGTTTTCCTGACTCATCATCCACAATGCTGGCCAAGTTCCTTTGCCTTTTGGAACTTTAGCTACAATATCAATTCTTCCATATTTAAAGAAAAACTTATCTCTAGTGTTAATTCTACAGCTGTTATATATTCCCGAATCAAAAGTAGCTCTTATAACTAAACCATTATTAAAAAACAAGTTCTTAGGTGTATTAACGTAATGTTGCAACTCTGAGTTAGCCCACTTATCGCCAACCTGAATATTCCAGTCTGCTTCAGCTAATGAGTCACAGTTAACAAAATCAAAATGTTTTACAAGTCTTCTCATATTCTTTTAATAGTTTCGCCTTCTAAAACGGTTGTTTCAACAGTTATAGTTTGACCCTTTTTAGTTCTTTTTTTTGCATTAACCATTTTAAGAATATATTTAGCTGCCATTTTTCCCATTTGTTCAGAATCTTGTTTAATTGTTGTTAGTTTTGGAGTTATAATTTGACCTAAATCAATGCCGTCAAAACCAACTATACTATAATCATCGGGCACTTTTTTTCCATGTTGAGTAATTGCTTGCATCGCTCCTATAGCTAACATATCTGATGCACAAACAATCGCAGTAGGTTGGTCTTTAAGCTTTAGTAATTCATTCATAGCTTTAAATCCAGCCATTCTTGAAAAGAACTCCCCATTGACTAAATACTCATTATTTACTTCTAGTTTGTTTTCTTCCATAGCTTCAATAAAATAGTTTTTTCTCATATCACCGATATAGGTATCTAAAGATCCATGTATATGAGCAATTTTTTTATGATTTAGATCAACAAGACATTTTACCGCTTTTTTAATTCCTGACTCGTTATTTGAAGTGATATTACATATTTTTTCATTTGAAAAGTCAATATTAACAATTGGTAAGCTACCATCATATAATTCATTCATTTCATCTGAATCAAATTCAGCACAAAGAACAAGTATAGCTTCTACTTGTTTTCTTATACTGTGTTGATAATATGATCCGGCGTTTATATTGCCTTGAGACTTAGATAAGAACATAATATCATAGCCAAGTTTCTCTACTTCTGTTTTGAAACTTTCAAGAATTTTAGAGAAGAGTGGATGTTGTAACCCAACTCCTGTTACCTCTTCAAAAATAATTCCTATTGTATATGATTTTTTACTAACTAAACTCTGAGCTTGTGCATTAGGAATATAACCCATCTCATCGCAAATTCTTTTGATATGTTTTTTTGTGCTTGTTGCAATGTCTGAATAATTATTTAATGCCTTTGATACAGTTGTAACACTATATCCTGCCTTTTTTGAAATGTCTTTAATAGTAACCAATTATTCCACCTTCTTAAATTCAAAGTAATTTAAATTAAATCCACCTATGCTAGCTTTAATTTTGAATGTATAAACACCTGCAGTTAGGTTAAATGTATCACTTGTAACACTAGTCCAAGTTTGCCAACCACCAGTTACAGGTAGTGCAGTTGTTGCTAATGGTAAAATACTTTTACCATAGAGTTTGATTTCTCCTCCTGTACTTTCGCTTGCCACTCGGTAAGTAATCGTATAAGTTCCATCTTCAGGAACCAAGAGAGTGTACTCCATAAAATCATTAGTGCTAATATAAGAAACGTTAAATCCGCCACCTTCGTCCTCACAAACTTCCTTAGCTACTCCATATTGTGAGTCATAAGTCTCTGCTTCAATAATTCCCACACTCGACCTAACGGTTTCGGTTTGAATGTTTAAGGTTGTTGCATCGCTTCTATTTCCAGCGAAATCAACTGCCACAACATCAATTCGATACATTGTATTTGATAACAAATCATCTATTTTAAAAGCATTTAATGAAGTTGTTCCATTTAGAACTTGATCAAGGTAAATTTCATATTCCTTTACCATTATATCATCTGTTGCTTTATCCCAATAGACTTTTATTGAATCTTGTGTAGTTTTTAACATAGAAAGTTCACTTATAACTGTTGGGGCTTCCTGATCCATACCCTCATAGTCTTTTTGATAAACTCTAACGTAATCTATCTCCATTGTTTGAGGGAAGATTGTGTCATCAACACCCTGAGCTCCACCCCAGTCACCACCAACAGCTATATTCATTAATAAATGGAATCTTTGATCAAAAGGCCATGCATCAGTATTTTCAACATCGATGTTGTATAGAGGATTAAATCCAAATACTCCAAAGCTTGTTCCATCAATAAATACTTCAATTTTACCTGGCTCCCATTCAATCTCATAAACATGGAATTCAGTTTCGGAATCTAATAGAGTTTTTGTATACCCTATTGCGTTACCTCCGTAACGTTCTCCAGTATGAAGAGTTCCAAACACATGATCAGGATCATAACCTACATGTTCCATAATATCGATTTCTCCACTTGCTGGCCAACCACCATATTTCCAATCAGTTGGCAACATCCAGATTGCAGGCCAAGTACCTGTTCCGCTTGGTAATTTCGCTTTTACTTGGATTTTACCATATAACCATTCACCTTTATATTTAGTTATTAGTCTGGCAGATGTATAGTCATTACCAGAATATGCTTCTTTAATAGCTGTAATTTTTAAGGTTCCATCACTAACACTAGCATTATCTAGATCATCTCTAGTATAATACTGTAGTTCGTTATTACCCCAACCGCTACCACCTACGTCATATGACCATAGTGTAGAATCAGGTAACCCTTCATAATTAAACTCATCACACCATACAGGTTGATAATCACCTATATTATCTAAATGCGCACATGTCTCTGACACGAGTGACCTGTCATCGTAAACAAACTCAGTTGTTGTTTCTATTGTAGTAACAGGTAATGTTGTAGTCTCCTGTGTAGTCTCCTGTGTAGTTGTCTGTGTAGCTACTTGAGTAGTTGTTTGTGTAGTTGTACTCTCTGTTGTTGCTTGAGTAGTCGCTTGAGTGGTTTGTGAAGTCGTGCTCTCTGTTGGTACTTCGGTTGTAACTTCAGCTGTTACTTCAGTTGTTAATTCAGTTGTTACTTGAAGACCACAACTTACTAAACTAATAATTAGAAGTGCCATAAACATTATAAATATTTTTTTCATAATTTTATTCTCCTGTGATTCCGGTTCTATCGATACTTTCAACAAAGTGACGTTGGAATATAAAGTAAATAATTAATAATGGTAATAAGGTTAAAACATTACCCGCTAGCTTAACAGCTTGCATTAATTCTCTGGCTCTACTTCCTTCCGGATAAACACTTGTGAAACTGTCAATGAATTGATTAATTCTTAATGGTAATGTCATTAAATCACTACCTCTTAAGAATAACCCTGATAAATATGTCTCGTTATAATACCATACTAAGCTAAATAAGAAAACTATTATTATCGATGGTAAAGCGAGTGGTAATGCAATTTTAGTGAAAATCTTGAAATTGCTAGCTCCATCTAATTGAGCAGATTCTTCTAGACTCTTTGGAATCATTTTAAAGAATTGATAGAAAATCAAGATAAAGATTGCGCCATTTAAGCCTTGCCCTAAAATTGCAGGATAAATAAAGGCTTTTATTGAACCTAGTAATCCATAATCAGAAAACATTCTAAATGTTGGTAACATCGTAATCTGTGGTGGAATAATAAAGGTCATAATCATTAAGACAAATAATAATCTTTTTAAAGGGAAATTATATCTAGCAAACCCAAAACCAATAATCGCAGATGATACCGTTGCGCTTAAGGCTGGTAGAATTGATAAAATAGCAGCATCTTTTAATGCATCTAAATATCCAATATCTTCCCAAACAATTCGGTAGTTATCGATGTTAAATGCTGATGGAATCCACTTAACTGAAACATTAATAATATCTTCCACCGTCATAAAACTATTAGTAACCATATATAAAACTGGATATAAATAGATATACCCTAAACTTATAAGTAATGAATATATTAAAATTTTGTAGAATAATCCATCAGTAAATTTCATTCCGACAAAGACTCTCTTAAGTTTTTGCCCAGCTTGTTTAAAATCTTTTGCTTTTAATAAAGCTATCATTTCGCGGTTAAACGCTTTTAATCTCTTAAACATCTTCATCGTCTTGACCTCCTTTTAATATTAAGGAGTCCAACAAATATACCTATAATTATAACCATAACTAAGAAATATATCCAAGATAATGCCGCACTGTAGCCATACCCAGTAACTAAAGTTCCTACAGTAGACTCGCCTAACATTACATTCTTAATATAGATTATAACTTCATTTAAACTGAAAACGCTCATAGACACTACTGTATAAACTACAGATACAGATATCAACGGCATAATTGATGGAAGTGTAATCTTCCAAAATGATTCCCAAGGACTAGCTCCATCAATCATTGAAGCTTCATAAATAGCTTTATCTATTTTTTGTAGACCAGCTAATAAGATTAAGATTTGAATTCCAGAGAACCACAATACTAATAATATTGTTTCTAATAGATTTTGGATTGGATCAGCTATAAAAGCACCCACATTCTCCAAAATCAAATTAACAATATTGTAATTGGCTATAGAAGGCAATGTAGTAGCTCCTTGATTGATTAACTCACCAATAATTGGTCCTGATGAAATAATAACCGGCAAGAAGAAAATTGTTCTCCAAACGCCTTTTCCTTTAATATCTTGATTAATAAGCATCGCAATAATCAATGCGAACACCAAAACAACTGGAACATTGATTACTGTACTCAGTATATACTCTAATAAGATTTCCACAAAATATGGATCACTAATAAATGCAGCTTTAAAGTTGTTAAATCCTTCATATATCATCTGGATACTAGCACCATCTAGTCTTACTTTAAAGAAACTTAAGTAAAGACTATAACCCATTGGATATAGTGCAAATATTAAATATCCAACAATCCAAATAAAAATAAATGTCAATCCAGTAATTGCTGAACGTCGTTTGTTTGTAACTCTTATTTTAACAAAACTAAACAAAACAACATGCGTTGCTGTATACCTAACAATAAAATTATGTGTAAGCGCATATTTGATTTTATCAATAACCTTATAGACTTTTTGATTGTAGAATTCACCAATTTTTTCAAAGAACTTTCTCATTAGCTAACACCTCCTACAAAATAATCCATGGCAGGTATTGTTATTCCACCCTCGCTAAAGATATGAGATGTATAGTTAATATAGATATCTACACCATTTGAATAGCTAACCTTCACAATTCCATAGTCTAAAACTATTCGGCTAGAGATATATTCCCCATTAACATATTTTAAAGCGTTATTGATATACTCATATTCTGTAACTACAGTATCTTTCCATAAACCAAACTCTGTTGTGAAATAGCGTTCTAGGTCTGTATCTTTCAACATTGATGATGGTTGATAAGTTAATACATAGGCTGGATTCATTCCAAAATCAATAAGATTAAGAATTGTTTCTCTACCTAAACTATTATAGTTAAGATATGAAGCATACATATCTATGCTGCCCTTTAATACTATTTGAATTAGAGGTATAACATCATCATAGTATTTTAATTGTGAATTGTATAATGGTGCTTCATAGAATCCATTTGCGTATTTATAAGCATAACTATAAGGATACATATAATTACCAATTTCCTCGTATTGTTGCATTATTTCAAGAAAATCTAAATATGTATCTTCTCTGTTATAGTAATCACCATTGTAATAAGAGTAAAGATAAGTACCTAATGCCTCAAATAGCACATTAACATCTTCATTAATATAATCATCAAAATCATTTAGTGCTAATTTACTTGATACATAAGGGTATAATACATAAATTTGATTATGAACTCGGTTTTGGAAAATCAATTCTAGTTTAAATTTATTGGTTCCTTTTGCGACTTCATTACGATAACTAATCCCATCAGTACTACCAGTAGCAAACAAGTAATTATTTTGTAACATCACTGAGTTTTCCTGATTAATAAAATCAATCATATTCCTGAAGTCTTTGTTTGATCCTAGATTGTTTTCGAAATCAATAGCGCTAGGTAATTCACCACTATATCCGCCATTATTCCAACCCATTAAAGCAACTGACTGGTTAGTTAATCCGAGATCCATAAAATAACTATACATTTCTAATACTTGATCAACTGTACTCATTTCAATTAGTTTATTACCAAAAAACGAGCTTTCAGTATCACTCATAAGATAATTTAAGAAGATTTCAATATCTCCTGTTTGAGTTTGTTTCTCCAGGTCACCTAAAGCATCTAAATAATCACGATAGTTTTCACCAATTCCGACGTAATTAGCTGCTTCACCGTTTAAGAAATTGTATTTAACTTCGATGTCTTGGAAACTAGTTTGAATATATTTCATAGCTCCACCAGAACCATCGCTGCTAAAACTTTGACGGTAAACTTGTAAAATATCAAATTTAGGGAATATTAAATTGTAATCTAGATTATGTGCTCCATTTGGATAAGACAATAACCTTGAACTATATTGTCCACCTTCAATAATACCAATGAATGCATTTTGATTCACTCCGTGAACAGCTCCAAATATTGGCATTGATAATGGGTAGTTTATTACTGATTGTCTAAAATCTTGAAGCCCAATGTTTTCGCTAAAGAATCTTTCTTCGAAAGGAGCATTAAATTGTTCTTCATTGTCTTCATATCTAATCAAAGCACCTGCGCCATCAGGAATAACCATATATCCAGGTATTTCATCCATTTTAGTAGCGCCTAACCCAGGGAATAAGATAATTGATGAAAGAATCATTTTCTCTGGATATTCTTCAACTATTGAATCTAAAGGAATAAATGCTTCAATTCCTGTATCAGTTAATCTAACTTCTAAATCAAAAGCAATATTGATGTCAGTATAACCTTTCTCAATAAGTACTTCCATCGTAACTCTTCCCTCGAGGTAATCATCGTATAGCCTTTTACATGGCCCTGAACAATATCCACCAAGATTTAAGGAAAGTTTCACTCCGTCTTGAATTGGTTCTTGCTCTAATTCAAATGCTATTTCGCTTAATCCAACATTTTCTTCTATATACAAATCCTTTTCAATAAGAATATATTCGATGCCAATACCCGAGCTTAATAAGCCATCATATGTTCCAGCTCTTACACGGTCTATTGATGTAGACCAAACATAATTAGTCTCCTTATCCAAAATTTTGAATGAAATGTTTTCTTCATTAAAATATAACTGGAAATTGCTGTTTTCAGAGATTAAGACATCATCACGATCATCAATCTCAATTATTAAATCTGGATCTACTAAGCTTGTATCATCAGGCCTTGTGTATCTTGATGATGCAAGTTTTGTATCTTCAATAAATTCATAATTTATAAAATCATAATCATTACCGTTATAAATCTCTTCAATTTGTAATGCTTTTACTGTTGTAAATACAACTAATGAAAGTGTTATAACCACTAAAATCTTTTTAAATATATTAGACACGAGCAGCCACCTCCATAATTATATCTCGAATCAGAGTTACAAACTCACTCAGCAAGATATATATAATTATTGTACTTAACAACATCATTACCATCGTAAAGAAAGAAATTAGAATTGATCCAATTGACTCCTTAACTTCATAGTAATGGATTTCTTTAACCATAATAAAGAAATATATACCTGTAACTCCAAGTCCTACATAAGTAATTAGGTCGATAATAAATGCTTCATTATATGTTAAAACTTGTGATAATATTGTAAGAATTGGTAATACAATGATTATCGGTGCTAAACTGAAAATTGTTGATATATACACATCCTTAAATCTACCTTCACCTTCACGGATAGAACTAACTAAGGTGTTAGAAATCACCCATAATAAGAACGGTAAGAATATTTTAAGAATTTCTTCAGATATATTAATATCAGCTATAACTCTATTGTTAAATAAAAATCCTAGTTCGTAAATATAAATTAGATATATTAAGAAAAATATAACCAGAAGAATTGTCGCTGAGAATACACTAACTCGGTTCTTCCGTTTTATTTCATAAGCTCCGTCTGAAGGATGTTTTAAGTAATAGAGAACATAGGACATCTCTCTTATGACTTTTACTTTTCTTTTTAAGTATGCCAGCCCTTTTTTGACAGGTTTCAATACATAGCTCATGAAATGAACTTGCATATTAACGAAATAAACAACTAATAATATGAACCCTACAATCAGAACTGTTTCAATATTTGATAATAGCCAAGTATTTCTAACTTCCCAATATGCATCACTAAAACCATCTCTATTGTAAGAGATATAATATTCGTCTAATGCTTTTTCATATTCTCCAATACTGAAGTAAGCATTTCCTAATCCACTATGAGCTAAATCAAATAAATCATTCATCTTAAGAACTTCTTCCCAAGGACCTTGACTTTCGCTATATTTACCGTCTTGATAGAATGACAAAGCAGTATGCACTAACGATGCAAATTCAGTTGGTATAAAGATTTGGAGTTCTTGATTCGCTGAATCTAGAACATATATATTGTAATTATCATCTACTGCTATGGCAGATGGAATGTTAAATAATCCTTTTATTTGATTGGAAACATCTTGTCCTCCAAAGGTAAATAATAAATTACCTTCAATGTCATACTCAGATATGAATCCAGATTTACTGATAACGTAAATGTTACCTATAGGCCCAACATAAACATCTGCAAGATCTAAATTATTCATCATTTCTGGTAAAAGATTATCACCACTAATATTTAATCTTTTCACTCCATATCCATCAACACCAAGACTGGTTGTATGAATTAATCCACGGTCATCAATGGCTACATTTGAAACTTCTGGTGGAGCGATACTAAATAGATTTTCTCTTTGTTCATCAGTAAAGAAGGTATATTGTAATACCGTTCTAAATGATGGTGCTATGGTATTAGTACCGAAATACCCAAAGAACTCTCCGCTATTTGAATATTGCATTAAACCTTTTGATCCATTGTTAAGAACATACACATTCCCACGTGAATCACTTACAATCTTTTTAGGCGAAAACTCATCATTACCATATAGTGGAGAATCTGGTTTGGTATACTCAAAAAGAATATTACCATCAGCATCTAATTTATAGGCTTTATGTGCTTCTTTATCTGCAACATAGATTTCTCCATCTGAATTAACAAATATTCCAGTTGGATTAATTAAAAATTCTTGACCTAAAATTTCACTTTCACCACTCGCGAGGTTAAACTTAATAATTTTACCTGTTGAGGCAAAAGTATCAGTTGAAGCTATATAAACGTTGTTATTGTCATCAATATATAAATCATTTGGAGTATTAAGAACTTCACCATACACATTATCGCTTTCAGTTAATGCTATATATGCAGTTTGGGTTCTTACAAATCTTCCATTACTACTAGTAAACGTGTTGTATCTAACTCCGGATTCTGCACTTACAACTGTACCGAGAGTAATAAGTACTAAAAGAGTTAATACAAAGGTTGTTAATAACCTCTTCATTATTTGATACCTGAATGAGCCATAGTATTCATTACTTTACTTTGTAAGAATATAAAGATAACAATATTCGGTACGAATGTTATCAAACTGGCTGCAGCCATAATCCCTTGCCCAGCAACAGTATTGCCGGTTCTAGCCCCTAAAGTTGAAAAATAGAAAGCTAGTGTTTTCATTCTCTCATCATTGATATATAATGATGAGCCACTTGTATCATTCCATAATAACTGGAATGATAATATACCCACAGTAGCTAGAGCTGGTGCGATAATTGGCACGATAATTTTTAAGAAAATCTCCATTTCAGATGCACCATCGATCTTAGCTGACTCAATTAATTCATCAGGTGTCTGATCAATAAACTGCTTAACCAAGAACAACCCAATAGGCATCGCAATCAGCGGTAGAATCAGAACAAAATAGGAATCAATTAATCCCGTGTTTGCGATGATTAAATACCTCGGAATCGTAACGGCAATCGGTACAAACATCAAGGCAATTGTATTTATTTCAAATAATAGTTTTTTCCCTTTAAATTTAAGTTTAGACAAAGCATATGCTGCAGTTGATGTAAAGAATACACTTAAGAATACACCAAACACAGTTACAATAAGACTGTTGAATAAATATCTACTAAAAGGTATACCAGATTCAGAAGCGATATTTACTAAATCTCTAAAATTCTGTAAAGTTGGTACTCTAACAAAAAATCTAGGTGGATAAGCAAATAACTCATTCTCAGGTTTAAAAGCATGAGAGACGATAAACAAAATCGGTAATGCAATAAAGATAGCCACCGGAATCAAAATCAAGAAGAATTTGATCTGACTTTTATGAAATCTCGATGGGTTTATTTTCGTACCACTAAAACTAGCCATAATCGCACCCCCTTAATCCTTTTCTCCCAGCAATTTAAATGTTGTTCTACTTATTGCGTAAACCAATAATAATAGAACTACAGAAATTGCTGAAGCATATCCCATTAAGTATCTAATGAAACCGAAGTCTTCAATGTGGTTAACAATCAACTGACCTGAGTATTGCGGTGTCGGGTTCCCACCTGACAACATTACTCCAATAGCACCAGCTGAGAAGGTACCAACCACCGCCATTACAGCACCAAAGAGCATCTGTGGTTTCATAGATGGGATTGTAATATAAAATATTTCTTGCCAACGGTTTTTCAAACCATCAACATATGCAGCTTCATATAGTGATTGATCAATGTTTAGAATACCTGCTAACATCGCTAAGAATCCAACACCCATACTTCCCCATAAAGAAACTACAATCATAATATTCATCAAATAATCAGGTGAAGTTAAGAACTGAATAGGTTCTTGTACTATCCCGATTTGTAATAATATACTGTTTAGGTATCCGGTGGAGTCTCCACTGAATAAAACTGTCCAAACAACAGCCATAGCTATCCCCGCAGTCATTGAAGGGCTGTATAATACAATTGCTAATACTGTTCTTGGTTTTTTAGGTATCTGTGCTAAAAGCCAGGCCAACATGAAACTCATAAAATAACCAACTGGACCTACTATAAATGCGAACTTAATAGTATTAGGTAAAACATATTGCATAAAGATTTCATCTCTAGTAACTAATTCAATAAAGTTCTTTAAGCTAATCCACTCAGGAGTTTCAATTGTATTAAAATAGGTAAATCCTAAACCTATAGCAATAATAACTGGAATAATAATAAATACTGAAAAAAGCACTATATATGGTGTTAAAAACCATATCGGCTTATTAATTTTTTTAATCATTAGAATCATGCTCCTTCAACCAATAATCTATATTATAGATTGTTGGAACATTATAATCCTTTTGAATTACTCCGTCTATAACATAATCAAATTCTTCCATTTTGTAGAGTATTTCTCGATTAGATGTTTTAACTGCTTCATCTAATGTTACTCTTGGATTTGCATCATCAAATACAATTGTGTTCCATGCATTACTTATTTCTCTTTCGACCATATATGATCCTGGAATTCTTGATGCTTCCATTGCATATTCCCATTGTGCAAGAATTACTTCTTTATGTTTAGTGGGTAATGGAAGTGTCGCGAATGCTTCTAAGTTAGCTGTGTTCCATAAATATGCGGTTCCATAAGTTGTTTGAAGTCTTTGTGCAAAATTAGATTGAACATCAGTAGCCATCCACCAACTTAAGAAATCCCAAGACTCTTGTTGTAACTTACTATTAGCTAGAATCATCGATGCTTGAGCTCCACTAGCAGCCCAACGAATAACTTCTCCAGTATCTTCGTTTAAAACACCAGGGTGAGGTGCTATATCCCATTTACCAGCTATTTCAGGTGCTGCTATAGTTAATTGAAGATAAGTACTTAAATCACTTATTCCAATCGGTAAAGTTCCGTATCTAAAATGATTATAGAAATTTGGTATTTCTTTAGGTAGATTATAAACAGTAAACAATTCAGTCATCAATTGAATACCTTCCAAAGTCTCCTCTGAGTTTATAACTGTACTCATACCATCATCACTAAATAATGTTCCACCGAATTGATATATAAAAGGCATAGTAGCTACAAACGGTTTGAACCCTTTAAATACAGCTAAAGGTTCATAATAATTCATACCATATCTTTGTAATTCAGGTAAAATTTCGATAACTTCTTCCCAAGTATCAGGTACTGGTAAATTTAAAGATTCGAAGATATCTGTTCGATAGAATGTAACCCAGAAGTTTTGGGTTTCTGGCAAGCCATAGATGCCTTCTTCAAAGGCATAAGGTATCATTACACCTGGACTAAACTTTGTGACAAGTTCTTCATAGCCAGCGAACTGTCTTAGGTCTAAAGAAGCCCCTCTGATAGCGAATTCATATGGAATCCAGTGATTAACCCCTAAAGCTATATCAGGACTATAGTTCGTCGAATTAGCTAAAATAAGCTTGTTTTCATCAGGCATAATTGATAGCTTTACTTCAATGTTTGTATTAGGAGTAAAATCATTATCAATCATTGCTTGCATGATTTCAATATATTGTCTTGGATGGTTTACCCAAACTTCAATAACACCTTCAGGAGTATCCGTAACGGAATAATCATCAGCTGTAAATGAAATAAAGAAACGCTTAATAGACTCCCATGTCCTTGTGAAAAAACCAGCTTGTGGAGCTGGTAAATCTTCGGTCCCAGATAAATAAATTGCTTCAAAATCTAATCCATTTTCAAGTAATCCTTGAACTGTTGTTCCCAAGAACTGAGAAGCTGAACTGCTTCCATCAGCTAATAAAACCATTTTATTGGGAATATCATCTACATCTTCTCTTAAATCTCCAAGTTGATCTATCGCCAAGGTAATATTTGTAAGTTGACCAGGTTTGCTGTGATGTGAGTATTTTGATAACTCTTCTACTATGTTATTTAAAACACCAATCCATTCATCAAACCTAGATTCAATATCGGGAATATAATCAACTAGTTTCCAAGTACGATACTTATCACTTGTATTACCAGTTAGTTTTTTAATTTCTAGACTTAGGGTATTTATTTCATCCATAACCCCAACAATATTTTCATAGGCATTACGATATGGATCTAATACTACTCTAAAAGAAACTTCATGATTTCCAGCAGTTAAGAAAAACTTAAAGTTTTCTTCACCATTATTTAGAACTATATTTTCGTATGTTGATGTATAACTAAATGGATAGACAGCTACCTCCTCAAAAGGAATTTCTCCATCTATCTGTATTTCTCTAAATACTGGCATTTGCATTAGATAATCTTGTTTGTATTTTAACGCAAGATAATAGTAGCCAGTTTCTGGAACTTGTAAATTGTATATAATTTCATCATTTCCTTGTCTAAAACTATATCCATCGACTGTATTTAGTCTTAAGTACTGCGTATCATAACTTGTTGCTGATGGATCTCTTTCACTATCTAATGTGATTGATGGATTAGATTTATATAGGATATTTTCAGCTCCTTGAATAACTAACTCATCGCTCATTTGACTAGGATTATTAACTATGTAATCATCATAATTTGGCACATCTACAACTGATTTGATGTAGATGTTACCCAATAAAATTTCTCCACCTATACATTGTATTCTCAGTGTGTTATTTCCATTATATAAATAGAATTTCAATGCTGATGAATTTAAAGCGGTTGAATCTCTCAAAGGTGTTTCAAGATTCCACATTTCATTTTTATTAGAATTTGGTAATATTTCGTTACCGTATCTGTCTTTTTGAAATTCAGGAGTTTCAAATTTCCAATATGTCGGAAGTTTAATGACTTCTGATTCATTGAACTGAAATTCTGAATTTATAAACAGAGAAATTTCATTTGGTAAAATATTTAAACTTATATCTTTTTGGTCAATAAAAATATTATATGCTCCAGTTGTTGTTAAATTAAAATCAAATTCAATAAAATCATCTTCTTGTAAACGAATAACATTGCCTTCGTATCCATAAGGGCCCCCATCTATGTGGGTATCTGACATATCTTCAGGTTCGATTATTTCTAATATTTCTACACTCACATTGTCCCAATCATCTGAAACATGACTATAAGTACTAGAATCATAATCCTGACGCTCTATCGAATATGGATTAATATCTACATAGTTGATCTTTGTAGGCGAACTAAAAGAAATAATTGAAATAACTAGCATTATTAATACCAGTCCAATTATTAGCTTTTTCTTATCCATTTGTTTTATTTTTTGCAACATATGCATACCTCTTTCATTGATTAAATAAAAGGCAAGTCAAAAAAGATATCTTATATAATTACTCTTAAGTTAATAACATTAATTATCTAATTTGTCTCTAAAATTGACTTGCCTATTTAAATCTAATTATTCTTAGTCGTCTTGACCAATTTCACTCAATGCATCTTGAACTAATTGATTAAGTTTTGTTTCCCATTCTAATGCAAATACTTCCGGAGTTACTAAGCCATCTCCGATTCTATTCCAGTAATCATTTTCATCATTTCCTACCCATTCCCAAAATGACTTGTATCCAGGTAACCATTTGTCAACGTCAGGTTTAGAGTATTCAAGTAAATCAATGCTTTCTTGTAATCCTTCAATATAGAAAGTATAATTTTCTGCTGCTGCCCAGACTTCTGGATAATCAGCGATTGGATAACGATCTAAATATAAATCTCCTCTTTCATCCATTAAATCAAGTCTTGTTAACCAACCTTCTTTACCAAATGTCATCCATTTAGCTAATAGATATGCTTCAAGAGGGTAATCAGTTTGTGAAGATACACATGCATAATCTAGTATTGTCGGAGGAAATTGACCTGCATCTCCACCAGGGTAAGGCCAGAAACCAACTTCAATATTATTATCATCCCACATTGAATCAACTAGCCCTAGGTTCCATGAACCATCAATTTTCATACCGATTAATCCATCATACCATGGCCAATCAGTACCAAGTGCAGCTAGTTCTTCAGGGGTGTAATTCCCAACAACATCTTGTGCTCTCAGGTTAAGTTTTGTATTATATGCATCAATCCAAGCTTGACTAGAAAAATTGAATTGAGTACCATCCCATGTTTGATAACCAACATCTGCGAAATCTTGAGTTGGGAAAGTTGCTTCAAAATCTAAATCTCCATACCAAGGATCAATACCAAATACAGAGTCGTTTAATCCTGTTTGTCTGATTTCTATTGCTATCTCCATAAATTCATCATAATCCCAATCGTAATAAGGTAATGGAATATTATAAGTATCAAATAAAGTAATATTAATATAAATACCTTTAATAAATTGGAATGAAGGAATCGCTAATCTTAATCCATTATATACAGCAGTATCACGAATATTTGGATAGATTAATTGTGTATCTGGGTCGATATCAAAAAATTCACTAACGTCCATCAACATTCCATTATTAATACCCGTAGGCACATTATCAATTGCGAATACATCTGGTAAAATACCAGCTGCTTGAGCATTAATTAAATTTCCAGTGAATTCAGCTCCTGCGCCAGTAATATCTTGTCTTAATTCAACAGTAATGTTTGGATATTTTTCCATAAATGAAGCTATTAAAGCTTGATTTAATTCATCGTCTCCCCAATCTGCGTAACTAAGAACTATGTTATCTTGAGATATACAACTTGGATCAAAAGGATTTTCATCACAAAAATCAACTACATCTGTTGTTGTTTGATTAGTAGTTACTTCTGTTGTTGTTACTACTGTTGTAGTTTCTCCAGTTGTAGTGTCTCCAGTTGTTGTTGTTCCAGTTGTTGTTCCACCAGTTGTCATTGCTTCAGTTGTAGTTTCTTCAACCGTTGTTTGTTCAACTGTTGTTTGATTTGTGGTTGTTTGACCAGCTGTTGTTTGTTCTGTGGTAGTTGTTGTAGCTCCACCAAACAAGTCACATCCAATCAGAGTAAAACTTAGTAACCCTACAAGGGCTAATACTATAATTTTTCTCATAATCATTCTCCTTCTATTTTTCTCGGAAGGTAACCTCTAGAAACAATGTCTCTAAAAGACCAACCTATATTTTTCTTTGTTGATTCTTCACTTAAATTATAATTCCAAAAAAACCAACCTTTTATTCTTCCATATGTAGTTAATAATGCTTTCCCTATGGTTTTGTAAAATTCGTCTTTTGCATTATTATCAACTAATTCTTTTAGTGTATTTTGGTGAATTCCTAAAGACCATTCACCAACAATTACATCTACAAAAAATATCTCCTTTAATTCTTTATATCTTAAAAGACTAACTTTATCAATGACTTCAGCGGTATTTCTTATAGAATCATTATGTGAAAACACTTGATACATATGAGTATCGAGTATAACATTCTCAAAGTAATTGTTTTTAAAGAAACTTTTCCATTCAGTTAAACGAAAAGCATCATGAAAAACAATCACAAAATCTTGATTCAAGTATTTTCTAATAATTTGATACGCATCCACATAGAAATTTTGGACAACATTAATATCTAAGTCCCATCTAGGTTCATTTAAAATTTCAATACCTAGAAGACTTTTTTCAAATTGGAACTCTATAGTCAATCTTTCAATAAACTCGAGAGTATTTCTAATATTATCACCTTTTGTCCATTCGCAGATTCCACTTAATCCACCATTATCAAAACCATTTTGACATCCAGGTGCTGCGTGTACATCTAATAAAACCTTAATATTGTATGATTCAGCCCACATGAAAGCCATTTTTACATATTCTAAAGTATTAATATATGGATATTTATCCTCAAACAACCAATGACCAACAGGTAACCTTACAGTATTTAGTCCATAATCATGTATCCACTTAAAGTCAGATTTTTGGACAAAGTTATCACGATGTTTTTTTAACATTGAACATCTAGATTCACCCATTTGAAGTAATAAGTTGTATTCATCTTTGGCTTCGTATTCTTGATATAATTCAGGCGTCATCCATTTTTCTAAAACTAACCATCCACCTAAATTGACACCCCTAATTTTTTGCATCAAGTAAATCCCCCCCCCAGAGAGGGGGCATAGTTTGTCTATGCCCAATGAAATTTATTTATCTCTTGTGTATTGATTGTTATGTATCAATCTAAATATCACAATTATAAAATTTATAAATACTATGCTGGAGTTACGTAATCCCAGCCTTCAAGTACAAGTGTACCACTAGCAGCTTCTGTAGTTGCGAATATAACGATTAAGTTTAATCCGTCTCTTTGAACTTCTGTTAAACTACTAAGGTCTAAAACAAATTCTTGTAAAGCGCCTGTCGCTAATACCATTTCACTTTCAATAGCAGCTCCGCCACCTTCAATTTTGAATTTGTATTCTTGTCCAGCTTCGCCTGTAAATGTAAATACTATACTATCATTTGTTCCATCAAATGATTCAAATGAACCTTGTGCATTATTATCCCACCAAGTTGATGGAGTATCAGCATATGTAATAGTTACTTCAGGATCTCCTATAACTACGTCTAATCCATATCCAATCCAAGCTGGAATTACATATTCCCAACCTTCAACAACAAATGTTCCACTTGCGTCTAATGTAGTTGCGAATAAAACAATTTTGTTTAATCCATCTCTTTGGACTTCTGTTAATCCACTTAAATCAAGTAAAACTTCTTGTGAAGCGCCGGTTGCTAAAATCATTTCAGATTCAACATTAAATCCGCCACCTTCAATTTTAAATTTGTATTCTTGACCAGCTTCACCAGTAAATGTAAATATTATTGCTTCTTTAGTTCCATCAAATCCAGTTACAATACCTTGAACATTATTATCCCACCAGTTTGCAGGATTGTTAGCGTATGTAATAGTTAAAGTTGATCCATCAACTACTACGTCCATTCCGAATCCTTCCCATTGAGGAATTACATATTCCCAACCTTCAAGTACTAATGTACCACTAGCACCTACTGTTGTACAGAATATAACTAATTTATTTAATCCTTCTTTTTCAGCTAAAGTTAAAGAACTAAAATTAAGAACAAATTCTTGTAAAGCTCCCGTTCCTAAAACTGAAACACCTTCAACAGCAGCGCCTCCGCCTTCAACTTTAAATTTATATTCGTGTCCAGCAACTCCTGTAAATGTGAATATAATACTATCTTTTGTTGCATCAAAATCAGCAACCATGCTTTGAGCATTTGCATTCCACCATTCTGATGGTATATCAGTATATGTAATTGTAACTTCTGTTTCAGTTTCAACAACGTCTGTTCCATCTCCGAACCATTCAGCTACTACTGGTTCTCCTTCAACAACTGAAAGCATTACATCATCTACTGATACAATACTTGCTACAGCTGCGGCTGTGTTTCCAAAGAATAATTTGATTGTTGCATCTTCTGTGCTATTACCATTATAAGTAAATACAAAATCATAAGTTGTTGCAGTTGCTGTTAAATCAAATCCAGTTGCATAATCTCCATTAATAATTTCAACACTCATATCTCTGTCAACTGTAGAACTAGCTGTGAAAGTTAATTTATATGTTTGACCTTCAACAAGCGCAATTCCTCTTTGTTTTAATTGTAAAGCCCAGAATTCTCCACCAACAGCTGTTATGTCAGCTACTAATACTCCAGAGTCAACTGTGAATGTTGCAACAGCTCCGCCACCTGTATAATGATACCAAATATTAGGGTCAGTTATATCTGCCCAACCATTAAGTTCATCTTGTACTTCAGGTACGATTACTGTTGTAGTATCAAATCCACCATCAACAACTTCACCTGTATCTACAAATACTAATTCAAGTACTGTTATAACTCTATCAACAGATACTTCATTACCAGCAGCATCACTAACAGTATATGTTAATGTATAATCTCCAGCAACACTTGTATCTACTGTACCAGAAACATTTTCAACAGCAAGAACAATTTCACCATCAATTAAGTCAAGTGCAGATACACCAGTTAATGGATCAAACTCAGATCCAACTAATATTGATACATCATTAGCTCCAGAAATAACAGGTGCCACTTCATCAACATTTAAATTTCTAAACATTTTAATATTATCAAATGTAATCATTGCAGGTACAGCAGCATCGCCAACATTACCTAATTCAAAATCAAGTTTACCTGTAGCGACATTACCATCATATACAAACGTAAATGTGTAAGTTTCCATTTCAGTAGATAAAGTAATAGTTTCTCTATATTCTCCAGCCGCTATAAGAACAACGTTTATGTCCCTTACAACAGAAGATTTAGCATCAAATGAAATTGTATAAGTTACGCCTTCAATTAATTCAATTCCTTCTTGGAATAATTGAACATGATAGAACATAGGTCCAACATTTGTTACATCTGCTACTAATTCGCCATCTACAACTTCAACTGTAACAGCTCCGCCGTCTCCAGCCCAAGTTCCCCAACCTGATAAGTAGCTGAAATCACCATTTATGATTTCGACTTCAGTCATTGCGATGTTATCAAATGTTACAACACCAGCAGTTGATAAGTTAAGCAAACCTAATTCAAAATCAAGTTTTCCAGTTAATGCTGTTCCATCATATAAGAATGTATATGTAAATGTTTGCATTTCAGTTGTTAATGAGAACGTTTCTCTATATTCTCCACCAGCAATTAATAATGCATTAATATCTCTTGCAACATCTGCTTTTGCATCAAATGTTAAAGTATAATTTGTTCCAGGAACAAGCGCAAAACCTTCTTGGAATAATTGAACATTCCAAGCAGCAGAGCCAACAGCAGTAACATCTACTACTAATTCACCAGCTACAACTTCCATTGTAGCAGCTCCGCCTTCGCCAGCCCAAGAGCCCCAACCTAATTCATCAAACTCACCATTCATAACTGTTTCAGGTTGTTCTAATATTGAAAGCATTACATCATCAAATGTTATAGCACTTGCAGCATATGCTGCTGTGTTCCCTAACATGAATCCAAGTCTAGCGTCTTCTGTGTCAGCACCCAAATATGTGAATATAAATTCAAATGTTTGAGCTGTTTCTGATAGAGTAAACGCTTGAGAATAATCTCCACTAATCATTTCAGCAACTATATCTCTAACTGCTGTTGAGCTAGCTGTAAATGATAATTTATAAGTTTCTCCTTGAACAAGAGCAATTCCTCTTTGTTTTAATTGTAATCCCCAGAATTGTCCACCAGGATTTGTAATATCAACAACTAAAGCTCCATCAACGATTGTATAAGTCGCTTCGGCTCCATCCCAATCTGCAGTATATTGATACCAAATTTCAGGATCAGAAATGTCTTGATTATCTTCATTTTGTACTTCGACTGCGATTTCAGTTGTAGTGTCAAATCCACCATCAACGATTTCACCAGCATCATTGAATACTAAGTCAACAACAGTAATTACTCTAACTGCTATAGCTTCGTTTCCAGCAACATCGGATACAGTATAAGTTAACGTATATTCAGCAGGTGTATCAACATCAACTGAACCAGTTACATTAGCTTCAGTAAGTTCAATATCTCCATCAACAACATCAAATGCAGTAACACCATTTAATGGGTCAAAAGTTGAACCTGACTCAATAGTCATATTATCAACACCACTAAATACAGGTGCTGTTTCATCTAAATCCGGAGTTGATTCTTCCATAGCAATGTTGTCATAATAAATAGTTGTTAAAAGGTTATCTTCACCTTCAACAGTTCCCATTTCAAATAATAATCTTGCATTGGTATTTGTAGCTTCATTTACTGTAAATTTAAAAGTGAATGTTTGCCATTCAGTTGTTAAGTCAAAAATAACTGTTAATCCTTCTTTTAAATTATCAAACCAAGGTGCGCCAGATAATAATTCGCCAACTTGGATATGTACTGATCTAGGTGCATCAGCTTTAGCATCAAATGTTACTTCGTAAGTCATTCCGTTTTCAAGTGTCATTGTTTCACTTTCAAGACGAGGTTCCCAAAGGCCACCAGAAACAGAAGTTATTTCAACTGCTAAGACCCCTTCAGTTACCGTTGGAGTTCCCATTCCGCCTTCATTTCCAGTTGTCAAGCCCCAAAGAGCCCAACCCAAATCGAAGTTACCATTTTGTACCATTTCGTCGCCAATTAAACTTGGATCAACTTCAACAGTAACATATCTAGCTTCTTCTGTTTTATTACCTGCAGCATCAGTTATGCTATATTTCAAGTAATAAACACCTGTAGATGTGTTATCAACTAAACCTACGTATGTAATATTAGCTGTGATATCGCCATCTACATCATCAGTAGCAGTAACACCAGTTAATGGGTCAAACGCCACGTCTACATATATTGTAATATCTTCAGCTCCAGAAATAACAGGTGCAACAGTATCTCCAACTGTTGTTACAACAGTAGTTACTTCTTCTGTTGTAGTCATTTCTTCAGTAGTAGTCATTTCTTCTGTAGTAGTCATTTCCTCTGTAGTAGTCATTTCTTCTGTAGTAGTCATTTCTTCTGTAGTTGTGACTGCTTCAGTAGTTGTGACCGCTTCAGTAGTTGTGACTGCTTCAGTCGTGGTTACTTCTTCAGTTGTTGTAGTTGTTGTAGTTGTTGTAGTTGTTGCTCCACCAAACAAATCACAACCAACAAAACCAAATACTAAAACCATGGTTAAAGCAATTAATAGTCCTTTTTTCATAATTTCCTCCTATGAATTCTTTATATATATTTTTATTTCTTTGTAAAAGCCTTCTCTAATTTTTAAAGCTTGATTCTCATCAACAAAATCTTGATAATATATTTCGTTACTTTCTTTGCTCTTTAATTCTATTTTTGCAATACTGTAATCACCATATGTGTTAAGCGAGTCTTCATTTATATAAGTAACTTTTATGTTTTTCATAAAACTGAAACTTAATGTCTTGTCTTTTTTGAAAAACTCTTTACTTAGTTTAGGTTCTGGTTTAAATATTAATTTTCCAGCTTTTAATTTAAATGGATTTCCACCAGTCATCATAATCGCCCAAATCTCAAGCACCTCAACAGTTGATCCACTTAACCTCGGTAAGAATCCCTTACCATGAATATTTGGATTTGGATTGTTAGATGGAGCTATAAAACTTGAGTTTTCTAAAGGATTTCTTCCATATACCTCTGGATCCATGAAGCAGACTAAGTTAGTTTTAATTTCCTCATAGAATTCCTCGTAAAGCCCAGCTTTTAATAATCCTAATAGATATTTATATATCATATGTAGGAAGTCGCTCTCTCTTTCTAACCAACCTTTTGTAAATGCCCGAATTCTACCAATTTCATAGTCTTCAGCATCTAAATCGCCGCTTGTTTTATATATATTTAACTTATTATCATAAATACCACTTTCCTTTATGGCTTGATACATACCTCTAAGTTTTTCTTTCCCAAAATCAACTTTAAGTAATCTTGCAGGTGCCTCTAAGAATTTTGGTAGATAACGTTTTGAATATTTTGTTGGTTCAACTAAAGGCATCCCATAATTTCCAATTGCTTGGTCACCATTAGTCATAACCTTTTTATAATCTTCAACATTATATACAACAAATGTTGGGATGATTTTTTCGTTTTCCTCGTATAACTTATTTAATGTGTCCATTAAGTAATCATCTAAACGTTGTAGATAATTCTTTATGTCTAAATAATTAACTCTATTTTCAGAGCCTGATAAGCCAAAACGGATTTCCTGACGATAATATTCTCTTGCTTTTAATCGATCTTCATAATCTCTTGCATTTGATAAGCTGTTGAATAGATCAAATACTTCTCCTGGTAAAACAAGATCTTCATTATCGAGTTTATTTAATAAGAACTTCACAACTCTCTCTAATTCAACTGTTTCACCAATTCCTGAACCAAATAATCCAGGCACTCCGTTCATCGCATCATTCCAACCTGGTTTGTCAGATTCCATCTCGATACCAATTCCAAAGTTATCAAGTAGTGAATGTTTATTTAATATAAGGATAAATAATTTAGTAAATACATTGGTCAAATAATTTTGATTATTTAACTTAACCCAATTACTACCTTGTCTATTTAAATTTAATCTCGTTATCTTATCTTCATCCTGATGTAATAAACTACCATACTGTCGTATTTTACCAACTGAATTAATAACTGATTTATTAGCTTTGCTTAATACAGTAACAGGTGTTTCAAAAGTTAAAACGTTATTTTCTTTAAATAATACATCTTTGATTTTGTCAGGGTATATTGCTTCGTATGACTCTACCAAGTCGATAATATAAGTAAAATGGTCTGCCCAATAGCCTTCACCAAATGTAGATTCTATGTTCTCAGTAGAATTAGCTATTACATCATCTAAACAAAGTTTTTTATCGGTTCTAACATCGATTTTTTTGTTTTCGATAAAATTAACTAACCCTCCCGGAGTGAATTTTTCACTCAAGAAATCATATACTTCTTTTTGGTTTGAACTAAAGTGTTTATTAACTAAGTCTTTTCTCAGGTTCCCATCATTAATTTCATATGTCATTCCGTTAATAATTAATGGGTTATATCCATCAAGTTGAATCAATGAAGCAAAGTGATTAATATTATGTGCTTCAACTTCTTTGTGAATAAAACTATCCATTCTTCGGTTTTGACAAACATCTCTGAAATTCCCACCACCTTGTGAATAGAATTCTGGAGTTAAACTGAAGAAATTGTAATCTCTTTCTAAATCTCCATGTCTTCTTGAGAAGAGATGATAGATTGTATTTCCAATTTTTTCAGGATAGCCACCTCTTAGGGTGTTATCCAAATAACTTTGTTTTATATATTCGTTAAATATACTTGATCCTGTATCCGTCGCTACATCGTTAACAATATCATCAATTACTTTTTTGGCTTCCAGATCTTTTTTTGTCAGAAAATCATTTGCCAAAGCTTTTTGAATAAACTGATTAAGAATGATTTTGTTATGTGTGAACCCTGATAGAATATCTATTTTTAAACTTTCATTTGGATTTAACACTTTTTTTGCGGGTATAAATCCACAGGGTAGCTTGTTTACAGTAACTTGATCAGAATTTATTAAATTTTCATATCCTTTATTGATAAAATTTGAAGCTGTTCTTTTTAAGCTATCAAATCCAAATACTATCTCTTGGTCAACGATAGGTTTTACTAAATGATTGTCGACTATTCCAAATAAATAGTTACCACTCACGATTTTTGTTACTTCACTATGATCTCCAGTAGATGATCTCAATTTGTAAAACGCATAATTGCTTTCTAAGTCATCGACATCCATCCAGCTACTTAGCAAGTTAGAAATCGCTTTAAATTCTTGATTTTGAACACCTGCAGGAAGAATTTCAGCTATTCCATCTAAAACCTCAATATTAAGTGCTTTATCAGTTAAATTTGATATGACAACTTTTCTAGCGAGTGCACCAATATTCTCATTTGGTAAACCAAAATATTTGATTACTATTTTTATTCCTAAATTTTCATTTATTTCTTCAATAGAGAATGAAGTTCTTTCAATTCTCATTCGATGCAAGTTACCACTGTCCGGCAAGAACGGTTCGTAATATACTCCATCAACTTTAATAAAAGTTCTAAAACCAATCTGCCCAACAGATTCATAGGCTTTATTAGCCGGTGTGAATTCCATTATTGGATGATTTTTGTCTTGTATCCCATATCCGCTAATACCTTGTCCTCTATTAACATAGAACGCCCAAAGGGGAATACCCCTTTTACCGGCTAATCCAGGCAAAAAATTTGAGAATGTTGATTTCTCAAGATAGTTGTCTATAACGAACTGATCTTCATTAAAATAATAGTCTTTCATTTAATCAATCCCCTTTCACGAATGTAGAAATGCTTCTAGCTGGTATTTCTACAAGATTTTTTGAATCTATATAATCAATCTTTAATTTATAATTATTTTCGCTTTCATTTAGAACAATCAGAATTGTTTCATCATTTGGTGTTACAAAAGCAACATGTTTTAATGTTTGATTATCAGATTCCGAATAAATCCTTTTTGAGTTTGGTTTCACATATTTTGAAAAATGCCCTATGTAATAGTATGAACTGTTAAAAATTAGTTCTGCTTTTTTTGTGTCGGTTATAATTGGTGCGTCGCAGTAATTTCCTACATGATTTGGTCCACCACACTCATCTAAAGTTAAATTCCAATCTAGATAGCCTTCACAATAATTTTGAAAGTCACCAATCATATTTCTTGCGTATCGCTCACCCGTAGTATAGTCATTCAGATGAACTCCACCTTCAATACATCCTTCAGTGAATAATATATGTTTGTCTGGATGAAGATTATGCAATCTGCTTAAATTTTCAAATCCGCCTTCTGAATACCAATGTAATCCAGTACCCCAAACGTGTTCTCTAGCTTCTTTATCCTTAAGTACTGTATCGCTTCTTTCAACAATAATATCTCGATTATGATCCCAAATAAGTATTTTAACATTAGGATACTTTTCATGAAGTATTGGACCTAAATGATTTTTTACAAAATCTCTTTCAGCTTCAGCTGTATAAATACATGAATCCCATACTTGTTTAGCTGCCGGTTCGTTTTGAACTGTAATGTAATCTATATCTAAACCAACTTTTTTATATTCATCAATAAATCTAACGTAATATCTAGCCCAGACGTCATAATACTTAGGTAAAAGATACCCGCCATTATTCATTTCATTGTTAGATTTCATCCAAGCCGGTGGACTCCAAGGTGAAGCTAATAAACTTATTTTATGACCAGCAATATTCTGAGCATCTTTAATCAATGGAATAACGTATTCTAATTCTCTATCAATATTAAATGTTTTTAGCTCAACATCATAATCTTCTATATAAGTATAATTTCCTAAAGAAAAATCACAACTGTTCATATGAATTCTCCCAATTGTGTAATTTAATCCTTTATCCTTATTATAATATGAATCAAGAACTACACCCCTCTTAGATGCACTTATTTTACTTAAAGTAGTAGCGGCAGCTTCTGTAAAAGAACCTCCGAATCCAATTATATTTTGAAAAGTATTTTCTTTATTTAGTTGTATTGTAGTTTCGAAAATATCTACGCAGTCATCGATTAGCTCATGCTTAAATCCGCTATATTTTCCAGTGATATAGTGTAAAAACATTAAAGTGTTTCTCCAATCTATAACGTTTTCGGTACATACTAAAACGTTTTCGGTAATAGTATATCATAAGTGTAAGCGTTTTACCAGCACTTTCTATTATTTTTACAAATATTTTTTTTCATAAAAAAAACCTAATTAATTTAGGCTTATATTTATAATAAATATATATCAATTACTTGTGTTAGTTAGAGCGGCTTCGATGGCCAAAAGAATCACTCTTGAACTGTAGGTAGCCCCAGCTATTGAATCCACATCTAAGGACTGGGAATCAATAACCGTTTCAACAATCACCTCTGCTGGTTCACCTTTTCCACTATCATGCTTGATTATTTCTACTTCTACTATCTCATGATTGATAATTTTGACTTCAAGTATAACTGAGACTGGAAAACTCGCATACTCACCAAGATATGTACCATCATCAATTATTGACAAATCAATATCTTCAATATGAATAATCTTTAAGTACTCAAGTTCATCCTGAATTTTAACAATAAAATATGATGCAATCCCTGTTAGAATTACAACTAAAGAAAATATTATTAAAGATAGCTTTTTAGCTTTGTTCATATTATCACCGTATATATTATAAAACAATTAAAACGTTTCTTCAATATGTAATAAGAAAAGCGTATTCCTACGCTTTTCATTATTCTACTAATGCTTTTGCATTATCCTCATTAGCTAGAGCCAAATTTTTAATCCAATGTCCTTTTTTATATCTTGAATAGGCGAAAGCCATTTTTGGTATTTCTAATAATTGTATAATCAAAAATAGCATCGTAATCGGTAAATCTGTCACCCTAGATAATATATAAGCTGTAGGCACTTGTACAACCCACATATATCCTGAATCCATTATAAATGTCGACTTCGTATCGCCACCGGATCTAAGTGTAAAGTACATCGCAACATTAAAGGCTACCACAGGTATTATTAACGCATTAACTCTTATATTAAAAGCAGCTATTTGTTTTGTTTCTTCTAAAACATCATAAATGTTCAATATAAAGAAACTTAGACCAAATAAAACTACTCCCATAAATGCCGCCAACACAATTGATGCAAAGATAAGTTTTTTAGAATTTTCTTTTGCCAGACTAAGTTTATTTTCTCCAAGAGTATTACCTACCATAACGGCAATACCGGTTGACATACCCCCAAAGATTACAAACACCAGCTGAGATATGGCTCCAGTGATATTGGCCGCGGCCAGTGCATTATCTCCTCTTGTAGAATATGCTTCCATAAACATTGTTTGCCCAGTTGACCAAAGCACTTCATTTAACATCAATGGAATAGCCATTATAATTATAGCTTTTAAAACAAAACCATTAATCTTAAACATTTCTTTGATTTTAGAATTAAAGACCTGGCCTTTTTTATATGCCAATATTATAAACAATCCACTTTCAACACATCGAGAAATCAAAGTAGCTATTGCAGCACCTTCAATCCCTAATTGAGGAAATCCAAATTTACCAAATATTAACAAATAATTAAGCAATGTATTGGTAACGATTGTTATTAATGAGATTTTTAATAAAGGTTTTGTAATACCAATTTCGCGGAAAGTAAACGATATAGAAACAGATATCGCCCATGGGAACATACTCCATTTAACAATATTTAAGTAATCCATACCTCCGGCTATAGTTACAGGGTTTTCTGTAAAAATTGAAATTAAAGATCTCCCGAAAAACGATAAAACAATAAAAGATATGGTGGCGACTACTAGAGAAGCAATCACCTTAAATCTGTAAGTTTGTTTTAGTTTATCAAAATCTTTGGATCCAAAATATTGAGCAGTAAAAACTCCAGCACCACCTAAAACACCAAAAGTAACTAATATAATGACAAAATACAGTTGATTTACAACTGAAACTGAACCAATAGCTAATTCTCCCAATGAACCAACCATTACATTATCTACTAACTGAACAGATGATGTAATTAACTGTTGGACAATGATCGGAAGAGATATCGCAATTAGTCTTTTATAAAAAGATTTGTCACCAATTAAACTTTTCATTTTCTCTCCTTGTTTTACAGTCTCTAATTATAATATATGTAAATTATATTATCAACATAATATATACATATATTTACATTAAATTAAAAAGCACAAATTCAATTGTGCTTAATTAATAAAGTTAATGTAAATTACTTAATTATATATTGTTTAAAAAATCGTTTTGCGTTTTTCTCCCAATAGTTAGAAGTAACCTCAACATGAAGACCTTTTGAACTCAAGAAACTAAAAAATGTTTCTTCTAATTTGGTATCAATAAAAGCTCGAGAAAAAACTATTGAAGTTTTACCAGCGTATGAATTCATAGCTACTGCATGTTTCATCGCTGACCCCATATAGAAAGAGAAAGATTCAATGTGTTTTTCCATAGATTCTGGAATTTTTACTACTCCAAAATTAGAAAATGTAATTGTGGTTGGTAATCTGCCAAAGACAGCATAGCCAATCTTAAATAATATATATTTAATTGGTAGCGGTATAAATCTTACAATGCTTTTCCTTTGAATTACACAAACGGTATCAAGAGTGTTTTGAATTCCTTGTAAATCCTTCTTTTTGATAAACTCAGCTTCTACTTCTTTTAAAATATCATTTAGATCAGGCGTTTCTGACTTCATCTGATAACTAATATAGAATGTTAACGAAAAATTGTTTAAAGTCTTTGAATCATAAACCGTTCTTAGATTAATAGGTACACAAATATTTATCGGTTTCTTCTTTAATTTTTTCTTATTGCCATTAACAATAATTGAATAAATTAATAAAGCGACCACATACTGTGTTATATTTGAGTCTTCTGATTTAACTAATTTAATTAATTCCTTAGAATTAATATAAGAATTAATGACTCCGCTCCCAAAATTTTTAAAGGTTTTTCCTTTGTATATATACGCATTAGGAGTTTTTGGGGGATTTAATCCTCCTCCACTATAATTTTTGCCATAACTATCTTCAGTTTCTTTAAAGTGAACTTCATCTTTTACAAGCATGATGTTAGCATCAGGAGTCAATTCTTTTCCTAATAATTCAAGGTAGTGATAAACTACCGCATTAAGAAACATTATTGCCCCTCCACCGTCAGTCAAGGCATGATTAATTTCCAAGGAAATACGTTTATTGTAGTATAAAAAGGTGAAAAGATATTTGTTGTTAAAATATTCGTCCTTTTTATTACAGATAAAAGGCGATTCAGCAGCTAAAATTGGAGGTAAAAGGTTTTCTTCAAAGTAGTACCAAAAGAGTCCTCTTTTAAGTTTGACAAAGTACATCGGAAATCTTTTTCTAGAATCTAAAATAGCTTGATATAAAACTTCTTCATTAATCGTTTCTTTTAGTACAGCTGAAACACGAAAGTTATACGTATATCTTTCATTCGTCACTAACGGATATATTTTAGCAGCTTTATCTAATTTGTACCATTTTAATCCTCTGTGTCCACTCATAAGAATCTCCTTTCTAATTAATGATAATAGTATATCATCATTTATGTGTTGATAAAATGATATTTTCTTATATGCAAGTGTTTTTACAGTATTTATAGACTTTTTAATATATAAAATTAACAATGAATTAGCCTATTTTCACTATTGGACCAACCAAAATACTTATTTTACAGTGAAATATCTGTCAAGAAAGGCTGTTTTTTGGTATAATGTTCATAAACGGAATACTAAAAGGAGGATCAAATCAATCGATTTGAATACAATATGGTAGATAAAAGGTTTTTATTAGCACAAAAATTAAGAAAGAAAGATCCAGCAACTCTAAACATGGTGATTGGTTTCGACGGCTTCGTTGATGAAATTATTCACGTTATTGATAAAAGAATGGATAGTGAAAACTATACAAGAATTGATACGATTGAAGCGTATGCAAAAAGAATCGAAAAAGCGAGTGGATTATCAACTAATATCGAGTTACAACCTATAGATAAAAAAATTGGTGGAAACGGACCGATTATGTGTAATGCATTATCTAAACTTAATTCAAACATAACCTATATAGGTTCTTTAGGTTATCCTTCAATTGATGATGTCTTTAAAACAATGGAAGATAAAGTGACTTTATATTCAATCGCTAATAATGGACATACAGACGCGCTAGAATTTTTTGATGGTAAATTATTAATGGGTAAAATGAGTTCTTTAAATAATGTAACTTACAAAAATTTAATTGACTCTATAGGCCTAGATAAATTAATAGAAATATTAAGTGAAGTTGATTTATTCGCAACTGTAAACTGGTCAATGCTTCCTCATATGACAGATATGTGGAAGGCACTACTTGAAAATGTTATTCCAAAATTACCAAAAAGGGATAAAAAACCATACTTATTCGTTGATTTAGCAGATCCTGAAAAACGCGAAAATGTTGAAATTAAAGAAGCTCTAGAACTATTAAAAGAATTCAGCAACCATTTCTTTGTAGTTCTTGGTTTAAATAAAAAAGAAGCTTACGATGTAGCCAACGTATTAGAACTATTTGACTCAGCTAGTTTAGAAAACATGCAAGTATCTATGGAAGACTTAAATATTGCTTTATACGAATACTTAAAGATTCAATCAGTTGTTATTCATCCAGTGGATAGAGCAAGTACAGTTATTAAAAATGTTTTTGTAGAGGAACTAGGTCCTTATATTGCAAAACCAAAATTGACTACTGGTGCTGGAGATAATTTCAACGCAGGCTTTATGCTTGGTTTGCTGCTTGGATTAAAACCTAATGAAGCTCTTCTTACAGGCGTGTCAACAAGTGGATTTTATGTGCGTAATGCTAGAAGCCCTAATTACAGAGAGCTTGTATATTTTATAGAAGAATGGGCATTAGGCAACATCTAATATTTATGATATAGAAAATTTTAGAGCAAATAAAAACGGAATAAATTCCGTTTTTTTTATATAGTTTATATGTGATTCCAAAGTGGTTTTTTTCGTTTTCTTCTTTCAATTCGATCTGATAAGAAAGCATTCAAATCTACCGTGCTTTGTTTAGGTATATATATCCGATTACCTCTAATTAAATAGACTAGAAAATAGTCTTTTTTCTCTATATAATAATTAACCAATTTATAGTCAGTCATTACTTCTTGCGAATGAGAACTACTGTAGACTAAATAGTTTTTATATATTTCAATTTTATATATATTTTTACTACTCATTTTTTTCTTTAAATTAATGTAAATATACAATGGATATATAAGACTACCTACTATTATGAATAAGAATGAAATAATCATCACTATTCTAGCAACTTCTATAATCAATTTAGTGGCTTGTAGCATCATACCAAAAGCCATAAGGTATAGAAATAGACTTAGGGCAGCCAATATTAAATCTTTTTTTGAATTTATATATTGGAAGTCCCTTCTGTAGATGGTGTTTCTATTTTCTTCATATGTGATTTTGTATTCTGGTTTTTCTTCATGAAGATTTGATTTAATTGGATTGTTTTCTAAACCTACTAATTCATCTAGAGATACCTTAAAAAGTTTAGCAAAGGCTATAAGGTTATCCATTGATGGAGAAGCCTGATTAGTTTCCCATAAACTTATACTTTGTCTAGAAACACCCAACTCATTTGCCACTTCTTCTTGAGATAAAGCTTTTTGTTTTCTTAATTCATATAATCTAATACCATAATTCATTTCTATCACCTCAGTATAATTATAAGAGCATAAAACCTATTATACAACCAATTATAGTTGTTAATATGTCAAGTATCACTTGCACTTTTTTTTCATATCTCAATTTCAATATTTTCCTTACACAGCATTTATTATTTTATCATAAAAAAAAGGATTTGAGAACTTATTCTCAAATCCTGTCATGTAAATGGTGCGGCCGATGAGATTTGAACTCACACGCCTATTTGACACTACCCCCTCAAGGTAGCGCGTCTACCATTCCGCCACGGCCGCTAGAATGTTCTAACTTTAGAAAATTGTTGAATACCACCTTTGTATTTTGGTGTATTCTCCCCTTGTATAAGTGGTAAAGCATAATCTAAAAATTCTTTCGTTACCCCATTACCTTTAGAATTAATCATAGATTTAGGCATTTTTTTCTCTAAATTTGCACATTGAGCCAAATCATGTAATTTGTATTCTACTTTATAAGGTTCGGTAGATACTCTTTGAATAGTGACCATTAAATTGGTTTTACCCTTAATAGCCGCTCTTACAGCTGCTCTACCCACTTCTATTGCTTCATTAACATCAGTTAAACTTTGAATATGACTCGCGGCTCTTTGGGTTGAACCAAACTCGACTGAACGAGAAGGGATACCTAAATCAGCAGAAACTGTAGTTGCTAATTTAGAAGCTACTCCTCCTAATTGAAAATGCCCAAAAGCATCCTTTAATCCTGAACTTGAGGAAATGAATATTCCTTCGTCATTCATAATGCCTTCAGAAACAGCTACTAAACATTGTTTCTTTTTATCATATATTTCAATAACTTCTTTTTTGAATTTTTCAATTGCAAATGGAACTTCTGGAAGATAAACTAAATCAGGTCCAAATCCACCTAATGAAGCGATCGAAGCTGCTGCAGTTAACCAACCTGCATGTCTTCCCATAATCTCCACAATAGTTACTTTACCGTTTGGATAAGCTAACATATCATATGAGATTTCCATCATTGTATTAGCAATAAATTTAGCTGCACTACCATAACCTGGTGTGTGATCTGTGAATGGTAAGTCATTATCAATAGTTTTTGGTACACCTATAATATAACATTCATAATCGATATGCTTCATATAATCAGCTATTTTAGAACAAGTATCCATAGAATCATTTCCACCATTATACAAGAAATACCTAATATTGTATTTCCTAAACATATATACAAGTCTTAAATAATTAGTGTCATCTTCTCTGAAATCAGGTAATTTATATCTAACTGAACCAAAAGCTGACCCTGGTGAATGTTTTAGCAATTCTATATCTTCTTCTTTTTGATCTTTAATAAAGATAAAATCTTCATTTAAAGCTCCTCTTATCCCGTGCTTCATTACTATTACATCTTCAATGTTATCATTGTGCTTTTTCGCTTCCTCAATGACTCCATACGCTGAAGCATTGATTACAGATGTTGGACCTCCTGATTGTCCATATAGTAAATTTCCTTTTAATTTTGCCATAAAAACCAACTCCTACAATTAAATATAATATCATACATTTTAAAAATGTAGATAAAATTTGTATAAATTCATGGTTTTGGGTTTAATCCACAATCTACGTTCTATATATGAAAAAGAATAACTAGATCATAAATAGTTCCAAATTATTCTAACCAATAAGCTTTTCCATCTCTAGTTCTAGACATGAAATGATAATCAATTAAGGCCCTTCTTAATGTAACAAAATCAGGGTATATTTCAATTAAAATTTCGTTGACTTCTTTTTCTGAGTATTTTTTAGATTTTTCGAACATTTTAACTATCACAGATAAAATTATATATTTCTTTTTTTGTTTTGAAGGGAATTGACGTAATTTTAAAGGGCTTTCACTGAAAAAATACCCATTAATAGCCTTAATTTGGTCTGATTCTGTAAATTCAAACATTTAATCACATCCTATCTTACAATGATATTTTACCATATATACATAATGTTTAATTATATAAATTATCTTCTATATATATTTGAGCAAAAATACTTTAAAAATACGGTATTTTGTGATATTATTTTTTCATAACAAAAATATATTAAAAATAGGGGATACTTAATGAAAAAAAATAAACAATTTAGAACGCCTTTTTTTACTAAATTAAAACAATATAGTCAAAAAGATGTAGCTCCCTTTGATGTTCCTGGACATAAATTAGGTCGCATACCAAATGACTTATTAAATTATACAGGAAATAAAATATATCAGTTAGATTCTAATTCACCAATCGGTTTAGATCATTTAAACAAACCAACCGGAGTAATTTTAGAAAGCGAAAACCTTATGGCAGATGCCTGCGGAGCTGATAAATCCTATTTCATTACCAATGGTACTACCATCGGTATTTTAGCGATGATTATGGCAGCTTGTAAAGCAAACGATCAAATTATATTACCTAGAAATGTTCACAAATCTGTTATTAATGGTTTGATTATATCCGGAGCAATCCCCATTTTTATCAAGCCAAACATCGACAAAAATCTAGGCATCGCAAATGATATTACCTATGAAAATGTTAAATTAACAATTGAAGAAAATCCAGATGCGAAAGCTATATTTTTGATAAATCCAACCTATTTCGGTGTGGTCTCTGATCTAGTCAAAATCACTGAATTAGCTCATAAAAATAATATGATAGTTTTAGTTGACGAAGCTCATGGTGCTCAGTTCTACTTTTCAAATAAACTACCAATTTCGGCTATGGAAGCCAATGCTGATATGACAGCTCTTTCAATGCATAAAACTGCTGGTTCTTTTACACAATCTTCAGTCATTTTATGCAAAGGTGAAAATGTAGATCACCATAGGTTAAGAGCTAGTTTAAATATGTTGCAATCTACAAGTCCTAGTTCTTTACTAATGGCTAGTCTTGATGTAGCTAGGAAAACAATGTATTTTGAAGGTTCTAAAAGAATTGAAAACCTATTAAATCTAGCAAAAGCCACTAGAAATAAACTTAAAAATATTAATGGAATCACCGTGGTAGACAAGGAATATTTCCTAAATCAAAATTCATTTGACTACGATGAAACAAAAATCATTATAAAAGTCTCAGATTTAGGTTTATCTGGTTTTGAAGT
The DNA here is from genome assembly GCA_046529635.1 of Mycoplasmatota bacterium WC30. GTDB lineage: Bacteria > Bacillota_I > Bacilli_A > Izemoplasmatales > Hujiaoplasmataceae > 4572-104. Next base: position 1,851,250 of record CP134495.1, on the reverse strand, counting down.
ATATAAAATGTTAATGACCGATTCGAATATACAACTAGAATTGGCTGAATCTCATATTGTTTTAGCGGTTCTTACAATCGGAACTACAAAACAACATTTAGATAGATTAGTTCAAGGCTTCAAAAAATTATCCAATAAACATTATAAACTTCGTGATAAATTACCGAAAATTGATTTTTCTTATCAATTTCCTGAAGCTTATGCAAGACCTCGTGATGCATACCACGCACCTAAAATCGCAGTTAAACTAGATGATGCAATTAATGAAATCGCAGCCGAACAAGTAATGATATATCCACCGGGTATTCCAATATTAATTCCAGGTGAAGTTATCACCCAAGAAGTGATTGATGATATTAAATTTTACATGAAAAAAGGATCAGCTCTACAAAGTGATCTTGATAGTAATTATATAAGAATAGTCGATAAAGAAAATTGGCAAAAATGGGAAGGTGATTTAGATGAGTTTTAAAAAAGTAGATTTATCGTTTCAAAGTTCAAAATCTCAATATTCAGAAAGTGACGTTGTACTTTTCAGCGTTCCTTTAGATACTACTACTTCTTATCGTCCTGGAACTAGATTTGCTGGAAACGCAATTAGAGTAGAATCGATTGGAATTGAATGGTATTCACCTTATATGGATATGGACTTAAATGACTTCAAAACATCTGATATTGGTGATTTAGAATTACCAATGGGTGATGTTTCGAAATCTCTTGAGATTATCCAAAAAACTGCTGAAGAAATCATTAATGACAATAAACTTCCAATGATGGTTGGTGGAGAACATTTAGTTACACTTCCAGTAATTAAAGCATTGGCTAAAAAATATCCAGATTTAAGAATCATCCATTTTGATGCTCATACAGACCTAAGAGATGAATTCTTGGGAATGAAACTTTCTCACGCAACCGTGCTAAGAAGGTGTCATGATATTTTAGGTGATAATCGAATTTTCCAATTCGGTATTCGTTCTGGAGACAAACATGAATTTGAGTGGGCTAAATCGCATACACATTTACAAAAATTCACTTTGGAAGGGTTAGAAGAAATAGTTGAGACTATCAAAAACTACCCTGTCTATATTACAATTGATTTAGATGTATTAGATCCATCTATTTTTCCTGGCACAGGTACTCCCGAACCAGGTGGATTAACCTATAAAGAGTTATTGAGTGGAATAATGTCTTTGGTTAAGTTAAACAATGTTATAGGAGCTGATATTGTTGAGTTAGCGCCGATGTTAGATAATTCTAATGTATCTACCATAGTAGCGGCTAAAACACTTAGAGAAATGATTTTACTGCTTCATAGAAAGCGTTAAGTATATGGAATCAATAAGAGAATTATACAAAATAGGTAAAGGCCCTTCCAGTTCTCATACAATGGGACCGGAAAGAGCTGCGAAAGAAATCTTAAAGAATTATAATGGTGACCATTATAAGGTTCTTCTTTATGGTTCTTTAGCATTTACAGGTAGAGGTCACTTAACTGACAAAGTAATAAAAGAAATCCTACCAAATACTGAAGTTGAATTCTCTTATGACAATAAAATTGAACACCCAAATACAATGGATTTTATCATCTATAAGGACAATGTCGTCATTGGTGAAGAAAGATACTTTAGTATTGGTGGTGGTAGTATTCATAGAAAAGGTGATTTAATTGAAGAAAAAGTTTCAATTTACCCACATTCAAACTTCCAAGAAATCAAAGATTACTGCCAAAATAATAATCTAAGATTATACGATTATGTCTATAGATTTGAAGATGATTCTATTAAAGAATACTTACAAAAAGTCTGGGACGTAATGAGAGATTCAATTAACAAAGGACTACATACAGAAGGAAATTTACCTGGTCCACTAGAAGTTAAAAGGAAAGCAAAGAGTCTTTTATACAATCAAAGTCAAAAAAATTCAATTGAACTTAGATTAATTAGTGCTTATGCATACGCTGTTAGCGAAGTAAATGCTAGCGCAGGCACTGTCGTTACTGCTCCTACTTGTGGGGCTGCAGGTGTACTACCTGCTGTATTATATTATTTAAGAGACATTCAAAAATTCCCAGATACAAAAATCATTGACGCTTTAGCAACAGCTGGAATTATTGGTAATGTTGTAAAGCACAATGCTTCAATCAGTGGTGCCGAAGCTGGATGTCAAGCCGAGGTTGGTACAGCTTGTAGTATGGCAGCCGCAGCACATTCAGAGCTTACAAATGGAAATATAGATAATATTGAGTACGCCGCTGAAATTGCATTAGAACATCATTTAGGATTAACTTGTGATCCAGTTTTAGGGTATGTGCAGATTCCTTGTATAGAAAGAAATGCAGTAGCTGCTCATAGGGCCATTAACGCTAGTGAGTTATCATATCTATTAATGGGAACCAGAAAAGTTTCTTTTGATACAGTTGTTAAAACTATGAAAGAAACCGGTGAAGATCTCAATTCTTCATATCGTGAAACTAGTCTTGGTGGATTAGCTAAAAATTATAAAAAATAAAGTCCAAAATTAATTGGACTTTTTTGTTTGAATTTTTCTGATTGAGTAAAATAATAATAATTGAATTACAGTCATAAAAAATATAAAGAATACAGTGAACCAACTTAATGTTGAAAAGAAATCACTGATAATATTCCAAACCTTAATGATATCCCAAGAGTTATATCTAAAGAACCTCCCAATATATATACCTACACTAGATAGTGAAAAGACACCCACAACTAGTAAATCCTTGTATTTTGAAAAATTAGATTCCTTACAATACTTATATAAAGTATCAATTGATTTTAAACCATAAATCAATCCGATAATCAAACCGATAATTATATGGAATAAAGCTAAATATGCTTCAAGATTTTGAAGATATAATAAATCCGAGTATGGTCCACCATTGATCATAAAGTCACTGTAGTTAATATATATTAAATCAGTCATAACATAAATTGAATTAGGAAATAAAAACAGCCACATCAATAGTAATATAATATTTATTGCTTTACTTTTAATCTTTCTTCTATCCAAAATGTAAACTAATATAAATGGAATAAATGCTAAAAATAGATTCCATCCTAACATAAGATGCAAACCATCTTCCACTACTAAATACGTAATAATTGATAATCCAAAGAACGCAAATAATAATCCAATATAATATACCATTGTCTTTTTAGAAATATACATTATTTATCACCTTAAAACATTATACACTAAAATTCATTAATAATAAATTGGGAATTAAAATAAAAAGGGGCAAAGCCCCTAATTTTTACATATTAAAGATAAAAACTATCACATAAACCACTAAAATAATACCTAAAATCAAATATCTTTTCGCGACTCTACTTTCATCTTGACTAAATATAGTATAAAGAGCTCCCATGATCCCTATAGCTAGCATACTTAATATCCCAATTGGCTTACTGAGTGTTAATCCGGCACCGCCTCCAGCTGTGACTTGCATAACTAATGTATCAGGTAAAATAATAAACCCAATAATATTGATTACGACAATTAATCCAATAAATATATAAGCTACTTTCTTATTAGTTTTCATAAATATCCCTCATTTCTAAAGAATTTATTTAATTATTCCTAAATCTATACCTACTCTTTCAAATACTTCAATTGCATAGTCTAAGTCAGCTTTTGTGTGTGCTGCACTAATCATACATCTAAGCCTACCTTTTCCTTTAGCTACGGTTGGGAATACAATCCCTGAAACAAATACACCTTCAGCTAACAAAGCTTTTGAGAATTCCATAGTTTTAGCTTCTTCTCCAACCATTACTGGAGTAATAGGAGTTTCACTATGTCCTGTATCAAATCCTAGTTTGTTTAATCCAGCTTTAAAATATTTTGCATTATCCCATAACTTATCAGTGTATTCAGTAGATTGCATTAATAAATTTACTGATGCAATAATCGCACCTACTGCCGCTGGTGGTAAAGCGGTAGAAAATAGAATTGGTCTAGCACGGTGTAAAAGCCATTCTTTTACAACCATACTTGAAGCTACATAACCACCGATTACTCCAATAGCTTTTGAAAGTGTACCGATAATGAAATCTACTTGACCATGTAATCCAAAATGATCTACAGTTCCTCTACCTGATTCTCCTAAAACTCCACTACCATGAGCATCATCAACATATGTTAAACAGTTAAATTTGTTAGCTAACTTAACGATTTCTGGTAATTTAGCTAAATCTCCATCCATTGAGAAAACTCCATCAGTAATAATTAGTACATTAGTATATTGAGCTCTTCTCTCTATTAAAATTCTTTCTAAATCAGCCATATCCGAATGTTTAAATACAGCCTTATCTGCTTTGGATAATTTCACGCCATCAATGATTGATGCATGATTTAATGCATCAGATATGATTAAATCACCTTTGTTAACAATCGCTTGAATGGTACCTATATTACAGTTAAGTCCAGATTGGAAACAAGTTACAGCTTCTTCTCGTTTGAATTTAGCTAATACAACTTCTAAGTCTTCCAGTAAATCTTGGTTACCAACAATAGTTCTAACGCTACCAGTTCCTGCACCATATTTTTCCACTGCGTCTATAGCTGCGGCTTTAACTTTAGGATGAGTAGCTAAACCTAAATAATTATTAGATGATAGATTAACTACTCTTTTATGATTTAGATCTATTATGTTTGTACATGGCCCATAATTTATCGGTAGTTTTCGATATACTCCATCTTTCTTCAATTGTTCAATTTGTTCATATAGATAGTCTAATTTACTCATTTATTTCATCTCCTGGAAATAATACTATTTTTCCGCAATTTTTACTACCCATAATTTCGGCTGCCTCATTTATTTTAGATAAAGGCATTTGATGAGTAATAATATCGCTTAAATGCAATTTATTGCTATCAAGTAAATCTTTAACTTGATACCATGTTTCATAGATTCTTCTACCAGTAACACCATAGATTCTAGCACCTTTAAATACTACGTCATCCGTAATATTTAAAGAAATATTTTGATCAGGAATACCAAGTATAGCGAATCCTCCACCAGCTTTCAAATATTTAAAAGCTGTTTCAATCGCCCCTTTGTTACCTGAAAAATCACCAATTACATCAGCACCTTTACCATTAGTGTATTCCATAACTTTTTCATATACATTTTCAGTTAAAGGATCTATAACATAGTCCGCCCCAATTTTTCTAGCTAAGTTTCTTCTAAACTCATTGATTTCTATTGCAATTACTTTTTTAGCATTATAAGCTTTAGCAACGTCCACAGCCATAATACCGATTGGTCCACAGCCCAAAACAACTACGTCTTTTCTTTCGATAGGAAAGTGAGTTATAGTATGAACAGCATTTCCTAAAGGTTCTTGAACACTTAGCTCTAGTTGACTATGATGTTTTTCATTTATAAAACAATTCTTAGCAGGAATTTTAATATATCTGGCAAAACACCCATCTCTATCTACACCTATAACAGATGTGTTTTCACAAATATGTCCTTCTCCTCTTAAACAAAATTCACATTCATCACAAATTATGTGAGTTTCTGCACTTACAATATCTCCTATTTTAACATTGGAAACATCATTAGCGATTTTGATTATTTCTCCACTAAATTCATGTCCAACCGTTAAAGGCAAATGTAATCTATTCTTCGCCCAATTATTGTAGGTATAAATATGATAATCAGTCCCACAAAAAGAGGCTGTTATCACTTTGATTAATACTTCACCTGGTTCTAAAACTGTTGAAATGCTTTTTTTAATATAGGAAAAGCCTACATCTTCTTTGTCCTTGACAACTGCCATCATTTCTAGTTCTAAAACATCATCAGATATTCGTGTCATTATTATCTCCTTATTTAATTTTTAAAAACGCTTACATCATTAATTATTATATCACAGATATTGTTTTATGAAAGAAAAAATATCTTCTTTTTCTCAAAAGAAAAAGGCTAATATTATAGCCTTTAAAAAATTAGTATTATTTAAGTAAAGATTTTAGAATTTCGTAGGTAATAAATCCAGCCCACTCATGCTTTGTTTCTTCAAAAACATCGTCATATTGATACCATGACCAGTTAGGAATAATAATTCCTTTATTTAGCTTATCCTTGCAGTATTCAAGGTTTCTTTCTAGAATTAATTCATGTTTTTTTAGAAAAATTGGTGCAATTAATAATATTTTATATGGTTCTAAAGAATATTCTTCCCAGTTATCATTTGCAAGTTCTTTATCTACAACTAATTGTAACGTATCATGAATTTCAGATTTAATCTCTTCAGGCATATAAGTATAAAACTTCAAACAACTTAGCAAACTATGCATACTAGCTTCTGCTTGGAAGGTGTTCTTAATATATTCAGTTACTTTGTTAACCTGAATCGCAATATCTAGTTTCTTTAAATATTGTTTGTATTTGTATAAAAACCCAACGATTTCAGGATTAGGATTACCATATGTGAAATTTTCGACACCATCATAATTCCACCAGACAGCCCGTGGATAGTTATTTACAGCAGGCGGTACTAATTCCCAACCATTTTTAGAATCAATATATACACTTTCATAATAACTAATCATCTTAGAGATAGTTTCTGCTTTAAGGGGTTCGTCATCAATTTCATTTAAAATATTTATGGCCATATCAGTGGCAACAACACTAGAATCAGGCAATCTTACATCCGGTTCTAGAGCGTGACCAAAACCTCCATCAACATTCTGATATTTTTGGAGTTCTTCCATTAACTGCAGTTGTCGACACTCAAATAGATTTTCCAGCAAATAAAAATCTATTAATCGCCCTTTTTCTTTGACTTCTTTTGTTAAGTCATCCAATAGTTTTTTATTAAGCATCTTCTTCTAACAACAAGCAAAAATTCAAAACAGCACCTGTTACTCCATAGTCTTCGGTTGTTAAGTAGTCTTCATAATCAAATCCCATATGAACTTTGATTCCCTTATCTTTTATATGTTTATAAACTTTTTGAATTTCAGTTGTAATTTCATCAAAGTTAATTGGAAAACAGATATATCTACCCGGTTTAAGTTTTTTTGTAACTATTCTGCCAGTTTGTTCAACTAATTCTTTAGTTTCAGCTAGAACGTAATAATCATAGGTTCCAGTTTCTTTAAAATCAAATGAATAAAATTCTAAACCAATGTAGTGACTTGGCTCAACTTGGTTAACGATTTTACTCGTATAATTATTAAAGAAATTTTCCCACAGTTTTGGTATTTTCTTCATGTCATTATTCTTTAGGTTAATGCCATTAGGAAATTCTATACCAGCAAAGTACCTTGTTTCATACTCCTTGATAAAATATTTCATAGTATCACCTCTTAGTTTTATTATATATATTAAGACATTGTTTTACAATAGGACAGCAAAAAGTCGGCCTAAACTAAAACTAATTTGTAATATTTCATTACAACATATGAAAAAAACAGCTTTTTGGCTGTTTTTTTAAAAAATTGATAGTTAATCTCGTTTACTAGTAATTATATTGTGTTTATCGTTTTTGAAAAACATTAATTCGTTGGTCAATAATTTTCCCTTTTTCAATTATAATTGCGTCTTTCAGAGTTTTGTTCTTTTTAAAGGTACCATCAATGATTAAGTCAATATATTTAGCGACAATATCACCAAAGACTATTGTTGATGTTTCTTCGATAATACTTGGCGTATGATCTACTGCATAATGAAGAATATCGTCAACTATATAAACTGGGTTCTCTATTGAAGTAGGTATTGTAGTTTCAATTGCCCCTTTTAAATCACAACTAACATCAACAATCATTGCATTTTTTTTCATTTTGACTAAATCACTTTTGTATATAATATGATCTTTTCTTGAAGTATCCCATAAAACACAATTTACTATAACATCATACTTGCCAACTTCATCTCTAAGAAGTTTCTGTGTATTCCTACTATATACTTCAATATCTGCGCCTAAAGATGCAAGGATACGGTACGCACCTCTAGAGGTGTTTCCCCTACCTATTATAGCCACTTTACAATCATATGGTAGTTTACCATAAAGAGTAAATGCATGCATTATTGCTGCTTCGCCAGCAAGTTCATTGTTTCTCCAAAAAGTATGACGACCTCTGTAATGCATATCCTCCCAGGCAATAGCTGTTATATTCCTTTGTATCAACAAGTCTGTGACATTCTCATTTTGGACTGCATGAACATATCCAAAGATTATTTGGTTATTTATGAGTTCTGATAGATAATCAGCATCTCCTATTTTAGGATCACATAGTACATCAAGCTTCAAAATTTCTTCTTTTTCTAATATATGTGCTCCGTTTTTGATATATTCCTCATCTGTATACCCAAGTTGTAATCCATAGCCTTTTTCAAAATATAAATAGGTTTTGTTCTTTATTTTCGATAATTGATCAGGCAAAATAGCCCGTCTTTTTTCATTTTCTTTTGTACTCATTAAAAATCCGATTTTATTCATTTTTTTCTCCTTCTTATACCTATAGCTTTTTGTAATTTTAAAAGCCAATAATATGATTTATTTTGGTAATATTTTTAGTGTAAATCTTCTCTCTTTTTATTAGATTAGCGTATAAAAAATAAAAAGCCGACCTTTGGTCGTCTTAAGATAGTTGATTCGCGAAACGCGACTATAAAAAATAGAAATACGATTGCTACCTATAAAGTCAACCATATTATCGTTTATAATACCATAATTATTGGGTTAAGTCAAAGATACTAACCTACTTAGGCGGTATAAGTATTTGTCTTTTTACATTAGTATATGATTAAATGTATATTTCTAAAATACATAATTTTAAACATCATCAAATTCTGCTTTGATGTTAAACTCATAAAAAAATAGCTCCCTTCATCAGAGTGTATGGTTAGTATACCATATCTCCAACTATTGGAAACTATTTCAAAAATTCTCTGGAGCAAGCGAGGGGAATTGAACCCCCATTGGATGCTTGGCAAGCACCTGTTCTACCATTAAACTACACCTGCATGTTGTTTGCACTATATATTCTATATGAATTCAACATTTATTTCAACTATTATGTTTACATTTTAATGATTTTTTAATAAATATTTTAAATTAAGTTTAGAAGAAACGATATTTTTAGATTTAATACATGTTTCGGCTGACAATCTACCTAGTTTTAATGATTTAAGTGGAGACAGATTGTTTAGATATCCATACAGAAATCCAGCAAAAAAATTATCTCCTGCACCATTTGTATCTAAGATATCAATTTCATTACCAGGTATATCGATAAATCCGGAATTTTTGGATAAATATGTCGCTCCTTTTTCCGCATGAGTAACAACTACCCATTGTTTTCCTTTTGTTATTAATTTTTCCATATACGTTCTATACTCAAATAAGTTGTCTGAACTCATAAATATATAATCTGAGCTTTCTATAAAATCTTTATGATGTGGGTTTTTACCGTCATAATCATGGATATCACAAAAAATTGGTTTGTTGTGTTTTTTTATCAGTGGAATAAAATAGCGGCAATAGTTTATGATGTTTAAACAAACTATATCACTGTCTTTGATTAATTTTTCATAAACATCAACATAAATATCTGATTCATCTGCGATTGTGTTAAATATAGAAATTCTATGGCCATGTTTATCCATTGTATTTGTATGTCTCTCGGTTTTATCAACATAATGTGGATAGAACTCAATACCAGCATTCTTTATGGTATCTGAAATGAATTTACCATAGATATCTCGTCCAATTATAGCTTGAAAAGCGACATCGAATCCTAGCTTTTTAAGCGCTAAGGCTTTTCCGACTCCAGTTGATCCAGGCGTTGAATATGACTCGTTTGCTATAGTTGTTGTTGATGTTGCTTCAAAAAATTCATTTACATGAATTATCTCATCATATGAAGCCCCACCTAAAACAAGGATTTTCACCAAATCACCTCTTATTTAGCTATTTTTCTAAATGAATTTGCATATCCACCTTTAACCAAAGACACCTCATTCGCAACAATCAATGCATCATCATCTAGCTTATTAATCAATGCAATAATTTTTTCTTTGTTCTTTCTACTCGCAAATATCATCAATACTTTGCGGCTTCTTAATTTACCTTGAGCAGCCATAACTGTTACACCATAGCCTGCATCTCTTAATTCTTTAATTACTTTACTAGCTTCTTCCCTCATAATAATTGCTTGAATATAGATTTTACCAACTGCTAGATAATTTTCCAGAATTGATCCAACATAGACTCCAGCAGCGAAGCCTAAACTATAGATTAAACCTTTCATTGGTGTTTCTGCTACCCCAATGATTACTCTTGAAGCAATGAAAACCCAAAGTAAAATTTCTACTAAAGAAAGGATTGTTCCTAACGTTCTAAATCCTTTATTTATGTAGATTATTCTTAAAGTGCTGATAGCTACTTCAATAACTTTCGCAAAGAATATTAGCAATACTTCCCATAATGCAACTGTTGCAAAAAAATCCCAAATCGTTAACCACATAATTCCCACCTCTATATAATAATAATATGAGAATATTATACTACATAAACTTGTTTTGAAGACTTTAAATATAAAGAAAAGCGTTTTCCTATTTTAAACGCTTTTCTCAACCATGTTAAATTATATAGCTTCTATGCTAATTCTTCTGAGATTTCTTTGAATTCATACGTTCTTGTAAGCTTAAACATAATGATTAAGGTTAATGTAGATGCTACCAAGATGTTTATTGAATTAAGAATCATACTAAATACTAATGGATTACCTGGAATTATCTCTATCCCAATGTAGAAAACAACATTTAAAAGTATAGTAAATATCAGAAGTACTAAATAAAGATTTTTTACTTTTAAATTATTTTTTCGAATAAATAAATATATTAAAACATTAAATAGTAAAATAATGATTAATGAAGCTTTTTGAAGATTTTCATTAAAAGCAAAAATCTGGATTGCTATATCAACATCAAAAATATAAGACATTATGTTTGAAATAAAATAAAACACCCAATTAGCGATTCCCCAAACCAAGTTAGCCCAAATAGCGACTAAATATAGTTTTTTGTATTTTGGAAATTTCAGGTTAATCTTGGTAATTGACTTATATATTAATATACCCATAAATAAACCCAAAACAATATAATTAAGTGACTGAATTCTAGCACTAATTTCTAATATTCCAACTATAATTTTAAAGTCAAATGAATAATCATTTAAAGTGGATAATGAGGATAAATTAACAATTACACTTAAATATATTGAATTTACTGTGATTAAAATATATAAAAACAAAGCTTTACGAGATATATATCTGAATTTACCTCCATCTAATTCAACCGACTCGTCATAATGAAATTTTTCATAAATAGAGAATAGAAAATATTGGATAGACATAGAAATGAATGATATTAAAAGTGCTAACAATACCGCTACAACTGGCCGCTTAACTACAATTATTTCACTTATGATGAATACAACTAAACCTATTATTACCATATAAGCCAGAAGATAAAGTACTCTTTTAAAAACATTTAAGTAATAAGTTGAATTAGGATTTTCAATAAACTTATAATTAAAAGTCATTTCATTTTTTCTAAAATTAATAAATGACAACAACAAGCAGATAAATATCGCAGTATTCACAAAAAAATTAGAAGTAGGTGCATTTGTAGATGTATATAATAATGTAGAAATAAAATATATAGCTACACCCACACCTATGGTTATGTTAAATCCATAATCATAGATTTTAAGAATTTTCTGATTCACTCTCTCATCAAAAACTTCTTCTTTTGATTTTGATAATATACTTGTAAAAATAGTTGCTCCTACAGCTACTAAAACGAATATCTCTGTAACCATCGTCAAAACATCTTGCGTAAATATTAATTTAAGTATCAAAGATAATATAGCCAATGAAGCAATCATAATTAAGTTATTTCTTTTAACTATGCTCAATCTCTCAGTAATTCTTTCATCTTTCAATTTTTGTATCCTCCCAGAATAAATCATTTAGTGTTCTATCAAGCTGTTTACATATCAAAGTGCATAGGTTTAAAGAGGGATTAAATTTCCCCTGCTCAATAAGAATTATTGTTTGTCTACTAACACTCACTTTTTTTGCCAATTCAGCTTGAGACAACCCGTGTTCTACCCTTGCGGCTTTCATTTTAAGATTCATATACATACCTCATATTTAAGCAAATTATACAATATATATTACATAATGTCAACTATATATTACATATAACTATAAAAAAAAGGCTTTCGCCTTTTTAAACTTTTTGGTCAACTACTTTTGCATATGTTTTCTTTCTTCGTTTTTCATCCAAGATTTTTTTCCTAAGTCTAATAGCTCCTGGAGTAATCTCAACAAGTTCATCGTAATCAATAAACTCTAATGCTTCTTCTAAAGTGAATATAACAGGATCTAATAACTTAACTGCATCATCACTACCACTAGCTCTTGTATTTGTTAAATGTTTATTCTTACATGGATTAACTGTTAAATCATTTTTTCTTGAATTAATTCCAACAATCATTCCCGCATATACATCAACTGCAGCATTAACACACATTCTTCCTCTTTCAGAAAGATTGTTTAAAGAATAGGCCATTGTTTTACCAGGCTCTTTAGCAACAAATACACCATTTCTATTGTTACTCATAGCACCAACATAAGGCATAAAAGAATCAAATGATTTTTCCATAATTCCATTACCTTTAGTTGAATTTATAAATTCACTTCTATAACCAATTATCCCTCTTGTAGGAACAACGTATTCGATTATTGATATTCCATTTTCTGAGATCATATTATGCATTAAACCTTTACGTTGATTGAGTTGATTAATTACAGTTCCTGAAAATTCGTCTGGTACTGTAATAACTACTTTTTCGAATGGTTCTAATAACTCACCATCTATTTCTTGAAAAATTACTTCTGGTTTTGATACGCCAAGTTCATATCCTTCTCTACGCATACTTTCTAAAAGAATAGAAAGATGTAATTCACCTCTGCCAGATACTTTATAACCCTCTACTCCCACAATATCTTCAACTTCTAATCCTATATTAGTTTCTAATTCTTTTAATAATCTAGATCTAATTTGTCTTGTGGTTACAAGTTTTCCACTTCTACCTACAAAAGGTGAGTTGTTAACTAAGAAATTCATAGATAATGTTGGTTTTTCAATATCAATTAATTCCATTGGGTCAACTCTTAGTGGATCACATACAGTTTCACCAATTGAAATATCACTAATTCCTGCAAAAGTAACAATATCTCCTGCATAAGCGATTGGTGTTGTAACTTTTCCTAATCCTTCATTAATATATATTCTAGTTATTTTAGCATTAGTTACTGAACCATCTCTTCTACTAACTTTAACAATTGAATTTTCTTTCATTGTTCCACGATAGATTCTTCCTGTTCCAAGTCTTCCTAAATAATCATCATATCCCAATGTAGATACTTGCATTTGTAATTCTTCATCTGAATTATCTTCATATGGTGTTACATGTTCTAATAATAAGTCAAATAATGGAGTAAGGTCTTTACTATCATCACCGATTTCACGCATTGCAATTCCTTCTCTAGCAATTCCGTAGACAATTGGAAAATCAATTTGTTCCTCAGTTGCGCCAAGTATTGAAAATAATTCAAAACTTAAATCTACTACTTCACTAGATCTAGCCATCTTTTTGTCTATTTTATTTATAAAAAGAATAGGTTTTAATCCTAATTCTAGTGATTTTCTTAGAACCACTTTTGTTTGAGGCATAGGCCCTTCACTTGAATCGACTAAAAGAATAGCTGTATCAACAGTTTTCATAATTCTTTCAACTTCCGAAGAAAAATCAGCATGTCCTGGTGTATCAACTATATTTATTTTAGTTCCTTTATATTCTATAGAACAATTCTTTGAATATATTGTAATTCCTCTTTCGCGTTCCAAATCATTACTATCCATGACTTGTTCTATAATTTCTTCATTATCTCTAAATACTCCTGTTTGTGCTAAAAACGCGTCAACTAAAGTTGACTTTCCCGCATCTACATGAGCAATAACTGCTACGTTTATGATATTTTTATCTCTCATAAAACCACTCCCTAACCATTCCTTATAATAAGCAACAACAGATAGTATACCACTAACACGTAGATTTATATAATGTTTTTTCTTGGATTTCTAACAATTACAAAAAAAAGGGCTTACAAAGCCCCTTTTAATTACCTAACTTCACTATCAATTATGATTGATAGAGTTGTAATTTGTTTTACAACTATATTTTTTATTCTTCTTTTTCTACTCTCTCGAATATATAATAAGTGTTAATATACGCTATCTTTTCTTTAATAACTGAGCATTTACTACTAAAGTCTTGTAGTTCTTCATCGGTGTACTCTTCTCTAAAATAGATAATGCTTTCACCATCAGTTGAAAATAAGTTTGAATTAAAGAAAGCTGTCATTTTAATAGAATAGAAAACATCTTCTTCTTCAGAAAAAATGGAAGTTCCTAAAAATAAATTTGTATCATATTGATAACCGAATAAATCCAACAATGTAGGAACTATATTATATGGAGTAACAAATTTAGAAATTGTTGAGTCATCGTCTCCTGATTTTTCTAAATATGTCTCAGTTAATAATGGATTGTAAATACAAAAGAAGTTTCTGTACATCTCCATATTAGAAATATCATTATTTGTGTCTTCAAATATTTTTAAGTGAATATTATGATAATAAACATTGTGATCACCAAATAAAACTATTACTGTATCATCTAAAATTCCCTTTGATTCTAAATCATCAATCATCATTCCTAAAGCTTTATCCAAGTCCATAACAGCTGCTTGATAGTGTCTTATTCTAGCTACGTAATCTTCTTCTTTATCTGCCAAAATATTTGTCCATAATCCATCAGCTTCAGCTTGATCAATTTGAGAAAAATAGCCTAGTTCTTCAAACAATAATTTATTTTCTGGGCCGTAGTTATATGGGCCATGAGTTGAAAGTGATGCCCAGTATGTATAAAACGGTTCATCAGTACTAGTAAAATTCGGAAGCATTCTTTCCATTGTTACACTATCTAAAGTGTAATCGCCAACCCAACTCCAAATTTCTTGACCAGGATATAGTTCTTCATGAAAGTATAAATTGTCAAAACCTAATTGAGGCATAAAATTTCCTCTAGAGTAGAATGTATCAACATTATCATGAAAATATGATGTCTTGTATCCTTCGTCTCTTAATAACAATGGAAACGAATAATCAAAATTATAATCATACGTATTAGGGTTAATTGGATTAGAAGGATAATTTCCTATAATCGAAATTAATTCAGATACATTAGTTTTATTTTCACTAAAACTATTTTCAAAATATAGTCCTTCATCGGTTAACATATATAGATTAGGTGTAAGAACTTCATTTATCGCAAAAGATTGAACTGATTCCAACAATATATTTATTACATTCTTTCCTTCTAATAGATTATGATACTCAACAGGAGTCGGTTCAGATAAATCAACTTGATCATCATCACCAAAGTCCGGATCTGGATCTTCATCCTGTTCAAACAATTGATTTAACTCCTTTGAATAGTATCCTAAAATCCCATACTTTTCTAAAGAAGCTCTTCTAAATGCCGTAACATTATTATTTTCAATAAACTCCGTCACTCTTTCTGTACCTAACATAAAGAATGAGAATACAAATAGCATTGAACATGCAAAACCTAATAGAGCTCTCGGATAATATCTTTTGGCTGAGATTTTTTTGGTTTTATTTTTTTTACATGCTATTTTCATGGTAAATATATAGAGACCTGTGTAACCAATACTAATAACAATACTTAGTATCGAAATATGTTCAAAATTAATCACATCAGCTGCTTCATCTAATAATGCAAATTGTTGTAAAGTAAATAAGTCATAATATACTTTATACATCGTAGCATTTATTAAGAATAAACTTAAAACTATAAAAAAGAAGAAACTCAAATAGATAATTGACCATTTCCTTGATTTTATTAAAAATATGACGCTGCCCAATGCAAAAGCTATTACTAAGTCAATTAAAAAATCGCTAGGTAAAAATGTAAAATCAACCCAAAGGAATGTAGTGATTTCAACTAGCAAATAAAATATTAAGAATATAGAAAATATTAGTAACTTATCCTTTAGAATTCCTTTCATAAATTTATACCTACTTTCATTGAATATTATAACATAAATGAAAATTTTGACAAGAATTATTAAAAAGGATTATCCTAAGATAATCCCTTGATTCATATTAAAAGTCGTAATATTTTTTAAACTCTGCAGGATGAGGAAGATTATTAATTCTTTTCACTTCTAAACGTTTGTCAGCTACCCAAATCTCTATTAACTTCTTAGGAAAGACATTTCCTCTTAATAGATATTCATGGTCAGCTTCTAAAGCATCAAGTGCTTCATTAAGGGTTCTAGGTAAGCTATCTATTTTATTTCTTTCTTCATCTGAAAGTGTATATAAATTAAAATCAAATGGCCCCCAATTATATTCTTCTGGATGAATTTTATTTATAACGCCATCTAATCCAGCCATAAGAATAGCCGAATAAGCAAAATATGGATTACATGAAGCATCTGGATTTCGGAGTTCAAACCTCTTAACATTTGGTTTTTTAGCATAAGCCGGTATTCTAACTACAGCCGATCTATTGGCTGTTGCATACCCAACAGTAACCGGAGCTTCATAGCCAGGTATTAAACGTTTATATGAGTTAGTAGATGGATTAGTAAATGCACATAAACTAGAAATATGTTTTAAAATCCCCCCCATAAAATGCATAGCGAATTCACTTAAATGAGCATAACCTTTGTTGTCATAAAACAACGGTTTGCCATCTTTAAAAAGCATCATATGAACATGCATTCCATTGCCTGCTTCAGAACCTAAAGGTTTAGGCATAAAAGTAGCTGTTTTACCTGCTTTGTTGGCAGAATTCTTTATTATATACTTAGCAATCATCGTGTTATCAGCCATTGAACTCATCGTACCAAATTCGACTTCTATTTCTAACTGTCCTGATCCGCCAACTTCATGGTGATGGTATTTAACCGGTACTCCCCAATCATCCATCAAAATACAGATTTTACTACGCAAATCATAATTTATATCATTTGGAATATCAATATGATACCCACCTTTAGTAGATACTTGATACCCATTATTATCAGTCGTTCTTTTACCCGTATGCCACTCTGCTTGAGATGTGTCTACATGGTAGAAAGATGAATTAGACTTTACTTCAAAAGCAACATTATCAAAAATGTGAAACTCGAATTCTGGACCAATTAGCATTTTATCTGCTATACCAGCTTCCTTCATGAAAGATTCAGCTTTTTTAGCTATATTTCTAGGATACTGATCAAAAGGAAGATTATCCTTGCCAATTACTAAAACATCCCCCATCATAATAACTGTAGGTGTTTCTGTAAATGGGTCTATCGTTAGAGTAGCGATATCTGGAACAAATACCATATCACTGTTCTCTACCGGAGCGTATCCGTAGTTGGAAGCATCAAAACCTATGCCACTCTCAAATAACTCTGGTGTAAAATTTTTTGCTGGTATTGTAATATGTCTCCATCTACCGTCTAAGTCAATAAGCTTAAAATCAATCATCTCGATCTTATTAGCTTTAATAAAAGTTAAAGCTTCATCGATTGTTTTCATCATTTTTTTCCTCCAAAAATTTATTTACGTAAGCGCTTACTATTATATACTTTGTTAACACGTTATGCAATGCTTTTTTAGACAATTATTCAATTAATTTATGTGCTTCAAAAAAGCTAGTAACACAAGTCTCAATTTTGAAACAAATTTAACATAAGAAACAACAATATTTGCTTAAAAAAGTGCATATTATTTTAAAGGAACTTCACTTGGAAGTTCCTTTATATTTATTTAGTTTTTTCCTTACTTCTTTTGTCATTAATAATGTCTAATTCAGCTTTATCAATTATAGTTACGTTGTTTTGCTTAGCCCACTTAACACAACTATCAAGCGCTGCTTTCAAAAATATTCTTGGTACTCTTGATAATTGTTTACATGCCTCATCTGTAAAATGGATATTTGGATCAGTTCTATCCGCTGCGTATCTCACAGTCGATATATCTATTTCTTTTGGCGCAGGCACTGGCTCCCTCATATATTTCTTTGAAGCAGAATACCAAAAATGTGTGTTATCTCTATAACCATAATCAACAGGTATTTTAGGGAAGTTTCTGCTGTTTACTCCATTGACTATTGCATCATGATATTTTTCTTTCATAATAATTTTATCGATTTTTAATATGAAATGAGCCCCAAATTTGCTTGTTATCCCATTAAAGTTTTTGTAAGGTGGTTCATATCCATCTAACTGTCCAGCTAAACAATCCTTTCCATTATCTAGTTCAGAAACCCAAGTACACTCAAACACTTGAAAAGCTTCTTCTAATATTTTTGGTCTTGGTGCTTTATCACTTGACGTTGCTAATCCATCCACTAAATTTAATGAAAGTTTTGCCATTTTTGCTTTTGATGTATCTCCAGGGAAACCAAGTCTAACTGTTTCTTTAAAGAATTTTTTATTTTCGGGCAAAAAATTAAGCGCTACTCTAGGTCTTTTTAAAATATGTTGAGCCGTATTCGAACTGTTTCTACATTCTAAAAGCATAGCGTAATAATCTTTCCCTGCTACATAGTATGGAAAACATAAACTATATGCTCCTAATGAAGTATTACCCTCATCATCTATAGTAGAGATTAATATTGTAGGCATTGGAAAAAAACTTGATGTTTGATAAAAATTATCAACAATTCTTAATTCTTTAAAATTTGACATTTTGCATCTCCTAAATTGATTAATTAATTTTCTTTTTTACATGTAGCGCACATAGATTATCATTACACTACCAATTAGCATTAAAACAAATTCAATAATTACTAATATTTCATATATATTTTTAAACAACGACTTTTCTTTATAATTGATATAATAACCAATTGAACACGGAGTAAGTATAACAAACAAAGCGGTTTTTAAAGAAAGCTTATCCTTACATACTATACTTAACCGCATTAGGAACAATAAGGTCCCTAATCCAATAAATGATATCCAAAAAGCGAAAAGCATAAATTTAACTAGAAAATCAAGCATAGTGCTTACCTCCTACAAAAATGTATATGATTCCAATTAGAAACAATACATAAAAATAGATACCTCCAAAAAACCAAAATAACAAGGTAGATAAAACAAATGAAGATAACCCAACTAAAATACGTTCTTTTACTTTCATGATATCACTTCACTTTCTAATAGAATATATGAAGTCATAATCCCTGTTTCAGATATCTCAACCACTCTGCCACCGCGATTTAAATTACCATAGCCACTATATCCAGTTACTTGACCGTAGGCAAGTAATACACCGTCCAATTCGAATGAAAAATTATTCAAGTGGTCATGTCCTACAAAAACACCTTTTGTTCTACCATAATCCACTATTTCAGTGAATAAACCTGTATCCACTCCTTGAGCATACACTTTATCCTCATCAAAGATTCCCTCATAACTATCTGGATCGATAAACTGTCTTAGTGGTATGTGCATATACATAATAGAATCCGTTAAATCTTCGCTTACATGACTTTCGTACCAAGCTACTTGAGAAGTGCGAATATAATCATATTCTCCCTCTTCTTCGGTATATACTTCTCTTTCAGCATGAGAATCCATTAAGTATAATGTATAAAATGGAATATCATCTTTAGTAAATTGAATGCGGAAATTACCAACACCACCTGCATCTAATTCTGGTCCAACTTTAAAATATAAATACTCTGTCTCTTCTATTTTGTTTAGCAAATCAACATATTCACAATTATCAGTTTCATGATTTCCAAAGACAAATGTCCAAGGTGTTTCTAATTTTTCCATTACTTTGATTAGTTTAGCAAATAATGAAGGTGTTGAAATTGACAAAGCGATATCTCCTGAGATAACTACTAAGTCCCATTCTTCACTTGACACAAGTTTTTCAATCCCTGCAAATGTTTTTCTATCATATGCATCGATTCCATAGGTTAGATGTAAATCTGTTAATTGTAAAATTTTTAAATCCTCATTAACCATTTCAATAACAAATGGATCATCATCTGTATAGGTTATCACTTGATTCACACTTTGACAAGCAGCAAGGCTGCTTAACAAAACAAGTATTAATAGCAATATAGTTTTCTTCATAGTTATACTTCCTTCAAATTTAAACTCTGTTAGTAATAGAAAAGACACTAAATTATCAATAGTACCTTCAATTCTAAAAGTGATGTAACCAGAGGGATTTGAACCCCCGACCCCCTGCACGTAAAGCAGGTAATAAAATAATAACACATGGCTATATATAACTGTTTAACTATCAAGTTGTAGTAAGTATACACCCATTTTTATACTTATTTGAAATCTAAAATCGACTTTTAGATGGTTTCAATAATTTAATATGATTATAACATTTATGGTTTTTTAGTACAATATTACTTATAATTTCTATATATATGTATTTTACACACCATTAAAATTCAGGCTAATTTACTCTTTAGCCTTAAAAATAATTTCAAATTTCAATAAAAACAAAAGACTAAAAGATTAATCTCTTAGTCATAATATATAAAATATACAACAATTTTATTTTTTTTCGAGATTACCAATAAATGAATTAATCAGTTTCCCTTCAATACATCGTTCTTTTTCACTCCAAACACCTATAAATGCGTTAAAGCAATTATCAAACTCTTTATGACGTTTAGCTAGTAATAGATGCTCTACTCTACTCCCCTTATAAACAAAAGGTATATCAACTTTATAAACATCAAACAAAGTCCCATTATGAAAATAACTTTTCTCAATTATCTTAACTTTAATTATATTGCTACCTTTTTCAAGCTCAGACACAAAATCCCAAGGTTCGGAAATTAAAAATCTAAAATCTTTTTTCATATATATTATCCTTTCAAATTTACTATAATGGAAAAATTCTTCCGATTTTTTTGACAACTGTATTGAACTTATGTATATATCGTACGTCTATTACTATAAAAAGCCACAAAGGTACTCCCCATATGAAAACTCAGTGTCAAAATATTGTCATGCTTTCATGCTTTTATATGGATTCAAATCCAGCGGGATTCTCTGTCTTGTTATTAAAGAGTTTTACTCTGTGTTTAACGAAATAATACGGAGTTTTACTCTTCTCATTATGGAACTGCTTTTTAAAGTAATGAATAGAAAATGATTTTAAACAAAAATGAGTAATCTTTTTCTATCTCTATTTTCTACGTATATACCATTATACACACTGTTTAATTATTTCAATCCCACATATGAGTGTGCCTTTCTTCAAGAGTATCATATAGAGTATCATATAAAGCATCTCCTTTTTTTGTAACCCGGTGCCATTTCCATATTTCTGATTCGCCATTTTCATTAGTAATTTTTTGTACATCCATAATTTCAATGAATCCATCTTCTAATAAACTGTTTAATGCTACTTGAATATCAGAAATTGTAAAATTCATATGGTGTTTTGTTGTTTGTTCAAATAACTGAGGAAGGGTCATGTCAGTAAGGCAAAGACAAAATAAAATTTTAAAGATCAATACTTCACTAATATGTTTATTTATTTTATTTTCCATACGACCTCCAATGATCTTATTCTATTATTCCATCAGGTTTATATATAGTATGTCTATAAATATAATCCCCTGTATATTTATTTTGATACACCGACTCAACATTAGTGGAGCCTATTTGACCTCTTTTATTGATGATGTTCCATTCGTCTGAGCAACATATAAATCAATTATATCACAGGTAAATATAAAAGCGCTATGGTTGTATTTCATTCAATGCAAAGAGCAAGATTTTTAAATCTTGCTCAAATATAATTTCTATGCATATAGTATTATGAATACTGTTTAAAAACTATACCAATCCAATTCATCTTCTCTAGATATTCTGCAGTATAATGCAGTTTTTTTTTCATTTTCCATAATTATCACCTGACTCAAACAGACTCAATAAGTCTATTATACATCAAAATGAAAAATACGAAAAACCGCTTAAAAAGGCGGTAAGACTCTATTATGCATACTTGAAAAATGCAGTTACATTGGTCTGCAATTTATCATTATAGAGTCTGTTTGCCTTCTAATTTTTTAATCTTAGGATTTGATTTCAGCATCATAGGATTTAGTTATATTAATCAGTATTTCTTGATTGAAATCTGAATCAACAAAGAGAAATTCAATACTGTAATCTGGATCCTCCACACTTGTGAAATATATTCCAAGTACATTGCTATTTTCTCCACT
The DNA here is from genome assembly GCA_046529635.1 of Mycoplasmatota bacterium WC30. Taxonomy (GTDB): domain Bacteria; phylum Bacillota_I; class Bacilli_A; order Izemoplasmatales; family Hujiaoplasmataceae; genus 4572-104. The sequence goes on along the minus strand of CP134495.1, from coordinate 1,828,845 downwards.
AATATCAAATTCATATAAATTACAATTTGATAAATTTGAATTTCCAGTGATATAATCAATAAGTTCTATTTCTATGTAATAATCATATTTCGGATTGAACTGTAATTCATCAAATAATTCGTTTCCTAGCCAATAATAGTAACCCTTATAATATTCAAAAGCAATTAATTCTTTAGTGTCTATATCCTTAACGTATATCCATTCATCATCTACATCAAAATACCAGTTGCTTGGTAGCGTTACAGTTCCCAAATTTTCATCTGGAATTTTAACTTCATAGTATCCATCATATTTAGATTTGCAAGAAAGCATTAAACAACATAAAGCCATAATAAATAATACATTTGTGATTTTTTTCATAGTTGCACCACCAATCTAATAAATGGGCGACATTGTAGAGATACCATACAAAATGTCAGCTAAATTTTCTGAAACAGCAGCAGTCCAGTCACCATTCCAATCAGGGACACCAATAAATGCTGGATTCCCATGGCTATTCCCTATGCGATATGCTAAAAAATGTCCTTGAAGTTCTATATACATTCCTATATGTGTTCTACTTTGCATATTAAAATAAACATTATCTTTTAAGTAATTCGCATATAATCCGGCAGTATAAATACTATAATACTTATTTCCCCTTGAGGTAAAGTCAAAATTAATTAAGCCATCTTTTGTTAAACCAGAATCAATATTTTGTGATATTGTATCCCAATTATCCTTAACAGGTAAATAATCTCCTAACACAAGTCCTGATACGGTATATCCTGCTAGTTCCCAACCTTCAGATCCAAGTCCCTTTGCTGTTACATAGGATTTAATAGCCCCATGTACTGCAAGAGCAGTTATAATTGCAACACCAATGAATATCAAAAGTGGAAAATCCCCGTCGCTGTCTGTATACATTACTGGAGTCATGTATCTAGAATGTAGCTTACTTATATTATACCAACATTTTTATAGTATATGCAAATGCTTTTATTACTTTTTTCATCTTTCTTTTCTGATATAACTATCTTTTCTATTAATAAATCAACATTGTCTTTAGAAAGTTCAGAATCTATTTTCATACCCCTCAAAATCCTAATAAATCCATTGATGTCTTCAACTAACTTCTCTTTTTTTATAGAAACTGATTTCTTATTGTTAATTTCTATCTCAAGCTTAGCTTTTTCTAATTCATACTGTTCTTTTATATGATAGTAATCATCATTAGTTATTCTTTCTAAAGCAAAATCTTCATATAATTGAGTGAATACTTTTTTGATTGCTACCAACCTTTTTTTCACATCATCATTCTTTATTCCATTAAATTCTTCTAAGTTCATTTCAGAATGTTTTTTCTTATATATATCATCCAACAACTTCTTTTTATTGTTTATTGCTTTTTCTTTGAATTCTGATAGTTCTTTTAATACATACTTGCATATTTTATCATATCGTATATAGTGACTAGTACACCTAGCTAATCCATGAACTCTGTATGTACTACAAACATACATACCTCTATCATTTCTTCTCTTATCGATACTGTATGTCAATGTTCTACCACACTTATCACATCTGATCATGCCCATGAATAAGTGCTTGTTCTTAGTTGCTTTCTTTCTGTATCTGCTCCTCATTACCTGTTTCGCTTTGTTAAATATCTCTTGAGTTATTATTGCTTCATGAGTATTGTTTATTACAATCCAATCTCTTTTTGGATTAAGTATGAGTTTCTTATTCTTATATGACAATGTTGCATGTTTGTTACATACTAATTTACCTGTATACTCCTCATTAGAAAGAATTGATTGAATAGTTTTGTAATTCCAATCATATGGATATATCTTAGTGAAATATAAATCATATTTATTAGTTGCCTTATTTGTCTCAGCTCTTGGAGTTAGTATCTCTTTTGATTTCAGATACTTAATTATCTTGTATATTGTTTTCCCTTCATTATACAACTCATAAATAATTCTAACAATATATGCTTGTCTCGGATCAATAACAAGATGATTCCTATTTTTAGAATCTTTCGTATATCCATATGGAGCATTTGAACCTGTAAACTCACCGTTTAATGCTTTTGTTCTATATGCACTTTTAATCTTTCTACTGATATCTCTTGCATACCATTCATTCATAATGTTTTTAAATGGCATAAAATCATTCTGTTTAGTATCTGTATCTACTTGATCATTGACAGCTATAAACCTTACATTGTTAATTGGAAAATAGTGTTCAATATAATATCCTGTAGTAAGATAGTTTCTTCCTAATCTAGATAAATCCTTAACTAATATATTTTCTATCAGTTTATTTTCTATGTCTTGAAGCAATTGTTTAAAAGCGGGTCTATCAAAGCTAGTTCCGGAATATCCATCATCTATATAATACTTTACTTTAATTAGGCCTAATAACTTTGCCTGTCTACTTAAATACTTCTTTTGTGTTTCTATACTTGAACTAAAATCAGCTCTTTCATCTTCTCTAGAGAGCCTACAGTATAATGCCGTAATTTTCTTATCATTCATAATAATCACCTTATTAATAACAGACTAGAGACGTCTATTATACAACTGTTTTTGGTGATTATTTAAAATAAGAACTCTAACTTTTATCTTCAAAACACTAACTAAATACAGCAGATTAACTGCTGTATTTAGTTTTCTGTGATTGTTTTTCTCTAGTCCAAAAATTTAATCTATTTGTGTTTGAAAATAGTCATTTATTAAATCAACAAAATTTTGTCTCCATGAAAATCCTCCATAATAATCAAGAAATTGTCCCTCGGAATTATACAAAATAGCGTCTCCTCCATAACATTCTTCACAATCAAGACTATCAGTGACAATTAAAAAGTCTCCATTATCATAGTTTATTTTAACTCCTATACCATTTGGAGTATTCAAGTGGGGATATCCTAGTAGAAACTCAATATTGGAAAACTCCGAAACAAAGTCTTCATTTTTTGTAGTATCTAACATCTCAAGGACTTCTATATTATTAGTATTAAAATTCATCATTTCGTCTGTAGATTCAATGACTGCAACATCTTCTGAACTATATGAAATTAATTCTATACTAGTGACTTCATCATTTCTTGTATTGTTTTTAAAAAAATATTTATTAGGTTCACATGATATAAGAATCATACTTATAAACACTAATAATATTACGATTAACTTTCTCATTTTGTCCTCCAAAATTACCAATAAAATAAACTAGGAACTATAAAATGACCCAGACCATAATAAGACCAAGCTCTAGAGATTTCTTGTTGCGTGTGTGTTCTCCCTTGAACTCCACCTAAAATATCTGCCATTGTTTCCCAAGGAGCTTTATAATATGTTTTTCGATGAGCACACAGTCCCCATTTTTGCCAAGAAGGCAATCCAACAGTAATTGCGTATGTTCCAATACCCATCATCATTGATTGATAGCCATGTCCTCTTTCGTGCCTTAATGTGTCAACAGAATCAAATCTATTAAGTGAAATAAAGTAAAAAGACCCAGACCGACCCCCATCTTTCATAAATACAGCTTCCCCTTTATAAAATGAGATATGACTTGATGCGAAAACAGAGCTTTCATCAGAATTAAATGGATTCCAACTAATTCTATTCATGTCTGCCCATGCACCGTTGCCGCCATTAAAGATTTTATCACCTACCGCCCATGCGGCCATAACGGTATATGACACTGCAGATGTAGCTACTTGTGCCAAAGTACCACCAACAGGTGTAAATAACACAACTGCTGCTATTATTAAGACTAATACCGGAAACTCTCCGCTAGGATCTAGATACATGACTGGATTGTTTGCACAATATGCATACATATTTGTTGATTGAATATTACCCATTTCACCTAACATGCCGTCAGTATTAATAAACCTACCAATTTCCGGGTTATAGAATCGACTGTTAAAATAATACATATTTATTTCACTATCATATTTATAACTACGATATCCAAAAGTGGATTAAGTGCTTTTCAAACAGATAGTAATAATGAATCTATATACATAGGATTATATCATTTATTAGGCAGATATAAAAGTCTTATTTTGAATTCTGTAACTAATTGGTGATAAATAGTTTAGGTAAAAATGCATTCTCTTTCTGTTATAGAATAATTCAATATACTCAAATAGATCCATATCAACTTGAGATGGATTTAAGTATTGTCTTCTATAGATACATTCCTTTTTTAAACAAGCAAAGAAACTCTCAATACAAGAGTTATCATATGGACAACCAGATCGACTCATACTTTGAATCATTTTATGATCGTTAAGTATATTTTTACATCCAGCACTTGCATACTGGCTTCCTCTATCGCTATGAAAGATAGTGCCCTCTACATCAGAGTACTTAGCAATAGCATTTCCTAGAGCTCTTTTAACAAGTTCTGTGTCAATGTTCTTACTAGTTGAGTAACCTATTACTTCTCTATTGTATAAATACATTACACAAGCTAAGTAATACCAACCTAGTGTTGTTTTTATATATGTGATATCACTTACCCATATCTTATTAGGTATTTGTACATCAAAGTTCTGTTTAAAAACCATACCAATCCAAATTTGGTTTTAGATTGTAGCAAGTTTAATAAATTAATTAAACTTGGATAATATTGCAAGCATCCTTCAATTGCAAATTCACATCACCTGTAAGGGGTTCTATTTATATATGCTTCTCATATTAATAGAACAATCAAAAGATTTCAAAACATTATTTTTTAAATATTTTCTCTTTAGCAAACCAGATAATAGCGCCTAGTGGCACATGAACTACTAAAATCACCGACCAAATAATTACTATGAATAATCTGGCCAGTTGTACGTCATATAGATAACCTATGAAAATGCACGTACATAACACAATAAAAGTCAGATAAATTACTATTTCATATATTAGCGAGACTAAAGAAATGGAATTAGAATTTGATTCATCAAAGTATCTTGCTTTTGATTTTTTATCAAAAATACCGATTTTTATTCTTGGATTAATTTGACTAGAATATCTCCACCGAAAAAACAAGAATCGTAGTTTATTTAGAGTAATTGTCTTTTTCCTATAATATTTATTTAGTCTATCAAATTGAATTGAAAATTCAAAAATAAAAGTTAAAAAGAGAAAAAGAGACAAAAGAATCATTCCTACTATAATCACCCAGTTCGTTTCCATAATTAAGCTCCTCCTAATTGCTTGTGGCGTATCCTGGACTTATAATATTTCTTATATATATTGAAAAGTCGAATACTATATTGTATCCAATTTGTGCGCCCGATTCAACTAAGCCCAAACCAAAACCTACTAAAACGTTAGAATTAAAATAACCACCTAATGACCCAAAAAAAGCAGAAATCCCAACACTCCCCTGAAAATTCTCCGGTTATCTTTCCTTGGGCAGCTGTGATACCAGCAGAAGCCAGCATTGAGGTTCCAATAGTGTAGGCAAACTTAGCTACTTTTTTTGCTGGTGAAAATAATGAGAATGCACCACCTACGAGCCCAGCAGCCGTTCCTGTGATAGAACCCCACATAAAGCCATCTGCAGCACCATCAGTAACATCATCTTGTGAAATTGCTGCACCAATTCCTCCAGCAAGGGACCCAACCCCCGCCGAGACAGCAGCTGTCGTTAACGTCCCTAAAGCAATTGTGAAAGCTGATGCTAATACTTGCTTCGGCTGAGAACATCACTGCAGCAACTGCAATTACTCCTACCGCACCTGCTAATGCAGTTATTACTGCAGCACCAATCACTAACTTCCACGCCCAATGTAATATTCCGCTAGGATCTATGTACATTACTGGAGTAATGTAGTGAGAGATAAGCAAAATCTTGTCATTTTTTAAATTCATAAAAAAACGATTCTGAGTTTAATATTTCATTATTCCTTTCAATTAACCTGTATATTGCTTCATCATATTCATAAGTTTCTTTCTTCTCTTTTTTCTTTAGGCTTTCAAGTTTTTTAATCGCTATAATATACCGATTTTTTTCATTATCTATAGGAAATATCTTTTTTCTCAAAAAGTAGTCTCTCAACACTCTCAATATAAGAATGATAACAGCTATTGTTTCTATGACCAAGAATTCTTCAAGTGTAGGAAGTATTCTTAATCCACTTATTATACCATTTCCTAATGTATCATATAATGGAATTAAGAATGGACCAAATATAAACAAGCATAATAAATTATACGGATTTCCGACTCTGTAATTTAGAATTCTTCTAATATCATTTTGATATTTATTTTCTCTATCTAATCTTCCCATGGTATCCATCCTAATCTAGTTGCATAATCATATGCAAATTCATTATCAAATAAAACTCGACCTGTTTAATATGCCCTATATGCAGTAGTAAGTACTGTAATCCATAGTATACCATTGAGTCCTTTTGTATATGATACCATTTTAGCTGGATTCTTTGCCTCCATCAATAGTGCAATTGCTGATCCTAGTCCTTGATCTGCAGTAATATAGACCATTCTCATAGTTGCATGATAGAGTGCCCTATCCAGACTATTGCTTCCAATTGCATTAATAACGTCATCACTAATTTCTCTACCTTCTCTTCCGTTGTCAACACTATAGTTATATTGTGCTCTACCAATTGCAACCATATCCATTAATGCCGAGGGTCCAGCACAAATAAGGAATATTGATGCCATTAATGGTAAAGTAACTATGGATGTGGTAAGAGCAAGCACACCTACTGTAATTGCACCAACCGCCACTATTCCCGCTATCACAAGTTTAAAAACATTTATTCTTTCAGGACTCATTCCGGTTATGTCTGAATACATTACTGGAGTCATGTTTACATGTAGCACTATTACATATTTCCAATAAGTGTGTAATACACCTCAACTAAGAACTTCTAATTGTTTACTTTTTGTTGCTTGACAATAAATACTATTTATCGATTCAATTATATATTCTTGAGAAATATTTTCTTTTTCTTAATTAATATTACAATAGGCTGTGTGTGTTTTATTAACCATTCGTTCTAAGAATCGAAGAAATGTGGAGTTTAAATTAATCTCAATCAAATAAAAAGCTAGCAGTTTATTCTTCTCCAAGAATCTATACTTCCATCTCCATAATCATAAAACTCTTTAACTATGCTTTTTTGTTTGTATTTCAACTTCATGCCATCACAAATAATGTAATAACTTTTTCTTATCGGATAAATAACAACAGATTGAACTCCATTTACAAAACTTAAATCTCCATCAATAAATATTGAATTAGATGAGATAAATGTATTTAAATTCCTTAAAGGACTAAGAAAGTCTAAACCGGGTACTTTTACGTTATTAAGAGAAAGAAAATGCAGTTTATTTAATGAGGATAGAACCGAATAATCCACTATTTTTTTGCACCTATCTATGAGTAAACCTGACAGTTTACTCGACAAGCAGTTTATCTCACTAATATCATGCAAGATCTTTAAATCTCTAAGTAAAAGAACTTTAAGCTTTGACATTTCCTTTATTCCACATAAAGATTTTATTTTTAAACCATATAATGACAAGGTGTCAATTGAATTCAATTTACTAAACCTAGTCAAGTCTTTTATTTCATATGAATTTAGAGGGTCGATAAGTTGTAGTGTTTTCAATGTAACAGTTTTTTCTATATTCTTAATTCTAGACAAGCTATTAGTCGAAAAAAACGTTAGATTCTTCATTCTCTCCAGGTTAAAGTCACTAGAATTCATTAAATCCAAAAACACTAACTCATCTAAATTATATATCGCTGAAAAATCACATTCTCCATCTCCCCATATAGTAAGATACTTAATATGATCAATCTTGTTTAAAAAGTATAAATTTTCACTCTTAAATGCATTCAAATCTACGATTACTTTGTCTAATTGCATCTTATTTATATATTCAACAAACTTGTTCGTATCCGAATCATCAATTACTATTGCTTCTTTTGATAAAGCTGAGCCTTTGTAATGAAATATGGCATGGAACCAATAACCATCTCGTTTTATGCAAATCAATTCTTTTTTCATAATATATTTAATCCTCTTATCTTCCTAAATAGTCATCTGAGTAAAGCGTTCCGTAATCCATTAAATAGTAAGTTCGCCCTGAAAACCATATTCTATTATACATATATATGGTACCGCTATAATAACCATAGTCAACCATCAACATATATTCCCTTTTATAAGCTTCTCTATCATTTGAACATGATTCATATCTGACTGACATTGGTAACGTTCCATGTAGAACACCTTCTCTCATTGCAGAGATATATATTCTTGCTGGCGACCCTTTTCCAACATAATAACTTCCATCGGAAAATTGTATAACATATGCACCTACATTCCTACCTTTTATAGAAGCTATTGTTATTACAATGGCTACTGAAATTGTCTTAGTGGCTTTTTTGATTTCATCAGCAACATTAGATAATGTGTTCCCAATTACGTTAACAAAATCATCAAGTGCATCTGCTGCACCAGATATGCCTACCAATGCTGCAATAGCCAACAATCCCAAAACAATAATTTCATCTACTGGTCCTGTAAAAACATCATCAAAACCAACCCAATATCCGGTGCTGTCTGTAAACATGACTGGAGTATTTGCACAATGTGCATAAAAACTAATAATCAACCATTATTCGAGATAAACTTCTAACCTATATGATACTAAATACTCACACTAGTTATGATATCTATTCAATCTCAAAATCAAAATATGATTGAACAACATTTTTGAAATCATCAATCATTTCTTGCCATGATATACCATATGAATGCTCGATATTTCTATCTGCATCATAGTGTCCTACAAATATACAATCAATACCATCAATGTTAGTGACAGTTATAAGAGAAATTCCATTATCTACATAAGTAATTAGAATACCTTTTCCTTTTGGTGAGTCAATAGTTTGTTCAAGTTTACTTGAAAGTCCTCCTATTTCAGATAACTCTGTAGTTAAACTATCAATTTCATCTTCATTGAGAGTTTCTAGTATTTCTAACATCCCACCATTAAAAGGATAATTTTCTGATGTATTTTCTACATTGTTTAGATTTTCATAGTTTATTAGTTCTATTTTTTCTATTTCAATATTATCACGAATATATTCATTATATAAGTTATACTCATAATCGCAAGCTGTTAATCCAATTACACTACAAAATTGGATTAAGTGCTTTTTAAACAGATAGTAATAATGAATCTATATACATAGGATTATATCATTTATTAGGCAGATATAAAAGCCTTATTTTGAATTCTATAAGCAATAGGAGACATATAGTCTAAGTAAGAATGCATTCTCTTTCTGTTATAGAATAGTTCAATATAACTAAAGATATCCACATCAACTTGAGATGGATTTAAGTATTGTCTTCTATAGATACATTCCTTTTTTAAACAAGCAAAGAAACTCTCTATACAAGAATTATCATATGGACAACCAGATCGACTCATACTTTGAATCATTTTATGATCATTAAGTATGTTTTTACATCCAGCACTTGCATACTGACTTCCTCTATCGCTATGAAAGATAGTGCCCTCTACATCAGAGTACTTAGCAATAGCATTTCCTAGAGCTCTTCTAACAAGCTCTGTGTCAATGTTCTTACTAGTTGAGTAACCTATTACTTCTCTATTGTATAAATCCATTACACAAGCTAAGTAATACCAACCTAGTGTTGTTTTTATATCCGGGGCAATACTTGGTGCTGTGTACTTTTTATTTACTACTGAATAAAATCCGTTCTGGCGCATAATTCTGCGCACTTTCCACTCACTTATTTCTATTCCTTTACTTAATAATTCTCTATGTATCTTTCTACTACCATATATCTCTTTATTATCTCTAAATGTATTCTCAACTGCTTTTACAAGATCTAATTCTGATTCTCTTCTTCGATTTCTTCTAGCTTCTTGTTTAAGCCATTGATAATACCCTCGTTCTCTTACAATTAATACGATGCACATCTTCCTCACGCTATGTGACGAGGTTAATTTATGAATCGCTTCATACTTCATTCGTGATGTTCCATGAAGATGCGCAGGGATTTTTTTAGAATATCCACCTTTTCTTTTTCTTCTTCTAATTGTTTATCTTTTTTCTTGATTTCAATTTTCAGTTCTTCAATTTTTAGATCTTTTTCATCTTTTCTTCTATACGGTCTTTTTATTACACCTTTTTCCTCAGCATATGAAGGCATATTATTTTTTCTTCTGTAATCTCTTACCCATCTGCACACTGTGTTAGTATCAATTCCTAGTTCCTCTGCGACTGACGTCGCTGATTTTCCTGAGTCGAGTATAAACTTAACTGTTTTTTCTCTCATTTCCTCTGAGTACTTACTATTATTACTTGGCATGGTTATTTTCCCTTTCATATTTGTATGCATATACTATTATACACACTGTTTAAAAACCATACCAATCCAATACAAAAAGATGTTAATAAACACATGTTTTACTTTGTGTCTACTAACATCTTATCAATTCACTCAACGTATCATATTCTACTAAATAATAAAAAATAGATGTTTTTGGAAACCTAAAATATGATTACACCACAAGTATTTTTAATCTTAACCTACGATATTCATTTCTTATAAACATTAACAACTCTTTGACTTCTTTAACTTCAAACATGTCACTCACGTTATACTTGTATCTTAATTCTAATTCTTTATGATCTTTTGCAAAATCTTTGCTTCTGTATGCGTTAGATTGATGAATGCTTACTGAAACATTTTTAAGACTAATACTAAATATATATTTGTTTTTACACTCATCCTTAAAGAATATTCTTACTCTACTCCAACAAAATGGATGGCGTTTAATTCTATACATTTGTTTTTCTTGAATTTTTATATAGTTTCCGTCTCGATTATGATATACACAAAATTTTTCTAATACATTTTGGCGTGTTTTAGCTCTTAATTTGTTTATTTTGAATATATTTATCCAGCTTGATACACCCATTCTTGTTAGATATATAAATCCAAAAGCAGATATCAAAACAATAATCAATAAAACGGTGTTGTCATAGATATCTAACAAATCTAACATAACATAACCTATGATTAATATATACGAGAATATCCCTAAAGGAATTCGAGATTTTCTTCTGATTATTCCTCTAGATGTAGTTTTAAAATCATTCTGTACACAGTACTCAAAAAGTCTATAATATATAAATTTTTGGTTTCTCATAACATCACCTTAATCAAAAATCAACAAACCTAGATTGTTTATTGAATTCGACCCTACATTTTCCATTAACTCACCAAGAAAATATTTTCCTGAATTATAAATTATTCTACCCAAATTATCCTGAGCTGCATTAGATCCAATTTTTATGGCTAAACCCATCTTACTTAATAATTTGTTAGCAGCTCCATTATCACATAAACTAAACAGACTATTTGCCTTAAGCTTCGACAACCCAAGATTCAATCCTTTTCCAATCAACACTCCAGCAATTGCTGTCCCTCCCATTATAAGCAGGTCTTTACCAATTGTACCAGAATTAAATTCACCACTAATAAAGTAGTCTAAGGAGTTTCCTATAAAGCCATATAACATTAAATATCCTAATGACCCTGACAATCCGCTGAAAAATTCTGATACCGCAGCGCCTAAATATCTCCAACCAAAATCAAAATCACCATCTTCATGAAAATCTTCATATACTTCAAAAGCAACAGAGATTATTATCGATGCTATCATTACTCAAACTATGAAGTAACCGGTGCTGTCTGTAAACATCACTGGATTATTTGCGCAATATGCATACATATTTGTAGATTGAATATTTCCTAATTGGCCCAATAGCCCATCAGCATTAATAAATCTAGAAATTTCTGGGTTATAAAAGCGACTGTTTAAATAGTACATATCAATTTCACTATCGTATTTATAACTACGATACCCAAAAGTGTATTAAGTGTATTTTAAACATGTGGTTTCCTTGAAAGCAGTGAGAAAACAATTAATCTTTAGACCCCATAAAGAACGTCCGTCCATATACAAAATATCTAGTACTCAATATCTCTTTAACTATATCACTATCACCTTTGTGATGTTAGTATTTCCGGGAAATCAATAATAACGAGTTGATTATCCTTTACAGAAAGAAATCTGGTTTCATCGATAAATATAACATCATATTGATCAACAAGATCCATATTATAATTATATACATGAATTTGATCCTCAAGTGTTGTGTACATATAGATATATGTCTCACTTTGATAAACTAAATAGCTGCTTCCTTGATCAAAATAGTCCACTAAGATTTGACCATCGTCATCAATCATATACGAAGAATATGAAGGACAAGTTCTTGAATTTAAAAATGGGCAAAGGCTTTCAATGCTACTAACAACAAAGATATCATTGTTTACTTCAATAAAAGAAACTCTATTAAACTCTTCATCTAACTTCCACTCTATTTCATTGTTGTTGGATATTTCCTGAACGTAGCCAGAATCTAATTGAACGACATAGTTACCATTCTCTTTTATATAAACCACTGCGCCTAGGATGGTATCCGAACGTATCATGTCTCCATTAAAATCAAATACTTCAATAATTGTGTTCGATTCGTTCTTACCATATACATAGAAATTATTATTATGAACTATCACATTAATTATGTAGTTATATTCTTTCGTTATGACTTCATTATCACTTGAATCAACTAATTCAATTTTACATATAGTAGGATTTGAATAATGTTCGTAATATCGATTTAACTCTTTATCTTCACCAATCTTGAAAGTAGTTAATAATTGACGAAAGTCATCTGGTCTATATGTGATTGAAACTTCTTGACCATTATTGTCATATTCTATTTCATTGATATCACTTCGGGAAGGCACATCAAATATGATAGAATTATCTGTTTCTCTATCGAAATACAAATAATATGTACTTATGAGTTGCCATATGTTGTTTGACTGTAAGTCTCTTAGATAATATCCATATGAAAAACCACCCGCAAACGTTGTCATAAAATAACCTTCACGTAATGAAAAAATATTAGCTATATTTAGTTCCTCTGTATGAATGATTGATCCTTCAAGGTCCATATGAACAAGAGTATCTAGTTCTTGATCACTTTGTGAATAGTAAAATACAAACGTACCATCTGATAATACGTAAACAGAATGAGAATACTGTGATTCAAACTCGTAAAATACTTCTTCAGAGGATTCACTAGTTTTAACAACTTCAAATTTTCTGTCTCCTGAAGTATTAGATATTTCTCTTAAAAAGATATAAGTACCATTTCCAATATATGAGTGAAGTCCCCATTCTTTATTATTTCCAAAATGAAAATGAAAACTTACCTTCATACTAATAATCTTATTTCCATCCACATCAAAAACATCCTGATATAATTTATCATTAACATAATGTTCAATTATTATGTTGTCATCATATGCTTCTTTGATAGATCTAACATATCCCAATTCTTCTGTTTCATATAATATGTCAAACTCATTATTCAATGTCACAACAGTACTGGTTTCATTGTCTTCATGATGAACAATGTATTTCCTATTACCAACTTCATAAAATCCACTAATATCTTGATCTTCTAAAATTTCTTTTACTTCTGAAGGAATTACAAAGGCTGTTCTTGTTACTTCTTCTGTTATAGTTATTTCATCTGTTGTAGTATATTCAGCTGTTGTGGTAACAGTTGTGAGCTCTTCAGTGGTTGTTACTGAAGTAGTCACTTCTTCATCACAACTTGCAAAAGTAAGTATTGATAATGTTGCTATCATAATCATTAACCCTTTTTTTAAATATTCTCCCAACATATCTTTCATTTTATTTCCTCCAATTTAACAAAAATCTATATGTAAACAAAAATGAATGTATACACGAATAAATTATATCACAGACAAATAAAAAAGTTTACTTCTTCTCAGAAATAAACTATATTTTTTATGTGTCTTGTCATTACGGAGTTTTACTCTGTTTTCAACTAAATAATACTGAGTTTTACTCTTCTTATTATGGAGTTGCTTTTTTAAAACAAAAAAAAGAGCAAGATTCATATGAATCTTGCACAAATAAATCCTATACATATACAATTATATATACTGCTTAAAAACCATATCAATCCAACCGCTTATTAGAGAATTTATGCCAGCACTTATAAGGATTGTTCCTAAAACGGACGTTCCTAGTATTGGTAAAAAGGTTAGTGCTAAACCTAAAACTATAGCGGTAATGCTTATCTCAACCATTAACCATTCAGGCATGAATCCATCGCTATCTTTATACATTACTAAAGCAATGTATAAAGAAGTATGCAAATTTTGATAAATCATTTCTGATTTTAATAAAAAACGTACTAATTTCTAAATAGTTCTTTTTACATGTTCATATATTTGATTTTTGAAATCTACAAACAATAAATGAATGTCAATTAATGTGAAACCTTTTATTAGCTTTTTCTTATCGAAACAACTTCTAAAGTGCCATTTACTTGTTAAAGCATTATATCTAAAAGATATAATAGGATTATTATCATTGTCTTCTGAGTTATATATAAAATCAACAAAGTCATTTTCTTTAATTTTATGTTCCCAACTTCGAATTACTTTTAGCATCTCAAGCGGACAAACCCAATCATCGTATATCACAGAATCATCAATAGTAATTTTCATCATACAATCGTATTTTAACAGTATTTGTAATCTTTCATCATTTAATTCTTCCCTTTTAATCTCAAAATTCATATTGTATAGTTTTGTATCTAGTTTCATCTTCGTCTCCAATCATTGTGGAAAATAAGTTATTATTTCCCCGGTAACAGTGAACACTAATCTAATAATTGATTGTCCATTAGATCCAATTATTCTACCTGTATCATATATCAATTTATAAGAATCCAGACTATTGTATAGCAGATTCCTCATAGGCGTATTTCGTATTGCATTTTGACCAACGCTTCTTAAATATCCTTGATTTGATGTGCCGAACTTACTCCAATCTCCAGCAGAACCTAGTAAATGCTTATTCTTAACATTATAGGAATTTAGGTTCTTGTAAGCTTGTATTCTAGGTTGATTATACCTTAACCAACCTCCACATATAATAGAACCAACAATAGCAACACCAGTTGTAATACCTGAATATAGATCGTATGAACCTTGATTACCACCAAATACCGAATCTCTAATATAGTTATTACCATTATATGATTGTTGTATATCTGCTGCACCATTCAAAATGGTTAAACCTCCTGCTGCTAGTGTAATGCCAGCTATTATTAACATCGGTGTTAAAGCTACTCCACTCGTAATTACCGCAACCGCTACTACAATAGCAAAAATTCCTGTTGCAATGTTTCCAACTCCTTTAAGAAATGTAGATACCGCGAAATATCCGGTGCTGTCTGTATACATTACAGGATTATTCGCACAATAAGCATACATATTTGTTGACTGTACGTTACCGACTTGACCTAGAAGTCCATCCGCATTTATAAATCTACCAATTTCAGGATTATAGAATCTACTATTTAGATAGTACATGTTGATTTCTGAATCATATCTATAACTCTTATATGTATAAGGATTGTTGTCAGCTATGTGTTCATAGCCTACTGTTACTTCAACTTGTTTTATATTTCCATAAGCATCATAAACGTAAAAAACAATACGTACCCCTAAACTATTAACTATTTCAGTAATATCTCCTGTTTGATTTCTAATATAAAAATATTCATATGATGTGTCAGGACTATTAACAACATCTTCAATGTAACTGAAACTAATGATACTACCATCAAAATCATATGTATAAATTATAACATATTCGCCGTCAGTTTCATATAATACCTTGTCGCCTTCCAAATAATACGAAATTGTTACACTATCAATAGTTTTACTTGTCCTATATCCCTGATCATTATATTCATATGATATATCCCCAATTATTGCATTAGTATCATCCTCTATTAATATATCTGTTAACTGCCTCCCATCCCATGAAAGAGTTGCCTTGTATCGCACCTCTCCATCATAATAAAAATTATATATTGTTGTAGGGTTCCCTTGGCCATCATAATATATATGACTCGTCTTAGTTATACCATCTTTAGTGATTTCATAACTTTTAAGTTGATCTTTCCAATCAACATCATATGTATAGATCACTTCATCTATTAAATAGTCTATTGATGAAACATTACCTACTTCAATTACGATACCAAAATGCAGTTCATAATTGTAATTCGCGTCATGTGCCATGCACTCGTACAAATAATAACCAGCCTCTGATGTATCAACATTTGAAGCGTTACATACTGTACTTATACCTGTCATAGGAAAGAAATCAAATTTTGTCTCAGGAAACATTTTAAAATAATCAAAAGATATATTTAGAGACCCATTAACGGGAATTGTATAAACATCATCATAAAAATTAACTGTATTATACTTTACAGTCATGAAACTTGAACTCACATTTGCCTCATAAGCTTCTGGAGGAGTTAGGGTTAGATATCTTTCAGTGTGCCCATATTCAAATGTTTGATTAGAAGTTATATTACCGTTTTTATCATAATCAAAAACTTTTGTATAGCAAGCATCATCATAATGGCACAGATATTCATATGAATCTTCTCGTATAATCTGATTGTAATCATCATAAACATATGTTTTTGTTATTAATGGATCTTGATTTGTATCTTCATAAAACTCTTCAGTTAAAATATTACCAAGTTCATCATAACTATATACATATTTAACGTCAGTACATCCCGCATAATCAATATCATACGTAATTGATGATATACGTATAGTATCACCATCGTAGTCAAAAAACTGACTCATTATATTTTCATCTGGAGCATATTCATCCGTGACAAAATAATTTATTTGATCAAGTCTTCTTAGAGCAGTTTCTTCATAAACATAATCTTTTACTAAATCCAACCCTTGTCCTTGCTCCACTGAATATTCTGTTCTGTCATATAATTGATTATTCCCTAAATCTTCTGCATGATAATATGTTGTAGAGCTAACAGCATCAGAATCGATAATAAATTCAAGACTTGCCAAATTGTTTTTTTCATCATAACCATATACTGTTTCAATTCCATTCGTATCGCAAACTCTAATCAAACGATTACTTTTGTCATATTCGTAATACTCAACGGTGTTATTAGCAATATCTTCATATCTGTACAATTTACCAGATGCATCATAGTCATATGTGAACTTGTCTACTAGGACAGAATCACTATCCATGAATTTTACTTCTGAAATTTGATTTTTGTCATTATAAAAGAAGATATATTTATCATTATTTCCATAGATTTGATTCTTCATTTTATTAGTTGCATATGTAGTAGAATCATAAGAATCTTCATAAAATGTATATTCCATTAGCTTTTGATCATTAATATATACATATTGTAAGCTACCATCGGTATAATAAAATAAATGATAGCTGAAATCTTCATCCAATTCAATTTCTTTTAGTTGATTGTCTTCATATACATACTTTACATATGGTGTCTGTGAATTAAGCGACTCTCCGATATATACACGCATAAGTTTTCCATCATCATAGTATTCATAATGGGTTTCAACTTCTTTACTATTTTCAATGTACTCTAATATGCCAGTAAAGTCGTCGGTAAAATACGAAGTTTGTTGAGAAAATTCGTCTGTATACGTTGAGACGAATTGATTGTTGTTAGTATATGAAGTGCTTGTTTCGAAATATGTGGTTTCGTTTCCAATGTGCATGGTGTTAACGGTGCGAGAGGCATTGTATGTTGATGATGCTTTCACATTGTTATTTGTTATACTGAAACTGTAGTTATCCTCTTCAATGGTTACTATATGACCATTATTGTCAGTTATTGTATCAGGAGTATAGTTAGTCCCTGTATAACTATACTCATTAAATGAACCATCAGGGTTGGTTGTTTTAATGATACGATTCAAGTAATCGTGGTCATATGTCATTTTATTTTCTTTGAAGAACATTGTCAATCCATCAAACAAAACTTCACCCATACCTTTATATTCAACTGAAAACTGTACTTCATCATACGTTAACCCTGGAATTAAGATTTCAGAATAAGCATACTGCCAACCATCAATTTTAGGATTAAAGTCAACATAAGTTTCTCCAATTGAGCTACCACTGTATATAAAATTCACCTTAATTCTAAATAAAATCGACTCATCTGAATATGGGTATGCATTTGGAATTGCTAAGTAATTATTTGCCCAGCCCCCAATGTAAAAGGTTCCACCTGAATTTGTAATGTTTTCAATACTGTTGAAAGGAATAGTTGTTTTTGCTGATATTAACTCACTATATATGCCTTCAATCCCAATTGCTCTTGTTCCTAATATATTTCGAAATAGCTCATCCTCTACTCCGCTATTTACGGCATAAAATGTTGTGTTTGACTCTTTACTTAAATCCCAACAGTAACTTAGACCATCTTCAAAAGAACCATTATCAATTAGTCCTATTTCATCACTGCTAACACCTCTCGATACACTAATACCATCAAAGTACACACTATTTGACCCTAAATTATGTAATTCAATCCTTACAGTTGTTTGATCATTTGGAATATCAAGAACCGTTGATAACTTTGTCCAATCGTTATCACTATTCGCACTATTAATATGACCAGACTCAACTCCGTTAAGTGATATATAAACATCAGAATCAGGTGACATGCAATATATGTTAGCATTTAGGGTATAGACCCCTTCATCTAATACTATATCTTGATAAATGCTTCCGTCTTTTACAAAAGAAGATGATGCTCCCACAAAGGCTTTGAAAGTTGAACTGGTATAATATGCACCATTATTGGTACTCCAAAAAACGCTATTATTATACTCAAAGCTAGCGTTCGAGACGGGATTATAGGTTATGGTTTCTGGTTTGCTTTGCCCAATTACTTCATGATTTCTTCTATAGTTAATTTCTCCACTATAATAATTACTTGTATCGTATATATCCAAATATTTATAGTACATTACTGTAAGATAGCTGTCTATAATATTGACTGTATGACCATAAGAATCAAATATATATGTTACATAATTTCCGGTATGATCCATAATTTTAGTTTGACTTAATGAATAATCATAATTAATTTCAGAGAATTTTGATGTATTAATCCATGATTCAATCTTACTTACTTTTTTAGCTGCATTTGATTCATAAGTGTAAATAATTTTTTCTTCTCCAGTTATAGATGCTTCAAATCCCTCGTCATCATACGAAAAATTACTCGTATAGTCAAAAGTGGCATTTCCATTTAAATCATAATCATTGTAAAATATTACATTTTGAAGCATATTTGAACTTTCTGCATAGACATATTCAACTCTCTCTAAATATAAATCAGTATCATTATCGTCATTGTAATCAGCTATTTCATCGGTCCTTAAATATACATTGACTAATCTTCCAGTAACAGCATCATACTCAAAGTCTATTTTATTTCCAGAAGAATCAAAGACCATCTCTATTTTTTGAGAGTCAACTGTATTTCTCGCTATTGTTATTTTCGTTCCAATTTCTTCTTGTATATTTGATAAATTTCCATTTGATGAATAATTATATTTTGTGTTATCAGTAGTAATAATATATGTCTGATACATATGCATTATTGCGTTAAATGTGTTAATTAAGACATTTCCAGATCCATCATCAGAAATGTAGCAATTACTTGAATATGGATATATAGATTCTGCTCTGCTATCAAGACTCGTTAAATAGTAATTCACCCTTTTTCCGGATGCATTAATAGTATATTTTTCTTCATTTTGAACAGATTGATTTTGATATAAATGAATGTTGTAGTTGCTATCCCAACCATCTCCATAACCGACATTAATTGAATCTTTTGATTTATTAAAAATAAAAGATGTTCCCAGAGTTTGCTTTTCAGTCGAAAAATTGAGATCATTTCGAACAAATGTTAGTTGACCAGTATAATCTGATACATACCCCGTGCCAACACCGCTCACACTTTGAGAATTATAGGTCCAATAATCTGTTAAACCTCCAGTCTCATAATAGCATATTTCAATCTTGGGAGAAAGTGTGTTAATAATTCCTTCGGTTGAATAATAATATGTTTCCTGTGGAGTTCCGTTTATATTTGCTAAACTGAAACCTGGCACTGGCACTGCTGGGTCTTTACCAATCGAATTATCAGCCCATTCTTGTACTGCTTTAGTTATATCAAATCTATTTGACTCATAATGTTCAGTCCAAATAATATGCGTGTCTATAATTTCATTTGTGGATAATGTTTTGGAATACTGAGCTTCACTTACATTTACATACGAATTGTTTTTATATAGTGCTATGATAGATGAGTTAACAGGATTTGTATATATGTCTCCATACATTTCCATAGATGCAAAAAGAATCTTTTTTCCATACACTTCGGTTGGTAACTTAAAATTAATATATCCCTGATATTGTGTGTTTGAAACTTTAATCCATTCTTCACCTGAATGGTCAGTGTTATTATTTTCTTTTAAATATGTGTCTTGGATATTCATAGATACATCAGCACTTGTTATTGTTGGATCAATAACAAGCGGATAGCTAGCATATTTAAGAAAATCATTATTTGGAATGATTTCTATACTATATTCATCTTTCTTTACTTGGACAACACTAAATTCTATATCATAAGATATTTGACCATTTGCATCAATCATATATAATGAAGCAAACGAAAAGATTTCTTCCTCTAGCTCGTTAACGAAAACATAATCTCCATTAGAATTTAACACTAATGTTAAATCTTTCAATATATATTCAAATGAAATTGAATAATTTTCGATATAGCTATTAAGTATAATATTTTCTTTTATCTTATTTCCATCTAATATATACTCTATATCTACATTGTTTTGAATGTTTGAATATGTAACACTTTGATTAATATTCGTTAATTCTTTTAAGTTGTTAGATGTAATTGCATCATTAGCATATGTAATATCAGTGCTATCAATGTCATTGATTGACCAATCAATTTGATAGCCATCCATTGTCAATTTAAATTTTTTATTATCATCTATGCTTTTTGGTAACTTTATTTTAAACTTATTGGCTGTGTTTTCGTAACTGTTATCTAACTCGTCATAAGACAATGTATTATCTATGTCTTTATAGGTTCCTTCATCTAAATAATGTATTGTTGTATCATACATAGCTAATATATATGTTCCATCCACTCTTTTGAAGGTTTTACTATCTTCAGTTCTTTGTGATTCATCTTCAAAATCAAGTTCAATAGCTGAAATATCAAAATCATTATCAGTAGTTGTTTTATATTCTGCTTGCTCTTCTTCAACTACTTCAGTGTCATCACCGGTAGGCACATCTAAAGCATGTACCTTATTAGTGTTTTGAGGTAGAATACCACCTGCTAACATAAACATTATTAATAATATATACACTATCTTTTGTGTTTTCTTCATTAAATAACGTAATGCATAAATCATGTCGTTGCTAATGCCTTCTTTTAAAATTTGTCTTCTCATTATTTCCTCCTATAGTTTTAATATATTAAGGCGTTGATAGATATGCTATCTGCCCATAATTCTATGTTTAGTAAGTAATTCAATAAAACAATATTATTGAATTAACTATATAGATTATACTCAATGTTCATCAATAGATATTATTCATTATTATAGAGTATATGCTTTTATTTGTAAAGCGACAGATTTACGACAAAAAGCAACGTCAATGTGTCGCGCATATAAAGAAACAACTATTTCTAGACGTTTATTATTCTATAGAAATCTATCTTTTAAATTATTTTGTGAAAAATATTTTTCACATTAAATTTTCAAAGATAATATCATATGTATTATTTGCGATAATGCTCTTTTCATTATAAAAAAAGCCTAGATATAAAAATCTAAATAAAAATACAGCTTTACTGTATCTAATAAAGACTATATTTATATAGTGTTATCTGCTAAAAAACTATTAAGAACAGTTATTGACCTACGAGAAATTGAATATCACCTACAATTTTTATTATATCACCTACGAGAAGTAAATATATTAGCTACGGCTATCTATAAACAAGACAAAAAAAAGACCACTCCATGATGAGAAGTAATAGTTTATTAAGAGTATTAGTGTACTATAGCCTATAAAATGTGTACGATGCAACAATAAAGAACTCTATTTCTAGAGTCTTATATATTAAGAACTAGCTAACAAAGATAACTCTATACTGTAGTTATCTTTGAATTCTGGAATCAAATAACTTGCAGCTTTAGATAATTCTTTGTATAGCACTTCTGATTTAGCTTCAATAACTAATTCAGGATGATTGTAATTGGATACAATATATTTTGTGTTGTTCATATATTCAGGGAATATTATCTCTTTATGTTTACCAAGAATATATTTAAGAATGTACTTAGTATCTTTGAAGTTCTGTAAATCAAACTGGATTAAGTTCTTCAGATATTTATTCTTTTGAGATTGCATAAGGTCAGCCAAAGCGCTGCTAAATGATTTGATAGTAGTTCTTAATAAACTAATGATTCTATACTTAATACTTTTATGGAATCTAATCGATCCTGAAGCCTTCGTATTGTACTTAGAATACAAGTCTATAACCAGATTCCAATCAGCTGTAATAACATGATACGAGCCTTTTTTACCGTGTACATATTTTTGTTCAACTTTTATTGTTTTACGATCATTCTTAAAGATAGATAAATTATCAGTAACTTTTCTTGCTGTTGCTTTCATTTGATGATCTGTTTCTTTTGGTGGAACCAGAGGGATTTGAACCCCCGACCCCCTGCACGTCAAGCAGGTGCTCTCCCACTGAGCTATGATTCCGTTACAAAAATTATACCACTTAGAAAACAAAAAGAAAAGCCGAATTGAGTTAGTTTCCTTAAAATGGACAATTAAATAAAAAGAGTCGAAAGAACTTGTTTCCTGAATTGAAAAGGAGCGAGTTCTTTTATTTTTTCTTGTAATCTTTCATTATTGTAATAGAACATGTACTCATTTACAATAGCTTCTACATTATATGTATATAAATCATCTTGTAAATAGATACATTCGGTCTTTAATGCACTAAAAAATGATTCTATAGGCGCATTATCAACACTGCTGCCTTTAGACGATATTGATTGAGTAATATTATTCTCTAGAAGTTTTTCTCTATAATCTTTATGAGTAAAATGCCAACCTTGATCGGAATGAATAACTAATTCTTGACGATTATCACATGGAACTAAATCGATTGCTTTATTTAATGTATCCATAACTAATCTAAGGTCAATGAACCTTGATATAGTCCAAGATACTATTGATTTATCATACATATCCTTAATAGCGCATATATATGATAATCCATCTTTGCAGAAAAGATATGATATATCAATAGACCATTTCTTATTTGATATATCTGTGTTAAAATCTCTTTGTAGAAGATTTGGTATTTCATGGTGTGGAGCTTTTGAATATCCATGTGTCTTTCTACGGATAATGGACTGAATTCCATTTATCTTCATGTAGCGGTATACGGTTTTGTTGCTTAGACAGAGACCGTATGCCGTTTTTATTTGCATTCTAATTTGCCTTATTCCCCATCTGTTATCTTTTCTATGCATTTCCATTACTAAGTTGTTAATCACTTCATCAAACGCTTTATATTTCGGTCTACCTATCTTTATCCAGTTATAGTATCCACTTCTAGAACACCCCAGCGTATTACAAAGTAATTTCACCGGATAACGTTCTCTAAGCATATCTATTACTTGATAGTATTGTTTGATTGTTGCTTCATTAGGTAGACCAGGGATTTTTTTATGTCTTGATACATCTTTACTTTATCAATCAGGTCTTTCTTTGACATTTCTTCTAGAGGAAGGGTGTTTTTCTTGGGTCGTCCCTTTTTGGGAAACTCTGCACTAGTTCCCAGTCCTCTTCGATCCATACAAGTTCCAAACTCCAGATATTGTTTTATCCAGTTTTGTAATACTGATTTTGAACCTATATCATATTGCCTTCGTATATCGCTTTGTCGAAGGTGCTTATCAAGATATAGTAATACAATCTGATTTTTCTCCTCAATTGAATATTGTTGATGTTTTTTTGTTTTTCTTTCTCTCATCTTATCCTCCAATTAATCGTGCTTCATTTTGCTTTTTGTGGATAACTTTGTTACCACAAAAACCTTTCTTTCTTATTTAGTTCTCTATTATATCAAAAAGCCATACTAGAATTTCTTCTAATATGACCTTTTTATTTTATTGTCTGTTTTAAAGGAACACTTTCATTCGGCTTTATTCTTTGTTTTCTTTATGAACCACTACATGAGGGAAAGGAATCTCAATATTGTTTTTTTCAAATAGCATTTTAAGTTGTTTATTCATTTCTCTAATTGTATGCAATCGATCAATTTCTTTTGTCCAAGCAACAATTCTTATGGTAATGCCTGAATCCCCAAATTCTTCAATGCCATCATAAAATGGTCCTTTTTTTATGGTGGAAATTTCAGCTTTAAAATTTTTAATATTTTCTCTCATAAATTCTTCAAATTCTTCGATGTTTTGGTCATAGCTTATAGAAATTTCACTAATTGCTTGTGATAAAGCATTGGATGAGTTAATTGCTCCTCTGATATCAGAA
Organism: Mycoplasmatota bacterium WC30; assembly: GCA_046529635.1. Taxonomy (GTDB): domain Bacteria; phylum Bacillota_I; class Bacilli_A; order Izemoplasmatales; family Hujiaoplasmataceae; genus 4572-104. The sequence goes on along the minus strand of CP134495.1, from coordinate 1,804,135 downwards.
TTATTAATTATTTTGACATCTCCATTAATATCTTCGAATTTTGTAATTCTTAATCCTACTTCTTTAACAATACCTCTAAAGTCATTTATTTGAATTACATCCCCAACTGCGAATTGTTTTTCAAAGATTATAAAAAGTCCAGCGAAGATATCTTCTATAAGACTTTGAGCACCAAAACTAACAGCTAATCCAATAATACCTGCCCCAGCTAACAAGGTTGGTGTTTGAACTCCCCAAGCTGATAAAATTAAGAAAAATGCGATTATAACAGATAAATATTTTATCGCGCTCATAATCAAATTCGCTACCGTTTCGCTGCGATGACCTTTTTTAATAAATACAGAAATTATAAAAATCAGAACTTTGAAAATAATCCAAACAAATATTAATACTGCAATTGATTCAAGTACAGTTATATAGTTGTTTTTAAAAAAATCAGCCACATTAAAAAACTTTCCAATTGAATTATCAATAATTAACGCAAACTGAGTTCCTGGAAAGATTATTGGCGCAAATACACCTAGAATTAAACATAGTAATATTATAACAATCACCGTGATTATTCTGGCTTTTTCTGGTTTTGATTTGTTCTTAAAATTTAATTTCATTCTTCTACCCCCTCATTAACTTCAATAACTTTTAAAATACTATAATTGTATAATATTTCGGAATCTTTAATCCCTATTTTAATCTTATAATTCAATAACATTGGTTTTTCAATTGTTAAAGTAAACACTTTTTTACTATCAAAAATTTCGAATCCAATTTGATTATAATTTACTTCCCATTCCTCAAACTCAGTTACTTCATATATTGAGTAATAACCTAAATCGTAAATGTCATTTGGATCATCTATCTCTATTACAACATCATAATAATTTTCAAATTCACTTACCGTTATTACATATTCAAAATCTGCTAGTGTGGTAACCGATTGTGTTTGAAGAATCTCTTCAGTATACAGAAGTGTGTATGGGTTATTATATTTAGCGATTAAATATGCTGTATACTCAACCTCAGGTTTTAATTCCATAAACACTACTTCAGCACCATGGAAATGCATATCTTCATCTCCAAATTCTACAGTCTGGCTTTCCACATCGGTATAATTTCTTTTTAGTAATACTTCATATTCAATCTCTACATTTTCTACCATATCTGCGTAAACACTTACAGATATCTGATTATTACTAATTTGAAAAATATCAAAGCTAGTAAATATTTCATATGGTGTATTAAACACAAGTGTATCTAGCACTATCAATTCACTTGCTTGATTGAATGCTTCTAAAAATAAGTGAACTTCAACATTACTGCTCCATATATTTTCAATAAAAGTACTTGATCCAGTTTTTGAAAGTGGTATGGTAACGAAATCAAATATTTCTTCTTCACTAGGATACTTTGTCCCATATCTTAGTTGTATCGATGTATATTCATCAAATGGATCACTTATATAATAGCCAATATTATAGGCTAGGGTATGCATACCCTCTTCGTCTAACAAGTCATATGAAATTATAGCTCCACCGGTTTTGGTTGCAGTATGCACAGTTCTACTATCTAATACTTCTAACCCAAAACCTTTGTCTGCTTGAATCTTTAGCTTGTACTCTGTATCCTCTGTTAGTTCAATAAATCTGCCTGTAGAACTCCCAGGTTCCAAATTTGATTCATAAATTTCAGATTGATTTTCTAATGTTATCTTCAAGGTATCTTCAATAATTGCGCTGTCAATGTCAGTAACTTTTACTGAGTATATAATCGAGTCAGCATATGCATCAACTTTTTCGATTTCACCAACCGGACTTTTAGGTATTGCAATAACTGCTATTACAACTACTGATACAGTAATTAACATCGACGAAAAAATAGATTTCAATGCCTGAAATCTACTTAGTTTTCTTTGTTTTTCTTGAAATTTTTTAAGGCGAGACACTAAATCACCCCCAAACTCTTAGAACCATTTTATAATATTTTATTTCTTGTATCAACATGTTGAGGAAAATTTCATAAAAAAAACCGGTAAAAACCGGTTTTCTAGTTATTTATATATTCTTCTTGCAATAACTGCGAGAATTCCAGGACCAACGTGTACTCCCAAAACTGGTGTTAGTTGAGTAAGATTTACTTTTGTTACGTTCATCTCATCCATAATCTTTTCTTTTATACTTTCAGCATAACCAGAATCATTTCCATAATGTAAAGTGACTTCGATTAAATCATCGCCAAAGAACTTCTTTAATTCTTTACGCATTGTTATAAATGTTCTTTTCATTCCGAACCCTTTAGTAATTGTGTAATATACACCATCTTCAGTAAGACCAATAACAGGTTTAACATGTAGAATTTCACCTATAGTGCCTTCTACTTTACCGATTCTTCCGCCTTTTCTTAACCAGCGTAGCGTTTCTACGGTAAACATTGCCAATAAATCTTTTTGTCTTAAAATTTCTAATTTTTCAATGATTTTTTTGACAGATAGTTTTTTCTCAATTAAATCAATGGCTTCCATAACCACATACCCTAAAGCCATTGATAAGGTTTTAGTATCATGCATATGTAATTTAATACCAGTAATTTCTTTTATACCATTTCTAATTGCATTATGGGTACCACTTAATTTGCTTGATAATGTAATAATTATGATATCTGTGTATCCTTCACTTTTAAATTTTTCTATAGCACCTTCCAAATCACCCATATCTGGCAAACTGGTTTTAACATCAGTTTTAGGTAATCTATCATATACTGTTGTTGAATCAATTTCTATTTGATCACGATAAAACTTGTCATCCATAGATATTAATAGTGGTAACATATATAAATTTTCAACTGATTTAATATATGCTTGTGTAAGATTAGAACTCGAATCTGTAATAACGGCTATTTTCATAATAATTTTCCCTTTCATTTAATAACTTTTAATATTAATTTCCTATATATTATTATACACTTTAAATATACCAAAAATTACTATGTCTGTCAAGGTAATTACTCTATTTTCACACAAAAAACACATGTATAACCATGTGTTTATAAATTGTTATTGAAATTCAAGTTTCATTATTAAAAATTGTAGCTGCTTTTAACTGAAAAACCCCCTGAATCCTTTGTCCCTCTTTATTCGCTAAGTTCCCATTCTTCAAAAAAGTTTTTTAGATACTGTTTCATAAAATCAACACGTTTTTCCGCTATTTCTTTTGCTTCTGTTGTGTTCATTAAGTTTGGTAACTTTAAAAGTTTTTGATAAAAATGAGCTATACTTGAGTCGTCATTTTTATCATTCTTATACATAGCTCTATTCTTAGTTCCTGAATATGCAAAACATCTTGCAATACCTATTGCTCCAATTGCATCTAATCTATCAGCATCTTGGACTATTTTGCCTTCAAGAGATTTAACGCTCTTACCAAGCTTATATGAGCTAAAAGACATATTGTTAATAATCTCAACTATTTCTGCAGTTTCTTTAACTTGATATTTTTTTAAAAATGTATCAACTTTATTACTTGCTTCATCTGTAATTTTATAATCATCTAAATCATGCAGTAATGCAGCTAAAGATATGACAAATAGATTAACTGTATAATTTTTGGCAAGCTTTATCGCCATATTATAGACTCTCATAATATGGTAATAATCATGCCCTGAAACATCTTTATTTAATTGCTCAAAAACATATTCTTTTGCAATTTTAATAATTTGATCACGATCAATCATTATTATATTCCTTTGCCAATTTGATATATGTATTTGCATTATTCTTATTTTCTTCTATTTCTTTATTGGTTAATTCTCTTATCACTCTCATAGGATTACCTAGAACGAGTGTTCTCGGAGGAACAACTTTTCCTGGAGGAACAACAGTTCCGGCAGCAACCATCGCATATTCACCTATAATCGCTTTATTGAGAATAACTGAACCCATGCCAATCAATGCATAATCACCTACAGTGGCTGCATGAATGATAGCTGAATGCCCTACAGTAACATATTTTCCAATTTTAGTAGGTAAGTTAGTGTCTGTGTGTACGACCGCATTATCTTGGATATTAGTCCCCTCACCAATCTCTATACTTGCCATATCTCCTCTTACAGTTGCATTAAACCAAATACTTACATTATCATGTAATGTTGAATCTCCTACTACTTGAGCGCTTTCAAGCACATATGCATTTTTTGAAATCTTAGGTAAAATATTTTTGTATTTCATTAAACTCCCCCTATTTTAACACTTCATGAATTGAGTCAATAATATTACTAGCTATTAAACTAATTTCTCCGTATTTTTCTTTGGCAATTAATCCTGCTTTGGAGTGTGTTACAACCCCTAAAATCATTGCATCAAAAACACTGTTAGTCGCTAGATAAGCACCCACTATACCTGATAAAACATCACCACTACCCGCAGTTCCCAACCCAGGATTTCTTGCTTGCAAAAGCCTTATTCTATCCTTAGTCGCTACAGTTGTACATTGGCCTTTTAATATTACATTAAAATCGTTATCGGTTAATTTTTTAATATATTTATATGAATTTTTATTAATGTCAGTTGTTTTGACACCTAACAGTTTTGCTAACTCCCCAACATGTGGTGTTAACACTATATTTTTGTTTCTGTATTTTTTTGTAACATCTAAATACTCAAATCCAGTCGCGTCAATCAATAAAGGTATATTTGAATCAAGCAAATATTCTAATATCGCTCTATAATCTCCATTGTCAACCCTAATTCCTGGGCCAAACACTACACAAGCTGCTTTTTTTAACAAAGGCATAACTTCTTCTCCAACATTATCCTGAACAATGATTTCTGGATAGAATTGGGTAAAATCATTACCTTTTAAGTCCGATACAACAACTGATAATCCCATTCCGGTTTTAAGTCCTGCCATCGCACTCATTTGGATAGAACCCATCATAGATTTTCTACCACCAACAAAAATTCCCAATCCAAATGTATATTTGTTTGAATTATTTTTTCTACTTGATAGATTCAAATCATATTCGGTTATATCTATAAAGCTCCTATTAATAGGATACTTTTGAATAATCCCAATATCTAATACCTTGCTTTTACCATGGTAATCTAAAGCATCATGAAGTAAATTGCCTAGTTTATAAAACCCAACAATTCCTGTAAATGTAGCTTCTATAGCATTTCCTAAAACAATACCATTTTCTGGATTCAAACCAGAAGGCATATCTATAGAATATACAACCGTATCAGACTCATTAATGTACTTAATCAAATCATTCCTATATCCAGCAATTTTTCTAGTTATACCAATTCCGAGAATACCATCAATTATTATATCTGAATTAATTATATCCTCTTGATAAAATTCTAGTTCAGATGCATTGCTGATAATATTTATTTTACCAGCTAAATCATAGTAGTACATAAAGGCATCCGTGGCTTTAGGCGTGTCTCCAACCACAAAAACATCAGGTTTATACCCAAGTTTTTTTAGTTCTATAGCCATCACTAAAGCATCACCACCATTATTGCCTATTCCAGCAAATATTGTGATGTTATTTTTAAAATTTGGTTTAACTCGTTTAACAAAATCTTTTACAAGATTTGCGCCCGCCCTACTCATCAATTCAATTTCAGATATACCCAGAGACGTTAATGTATGCAATTCAAATTCTTTCATTTCTTTTACATTACAAACTATCAATTAAATCACCTCAATTAATTAAATAATATATTAAATATATAATTCCCAAATGTAGTGGATAGAATATATAGAAAAACCATTTTGTATTTAACTTGCCTTTCTTGCCATTATATATGTAAATAAAACCAAATGCTAATACTGATAGCCACTGAATCCAGCCATATTTAGCATATTCAGCTAAACCAAGGTAATTTAGTAATGGAAAATCAATAAATACTAAATTTATACCTATAAGGAATAGTAACTGAGTTAAAGGATTTTTGTATAAAGCTAAAATGACGATTATTAATACTCCGTATGCACCATAGGGAATATGAATAAACTCCGCTAAAAAAACTACTCCTACCGATAATAGTCTTATCCATATAATGTTGTTTTTCAGTAACACTAATGCGCCTAACCCAAATACCAGGGGCCAGATTACATTAATTTCCAAAATATAATTGTTATTACTAACAAAATAATATCCAATTATGAATATTTCAATTATTGATGCGTATGCAAAAATCCTTAAAAAGTACCGTTTTAAATTACTGGTTTTGAAAAAACCTTCTACTATCATGTATGCAAACAATACAAAGGCAATTCTACCAATACCTCTAAATATATAAAAGGAAATTGAATTAGGATCTAAAAAAACTAGTCCTATATGATCAAAAGTCATTGTAATGGCAGCAATTATCTTAAATGTATTTCTATTCATTAAATCACCAAATTTTCTATAAATTTATCTCAATTTCTACTGGGCAGTGGTCACTACCCATTATATCGTTTCTTAATTCAACATTGTTTATCAGATTCTTAATCTTTTCAGACACCACAAAATAGTCTATTCTCCACCCTGTGTTTTTTGCTCTAGAATTAAATCGATATGACCACCAAGTATATTTAACAGTATCAGGATTTAAGAATCTATATGAATCAACAAAGCCTGAATCTAGTAACATTTGAAATTTAGTTCTCTCTTCAATTGTAAAACCTGGATTTCTAAGATTACCCTTAGGGTTCTTTAAATCTATTTCTTTATGAGCAACATTTAGGTCTCCACATAAAATTACAGGTTTAATATTATCTAATCTTATTAAATATTCTCTAAATTTATTTTCAAAATTCATTCTGTAATCTAATCTTAATAACTCCTGTTTTGTATTCGGAACATATACATTAACAAAATAAAAGTTGTTGTATTCTAAAGTGATTATTCTTCCTTCATCATTATATCCCTCTCCATCAATTCCTAAAGAAACATTAAGAGGTTCTTTTTTAGTGTAGATAAGTGTTCCTGAATAACCTTTTTTATCTGCACAATTCCAATATTCATAATAATTTTCTAACTCAAATTCTTTCTGATTTTCTTGCATTTTAGTTTCCTGTATAGCAAATATATCTGCGTTAACATCTTTAAAAAAATCTAAAAACCCTTTTTTAGTAGCGGCTCTAAGGCCATTTACGTTCCAAGTAACAAATCTCATATAATACCTACCTTTTAAATAATATATTTAAATTATATCATATTAAATAATTCTTTACTTTAAAATCACTTATTTTCCAATAACCACTTAACAAAATCATTAAAATTCATTATAATGTATATACGAGGAAAAGAGGAGTGCAAAATGAATGAAAAAAACCATCACGCTCTGATGAAATTAGCTATTGATCAAGCCAGAGATACAATGAATCAAAATATAGGTGGCCCTTTTGGCGCTTTAATAATTGATAAAGATGGCAAAATCTTGGCTGTAACATCAAATTCAGTATTAAAAGATCATGACCCTACAGCCCACGGTGAAATGAACGCAATTAGAGCAGCTAGTAAAAAAATAGGTTCACATGACTTAAGTGGCTGCACTTTATACACTACATCGTTTCCATGTCCAATGTGTTTAGGTGCAATAATCTGGTCTAACATCAAAAAGGTCTTTTATGGTTGTACTGCAATTGACGCCGATGCAATTGGATTCAGAGATGATTTCATCTATGACTTTATTAAAGGTAACAGCGTTGATAAAAAAGTGTTGGATTTAGAAGGTGCTGAGAGAGAAATCTGTCTTAAGCTGTTTGAGGAGTACCACGAAAAAGAAAAGGAATTATACTAAAAGCAAAGCACATACGATTGTATGTGCTTTTTTTATTATATGTCTAATTTTAGAGATATACCGCTATTTTAATGGTACACTGAACAATTCATTATAGGCAATTTTACCATTTACTCTAGTTGATTCCATAACACTTATTCTATTCGCACTAAGCGTTAAACTACTACAATAAATACTGCTGATTAATTCGCCTTCCTTTAATGCTATACCTCTACCTAAACTTATATGAGGAGTATACTTTGTCGTTGAAAAACGATAATCCAATTCATTTAATTTAATAGCTACTAAATTGTATAGATTGGTTAGCAAATCATTTTTTTCCACTCCTAAATACACAATTTTTTTATTATTGCCTTTTTTGAAGTATTTAATTCTATTCGTTTCATAATTGAATTTAGATAAATTGATTTCAGCTAATTTTTCTTTGATGTTTTCTAACAACTCAGGGGTTGTATAACCCAAATATTGAATTGTTAAATGCAAGTTTTTTATATCAGTAAAATTACCAGATTTTGAAATAAATTTAATCTCTTGAATGATATCATAAATGATATCTTTTTTTTCATCTTCAAATAATAAAGCAATAAATATTCTCATAATAAAATCTATTTATCTCCTATCGTCATTGCCATAACAGCTTTGGCTGTATGTAATCTGTTTTCGGCTTCTTGATAAACGATTGAATGTGGTCCATCAATAACTGAATCTTCTACTTCATTTCCACGATCGGCTGGTAAAGCATGCATATACTTAACGTCTTTATTAGCTAAAGCCATCATTCCTTCAGTGCACTTCCAACTTTTATATGATTCAAGCAAGTCATCTACCACTGCATCCGATTGGTTGTTTACCCAAGAACCCCAGTTTTTAGGTATTACTACGTCAGCATCTTTAAATGCTTCTTCCATATTATGAGTGATTGTGAATGATCCACCGTTATCTATAGCATTCTTTCTTGCTTTTTCAACAGCCCACTCAGGTAATTCATAACCTTCTGGATAAGCTAACGTTACATCAAGCCCATATCTAGGGAACAATAATATTTGTGTTAATGGTACTGAAATTGGTTTCTTATGCGTTGTAGCATAAGCCCAAATTATTGATACCTTAATATTTTTTCTTTCCCCATACACTTCTTGTATAGTCATTAAATCTGCTAATCCTTGCATTGGATGGTAAATATCACATTGTAAATTCATAATAGGCACACATGAATTAGCCGCCATTTCTCTTAAGAATTTGTTTCCTACTTCCCAGAAACAATTTCTACATGCTATTCCGTGGCCATAAGATGATAAGATTTTCGCCGTGTCTTTTGCACTTTCACCATGTGAAATTTGCATTTTTGATGTATCTAAGAAAGTTGCGTGGCCTCCTAATTGGGCTAGTCCTGCCTCCATAGAATTTCTTGTTCTAGTAGATTGTTCAAAAAACATCAAAAACGCTGTTTTATTTTTTAAATAAGTAGTATCAATGTTGTTTAAGAAATTGTATTTCATTGTTTTTGATACTTCTAACAATTTATCAATCTCTTCTTTTTTCCACTCTTCTAAAGTGATAAAATGTTTCCCTTTAAATAATGGTTCCATATTCTTTCTCCTATTTCTTTAGATTTTGTATATACATTGAAGGAATCAAGGCATACATTGCACAAGCCTTCACTAAATCATCTTTGAATGTCTTTTCATTTGGTGCATGAGCTTCTTCTTCATTACCAGGGCCAAATCCTATGCATGGAATATTATATCTACCCATGATTGAAACAGCATTAGTAGAAAAAGTCCATTTATCTACGATTGGTTTTTCATTAAATAGATTATTATAACTATCTACAGTTGATTTGCATACAACATGGTCTTCAGGTAATACCCAAGTAGGGAAGTATGATTGTGTAGGATAAACTAACCCTTTGTATGAAGGTCTTTTGTATTCATACATTTCAACCTTAGCACCAGCTGCTTTCACTGATGGAAGGTCCTCTATTTCTTTAATAGCAGATTGGTAGGTTTCTCCATCTGTAAGTCTTCTATCGATTGAGATAGAACACCCATCAGCAACTGCACATCTAGATGGTGATGAAAAGAATACCTCACTAACAGTTAGTGACCCCTTACCTAAAAATTCATTATCTAATAATCTTTTATGAAGTTCTTGAAGTTCTAAAAGGATTGGTGCCATTTTATAAATAGCATTATCTCCTCTTTCTGGAGCTGAACCATGACAAGATACACCCATTGTAGAAACTTTAATTTCCATTCTTCCACGGTGTCCGCGATATATTCTGCAGCTTGTAGGTTCTGTAATAACCACAAATTCTGGCTTAATCTTATCTTCTTCGATAATATATTGCCAGCAAAGTCCATCACAGTCTTCTTCTTGTACAGTACCAGTTATTAATAGTGTGTAATCATCTTCAAGTTTTAAGTCTTTAATTATTTTCCCAGCATAGACCATTGAAGCCATTCCGCCTTCTTGATCAGATCCACCTCTACCAAAAATTTGATTCTCGTCTTCAAATCCTAAATAAGGATCATATTTCCAATTTTTGATTTCACCAATTCCAACAGTATCAATATGAGCATCCATAGCTATCAAATGTTTTCCGTGCCCTATTTTACCGATTATATTACCCATAGGGTCAATGGTTATTTCATCAAAGCCAACAATTTCCATTTCTTCTTTGATTCTTTGAATAACTTTTTCTTCATCACAACTCTCACTAGGTATAGCAATCATATCTCTTAAAAATTTGGTCATATCAGTTTTATATTCATTAGCTTTTGCTAATATTTTTTTATAATCAATATTCATGTTATTCCTCTCTAAGTTTTTTTATCATTTCGTCATAATGATATATTTTTTCATATTCATGATCCCAAAATTCTGGTTTTTTCATAGAATCTAAATATTCTTGTTTATAACCAAATTTTAACCAGTCATTTTCTTTTTGAAGGAAAAGTTTAGCTTTTTGAGAATCAGAACGGTAGTCTCTAATCTCTTCTTCACCTATTTTTCTATACACATCTTCAAACCATCTTCTTAAAACAAAGTCTTCAGTTTCTAAATATCTTCTATCAAGATCTTCAATTACTGAATTATAACGGTCAATACCATCTGTAGCTATTGTTACTACATTATCATTCGGTCCTAGTTTTAGGTATTTAGCCATTTTGATAGCTCCAATAATATTACAGATACCTGAAACACCAAACATTTCTTTCATGGCTAATGCGTCTTCTCTTTTTACACCATGCTCTACTAATATATCAGTTCCATCAAAAATAACTTTTAAACCTTTAACTGCATCGTCATCTTTTACTAAAGCGATGTAATCAGTGTTTAATACATTGTGAATCAATGTACACATTTTATCACCGATACCTTCTATACGATGTTGGCCTCTACCAGTATTTGTAAGAGTACTACATTCATATGGTTCAAGTGCAACAACTTTAGCTTCTGGGAATACTTTTTTAATTTGATCTCCAGCAGCTAATGTTCCAGCAGAACCAGGTGCTGAAGCGAAACATGCGATTCTTTCATTACCTATGCCTTTTACAGCTTCTATACAAGAGTTTCCAGTTACATGTCTATGGAAACGGTAGTTAGGTAATAATTCGAATTGTGCTAAAGATCTATTTTTAGGATTTTCTTTTAATTCAAAAGTTCTTTCCAATGTAAGAATTACATCAGATTCAGTACCTGGAGTCAAATCTAATTTAGCTCCATATCTTTTGATTCTTTCATATCTTTCTTTTGACATGTTATCTGGCATGATTACAATTGCGTCATATTTCATTAGGTTACAAATATATGATACTCCAATTCCAAAGTTACCTGTTGAAGGTCCAAGAATTGTATGTTTACCAGGTAATATTGTTTGGTCAACACAGCCTTCAATTAATGTTGAATATGCAGGTCCAACTTTATGAGATCCTGATGGGAAATATTTTCCTAATAATACAACTATATTACAGTCTACTCCCGTGAGTTCTTTTGGTAGCACGACTTTATGTACTTCATTATTATCGTCTCTCCAAGTAATGTTAAAGAGGTTAATAGGATCTAATTCTTCCTCTTTTGCTTTTAATGCTCTTGCTCTTACTTTAGGTGCAACTTTACTAGGATGTAACATCTCTTCATAAGTTGGACCAAATGGTATTTTACTCATTGTTTTTAACTCCTTCTTGTTTCTCTCTATGTTTTATTAATTCTGTTAATTCCGGTTTTAAGATAACCCAATCACCTATTGCTTCAAGTGCAGTTTTTTGGTCTTTTAGGCCATTTCCTGTAACTATAACCGTGACTGATTCTTGATTATTTATAATATTTTCTTCTCTCGCTTTGATGAAACCGGCTAGTGAAGCGGCTGCAGCTGGTTCTGCAAATATACCTTCATTTTTGGCGAGTAATTTCATTGCTTCGACTATGGCTTTATCTGTAACTTTGATAAATGTTCCGTTCGATTTTTTTACTGCATTCATCCCTTTGATTGGATTTCTAGGAATCCCAACTGCTATACTGTCAGCTATAGTATTTTCTTCAACTTCTTTTAAATCTCGATTATAATGAAACGCATCGTAGAAAGGACTACAGCCTTCACTTTGCACACCTAAAATTTTTGGTATATTAGTAATCAATCCTACATTGAATAAATCATAGAATCCTTTATACACTCCACCAATAGTACACCCATCACCAACTGATACAATAACCCAATCAGTTACATTGAAATTTAATTGTTCAGCAATTTCTAAAGCAACAGTTTTTTTGCCTTCCACCAGATGTGGATTTATAGCTGCATTACGATTATACCACTTGTAATGATTTATCGCTGCTTTTGAAAGATTAAAAGTCTTTTTATAATCACCATCAACTTTGATTAAATCAGCTCCATAGAGTTTAAGTTGTAAAAGTTTTCCCAATGGTGCTCTCTTAGGAACAAAAATTACTGTCTTTAATCCTAGTTTAGCTGCATTACCAGCCAGGCTCGAAGCTGCATTACCTGTTGATGAGCAAGATATTGTATCAAATCCTAGCTCTAAAGCTTTCATACAGGCTATTACAGAAGCTCTATCTTTTAATGATTGAGTTGGATTTAACCCATCATCTTTAAAGTAGAGATTTTTGGTTTTATATTTTTTACTTAAATTTTCTGATTTATAAAGCGGCGTCCATCCAACCTTTAAAGTTCTGTTGGTGTGTTTTTTATTTACGGTAAGAAATGGCAAATAACGCCATATAGAATAATCTTTATTTTCTTTAAAATATTGTAGATTTACGTCTTCTTTTATTTTTTCGTAATCAAAAACAATTTCTAGAATCCCTTTCTCTCCGCATTCGGGACAAGTCAACAATTCTAACTTTTTATCATATTTTTCATGACACAAAGTACATTCAAAATGTTTTACATTTTTCATAAATCTTCTCCAGCTTCTAGAGGGATGATTTTAAAGTTTCTTACATCAAACAAACCTTTATCTGTACATTTGATGTCTGGTATCACTGGTAGTGATAGAAATCCTAAAGATAAAAACGGGTCAACTATATCCTCTGAAACTCCAAATTCTCTAGCTTTTTCTTCCATATGCTCAAGTTTTTCTTTAACATGAGTTGCCGGTTCATCTGTCATCAAACCAGCTACTTCTAATATTAATGAATCAATTATTTTACCACCTGATACTAATACAATTCCTCCGGTCATTTCTTTAATTTTATTTAAAGCAATGATTACATCTTTTTCATTATCACCAACGACGATAACATTATGAGAGTCATGAGCTATACTTAAAGCTATTGCAGCATTTTTTAAACCATAACCACTTAGCAATGCTTTACCAACATTACCAGTATTATGATGTCTTTCAACAACAAAGAGCTTTAATATATCTCTGGAATTATTTAAATTGATATCTCCATCAATTAAATCAACTACTTCAATATGTTTTCTGGTTGTTATATTATTTTTAACTAATTGGATAACATTGACAAATCCACTTTTCAAATTATATTTATAACTGAATTTCTCAATATCAAAATGGACTGTATTTAAAACTGATGAATCAAATACAGGTTTTGATTCAAAAAGTGCTTTGTTATTTTTAGCAACAAGTTTCCCTTTTTTATACACATATATAGGTTTTATATTGTGAAGATCTTTAAATACTATTAAGTCAGCTAGATATCCTGGAGCAATAGCTCCATAACCTTTAAGATTATAACATTGGCTAATATTAATAGTTGCCATCTGAATAGCCGATATTGGATCAAGCCCATGTCTTGTAGCTATATTAATATTATTGTTGATGTGTCCATCCTTTAAAATATCACTAGGATGCAAATCGTCAGAACAAAATAATAATCGGTTAATATATGCATCATTAATCCCAGGCAACAAATCTATAACATTCCTAGTTTGTGATCCTTCACGTAAATGGATATACATTCCGCGCTTTACTTTATCGATTAACTCCAACGGATGTGTACATTCGTGATCAGTCTCAACCCCAGATAGAACGTATGCATTTAGATCCTTACCAAAAACTGAAGGTGCATGACCATCTATGGTTTTATCACTGAATAAATCTAGTTTATTATGAACTTCATTATCGCCTTCTATTACTCCTGGGTAATTCATCATTTCACCCAAACCTAAAACCCCATCTAGGTTTTTAAGCTCAGCGATATCTTTAGAACTTAATGTAGCACCTGAGGTTTCAAAATTAGTTGCTGGTACACATGAAGGAATCATCATAAATACGTCTAGCGGTGTTTTTTTAGCTGAATCAATCATATACTTAACGCCAGTTTTACCGCATACATTAGCGATTTCATGGCAATCAGCTATTACAGAAGTTGTTCCAGTTGGCATTACAATTTTAGCGTATTCACTTGGTGTAACCATTGACGATTCTATGTGACAGTGACCATCAATAAGACCAGGTGAAACAAAGAAATTTGAATAGTCAATTTCTTTTTTCCCAAAATATTTACCCGTTCCTAAAATTATTCCATTAGAGATAGCTATGTCCTCAACTTCAATTATTTTCGTGAATACATTTATCACTTTGCAATTTTTTAGAACAAGGTCAGCGGGTTCTTCACCTCTCGCTTGTTTAATTAAATTTCTATTCAAAGTATCACTCCTATAGTTCTTCTATGAAACTCCTAAGCAAATTAATGCTAACAGTTTTACGATATTCTTTGTTTGATCTTTGATCATCAATTGGTCTGATATACTTGCTGTAAGCTTCAATTATTTCATCAACGCTTGCTTTTAGTTCTTCCTTAGTTTTTGTAATATATAAACATTCAATTTCTGGTCTTCTTACAACGGTAGTATTCACAGCTCCAAATGCAAACCGTAAATCTATAATTTTTTCTTCAAAAAAAGTTATTGCACCAGCAAATGATAATTTAGAAATTGCATCACTTAATCTTGGACCTACTTTTTTAAAGTATGCCTTAGTGAATTCAAGTTTGCTAATCATAATTTTTGTTATCAATTCATTGTCGGCTAAATCTATTTTTCGAACGCCTTGAATAAAATCTTGAATTCTTAATGTTCTAGTTGCTGTTTCAGACTGTAACTCTATGATTGCATTAAGCAGATACAGCGGTACCAAAGAATCTCCTGCGGGAGATGCATTACCTATATTTCCACCTAAAGTTCCAGTATGTCTAATTGCAGGTGAAGCCATTTCTAGAATAGTTTCCTTTAGAAGCTTTGGTGTGAGATCATTCTCTAGAATAGCTTCTAAAGATTCACAAGCTCCTATAGATATATATTCTTCACCTTCTTCTATTCCAAATAACTCTTCTATGTTGGCTATATACATAACATTTTCCGTATATTTTATCGGAAGTGAAGCACGGTTACGATTTTGAATTAACATATCTGTACCGCCGGCTACTAAGCGATATTTATCTTTTGATAATTCACTTAATGCTTCAGCTAAGTTTTTTGGGATTATAGTTTTTACCATAATCCATCACCATCCTTAGCCGCTTTTTTAATGGCTTTAATAATCATGTTATATCCAGTACAGCGACAAAGGTTTCCTGATAAACCAATTTTTATTTCCTCATCTGTTGGATGAGGGTTTTTATTTAGCATACTTTCAGTAGCTATCATCATTCCTGGAGTACAGAAACCACATTGTACTGCGCCTTCATCTTCGTATGCTTGTTTAATAACTTTATACCTTGATGTGTTTGAAAAACCTTCAATAGTAACTATGTCTTTATCAATACAATTAGCCAATGGTACTGAACATGAATTAACAATTTCGTGTTCCATTAAAACAGCACAAGCTCCACATTCACCTTCACCACAGCCCTCTTTTGGGCCTATCATCTCAAAATCGTCTCTTAAAACATCTAATAATCTTCTATTTACATCTGTTTCCAAAAAAACAGGTTTACCGTTTAATCTAAAACTAATTTTAGCCATTTTTCATCAACTCCAATATATATTCAGGCGTAGCTGGTATTTTAAATACTTTTCTTTTTATAGCGTCTTCAATTGCGAAAGCTACAGCTGGTGCTCCACCAACAAGTGTTAGTTCTCCTACTCCTTTAGCGCCGTAAGGTCCAAATGCGTATGGATTTTCATAAATTACAGTTTCCATATTTCCTGTGTCCTTTGCGGTAGGAATAATATAATCTGTCATATTCTTTTGCTTAATTACACCTTTTTCATGGTTCATTACTTCAAGGTAGCCATAAGCTATTCCTTGGGTTAATCCACCATCAGCTTGACCTAACACTATTCTGTCATCAATTGATTTACCAACATCATACACTGACCACGTATTTAGAAGTTTAACTTGATATGTATCTTTATCAACATCAACCTCTACAATATTAACACCCCAAGAATAGGCTGGATATGCATCACCTTGGAAGGTTTCATCATCAAATTTTATATAATCTGGCTGAATATATTGTTTTTCAACTGTGAACTCGGTTTCTCCCCAACGTTTTTTCATTTCTTTAGCTGCGCGAGAAATTAACCCACCAACAATCATCATTGTTCTTGAAGCAACAGTTGGTCCTGAATCAGGAACAAAATCTGTATCAGGCAAATCAAAGATTACTTTTTCAATTGGGATTTCTAAAATTTGGTTTACTACTTTTCTTAAAGTAGTTCTAATTCCTTGTCCCATATCTACAGCAGCAACTAAAATATAAACGTTACCTAATTTATCTTTTTTAAGTTTAACTTTCGCCTTAATTTTTTTTGCTTCCCCAGAACCAGTGAATCCACACCCATGGAAAAAGAAACTCATTCCAATACCGCCGGTTGAATTCGGTGATTCATATAGTTTTCTCTTTTTCTTATAATCGGATATTTCCATACCTTTAGCAATTAATTCTTTAATAATGATAGGGTCTCTAAAAAGGCCATTTGTTGAAGTTCTATCTCCTTGTTTAGCCAAATATTTCATTCTAAATTCTAATGAATCTACTCCCAAGTCATTTGCGATATGTTCCATAAACATTTCAATGGCGAAATACATCTGCGGTGCGCCAAATCCTCTGAAAGCACCGTTAGGTACAGTGTTGGTGATGAATACATCACCAGAAACATCAAGATTTTCGATTGTATATGCTCCAGTACAAGCTATTAATGCTCTTGATAAAACAACTCCACTTAATCCGATATTAGCTCCCGCATCAATTCCAGCATGAGTTCTAAATCCGAGAATTTCATTGTTTTTGTCAATTGCTGCTTCAAAATGAATTTTTGAAGGATGTCTTTTTGTTGTAACTAACATATCCTCTTCTCTTTCATAGAGAAGTTGTATAGGTTTCTTAATTATTTTAATAGCTACAGCTAATTGACAAGCCATTAATGATGGAAATTCTTCTTTTCCACCAAAAGCTCCTCCGATTGATGGTTGTATAACTCTAACCATATCATCAGAGACACCTAATGTTTGCACAACAGCATTTTTGACATAATATGGGCACTGAATCGAACCATAGAGCGTAACTTTCTCTCCGTCCAAATAACCGATAAATCCTTGAGGTTCTATATATGCTTGTTCTTGATAACCTGTTTCATATTCATAGGTAATAATTCGATCAGCTTTTGAAAAAACTTTTGAGCCTTCACCTTTTTCAAAATGATAATTAATCGCTGAATTTATCCATTCAAATACAGGTTCCTCTTCTACATATTCAACTATTATTTCCTCAATTATTTCCAAAACTTTTGCTTTATCTGGACCAATTACTAATAAAATTGGTTCATGTAAATATGTAATTTTTTTATCAGTAAATACTGGCATATCTTCAAAAATCAGTTTAACGAAATTTTTTCCTTGTACATCTTTAGAAGATATTGTGTAATATCCATCTGGTAATATAGGAATTTCAATATTTTTTATCTCACCGCAAGCAATAGTGCTTCTTAAAGTAACAGCATGTAACATTCCATCAACTTTGATATCGGCTACATATTTGGCTTGGCCAGAAATTTTTTCTTCGCTATCGGTTTTATAAATTGATTCACTAATGTCTTTCATAAATTCTACCCCCTTGAAAATCATAGTACAAACCCCTTTAGTGAAACTGAATCTAAATTGCTTAATGGACTCTACATCACTAAATATGAATAATCTTTGTTAACAGAATCGATAATCATTGCAATTTCTTTCGAAACTGTATTGTCTCCAATTGTATAATTAAACACATTCCCTTTTTCATCACGAACCTTAAATTGATTTTCGCTTAATGGAAGGAATCCAATGTTAGTTGAATCAACAAAATCAGGTTCAGTCCAGAATAATGTGATTTTATCCTTATAAGGTCGACCACTATGTGGACAGAAAGTAGCACAGTTACCACATTCATTACACATACCATCGATATGAATAATTTGCTGTTTTTGGTTGAATAATTCAGATGCAATATTAATACTTATATTAGCTCTATTCGGGCAGACATCTACACATACATCACAAACTTGATCACATGTTAAACAACGTAATCCATCAAA
Organism: Mycoplasmatota bacterium WC30; assembly: GCA_046529635.1. Lineage (GTDB taxonomy): Bacteria > Bacillota_I > Bacilli_A > Izemoplasmatales > Hujiaoplasmataceae > 4572-104. The sequence continues at coordinate 1,785,344 of CP134495.1, read as the reverse complement.
TTTCGCTTCTAATCTTTCTTCCAAAATACCTTTTTTAGCATATAGTGTAGACTGATTCTCAAGGACAATTGCTTTAACAAAATCATTACTTAATCCCAATTTATCTAAAATATCTTTTGTAATCAATTTGGCATCCGCAATAGCTTTAACAATTGTTTTAGCTCCTGCCTTACCATCACCAGCTACATATACATTTTCTACTGAAGTTTCGTTTTTATCATTGATTACTGGATAACCCCACTCATTTTGAGTGATTTTATTTCGTACATAACCAGTTTTATCTACTTTGGTTCCAATAGCGTTAATAATGGAATCACATTCCATTTTGAATGTTTCTCCTGTTGACCTTGCTTTATTATTAATTAATTCATTTTTTACACAAGTTAAAGTTTTTCCATCAAATTCAACCGGTGATGTTAAAAACTTAATAACTACACCATCTCCAGTAGCTAAATTGAATTCTTCGCTAGTAGCTGGCATAACGTTTCTAGTTCGACGATAAATCAATGTTACATGCTCAACACCAGCGGTGCGCATTGCACTTCTAGCGCAGTCCATTGAAACATCACCACCACCGATAACTACAACATGCTTCCCGAGATTCAATGATAGATTACTTGCTTTAGATTTTTCTAAAAAGTCTAAAGCTTCATGAGCCAACTCTCCACCTTTTTTTAATGGATTAAAGCCTTTTAGCCATGATCCAATGGCAATGACTACATAATCATAATCCTTTTTAAGTAGATTTACATCAAAATCAGCTGCTACATTAAAATGGAAATTAACTCCAGCAGCCAAGGCTAAATTGTAATCTCTTTCAATCATTTGTGTTGGTATCCTGAATTCAGGAATTAGATAAGTAACTACTCCCATCGGTTTATCACGTTTTTCAAAAACATCAACGTGTACTCCGTTACGTCTCAAAAATAAGGCTGTTGCAGTTCCCCCAACACCCGCACCAATAACTGCTACTCTTTTTGCGGTTCTAAGGTTCTTGATTTCTGTTGCTTTTATATATTCATCCTGAGCGGCTAAGACCGCTACTTTCTTGATGTCTCGGATAGATAGACTTTCATCGTAATCTACTCTTGTACAGACGTTTTGACACTGATGATCACAAATAGTACCGGTAATTGCCGGTGCTGCATTATCAATTGAAATCACATCAAACGCTTCTTTGTACTTACCTTCGGAAACTAGCTTTAAGTATTCGGGAATCTGTTGTTCTATCGGACACCCAACATCACTTGAATTACACGGTGATTTAAAACAATCAAATAAAGGTAATTCAGAACCAGATTTTCTTGTTCCGATTTCTCGAATATCTTTTTGGTTGTATTTATAACTATGTAAACTTTTAACAATTGTTGTAAGTTTATCCATATTTAGTTTCTTAAATCCACCATTTAATAATGGTTCGCAGATTTCAGCTATTTGTTTAATTCTTTCATATCCACCTGGCTTAAGGATTGTAGTACATATTGTAACTGGACGAATCCCTGTTTCAAAAATAGTTTTAATATTTAAAGCATCAGCCCCACCAGAATATGATAATGGCATCTCACCCGCAAAGGCTTCTGTCAATTTTTGCGCTAAACTAATACTAAGTGGGAACAAAGAACGTCCTGACATGTACATTTCTTCACCAGGTAGTTCTGAATTTTTAATTTGAACAGGAAAAGTATTTGTTAATTTTAATCCAAAAACTAATCCTCTATCTTTTGCCAATTTTTGTAAGTGTGTAAACATTGGGATGGCATCTTTCCATTGTAGGTCATCGTTAAAATGATGATTATCAAATGATAAATAGTCATACCCTAATTCATCAAGGATATTTCGAGCATAATCATAACCTAATAAGGTCGGATTACACTTAACATAAGTATGCATCCCTTTTACAGAAACTAGATGCTCAACAATTGAATTAATTTCCTCAGGCGGGCATCCATGCATAGTTGAGATTGTAATACTTGGTGAAATAGCTCCCCTAATATTTTCAATATCCTTAACAGTAACATTGTCAAAAATATCAATATTTTCTATTAAGTATTGTTTACATTCATCCCAAATGTTAGTGTTGGATGCATCAATCATATCATTGATAAAAGCATCAATTTTTGGCGTTTTAATTCCTTCTAATGTGTATCCTACTGAGATATTAAAGATAAAATCTCTTACATCTGAAATTCCTAATTCCTTTGCAATTACATGGATTGCAAACCAGGCTTTAACATATTCATCACGAGCTTCTTCTACTTTTAATTCTGTTGACCATTCAACATTATATCCCTCATCTTCAACGTTAATACATGGACGCGGGACACATGCAGCTAATTCTTCCCCATCCATAGTTTGCACTGTCTTTAGTTCTACAAATCTAGCACCAGTTAAATAGGCTGCTATAATATTTTGAGCCAACTGTGAGTTTGGTCCGGCCGCTGGACCTACTGGCGAACTTATTTTATCACCAAACATCTCCATAGTCGTACCAGATTTATTTTTATAGAATTTATTTACATGAATTCCAAAAATCGATTGCTTATTTTGATACTCTTTTTTCATCCAATTAATTAGTTTACTAAATTTAATCGGTCTCATTTCTGCACTCATCATTCTCTCCTTAGCTGGAATTAACGAATTTCAAATTCCATTCCATCAATACTAGATTTTATATTTAAGATTTTTTCCTTCTTCATCAATTATTTTCCATAGTTTAGCAGCTTCTTGTTTTGCTTCTAAATTTTTGTTTTCTAATTCAATTGGTGCTTTATAATTTCTTACAACTAGTTTACCGCTTGCAATAACATATTCTGGATTTAGACTTGGAAACATCCCAAAGAACAGATGACCAAAAATATTATCTTTATTTAGTGGTGTAAATTCTTGATAGGAAACACTAATTAAATCAGCGTCATAACCTTCCTCAATTTTACCAATTTTTGTTTTCAACTGACTATTAACATAATCATAACTATTTATAATTGCTTTTTTGATACCATCAATTGAAAATCCTACTGGATTTTTGGTTTGTAAATGAGCTGTATAATAAGCATTTAAATACTCTAATGGCATTGATTGGATTAATCCATCATTACCAATCATTAGTTTAATTCCTTTGTCTTCCATTAGTCTGATATTAGGAAGACCAACAGCGTTATTCATATTTGATGTCACATTTATAGCAATAGTTGCTTCTTTAGCCTTGATTATATCTAGTTCTTTCTCACTTACATTGGCGCAGTGAACTAAAATACTATTTTTATTAATTAATCCAAAATCATTTAGTCTTTCAACTACGGTTTTGTTATATTTTTTCATTGAATCTTCTTCATCTTTAATGCTTTCAGCTACGTGAATATGAATTCCTGCATTATTAAGTCTTTCACTTACTTTTTTTAATGTGTCATCTGACAAAGTAAACGAAGCGTGTAATCCAAATAATCCAGAACAAACTTCTGATTTATTGTTTTCTATAAAATTAACGTTTTCTTTTAATGCTTCTTCAATATTGAATCTATCACTTGTTTCAAAAGCTAGTATCGCTCTCATACCTAAATCATTAATTAAAGCTTTTTTAATTTGGTTTAAAGACCCTAAAATATGTCCGCTAGCGTGGTGATCTATTAAAGTTGTAGAACCTTTTTTTAATTGTTCTAGCCCAAATGAAAAAGCTGACAAATAGGTCATTCTTTCATCTAAAAAGTGATCTAATTTCCACCACAATTGTTCCAAAACATCTCTAAAACTTTTTGGATTGAAAGGAACAGACATTCCTCTAGCGAAAGCTGAATACAAATGTGTATGACTACACACAAATCCAGGTAAAACCATATTATTTTTTAAATCAATTATTTCATCACATTTTTCTGCTTTAAACTTAGACATCTTGCCTATTTCTCTTATCTTTTCGTCAAAGATTATATATACGTTTTCTTGATAATTGTGATAATCATAGATACGTGCATTAATTAGTGCTTTCATTTAATCACCTCAGATTTTTCTTTTAAATGTTGAAACTTCATGTTTTTAATGATAAATTTCCCTCGGTTAACCGTGTGAATTACTCGTCCTTTTCTCGGAAGGTTTTTATAAACATAATAATCTGTAAACCCATGGAACTCATCAATTTCATTATCCAACAATTCATAGATAAAGACATTCGCAAGTTTTCCAACTTCAATTGTTCCTCTATCTTTTATTTCATATAAGTTAAAGAGATTACTAGACATTTTTGGTACAACCGCTAGTCCAAATAGGTTATACATTAAATCGAATGAAAACTCGATTCCCCCAATACCTAAAGGAATATCTCTTAATATAAATCGGTTTTTATCTTCTTTAAAGAATGCGCAATGATCTGTACCAATAGAATACACATTGCTAAAATTCTCTCTAAGTTTAATTAATTCGTCTTGGCTTCTTAACGGTGGAGCTAAAGTATAAAGGTATCCATCATGTCGATTTAAACATTCGCTAGTTAGCGTGAAATAATGAGGACAACTTTCCACAAAAAATCTTTTGTTTAAAATATCAGAATATTCTTCCTTTAATTTTTCTAATGTATAGCCAGAACTCAGGTGTACCATGTATAAATATCCACCATATTTTCTTACATAAGATGCTATTTTTAGCGCTTCACTAGTTTCAGAAATGGTTGGTCTTGATTTATTTAAGTCATGATAGTTATATTCTTTATCCAATGTAATTAGGTCATCATTTTCGATGTGAGCCAATAATAAAAAGTTATATTTTTCCGATAGTTTCAATAGTTCAATTATGTCTTTGTCGTAGGTTCTTCTATTTGAATCTGAGTACGTTGTAAATAGTTTCAAAGAGTTAATACTCAATTCTTTCATCTTTATAACGAACTCTTCCAAATCACATTTGGGATTTTTTATTGTTGCATGAAATAAACAATCAACAACAGATTTCTCTGCTTCTTGAATTCTTCTATTATAAGCTATTTCTAAATCTATAGGATTATCTACAGGATCTAAGAAATCAATTATTGTAGTAACTCCTCCATATGCAGCCTGGATTGATCCAGCAAGAAAATCATCTCTTGACCGTATTCTACCTAAATCCAAATCGAAATGAACATGAGGGTCAATTAATGCAGGCAACACCAAAGAATTAGAAGCTCTTACTGTTTCCCTAGCGTCTAATAATTCGTCAGCAATCTTAACAATCTTCTCTCCATTAATATAGACATTAGTTTGCCTTAATTTACCTTCTATGTATACTTCTCCATCAATAATTCTTAAATCATACATCAAATCACCTACTTACTATTTGATAATCTATTATATGTAACTTTTCTATAAAATCAATTATTAAGTCATCTCTGATAGTGATGAATATATCTATCTTGTTTTCAACGGCTTCTTTTATATGTGTATAATAACCCTTACCAGATAACTCTAATTTGCCTACTTCATCAAAGAATAAAGGCGAAATCGATTTATCTAACAACTCCATATAGGTTTTATCAATAAAATCTATTCCTGATTTCAAAACCTTATATGGACCAATTGAATATACTGATTCGATATTTTTATCTTCATAAGATATTGAGTCATTTTTGAAATAATATCTTTCATGAATCATAAATGGAAATTCGAAGTTATCAGACAATCTAATTCCATTAAACCCATATACGTCGGTGTCAATCATAATTTTTTTTGATATTATTCCATCACCTATTTGATTTTGATCATATATTTTTTTAAGTCTCGATGTCTTACCTGAGTTAATCTTCCCAGTAACGATTATTGTCACTAAAAACACCCCTCATGTGTGAATGATTTTTTTTGTTGTGCGATATCGCAAGTATTTCTGAAGTTATAGATATTGCTATTTCTTCAGGACTTCCTCCGCCTAAATCTAAACCTATTGGAGAATAAAAATAACTTAAATCAATATCTTTACCAAATTTTTTATATGTAGATTTTAAGTAGTCATCTAGTTTTTCAGGACTACATAACATCCCCATATACTTAGGTTTTAAGTCTAATTCTATAACTTTATTTATCACATGGTAATCATATTTATGACTTGGTGTGCAAACAATAATAAAGCTATTAGGTTTTAATCCCTCTTCAACAATATAACTAACAAAAGGTTTGTTAACTAAGATATCTGCATTTTGAAAATTGTTTATTACCGCTTCTCTTTCGTCAATAACAGTTACATGAAAAGCCATAGTTTTCAAAATATTTGCTAAAGCTTGTCCTACATGACCTGCTCCAAATATATATATTGTTTCTTTTGGACCAATGTATTCATAGAATAATGTTACTTTACCGCCACAAGCCATCGGTAAGGTTTTAGATTCAGGATAAATCTTTCCTTCATCTAATAAATATGTTTCCAAAAGATTTTCTCTGTTTTTGATAAGGTCTTTACATTTTTCTCTAGCATAATACTCTAAAGCACCACCGCCAACCGTTCCGTAGGCTTTATCGGTTTCTAAATATATCATTTTTTTGCCAACCTCAACCGGGCCACTGCCTTCTTTGAAAACGGCTGTGACCAAGATTAGATTAATATTTTGTTTGCGATATTTTGAGATTTGATCATAAATGTTCATGAATCTCTCCTTTTATGCAAATATAGTTACAATAATAGCTAGTACAAAAACTGTTAATGAAATTGCTGGATTAATATTCGCAAAAATACTTCTTTTAGTATTTTTACTTACATATGTATCTAAATAATGGAAGCCAAATGCTAGACCCGCACTTAATAAACCAAATAAAACTGTGTATTCAAACGCTGCGTAGAAAGTTACTAAATAACTAGATACAAATCCAGTAGTTAAATATTGGATTCCCATATATCCAAGGTACAAAGCTCTCCAACCAATACTAGCGAGAACAAATCCGGATACTTTAGATTTAATATCATCTTTACTAAGTACTCCAATAACAGCAACAACCATTAACGATTCTAAAATTATTGAAATCATAGGATTGATAATCTTAAATGGTGAAAAGAATGGCAGGAATAAATTAATAGATTTTATTCCAGCAGCTACTACCCCTATAAATACTAAAGATATTTTTGAGCGGGTTATTGTGTAGGCTTTATATAAGATAAAACTTACTATAGGAAACAAAATTGTTCCGGATATAAATATCGGTAAAAAATGTAAGATATATCCAAGTGTGGCTTCAATTATTCCCCATAAAGCCCCAAAGAAAATTACCGATGAGATTATTTGTTTTTTATTATTCATTTTATTTATTCTCCTTTTCTTTTAACGCCAATAAGATTTTTTCAGGTGTAATCGGAAGTGTTTGAATTCTTATTCCTAATGCGTTATAAACTGCGTTAGCAAACGCTGCTGGTGGTGTATCTATACCAATTTCGCCCACTGATTTAGCGCCAAACGGTCCGCTTTCTTCATATGAGTCAACAAATTCTGTGGTAAGTTTTTTGATATCAACTCTAGTTGGTATTTTATAGTTTATTAAGCTATTTGAAATTAACTTTCCAGTTTTAGTATATTTAACATCTTCATATAATGCCATTCCTAAACCTTGAACTATAGCCCCATTAACTTGTCCTTCAGCTAGTAAAGGATTAATTGTAGTCCCACAATCAACTACAGATACATAATCAACTATGTCAACTTCACCGGTTTCTTTGTCTATATCTATTTCAACAAATCCAGCCATAAATGGTGGTGGTGATTTATGTCCCACATAACTTGATGTAACAGTAAGTTGTTTTTGCATGTGGTTATATGTAATTTCATTTGATAAATCTGCTAAGGTAATTGATTTACCTTTTTTTGATGTAAAAGTTATTCCGTCATAATCAATTTCTTCTGTTTTTGATTCTAAAATCCTGGCTGCTTCTGCAATAATTGCGTCTTTCATTTTGTTTGCGGCTTTAAATACAGCATTACCAGAAATATAGGTAGTACTAGATGCATAGGCACCACAATCAAAAGGAGTCAAATCCGTATCAGATGAATAGACAATAACTTTATCCATTGTTGTCATTAGTACTTCTGCGGCTATCTGAGCCAACACAGTATCACTACCCTGACCGATATCAGTTGCTCCAATTAATAAATTGTAAAATCCATTATCGTTTAATTTAATTGTAGCTGATCCCATATCAATATATGGGATCCCACTGCCTTGCATAGCTATTGCCATACCCACAGATTTAATTTTATCTCCCATATCAACTCTTGGATATTTGTTTTTCCAATCAATTAGTTCCATGCCCCTAGAAACACATTCATCTAATTTGCATGTTTCCATATCCATTGCGGTTCCTTCAGTTCCTTCACCCATAATTGAAAAAATCGGTGAAGTTTCCATTTCTTTAATCATGTTGACTTGTCTGAACTTGATTGGATCGACACCCATTTTTTCACATAACATATCAATAGCTGACTCAAGTCCAAAGTTTCCTTGTATAGCTCCATATCCTCTATAAGCTCCAGCTGGAGTGTGGTTTGTATAAACAACATCACCATGGAATTTTACAGAATCTACTTTATTATACAAAGGTAATACTTTTGATCCAACAACCATAAATACAGTTAATGCATGTTCTCCATAAGCGCCAGTATCAGACAATACATGGAAATCTATCGCTCTAAGTTTTCCAGATTTATCTGCACCTAGAGTTACATCCATTTTCATTGGATGTCTAGAAAATGTTGATTCAAAAACTTCTTTTCTTGTATAAACCATTTTTGCTGGTTTCCCGGTTTTATAAGTTACGTACGCAACAAACATCTCTCCATGGATTTGTTGTTTACCACCAAATCCACCTCCTACACGAGGTTTAATGAAGCGAATTTTTGTAATAGGAATAGATAATGCTTGTGAAATAATTCTACGCATATGATACGGTGTTTGAGTAGAAGAATAAATAACCAGTCTTTCTTGGTAATCCATTCTTGCATTTACAGTATGAGGTTCCAGCATCACATGAGCTTGAGCTTGAGTGTAGAAAGTCTCCTTCAAAACATAATCACATTCACTTAAAGTCTTATCCACATCACCTACATGCATATGGTAGCTCGCGGCTATGTTTCTTTTTGGTTCAAAACCAATTGGAAACTTTTCATGAATTTCATCTTCAGGATGAATAATCACTTTATTGTCAATCGCTGTTTCTAAATCCAAAATTGGTTCTAAAACTTGATATTCAACTTTAATTAGAGCTAAGGCTTTTTCACAGGTTTCAACGTCAATAGCAACTACTGCTAACACTTCGTCACCTACATGTCTAACATATTCATCTAAAACGAATTTATCATATGGAGATGGTTCAGGATAACCTTGTCCAGCTCTTGTAAAAGGAACTCTTGGAAAATCCTTATATGTTAATACCATTTCAACTCCTGATAATTCCTTAGCTTCTGAATCGTCAATTTTAACAATTCTTGCATATGGATGTGGTGACCTTAGAACTTTTATTATTAAAGAATTCTTTTCGGCTAAATCATCAGTATATGCAGGTCTGCCCTTCATAATTCCTAATCCGTCAACTGAATGGGTCTTTGTATTTACAACTTTCATGATTTGTCACCTAAATAACCTAGTATCGCTCTTTCTTGAGCAATATATCCGGTACATCTACAAAGATTACCTACTAGATATTCCTTTATATTTTCTATCGACGGGTTAACTAATTCTTTTTTCATTGCATAAACAGTTAAAGCCATAGAAGGATTACAGTAGCCACATTGGTCAGCTCCTTCATCGCCAAAATATTTTCCTAGTTTCTCAACTTCAGTTTGAATTCCTTCAACTGTCGTTATTTCATGTCCGTCTGCTTTCACAGTTAATAAAGAACATGAAGGAACAGGTTTTCCATCTAATAAAACTGTGCAAACGCCACAATTAGTTGTGTCACAACCTCTTCGAACGCTAAGGTAATTATTTTTTCTTAAAGTATCTAATAAAAAGTCTCCTGGTTCACATTCAAACACTTTAATTTGCTGATTTATATTTACTTTAACTTTCATTAGCAATCACCTTCTTCAATCCACGTTTCACATATACTTTTGCTAGTTCTTCTCTATATTCTTTTGAACTTCGATTATTTTTAGAAAATTTTAATTCTTCAATAACCATTCCTGAACAAGTTAAAATATTATCGTCAGTTATTTTAGATAAATTGTTAATATAATCCATAGCATTCTCAGCTAGGCTAGCAATATATGGAGTTGATCCAACACTGATTCTAAATCCCTCTACGTTTTTGCTTACTGCAATACTTAATATAGAAAAATCTAAAGGTGTAATAGCAACTTTTTTAAAGAAACCTTGTCCAGTTTGATTTTTAATCTTAACTTTTAAAAGAATGTCTTTTTCCATTTTAGGATTAGCTAAAAAATCCTCCAAACAAATTTCTCCTCGTTTGTAAAAGATTAATTTAGTATTTAATGCCAATAGCGCTGGAAAAATATCAGAAAAAGCAAATTTACCCATTATACTTCCGCCTAGAGTAGCGAGATTTCTAATATTTACTCCCATAATTTTGCTAATTGCTTTAGACAAAATTCCTCCGTACAAATTTTCAATTTCATTATTAATTTCTACTGTCCTCAAAGTGACCATTGAACCAATTTCAATATATTCCTTATTCACTTGGATTTTATCCAACTCTAAACCATCTAATGAAATCAGTTTTTCAGCTGATTTTAATGATAATTTTAACCAAGCTCCGCCTGCAACTAAATAGTTCTTTTTACTTTCAATCATTAATTTGTATGCTTCTTCTAAATTCTTGGGTCTCAAATATTCAGATACAACCAATTAAATCAATCCTTTCCTATTAAATTTTTATAATCGTCTAAATCATCAATATCTATCAATATTCCTTCATCTAATACATCAACTATTTTAAACTGATAATCATTCCGGAAACTCTTGAGATTATTATGATCAGTAATTAATATTTTTTGTTTGAAAGATTTATCGAAATAGATAGGATGTCCCAATCTATTTTGATAACTAGGAACAATAACAAAACCGTTAGAATTCAGTATCTTTCTGTATGTACTAACTTTAATTTTCGGGTAATCTCCGGGTATAATAAAAAAACTATCAGTTGTTTGTTTAACACCAGTTAGTATTGAAGAAAACATTCCCTTTTCGTAATCTTTGTTATAAGCAATTTTAACATATTGGATATTAGATAATAACTCGGATATCTCATTATGATAATGGCCAGTCACTACTATAATATTTTGACATACTTCATGCATTGTTTCAATTGCATGGAGTATTAATGCCTTTCCTTGATATTCAAAACACATTTTGTTTGTCTTAGCTCTGCTAGAAAAACCACCTGCTAAAACTATACCATCTACCATATTTTTCTCCTAAAACGCTTACATAAGATTTTTAAAAAATAAAAATTGTTAACCTTTATTATAACATAAAATAGTATTATATACTATATATTATAAGTCAATAAGCTAACAATTTATGGTTTATTTAAGCAAAATAATGTTCTTTTTTTCTTTAATTTTTAAAAACTTTTGAGTTCTAATATAGTTTATCATTAATTCGGCAATATCAAAAGGAATTTCTTTAATAACTGGAAGATCTTTTAACATGTAAAAATCTCCACCACCAGTAGCTCTATAATTGTTTATAACTAGCGAAAATTTATCTGACTCTTTGATTTGTTTTCCCTTATATTTGATACTGACAATTCGGTTTCCAAATTCTTTTCTTAGGTCAATAATGTAATCAATACCGTCAACCATATCATAGTTATAATGTTCTACTTTTGGATATGAAAATCTTGGGTTGTGAGTTATTTTACCATCTATTAAAATGAAATATTCCGCACATTTTTCCAAGTATTTCTTTAATAATAATCCGTTTATTTCAACCACTACCGGTGTGTTTGTAAAGATATAAGTAGATAGGACATTCCTTACAGTAATTTCTTTATTGAAACCAGTCACTATATTGGCTAATGAAGTGGAAGAAAGCATAGCGTGTGAAGCATCTAACTGTATTTTATTAATGAAGTCAACAATTGGATGTTTGTCTCTTCTAGCTATAAATGGATCTTTTATTTCCAAATTGTTTTCAGATACTATACCAATCACTTCATCTAAAAATTTTTGATTGTCAGCTTCTATTTTTTGAATAGCATTTACACAATCAATATCAGCTACATAATCTTTTGCAAGTAAAAAATAGGGGTTTGTGGAATTAACATTGTGTTTTCTTTCATAAGAAAACTCCACTTCAATTACACCTAAATGAGATCCATTACTACCAGGTTGAATAATAACTCGATTCCCATCTTTATGACATATTACTCGGTGCTGATGACCTGTCAAGAGAATGTCTATATCTGGAATTTCTTTGAAAAGTCTATATCCTTGATTTTCTCCAGTATCCTTAACAAATTCTTCACCTGTTAGTATGTCTTTTTCAAAACCGCCATGATACGCTAATATAATTAAATCTACTTTATTTTTATGCTTATTTATTATGTTTTTTACTTCCTCAATAGGATTTCTAAAAGTATAGTTTCTAATATTTTTAGGATTCTCCCAATTTGGTATATATTTAGTTGTCGCACCAATTATTAGTATTTTAGGTCCGTTTTTAAATTCTTTAATATCATAGCCTTTTTTAAAAACTAGATGATCTTCTTTATAGATATTTTGACAGAGCGTTTTTGCATTGATTTGTTTAATGAAATCTTTGAGATATTTTTTTCCATAATTAAAATCATGATTACCTGGAATAAAATAATCATACCCAATTTTATTAAATAGTTTAGCAACTGGATTAATATATTTTGATCGATTCAGTTGATGGAAATACATTAAAGGATTCCCTTGAATCGAATCTCCTATATCCAACAATATTGAATTATTTCGATTAAAGGTTTTTATCGCAGAAGCTAAAATGGATAATCCTTTTGAACTCTTAGTATTATCTGCGTAGTTTATAGGCAATAAATAACCATGGATGTCTGAGGTTGTTAAAATATTGAGCTTAAATCTACTTTTCATACGGTTTTACCTACCCTTTATAATACTATCATACTATTTTTTTGATTTTTTTTGAATTTATTTCACAAAAATTAGCTAAAATGTAGTAAAATAAAACATATATAAAATAATAGGAGGATTTAGATGAAAAAGATTTTATCAGCTTTACTAGTATTCGTGCTAGCATTTGGTTTATTTGCATGTGGTAGCGAAAATACAACGACTCAGAACACCAACCCTGAGCCAATTGATTACATCACACCAACAACTTTAGAGGTTCAACTTATTCCATCAAGAGATGCGACTGTTCTTGAAGCTCAAAGAGCTCCATTACAAGATTTACTTGAAGCCGAATTAGGAATGGATGTTAATGTTACAATCGCTACTGATTATAATGCTTTGATAGAAGGTATGAAAGCAGAACAAATTCATGTAGGATTATTAGCTACCGCTTCATATGTATTAGCACATGACGAAGGTGCTGCAAACGTAATTCTTAAATCACTACGTTATGATGTAGATGATGACGGAGTTAAAATGTTAGATGATCCTTTAGTATCAGGATATAAATCTCAATTACTTGTAGGAAAAGATTCTGGCATAACAAGCATAGCAGATTTAGAAGGAAAAACAATTGCTATTTCTTCTTTCACATCTACATCAGGTTTTGTTTGGCCAGCTAACTTATTAGCTGACAATGGGTTAGATCCTATGACAGACGTTACTTGGGTAAATGCAGGTGGACATGACAATGCAATTCTTTCAATTCTTAATGGTGATGCAGACGCTGCTTTCACATTTAAAGATGCAAGATATTTGGTTGAAGGAGATTATCCAAATGTTTATGATGATGTTTTATTCATTATGAATACTGAATTAATTCCTAATGATACTATTTCAGTAATACCAAGATTACACCCTGACTTAGTAGCTAGAATAACTGTTGCATTCTTAGATATCGCAGCTGATCCAGCTGGACTAGAAATCATTCAAAATGTTTATAGTCACGAAGGTTATACAACTGCATTTGACTGGGAATACAATGTTGTAAGAACATATCTAGACAGACAAGAAGACTGGACTTTCGAATAAGATTTAAAATTTAATTTAGCAATATTTAATAGCCACCTAATTGGTGGCTATTAAAATAAAAGGAGTAACTTTATGATAAGATTTGAAAACGTATCAAAAACATATCCAAATGGAACAATTGCACTTACGGATATGAGTGTAGAGATTAATGAAGGTGAATTTGTAGCCATTCTAGGGCTTTCTGGTGCTGGAAAATCTACAATGTTAAGAACTATAAATCAGATTATTGATGTAACAGAAGGACACATATTTTTTACTAATGTTGATATTAATACTTATGATATGTATGGAGACAACCCAGAGAAAGAAATTGAAAGGCGAAAGAAAGCCGACCCCAATTTTGATCCAAGTTTACTAAATTTACAAGATATTGATATAACAAAAATAAAAGGGAAAAACTTACGAAAGATGAGATCAAATATTGGGATGATTTTTCAAAATTTCAATATTATTAAGAGATTATCTGTCCTTCAAAATGTTCTAACTGGTAGAGTATCCTACAATCCGTTATGGAGAACTTTATTCGGTATATTCCCTGAAAAAGACAAGGAAATTGCTTATAAAGCATTAAATAAGGTCGACATCCTAGAAAAAACTTATAAAAGGGCTAGTGATTTATCAGGTGGTCAAATGCAAAGAGTTGCTATTGCAAGGTCTTTGGCTCAAGAAGCCAAAATACTTTTGGCTGATGAACCAGTAGCTTCTTTGGACCCAATTACGACATTTGAAGTAATGGAATTTTTAAAAAAAATTAACGTAGAAGATGGAATTACTACAATCTCAAATCTTCATCACGTTGACTTAGCATTAGAATATGCAACAAGAATAATTGGTGTTAGAGACGGAAGAATAGTTTACGACATCCAAATTAAAGACAAACCTAATAATGAGATTATAGATGATTTAGAAAAAGTATATGGTAGACCAATTGGCAAAAAAGACTTCGTGGGTGAAGATTAATGAATCCTGAATTAAAAACCAAACTACCAATAAGACCATCAAAGGTTAAATTATACTCAAATATAATCCTATTTATTCTCATTATCATATCTTCTGCTTGGTTTGCTGGATTTAATATTGTTGAAGTGTTTTCTAACTTTTTGAATGGTTTTGATATGATTGGAAGATTGTTCTTCCCACCAGATTGGAGTTATACTCCGAATCTAATTAGTCCTCTATTAGAAACTGTTCAGATGGCAATTATTGGATCTGTAGTTGGTGCATTACTAGCTTTTCCTGCTGCACTTTTTGCAGCAAATAATTTCATTGAAATAAAATGGTTAAACAAAACAATGAGGTTGATTTTAAATGTATTTAGAACAATACCTTCTTTGGTATTAGCATCTTTATTCGTTGCTATATTTGGTAGAGGTGCATTTCCAGGTATCATGGCACTATCAATATTCTCATTTGGTTTAATCTCAAAAATGACTTATGAATCCATAGAAGCAATTGACCATGGACAAGTTGAAGCAATTATATCTTTAGGTGGAACAAAAATGGAGATTTTACGGTATGGCATACTACCTCAAATTCTCCCACAATATATGTCGTATACATTATATGCATTTGAAGTTAATGTTAGAGCGGCCGCCGTACTAGGTTATGTTGGTGCTGGTGGTATTGGACAAACTTATCAGATTTGGCTCGATATGAGAAGATTTGAAAGAGTTGGAATGATTATTATGATCTCCTTTGTCGCCGTACTAATTATTGATTTCATTTCTAGTAGCATTAGAAGGAAGTTAGTATAATGGAAAATATATTAAAAAAATTACCTAACAAACCGAGAGAAAACTCACTTAAGAAAACTCTTATATACATTGTTGTTATTTCAATAATGATATGGGCTTTCTCGGGATTAAATTACCGTGGTATTATGTCAACTGCGGGAGGAACTATAGTTGGAATGTGGAATGGTTTATTAAGTCCAGATTTTGCATTTTTAACTAATATGACAATAGACGGATTACCATATGCGATAGTAGAAACTATAGCAATTGCAATCTGTGGAACCTTCATTTCTGGAATTCTAGCAATTCCATTTGCACTTCTAGCATCACAAAATATTGTTGGGGAAAAAACTGCTCGAGTTGGAAAATTCATCATTACGATGATTAGAACTTTCCCCGAATTAATATTAGCGTTGATTTTTATTAGTGTAGTTGGTCCTGGTGCTCCAGCTGGAATTTTAGCTCTTGGAGTTCATTCAGTGGGTATGCTAGGAAAACTATATTCTGAATCTATCGAAAGTATGGATATCGGAGTTAAAGAAGGCATTGAGTCATGTGGTGGAAATGCTGGCGAAATATTATTTAGAGCTGTTTTACCACAAGTAGCTCCAGAATTATTAAGTTACACATTATTTAGATTTGAAATTAATATGCGTGCGGCAAGTATCCTTGGTTTAGTAGGTGCTGGCGGTATTGGTGCTCCATTGATTTTTGCTATTAGGAGTAGGCGTTGGGACAGAACAGCGATAATTGTATTTGTGCTTATTATTACTGTTACGATAATCGATTTAATCTCAAGTTCTATAAGAAAAAAATTAGTTTAATAAAAACCCGCTAGATTTTAGTCTAGTGGGTTATTTTTTTATTCTTTATAGTATTTTTCTTTAATTGTTCCATCTCTATATGCTTGAAGTAATTCCTTCAAATCATTAATTCTTTCCTGAATTTCTCGACCTTTATTGGTATCATAAACATAAGTTCTTCTATTAATAATTTCCTCAGATCTGGTAATAGAAACTATATCACTTTCTTCTTCAATTAATTTATAATAGTTTTCAAACCGGTCATGTGATACTAAAAAGTAAGCATGAGAGTCAGAGATTAAACTATATCCACCAATGTTAGTTTTATGGGAATATTCTTTAGACATTCCGCCATCTATACTATAAATTCTCTTGTTTGCCAAAACAACTTGGTCTCCTTTTGTTACATCTAAAGGAACGTGACCATTAATAATTTTTGATTTTTCAAAATCCAATTCAAATTCCTCATATATCATTCTTAACACTTGTTCTTCTTCACGATAAATGTAATATGGATTAACAATTTCTTTATGCGTTTTTTTATCTTTAATAAAATATCTTTCAAATGTCTTCATAGAATCTTTTCCGAATAATGGCGAAGTATTTCCTTGCCAAAGCATTAAGAAGAAATCACTATCAAAATTCTCTTTTTCATATCTATTTAAGTATGCATGCCTAATCTTCTGTTCATACATATCAAACAAGTTTCGTCCGTAATAGATAAGTCCGTCAATTTTTTGTCTCATAAATTGCCTATCTGTAGTTAACGGTACCGCTGCGTGAAATAGAAGGTTATTATTATATTTAAGGTACATACTACCGTTTTGGATTAAATATCTAGCATGTTTCTGTAACATTTCATTATGTAAGAATAATTGTGTTAAGTGATCTATCACTGTTTTCTCTTCTTGTGTTAATCTGTATGGATGTTTTGAATTAACAGTGGGAAAATTGCTATCTAACAAATCATAAGTATTTCCGCCAATCTCAATAGTGCTAGTTTCAAAATTAATTTTATCCAGAAGGATTCTGTCTTCTAGATGGAAATCTGGATTTCTCATAATCAATTGATATTCTAATTTGAATTGAATAATACTGATTGCTTTATGAATTTTAGCTACAAAAGTTAAATCTTCATCTTTTTGATATCTTAAGCCAAACCCTTTTGGTAAAAATTGTTCACAAGTATCATTTCGATAGATTTTATCCGCCATTCTCGCAAGTGGTATAAGATTGATTCCATAACCATCTTCAAAGCAGTCTAAATTATTATACCTGGCAGCGATTCTAATAACATTAGCTATCATAACTTGCGAACCACTTGCTGCACCTAAAAATGATATATCATGGTTTCCCCATTGAATATCTACATTTTTCATTTTTTGAAGTTTTTCCATAATTAAATGTGGACTTGGCCCTCTATCAAATATATCACCAACAATGTGATGCCTATCAATCGCTAAATTTCTAATAAACCTACTTAATTGTAGAATAAATTTACTTTCCCTTTTAGTCTCAAAAATAGCATCCATAATAGCTGCATAATACTTTTCTTTATCCTCATGTGAGTTTGACTCATAAATTAATTCTTGAATGATGTATTCAAATTCTTTTGGTAGGGTTTTTCTTACTTTGCTTTTTGTATATTTAGTAATAATGTGTTTTGCTAAGTCAATCATCAAAAACAATTGTTCCCTTATTATTTTTTTATATGCTTTCTTCTCAAATTTTTTTCTATACTTGTTAAGCATATCAGTTGGATAGTAGATAAAAAATGCTAATCTACTTCTTTTAGTTTCTGTTAAATCAGGGAAAATTAAGTCAATTTTTTCTCTAATAATACCTGAAGCATTTTTCAAATAATGATTGAATGCGTCATATTCTCCATGAATATCAGTAATAAACACTTCTGTTCCTTTTGGTAGATTTAGAATTGCACTCAAATTTATCAATTCTGCACTTACATTTTGCACAGACCTATATTCTTTGCTTAGTAATTCTAAATATTTGTTTTGATATGGCATTTTTTCCTCCAAAATATTTCTATCATATATATCTATTTTAAATTATATTGACTTATTAATCAATGTAAAAATAAAAAGGAACGTATAATTACATTCCTAATGAAAATAATAATCCAAGCCCTACACCTAAAAATGTTCCTAATGCATATCCAATGGAACCACAAATCAATCCTGGCACTGTTAGATTTTCATTCTTAATCTGTTTTGTGATTGCTGGAACAAAGGCAGGGCCGTATATTCCAGCTGTTGCCGTAACTATCATACAATCGCTATCTATTTTTAGTAATCTCGCTAAAAATAGGTGAACGATAAATGTTCCGAGAGTTATAACTCCATATAACAATAATAAGCTTCCGAAATCTCCACCAATTAGTCTTGAAAAATCAACCGACGACGCAAGCGAAAATGAAAATACCAAGATTAAATAATGGCCTAAAATATTAGTGCCTTCTGTCTCTCGTATTTTCCTACTAAAAGAGCCTATAATGCCAAAAATAGTGACTCCAATAAGCATTACTGGAACCAAGTAATCAAGCATTGTGCCTTCCACAGATCCAGTTACAACCCAGACTATTATACCGACTCCAGCACTTATTATTGTCATTCCAAAAGCAATTAGAAAGGTTTTCAATAAGCGTTTTGACGTCTTAAAATCTTTAAAATTAAAGTCTTCTGTATTCTTGATGTTAGAAGATTCTTTCAAATAGTTTACTTCTTTGTCAAATGGTAGTATCTTACTTATCAGTGGTTTGGCTAATAGTAATAAGAAAATATAAAAGAACGCCCCAATAACTATATCCGACAAATTTGCTAGAGCGATAATGTCAGAGTCTAATTTAAAAATATTAGCAATTGCATTTAGATTTGGTGTTCCACCTGTGTATAAACCAACTGCTGCTGCTGAAAGTGCATCTCCATCAGCTAATGTTTGAGCATATACAATAAATGTTATAGTTGTTACAAAAATAACTGCCACAATCAATGCTAAAAAAGATTTTAATACTGATTTTGAAAGTTTTTTAGCTTCTTTCAAATTTGATCCGAACAGTAATAGTGGAATCCCTATAGCTATGGCAGCATATGAACCAGTTTGCCCTATATCAGAGTCAAGATAGAATTCTATTCCCAATTCATTGAGCAAAAAAACACTTCCGGCTACAATTAAACCAAAGAAATATGCCATACCAATAGTTCCAAATATTTTTGTCAATTTGAATTCTTTAAATCTTATAATTATATAGGGTATCAAAAATATCAATATAATTTGCAATATGTCTTTTATCATTTTGTTAAATCCTTCCCATATATTCGATATGTTTTTGCAATTTTTCCACCAAATTTAGAGAAAGTATTTAAAGCTTTCGTGTTACCTTCCATCATAGTGCCAGCTTCAAATTTATTGATACCGAGTATTTCAAATTGTTCATAAATTATTTTATACATAAATCCTAGAAGTCCTGTTCCTTGATATTTAGGAACAACATATTGCATCATACCTCTGGCTTTAGTAATTTTTCTTTTATACAACAAAAACCTAATTGGAAAAATTCTTCCCTTCGTTTTTTTGAAAACTTGATTAAAATCCAATAAACAAAAAGCAAAACCTATTGGTCTTCTATTCTCTCGTTCTCTAGCTATGATAGCGATTCTTCTATCAAGAAAAAGTTTTAAATTCTCTGCCACATCCTTAATTAAATCTATTGAGGGGGCTTCTTGATAAATAATCTCATTATCTGCTTCAGTTAATATGGTGTGTATATCACTAATGTCTCTATCAAGGTTTTTGAAGTCTATAAAATCAATATCTACATTATATCTTCTTTCAAAAAAACTGCTTAAAGTATTTAGTCTTTTAATGTTTTTCTCAGTTCTCACTGGAATAATACTATATGTATCTACTTTTTTAGAATATCCATTAGCTTCAATTAGTTTTTGATAATAATCCATATTATATGAAGTAAATATTACAGGATCTGAATCAAAACCATCTACTAATATTCCTCTTCGATTATCGGGATCGTAAGGTGTAAAGCTACCCTCTGAATGAAAAACATTGTTTTTCCTCATATCTGCTTCCATATAACCAAACAACTCATCGCAAACTTCTTGTGAGTCAATTGTATCAAAGTACGAGTAGTAACATGAATATCTCTTTTCTTTCTCGTTATATTCCATTGTATATAACAATCTGCCTTGGACATTACTATTTTCATTTAGTGATAGTATTGCAGTATATGTTTGGTCCTTCAAAACTTCTTTTTTTAGTTCCTTAAATAATATATAAAAAAGAGGGTAAATATAATGAGGATTATCTTTATATAAATCCTTAACATAATATATAAACCTCTTCAAATCATGCTTGGTTTCAACTTTTAAAATCATGTGATCCTCCATAATGTTTATTGAATATTTTAACAAAAAACAATAAAAATTACAATGCTTCTAAAGATATAGTATATTTATTTTACCTTGTCATATTTATTTCTTGCTACAAGCAAAACTCCACTAGTTATAAGCAGTGGTGCATCAACAATAATTATGACAATTATTTTTTCCAAAATATCTTTATGTAATCTGAAAAAGAAGAAAAAGAAAACCGCAGAAACTAGCGAAACAATTCCAAAAATAGCATCTTTCTTTCTGAGTAAATAATTAAGTAATATTAGAGTTATACCAGGCAATGAATTCATAAAAAATCCAAATATTCTTACCCAAAATGTATATTGATTCATATCAAATACATCGAAAGACATTAAGATAAAAAATATACCTAAAATATAAATGACGATTCTGCATATTTTAACGGCTATCTTCATGGCAGTTCCTCCTGACACTTATATTTTACTATACTTTATTTTTTCAGTCAAAAAAAGCTGATACAGTTTGTATCAGCCTTATCATTCTTATTTAATATTTTTAGTTTTTTTAAGTTTATTGACTTTTCTTTTCTCAATAGTTTCAAGATCTACGAACATTTTTTCAATTGCTAAATTTAGATTTTCCTCGTCCATTAAAAGTTTTACACTAATTTTAATGATTTTTTCTTCAAATAAGACGAGACTAAGGTACAATAAATATATTATATTACTCATGAAAAACCATAGTTCAAACATAGCGCTATGCCAGAAAAACAATAATATCAAAATAGAACCTATCCAAATTACGATTTGCCAGATTGTAATGTAAATCCTTAGTCTTGGATTTTCTTTAGATATCCATCTAGAAAAAGGAACCAGAGCTAGATACAGAAATATAGCGAACAATCCACTAGTTATCGTGTGGATTAAATGCCAAAATGGATATACTTGTTTTAATGCAGGTATTAATGCAGTAGTTATCAAGAAAGAGGTTGCTAGCAAAATAAATAGATAACCGTACTTTGTATTATATTTTTCTAACTTAAACAGAGCTACAACTGTGGATTCAATTGCAATTCCAGCTATTACAGCCCAAATTATAAATAATATTCTATAGGTAAAAAAATTACCGATATTACTCATAGTATAAACAAATGGATTTTCTAAAGACCCAAATATAAGCGTAAAAAGAAGAGCAATAATTAAAACAGTCATTATCCCTGTTCTTGTTCTTCTCTGAACGGTAAGTTCTTTCTGAATATCATATAAATTTTTGTGAATTAAGTCCTCTTTAACCTGCTCGTAGTTTATGTCAACCATAGAACCGCCTTTAGTAAATTTAATACATTGATATTATACTATCAAAAAATGTTATAAATGTCAATATAACCAGAAGGGGTAAAAGAAATTCTAATGCATTATTTTAAACCAATATTTATTTTAACATATTTAATATTTCATCTTTTGATAAAACTTTTCCTTTTGATACAACTTTATTGTCGAATACCAATGCAGGCATTTGCATAACGTTATATTCTGAAATTTTTGCGAAATCGGTGATCTTAATCACTTCAACTTCTAAGCCTAATTCTGCTACAGCTAGAACTGTATTTTGATATAGTTTTTTGCAATTTTTACATCCTGAACCTAAAATTAATATTTTCATTATTTCCTCCTAAATTATTATTAAATAATTGAATATATAACCAATAATGATTATACCAAAAGATACTATAGCAATGAACATTATTAGTAATTTATTTTTTATAACTTTTTTTAGCAATATTATTGATGGAATACTAAGGGTAGTTACAGCCATCATAAATGCTAAAACCGTCCCTAAACCTACACCTTTAAGCACTAATGCCTCCGCTATTGGAAGTGTACCAAATATATCCGCATACATTGGTATCCCAGCAAATACAGCTACGAAAACAGAATACCATCTGTCAGCACCTAAAATTTTGTTAATAAATTCTGTAGGTATATATCCATGAATAATCGCACCTATAGCTACTCCTATTAATATATATTTCCATACGCGTTTCATTATATCTGTTACTTGGTCAAACGCGTATTTATGTTTTTCTTTTCTAGAAAGTTTTGTATTTTCTAAATTTTCAACTAGTTCTCCATTTTTTACGAAGTCTTCAACATACTTTTCCATCTTAAATACAGAAATCAAAGTTCCGCCAACAACTGCTAGGATTAATCCTACGATGACATACATAATCGCAACTTTCCAACCAAATATACTGGCGAGTAATACTACTGATGCTAAATCCACCAAAGGAGAGGAAATTAGAAATGAGAATGTAACACCTATGGGTAATCCTGCTCTCGTAAATCCAATAAAAATGGGTATAGATGAACAAGAACAAAACGGCGTTACCGTCCCTAACAAAGCTCCAACTATATTCGCTCCAATACCTTTAAATTTAGATAGAATTGTTCTAGTTCTTTCAACAGTTATGTACGTTTGTAGATATGATGATATATATATGATTACACATAAAAGTATAAATATTTTTATAACATCAAAAAGAAAGAATGAAAGTGAACTAAAAAATACTGAGTCCGCATCCATAGAGAATATTTTGGTTAAGATTGTATCGACTAAGTCGCTTAACCAAGTCATTTTTAATAAGGTATCATTTAACCAAGTAAAAATATTTGCTAGCATTCACACGTATCTCCTTCATATTTTTTAAGTTCTTGCAAAAAGGCAATCATTTCATCTATAGCTTTGAAATTTACATGGTATTTTCTCCATGTGCCTGCTTTTTCAATTGTTGCCAATCCTGAATCTTTTATCATCTTTAGATGATATGTTAAAGTTGGCTGTGAAATTGTGAACTTATCGGCGAATTGACATGAGCAACAATCTCCCATTACCAGATTTTTCATAATATTAATTCGATTATTGTCTGAAAACACCTTAAATAACTTTGATTGATCCATTATAGACCTCCTATATTGATATTCTTCTATATTTAGATATATCTATATTATAACACAATATTACAAAATAACAACCAAAATCATAAAGAAAAACACTTCTAATTTGAAGTGTTTTTTACTTTTTTTTTGTTATCTCATTAATTATTGCTTTTAGTTTAATTTTTCAGGTCTATGCAAATAATATCCCTGTTGAATAGAACAACCTAGGACTCTCAATAAATCGCTTTGTTCCTTTGTTTCTACTCCTTCAGCTACCATTTCTTTATTAGAAATGTCAACTACCTTACGAATCATTTTAATAATCTCAACATTTTCAGCTTTCTCAATGTTTTTTATAAAATGTTGATCCATTTTTATTATATCGAAGTCAACGCTTTCTAAAACAGATAAAGACGAATATTCTGTGCCAAAGTCATCCAAGGCTATCTTGAATCCATTTACTTTATAATCGTTGATTCTATCAATACATAATTCGAGATTGTTTATAAAAGTGGATTCAGAGATTTCTATGTAAATATCTTCTGTATTGATTTTTTCTCTTATTATAATTTTATTCACAAAATCTTTAAAATTCAAATCTAATAGTGACTCTGGAGAAATATTTATAGTCAACTTAACGTTTTCATATTGTTTGTCTAATTTAAGTTCCTTAAAAGCTAAGATTGATTTTTCTACCATGTATCTATCTAATCTATTTAACTGATTTGTATGTTTAGCAATTCGGAAGAAATCTATAGGAGGTATAAATCCTAGTTCATTATCGTTCCATCTCGATAGTTCTTCTAAAATACATACTTTTTTTGTATTACAATCTATTATTTTTTGGAAATAAACTTCTATGGTGCCATTATCTAGTGCTACTTTTAACTTATTTGCTATTTCTATATTATATTTTAATTGATCTTGCATTCTTGATTCAAATCGAACCATACTGTAACTATTAGAAAGGATTGTTTCCTTAAGAGCAATACTTGATAGTGTAAGTAATTCCTCTAAATTATTTGTATCATCTGGATAGTATGCATAGCCCATCCTTTTGTCTACTTGAAGGTTTAAGTTATCTATTATGTATGATGAATTTATAAATTCTTTAAATTTTCCTAAAATTGTACATTTCAATGACTCATCAGTACATAAAATAAGAAACTTTGAATCTGTATATCTTGCGATGATACAATCTTCGGAAACAATATTTTTTAACTCCGCTACTACTTTGTTAAGTAATTTATCGCAAATTTCATGACCATAATAGTTGGATATCTCTGTAAAATGTAAAACTTGTATAAAAAATGCAGCTGCACTTTTAACGTTACGTAGATGTTTAATTTTCTCATGTACTCCGTATTGATTAGTTAAGCCGGTTAAAGAATCTTTCTCAGCATATATATTCTTAACATCATTTGAATCAATTAAAAATGTCACATCGTTTCCTGACACTAATATAGATTCTACATTTCCTTTTGAATCAAGACTAACGCTATGAGTAAGCACGTACCACTTTTCTTTTTGTTCATGTATTTTGATGATAATTTTTGATTTTTTTCCAAATCGTAATTTTTCATACCATGATTTGTCAAAATAATTGAATTTTTCGTAGATGTCGAATATTGATTCTCCTATTGTCTCTACATAACTGATATCAAGTTCTTTTAGAGTATCTTGATTTGCGTAAATAATATTTCCTTTAGGATCCAAAACTAGTAACATGTCTATTAATTTTACGTTATTAGGTCTCATAGAGTCATTATTATATTGTTTTACTCCATATTCATCAATAGGCTTAATTACATCTTCAATATTAATTAAGTTACTGCTAAGCATGTAATTAATCTCTTTTATGGTGTTATCTATTCCTGGAGTTATTAGAGAATGCTCAAAATTTGACAAGCTATCATTTGTAGATTGTATCACAATAAAAACAGACAAAATTAATATAGATATGCAAATTTCAAAAATATTTAAACTAAATATAGAAACCATTCCGTGAAAGTCATTAGAATAACGATCCAAATTATTCGTTATTGTCATAGAAAATGTCCGCTCAAAAAACGAATAGTTTAAGTTTATATGCAAATAATTGAATATTGACGTTAAATGCAATTGTATTTTCAATAAACTTCTTATAAGTATGTCCAACATATATACCCTCTCCATGAATTTTGTGTTTTATTATGACATATAATGTCGCATATACAATATTATATAACAAAAAAGTGTCCTAAAACAGCGCACATGTGTCGCATTTGTATATTTAGCCAAATTTTTACATTTTTTAATACGACATATTATGGCGCATTTTCGTATTATTTGTATATTTTTATCAAATAAATAACTTTTTTTCTCTATTTAACTAGTATTTATTTTATAAGTATTTATATATATTCAGTAGATTTATAGGCAAATATGTAAATTATGATGTTGATTTCAAAATCTATTCAGTCATTTAACGACTTATTACTCTTCAATAAAGCACAAATTTAACTATTTACAAAACTACAGCTGAGATTCTATGAGTTTTGATATTAATTTTAAACCCTGAGTATCCCCGTTTTCGTAAACCCTTGGCACATTTATAGCTATATTGTGTGTTTTTAGCCCTTTTTAGAATGAAACACAAAAAAACAAGGGTTAAATTCACCCTTGTTCTATATGTTTGTATAAAAAGATAGTTTATAGATATTAAAATCAATATTTATACTTTTTATCTTATTTGGATGTGCAAAATAGTTCTATTATTCTTAAATGAACTTTTTTAACGTGTTACTGCCCATATATAAAATAATACGTACGTGATAAGCAAAGCCCCTATAATAAACAAAAATACTGGCAGGTAAGCTAAGTATGCTCCTTTAATGATAGCCCATCTCTCTTTTGGCAACAAATTAAGATCCATAAGTTTTCGCTTCTTTTTCATTGTTTTCTTGCTTTGATACCAAGAAAACCCATCAACATTCATGTCTGAAATGGTTCGTCCGTCATCTATGACATCTACTTTTTTCTCTTTTTTATTCAACATCTTTCACATCTCTATTCTTGAGAAAACAAATGACACGCTACTTGATGTCCACTCTCATATTCTTTTAATTTCGGATCAACTGTCTTACATATCTCCATACATTTTGAACATCTAGTATGGAATTTACAACCTTTTGGTGGATTTGCAGGACTTGGAATATCTCCTTCTAAAATTATACGGGTTGTTTTCGCTTCAGGGTCAGGAATTGGTATAGCTGACAAAAGAGCGTTTGTATATGGGTGCATTGGATTTTCAAAAATTTGTTCTCTATTTCCTTGTTCCACTACACTACCTAAATACATAACCATAATTTCATCTGAAATGTATTCAACAACTGATAAATCATGTGAGATAAATATATATGTAATCCCAAACTTTTTCTGTAACTCTACTAGTAAATTGATAATTTGTGCTTGAATAGAAACATCAAGAGCACTTACTGGTTCGTCACAAACAATTAGGTCCGGTTTTAGAGCTAACGCCCTTGCAATACATATTCTTTGTCTTTGTCCGCCTGAGAATTCATGAGGGTAACGGCTGTAATAATACGGTGGTAACCCACAAGATTCCATTACACCAGAAATATAATCACGGAATTCTGATGGTGGTACAATTTTGTGTTCTCTAACTGCCTCACCAATAATTTCCCCAATTGTCATACGAGGGCTCAAACTTGAATATGGATCTTGAAATATAATTTGGATTTTTGGTCTAAGTCTAGTTAATTCTTTTCTTGATATTTTACGAATGTCTATATCATTATAGATTACAGATCCACCTGTTATGTTATACAGTCTTAATATTGTTCGTCCAAGTGTAGTTTTACCACAACCACTTTCGCCTACAACACCAAGAGTTCGTCCTTCTTTAATGGAAAAACTTACCCCATCTACTGCCTTAACATAGCTTTTATTTTTTTCAATCCAACTAGATCCAATAGGAAAATATTTTTTTAAGTCTTTTACAACTAATATCTCTCTTTCAGAGCCTTCTTTGCTTGTACGTTCTTTTGGTTGATTTTTTTGTGCAGTACTGCTTTTAGTAGGCGTTTTTTCTTTTTCTATTTTTTGATTACTTGCCATTTTTTCCACCCACTTTACTATTTTCATATTCTGCAGCCATTTCAGTAAATAAATGACATGCAACTTTATGAGATCCTGAAATATTACTTAGTTTTGGATATGGTCCATCACATTTATCAAATTTTTTATTACAACGATCTCGGAAGTAACAAAAATCTGGTAAATTAATTGGGTTTGGAACATTACCTGGAATAGTATAAAGCGTTTCAGCATTAAGGTTCAACGCTGGAATACTCTTTTGTAGCCCAACAGTATAAGGATGCATAGGTTTTTTAAATATTTCCTTTACAGTTCCTTTTTCTATAATTCTTCCTGCGTACATAACAACCACATAGTCAGCCATTTCAGCAATAACACCTAAATCATGTGTAATCAACATAATTGATCCATCAATTTTAAGTTTAATGTCACGAAGTAAATCAAGAATTTGTGCTTGAATTGTAACATCTAATGCTGTTGTAGGTTCATCTGCGATAATTAAATTAGGATCACAAGATAATGCCATAGCAATAACAACTCTTTGACGCATTCCTCCTGATAATTCATGTGGATATGCTCTATAGATTTTATCTGGCATTGCTATATTAACAAGTTTTAACATATCGATAGATTTTTGTTTTGCTTCTTCTTTTGTGATTCCTGGGAAATGCAAGAATAAAATTTCATCCAATTGATCACCAATTCTAAATACAGGGTTTAAGCTGGTCATTGGTTCTTGGAAGATCATACTCATTTCTTTTCCACGAATCTTATTCATATCGACTTTTGGAACATTAGCTATATCATAGCACTTTCCATCTTTAGCTGCGTAACGAATTGAGCCACTGTGTATTTGCCCTTGAGGGCTTTGTAGAAGCTTCATTAATGATAAACTAGTTACACTTTTACCACAACCACTTTCACCTACTACACCAACTATACATCTTTTAGGTATATCAAAAGATACACCATCAACTGCTTTTACAACACCTGAATCTGTATAGAAGAAAGCATGAAGGTCATCAAATTCAACAATGTTATTTGGATCTCTCATAGTAGTAAGATATTCCTCTTCAGGAACATTTCTTCGATTGTTTTTCTTTTCCATTGCACGAATAATCTTGTGATTTTCTTTTGCAGTTTTTTTAATATCACTAGAACTAATATAATGTTTATTTAGTTCTTTTTTTCTTTGTTTGCTTTTTCCAAGTCTTTCTTTAATTTTAGTCATATTATTCACCTATCTCTTCATCTTAGGGTCAAAAGCATCACGTAGCCCATCGCCAACAAAATTGAAAGCCAAAACAGCTAACACGATACAGATACCCGCAGGAACCCAAATACCAGGATAGTTTTGAAGGATATCTCTACCTGCACCACCACTAGTAGAACTAATCATAGTTCCCCAGGCGGCATATGGGAAAGGAACACCTAAACCTAAAAATGATAATGTAGATTCAGTCAGAATAATACCACCAAGTCCCAAAGTAGCTGAAACTATAATTTGTGGCATAATATTTGGCAAAATGTGTTTAAATATTTTACGTCTTGTACTAAGACCTGTGGCTTCGGCAGCCAACATATATTCTAATTCACGTATACCTAGAATTTGGCCACGGGATAGTCTAGCAAATCCTGCCCAGCCAAAGAAGGTCAGAATCCCCATGAGGTAGTAAATCCGGAGTCTTGCCGGTACCCCCCAACTATCGATTAAAGCAGATGCTAACATTAAGATTGGTAATCCTGGTAAACAGTTAAATACGTCAACAATACGCATTATTAATTGATCTACCCAGCGACCAAAATATCCAGCTAGCGATCCAAAAAATACGCCTACTACAACTTCTGAGAAAATAACAATAAACCCTAAGAGCAGCGATACCCGACCACCATACATTAATCTAGTAAATACATCATAACCGTATTGGTCGGTTCCAAAAATGTGTTCCCAAGAGGGTAACGTTTTTGTATATACTTTGTAAGGTTCACTTACTTCAAAAAAATCATATACGACATCTTCTTCTAATCCTGTTTCATCATTAATTTCAGAAACAACAATTTTGTGAGGCAGTACTGATACTACCCATTTATAATCACCAGTAATTTCTACTTCACCATAAGGTGATACTAGTGGTCCAATAAATGAAAATATAAATAACAATAGTAATGTTACTAATCCGATCAAAGACAATTTGCTTTTGAAAAATCTTCTAAGAACCATTTTGCCAGGACTGATTACTTTTGCAGTACTGACTATAGCTAATTCTTTGACAGAAGATTCAATTACATTTTCATTTTGATCAATGTCATTTAAATTCTCTTTTTCTTTCATATTTTTAAATTCACTCATTATCTTGTACCTCTCACTAAACTAACTCGAGGATCAACAACCGCGTACATCAAGTCGGATAATAAAGTACCAATGACAGTCAATAATGACAAGAATAAATTATATGCCATTACAAAAGGAATATCTCCTTGAGTAACAGCCCTATAAGCTGCTTGTCCAATACCATCAATACTAAAAATCGTTTCAGTAATCAATGCTCCACCAAATAATCCTGGTAGTATCCCAGCGAAAATAGTAACAAGTGGAATCAGAGTATTTCTAAAAGCATGTTTGTAAATTACTTTATGTTCACTTAAACCTTTCGCACGAGCTGTACGAATGTAATCTGCATTTAATACTTCAAGCATATTAGTACGAGTATATCGCATTAGTCCACCAATAGAAAGGATAACTAAAACACTAATAGGCAAGATTAAATGATGTAAATTATCTAAAAGCACGGGTAGATTCGAGTTCGGGTCGACCAGTCCCGCATACGGGAACCAACCTAACTGAATCGAAAATATTTTTAATAGCAATGCCCCGAAAAAGAACGAAGGCAAAGAAATCCCCATCATGGCCAGCACCGTAACTGAGTAATCAACAAAACCATATTGTTTTGTTGCGGATGTAATACCAAGTGGAATAGCGATTAGAAACTGTAAAACTGTTGCAATCAATGCAAGAATAAATGATATTCTACTCTTATCTGCAATGATATCGAGGACATTTGAACTTGCAACCGGCCTTGTAAGTTGGTCGCCAGCTTCATCCAGAAGTGGTTCACCATTCGAATCCTCAAGATATTCTAGTTCACCAGTAGTAACAGAGAAAATAAAAGAATCTCCCCAGTTCCCATTTAAAATATTGTTTAACCAGATCAAGTAACCTTGAAAAACAGGCTCTGTAAGCCCATAGATTGCTCTTTGTTCCTCAATCATTATAGCTACATCTCCAGTATCGTCTAATGATTCTTGAACAGCGAATTTTGCTTGTACAAAATCCAACCCTGGTTTAATTCTAACTAATCCATATATTATCATTGAGACCCCAAAAAGAATTAGTATAGATAGTGCAAATCTTTTTATTACATATTTTATCATTTTAACAATAATAAGGCCCAATCAAATTGACTGAGCCCTATAACTCCTTGTTTATTATTTGTAAAACTTAATCATTCAATTATTTAGTTATAAATTAGTTCATGTCTTCAGCATATCCGACCATTACTTCTACGTCTTCATTGCCTTCAACAGAATCAGTAAAACTTAATTTCCATATTTCAGCTAAAGGTCCCCAATAAGGAGTAACGATTGTTGAAATTGTTGTTTGGTCAATAGTGCTACCATTATAGATAAATAAGTTCTTTCTTTGGTATGTTGGAATTTCAAGGTTCAATTGAGCAAGTACTTCTAATGCTTTCGCATAGATTGGAGCTCTTTCTTCAGCCAACATGTATTGTGTACCTAGAACGATTAATTCTCCTAAATATTCAAGTGCTGCTGTTTGATTCATTGTTACTGTAGATCCATCAAGTTTAACAACGTCTATAGTACCTAGATCGTCATCATTTCCATTTTCATGTAACCATTTGATACCATTAGAAATTACAGAAGTTGCTTGAGATTCGTAATGGTTAACTTGGTACATGTCAGGGTCTTGAGTTGATCCCCATGCTAATGCATATACACCAACAGGATCAGTTTTAATATTAGCGATAAGATCAGTATCTGTAACGATATTTACTGTAACACCAATTGTAGCTAATAACTCTTGAGCTCTAAGATAAACTCCACCAGCTGGATGTGCTGCTGCCCCAGAAGGTAATGTAAAGTCATATGTAGGAGTATCAGTAAATTCACCAATAGTTCCTAATTGATCATCAAATGTATAACCAGCATCAATAAAGTATTGAATAGTGGTAGCTAATGTTTCGTCGAATGGATAAATATAATCTGCACCTTCAGGATATGCCCAAGAAACTTGAGACATTGAACGAGTAATCAAATCAGCTAATCCATTTGGATAATAATCTAATACTTTTGTCATATCAAATACAGTTGTTAATGCAATACGTTCGCTTAAGTTAGGATATACTTGTGGGTTAATACAGATATAACCATAACCTAGGTTATCTACTAATACAGCTACTAAATCATCATCTAATGCAACATCTTCCATAACGTCAGATGTAGCACTAACTGTTGCGTAATGAACGTCTCCAGCCTCTAATGCACCATATTCTGCATCAAGAGAAATAATTTTAAGAGCTATGTTATTAATATTTGAATTATAAACATTTACTCCACCCATTGATTCAAAATATTCATTTCTTTCGAAATAAACAGTGCCATCACCAGGGTCAGTTCCCATAAATACATGAGTACCAGCGCCCATAGGAGCAGCGTTTGAAGAAGCTAAGTGAGCCATATAATCAGGATTGTCAAATTCAACACCGTAGTTTACGATAGAACCAAATGTTGGGAAATATCCAGCGTTGTAATAATGTTCTGGTGCTACTGTTACTCCAAGTGAAAGAACAGCTTTAGGATTTTGTTGAGTTAAGATAACTTTAAGTGTTTCAAATTCTTCATCACCTATAGTTGTTGTACCTGCTACTAAACCAGCAATAGTTGGAACACTACCGATTTCGCCGTAGTCAGAAAGGAAATCTCCTCTTGATAATCCAACAAAGTCAGATCCAGCACTTTCATAATCAGAAAGTCCTTGGTAACCTCCACCAAAGTCGATTTTATCGTCAACAGTGTTAGCAGCTAAAATTTCAGCCCAGTAATCTGCAGCAGTTAAATCAGCAACTGTGTATACAATACCTGACCAACCAGTTAATTCAGTAAAGTCTACATTGAAAGATGCAGCGTATCCCCACATGTCCATACCAAATGCAATAAGTAATCCAGGATCTGCAGCTATTTCAGCAACAGTAAATCCAGCATCTAAAGCAGAGTATACAACGTAAGTTTCGTTAAGATAACCGTTTTGAACATAATCTGCAATCTCTTGAGCGAATTCAACACCTCTTACATCGAAATAAGCCCAGAAATCATCAAATTCAGCTTCTGTATATACGTCATTTGCAACATATCCAGTAAGTCTTCCATCATCTTCTAACATAGCATCTACTTTTGCAGATAATACGATAGAATCAGGAACTTGAGATCTAAAATCAGCTAAACCAAGAATAGGTAAAGTATATAAAGTTGATGATCCATTATAAGAAGGATCTAAATATACATAATAGTTAAATAGAACGTCTTCAACATCGATTGCAGTTCCATCACTAAATTTTGCGTCATTTTTGATAACCATTTCATAAACTACATAATCGCCTTCTTCATATGAATCTTTTGAAGCATATGTTGATAAGTCGTCTGTGTAGAAGATTGAATAGCTTTGTGCAACTGTAGGATAGTAATCAGATGCAACTACTGCACCAGTTTCATCTACAGTCATTAAACCTACATTTACAAGTCCAATAACATCATTATCATAAGAAGATGAAGAGAAGAACGGGTTAAATACTCCATCCATAGTTGACGATTGAAGCAATAATGTGTAATCGTCATTAACAACCCTTGTTTCATAAACAGGTGTTAATACAGTAGTAGTTTCAGTTGTTGCGTAAGTAACTTCTTGAGCTGTTGTTGTTGCCGCTTCAGTAGTAGTTACTACAGCTGTTGTTGCAGCTGTTGTTGCAGCTGTTGTTGCTGCTGTTGTTGCAGCTGTTGTTGCTGCTGTTGTTGCAGCTGTTGTATCAGTTCCGCCGCAAGCAACGAGAGCTAATGCAAAAACTAGTGTAACAAGAAACAAATAAACTTTTTTCATTTTTTTCCTCCATTTTTAAATTTTTTATATATTTGAACTTCAGTGAAACCTAATCTAATGTGTGCACTTCTAAAGTGCTTGTTGTTATTTCTGCTGTAATAGTAGAATAATCAATTGTTGATGTAGAATTGGAAATTGTAACATTATCAACATCTTTTGCGATAATATCACCTATATATACAGGAAAATCAATTGGATTTGAACCTGTAGCTGTTATTGTAACATCAACAGTTACGTTTGATACCACAGTGTTCCCGTCTAATGCAGTACCTATTAATCCAGCACCACCTAAATCACAGACAACACTAGCAGCTCTACCAACTGTTTCTAATGTAATCGAAACATTTTCTAAAATAACTCCATCAATTACGGCATCTTGTACATATGGGAATAATCCCATAACAACTATAACCCCATTTAATGAATTAAGAAGTTTCTGTGTGTTTTGAACAACTATAGTATAGTTTGAAATTTTATATCCCATTGAAATAAATTCTCCGGTAAATGGTACGGCTACGGCAGAAGCGGTTGCTCTGACTGTAAAACCTAAAGGTGATTCATTGAGGAACTCTTGTCCTTCTAAATCAATATCATTAACAAGTAAATATTTTCCATCTGGATCATTAGCAACTTCTGCTAAACGTGTTGCACTTGTAATCCTAGTATATTCTCCTTCAATCATATAAGCATATAAAGTTAATGTGATAATCCCTGGTGGGAAAACATCATTATCAAAATCCCAAGGTATATACTCTGTTTCTGATAAACTCCAACCAACGAAAGTATATTCTACGTTAGAAGGATCAGTATATGTTGGGATTGTTTCAACTTTCCCTATTGGTTCTCCTACTGCGAAATCAACTGTTGTAACATTATCTTCTAAAAGTTTTTGAGTAAGATAAGTTGTTTGGCCTGATTTTTGAATGTATTCTACAGTTAACTTTTTCTCCCAATGTGCAAATAACACCATGTCTTCAGTTACTCTTTGATTTTCAAAATCCCAATAAACAAATGTTGCACTGTATTTATCCATTTGTGAAGGTGAAACAATTGTGTCTGTAGCTGTAAATATGTATCTTTCGTCCACACTATAACGGTGAAGTTCTAAGTGATCATCGTTTTCTTCATCAAATAGAAAATATTCGCTTCCATCAAGTACATATAAACCTTCTGGATCGAGTACCATTATTGAATGGAAATTAACATATGCACTGTCAAATGTAAATCTAGTTAATCCCTCATCAGCTTCAGTGTATTCATAATATGCTTGCGAGTATTTTGGTATATCTGCAAACAAATCTTGCTCATCAACTGATAATTCATCGTAAATCATATATGAAATACCATATGTATCAAGGTCATCTAGAAGATAACTTCCAGAAGCTTCTAAAATTGAAACGTGATTCGCATTACCTTCATCATATATATAGAAACCATAACCGTCACCACCATTGAAATATATATATTGAGTGGTTTCTTCATCGTCATCTTCTCCAAGAGGTTGAACATTTACATAAATAAGTGTTCCTGCGTCATCTTGGATATATCCATAAACATATTCACCTAATTCATTAATTCGATATGCTCCGTTACCATCATCAGTATCTAAGTATATGTATGAACCAAGCACATCTGCTTGATAAGTAGCATTTTCTTCAAGATACCAACCAATTAATGTATAACCTATTCTATTCGCTAGTCCTAAGCTTGATACAACATATGGATCTTGAGTATACTCAGATAAATACTTTGGTAACTTACTGTTTTCAGCAACTTGTAATTTTCTTATGCTGTAAGTTTTATTTCCTAGATAACCACCATTGCCATCGTAGATAACAGTATAATTAACTTCTTCTACGACATCATCATCTCCATTACAAGCTGTTAAGGTAATTACCATAATAGCCATTAAGAGTAACATAATACTCTTGACAAACTTAAATTTCTTAAAAATCATTGTTTAAACGCACCCATCTCTGTTATTATTAACATTTTATTATAGAAAACAACTAGTTATAGCAACTAACTAATGTGTTTTCGTGAATTTGAGAAATTTGTATTTCAGACATTTTTTACACATATTTGTGAATTTCTCCATAATGCCCATTTTATTTATATATTATATGATTTTTAGCGATAAAAAGCAACTGTTTTTAAAAAAATGTACGTAAAATTTATTACATAATTTCTTCAAATAATCGCGGTTTTTACAAAAAAACCATATAAAATTCAGCAAATTCTATTATCTAGTTACAATATATACCACAATTGCAGCTACAAGAATAACTATGAATAAAACCATACGAATTTTTTTTGTTTGTTCATCACTAATTGGTATATAACCACTGTATCCACAATGTTTACATGGATGTTTTCGGCTAGATATCAACTTATGACAACTCGGGCATTGGTATGCCAATTTAGCAAACTCATTTTTTTGCTCTAATGGTTTATTCTGTTCATTTAAAACGCGTTCCTCGCCTTTACTGCTTACTTCGGCGAGGAAATCGTTTAATCTTTCTTCTTTAATCCTATTTTTTTCTTTCTTTTGACTCATATTCATTACTCCATTGTTTAAGTTCTTCAATATCCAAATATGATAATAAATAAAATTCATACTTATCAAAATACTGAATTGCAATCTCGTTTTTTCTAATTTGTTTTTTACTTAATATTTCGTAATCAATATTTTTATCTCTAAATATGATTTCATTATATTTTAATCTGTAATTTGGCCTAACATAAACATCTAAATCCTTTTTCAGAATCTGTTTTCTTCGGTGTTTAATCGCCGTTTCATCGATTGAGATAGCCATAAAAACGAAATATGTAATTATTGCTACTAAACTAACCAACAGAAATATTAGAAACAGTATGCCAGATAAATTTTCCCAATTGTTTCGAGAAACAGAAAATATATTAAGTGTTAGTAACATTGCATACGCTAAAATAAAAATCACCGCGTTGCTAGTTGTAAAATCATATAATCTTTTTTTCATTCAAACTCCTTATTTAATAAAGCATACCACTCTTTTCTAACACATTTTGGCGCAAAATACAATAGACATCAGGTAAATAATTTATGTAAATAAATGATGTATATACAATAATAGTATATTATGACAATTATGCAAATGTGTGAAGAAAATCGTAACTTATAAAATCACTTTATTATCAATTTACTTGAAAATTTTTATTGTACCTTATTCAGCCTCTGCTTTGGCAGTTTCTATTAACGAAACAATCAAATCATCACTGGTAACATTGTACATAAAATAATCAACTTCTATTCCATCTTCTACGCTTAAATATTCATAACCACTAATTTCATCCCCAACTCTCGTAGCTAGAACGTTATTAGTACTAATCATTAAGGCAGATCCGTCTGGTGTAAGGATTACTCCAATTGAAGATGCTCCACCACTAGAGTCTTTTCCTAATATAGTAGCAATACCTTGTTCTTTAGCCATTGAAATCATAAGGTTGGCAGCGCTAAATGAAACACTTGAAGAAACAATATAATAATCAAAATCGTAAGCAACATAGTCGCTTTCAATATAGTAAGTGCTTGTTGATCCATCTGCTGGATTATAAGAATGATACATAATAGTTTCTTCAGTCATGTAACCAAACATTCTTAATACAGCTCCAACATTTCCTCCGGTATTATATGATAAATCTATAACAACATTTTCAGTATGAGCTGGTAGTGTTTGAAGAAATTCTTTAAATCTATCTGGTGAATCAATATCAAATCCAGTTATATAGAATACTGCTGTTTTTCCGCCATCTAATAGAGTATCATCAGGTAGATTTTCATATGAACCATATTTTAAGTCTAGTAAGTCTTGCATTGCCCACAATCCTTCATAGAATGATACTGTCTTAGATCCTAAGTCATTCAAGTAAACTTGCATGTTATAAGGTTCTTCGTAGTATCCTGTAAAGATGTGTGATGTATGTAAATCGTCTAAATTGTAAGCTGTATAAAATACTTCAGAATAGAAATCAACATCATTCATAGGTTCTATCATAAGTTCAGCTTGTGCAGATAGAATTTCAAAATATGTATCTACTTCATAAGTTTCTCTTAATCCATAAAAATAATCCATTGCTAGTCCTAAGAAGTTATATGTTGCCCATCTAAGGTCTTCTGGGATGTCTTCAGAATTATAAGAACTTACTCTGATTTGATCTTGAAGAGCTAAATCTTCAGGTTCACCACCGCTTAGTCCAAATGTGTCAATACCCCATAATTTATCTCCATTGTAATATACATCATAATATACATCACCTGCGAAAAGTAAATCTGCTACATGGAAAGGCATTAAATAATTCATATTTGCACCGTCATCATACATTAATAAATCAATATTATAAAAACCTAATGGTATAGTTACTTCATTTGGTTCACCATAATCAGCATCTACATAATTTAAACCTTCTCCATAATCTGAGGTTGTTGATGCAATGTAAGATCCGAAGAAACTAAATGTATTTACTGTAAATGTATTTAGTGTAAAATCTAAATACCCAGAATAAGTTTCTGTAACTGTGCTTCCATCAAAATCTTCATAATCAACACTATATTCCAATAAAAGACCATCAGTACCTACTGGTGTAAATGAAATCATAGTTGGTTCAATAGCCCCTTCAATTAAATATAAAAATGTTTCTACATCAATATAAGGTACATTTCCATTGTCTACAAAATACAATGGCACGTCAGTTTGGTCTGCGACAACATATTCTTCGCTTGTACCTTCAAATGGAACTGATCTCATAGAGATTTCTCCCGTGAGTTCTTCATTTGGTTGAACAATTAATTCAAAATCAAAATATTGAGAAAATGAACCATTAATAACTTTTGTAGTTAGTGTAACTGTAACTGGGCCGCTCCCAATTCCAGGTGGAATGATATAACCTTTTTTAGTTATAACATCTGGACGGTCTGTAATCCAATAAAATCTAGATCCGTTTTCACCAACACTTGGTAAAACAAGGTCATTAACGTCAAGAACTATGGCTTCTGCATCTAATAATGCATTTGCTTCGTCTTCGCTAAGTTCTACTGTAACTGTAAAAGATACAGTAACTTCATTGCCGGCTGAATCAGTAACTGTTAGAGTAATAGGATACTCCCCAGCAACATCAATGCTTACGGCTCCGTCAACGTTAATACTTGAAAACAGATTACCATCTTCATTGTCAGTAACAGTGATTCCACTTAAGAGTTCAAAATCAGAATCTCCTTTTAGTACTGAAACATCTTGAACACCATCAAATACAGGATCAAGATCAACTGTAGTAACTACTGTCGTTTCGGTTATCGCTTCAGTGGTCGTAATAGCTACGGTTGTAACTGCACTTGTTACTTCAGTTGTTACTGCAGTCGTTGCTGTAGTGGTTGATACCTCTTCGCCACAACCTAAGAATCCAAAAATCAAAAAGCTCATTAAAATTAGTTTGTAAATATTTTTCATGTAATCTCCTATTCTTGTGCCTTAACACATATGTATAAAAAATGTATAAAAGCTACGAATTTTGTAGCTAATTATATAAAATTCATTCCTCAAAATCAATGGGTATATAAAAAAAAAGAATGAAAACGATATCATAGCTTTTCATAATATATGGAAAGACTATAATATTGTATAAATAGACAGTTAATTACGTTAAACCGCGAAAATATAACATTAATATTACAGAAATATTCTATATCATAAGTATAATAAGTATCCCAACAGATAAAAAAATAAATTAACCTTAAATTAAATTTCGAGTAAAACTAGAAGCTAATTATTGTAAAATTATTCAAAGTCGGGTTTAATGCCCTTTAATTTTATCATAAATTCGCAAAAAAACCAATACCAAAAAAATGACATTAATCGATACAGCTCACAAATCGCCTAGATAATTAACCATATGATATGGAAACCTTTTGAGCAAAAAAATTTATTCAAGTTTGTTTTTATCAGGTGATATAATTAGATTAACAACATGTTGTCTGAAATTTATTTTAAAATCTTTTTCAATTAATGAAGTAAATTTTACCATTTTAGAATGGTTCCCTTCCATAGTAAGCACGTTAAAACATCTAAGAAGAGCATCGTCAAACAATTCGCTTTGACCTAAAGCATGATGTGCTAAAGCTTTATAATAAAAGAAATATTCCCACAAATAATATTGTTTATGAGCTATTCCTCTTTCTAATCCAATTTCACAATAATAGATTACTTTTGGGAAGTTTTTCTTGATTCCAAAAACTTTCGCAATACGAACCAAAATCAATGTATATATATAATCACTATCTCCTGACATAATATTATCAGAACAATCAAATATGGAATTTAGTCGATTAAGTAACATTTCTTGTTGCTTACCAATAAAAACACTTAGCAAGAAACTTAAAATCAATACTTCAACATCTGTAAAATATTGTTGTTTTAATATTTCGGGATAATTAATTAGTTCAGTAACTTTATTAATTACTTCATTTAGTGTATATTTTCTTGAATAATACTTGTAGACTATATTTGCATGCTCGTAATATTTTTTACCTTCAGAAGAAATAATAAGATCCTGGTCTAATTTTTCTTTAAGCTGAATTGCATTTTTATAATCATTATTTGCTACCGCATTGTAAAATGCATTAATCTTTGTATATTGTAAACTTTTCTCTTTTTCAAATTCTGATAATAATTTTTTTGAATTCAACCCAAGTTTTTCAGCAAATTGTTCAATTTTGTCATAAGGGATAACACTTTCTCCAATTTTATACCTTTGATATTGTCGAATTGAAACAATCCCAGAAACAAATTCTTCTTGGGAAACGTTTCTTCCATATCTAATTTTTTCAAGGTAGTTGCAAAGCTCCATTGAATTCATAGTGTTTTCCTTTAAGTGTGACATATATGCGCTGTATAACTTAAATCAAAAAAAGTATTATATATGTGAGGTGAATTAAATGAAAAAAATTATATTATTATTTGTTATGTTATTTGGAATTGGATTTTTCACAGTTAATGCACAAGATATTAACGAAGTGAACACAACTGCTCTTTTAGATTTTGAAGACTCTGGCGAACCTGAGTAT
The DNA here is from genome assembly GCA_046529635.1 of Mycoplasmatota bacterium WC30. GTDB lineage: Bacteria > Bacillota_I > Bacilli_A > Izemoplasmatales > Hujiaoplasmataceae > 4572-104. Next base: position 1,744,029 of record CP134495.1, on the reverse strand, counting down.
ATATTATTATTAGATTTTGAAGATTCTGGCGAACCTGAATATATTTTATTATTAGATTTTGAAGACTCTGGCGAACCTGAATATATATTATTATTAGATTTTGAAGACTCTGGTGAACCTGAATATATTTTGCTTCTTCGTTCAAGAATACCTATGATTCATAAACATTTCGATTTTGAAGATTCTGGCGAACCTGAATTTATTCAAAATGAAATCCTTTAATTATAGTTTTATTATAGAACATATATCATTAATTATATCATAAAACAATAAATCTACACTTCCATATTAAAATTTGAACTTTGAAATATTTTGCCAATTAGGTAATAATTCAATCAGATGAAGTCAAGTTCATATTGTTGAATTGATTATTCAGTAAGGTAACACCCTAAAAAAATAATGAAATGTAAAAGATAAATTAATTTTTTAATTTGTCTTTTTCTATGTTTAAACAACATTAGCTTAAATCTACTTTTAAAGAAGGCAAAAAATCTGCTTTTTTTCTTTTCATCCAAGTAATACAGCAATTTTATTTAAATTTTTATTTTTTAATTATTATATCGTATTGATCTCTAAAACACAACACAGATTCATAATTTAAAAATATCACTTTATTTACATATGTTTAGCAAATATTTATACACTAAAAAATTTAATAATTCTGTAGGAAATTATAGTTATACTGATTTAAATCAATATTAACTCTGATAATATAAAAATATAAGCACAAAATGTATTTGTGTTTTTACACATATTGTAATTTTAAAAAAAATTGATACCGTGTTTATAAAATATCATGTGATATACTATAAATGTAATTGGAGGTTATTATGGAAAATTATAATGATACAGGTTTTAATTATATATTAAACGACTACGAAGAATTACAAATAATTGAAAAGAAAAAAACTATGAAAATTATGACAATTATAACTGTTTCATTTCTAGTTGTTTCTGTTATCGCTTTTTTGTTAGGTACAAACTTGTCCAATAATGGAATTATAATTGCTTTTTATATTCTTTCAGGAATCACAGGATTATTAATTATAACCCTAGTAATATTGAATTTTGTATTTCACAGTAACAAACCTCTGTTTAATTTTCTATATAAAAAAGCTGTCGAAGACATAAATCTAAATCAAAATACAAATATTTCAATTAAAGCTTTTCTTAAAGATAAAGAGTTTATTGTAGAGGGAGGATTATTTCCTTTGGGTAACGGTAGATATTTAAGATATAAACTAAACTTTACAAGTAAAGGTGGCTACAATACTACCATCTATGATACGTATATTTATACTCAAGTTAACAAGTCAACTATTATTCACATCGATGGTTTGTATTTTATCTTAGGTATTAGGCCTGATAATACTTTCCAATTAAGATCTAAGGGTAGACCTAGGTTAAAAAATAGAAAGATGGTCAAAGTCAATTTTGATAGTGATATCAAAGAATATGTTGAAGAAGGTCAAACTAAAGATATCCCGAAAAAATACTATACCTTATATAAAAAACTACACACTAGTAAGATGCCAGTTTTCTTATCAGGTATAGGTGGTGATGTTCATGTTGCTTTACATGGTTATCATAAATTTAGGAAAATCAAGAAATTAACTAAAAGTGATTTTGAGAGTTTAAAGGAATATATAGTTTCAATTGTTAACATAGCTGAAAATATGTATGAAACCATCAAATAAATATAATAAGTCATTTCAATCGAAATGACTTATATTTTTATGCTTTTTTAAGTACTACTAAAAGTTGAGTACAAGCTTGAATCCCGTTTTCCTTAATATATTGTTTTATTTCTTCTGCCTCTGCAGTATGAGTCATTATCAACTTTTCATCGTTTAAACGACTGAGTAACATATCGACGGTTTTGATCATTCCTTCAATTTCAGCCTTTGAGGCATCCTCTGTTGGAACCTCCATGTCCCAAGCATCCACAAAATCAAATTTTGAGTTTGCTTTAATAACGTCAATGATTTCTTGTCTGTTATAAGTATCATTGTGAGTCATTCCCATTTCTCGATCAAGTTTAGCACTAAAATGATGTATAAGCTTATGACTGATCTGTTTTTTGTTTAGGTTGTCTTTCATCATTTCATTAAATAATAAATACCCTCCAGGTTTAACCAAAGTTTCCATTGATTTAAATCTTCCTAAAATATCATCTAAATGATGAAGGGAATTAGATAAACAAACAATATCAAAATGTTCTTTTGGAAATCCGGTATTTATAATATCTTTTTCGATAATTTCAATTTTCCCGTTATCTTCAAAATATTTACTTGCCATCTCAACTGCTTTGCCTAGAATATCAATACCAACTATTTTTTCATAATCTTTGTACAAGTGATCAATCAATCCAATAAAATTTCCTCTACCCGTACCGACATCTAAAATTTTTGCTTGCGGGTTGTTTTCTAAAAATTTCTTTAACTTTTCCATTACGTCCTCCATATATAATAAAATTATACAATATCTAAAAACAAATTCAAATGTTTTTTAGTATTCGCTTGTTTTCTGAGATTTCATGATATAATATTTTAAACAGACGGAGGTGCTTATGAAAAAATCTGATTTGATTTTTATATCAATTTTTTTATTAATTATTAGTATTTTTATTATTCCGTTTACTAGAGAAGGATTCGAATCCCTAACTGAAAGTTTTCCTTATTTGATGGGTTTCTTGAAGACATCAATTTTGGCTTCAATGGGAGAAATGCTAGCCAATAGAATATCATCTGGCAAATATCTTTCTAGAAAAGGTATACTTCCTAGATTCTTTATTTGGGGAATTCTTGGTATGGGATTTGTTTTAATGTTTAAAGTTTTTGCTTCGGGAGTTACTGAAGCAATGAATTCAAATCTTCTTCCTAATGTTTCCGGCACAGGATTTATAAGTAACCTATATAGGGCTTTTTTGATTAGTCTGATACTGAATATCATTTTTGCACCTACTTTTATGATCTTGCATAGAATTACTGATACTTTTATAGATTTAAAAATCAAGAAAAAAGCTAAGATTTCAGTTAATGAAATAATCGATAATATTGAATGGAAGCCCTTTTTTGGATTTGTCATATTTAAAACGATTCCATTATTTTGGATTCCAGCTCATACAATCACATTTATGTTACCAGAAAACTACCGAGTCTTAATGGCTGGTTTTCTTTCAATTGCACTAGGATTAATCCTTACTCTATCAAAAATCAAATCAAAAAAAGGAGAGTCTAATGAAATCTTATCGTAAAGAATTATGGTTCAAAACAACAAAAAGAAGAGAATTCATAAACATCACTCCATTGGTTGAGGAAGCTATCAATGAAAGCGCCATCTCAGAAGGGTTTGTTTTAGTTAATGCGATGCATATTACTGCTTCAGTTTTTATTAACGATGATGAGAAAGGTTTGCATCAAGATTTTGACAAATTTTTAGAAAGCATTGCTCCTGAAAAGCCGCACAGTCAATACCTTCATAACGGCTATGAAGACAACGCAGATGCACATATAAAAAGACAGCTTTTCGGTAGGGAAGTAGTTTGTGCAATAACTAATGGCGAACTTGATTTTGGGCCGTGGGAACAAATATTTTATGGAGAATTTGACGGTTTAAGAAATAAAAGAGTTTTAATAAAAATAATAGGGGATTGAAAAAAACGATAGATTTTTTATCGCTTTTTTCATATCAAAATACAAATATGAACAAATATTCATATTTTTTTGATAAACCTATTGAAATAGATGCTTCATTTTGTTACAATATGTAAAATAATTAAATTGTTTAGGGGGAGAACATGACATATTTAATTTACATTGCATTTGGTTTAAGCTTACTAGCTATCATTTATGCATTTTTTCTTTACCGTAAAGTTTTACAATCTCCAACAGGAGATGAAGATGTAGTTAGAATTTCTGGCTATATTAAAGAAGGCGCAAATGCCTTTATCAGACGTGAATACTTGATTATCATAATTTTTGTATTTATTGCGTTTTTTGTAATTTGGATTTCACCTTTAGGGCTACAAAGCGCTTTAGCTTTCGTTCTAGGGGCAGTATTCAGTGCTTCAGCCGGATTAATCGGTATGAAAAGTGCAACTGAATCAAATTCAAGAACTGCCACTGCAGCACAACATCACGGAATGCAAAGAGCATTAGGTGTTGCCTTTAAAGGCGGAGCTGTAATGGGAATGTGTGTTGTTGGTTTTGGATTGTTAGGAGTAATAATCGTATTTACAATCGCAAACCAAGGTTTAGATATCGAGGCTTACCACGCAGTTGAAATTGCTGCTGGTTATAGTTTAGGTGCTTCTAGTATTGCGTTATTTAGTCGAGTTGGTGGTGGAATTTTTACTAAAGCCGCTGACGTTGGTGCAGATTTAGTAGGGAAAATTGAGGCAGGGATTCCTGAAGATGATGCAAGAAATCCAGCAGTTATTGCTGATAATGTTGGTGATAATGTTGGTGATGTAGCCGGTATGGGTAGTGACCTTTTAGAGTCATATGTTAGTTCCATAATTGGTGCAGCAACAATTGGTGCTTTATGGTTTAACGTTGAAGGTGTTATCTTTGTTTTGATCGTTGCCGGATTTGGTATTTTATCATCAATTATTGGTACTCTATTTGTTAAAGGGAAAAAAGGTTCAAATCCACACAAAGCATTAAAACTAGGGACCTATACCAGTGCTGGATTATTCGTTTTAATTGTATTGATACTTAACTGGTATTTTGTTTCAAAAGGTATATTTAATACTTCTCATTTAGATTATTTATATGGACCATTTATTTCAGTTATAATTGGTTTAGCTGTTGGATTATTTATTGCTTTTGTTAGTGAATATTACACTGCTTCTGAATATCGTTTTGTTAAAGAAATAGCTAAACAATCAGAAACTGGACATGCAACTAATATTATTAGTGGTATTGCAACAGGAATGCAGAGTACTGCTTTTCCAGTTATTATGATTGCTGTAGGAACTGTTTTTGCTTTCTACTTCGGAGGACTATATGGAATTGGTTTAGCAGCTGTTGGAATGTTAGGAACGGCTGGTATGACAGTATCAGTAGATGCTTATGGACCAATTGCAGATAATGCTGGTGGTATTGCTCAAATGGCTAATATGGATAAAGAAGTTAGAGAAATTACTGATAAATTAGATAGCGTTGGTAATACTACTGCTGCTATCGCAAAAGGTTTCGCAATTGGTAGTGCTGCATTAACTGCTTTAGCATTATTCAGTGCATTTACTCAAGCGGCTGGTTTAACCGGTATTGATATCACTAAACCAAATGTAATTGCTGGATTAATGATTGGCGGTATGTTGGCCTTCCTATTTAGTTCACTTACTATTAAGAGTGTTGGTAGAGCAGCTAATAAGATGATTGATGAAGTTAGAAGGCAATTCAGAGATATACCTGGTATCCTAGAAGGAACAGGTAAACCTGATTACGCAGAATGCGTTAAGATTTCAACTGATGCAGCTCTAAAAGAAATGATATTCCCAGCTTTATTGGCTATCGGAACTCCATTAGTTGTTGGATTCGTATTTGGAGCTGAAGCTCTTGGTGGAATGCTAGCTGGTACACTGATTAGTGGTATTATGTTAGCTATATTTATGGCTAATGCTGGTGGTGCTTGGGATAATGCTAAAAAATATATTGAATCCGGACATAATGGAGGACGTGGAAGTTTAGCTCATCAAGCAGGTATTACTGGTGATACCGTAGGTGATCCATTAAAAGATACAGCTGGACCAGCTATTGATATCTTGATCAAATTAATGACAACAATTAGTTTAGTTTGTGCTACATTGTTTGGGTCTGGATTAGTATAATCTTTATAAACTAAAAAATATTTATAAATAGAGTTTTAACTATTAATAAAGTATAAGAAAAGTGTGAACTTAATCACACTTTTTTTTATGTTTTTTATATTCGAAATACCCTTCGCCAATTATATCATTTGTAGTATAGTACTTATTGTCCAAACCATATACAACTGAGTTAATGGATGATAAATCAAATTTGTTCATTTTGATAAGCTCCTCGGCCACATAAGTTTCTAAAACTCTACAGACCATTATAACTCTTTGCTCATATTTGTATGAATGTTCCACACAAACAAGTAGACTAATCGGTGAGTCATCTATTATAGGCAAATCATTAATAAGTGTATAGTTCACTTCTAAAGATTTATCTCTGTTCTTACCAGATACAACTCCACAGAAATCTACGAATGGTAATATTTCCTTAGTGGCTATATTAATAGAAAATTTATTTGTTTTCTTTATATAAGATGTACTTAGATAATTTTCATGTAAACTAATCATTACTAGAGCTGGCTTTAGCCCCGCAACAGCCACATCACCTATCGTAGTAAAATTAACATTATCATTATATTTAGTTCCAATAATCACTACTGGGTTTGGATGAATTAAAGGAAAAGGAGAATCGAGTTTAATTTTCATAAGCTTTATCTTTTCTCCATTTCTTTAATTTTTTCTTCTAATAATTTGACTAAATCTTGATTTTTCTCCTCGTTGAGTATTCTAAAATATAAAGACCTCAATAGATTCTTCTTGTTGTTCTTATAGATATATATTTCAGGGTAAGTCTCTGGTTTTTTATAATTATCAAATCCTTTTACCCAATCGGTCCAAAATTCTTCTTTCAAAATCTCTCTATTCATTGCATTGACAATTGCGGTAACCGTTCTTTCATCTTCGTCAGACACAAAATTATATGAATCTATTAGGAATTTATCTCTAATGACTTCAAAAATCGTTCTCAAACTCGTCTCACTAATTTCTTTCCACTTCACTATTTGAGCAAAGAAATCAGCCCCATGAGCTATTGAATGTAGCCACCCTACTTCTTCTTTGTATCCAATCAATATTGCTTCATTTTTGTAGTAGTTAATAAACGTATTTAATATCCTATTAAGCATTTCAGATGTATATAAATCATCTCGATTATGTACAAAAACAAGAATAACTAACTGAAGAGTAGTAAATGACCTTTTTAATACAGAATACTTTTCTTTATTCTCCATATCATAAGTTAAATATTCATCACCAATTAACAACTCAGTAATCTGAATAAGTTCTTCTTTAGTTAAATGCTTGTCATGTAACAAATGAGCAATATTTGGGTATAGTAAAGAGTCGCGAATTTCTGAATTCATATCACCAATGTATTCAATTAATTTATATACCAGTTCTAGTTTGTCTACACCCTCAAACATATATTTGTTCTTTTGTTCGTATTTCATAATATCTATTAATTTCTTATCCATACTGTCACCCCATCAAATATAATATCTTATAATATTATATCAGATATTAAGGTAGAGGGCTAGCGTATTAAGTGAAATTATGATAGACTAATAATAATGTTAAGATAGAGAGGTATATTATGAAATTTAATGATTTTAAATATCAGAGACCTGATATTGAAAAAACTCAAAAGGATTTAGCAGATTTAACTGCATTAATTGGTGAATCTGAATCTTTAGAGACAGAACTATTAGCAATACAAAAAGTATTTGATTTGATGGACGAAATTGACACTTTAGAAAACCTTGCGAGTATAAGAAACGCAATCGATACGACTGATAAATTCTATGAATCAGAGCAAGATTTTTTTGATTTAAATTCACCAAATCTTCAGGAATCTTACCAAGCATTTAATAAGAAACTTTTAGTATCTAAAAATCGTGTTGGTTTAGAAAAAAAATTAGGAAAACTAATTTTTAAACAAACTGAATTATCTCAGAAAACTTTTAAGCCAGAAATAATCCCTGACCTTCAAAAGGAAAATCAGTTATCTACTGAATATTCAAAATTATTAGCCAGTGCAAAAATTGAATTTGATGGTGGAGTCTATAATTTAAGTCAAATGGGGCCGTTTTTACAAAAACCCGAAAGAGACACAAGACATAGAGCACAATTAGCTGTTTCAGGATTTATGTCTGAAAATGAAACAACTATCGATAGAATCTATGACGAAATGGTAAAAATCAGAACTGAAATAGCCCATAAATTAGGGTACAAAAACTATTTACAATTAGGCTATGATCGTCTAGGTAGAACAGACTACGACGCAGCTGATGTAAAACAGTATCGCGACCAAGTATATGAACACATAGTTCCATTAGCTAAAGATTTAGCAGATAGAAAAGCAAAAAGAATTGGTATAGCTGATTACAAATCATATGATTTAGCCTTATCTTTCAAATCAGGTAATCCAAAGCCACAAGGTGATAGAGCTTGGCAAGTCGAAAGAGCTATTAAAATGTATGATGAGTTGTCACCTGAAACAGGTAAGTTTTTCCATAGAATGGTAGATATGAATGTTTTAGAATTAGATGCCAAACCTGGAAAATCAGGTGGTGGTTGGTGTACATTTATACCAAAATACGCTACACCATACATATTTGCTAATTTTAATGGTACAGCTCACGATGTAACAGTTTTAACTCATGAAGCTGGGCATGCTTTTCAAGTTTATCAATCAAAAGATTTAATTCCTAGTTACCGTTGGCCAACACTTGAAGCTTGTGAAATTCACTCTATGAGTATGGAATTTATAACTTGGCCATGGATGAAAAACTTCTTTATTCAAGATACAGAAAAGTTTAAATTTCAACACCTTTCTTCTTCTTTAACGTTTTTGCCATATGGCGTTTTAGTAGATGAGTTTCAACATATAGTATATGAAAAACCTGAAATGACTCCAGATGAAAGAAAATCTACCTGGAGAAGTCTTGAAAAGAAATATTTACCATACAAGGACTATGGCGATGACTCTTTCATGGAAAAAGGAACTTATTGGTTTAAACAGGGGCATATATTCTCTTCACCATTCTACTATATAGATTATACATTAGCTCAAGTTTGTGCTTTCCAATATTTTATTAAATCTCGTGAAAATCACGAATCTGCTTTTGCTAGTTATTTAGCTTTATGTAAATTAGGTGGGTCAAAACCATTCACTGGTTTAGTTGAAAGTGCGGGTTTAGATAATCCTTTCAAAGATGGAACAATTAAAAAAGTTGTTACACCTATCAAAGAATATTTAGATAGTGTAGAAGACTTAAAACTTTAGTTAATAAAAGGCTAGAAATAGCCTTTTTGATTATTTATTAAAGGAGTAACCATGGAAAAAATTCTTATAATTGGCTGCCCAGGTAGCGGTAAATCTACTTGTTCAAAAATACTCAGTAAGTTGCTGAACTATCCTATATTACATTTGGATAGGATTTTTCATATAGATAACTATCATCAAATTACTAGAGAAGAATTAAAAAACAAGATTCTACAATTTCAAAACCAAAACGAAAAATACATAATAGATGGTAATTACACAGGTACTCTGGAATTAAGATTAGAATCAGCTGACACACTCATATATTTAGATATTGATTCAGAAATTTGTCTAAACAATGTAATAGAGAGAATAAAAAACAACGAACCTAGAGACGATATTGTTCCTGGTTTTGACAATAGCATTATGGATCTCGAATTTATAGAATATGTAAAAAAATTTGCGATAAATGTTAAACCAAGAATAGAAATCATTATCAAAAATAGTAACGTAAAAGTCATTAGAATTAATAATTATAAAGAACTTGAAGATTTTTATAGTTCTTTTAAAAAATAAGCGCAATACAATTGTTTATTGTTATATTATGTTATATAATTAAGTTGATAAGGAGTGATAATAATGAATAAAAAATTAGAACAAGCAATAAATACTCAACTTAACTTTGAAATAGAATCTGCATTTGTATACTTAGCAATGAAAAACTATTTGGAAAGCCTATCTTTAGAAGGGTTTGTAAATTGGTTTGACGTGCAATTTCAAGAAGAAATGGCACACGCTCAAAAGTTTATGAACTTTGTTAATGAACGTGGTGGTCGTGTAGAAATCAGAGGTTTCGAAACACCTAAAAACGAATTTGGGTCAGTATTAGAGGTTTTAGAAGCTTCACTTAATCATGAAAAAGAAGTTACTAGAAGAATTAATAATCTAATGAAATTGGCGATTGAAGAAAGTGATTATGCAAGTGTAAGTCTTTTAAATTGGTATATCGACGAACAAGTTGAAGAGGAAGACAATTTTTCTAAACTAATTGAAAAAGTTAAAATAGTTAAAGGTGCTGGTTTATATATGTTAGACAAAGAACTAGCTACTAGAGTATTTGTACCTATTGGTACAGCCGTATAAAATAATTAACAAAATAAAAAACCTTAATTTCTAAGGTTTTTTTTTATGAAAAACTATTTTTTGATAGCAGTATTTATGTCGTTGTGATAAACAACAAACCTTGTAAATAGGAATTCACTAACAAAATTAATTAGCATTGTTCCTCCTAAAATTACGTATTCATTCCAACCGATATTTGCTAAAGCATCAAACCACCAAGTTGATAAAGGAGTGAATACAGCGTAATAACAAGCGACTTTAAACATTGCTTTCGGAACATTAGCTGCTGATTTGAAAGTGAATTTACGATTTAAAGTGAAATTCCATAACACCGATAATACTAGAGCTATAAAATAGGCTATACTTTCCTTCATAGCTAGAACTTCAAATAGTAATGTAAATGATAAAGCTTGAATAGCTCCAGCAGAAGCTGAAAATAGTGTGAATTTAATTATATGAATCCAATTATCTCTTTTTGTTAATTCCGGGTTTTGTTTTTTTTCCATGTATATCCTCTTATCTGTAATTGATTTATTTACTTTAAATTTCTAATATATTTATCCATTTCAACAGCTGCTTCTTTTCCTGCACCCATAGCTAGAATTACAGTTGCTGCTCCACTAACCACATCTCCTCCGGCAAATACTCCGGGTACTGATGTTTGATATTCATTAACTACTATTCTACCTCGAGAATCTGTATCAAGATTCGGAGTAGCATTTTTTATAATTGGATTTGGACTTTGCCCAATAGAAATTATACTTGAATCTATATCAAATGTTTTAAATCTATTTGTCGGCATTGGTCTTCTTCTACCAGATGCATCTTCTTCACCCAACTCCATTATTTCACATTTTACTTGTTTAACTCGGTAATTCTCACCTATATATTGAACTGGATTTAATAACAGTCTAAAATCTATATTTTCTTCAATCGCATGATGAACTTCTTCTAACCTTGCAGGAAGAGCATTCATGTCTCTTCTATATAAAACAAATACATTTTTAGCACCTAGTCTTTTAGCAGTTCTAGCAGCATCCATAGCTACATTCCCACCGCCGACCACAGCGACATTTTGTCCAATTCTGACTGGAGTAGGTGCTTCTGGGAATCTGTTTGCCTTCATTAGGTTAACTCTAGTTAGAAACTCGTTTGCAAAATAAATTCCGGTTAAGTTTTCGCCTTCTACACCTAAAGATTTGGGCAATCCAGCTCCATTTCCTAAAAAGACTGATTTATATTTATACTCGTTTAATAATTGATCTATTGTTATTGATTTGCCAATAATAACGTTTTTATAAAAATTTACACCTAAATCTTTGGCTTTACTAATTTCTTTATCCACGATGTCCTTTGGTAATCTAAAATCTGGTATTCCATATTTTAGAACCCCACCAAATTCATGAAGCGCTTCGTAGACATCTACAGTATATCCCATCCTTCTTAGACTAGCTGCGGCACTTAGTCCCGCAGGTCCACTACCAACGATAGCTACTTTTATGTTATTTTCTATAATACATTCATCAATTTTTAAATCGTTTTCTAATGCGTAATCACCTAGAAATCTTTCTAAAGCTCCGATAGAAACACTTTTATCTTTAAATGTTAGAATACAAGCTCCTTCGCATTGTTTTTCTTGTGGGCATACCCTGCCACATACAGATGGTAAAATATTAGACTTATAGATAGTGAAATACGCTTCACTTAATTCTTCCTCATTAATTTGTTTTATAAATTTAGGAATATCAATATTTACTGGACAAGCTTTTACACATCTTGGATTTTTACATTGGAGACATCTACTCGCTTCTATTTTAGCTAACTCAAAGTCAAAACCTAAAGCAACTTCACAAAAATTAACACTTCTATCTTCAGGATTTTGAACTGGCATTATTGTTCTGTCTATCTTCATATTATTTACCCAACTTCAATTTACATATATGTTTTTCTTCTTCTTTGTAATAGTTTTGTCTTGCCATCAGTTCATCAAAATCGATGCCTTCTGCGGGAAAATCTGGTCCATCTACACAAGCAAACCTTGTTTTTCCATTTATTGTTACACGGCAGTTCCCACACATTCCAGTCCCATCAATCATGATTGGATTTAAAGAAACCTCTGTTTCAATATTGTATTTCTTATTTAAAGCTACAGTATTTTTCATCATTATAAGCGGACCTATTGCGATTGATAAATCATATTTTTTTGTTTGATAAATCTCTTCAGCAACTTGGGTTACAAAACCTTTTGTACCAAAAGAACCATCATCAGTTGCATAATAGATGTTTTCACAAAATTGTTTGTATTTATCTATTAAAATTAAATGTTCTTTTGTCCTACCTCCAATGATTAAATCAACTTTAGCGCCTAGTCTTGCATATTCTTTAAGTTGAGGAAATAATGGTGCTGATCCAACTCCTCCAGCAATACCCAATACTGTTTTTACTTCTTTTATGTGAGTGGGTTGTCCCAGAGGTCCTACCACATCAAATAAGCTATCTCCTACCTTCATTTTACTTAATAAGGTAGTTGAATAGCCTAGTTTCTGATAAATTATTGTTACACTATCTTTGTTTGTTTCTACTATAGTCAATGGAATTCTTTCACCAAATTTATCGACTCTAATAATCAGGAAGTTTCCTGGTCGAGTATTTTTAGCTACTAGAGGTGCGTTGACAATCATTAGTTCAACATCAACATTTAGGATTTCTTTCTTTTCAATTTTATACATTTTTAGCTCCTTAGATTTGATTTAATTTTTAATATAAAAGTAAAAGGTTCTTGACATTTTGTAAAAGATGTTATACTATTTAAATAAGAGGTGATACTATGAATACATCTTATAAAAGAGCTGTGATTGTAAGTTCTATGTTTGGGACTTTATTTGTTTTTATGTCAGTATACTTCATAATTGTTGGACCAACAGAATATCTTTCTAACAAAATACATTTTTTAATTAATTCAATTGTTTTAGCAATTTCAATGTTGGGTTTCGCTATTACAATGATACTAACTCAAAATAAAGAAAATGTTGTTGATGAACGAGATTATTATGTTCAAAAGAAATCCTATGGTACTGGTATGATATTATCGCTCATGTATGTTTTCTTGCTATGTATAATCGTTTTTATAATCAATAGAGATGCTGGAACCGTTCCAGTCACTTGGCTTTGGTTCATCGGTTATTCTACCTTTGCTTTTGCATACGCTATTACTAGTCTAGTTGTTATCATTAATTATAACAGAGAGTAACAGATATGAAAAATAAAATCAAAGTATATAGAAGCATTGAGAACATAACCCAAGAAACCCTAGCAGATCTAACAGGATGCACTAGACAAACAATTAACTCAATCGAAAAAAATAAATATTCTCCAAGCTTGGAACTAGCATTTAGGCTATCAAAAGTTCTAAATGTAACATTGGAAGAACTTTTTGAGGCTCCAACAGACCCGACTATAACAAAGCATTGATTTCTGATGCTTTGTTATATGTATTTCACATTTTATTTCATTCCAACTTAACCTCTAATGTATTTTATAATAATTTAGTTGTTAGGTCAATGGTTTGAGAACAATATAGCACATATATAGTCATAGAAAAGCTTAACTTAAATGTTAAGCTTTTTTAGTCCTCAGATATTACGATTAAGGAGTCTCCTTTTTGAAATTGAATTCTGTTGGATTTAGTTGGATTCAGTTTGATTAATGGAACTGAACCAGTTTCTAAAATTCTGTATCCAATCGGTATTTCATCTTTTTTTATGGCTGACTCAGTTATTGTATAAAAATCTACTGGATTCGTAATATCAACGTAGAGTTCTATTGGCTTAAGGTAGATTTCTGAGCCTTCATCGGATAAAAGATGATCAAATATGTCTTTTAAGAATCGGTTTTCTGATATTTGAGCTAGCATTTTATTTGCCATTAACTCACTTATTATAAAATCATCCACTTTAGCTAGATCAACTATTTCTGAATTTCTGACATCTGCAATTTCAGCAATTATATCAAATTTAGTCTGCTTGATCTCCTCAATATCTCTTAAATGGAGAAGGGTTAGCAGTGTTTGAGAGTCTTTTTCTTCACCTTCAACATTCTCATTAGCAAAGATAATTACTGATTCACAAAGTTTAGTTAAATATGTGTTTAATACTTCTCTTGAAAATGTTTCACCTACAAAAGTTTGTATTTCAATGTTATCAAGTTCTGAGTTTAGAGCATTAAGTTCTTGAATATATTCTTCAGAATTGACTAAAACCTTTATAACCGATCCCTTTATCAAATAGTTATTAAATTCACAAATAACTGATTTTGTCTTTCTATTAAATCCGATTACAAATACCACTTCTTTTTTTAAGCTAGATTTCCGTTTAGCATTTTTTATAATAGATTCATCCAATAAATGTTTCTCTTCATCAACAATGGCTGTATCCTCATCTTCACAAATTAGAATTAACCTATCTCCTTTTTCAATTATTGTGTCAAAACTAGGTTTTATTATCGACGTTTTATCTTTCATAATTCCAATGACAATCGCTTGTTCAAACTTAAATATTACATCATAGAATGTACTGCCAATCATCTCTTCAGTATCATAAAAGTATATTTCGTCTCCCTTAAACTCCAACAACTCACTATACACATATGATAATCCTGGTTGTAAGGCAGTTTGAGCTATAATTCTTGTTATCGCACTTTTTAAATACACGATTTCAAGTTTGTCTTTTCCGATTGTTTTGGCTACTGATATATTTAGATTATCATACATTAATGCACAAATATGCCCTTGACCATTAGTGTAAAACTCGGAGTTTACTATCGCCAACAATGACTTTATAGTATTCATATCTTTTTGGTTAATAATAATTGATTTTGCTTTAACAATATTACACATTGCTAAATCAGAACTCTTATATATAGAGCCATTCCTACAAATAATCTTTGTATTATATGTCTTGAGGATATTATCCTTAATATTCCTATTCATTTCTACAGAATCCATATCGCTAAGAATCACAATTATCCCTTTACGAATACTTCTGTTTGCCTCAATCAATTCATTTATTAAAACGTATATATTATTGTTCCAGCCAAGAATTAATGTATGATTTTTCTCAATTACTTTGGATCTTCCTCTACTAAGTTTTTCTAGTCTGTTTTGAAACCCATTTAAAATAAAACTAATGAATAAACTAGTAATAAAAATACCGACAATAGTAGCTAATGTCATTAGAACCATATAAAGACCAGATCCTTGTTCGCCACTCAAATTACCTGGATCTAATGTCTGCATGAAACTAATCCAAATCAAACTTCCTAAGTTGAATTCTGGGTTAAATACAAAAATAATGAATCCCACTAATAATACAATTATAAACATTACTAAAAAAAGTGATAGAACTAGAGCGACTGTTCCTAATGATAAAAACTGATCAAACTTGTATTTAATTTTTTCAATAACCTTTTTCATAAGACCTCCATATAAAAACTTATCAAAATTTTAAGAATAGTCATCAGGTATATTAGTTTTTGTTTAAATAATTATATCATATATATTTTTTTAGAAAAACTATCTACAAGAAAAATTTAATAATTAAAAAAAGAACTTTTTAAAGTTCTTTTTTATCCTAAAGCAACATCTAGAAGCATCATTACAGCGAATCCAAGCATCGCTCCAACTGTCGCTACCTTTGAGGTTTTCAACATTTGTGATTCAGGAATTAATTCTTCAATAACAACATAAATCATAGCCCCAGCTGCGAAAGCTAATGCATATGGTAAAAAATTTCTCATTGTAACTGCTAATATAGCGCCTAATACTCCGGAAATTGGTTCGACAATACCGCTGTATTGTCCAATCATAAAGGCTTTTCCTCTAGGCATTCCTTCTCTTCTTAAAGGTATACTCACAGCAGCTCCTTCAGGGAAGTTTTGAATCCCAATCCCGATTGCTAATGCAACAGCAGCTCCTACTGAAGCTCCTGGTAATCCAGCTGCAGCAGCACCAAATGCAACCCCAACAGCTAATCCTTCGGGTATATTATGAAGCGTTATTGCCAATACTAACAATGTAGATCTTTGCCAAGAACTTTTTACACCTTCTTTGTGATTTGATTCCTGGTGTAAATGTGGTAATACTCTATCTACGAACATCAAGAAAGCTCCACCAGCTAAGAACCCTATAACTGCAGGTACCCAAGGAATCATACCTAATTCTTCAGCTAATAATATTCCTGGATTTAATAAACTCCAAAATGAGGCAGCAATCATCACTCCAGCACTAAAGCCTAACATACCATTAAGAATATTTATATTAATTTTCGCGAATGGAAATACAAGTCCAGCTCCTGCAACAGTCATGAAGTAAGTAAATCCAGTCCCAATTAATGCAGCCACAATGGGATTTATGCTCTCAAAAAATTCAATCATGTAATCTCCCCCCTTTTCAGTAAATTATATCATAAAATTTCTTATTTGTGTTTTCATTAGCATAATTTTATACATAATAAAAAAAACTGACATTTTTGATGTCAGTTTAATTTGTTATTTAGTTTTCTTTTCTGTTTTTTTTGGTTCTTCAACTATTTTCTTAACTACTTTTTTTGGCTCTTCAGGTTTTATTTCTTTTCCTAAAAAACTAGGTAACTCCATACCAGTCATTTTAAATAAATCACTCATTGGAGGTATAGATTTCATTAATCCTGATGCAAAGTTTGCAGTTTGAGTTTTTCCATCTTCAGCTTTTCCGCCATCCCAAACAGTAACCTTATCAAATTTCAAGTTCTTAATAGCTTCAACTTGAATACTAACTAATGTTTCCAGTTTGTCTGCGATTAAATATTGAATAGCTGATGCTGAATCATTATTAGCCGCTTTAACAAGTTCCATAAATCCTGCAGCTTGTTTAGAAAGAATGTCAAATGTTCCGCGTGCTTCAGCTTCCATTTTAGAATAAATTCCATCCGCTTCCCCTTTAGCTTTTCTTCTTGTTTCTTCAGCTATAGCTTCTGCTTCGATTACTTTCTTTTGTTTTTCGATTTCAGATTTGATAATAACATCTGCTTCTAAAGATGCTTTTTCTCTGCTTGCTCTTGCAAGTTCAGCTTCTTTTTCTGCTACATATGATTCTTTTAAGGCATTTGCAGCTGCAATTTTTTCTGCTGCAGTAGCTCTTCTTAAAGATTCAGCTTCAATTTCTCTACGAGTTGCATTTGATTGAGATATATCTCCTAAAGATTTATTTTCTCCTTCAATTGCTAAAGCATCTGCTGTAGCCACTTTAATTCTTTGGTCTCTCACGGCTTCAGCTTGACCAATAGATCCATCACGATTCTTTTCGGCAACAGATTTTTTCGCATCATTTATCGCTTTAGATGCAGCTTCTTTACCTAATGCATCAATATATCCTGATTCATCTGTGATATCAGTAACATTAACATTGATTAAACGAAGTCCAATTTTCTTTAATTCTGTTTCTACGTTATCAGATACTGCTTCTAAAAATATGTCTCTACTAGTGTTAATCTCTTCAATATCCATTGTCGCAATTACTAAACGTAATTGCCCAAAGATTATGTCTTTTGCAAGCTCTTGGATTTCAGGTAATTGTAACCCTAGTAAACGTTCTGCTGCATTTTGCATTACTGTCGGTTCTGTAGAAATACCAACTGTAAATCTTGAAGGTACATCAATACGAATATTTTGACGTGATAAAGCTTGAGTTAAGTCAACACTAATTGAAAGTGGAGTCAAATCTAAGTATTGATATGCTTGAATAAATGGATAAACAAATTTCGCTCCCCCATGAACACAAGCCGCTGATTTACTTGAACCATCAGCATTATTTCCTACTTTACCATAAACTACTAAAATTTTGTCCGATGGACATTTTCTAATTCTTGAAACAATAAAGACTAAAACCATAAATACAATTACTACAATTGCAACGATTAATCCTATCGCATCACCTGTCGCTAAAAATCTTAACATATTTTATCTCCTTCTATAATTTTTCAACAACCAAAGTTGTTTCGTTCTCTAAACCAATAATTTTTACTTCTTTCTTTGCAATAATATCTTCATTTCCTTTAGTTATAGCATCAACTTCTAACATTTTACCTTGATGATTAAATATAATTTTTCCTTTACCTAAAGCATTTTTAGGTATTCTAATATATACCACGGCAATCTTACCAATTGCACCTTTATAATCTAAATTACCAGATGATTCAAGTTTCATGATAGCCTTCATAGCCATAGCTAATAAAACACTTGCTATTGCACCTGCAACAACTCCTATAAAAACAGCTAACCAAGTCTTAACGTTATCCGCTAGTAAATACACGGTCCAGCCACCGATACTAAAAAAAGCTAGGACACCTCTGATTGTCAAAATCCTTAATCCACTGATTGATAAAATTGAATCATGATTGTATGCATCAACACCGCTTGCACCATCAACATCATCAAAATCCATGTCTCCTTCGAAATCCATATCTCCATCAAAATCGATATCAATATCTACGTCACCATCAAATGATTCTGCACCATCCATACCAATTAACATCAAGATGATAAATATAACCATAATTATTGTAGCTGATATAGCTATAATAAAAGATACTTGTTGAAGATTTGATAGGTTATCCCACCACATAAATTTACCCCCTCTAAATTAAAGTCTCTGTTATATATTCTATCACATAAATAAAGAAAAACATATAAAAGTCACTAAATATTTACTTAAAAATCACAAATATATTTATGCTCCATTTATATGTTTCATTTACATCATCAAAATTAAATTCTTGAAACTATCTTTCAATCAATTTCTCGTTTTCAAGTAATTTTTTTAGGTTTAAAGACAAAACTTTTAAAGCTAATAACATTTTATCATTATCATGAAATATATTTAGAAATATTTGATTGATCAGTTCTTCCATCTTTTCTGGTTTTTTATCTAATTTTAGTGTTAATTCCAATAACCTTTTTTCTCCAGGATGAGTCTTATTGTTTAGAGCAAAGACAATATCATAATACATTTCAAAATACGCGGTTACTCGATGATTAATTGAATGTAAATCATTTCTTTCGACCGCTTTTTTAACTTGCTTATATAATGCAGGCATTTGCTCGTAAATTATAGGGTAATTATAATCAATAATTTTTTTAATCAACTCATTTGATAGACCATGTTTGTATTTTTCTTTTAAATTAGCTACAATATCATTTTTGTCCACAATAATCTTTGAATTCAAAACATTGTCTAAATAACAAGTAGTATAGCCATGTGACACATAGCCTTTGTTTACAAGTCCATCAAGCATTTCATCAATACTATCAATCTCACGATATATCAATTCGATTTCTAAGCCATTATTTAATTTACCATCATCCTCTAATTCCCAAAATTTATTTGAGTATTCCATATATGAACAATACTTATTCAAAATATTTCTGCGTTTATTCTCTGATAGAGGTTTATTTAAATATACATAATAATCATAATCAGATTTATCATCATAGGTCCCAGTTGCTCTGGAACCGCCTAATAAAACTGCTTCAACTTCATCTAAAGAAGCTAATTCTTTTATTAATTTTTCAACCATCTGAATTTTCCTTAACACTTAGAGATAATTTCTTGTTTCTAT
Organism: Mycoplasmatota bacterium WC30; assembly: GCA_046529635.1. Taxonomy (GTDB): domain Bacteria; phylum Bacillota_I; class Bacilli_A; order Izemoplasmatales; family Hujiaoplasmataceae; genus 4572-104. The sequence continues at coordinate 1,724,171 of CP134495.1, read as the reverse complement.
AGTACAACCCAATATCTACAGAAACCATTACAGCATTTAACATATATAATGCAATAACAAAATCTTGATTGTACATAAATTTATGAATAATTCCAAAAGTATAGCCAAGTACTACAACATACATAAACACTAAACTTTTACCTTCTATACTTTTGCTTTTTACGCTTTTATAGATAGACATTGGCCAGGCAAAACCAAAACATAACAACATCCCTATTTCAAATATGCTCATATTAAAACCTCCTAATATATCAAGAAATATTATATCACTTTCTGGTTGGATTTATAATACTATTTTATAAGTAGTTCAAACACTTTTAATTCTTCAAAACCCAGCTCCGTTAATTTGTAAATGCCTCTATCAATTTTCTCAAACCAATGATAGAAATTCTTGTACAGTATATGTGTTGCTTTTTTATTGTTTGTTAGTTCGATTATTTCTTTAGTAGATAATGGACCAGATTTTAAAGTCATTGCTATTTCTATGGCTTGTTCTCTATACACAGTAATGATTTTAACACCTGTACTACCACCAATATTCACAGATGTTTTTCTTTCATCAAATTCTTTCATTAATAGCTTTTTTTTCTTACTGTTTTGTCTGAAAGCATATTCCTTAGGGTCAAGTAACACTTCTACTTTATTCTTCTCAACATCAACAACTATTAGTCCTAAACGAAGTCTATGGAGTAAATGGAGTTTTTCTCTGAAATTTTTACTTCTAATAATTTTGTATCCAGGGTTAAAAATCGCCAAATATACATTATCGTATAGTCTTTGGCGATTACATCCTTGATACAACAATTTCATGGATAAACTCTTCTTCATTTCTACAATCAGAACAATGTCATCCTTTTTAGCCATAATATCAACATTCAGCACTTCAGCTTTAACATCATAACCTAATCCATTGAGATATTCTTTAATTGGCTTAAACATATCTTTTTCTAGCATAATATCTCCAGTCAAATTTTTTATGGTCGATTATCAAAGTCTTGAAACTCTGTTATCTGCATCATAAACCATTCTTTTGTATTATCAATTCCACTTTCAGATTCTATGAGATCTAACAGATTATCTAATGTAGCTATTTTAAATTTGTATTCTTCGAAATATTTGCTTATTATATCATAAAACTTTTCATTGTCACCCTCTAAAAATTCTTCAACATAATATCTAAACATCGACGGCCCATGATAATAAATCTTGTACGCATATAGTTCCCCAAACTCATCAACTTTCTGTAATAAAGAATCTCCAAGAGAATTTAAGTATCTTTCATCAAATCTCTCTTGTAAGCTACTACGATAATCTAATTGTCCGTTATAACCTTCCATACCGTATAAACTATAATAATATAAAGATTCCATATAGGTAGTAACTGCCTCATCTAAAAATGATTCATCTGATTGATCATTTCCAACCATCGAATAAAACCATTGATGAATTACCTCATGAACTACTGTGCCTATGTTAATCTCAGAACTACAATATATTACTCCAGTACTCTCCATGCCATAGTAATTACCATACTCTAATGTGAAATGATTATATGGATAATCTCCAATTTGTGATTCGAAAAAATCAAAAGTGTTAGCTAAAGCCTCTTTTGATTCTATTAATTCCGTACTAGTAAGTTCATTCAAAGAATATATTTGATATGTTCTTCCGCTGACTTCATGTTCATAAATATGATAATTAGGTGAAGCACTAAAAGAGAAATCCCTTGCGTTTTTTATCTCATATTCAGCTATCTGGCGACTACCTTCATCCCCTTTAGAGATTAACTCAGCTCCAGTAGCTACTTCATAGGAGTTTGGAGTATTGAGTGTAACATAATAGTCTCCAATTTCGTTATAATAGGATTCTCCTCTAAATGTGAATGGATCTATATTCCAACCTTCATCATCATACATAGCAACAAATGGATAAAAAAACATTGTTATATAATAATCTCCATATTCAGCTAATCTACCGTGATCCCAATAGTTGAACTCATACTCAAATTGTATGCTAATTCTTTCACCCTTTTTTAGGGTCTCATCTAATTCAATGTATATCTGTGTATTATCAGCGCCTCTGATTTCATAATCTGAATCAATTTCTTCAATTCTTAAATACTGAAAATCCACATTATAGTCCCTAGTACTAGGATTGTCTGCGTTCGGGTATAAAGTGATATATAATTCATCTAAATCGTAATTGTCATTTCGAAAATCTAGTTCACCTTCCACTTTTAAAGAATCGCTTTCAGCGTCCAAATATATATCCAATATGTAGATATTGTTCTCTGTGCTATATATAGGGTCGTTACTGCATCCAAGTAAAAAAATCAATAAAAACAATCCTATTATCAGCTTCTTCATATAATCCCTCCCTCATATATTTAAAAGATCTTTGTAATGATATTTATGTATGTTATTATTAATTCAATTATATCATTTTATAGAATAATTTAAAAAATCGCAATATAATTGTATTTAAATACATTATTCTAATAAACTGTAATATAATATTTATATGACTATTAAAGAAAGAGGTATTTACATGAGTAATCCTTTTTATAGCAAACAAAATTGTGTCCACGCTAAAAATGGTGTAGTCGCTACAAGTGAAGGATTAGCTGCTCAAGCAGGGTTAGAAATCCTTAAGCAAGGTGGAAACGCTATAGATGCCGCTGTAGCTACAGCGGCTGCTTTAACAGTTGTTGAACCTTGCAGTAACGGCATTGGTAGTGATAATTTTGCGATTGTATACTTTAAAAATAAATTGTACGGAATGAATAGTTCAGGCTATAGTTCTAAAAATATATCAATAGATAAATTAATAGCTCGTGGTTATAAAGAAATACCTAAAGCTGGAGTTATTCCAATTACAGTCCCAGGAACACCCAAGGGATGGGCAAGGTTAATTGAAAAATTTGGAAACCTTAGTTTATATGAAGTATTAAAACCAGCAATCTCTTTAGCTAGGAATGGTTTCGCCTTGGGAAATTCTGTTGGTCATTACTTTGATAAAGCTATTGCCTATTATCAAGAACATAATACTACAGATGAGTTCAAACACTTTTTTGAAGTTTTTACAAAAAACGGAAAAAGATATCAACCAGGAGATATATTCAAAAGTGATGATTTAGCTAATACTTTAGAAGCTATTGGAAAAACAAATGGTGATAGCTTTTATAAAGGTGAACTAGCTGATAGTATCGTCAAGTTTATGGAAAAATATAATGGCTATATTGATCATAGTGATTTAGCAGAGTATAATTGTGAGTTCGTAGAACCAATAAGTGTAAACTATAAAGGCTATGATATATATGAAATACCACCCAATGGACAAGGCATAACTGCGCTTATGGCCTTAAATTTGTTGAAGGACAAGACTTTTACCTTTGGTACGGCTGAAACAACCCACAAACAAATTGAAGCCATTAAAATAGCATTTAGCGATACATTGAAATATGTTACTGATCCAAAATTTATGAAAATGAATAAAAATTTCTTGCTAGGTAACGAATACATTAAATTACGCAAACCTAACTTAACAGATAGGGCTTTGCTCCATGAACCAATTGATTATGCAAAAAGCGGTACTGTTTATCTAGCAACTGCTGATAAAGAAGGAAATATGGTTTCTCTGATTCAAAGTAACTACATGGGTTTTGGTAGTGGAATTGTAATCGATGATACCGGTATATCTATGCAAAATCGCGGTCATACATTTAAGTTAGATCCAACTCATCACAATAAACTCGAACCTCGTAAAAGAACCTACCACACTATTATCCCAGGTTTTATTATGAGGGATAATAAACCAATAGGACCATTTGGAGTCATGGGCGGATTTATGCAGCCACAGGGTCATTTGCAAGTTGTTATGAACCTGATTGATTTTAAAATGAATCCTCAAAGCGCTTTGGATGCACCAAGATTCCGATGGGATCAAAATTTAGATGTTAGTTTAGAAAATTCTTTTAACGAAGATATATTAAATGCTTTAAAAGAAAAAGGCCATGCCATTAAGTTTGAACCTAGGAGTGACAAGTTTGGTCGAGGGCAAATAATTTTGAAGAAAGGCGACCACTACTTAGCTGGAACAGAAACTAGATGTGATGGTCATATATCATACTACTAACCATAAGGAGACTTCATGAAGAAAATAATTGCATTATTATCACTTATCATTACCATAACATTTATTAGTTGCAGTTTTGAACCAATTACAACCTTAATTACCTCGATTTCAACTGACACTACGACTAATACTTCAGTTGACACTACAAATAATTCTTTGGTTGATACTACTACTAATACATCAGTTGGTACTACTGTGGATACCATAGTTGATACTTCAATTGAAGTTACAACAACAGAATCTACTACTGAATCCACCACAGAGATAGTGACAACAACTGATGAAAGACACATTGTAATGATTAGTGAGTTTACAGCTTTCGAGTCATTACTACCAACTGAAATAAGTGAAGATTTCACTTTACCTACCCTAACCAACGAGAATATCACATTTCTCTTTTTTCAGGATGATGTTCTTTTTGAAACAAATACCTTTGAATATGTACCTAGTTCATTAGGCACAAATAGCATTCTCAAAGTAACTTTAACCTACCAAGGATTAAGCATGGTTATGGAATTCACAATATTTTGTGCCAAAGATGATTTGCTCTATAGTCAATATCTAATTGAACAAGAATTCAATGGAATAATTGAAATATTGGACGAAGCCATCCCAGATGTAATTGAATCAGACTTAAAATTACCTGTGATTAGTGATTTCGGAAGAAGAGTCACCTTTTCTACCAGCACATCAAGAATATTCAATAAATATTTTATTTTTCCATTCCCAATCCATGATACTAATTTTACTTTAACTGCCAAAATTGAGTACCAAGGAATAATTAGGTTTGAAGATTACACCATTAAAATGAAAGGTTTAAACAACTTATCAAGAATATCTGAAATCTATATTGTTACAGAAGACAATCAACCTATCACATCAAAAGAAGTCTATATAAATGCTTCATTCTCACTTGTCTCCTATGATGATGATTTAAATCAAGTACCAATACTAACTAATCAAAATATTAAAATCAGAGGAAGAGGAAACTCCACTTTCTATATGCCAAAACAATCATTTAGAATCAAATTTGGTTCTAAAACACCACTAATGTTTGATAACTCAGAATCAGACTGGGTTTTATTAGCTAATTATTCAGACCAAACCTTAATTAGGAACTATTTAGCACACAGTCTATCTGAAAGTATGAATATGGCATTCACCCCAGCAGCTGCTTTCGCTGACGTATATTTTAATGGTGAATACATAGGTAATTATATGTTATCCGATCAAATTGAGGTTACAAATGATCGCGTGGATATAGAAGAGCATTCAAGTGATTTAGATACTGGATATCTACTTGAAATGGACAAGCGATTGTTTGAACCTGTTCATGAAGGTGTAGAAGGAATAGATTTCTTCATTGTTGATGGAATTCCATATCAAATTAAATCACCTAAAACTGACGCCTATTACTATTCTCTAGGCCAATTGAATTATATTAAAGACTATATTTCCCAGGTTCATATTGCATTACGTGATAAACAAGATTATTCAGAATTAATTGATGAAGCAACGTTCATTGATTGGTTTATAATCCAAGAATTATTTAAAAATGTTGATTCTGGTTACTCAAGTGTTTACATGTATAAAGATAAAGGTGGAAAACTCAAAATGGGGCCAATCTGGGATTTTGATTTATCAACAAGTAATCCAGGTCACTTATCTGATGATCTTCGAGGTCCTGAGGGTTGGTATACTTCTTTACCCTATAAAAACCTATGGTATAACTACCTTATGGAATATGAAGGTTTTAGAGAAAATCTTAAAACTAGATGGAATGAAATCTATAACAACCAAATTCAAGATTTATTAAATAGTGTTTATCCAGTAGCAAATTCAATTGCTAGATCAAGGTATTTGAACTTTCAGCTATGGGATGTAATTGGTAAGTGGGAGGATTGGTATACAAGTCCTGAAGTTTTAGCTGCTGTTACATATGAAGAGCAAGTTAAATTATTATACGATTACCTTTATACAAGGAGTTTATGGCTCAATGAGGAAATAAATAAGTTTTAAATGTAAATTTACAAACAAAAAAGAGACTTGAAGTCTCTTTTTTCTCTATATTTAGTCTTCTAATAAGCTTAATATTTCTGCTTTCAATTTAATAAAGTCTTCTTCTTTACTTACTAATTCTTTATGATTTTTATATAACCTATTTGAATAATCAATATTATAACTTTTTATAATATTCTTTTCTCCACTTCGCATCACATAGATTTTAGTGCCTAATAGTAACGCTTCTTCAATATCGTGTGTTACAAAGAAGACAGTAGTTTTATTCTTCTTCCAAAGATTTCGAATCATAGTTTGCATTTTTTTTCTTGTGAAGCTATCAAGCGCTCCGAAAGGTTCATCCATAAGAATTACTTCGGGATGATTAGCTAGAGTTCTAGCAATAGCAACTCTTTGCATTTGTCCGCCAGATAATTCAAAGACTTTTGCGTCTTTATAATCTAGTAGTTCAACTTGTGACAGATATTTATCACAGGTACTATCAATTTCTTCTGATGATAAATTAGCAAGTTTAGGTCCTATGGAAACATTTTGTTTTACTGTATACCAAGGAAATAAATTAGGTTCTTGGAATACAACTCCACGAGTTTTGTCGGGTGCTAATATTTCTTCCCCATTCATCGATATGCTTCCGCGGGTTGGAGAAATAAATCCAGCTATAGCTTTTAATAAAGTACTCTTTCCACAACCTGAAGGTCCTAGAATACAAACAAATTCATTTTCATATATATCTAGTGAAACATCGTTGATTGCGGCCAATGTTTCTTCATCTTTATCATAATCAATATTAATATGATCTATTCTAATTAGTTTCTTCATTTTCCACGTCCAGTGAATATGAATTATTTATAAACGCAACTACTTCATCTCTAGTAATATCACGACTTAAGAAATCTTGATCTATTAAAAAGAAGGTTTGTGAGTACATTGTGTCAATATAACCTGTGTTGTAAGTTGCATCTTGCATTTCAGTTAAACTTGTCCAAATTGAACCATCTACTTGAACAGTAATTTCTTCAACAGTTAATTCTAGTTCAATTGATAACAGATTTATTGCGTCAGTTCTACTAGAATTAAAGTAGTCATAAGCCTCTACCATACATTCAACATATGTTTGAACTAACACTGGATTTTCTTCAGCAAAAGATTTTCGAGCCAACTCAATGTTCGCTGTCATATAGCCTTTTTCAATCATATCTTCACTTGAAACAAGAACTGTCCCATCTAATAGTAATTGTCCTAAAGATGGTTGCCAAGTATAGGCTGCATCGATATCGCCACGATTCCAAGCAGCTACTAATTCTGGAGTCTTCATATTTAATAACTGAACGTCATCTTCAATTCCAGCTTCTTTAAGTACGTTAAGCAAAACATAATGTGCTGTTGAAGCAAATGTTGTGGCTATTGTTTTTCCAGCTAAGTCTTCGACAGTTGTGATATTTGCACTATCTTTAACAGCTAGAGCTTCTACTGCACCTAAAGTTTCGTGAATCCAAACTAGTTCTGCGTCTAAGTTACTACCTAGAGCAACAAGTCCATTGATATTTCCCATGGTTGCGAAATCAATATCTCCTGAAGCTATTCCTTTGTTAGCGTCAACACCAGAATCAAAATAAAAATAATTTACTTCATATCCTAATGCATTAAATTTTTCTTCAAATAATCCCATTTGTTTAGCTAACATCGCATCATTAGGCACTCTTAATAGACCTAAGTTCACTTCTTTTTTATTTCCCCCACAACTAACTAACATGACTGTAATTAGTAATAACAATATAATTTGTATTTTTTTCATTATGCTTTTCCTTTCCAAAAAACTACTTTATTTTCAATAAATTGAAGTAACTTATCCAATAGTATAGCAGATACTCCAATAATGATAATTCCAACAAAAATGACATCTGATTTTAAATAATTTGATGCATCAAGTATCATCCAACCTATTCCAGATACCGCAGCTATCATCTCAGCACTTACTAAGGTTGTATATGCTACTCCTGTAGCTGTTCTAATTCCAGTAAAAATGTTGGGAAGTGAAGCTGGAAATACTACTTGAGTGAATACTTGAAACTTTTTAGCTCCTAAAGTTTTTACCGATAAAATATAGTCTTCCCTTACTAATTTCACCGCTTGAACGCAACTAATGTAAACGGGAGCGAAAGCAGCTATAAATAATAATACTATTTTCGATGTATTACCAATTCCAAGCCATAGTACTAATAACATGTAATATGCAAGTGGTGGTAATGGCCTAATAAATTCTACGACTGTAGAAACTACAGTTTCAATTTTTTTTACATATCCACTAACTAAGCCAAGTGGAACAGCTATTATAACAGCAAGAAAAATCGATAAAAATAATCTACCGAAACTTGCGGCTAAATGATCATAGAATGGAATGTGATTATATCCGTTTTTAATAATATCACCAAAAGCTAAGACTACTTTATATGGCGATGGAACTAGTATAGGATTAACAAGGTTTAAGGCTGGAATCGTTAAAATAAACCATAGCAAAACTATTACTGACCAAACTATTAATTTCTTAAACTTCATTAAATCCCCTCCTAAATCACTAAATAATTACTCGATAAGTATTATAACTTATGATGGTGCAAAATACCATTACTTTTTAATTAAGAAAGTAAACCTTCAAACACTAAATTTGAAGGTTTACTTAATTGTTTATATTTACAAAATGTTATTGAATTTTAGTACAATCAACTTTTTTGTAGAATGCTTTTCTAATCATATTACCAATATATCCTCCAGCAAATAGGAAGAAGAAATAGAACCATCCTGCTAATGAGAAGTTAGCGATTGGAGTATATAATGCTCCAACGTTACAACCAAGTGATAATCTAGTACCGAAACCTAGTAATAAACCACCTGCAACGAATAATAAGATTTCTAAAGGTTTGATTTTTAATCCAGCTTTAAATGCTGTTGTAAATTTACCTGATAATAATAATCCTACAAATGCACCAACGATGATACCAACGTTTTGCATGTATCCAGCTGATTTAAATAATGATGTATTGAAAGAAGAAGTTGCTTTTTCAATAGTCCATCCTGTGAAGTTAGCTAATGAATCTAAAGAAACACCGAACCATCTATGAAGAATAGTTCCGAACCAGTTTCCATAAACTGTTGAAGCTCCCCAACCTGTATTTGTTACTGCATATAACATTCCGAATAATATAGCTATTATTATTGCAGTTTGAGTCATTGACCATTTTTTTACAAAGAATCTGTTCCATACTGAAACTTCTTTTTCTTCAGCTACAACTGCTTCTTGTTTAGGGAAGTTTTTAGCAACTTTCTTTTCGTACCATTTTGCTAATGCACCAACTAAAACAGCTAGTAAGATAGTTACTAATAAAGCTCCTACAACACCAACAGCCAAATTAGTTCCGTTTGCACTGAACCAATCAACCATATAGACACCTGAATCTGAACCGATTACACCACTTCTAACAAATTTAGAAGACATTAATGGGAATCCTAAGAATACACCGATTCCAAAGAATACTAAAGTGATTAATGCACGGCTAAATCCAAGTGGTACATCTTGTAATACTCCAGTTGCACAGCAGCTTGAGAATGCCATACCAATACCGAATAAGATACCACCAAATAATAATCCCCAAGAAATTGGGTTAACCCATAAACTAGGATTGCTTCCACCAACGATGAATGCTCCAACGATCATAGCTGATACTACGAACATTATCATTAATGATCTAATTAATTTTGTCGAACCAGTTCTACAAGCTCTGTTTGATAAACCTGCAAATCCGAAATCTCCTCTTGTTAACGCGTAACCAAATCCAAGCCCGATTAAACATTTAACGAATACAGTTGCTGAAAATGCTCCAGCGAACCCTAATATAAGTACTAATGCTATTAAAGCAAATCCGATTATTGCTTCAATTTTACTTCTTTTACTCATTGTTTTCATCTTTCCTCCACGAAATTTTTTTATATAAAATTGTATTTTGTTACAATCTTATCTCTGTTTAATGTTACATCTTCAAAATATTGATTACAGCAAATTCCTAAATACGAACCTGAAATATTATAAATATTATCAAATCCTAATTGACCTAATGCACGTGTTACATTATATGATCTTTGAGCAGATCTGCAATGTAGGTACACTGGTACGTCATGAGGAATCTCTTCTAATCTTTGTCTAAATTGACTCATAGGGATATTATGTGCAGTTTTGATATGTCCGTTTTCCCATTCTTGAGGTTCTCTTACATCAATTATATAACCACCGTTTTCAACGATTTCTCTTACATCTGATACTTTAACTTGTTTAAATTCGCCGTTTAATACATTTAAAGCAACTAAAGCGGCGTGATTAAGTGGGTCTTTTGCTGTTGAGAACATTGGAGAATAACATAATTCTAATTCTTTTAAGTCGTCTAATGTTCCTCTTTTTGTAATTAGAGCAGCTATTACATCAATTCTCTTATCTACGTTTCCTTTACCTATTGCTTGGCATCCAACGATTCTTCCCGTAGGAACTTCAAATAATAGTTTTACATGAATTTGATTTGAGCCAGGAATAAGTCCTACTATATCATTTGGAATTATATACACATAGTCATATTGAATTTCTCCAGTTTGACATTGTTTTTCATTTAATCCAGTATTAGCAGCATTCAATTCAAACACTTTCACACAACTTGAACCAATAACACCTTTGTTTTGGACAGTTCTACCATACATATCATCAGCAGCACCTCTTGCTTGTCTTTGAGCTGGTCCAGCCAAAGTAAGTCTTGTAGGTTTTTGAAGTTGTGTACAATAAGTTTCAATAGCGTCACCAACAGCGTAAATGTCTTTCACATTTGTACGATAGTTAGCATCTACTTTAATTCCACCGGTAACTCCTAATTCAACTCCAGCAGCTACTGCTAAACTAACTTCTGGTTTTACACCAATAGCCATAATCACTACTTGTGCTTTAACTTCTTTACCACTATTAGTAACTACTTTATCTTCTTTGATTTCTTTTAAACCATCACTAACAATTAGGTCTACTCCATTGTCAAGAATTTCTTTATGAAGTAATTGAGCCATATCATTATCAAATGGTGTCATGATTTGGTCAGCTGCTTCAATTAAAGTTACATGTAACCCAGCCATATGTAGGTTTTCCATAACTTCAACACCGATAAATCCTCCACCAATAACAGCAATGTCTTTTACGTTATTCTCTTTGATGTAATTATCGATTTTAACAATATCAGGAACGTTTCTAACTGGGAAAACATTATTTGCATCAATACCTTTAATTGAACGAGGCATGATAGGGTTCGCACCTGGAGATAAGAATAATTTATCATATTCTTCCTCATAAGTTTTTCCTGTTAAAACGTCTTTTACAACTACTTTGTGTTCTGCAGATTTAATTTCAATAACTTCGCTATTAACTTTTGCGTTAATATTGTATTGTTTTTGAAATTGATCAGGACACATTAAAACTAAATTATCACTTTCAGCAACTGTTCTGCTTAAAAAGAATGGTAGTGCACAATTTGAAAAAGATACGTGTGGTCCTCTTTCAAACATTGTAACTTCTGCGTGTTCGTCAAGTCTTCTAACTCTAGCTGCTACAGAAGCCCCGCCTGCAACTCCACCAACTATTAATACTTTCTTTGCCATGTTAAAACTCCTTTAATTTTATTTAAAACGCCATTGTACATTATACTCTTAAGTCTTATTTTTTCAAGCAAAATATTTATTATTTTTTTTGTAAAAATATTAGTTAAAATATTTCAAATATAACAATGGATTTTCTTAATAATTTTTAGTGTCTTTTTTGCGCTTTTATCTATGACTTATATATGATGTCAATTCGATACAAATTTATCGATATTTTATAATAATTATCCATCAACAATTATAACATATACCCATTACAAGTTAAACTGTTAATTTTTTAAATCTAAAAATATTTTAGATAATCATTTTTAAAAATAATAATTATATATATAATTATGGGTGAATAATATTAAATGATTTATCCATTGAATAGTTTTTTACATTCTACCGTCCCTCTATAATAGGCCTTTTTTTAGTATATTTCTGTTTGAGAGCTTATCTATATATGTGTCAAATAGAAAATCTTAAGATATTAATGAGTTTTGATAAATTCAATATGTATTTTTATATAAAAAATTTAGAGATATATATATTCTTTTATTAAACGTTATATATTGATAAACTTTTTAGTTTTTTTTAATTCTAATGCCACCTATGGGTTCAGTTGCTTTGAAGTGCAAAATATTTTATACCTAAAATCACAAAAAAATATGAGATATTTTAAGCAATATTTAACTGCTTAAAATACCTCAAAAATATATGTGTATTTTTAATAAAAATTCTTGTTTTTCAATCCTTAAATTCAATCAATATATTTCAATAATTTTTAATTAAAATTTATAGTTCTTTTACTACTGCTTTAATCCAACTAGCTAACTTCATACTTGCTTTATTAGCAACTAAAATTACATTCTCATGAGAGTGTTTCATCTTTTGAATTCCTGTAGCCATATTTGTTATTGTTGCAAATGCTAAAGTCTTGATTCCTAAATAATTGCTGATAATTGTTTCTGGGACAGTACTCATTCCAATTGCGTCACTACCCATCGTTTTTACCATTCGAATTTCGGCTTTAGTTTCATAGTATGGTCCCATAAATCCAGCATAAACTCCTTCAACATATTTAATATTTAATTCCTTCGCTTTCTTCTTAGCGATACCTCTTAAGTCTACATCATATGGTTCGGTCATATCTGGAAAACGCGGACCAAATCTTTCATCATTTTCACCTATTAGAGGATTTGAAGGCATTAGGTTAATAAAATCATTTACAACCATTATTGTCCCAGGTTCTAATTTATCTGAATTTATGCCACCACATGAATTTGTTAATATTAGATTTTTGATACCCAATAACTTAAACACATAAATAGGAAAAGTAATATCTTTCATTGAATACCCTTCATAATAATGAAATCTACCACTCATTAGCATTACCGGAGTTCCGTTCAACATTCCAGTTACTAGCTTTGACGTATGTCCTTTTACTGTACTAATTTTAAAGTTCGGTATGTCTCTATACTCAATTTCGATTTTTTGTTCAAGTTCTTCTATGATGCTAGTTAGTCCGCTGCCAAGAATAATGGCTGTTTCAGGCTTTAATTTTATAATACTTTCTATATATTCTTTAGCTTCTAATACTTTATCATACATCAAATCACCTCTCCTCTAGTATAGCAAAAAAACAATTCTAAATAAAGGGATTAAAAAAACTACAAAATATTCATTTCGTAGTTTTAGTTTCTATAAATTTTTAATAATTCACTCCTGCTGGTTTAATATTGGTTTTATCGTGACTGCTACATGGTGTCACTCCATATACCATTCCACACTGTGGGCATTTTTCTTCAAAATGGCGCATTTCAAATGAGAAACCACATTCACATTCAATAACATGTAATGTTTCTAATAATCCGGCTCCAACAGCTACTTGCCTTACTTTATCAACGATTGCTTTTCCATCATTTAAGTCAGGGGCACAGCCATCATTTCCAGCACAAGATTTAATTCTATCTTCGGTTTTTTTATCCATATTTTTATCTCCTTCAAAATATTATACAATATCTATTTACATTAGTACATCAATCCGATAATTTTTCTGTTAATCAATGTATTAAACTAATTCAAATGTTACTCTATTATCTATAATTGTTTTATTACTAGAATACTAATATATGATATAATTACATAAACCGGAGGTAGATTATGTCTAATTTAGTAAACAAGTTAAAAAAACGCCGTTCCTATAGAGAGTTTGAAACAGAATCTTTTGATATCCAACTCTTGATTGACGCAATTGAAGCAGCCAAACATGCCCCTAATGGCGCCAATAAACAACCTTGGACTTTTTGTATAATAAAGAACCCTAAAATTAAAAAACAGATACGAATACAATCAGAGCTAATTGAAAGCGAATTTTATGAAAATATTTCTGAAACTTGGCAATCTGATTTGAATCATCTAAGTGTTAACACGAATAAGCCATTTCTTGAGCAAGCTCCATATCTAATTGCAATATTTAAACACACATATCAATTTGATCAAAAAGGTAATCGAACAAATGTTTATTACCCCGATATATCAATAGGAATAGCAACTGGAATGCTAATATCCGTATTAACTGACTATGGATTGGATATATTAACTTATACACCTTCACCTAATCAATTTTTAGGGGATATTTTAAAACGTCCTAAAAATGAAAAACCATACCTTCTTATCGCATGTGGAAAAGGCTCAAAAACATATAAACTACCAAATATTTCAAAAAAAACTAATGAGGAAATAATTAAAATATATTAAACGCGCAAATTAGTATACAATAAAAATTTAAAAAGAGACGTAGTAGATAAAATCTATCACGTCTCTTTAATTACATTAACAATCCATTTCTATTAGTTTAGTTATTGTTGTGTATCCTCAGTTACAATTAGTAAATCAGCAATAGGTTTAGCGCCTGTATGGTATTCAATTATTAATCTAACTAGAAGTTCATTTAATAATTCAACCTTCACTTCACCTACGCTTGCTTCTATATGATTTCTACCGATACCTGAATCATCAGTTAAATATACATATGTACCACCAGTTAACATAGCTTCGTTTCTAAGTAAGTATTCAGTGAATTTATTTATACCACTTGACGCAATAGGAATAATCCTAATTCCCTTTTCGCTAGCTATTTTTAAAGCATCACAATATTTAAGCATTGATTCTTGATTTTCATGTGGAGGTGCATCTAGCACGTGAAATATAAGTTTTGTGGAGTTTTCATCAGTCCAGTTCTTATTTACTGCTTCATATAAGGCAGTGGATACAGCTTCAGGAAAATCTCCTCCACCATTTGCATATTGTTCAATTAGTCTAGTTTGCTGACTTTCAATATTAGTTGTGAAATCATAAAACCTCGTTACATAATCGTCTTCAATTTCACGGTATGATCCTTCTAAATCACGATAAAACAATAAGGCAAGTTTAATTACTGAATTTGGATTTAAACTCTTAACTTCGCTAATTACATTATCTAATTCAGCTTGCAAGAATGCAATTTCGTCGCCCATTGATCCAGTAGTATCAATCACAAACATTAATTCAATAATATCTTTATGAGTGTTTGAAAGATCTGCATTTATATCAATACTAGTCTCTTCTTGATTGTATGTATAATCATAACTTGTAATTGCACCATTATAAGTAATTACTATATTAGATATTTCATCTAATTCATCCGTTTTAGGAAACAAATATGCATTCCCAAACACATTAGTATATGTGGTATATATTACCTCCTGATTTAAAGATAATAATTCTACTTTTCCGCCAAACAACAGTATTTCTTCATTATGAAAATGGACATTAATCATATTTAACGTATCTAAGTAACCCTTATTGTAATATTTCACAAATATTCCTGCCATTTGAAGTTCGTCAGTTTCAAATAATGATAAATACGAATCGTAGTTATTCAGATCATTCCACTCACTAGCTGTCAGTTGACCAGCATCTGGTAACACCACTTGTGAATGTACTGGTTCTTCACTTATATCACCAATAATCCCACTGCTTACTTCACTAATTGAGCTACTTGAAGAATATACTTTATCTCCGCTTGTCATAGAGGCGGTTTCAGCTGATTCTGAACCAACTTCTACCGACACATATTCCATTCCACCAAAGTCTTCCAATAGGCCACCATCTAAATGATCGATACTATTCTCTGTACATCCTGTAATACATAAAATACTTAAAAATATAAATCCTACAATAAACTTCTTCATAAAACCTGTCATATTCAACACTCCTTAATTAGCTTATATTTTAGTTTCTATAAAGGTAAACAATTGAACTAAATATTTTATTGGAACTATTTTTACAATATCAATAGTTTTTTAGTTTTACTATGGATTTTAAGTTTTTAACTAGCTTCTACTTAAAATAAATACCGAGGTTTCAAATGCAGTAAATAACTACTACAAAACCTCGGCATATAAATAATATTAGTATTTAAATATGTAATCTTATATATTTTAATACTTTTTTAAACTTGTTTCAATTATGTTCCAAAACTTATCAACATCAATAGCGGTCGCTACATATGTGTTTTTTTCTAGATGCATATAATCAAATATATCACAATTTGTTCTTCCATAACTAGATCCATGTGAAATATCGATATCGCAATGAACATACTTTAAGTTTAACACAGAAGAATCAAGTAAATAGGCTATAGTTACTGGATCGTGCAATGGTCCGCCCGCTAGGCCAAACACTTTACTCTGATTGTCGTTAAACACCTTCATCAGTTTGATGAATAAATCTGAACCTTTACTATGAATTTTTTCCATTCTACTCATTATTTCTGGTAGAACTAAAACTTTTCTTGTTACATCTAACCCTATCATTGTTATTTTACAGCCTGATTGAAATACTATGTGTGCAGCTTCTGGATCACAATAGATATTAAATTCAGCAGCCGGAGTAACATTTCCATTTGAGTAGGAACCACCCATAAGGATAACTTCTTCAATATTTTGAATAATCTTAGGTTCCAACCTAATTGCTAAGGCTAGATTAGTCATTGGTCCTGTTGTCACCATGGTAACTTTATCGTTACTTTCTAATATACTTTTAATGATAAATTCAACTGCATTTAGTTTATCAAAGGTTTTGGTTAAAGTCGGAAATTCAAATCCGTCTAGTCCAGACTCTCCATGTATCAGCTCACAAACTTCAACTTCCTTAATAATTGGATTTGGAGCACCCAAACAAACAGGAATATCAAGATTTAAGTATTGGCATAGATTTAAAGCGTTTTTTCCCGTTTTATCTAATGTTTGATTCCCAGATTCAACTGTGATACCAATTAAATCTATTTTAGGATTGTTTCCAGCTAACAATATAGCAATTGCATCATCATGTCCAGGGTCACAATCTAAAATTATTTTCCTTTTGCTCATATGATTCCTCCATTTAATAAAAATGTTTTGTTTCTTACTCAAAATCAGTAAAATCTATCAAAAAGTTTTCTACTTCCAAATCTATTTCCGCATTGGTCATAAAATAATCCTCAGTTTTTGATGTAATGGAATTATTGTAAGTCTTTTCAACTGGGTTTAAAGATACATGAACTGTATAGTCATCAGCTAAAATAATTAAATCTGTTTCTCTGTATGCTTCATCAGTAAAAATCGATGTAAATCCACCAAAATAGCTTTCAAATAATTCGGGTACAAGTTGGTCTTGTGTATAATATTTAAAGACTCTGGTATGGTAATCATCGCTGTCAAGATTGTTATTTGAACTACCAAATTTCAAAGTAAGATAATTTTGAAATTCAAACTCTAACTCAACATATGTATACACATCTGTTAACTCATTTATATCATATGATATTTCCTCAAATATCTTTTGATAAATATCATAATCAAAATTTGCTTCATCCATTGGAATATTCGAATATTTAATTAATAGGAGAATATCTTCTTTTCCATAAAACATAACATCTTGTAGTTCTACAGATATTGTTGTGCCTGAATGATCTATATCAGATAAAAAATAATCTGCATATTGGTTTAAATATGTCCTTCTATCATCAAAAGAACAAGTATTCGCTTGATCACCATCTGCTATTTCTATCATACAAGTTTCTAAGTCTGATATATCAAACCCTGAAGGTTTAACTTTCCTTCCATTAGAACAAGATATTAGTAATAGTGTGAGTAATATTGAGATGAATATAGATGTACGCTTCATGAATTGCCTCCGTTGACTTAGTTTCATATATATTATATATCAAATCTATTATAATTTTGAATTTTCAGTGTATATTTCAAAATCTTTACTATAATTTTAAGAAATGTAGGCATTATAATTCAAAAAAGCGCAAAAAAAAAGCCGATAACGGCTTTTAGTTCGAAATTATAAACTTACGATATTTGAAGCTTGAGGACCTTTTTGTCCTTCAACTACATCGAAACTTACAGCTTCTCCTTCTTCTAAAGATTTGTATCCATCTTTTTGAATTTGAGAGAAATGAGCGAATACATCTTCTCCGTTTTCAGCTGTGATGAATCCGAATCCTTTTTCAGAATTGAACCATTTAACTTTACCAGTCATGTTTGTTACCTCCATAAATTATTTTGATTTTACAAATTGTTTTACAAAAATTGAGGTAACTCCGTTATCTTAATCTCATACCACATTCATATATCATATTAATATTACACTATTTTTGAATAAATGCAAGGGTTTTGTTTAAATATCGTGAATTATATGTGTTTTTCTCACGATTTCCACGTTTTAACCCAAAATGAGGGTAAATTTTAGAATCTCAGCTTATATATGTATTGGCTATATCTGTATATTTAATATAATAGAATCCTCCCAGAAATAAGCCTACATATTGCCTTTCGCATTGCTAATCATTAATTTTATGCGATTTAACTGATTAATCTCTGTTGCGCTAGTATCATAATCGATTGCGACAATATTACTTTCTGGGTAATTTCGTTTAAGTTTAGAAATCATTGCTTTTCCAGCAATATGATTTGGAAGACATCCAAATGGTTGTGTACAAACAATATTAGGTGCTCCAACGTGAATTAATTCAATCATTTCAGCTGTCAACAACCAACCTTCACCCACATGCATTGCGTGTGGCATATAATTTTTAGCCATTTTGCGTAAATCATAGTATTTTGTAAAAACTCTAAAACCATATTTCTTACATTGCCTTCTTATTTTATCACGACGATGCTCAATAAACCAAATTAAAAAACGATAAATTTCCGCAACGATTTTTTTACCTCCATATTTATATATATCATGACGAGATGAATCAAACGTATATTGAATGAAGTCAAGTAAATTAGGGACGATTACTTCACAACCTTCTTTCCTTAAAGTTTCTTCAAGATTGTTATTGCCTAATGGACTATACTTAACATAGATTTCACCCACGATTCCTACTTTGGGTTTTAAAACTGTTCTATCCACTTCAATTTCACTAAATCTTTTTATTACTCTCTCAAATAGTCTGGTGGGATGATAAAATACTTTTTTTATTGGTAAATAGAAATACTCGTCCAAATATTTATTTACTTCTTGATAGACTTTTTCTGTTTCACCTTTATTTATCTCGTATGGAACCACTTCATTATATAACTGCATTAACAAATCGCCCATCATTAACCCGGTAATGAGTTTCAGCAAAGTGTTCTTTGTGATTTTAAACCCTGGATTTTTTTCTAAGCCTACGGCATTAACACTAATTATAGGAATGTAATCATAACCAGCCGCTTTAAATGCCTTGCGTATGAGGGCTAAATAGTTGCTAGCGCGACATCCGCCACCAGTTTGAGTTATTATTAAGGCTACTTTGTTAACGTCGTAGCCGCCATTCTTAATAGCATCTATGAATTGTCCTATCACAAGCATAGCTGGAACACAAATATCATTATGCGAATATTTCATGCCTTCATGAATCACATCGAAACTTGTGTTTTTCAATACTTCAGCATCATATCCTTCACTTTTTAACATATGGACAAAGTATTCAAAATGGTAAGGAGCCATAGCTGGAATTAAGATTTTATATTCTTTTTGCATTTCTTCTGTAAAAAGTAATCTCCCGGTTTCATCATATATTAATTTTGCCATCTATTTTGTTCCTTTCATTGTTGAAAGTAAACTTCTAATACGGATATTAGCAGTTCCTAAATTACTTGCTTCATCAATTTTTATACTAGTATACATTTTTCCGTTATTTTCTAAAATGTCTTTTACTTCATCGCTGGTTATTGCGTCTAGTCCACATCCAAAGGAAATCAATTGAATTAGATTAGCATTTGGAATAGTACTAATAAATTTTGCACTATCATATAATCTTGTATGATACGTCCATTGATTTAATACTTTAACCAAATCTTGATCGGCAAGTGTATTTACAGAATCCTCACTTAAAACTACTACATCTAAACTTTGTAATAATTTTGGAATCCCGTGATTAATTTCAGGATCTATATGATATGGTCTTCCTGCCAATAAAATTATCTTTTTGTTATTGTCTTTGGCATATTTTAAGGCTAATTGACCATATTCTAAAATATCTTTACGATAATCATGGTATGCTTTCAGTGCTTTATCATAAGCCTTAGCAGCCCGACTCATTGGTATTCGATGTCCGTTTTCAAATGACGCTAAAAGGTTTTTCATAAAGTATCTTTTTTCATTTAAACTGAGATATGGTTTTAGATAGTTGTTTAAATCAAGATTTTCCATGTTTGCGCCAATAACTTCAGGATAAAAAGCTACTACTGGACAATTATATTCGTTGTCACGATAGTCTTTTTCAATAAAATTAAATGGCATATTTGGATAAAATATCTTATCAACATTCTTTATAATAAGATTTTCAATATGTCCATGCGCTATTTTAGCAGGATAACAAGCTGTGTCACTAGGAATGCTGTCTTGTCCTAATTCATAGATGGTTTTGGTTGAACGATCACTATATACCACTTCCATACCTAATGAATCAAAGAAAGTGAACCAAAATGGAATATTTTCATACATATTCATTACTAAGGGGATTCCTACTTTGGCTCTATAGGTTTTGTTTTCACTTGATTTATAACTCATGATCTTATTGTACTTATATAAATATAAGTTTGGTATTTGATCCTTTTTAGAATTTGTACCTGCACCTTTTTCACAACGATTTCCAGAAATATACTTCCCATTATTAAAGATATTGATTGTTAAGCCACAGTAATTACTACATTTACGACATACTGCTTTTTTGGTTGTATATGTGAAATTTTCCAATTCTTTTATATGAAGCAAAGAGGATTTTTCTTTTGTGTTTTCTTTGGCAATTAAAGCCGCGCCAAAAGCTCCCATTAATCCGGCAATATTTGGTCTAATGACTTCCATGCCTATTTCTTTTTCAAAGGCTCTTAATACTGCGTTGTTATAGAAAGTACCACCTTGAACAATTATATTATTGCCTAGATCATGACGGGCATCAACGGTTCTAATTACTTTATATAATGCGTTCTTAACAACGCTGTATGCTAATCCCGCACTGATGTCTTCCGTTTTAGCTGCCTCAGCTTGTGCCTGTTTGACTCCGCTATTCATAAAAACTGTACATCTACTACCTAAATCAACAGGCTCACGAGATTCTAAAGCTAGGGTTGCAAAGTCTTTAATGTCATAACCAAGTCCAGTACTAAATGTTTCTAAAAAGCTCCCACAGCCACTACTACAAGCTTCATTGAGGATAATGGATGAGATTACACCATTAGTTATTTTAAAACATTTCATATCTTGGCCACCAATGTCTATTATAAAATCAACATCTTTATTAAAGAAAGATGCGGCTTTATAATGACAGATTGTCTCAACTTCACTACCATCTAAATTAAAAGCATTTTTTATTAATTCTTCACCATATCCTGTACTATATGAACAAACAATGTTAACTTTATCACTTTTAACTTTATATATTTCATATAAAGCTGTTTTTACCATATCAACTGGATTACCTTTATTATGTGAGTAGAAATAATAAAGTATTTTGTTATCCTCGCTTAAAAGAACTAATTTTGTGGTAGTGCTCCCTGCATCAATACCTAAATAAGCATTACCTGTATATGTTTCAATATTTATTTCATCTATTTTTGCGACAGAGTGTCTTTCTTTAAACTCTTCAAGTTCTTGACTATTAGCAAACAAAGCGCTTAAGGTTTTTTTTACTTTTCTATCTTCACGATTTTCATAATCCGTGACAATATTTAAAAGTTCTTCAATAGAAATTAAAGTCTCATCGGCCGCTAAAGCTGCACCATAAGCTACAAATACTTCACCATTGGTTGGTATTAATACATCATCTAGGTTTAGAGTTTCAATAAATCTTTTACGCAGTTCACTAGAAAATGTTAAAGGTCCACCTAAAAAAGCTACGTTCCCTTTGATCTTACGTCCTTGACTTAAACCCGCTATAGTTTGATTTACAATAGCTTGGTAAATACTTACAGCAATATCATTATGATTCGCACCTTGATTTAATAAGGGTTGTATATCACTTTTTGCGAACACTCCACATCGAGAAGCTATTGGATATATTTTTTCATAGGTTTTAGCTAGTTCATTTAACTGAATTAGATCAACATCTAATAATGTAGCCATTTGATCAATAAACGCTCCAGTACCACCAGCACAGGTCCCATTCATTCTTTGTTCAACATTGTTACCATCAAAAAAAATGATTTTTGCATCTTCTCCACCTAATTCGATACAACAATCAATCGCTTTTTCTTGCTTTTTAATCGCTTTAGTTGCGCTTATAACTTCTTGAGTAAATTGAATATTAATATCCTTGGCTATTAACATTCCTGCACTCCCAGTAATATTAAAATACATTTCCTCACTATTAACATTGTAATTTTTAATACCATTCAGCAAAATTATCAGTGATTTTGTAATACTACTTTTATGGCGCATATAATCTTTGTAACATAATTCTAAATTTTCATTTAGAATTACACATTTTATTGTAGTTGATCCGATATCTATTCCTACTTTTAACATTTAACCACCAGCTCTTTAATATTTCGTCACTCTAATTTTACTACGGAAATCACATTTTAAATTTGATGATTTTGTGAAATACAGAAATATACTACCTTATATGTTTATTAAAGTCAAAAAGTTCACTCTTATTAGAATGAACTCTAGGATTACAATTTTCGATTTGTAAAGTGTTTCTGTTCTATATTTTTTCAAGGTAATAGTTTTTCTTCTAAGGCAAAGTATTTTTAAAGTTTTATAACTGTTCTTCCCTCAATGTATCCTCTGTAACCAAGTGGTTCATATTGAAAACGATACCCATTTTTATCATAATCATATCCATGTACTTTTGGGTTATACTTTGAAACATAATTCATAACCTGAGATACTTCCGTTTCAAAATTTTCATCGTCATATGGTTCTCCTTGAAATATCATCATTTTTGTTTCTGGTAAATCAATAATTTCACAGCCTTCAGGTATTTTTCCTTTGTAATCATCATTCACCTCTACACCTTGAACATAAAGTGACGTATTTGGTTTCTGTAGTTTCTTACTTAACCACATACCCACCGGTTCAGATATCGCTTCTTTAACACTTGATAAAACTCCCCAAATATCGCAATTTACTTCTTCACAATACTCAAAGTAATGAGTAGCTTTAACTCCTCTCTTAATTATTGCTTTTCTTTTTGGTCTTTCAACAACTTGGACAAATACTGATTTAATTTCCATAATCTCTTTCTTTTCCTTTCTCAAAGATTTATCCATTACTTGATATGGTATAAAGTATTGTAATGGAACTGGTGATTTTTGGTAGGTTTTTGGAGTAATATTAAATTCTTTTGAAAAAGCTCTAGTAAAACCTTCATGAGAATCAAAAACAAAATCAAATGCAACATCAATTACCAATTTATCAGTATCCCTTAAAGTCTTAGCTGCGTTTGTAAGCCTTACTGATCTAATATACTCGAATATAGTTTTTCCAGTTAATTCCTTAAATATCCTAGATGTATACCAAAGTGAATAATTCGCTACTTTTGATACATCCGAAAGGGTTATCGGTTCTTTAATTTTGTTGCTAATGTAGTTTTGAATTTTTCTTACTGCTTTAATTTTATCTTCCAAAATCTCACCTCCCTAATATTTTACTTTAATGAAAGAAATATTTCTTGACTGATATTGCTATCATTTCATTTTAATAATTAATTATACCATCTACATAAAATATATAAAAAACCGAGAAATAATATATAGTATTAAAAATACTACTAATTTCTCAGTTTAAGTGTTATATATAAAATATCTATTAAGCAACTTTTTCCAAGTTCTTGGCAAATTCATTAAATTCTTTATAAGTTCCAATGTTATCAGCTTTTATTTCTAAATCATGCTTATTTACTAAACAATCAGTAATTAAAAAAGTTTTTAATCCAAGTTTTCCTGAAACCATATCTTCATATGCATCATTCCCTACCATCATACATTCATCTGGAAGTTTGTTAATTTCAGATAAAACCTCTTTGTAGTACTCTAGGTGAGGTTTGCAATAACTATTTTTTTCGAATGATGAAATATAAATAAAATCATCTGGTTTGAATCCAGCCCATCTAATTCTATGATGATTAGCTCTCATTGGGAACAATGGATTTGTGGCTAAAACAATCTTGTATCCTTTTTCTTTTAACAGTTTTACACTTTTTATGATATCTTCGTTTTGCCAAGTAGATTTCTGTACCTCTTGAAATTGATTGTCATAAAACTCGTGAAATTTAGCTAAATAAAGATTGCTATCTCCACCTACTAATTCACTAAACCTTTTCATGAATACTTCTTGATTTATAATAGGCTCAGTATTATTGACCATTAATGTAGTGCATTCCATCATTATATCTGTGATTTTATTTGGATCTATGGATTCCTGCAAATGTTTAGCAAGAAGCTTAAAATATATTGTCATGAACTTATTTAAATCCATCGGTAATAATGTTCCATCTAAATCGAATAGTATTGTGTTTATCATATTTTTGTCAACCTTTCGTAATCAATGATGTTCTAATAATGTCTATATCATATAAAAATTATATCATGGATTAATAATTAGACCACCATAAAAAATATAAAAAGACCGCATAAATATGCGCCCCTTTTTATAATCAATTAAATTATTAACTTATTCTTTAGTTGAACCGTAGGTTGTAAAAGCACATACTCCTTCTCCGAAGGTTTCATCCAAAAATGCTCTAGCTGTTCCTGCGGTATCTACATTTCCCTGAACAACACCTAACATGCTTTCATCCTGTAACTCTCCGTCAAAATAAAATTCATATACAAGATCATCTTTATAAATATACTTGTAAATGTTCCCTGCGGGACATTCTGCTACAACAGCGTCATCAGGTATCACTACCTCTCCGGGTCCACATGCATTTAATGCAAACATTGCGAATAAAACCATCCCTAAAACTAGAATTTTTTTCATTGTATCCCCTTTTTTGAAATCAATATATTTTAATACTTTATTTTACAACTTATAAAAATATATTGCAAATATGTGCATATTTATGCGGTTTCGGTTTAACAAGTGCTTTGCAAACATGTACGAGATTTGATATGGGTATTTATTCGAGAAAAGAACAAATCTCATCACTTGAGTATAATTCTAGATATGATTCGTCGACGGCCACACCATATATATAAAAACTAGATTCAATTTAGAATCTAGCTTTTTTGATTATTATTGTTTTGCAGATTAATTAGTTCAAGTTTCTCTAGATATTTAATTTCATCATTTATACGACCTACTTTAATGAAACCCCAAATTCCAAATGCCCAACATATCATCATTGCTGGAAATACCATTGCCATAATGATTCCCATATCAGATCTTGGAACTTCAAGCGCTTCTGAAAGGACAATTGAGATTACAAACATAATCGAACCAAAGGAACCAATAATAATAGCAAGAAGATTTGTTTTACGTCTCTTATCTTTAAGTATTGACATATAAGAGGATCCTCCATACCTATTTTGTGCTCCTAATACCAAAGCATCTAAAGATAGATGAAACAATTGAGCAAGTGCTACAATATTATATACATCAGGTAAAGTATCGCTTGTCTCCCATTTACTAATGGTTTGACGACTTACATTTAGTAATGCCCCTAATTCTTCTTGTGACATATTACGCTCTTTACGATGTGCGCTTATTCGTTCTCCGACTTTATGAATCATAATAATTACCTCCTACTCAAATAATACAATATATTAGATTATCATACTACCAATCCTAGTTGACATTAAGTTTGTTTTAGGTGACATTTTATACAGTTATATTATATCACCTATTAAATGTTATAAAAAATCCTTTGTTTTTTCTTTTAAGTCATCAAAAAAGAAGTGATTAAATCACTTCTAATATTTTTGACTACTAATTCTTAATAAATTTGTTTAATACCATTTTGATCGATAATTATACACTCTATTGATTTTTCTACGATAATATTATTCGCTTCTTCAATCGAGTCAAATCCCATGGCGTTTCTTATTGTAGCTGAGAACCTAGTTGTGGTTTCTTTACTACCTCCAACTGATGTATCTTGTTTTGAATAATAACGTTTTAAAAATCCATCGTTAGTAACTATATAATACACATCCATCTGTCTTCTCCCTTCTTTATGCTATTATGATTATTTCTACCAATAAACATAAATAAGGAAATAGCAAAATAAAAATAATTGATTAATGTAACAAGAGTATTATACCATAGAATCAACTAAACAAATATATATACCATTATTATGATATATATATAATCAAAACATCTAACACTATCTAGAACAAAAAGTTTGCTTTTAAATTTTAAAACTAAATAAAACTATAATTCAGTCAAATCCAATATCATCTCTTGATATTTAGGTTTTTCATTAATTATCTTATATCCTAGTGATTCATATAACTTTAGTGCGAAATTCTTTTTCAGCACTGATAGAAATATTTTTTTATATCCCTTTTCTCTCATTACATTTTGCATTTGTTTTAATAATTTTCTTCCATATCCACATGACCTATATTGTTCTTTTAACATAATATCCAAAAGGATGATTGTCTCTTCGTCTAATCCAGGAAATGAACCAAACCATATGAATCCAATATTATGGATTTCGTCTGTTGATAAAATATTAAAATAGTGACCTGAAGTATTTTGCCCATCTGGCAGTATCATTGGTATAAATTGCTTTAGCTTCATTAATTCTGTTTCAGGATTTGAATCATTAGTAAATGCGCGGTCATCAGCTTGAACATTAGTAGAAATATCTAACCACTCATTAAACTCTTCTTGTGTTGGTTTTGATATAATCATAATTCCTCCATTTTTATTGTGTTCTGAATATTTAATCCTTTACTAAATATTTCTTACTCTAGAACTTGTTCAACGAATATCTTCGAAATCTTCGGATCAAACTGGGTGCCAGCATATTTTTTGATTTCTGATTTTGCATATTCATTACTTAATTTTTTTCGATATGGCCTATCAGCTGTCATAGCTTCATAGGCATCTACGACGCAAATAATCCTAGAGAATAGTGGGATTTCTTCACCTTTCATTCCGTTTGGATAACCTTTACCATCCCATCTTTCATGATGATGTAGTGCTTGGATAGCTAAATCTGAATACTCATCTGCAGCTCTTAATATTTGGTATCCAACTTCAGTATGAGATTTAATAACTTCAAATTCGTCAAAAGTCAATTTCCCAGGTTTATTCAAAATACTATCAGGAATTGAAATCTTTCCGATATCATGAAATAAACCAGCTTGTTCAAGTTCTTTAATTTCATCTTCTCTTAAATTAAGTTTTATTCCGATTTCTTTACATAATTCGCTAACTTTATTCGAATGTCTTCTTTCAGCTTCGTATTTCTCAGATAATGTATGTAAAATAGCATTAATTGCCTTGCTTCGTACACTTGATCCTTCGGTTGTCTTGTGTCGATACATACGATTTTCAGCTGACTTTTGAATATCGTCAATTTTTTCATTAATGTTATTCTTTAATTCATAGCCAATAGCGATTGATAATTCAATATTATCAACACTCTTTGTTTTAACAATTTTTATAATTTCTTCTTTGTAGTATTGAAGTTTTTCAGATGAGGTATTTGGTAATAAGACTGTAAATTCATCTCCACCAATTCTGGAAACCACATCTTTATCTTCAAATGAATCCTTTAACACATCTCCTATCGTTTTTAATGCAAAATCTCCGGCCGAGTGACCAAATGCATCATTAATTATTTTAAGTCCATTCAAATCTAACATCATTACTCCAAGCGGATAATATCTTGGGTTATTCAGCAGTTTGAATTGTTCAAAATAGTAACGTCTATTATATAAATTTGTCAAATAATCTCGTTGGCTTAGATGCACTAATTCAAGTTCTTTATACTTTAAGTCTGAAATATCATGAATTACACCAATAACTTTGACTGGTTTATTTTTTGAGTCAGTAAATAGAATAGCTCGAGAATTTATATATTTAATATTTCTATCTTTTGTGTGTAGCTTAAAAACTACATCATATGGTTTATTGTTATTAATTAATTCTTCTAAAGCAATATCTAATTTCTCTCTATCATCCTTATCAACCATCGTTTGAATAGAAGTTATATCAACAAATCCGCTTTCCTCATCAATTTCATATATTTTAAATGCTTCTTTGGACGCCCACATAGAGCCATCAACCAAATTTATCTCCCATGAACCAATTTTAGCAATAGACTGCGCCAATTTAAGATTACTCTCACTCATTAATAATTGTTCTTCTATTTCCTTACGCTTGGTGATGTCGTTCAAATTACAGTATGTCTGAGCAAACTGTTGATTTTCATCATAACCGATAAGTCCTTCAAATTCTATTAATACCTTATCTCCATTTTTACGAAGCATTTGAAACGTTGAATGAATCTTCCCTTTTTCTTTAAAGATTTTAAATCTTTTTTTGAACTCCTCTTTAGATGCTTGAGGTAAAAAATCACCAAACCATTTTCCAATAACTTCATCTTTTTGATAACCCATTGTATTCAACCAAGTATTATTAACTTCAATGAAATTACCATTTATGTCTAAAGATTGATAACCAAATGGTGCTTTATCGAATAACTTTTCAAATCTTTGATTGCTAGCGAATAAAGCTTTTTCATATTCTTTCTTTTCGGTAATATCTTCCCCTGAAGATAAAACCCCAGTAACATTGTTTTCTGTGTCATATATAACTGTGTTGTACCAATTTATGATTTTCTTTTTTCCCATAGCTGTGATTATTTCATTTTCAAAATGCAAATCTAGGTCCTCGCTTTTATTAAATACATTCGAGAAAACTTTCTTAATATTGTCTCTGATTTCTTCAGAAATAAAGTTATCAAACCAATTTTTTCCTATGAGTTCATTTTCCTTTGCTTCAAGAATTTCACAGCCTTTTTCATTAATATTCGAGATATTTCCTTCATTATCTAGAACAATGAGCATAACTCCAGCGACATCTAAATACTGTTGTGATTTATCATGTTCATATTTCAAATTATTTAGCAATTTTTGTCTTTCAGTAACATCAATCGCAACGCTCATCGCCATTTTATATCCATCTTTTGTTTTACCTAAGTAAGTTGAATAAAAATCCCAAAGAAGTTTTTCGTTGCTTTTTGTATTAACTAAAAACTCACCATCATGTTGTCTTTCATTCAAGTGGTATAGTTTATTAACAAAATCTCGCACTTCATCTTGCTGTGATCCATAAGCTTTTTTAGTCCATTCATTAATTGTAGGAATATCCTCTTGAGAGTATCCCGAAATATCTGTCCAAGCATCACTAATTTTAATAATCGTTCCATCTTCACGATGAATCATTATAGGAATCGGAGCTTCTTTTATGGCATTTGAAAAAATACTAGACATTTCCTCTAGTTCCATCTCAGTTTTTCTATTCTCTGAACTATCTCTAAAAATAGTTATAAAGTGGTTCTTCTCAGGCGAATAAGCATTAATTTTATACCAACTTGATAATGGTGTAGAATAGCTTTCAAATTCAACCTCTTTACTGTTTTGTACAACATCACCATAAAAAGCAATCCAATCAAAATCATCATGCTTTATTTCTGGTAGAACTTCTAAAATAGTTTTACCAATTATACCCGCTGATTTTAACCCAGTAATTTTCTCAAAAGCTGGATTTACTTCGATAAATCTATAATCAACCGCTTTTCCTGATTCATCAAATATCATTTCATGATATGCATATCCGTTTGAAGATTTATAAACTATATCTTTAAAAAAGTTTTCGGTCATAAAGCAAGTCCTTTCATTTGAATATCAAAGTAACTTTAATTATATATATTATATCATAAATACAATAGATAATTATGTGTATAACATTTTTAGGGAGTCAAATGAAGAATAGGATACAAAATATATAAAAACTCATCATAGTTATATTATTTACTTGAATCATCTATTATTGATACAATAAAAAATAAACAAACTACCATACTCATAAAATAACGACATATATTGAATATTCTCTTATCTATTATATTCTTTAATTATCAACGTAAATTCTTCTCACAACTGCGATTTAAATATTTCTAATATAACTATAAAATACTAATGTATATTTTTATTTTACATGATATAATTAATATATATTAGTATTTAAGTATACGCAAAGATAACCTTAAAAATAGTTTTTTTCGGATTAAAAGACACGAGGATTATTCATAAGGGCTAATTAATCAATTTAGGATGTGAGGAATTTGAAAGCAAAGAGAAGACTAAAAATATTTTATTATAGTGTTAGAATAGGTACTATTCTTCTTTTAATAACAAGTATTTTAGGTATATTTATTGATGCTGATGACGCTGATATAAGTCGAAGTATTTTTGTTATGATTCAAGCGCTTGTACTGCTATTATTATCGTTTGGTCCTTCTTTTATAGAAAAGAAATTCAAACTTGAAATTCCAGATTTTATGGAAAGCATATTTTTAGTTTTTATTATGGCAGCATTACTTTTGGGCGAAATCGCAGAATTTTTTGTTAGAATAGCTTGGTGGGATGATATGCTTCATACAACTTCAGGATTTTTAATTGCAATCGTTGGATTTTCAATTATTAATTCAGCCAATAAAGATCCTAATAAAAAATTAACACTTAACCCTATGTTTATTTCTCTTTTTGTTTTTTGTTTTTCTATGACGGTAGCAATAATTTGGGAATTCCTTGAATATGCAATCGATAATTTAGCGACTTCAAGCAACATGTTGAGAACTGTTGATTCTATAACGCTTGTTCCACATGTTGGTTTATTAGCAATTAAAGACACTATGCATGACTTATTTTTAGCAGCAATAAGTTCCATAATAATAAGCACAATTGGATATTTTGATACCAAAAAAAATCTAAACATATTCAGGAAATGGATTATAGCTCCTTCCGAAAAAGATTTAGATTGAGTTATCATTTAGTTTAATCTAGCACATAAAAATTGAGTTACTAATTTTAAATAAATTTTAAATAAACTTTTAAGACCTACGTTATCTTTGTTCAAAAAAGGACAAATGAAATATAGGTCCTTTTTTTATAAAGAGTTACCAATAACTAATCCAAACTATATTTTAATTAAATAAACATAAATAACTTTTATTTTTCTTGATTGAATATAATTTTTTGTCCATTCATATACCATTTTAAAAGCGTTTTTACTATACTTGTCACCGTATCTGGAATGTATAAAGTTTCTAAATTTGAGCATCCAGCAAGCAACATTCCTTGTGATATATCAATTCACTACAATATTTCTAGTCTATCTATGAAAGGTTTAATTCTATTTCTTAAAAACGAGTATTTAAATTATTTGCTTTTTAAATTTAAAAGCGACCCCGCCATTCTCATGAATAGCAATAAATCCAACTGATTTATAAAATTCAATTTGCTTTTGGGTTTGATCAGTTACTAAAACTATTTGTCTTACATGTTGATATTTATCAATAATTATATTTATTAACTTAGTTCCTATACCTTTTCTTTGATAATCCTGGTTAATAAGAATATCTTGTATATATATTATCGTTTCCCTATCGCCTACAGTTCTAATTAAACCAACTAACTTATCTTTGTCATATGCACCATAAACATCAAGTGAATTTTTAATACCCTTTAATAATACTTCTTTACTATTTGTATAAGCATACCATTCGTTTATTAAATATAAATCTATAATTGCATCCTCATTATAAATAAGTTTCATATATTCAATCATAATACTCTCCTAAACAACTGTTTAAATATTACTAAATTAGTGCCTATAAATCATAATAAGAATATAATCAAAAATTAGTAGGATCTTCTAACCACTGCTCTATCATAGCATCAGATTTTTTATAGTATTTTCTAAATAATTTGAAATATCCTTTTGTTTTTTCATTAATTTTAATCTCGGGAATTGTTTCATCTAAAAGATATTTTTTAAAGTCATATCCTCCATTTATTCGCCAACCATTCAATATACCAAATCTAACCGCATCAACTGGACATACTGTTGTACAGCTCATACACATTGTGCATTTATGATCAAATTTAGGATATCCATTAACGAATTTTATGTTATTTGATGGACACTTCTTTATACACAACCCACATTTCGTACAAATCTTTTTATTAACATGGATTAAAGGGCCATTAATTTTTGCGCCTAACCACTGCACTCTTGAAATATACATAAGTAAGATTGTAAAGATATTATATCTATGCAAATACGACTTCTGCTTAATTATTTTCTTAGCTATTACTTTTGTTAGTTGTAAATTATGTTTATACATATATTTAGCAATATCCTTGGGATAACGAAACATTATATTATATGGCATTAATAAGTGTTCGTCCAGTAGCGGTAAATAACCTTTCTTTCTTAAAACATTTATCAACGACCAACTAGAAGCATTATTGAATCTAAACGGTTCTCCAGAAGTTTTAAAAATAAATGTTGGAATGTTTTTAACTTTAGGTAATTTTCTTACAAATGATAAGAAAAATTTCGGAGTATTAAAAGCATGTATTGGATATCCAAAACCAACGTAATCATAATCGTTTGGATCAGGTATATTTTTAAAAGGAAATCTAATATCAAAGATTTCTGTTTTTATACCAAGTACATTCAATTCGTTCATAATGTTTTCGGCCACTATTTTAGTATTTCTCGTTCCTGAAAAGAAATAAATGATTGCTTTTTGCATTGATATTTACCTCGTGGTTTACTGGATTGTTTTTGCAATTAAAGTATTCTATAGGTTATTACTAATAATGAATATATATGAATACAAATTATATCACTTAATTGATAGATATTAAACCTATGTTATAAATTTTATAAATAATCTAACTAGTCTTTTTTTCTTCTATTTCCTTTACTCTCCCAACAGTTCCATCTTCTAACATCACTTTAATCCCATGAGGATGAAACTGAGAATTTGTCAAAATTCTTTGCACTACACCTTCTGTCAAAGCTCCATTTCTTTGATTCTGTTTTTCAACAACCTTTACTTTTAAACCAATTCTTATGTCTTTTCTATTATTACCATTCATACAGTACCTTCTCAATTTTATTATTTTGTATCTTTATAATTATTTACTATATAGCTCAGATTTATTTCAAAGTTTTTTCTTTTTATTATAGATAGCAATTTGTTTTTTTAAATATTTTGATCTTAGCTGTTTACTAGCTAGTAACTGTTTTGCTGGCGGTAATCGTAGTATTACGCCTAATACTGACGCTAATAATCGATGACTAATTTTTTCTTCATCTCTAAATATAAGATGTTGTAATTTGTTTGTTTCTATAGCTTGCAGAATTAACTTTTGGTTTAGATTTACAGGTGTAAACACTCTGGTTTCACGATGAATAAGTTCAAGTGCATTAAAATTACATGAACTATCACATACACCGCATCCAATACACATATCATTATCAACTACAGCTATTTTCTTTTTTCCTTCAATATCGGAGTCTACTAATGAAATTGCATCCATAGGACAAACCATAACACATTTATTACAGCCAATGCAATTCTCTTCGCTGATTTCACAAATGTAGTTAGATGAATTAATTGCATTTGTGAATCCATGTTTTTTTGCATTTGACAATACTTCACAACAACAAGAACAGCAATTGCATATAAAACTTACATTTTTTTGTACGTTTTCAGCAAATTGAACTAAGTTATGTTTTTTTGCTAATTTTATTATGTCTAACGCTTCTTCTATTGATATCTCTCTCGCATATCCATGACGTATTAAAGAACTATCTCCACTATTACTAATTGTAAGACATGTTTCCATAGGTGCTTCACAATTCTCGCCAAGATGTTCTTTTACATGACGGCAATAACATGTGCTAACTCCGATTGTTTTTGCGTTTTTTATAATTTCGGAAGCCTTCTCGTAATCCATCACATAAAGTGATTTGTCTTCTATAGCTTCTTCTTGTACTAATGCTCTGCCTAGCGGTGTATCTAAAGTCATTAAACTTGTGACAAATTCATCTTCAACACAGACATACTCATAAAATAATTCGCTTAGTACTTTTTGATCAAGATGAGTACCAATTCTCATCATTGAAAACTCAAAGAAACCTATCATAGGTGGTGGCAGTAAATACCTAGTCTCATCTTTTTTATGAATATCCAAAAGAACTGCTCTAGAAGCCATATCATCCAGTATTCTAATCGTTTCTTCTCTGCTTTTTTTCCATCTTTTCATAGCTAAAGGAATACCAAAATCACCAATTGGTAATTGAGATAACAAACTAGCTTCTGCTTCTGTAAACAAAACTGAAAGTATTTTATATAAAGTTTCAGATTCTACAATTCCATGCGGAAAACGATCCAATCTTTCGGTTAGTTTCTTATATCCGCTTCTAGCTGATTGGTGAGCCATATTAATACCTCTCTCATAATCAAGACACTTTAGAGTCCATTAATCTATACACTTTGATTCGGATTACTAGACTTTACTTATTTTAGCATATTTAGTAAATAAAGACACTATCTTTTAGGATTGAAAAGTTTAATTTCATAATAAATATTAACAAGGTCTAGACTGAAAATCAGATAATGTGTAATTAACTTTAATTTTACATTTGTATGTTATACTAAATAAAAAGGAGGTTATTATGAGTATAATTTTTAGAGTTAAATCAAACTATGACTTCAATAAAACAACAGAACTTATTAAAGAAGCTATAGCTTTAAAAAACTTTTCAATACTGGCTGAATTTGATTTGGGCGCAAAATTACGAACCAACAATTTGGCATTTGGTGGAGAATTATTG
The DNA here is from genome assembly GCA_046529635.1 of Mycoplasmatota bacterium WC30. GTDB lineage: Bacteria > Bacillota_I > Bacilli_A > Izemoplasmatales > Hujiaoplasmataceae > 4572-104. The sequence goes on along the minus strand of CP134495.1, from coordinate 1,688,951 downwards.
GTTTTAGAAGTATGCAATCCCAGCTATGCTTTTTCAGCTTTAAATGCTAACCCAGAATCAAGTTACTTGCTTCCTTGTAGAATAACATTATCAAAAGATAAAGAAGTTACTGTTGGAATAATTAATTATGAAATGTTTAATAGTACGGATTTTAAGTTAAGCGACTCAGAATTATTTGTTTTAAATGAGATAAAGCAGGCTATATCAATTGTTAAAACAAAAAAGAAAGATTTGAAGGCTTAATCAAAACTCGAATCTTCAAATTTCAATCTAATAGAACCATAAAAAACAATCAAGAAAAATTCTTGATTGTTTTAAGTTCAGTTCATTGAAAAATACTTATTATAATATTTCCTGAAGTTTAATCACAAATTTAGTTCCTTTATTCCTTTCGCTATAAACAAATATTTCACCATTATGCTTTTTGATTATATAATCGCATATAGCAAGTCCCAGACCTGCACCCTTTTTCTTCGTATTGTCATCCTGTTTGCCTTGATAAAAAGCTTCAAAGATGTAAGGTAAATCTTTTGGTTCAATTCCTTCCCCGGAATCTTCAATCGTTAGAACTAAATGATTCTCATCAATCTCGGTTTTTATGTTTATAAAACCTGTTTTTTGAATATGCTTTTCGGCATTATCAACCATATTGCTAACAACTTGTACCAATCGGTTTTCATCAGCGTTAATTAAAACATTTGGAATATCATTATTAATAGTAATGCTGATATTTTTGTTTTTATCTTTAGGCTTGATTTCGCTAAATATTCTTTCAAACATATCTTTTGCATATGTTTCTTTTAGTTCTACTAATAACTTATCTAAATCTTGTTTCGAATATCTAAATAAGTCTTCAATAATACCATCAATTGAAGTTATTTTATTGAGTATTGTCTCGATATATTTTTTATTACTAACATTGATACATTCGTCTTTAGCAAGGATCTCTGCGCTCATTTTAACGTATGAGAGCGGTGTTCTAATTTCATGAGAGATATTAGCTATCAACTGTTTTCTCGACTTCTCGTAATCTGCTTGAATACTCAAGGTGTTTTCCATTTTATCAAGCATGATATTATAGTTCGTAAAACTCTTTATAGAAATGCCTTTATTTGAATTCAACTTGTTGTAAATTCCATTAGAGATGTCAAGCAAAGCTTTATTTAGTCTATTAATTGGATTTACAATAATCAATTTATAACTTATCACTAAGAATACAATTAATGAAACTAATACTAATGTTTCAAAAATTAGGATTATAGAGAAGAAAATATAGTTACCATCAATCAATTCTGCTTTTGGTATTTCAAATATTACCAGACCCACTATAACATATTCAGCTTCAATTGGGAAAGCTACTTTTACCATATCTGGATTATTTAACGAGTAAGATTGATCTTGGTATAACTCATGAACCACGTCAGATGTATTAAAAGATGTGTTGTTATATAAAATGTTATTACTTAAATCAGAAACGAGGGCATTTATATTTAACTCATCAAGACGAGTCTCTAATATACCATCGTCCATAGTCGGAAAATCTTCATTAACCAGATTCATAATAGGTGATGTATAGGCTCTAAGTACATTTATATTTTGAGAATCATTAATATCGTTCTCTCTTTGAACGAAATAAAACACTAGAGTTCCAATTGTAATCAGTACAGTAATGATAATTAAAGAGAATATAGTTTTTATACTATTCTGGGTTTTCAAACTTATAACCTACTCCCCACACAGTTTTAATATATATGGGTTTCTTTGAATTCTCTTCGATTTTTTCTCTGATTTTTCTTATATGAACCGTTACTGTATTAATATCTCCGTAATAATCTAATCCCCATACATGATTAAACAATTGTTCTTTAGTAAAAACTCTATTTGGATGATTTGAAAGATAATTCAATATTTGAAATTCTTTAGCCGTAAGTTCAATTTTCTCATTATTATTAAAAACCTCATATGATTCTTGATTAATTACTAGATCTTTAAACCTTTTTATCTTTTTGTGCTCGTTTTGATTTTTCGATAATCGATTATATCTATTAATATGCGCTCTAATTCTAGCTGATAATTCACTTGCGCTAAAAGGTTTTGTAATGTAATCATCACTACCCAAACCGAGTCCCATAATCTTATCAACATCACCACTTCTAGCACTAAGCATTAATATAGGCATATTGGATTTATCCCTTATGTATTTGCATAAATCAAGTCCCGAACCATCTGGTAAATTAATATCAAGAACTACCGCACTAAAAGAATTATTATCAAATGATTCCTTACCTTCAGCTAGAGTATATTTTGTTAAAACATCGAACCCTTCATTCTTTAAATATTCCTTTATCATATTTGCTAATTCAATTTCATCATCAACTAATAATATTTTTTCCACGACCTCACCCCGTTCATATATAATATTATATCACATAAAACAAATAGAGCGAAAGCGCTCTATTATGCTTTATTCTACTAACAATTCTTTTGGAGTAATTAATGAAACATTTCGTTTTATAATTAATGCATTTATGAACGTAACCGCAAACACAATCAATGTTGCTACTAAAATGCTTAAGTAGTCAATATTAGCAGGAAACTCAACAATACCTAAAATCCCTGTTATTGCATTCATAATGCTTGGCACTATCAATATCGCAATTAAACCTCCGATTACTAAACCAATAATATTAATGATACTATTTTTGAATAAGTATATATTTATTATGCTTCTATCATCCATTCCAACTGATTTATATATACCATAATTATATCTTTCCTTGTAAACATTTGTTAGATTTAAATTTAGTAATACTACTAAACAAATAACAGCAAATATACCAATTACTCCACCTGTTACTAATCCCAAAACACCAATCATTGACACCATTGAAGCATTAGGTTCTTCCATTACTAATGTAATATCATCATCAAATAAATTACCTATTTCGCTGGACATTTGCTCTTCACCAAAACTATCCACAAAGTTAATTTTGATTAATGAATTATTAAGAAACTCATCATTTATATCATCTAAAAATAATCTAAATGTTATTCCTTGGTTGTGCATATTTTGGTATTCTCCCACGATAAGTAATTCTTTTTCTTCCCCGAGTGATCTTACGGTTGAATAATCGCCAATCTCTTTTTTTAATACTTTTAATAAGTTATGTGCTATCATAATTTCATTTTCATTTTCTGGAAGTCTACCATCTACAATACTAAAATCCATAGGCACTATATCTTCTGTTACAAATACTTCGCTTATTGTCGGTAAATATTTCCCTTGATTCTCATCATATATTTGACTATTCATATCTTGAAATACAGTCATCGTTCCTTCAATATATTCAGATGCTTCTAAGTCTAGTATTATACCCTCATGAGCTTCTAAATCTAATGGTGTTGAACTAACAACTTTTGCATCTACATCATATCCCAACCATAACTGATTATTATCTTTCTGAAACTTTAATGAGTTTGAAGCAGATGATAAAGTAACAATTGTAAATGATGTTGCGACAATAAATAGAATCAAAGTAATGATCATTTTCTTATTGTAGAAGATATCCTTAATCGCTAGAACTAAGCTTAGCGGCAATCTCTTATGTTGACTTAAAGAAAAAGTAGATTTTGTTTCATTGACTTGTTCACCTCTACTAAGCGCTACTGCAGGATTTACTTTAAAAACGCCTTTAGCGGCTAAATATACAGTAAACTCAATTACTAATACCATTAGAATTAAAACAAAAACCATTTGAATAATATTTACGCTATTTGATGTACCAAATAAGTTAGATAATTCATTTAAATCACCTAAAACAACATTGCTTAGAAGCAAGCTACCAAACCCGCCAATTATTATACTGATAAATGCAATAACTCCGTACTCAAGCACATAAATTAATACTATATTGTTTGATGAAAAACCTGTGCTTTTTAAAGTAGCTATTTTTTTACTATCAGAGACTATATTATTAAATACGATACTTCTTATTATAAACAAACCAACAAAAATCAATATAACTCCTATGAGTGTAAATATAGCTCCCATAATGGTTTGAAAAAATGAATTCGCAGTTAAAATTAAATTATGAGAAATCGTTAAGGTATTTACCGCGTTATCACCTAGAGCAGCATTTATTTCATCAAGTATTATTTGCTCTGATTCAGCTGAATAGTCATGATAAGTTACACCTATTGAGAATTCTTTCTCCCCGTTTTGTAAACTTTCAACATTGGCTTTTGTTGTCCAAAATCTATTTAAAGTAATAGTGTCGAAATTATATGTTAAATCTATCCCAATTCCAGCAATAGTCATTTCCCTTGTTCCTTGTTCAGTGCTAATGGTTATTGTATCACCAACTTCAATATTGTTAAGCTTACTTTTACCATAACTAAATATCACTTCATTATCCAAAAGTTCATTTACCGGTTTGCCAGCAACCATCTGTATAAGATCAAACTCACTAGTTGAATACTCAGTAAACATTGCATCTGGTATAGGTATTACTTCGTCACCTCGTAATATATTTGTTTCAATAATATTATTAAAGTTTAACAAGATGTTTACATTTTGCACTTCTTCATTATTTTCTAAATAATTAACTATGATATCTTTTGAATCTTCTCCTTCTACATATATAAGACTTTGGCTAGTTTTAGATTCAACATACATTTCTTCATATTCGCCAACTGTTCCAAATAGTCTAAGTGATAAAAAGAATAAGATACTAACTGCAATAAACACCGCAGCAAGTGCAACACTTTGTAATGCTTTTGATTTTATATTAGCTCTTACCATCAACAGTATTGTTTTCATACTACCAACCCTTTTCACTCAGAAAATCAAAAATCACTTTTTCTTGGTTATCGGTTTGATATTTCTTAAGATCAAGTTCACCTTCAATACGTCCATCCTTTAGGAATACTACTCTGTTCGCATATGAAGCGGATTTTATATCGTGAGTCACCATTACGATTGTTTGGCCTTCTTCATTAAAATTTTTAATTAAATCAAGAACAGCTTTACCACTACTTGAGTTTAAAGCCCCCGTTGGTTCATCAGCAAACAATATATCAGGATTATTAATCATCGCTCTCGCTATTGCGGCTCTTTGTTTTTGTCCACCCGATACTTGAGACGGCAATTTATCTGTTTGATCCATAATTTTCATCTTATTTAATAAGTTCGTTGCTCTTTCATTAATGACATTCTTTGATTTTGTAGCTAAATATCCTGGTACTACTACATTTTCCTTTAATGTTAGGTTAGAGACTAAGTTAATTCCTTGGAAAATAAACCCAATATTTTCTCTTCGAATTTTTGTTATCTCTTTAGCTTTTAAGTTGTTAACTTTTTTATTTTTAATAAATACATCCCCACCGGTAATATCATCCATTCCGCTTAATGTATATAATAAGGTTGATTTACCAGACCCTGATTGGCCCATTATAGCTACAAACTCCCCTTGATTTATAACTAGATCAACATTCTTTAATGCATGAAACTCTACATCATTACTATAATACGTTTTACATAAATTTTTACTTTCCAATATCTTTTCCATGACAAACACCCCTCTTTTTATGATTCCATTATATACTTTACTTATTACCTCAATATGTTTAAAATATTAAGTTTTTATTAAATCGAAAAAAAATAATTATTATTTGTTGAATATTCGGTTTCTTTTTAAACCAAGTATTAATATATAAGCGAAATTAAAACAGAACTGAATTCATCAATTGATTTATGTAAAAATTCCATTCCAATTGACAAAATCATTGTAAAAATATATAATAATGATATAAAGAGCAAAGCTAGTGAAAATTAGTGACGCAAAGCTATAGGGCCTTCAAATTGATGGTAGCCAGTTGCCTTTACCTTTTCTAGAAGGTAATGGCACTTTTTTATTTCATTTTACAGAGTAATTTCAAGCGAAAGAGGTGACGACTTTGAGTAAGAAAAAGCTAATTTTATCCTTTATAAGTATGGTAATATCTATACTTACTTTTGTCGTAGCTGCATTTGCTTGGTTTAACACTAGCACAATTGTCAATCAGTCACCATTTGATTTGATTATCAGTCCAGGAATATTCACGGATTATCAAGTGCATTATTACACTCAGGAAAATGTCTATCGACTCAGTGATGATTATATTGCTCATACTCCAACCGATACATCCATCGAAAAATATGTTTCAGCTTCCCAAACTTGGGTAGCTCCAACGTATTCATCGGGGGATGACATTGGATCTTTTGATGGTATCCTGATGAAACAATTTGACCCGCTTATTGAAGCAAACAACTTTTATAACAATTTAATAATGGAAATATATTTTACATATGATGTAAATCCAAACACATCTGTATCAATCTCTGCTTTAGTTGATAACACTTTGGCAGGCACTTTACCTGTCGATTTGGATGACTTTAATTCTCATTATTTGAGCGAGGCACTGGATATACAACATACATCTTTTGTCGGTATAACAGATTATGCTTATGGTGTTGGCGGAAGAACTGAAACAACCAACCTTTATGCATCACTCACGACGCTTTTTGAGGATGAAATTACATACCCTAAGACTGATTTCGGTAGTCCTATAGATGATATAGACTTTGGAAATATGATTTTAAGTGGTTCTGGTACAAGATACATTTATTTTAATTTTGTTTATAATGTAGATAATGTCACTGCTATTGTTGCTGATCGTGCTTTAATAGACACATATTATTATGATACAAACAGTGATATTGTGTATATTGACTATGCTTTAGGTGATAGAACAATATATTTTTATGATGTCTCGGAAATCTATACAGATGAATTCGCAAACGAATACACAATTGATGGTAGTGGCAACTTAATTAATGAATCGTTAGTTATTGTCATTAATGAAGAAAATATATATCCAACTGAATTTGATGCGCATAGATTTACAGATTTTATCCGTTTTTACACTGATGTAAAACTCAGTATAACTTGGTAAGAAGGTGGACCTTATGAAAAAATACAATTTAATGGTTCTTGCATTTCTTTTGACAGCTATGTTCGTCGCAGCGACTATTGCTATTTCTTATTCATGGACTAGTCCTAGATTCATATATAACCAAAGTGTTGTGGGAAAAACAAAAGTTTCACCAATAATTTGGAGATATTTTAATGGTGGAGAAGGCACTTCAGGAGACCCATATCTAATCTCAGAACCTCAACATTTCTTTAACTTGGCATACCTTCAAGATTTGGGTTACTTCAGCGTACAAACCTATTTTGAACTTGAAAATGATATCGATTTTTTAAACGCTCCTGCACAGTATTCATCTATGCCTCCAATTGGTACAGATGATAATCCGTTCATAGGTGTTTTTGATGGTAATTATTATACAATATCTAATTATCATGTAAATGGTACATGGTATGATGGAACAAGCATAAAGAAATTACAAGACATCGGTACATTTGGCTATATAGGAAGTGGCGGAGTAGCTTCCAACTTTTTCTTAGTAAATATGCATATTACCAGTGATGGAGTCGCAAACGACTTGACTGGTTACCATCCTCATAATGATGGTATAACAAATTTTGCGATGGGTTACGCTGTCGGTCACATTGCAGACGGTGGTTTAATAGAGAATGTTTTTGTTGTTAATCCAGAAATTTCCAGTGCAGCAGTCACCATCTCCAACCGAACACAGTATGGTTTAATCGGGTATAATGCTGCCGATTTAGGAGCATATGCCGGTGCACCTGAAGATGTTGCTTATAATTTCAACATGAATGCAGATAGTTTTGTTCCTGCGGTTCAATCAGCTGTAACCACATATGGTACTGAATTAGTCAATAATCATATTACCGATACCATTGCAGACGTTCTTGAATTATCTACTTCACCATCAAAAAGATTAGTAATCGGTGGTGAAACACAGGGCTTTGATGAAAACTATACCTTTTCAACTTTGCAAATTTATAGTGACACCTATTCTGATTGGATTTATTTATATGATCAGATGGTCGAGGATGGAAATCAAATTGGTGATGCAATAAATGGCTATTATAGTAGACAAAACATCGATTTAATCGGAGATATTACATTCGTGTCTAATGCAGCCTTGCCTGGATATACATACGCATTTGCTATTTCAGATCAATCTGCAACCTATGTGACCCCAACTATAAATAGCACTTTTGATAGAACCGCATACCCAGAATCTGTTATGCTTTATGTTAGAGCAACCAGCGATTTAAACAATTTAGGGACTATCTCAGCTGTCTACTCATCTACAGGTGACATGACATACAACATAGGTACAACTCCCGGCTCGGCAACCTCAACAGTCAACTTTGCAGCATCTGGAGTTGATTCTACGATGACTTCTTCTAATGCTTTGTGTATGGTTTCATACGATTCCAACACTGATATCATGACTGTTGTCGACACTGATCCTGATTTTTACGTCTTCAACTTAGGAGTCACAAACGGAATTGTTAAAATAGGTGAAATTGTTTTTGATTACGTTCCTCAAGCAGTTGATAAAGCAGCTCTTTCCACAATCGGAGAAATCGATTATATAACTCTTGATGAAATGGCGGCATTAAAAACTGAGTGGGCAACATATCAGACAATCACTCATTACTTTACATATATGAATTTTGGTTATGAAATTGCTACAGGTCAAACACTTAATGTAACTACCAACAAAACATATACATCTTCAGATAACCAGTACGATCCAAACGAATTTACCTTCACCATTGATCAAGTTGATACAGATTCAGCTACAATCACAATGTACATACTTAATCTAGCAAACGATTATGATTTAAATAATGATATTGTAGTCTATTATGGAACTACTTACGTAGGTACATATGACTCAGATATTGTCGAAGTATCTTTTGATGCCACCAATGCAATTACGGTAACTCCTAGAACTGTTGGATGATAATTCATGTGTTTTTAGGTATGCTCAAAACAAATATTATTTATAGTGATTTCCGACAGAAATAATAAAATTAGTGCTTCCTATCATATGAGTAATTGAATATATAATATTTATGTAAAATTTTTGTTAAACTATATATTAATCAAATTAAAGGCTCGCAAAAATGCGAGCCTTTATATTTATTCTATTATATTAGTCTTTTACTGGAGGATTCTGTTATTACACATCAGTAGCGCAAAAAATCTTGTGTAAAAAAAACAAGATTCTATTTTTTACGTAATCTACTATCTTTTTCAAACAAAAAAGATGCTAGTACAACACAAGTTTTTTATGTGTCTACTACCATCTTATCATTTCATCATTGACTTGCTTTTCTATTTGCATATGTACTATAACTATTGAGCCTAATCTTTAATCATATTTTGGTCTAACTTCAATTCTATTTGTTCTATTTTATCCTTAGTTTTTGATAACACCTTAATGCTTCCCACATTAATCTTTATAGTGGCATTACTCTCTTTGATTTCTTTACCCGAAAGTTGACTTTGTACAAACTCACCAATTGTATTATATCCCTCGGTAGAGTCAATTTTAATTCCTAGTTTACCTTCAATATCACTGATTAACATATCCCCATCAAAGATATATCCAAACTCATGTATAGTTTCAGAAAACTCACCAATAAAATCATGTTCATCATAGATATTTCCTACAATTTCTTCAATTATGTCTTCTAATGTAATAATTCCTTTTAATTCATTAGAATCATTTACAATAAAAGCTAAATGCTCAAATGAATCTCTCATTTGTTTAAGTAGAGTATTTATTGTTATACCTTCTTTGATTATATATGGCTCTCTAACTAACGAAGAGATATTAATATCAATCAATTTATTATCTATAAATTCTACTAATAAGTCTTTTATAAAGATAACCCCTTCAATATTTTCTTTGTCACCACTAAAGACAGGAATTCTAGAATATCTAGATTCAATGATATTCTCAATGTTGGGGTTTGTTAAATCAAGACCAACAATTTCACTCTTTGGAGTCATAATCATATCCGCAGTTAAATCATCTAATTTAAAGATTCTATTCATCATATCTCTTTCTTCTGACTTATATAAACCTTCAATATGACCATACACAATCATTTCTTTTATTTCTCTTTCAGTTATCTTATTTTTACTCTTCTTAGATTTCAATCCTAACAATCTTATTACACCTTCGGTAGATATACTTAATAGCCAGACAAAAGGTTTAAATGCTATCATAAAGATGTTAATGAAGGGGGCACAAAATAGTGCAAATTTAGCCGGGTTGGTTATAGCTATTCTTTTTGGAACTAGTTCTCCTAAAACCAATGTGAAGAATGATAATATAACCGTTATTATAATAACAGCTAGACTATCAGATATTGATATATTAATTTTTATTAAAAGATTTACTAGATCACCAGATAATTGGCTACCCGCAAATGCACTGGATAGAAATCCAGCAAAAGTGATAGCTACTTGGATAGTAGAAAGATATTTAGTTGAATCTCTGGTTACTTTTTCTAATAAATGTGCATTCTTCTTGCCTTCACTCTTTATTCTATATAAATCAGAAGGTTTAATAGATACTAAAGCCATTTCAGAAGCTGCGAAGAAGCCATTTATTATAATTAGTACTAGAATTAGAATTAGAATTGGTAACATAGGTTCTCCTTAATGTTGCTAAGTATATTGTATGTTGTTTTGTAAGTATTTTCAACAGTATTTTCAAAAGGTATTTTGTTGTTTATGTGTACATATAATTTTTTGTTTTTATAAAGTATTGATATTTCCGACTTTATTATAGATACAAAACCTTGATAACGAGAAAAATATATTATTAGAACCCAGTATGTCTTTCTGTTAAAACACCATAATATTTTAAAGTCTTTCCATAAAAAATAGCGAATTTTCGCTATTTTTCATTCGTGTTTATGAGTTCTTCAAATTATCTTCCCGAGTTTCACGTTCTAACCTTTCCAGATATTCCATTTCTTCTTTTGCATGGTATCCGCGAATGTAATTATGAACTGCAAAGAACATGAAGACTACCATAGTTAAAATCAGACAGCCAGCAACGATACCAAATGTCGGATTGGTTACTCCTGATGCATCCATAATGATAAGTGGTGGCACAAATACCAGTGATGCGCAAAACAGGAACACCCTTCCTTTGAACAAGTACGATTTACGTTTCTCTCGCACATCCGCATGATACGAAACGCTTGTGTTACTTGGTTTATTACCTAAAAGCAATTCATCAATTGTAATGTGAAACAATCTTGCAAGAGCTATGATATTGTACACGTCCGGAACACTTTCACCAGTCTCCCATTTACTGATTGCTTGTCTACTTACATTTAGATTCGCTCCTAATTCCTCCTGTGATAAATGACTCTCTTTACGAAATCGAATAATTCTTTCCCCTATTTTATATACCATATTAACACCTCCTACTCACATCATACTTGAAATAATGCTTTCATTCTACCATCCGGGCTAGTCAAATGCGACAACTGCACATTACATTTTAGCAACCACTGTTTCTTATAGATGTATTTTATCACAAAAACTAACAAAAAAAATCTACTATACCAACATTTATTTTCACTAATAACCATCCATCAAATATTCATTTTGTAAAATACTCAATGACTGCTTGACTCATAATTACCAAATACATATAATTAATTTATAAAATATAAAGAAAGGACTTTATTATGCAAGAAAAGGATATGCACATAATTGAACGTCAATCTATTACTATTGAAGATCCATTTAATAATGAAGATATAATTATAGATTTAGGTGGAGGTGGAGAAGGAATAATAGGAATACTCAGAGGAAAACAGGTTACATCCATTGATTTAAGACAAGAGGAGTTAGATGAATCACCAGAAGGTCCTATAAAAGTAGTCGCAGATGCAAGAAATCTTCCATTTCAGCATGAACATTTTACTTCAGCAACTGCATTCTTCTTTTTTATGTATACAGAGGAAAAGGATAGAAAAAAGATCTTTGAAGAAGCTTTTCGAGTTCTCAAGCCCAACAGTTTCATGTATGTTTGGGATGTTACTATTCCAATACCACAAGCAAATGATAAGAAAATATTTGTGATACCTCTACAAATATCCATAAGAGACAAAATCATTAATACTGGATATGGTACAAAATGGGAATCCAGAAAAATGAATTTAGATAATCTTACAATGCTTGCGGAAAGTGTTGGTTTTACAGTGATAAACACAAAAACTGATAATAATATATTTCATATTAAACTACAAAAACAAGAAACTAACTAACTTAGTTTCTTGTCTTTAATTTAGCATATATTTACTCCAATCAAAAAAACAGAATGTCACTAATTGAATTATTATTCTATCAAGAGTATACTATATTTATAGGGAGGTGTTATTATGAAAAAGATTTTGCTAGCTCTTGTATTGCTCCTTCTATTGATTTCCTGCACATCAGATTCACCTGAAGACTTTCATATCATCAGCAATAACAGAGTTGATGGATATTACATTTACGAATATGAACATAAAGGACTATTTTGTAACACTTATTATGAAGACATCTATTATAGTGGAGATATATATAACTATGGGTTCTCATTTATAGGGTGTAATCCTAGGATGACATTTTTCATATATAATGCAGGAGAGTATATCTATCTTCAAACTGCTATTGAAGAAGGGTTAATATCTTTGGAGTCTCTAATACCCGAACTAGAAGAATTGCAGAGACAACCCGAGGAGATATCATCTGATGATGCTGATTATTACTGGCTTGATTTCCATATCAATAACAAAGTTGTTTACGCCTATGCTGGTGGTGAATGCGACCAGTTTAGCAGTGAAACATTTACCATTGATGGTAAAGATTATATATATAGTGCAAGTGGATGTTTAAAAGAAAACATTCTATTTATGAAAGAGGATGGAGAATATGTCTCTGTTGCAGAACTATTAATGGAAGGTAAAATTGATGGACAATATCTAGCGCCCTTATTAACAGAACAACCATAACAAGTATATCCATTCTTTAAAAAAGACCGAGAGATTTTAAAAAAAATCTTATTTCGGTCTTTTTATATTTGTATAATTTATTAAGCTATTATAACAATCCTCTTATAGAAATATATATGAATTGTTAATAATATGTCTCTTTACATTCTTAATCTGTATATCCCCAAACAACAGGTACTGATTCAGGATTCCAGTTTGAGTCCCACCCTGCTGGTATACTCTCGGCTTCAACATATATTGTTAAGTTTGGGCAATCGTAAAATGCACTAGATCCCATATCTATAACACTAATTGGAATCATTATTTCGTTCAAATTATCACAGAACCTAAATACAGAGTCACCAATACTTGTTACATTTGATGGGATTGTTAATCCTGTAATGGCCGTTCTATCAAATGCATCATGTCCTATTGTTAATAAACTATCTGGAAGTTCTATAGTTATTAAATTATCACTAAGTTGAAATGCATATTCCAAAATATTTTCTACACCTGCTGGCACTTGATAATTTGTGTCTAGTTTAGCAGATGGATATAGTACTAAATCTGTTTGTAACTTGTTAAATAACACACCATCAATTGATGAGTAATTTGGGTTAGCTGCGTCTACATTTATACTGGTTAATGTATTACTACCAAAAAATGCATGCTCACCGATTGAAGCTACTGTGCTTGAAATATCAATACTTACTAAATTTGTATATTGAAATGCATATGCTGCAATGCTTACTACTCCTTCAGGTGTTTGATAAGTTGTTCCAACTTTACCCTTTGGATAATATAATAATTCAGTTTTTAGTTTGTTATATAACACTCCTGCTTCAGATGAGTAATTTTGATTAGCTGATTCAACGGTTATACTTGTTAATACAAAACATGCATAAAATGCTCGATCACTAATAGTAGTTACACTAGCTGGTATTGTAATTTCTGTCAAGTTATAACTGTTGCCAAATGCAGCTTCTCCAATACTTATTAATGTATCAGGTAATATTATACTAGTAATATATGTTAACCTAAATCCACTTTCTTCAATTACCTCTAGTTGGCTACCTTCTCTAAATGTTACACTTATTAAACTTAATGAATAGTAAAATGCACTGTTTCCTATTCTTGTAACATTAGCAGGGATGACTATACTCTCTATGCTTGAATTACTGAATGCATTATCTCCAATTTCTGTTATTGGATAACCATCTAGAGTTGTTTCAGCTAGCACTAGATTAGTCTCTGTGCCTGTATATCCAGTAATAGTAGCTTCATTATCAACTATACTGAATGTTAACCCTTCTGGCATTCCTATCCATTTTTCATATACAGTTATGTTATCTACTGGCATTACCGTGAATTCATATCCAGTAGTAAATTCAGCATCTAAATACCATCCATCAAATGTATATCCATCCAAAGTAGGATCAGGAACCGTTACTACAGACCCTTCAACTTGAATTATAGGATCAATAGCTGGTCCTTCATTTGATTCAAATGATATTGTTGATTTATACCAATCATTAGTTCCCCAAACAACTGGTCTTGATTCAGGATTCCAATTACTATCCCATCCAGCAGGTATACTTTCTGCTTCTACATATATTGTTAAATTAGGAGAAGAGTAGAATACATAAGATCCCATATCTACTACACTAATTGGAATCATTGCTTCGTTCAAATCGTTACAGAACATAAATGCATTACTACCAATGCTTATTACACTTGGTGGAATGATTATTTCTGTAATGGTCGTTCTGTCAAATGCATAATTTTCTATTGTTAATAGACTATCTGGAAGTTCTATAGTTATTAAATTATCACTAAGTTGAAATGCATATTCCAAAATATTTTCTACACCTGCTGGCACTTGATAATTTGCGCCTAGTTTTGCAGGTGGATATACTACTAAATCTGTTTGTAATTTGTTAAATACCACTCCATCAATTGATAAGTAATTTAGATTATCTACATCTACATTTATACTTGCTAATATCTGACTACCAAAAAATGCTTGCACACCTATTGAAGCTACAGTGCTTGGAATATCAATACTTACTAATTTTGAATATGCAAATGTATAAGTTCCAAAGCTTACTACTCCTTCAGGGATTTGATAAGTTGTTCCAACTTTACCAATTGGATAATATACTAATTCAGTTTTTAGTTTGTTAAATAACACACCTGCTTCAGATGAGTAATTTAGATTTGCTGATTCAACAGTTATGCTTGTTAATGCAAAACTAGCCATAAATATTTGATTACCAATACTAGTTACACTAGCCGGTATTATAATTTCTGTTAAGTAATTACAGTTGCTAAATGTATATTCTCCAATACTTGTTAATGTATTAGGTAACACTATACTACTAATATGTGTGAAATTAAATCCACTTTCTTCAATTACCTCTAGTTGACTACCTTCTCTAAATGTTACACTTACTAAATCTGTTGAAAAGTAAAATGCTCTTGATCTTATCACTGTAACATTAGCTGGGATGACTATACTCTCTATGCTTGAACTACTGAATGCACTATCTCCAATTTCTGTTATTGGATGTCCTGCTTGAATAGTTTCTGGTAATACTAAGTTTGTTTCTGTTCCTGTATACCCTGTAATTACAACTTCATTATCTACTATTATGAATGTTATGCCTTCTGGCATTCCTATCCATTTTGCGTATAGTTCAATATTATCCGCTGGCATTGTAGTAATCTCATATTTTACTATGAAGTCTCTATCATACCAGCCATCAAATGTATATCCGTCTTTTGTTGGGTCAGGAATAATTACTTCTGTTCCTTCTACTTGATTAATATCAGGAATAGCTGTTCCACCATCTGTATTTAATGTGATTGTTGATTTATACCAATCACTATATCCCCAAACAACAGGTATTGATTCAGGATTCCAGTTTGAGTCCCATCCTGCTGGTATGCTTTCTGGTTCAACATATATTGTTAAGTTTGGACAATCGTAAAATGCACTAGATCCCATATCTATAACACTAATTGGAATCATTATTTCGTTCAAATTATCACAGAACCTAAATACAGAGTCACCAATACTTGTTACATTTGATGGGATTGTTAATCCTGTAATGGCCGTTCTATCAAATGCATCATGTCCTATTGTTAATAAACTATCTGGAAGTTCTATAGTTATTAAATTATCACTAAGTTGAAATGCATATTCCAAAATATTTTCTACACCTGCTGGCACTTGATAATTTGTGTCTAGTTTAGCAGATGGATATAGTACTAAATCTGTTTGTAACTTGTTAAATAACACACCATCAATTGATGAGTAATTTGGGTTAGCTGCGTCTACATTTATACTGGTTAATGTATTACTACCAAAAAATGCATGCTCACCGATTGAAGCTACTGTGCTTGAAATATCAATACTTACTAAATTTGTATATTGAAATGCATATGCTGCAATGCTTACTACTCCTTCAGGTGTTTGATAAGTTGTTCCAACTTTACCCTTTGGATAATATAATAATTCAGTTTTTAGTTTGTTATATAACACTCCTGCTTCAGATGAGTAATTTTGATTAGCTGATTCAACGGTTATACTTGTTAATACAAAACATGCATAAAATGCTCGATCACTAATAGTAGTTACACTAGCTGGTATTGTAATTTCTGTCAAGTTATAACTGTTGCCAAATGCAGCTTCTCCAATACTTATTAATGTATCAGGTAATATTATACTAGTAATATATGTTAACCTAAATCCACTTTCTTCAATTACCTCTAGTTGGCTACCTTCTCTAAATGTTACACTTATTAAACTTAATGAATAGTAAAATGCACTGTTTCCTATTCTTGTAACATTAGCAGGGATGACTATACTCTCTATGCTTGAATTACTGAATGCATTATCTCCAATTTCTGTTATTGGATAACCATCTAGAGTTGTTTCAGCTAGCACTAGATTAGTCTCTGTGCCTGTATATCCAGTAATAGTAGCTTCATTATCAACTATACTGAATGTTAACCCTTCTGGCATTCCTATCCATTTTTCATATACAGTTATGTTATCTACTGGCATTACCGTGAATTCATATCCAGTAGTAAATTCAGCATCTAAATACCATCCATCAAATGTATATCCATCCAAAGTAGGATCAGGAACCGTTACTACAGACCCTTCAACTTGAATTATAGGATCAATAGCTGGTCCTTCATTTGATTCAAATGATATTGTTGATTTATACCAATCATTAGTTCCCCAAACAACTGGTCTTGATTCAGGATTCCAGTTTGATTCCCATCCAACTGGTATGCTTTCTGGTTCAGCATAAATTGTTAAACTATCACATAAATAAAATGCATATGGTCCAATGACTGTTACATTAATTGGAATTCTTATTTCAGCCAAGTTTACACAGTAAGAAAATGCATAAGCAGCAATACTAGTAACACTTGTTGGAATAGTTATTTCAGTTATACTCGTACAGCCTGAAAATGCTTCAGTTTCAATAATAAGAACACTATCTGGAATATCAATAGATAATAAATAACTACTATTAGAAAAAGCTGTCTTTTTTATTATTTCAACTGTATTTGGAATCTGATAACTGGTATCAGTTTTACCAGCTGGATATGCTATTAATTCTGTTTGTAGTTCATTAAATAAAACACCATCTAGTGAAGAATAATTAGGGTTATCGTCGTCAACTATATACTCTGTTAATTTAATACATGCTGTAAACACATAATCTCCTATCCTAGTTACACTATCAGGAATAACTATGGATTCCAAATACATACAACAGAAAAATGCTGTTCCTTCAATACTTGTTACGGTATTTGGAATTTCTACACTCACTAATTGTGAATATGCAAATGCAGAATCTATAATTATCTCAACTGTATTTGGAATCTGATAACTAGTTTCAGTTTTTCCAACTGGATAATTAATTATTTCTGTTTTTGACTTATTAAACAAGATTCCATCAAGAGATGAATACATAGGATTATCTATATCAACGGTTATACTTGTTAATACAATACCTCCAAAAAATGCTCGATTACCAATAGTAGTTACACTAGCTGGTATTGTAATTTCTGTCAAGTAACGACAATCTGCAAACGCCCTTACCCCAATACTTGTAACTGTATCAGGTAACACTATACTTCTAATATGTGTGAAATAAAATCCATTATCTTCAATTACCTCAAGTTGACTACCTTCTCTAAATGTTACACTTATTAAATCTCTTGAAAAGAAAAATGCACCGTTTCCTATTCTTGTAACATTAGCGGGGATGACTATACTCTCTATGCTTGAATTACTGAATGCATTATCTCCAATTTCTGTTACTGGATAACCACCTAGAGTTGTTTCAGCTAGCACTAGATTAGTCTCTGTGCCTGTATATCCAGTAATAGTAGCTTCATTATCAACTATACTGAATGTTAACCCTTCTGGCATTTCTATCCATTTTTCATATACAGTTATGTTATCTACTGGCATTACCGTGAATTCATATCCAGTAGTAAATTCAGCATCTAAATACCACCCATCAAAAGTATATCCATCCAAAGTAGGATCAGGAACCGTTACTACAGACCCTTCAACTTGAATTATAGGATCAATAGCTGGTCCTTCATTTGATTCAAATGATATTGTTGATTTATACCAATCATTAGTTCCCCAAACAACTGGTCTTGATTCAGGATTCCAGTTTGATTCCCATCCAACTGGTATGCTTTCTGGTTCAGCATAAATTGTTAAACTATCACATAAATAAAATGCATATGGTCCAATGACTGTTACATTAATTGGAATTCTTATTTCAGCCAAGTTTACACAGTAAGAAAATGCATAAGCAGCAATACTAGTAACACTTGTTGGAATAGTTATTTCAGTTATACTCGTACAGCCTGAAAATGCTTCAGTTTCAATAATAAGAACACTATCTGGAATATCAATAGATAATAAATAACTACTATTAGAAAAAGCTGTCTTTTTTATTATTTCAACTGTATTTGGAATCTGATAACTGGTATCAGTTTTACCAGCTGGATATGCTATTAATTCTGTTTGTAGTTTATTAAATAACACACCATCTAATGATGAATAATTAGGGTTATCGTCGTCAACTATATACTCTGTTAATTTAATACATGCAGTAAATACATAGTCTCCTATACTCGTAACACTTGACGGTATGATCATATCTACTAATTGCATTGAGTTAAAGAATACTTCTCTCTCAATAGTAGTGACTGTGTAAGGAATTTCAATGTCCACTAATTGTGAATATGCAAATGCAGAAGCTTTAATGACTATGACACCAGTAGGGATTATATAACTAGTTTCAGTTTTTCCAACTGGATAAGTAATTAGTTCTGTTTTTGACTTATTAAACAATACTCCATCAAGAGATGAATACATAGGATTATCTATATCAACATTAATATTCATTAGATTTGAGCTATATCTAAATAACCCAGTACCTAAATCAATCAAACTTGCTGGAACATTTAATTCAGTGAAAAAATAACATGCTGCAAAAGCATTGTCACCAATGCTTATAATTGTACTAGGTAATTCAATACTTGAAAGACCGGTGTAATAAAATACACTATTTCCAATTGTTTCAAGCTGACTGCCCTCTCTAAAAATTATCGTAGTTAATTCATCCACAAAATAAAACGCTCTATCTCCTAATGCTAAAACATTAGCCGGTATAATAATACTTTCAATATTTGTATCTCTAAATGCATTTTCTTGAATTTGAATTATTGGATATCCCTCTTCAACAGTTTCTGGTAATACCAAGTCAGTTTCTGTTCCTGTATATCCAGTTATTATTACTTCATCATTTACAATAATATATGTTATGCCATCAGGCATTCCAATCCATTTTGCATATAATGTTATATCTTCAGCTGGCATTGTGTCAAATGTGTATAATACTGTAAAGTCTCTATTATACCAGCCACCAAATGTATATCCATCTTTTACTGGATCAGCTGGTGCAGTTAATATAGATGCAAAATCATATGTATCTATTTGCCTAATAATAATATTAACAATTGTTAATTCTGTAGGGAGGTATTTGTCTATTATTGTAGCATCACCTAATTGACCTGTATCATTACAACCCCACAAAAATACGCTTCCATCTGAAGTTATTGCGGAAGAGTTTGCAGCCCCTAGTAAAATGTCTGTTATCGCTTCACCTTCAATTAAATCGAATTGTGATGTTATTTCTATTGGGCTATAACTTCTTATTATTGTGCCATCTCCTAATTGTCCATCGTTATTATTACCCCAAGTATACATCCTGCCTTCTGACGTTAAGGCTGATGAATGCGAATCACCTAATGAAATATCTATAATTGTTTCAGATTCATTCAAAGTAAATTCGGATGTTATTTCTGTTGGAACAAGTTTATTAATTGTTGTTCCATCGCCTAATTGTCCATAACCATTATCACCCCATGTAAATATCCTGCCTTCACTTGTTAATGCAGAAGAATGTTCATCAGCTAATGACATACTTATAATTGTTTCTCCTTCATTTAAATTGAATTGGGATGTTATTTCTAAAGGATTATAGCTAGTTGATGTTGTTCCATCACCTAATTGACCTTCGCTGTTCCAACCCCATGTAAATATTCGTTCTGCTGAAGTAATTGCTGAAGCAAATCCATAGCCCAATGAAACATATGTAATTGTTTCAGATTCACTTAAATTAAATTGAGACGTTATTTCTACTGGAGTATGTCTATCTATTATTGTTCCATCTCCCAATACACCAAAACAGTTGTAACCCCACGTAAATACTCTTCCTTCTGACGTTATCGCTAAAGAGTAATTATACGATAATGATACATTTATAATTGTTTCGGATTCATTCAAATTAAATTGTGATGTTATTTCAGTAGGTATGCTTCTATAGGTTGTTGTCCCGTCTCCTAATTGACCATAATAATTCTTACCCCACATAAATAACCTTCCTTCAGAAGTCAATGCAGATGAATGATGAAATCCTAAGGAAATACTTGTTATATATTCGCCTTCATTCAAATCAAATTGTGATGTTATTTCTATTGGAGTATAGCTGCTTATTATTGTTCCATCGCCTAATTCACCGTTATTATTAGCTCCCCATGTAAATACTCTTCCTTCGGAAGTAATTCCTGCAGAATGATAATATCCTAAATTAACATCTGATATTACCTCTCCTGGATTTAATAAAATATCAGTTAATGGGTCGTAATTTGGTGTTATATCATAGGTTATTGTATATTGATTTATTGTATATGTAGCAGTAATTACCACATCATTCGCTGGTAATGTTTCTGGTAGCGTTGAATCCCAGCCAGCAAATGTATGTCCTTCTCTTGTTGGATCTGTTGGTGGTGTTACTCCACTTAAATCTGCATGATAATCAAACTCAGATGTTTGTAATATTGTTCCGTCGTAATTTTCATATGTAACAGAATATTGATTAATTGTCCATTTTGCATATAACATAATATCTTCTGCTGGCATAGTCGTAAATGTATATGCAGTACTTAATTCCATATCACCATACCAAGCATCAAATGTATATCCTAATCTTGTCGGTTCTGTAGGTTCTATAACAGCACTATCATAATCTTGGTAAATATCGGATACTGCGGAACCTTCATTTGACACAAATGATATTGTATATTGATTTACATTATATTGAGCAACCAAAGTAATATCACTCGTAATTACTAAATGACTTTGGTCCCAACCTATAAAAGTATAACCGATTCTTGTTGGATTACTAGGTAAATTAGCGCTATAACCATGCTCAACTTTTTCAGTAAATAATATAGTAGAATCATAATCTACAAAAGTTACTGAATAAGCTTCTTCTAACCACCTAGCATATAAAGTAAGATTTGATTCAACAATTGAATTAGATGTAAATTGGCTATCGTTAATAGTATTTCCAAGATACCATCCTCCGAAATAGAATCCTTCTTTTGAAGGTATTGCTAAATCAATTGTAGAACCATATGAAATATCACTTAATTCTATTTGGCTTGTTCCACCATTAGAATCAAATGTAATTATGTAAGTATCTATTTCATAAACAGCTAACACTGTTAAGTTGCACGTAACATTGTCAAATGTTATATCCCAACCAGTAAAGGTATATCCCACTCTTGTCGGGTTATTTGGAGCAACAGCATTTGAACCATATTCTAATAATTGTGTGTCCAAAACATGTCCGTTATAATCTTTAAAACTGACAGTGAAAATAGTTACAATATGGCCTAAATTAACTACTACATCATTTGTATAGGTTATAACTAATTCACCTTGTATATTTATTTCAGTAGATAATATTCCCACACCGGTTTGTCCAGTTAAGCTTGTTAACTCAATTAAGTTAGTCCATTCTATATCGCCAACATATTGCCATTGAATGTAACCTTCTGATACTTGGAATATTACTTCTAACCCATCTGTTCCATCTATTCCATCAGCTCCTGCTGGTCCAACTAAAGTAGCTAACTCAACTAAGTTAGTCCATTCTGTGTCGCCAACGTATTGCCATTGGATATAACCAGACGTTACTTGGAATGTTACTTCTAATCCATCTGTTCCATTTATACCATCTATTCCATCTGCGCCTGCTGGTCCAACTAGAGTAGCTAACTCAACTAAGTTAGTCCATTCTGTATCACCAACATACTGCCACTGGATATAACCAGATGCTACTTGGAATGTTACTTCTAATCCATCCGTTCCATCTGTTCCATTTATACCATCTATACCATCTGCGCCTGCTGGTCCAACTAATGTTGCTAACTCAACTAAGTTAGTCCATTCTGTATCGCCAACGTATTGCCACTGGATATAGCCAGACGCTACTTGGAATGTTACTTCTAATCCATCTGTTCCATCTGTTCCATTTATACCATCAATTCCATCTGCGCCTGCTGGTCCAACTAGAGTAGCTAACTCAACTAAGTTAACCCATTCAGTATCGCCAACGTATTGCCACTGGATATAACCAGATGCTACTTGGAATGTTACTTCTAATCCATCCGTTCCATCTGTTCCATCTGTTCCATTTATACCATCTATTCCATCTGCGCCTGCTGGTCCAACTAGAGTAGCTAACTCAACTAAGTTAGTCCATTCTGTATCACCAACATATTGCCACTGGATATAACCTGACGCTACTTGGAATGTTACTTCTAATCCATCTGCTCCATCTATTCCATTTATACCATCAGCTCCATCTGCGCCTGCTGGTCCAACTAATGTGGCTAACTCAACTAAGTTAGTCCATTCTGTATCACCAACATATTGCCACTGGATGTAACCAGATGCTACTTGGAATGTTACTTCTAATCCATCTGTTCCATCTATACCATCAATTCCGTCAGCTCCTGCTGGTCCAACTAATGTAGCTAACTCAACTAAGTTAGTCCATTCTGTATCTCCAACGTATTGCCATTGGATATAACCAGATGCCACTTGGAATGTTACTTCTAATCCATCTAGTCCATCTGTTCCATTTATACCATCTATTCCATCTGCGCCTGCTGGTCCAACTAATGTGGCTAACTCAACTAAGTTAGTCCATTCTGTTTCACCAACGTATTGCCACTGAATGTAACCAGATGCTACTTGAAGAAGCACTTCTGTTCCGGGGTCTCCTTGTGGACCCTGAACAGTTTCCAACCATTCTTCATACGTTCCTTCAAAGACTTCTGCTTGAACAGCTAAATCATAAATCGATAAAAGTCTTATATCAAGATCTAATCTTGTTATAATAGTTGTTGTATTATCTGTAGTCACATTTGATGTGTTAGTAGTCGTTACTGTTGTTGCTGTAGTTGTTGTAGTAATTGTAGTAGTTGTAGTAGTTGGGCTTGAAAACAAGTCACAACTTACAAGAAAAAATACTGAAATAACCAAAACAAAAAAAACAAAAATTTTTCTTTTCATAATATCCCTCCGACATATAAAAATTAGGAAATGTAAAGTAATTTAATTGCAAAGTAATTTATATAAAAATATTGTGTTCTCTTTAGAACAAATATTTAAGTTATTACATAACTGACTTTTACTTTATGTAATAATTTATAATTTTTATTAATCCATCTTGATTATATAAAAAAAATAAAGGCCGATGCTTTCTGGCCTTTATTAAGTATTTTATTGTATAGTATAATAGCCTTATTTATTAATTGAATCAAAAAAAGAAACCCCTATAATGATACAATCAAAGATAAACATATGTTCTTTACTAATACTACCACTTAATTAATTATTTATCAATGTGCTTTGAATAAATAAATTATAAAAGTATATTTTTATAAATCATTACTAGTATTTGCCGCCTTAAAATGAAATTCAATAAAAAAAGAATCTTCTAAAGAAGATTCATCTCTATCTAATAGTAAAGCACCAAATATATTATCAAATATCTAAACTATAGCAATATCAATGCTTAATAACTATGCTTTTTATTATATACATGATTATGGAACAATAAGTGCTTTATTTAATATAAATATGTGGGCTTTATAAATTCTTCCCGCTGTCTATTACCATAATCAATTCAATTGGATATGGCATGAAGATAGTTTGTTTTGTTAAGTAATCTTGTTTGAATCTAATGCTCCATCCGAGCAATATTGATAACAAGGTAGAATAAGAAACTTGTTTATTTAGGTACTGATTCTGAATTTCAAAATAGTAAGCTTTTTCCTCATCATTAACAAAATTTTTAAAATATCCATATATATGGTCTAATACATTAATTCGTTTTTTCTGGGTTGGTTCCTTTGATAGAAGCTTTCTTAGCGTCGTTTCATATAAAATAAAAACTTCTTCTTCGGTTAAGCGACTATGATTTGCGACTATATTTCCAAGTTCTCTCAATGTATTTTGATTATACGTCATAAAAAGGTATTTGTTATTTGAATGAAATTCTACCAGGTCTTTAATTCTCTGATTGCTTCTCATACTGCTGAATTCTGCCAACGTAAATATTTCTGTGCAAAAACGATTCCTTATTTTATAATTAGATAATCGGCTTTCTGTTTCCACCGGTGCATTTGGGAACCATTTTAGTATTTCACCGCCAAAGAACCCATTGTTTTTAGCATTGACTACATTAGCTTTTCCGATATCATAATATGATTTCACATTTTTAATGCCACAAGTTGGAGATTTTGATTTCAAAATGAATCCATCAACATTTTTTTGTTTTAACCCACTTACATACTCTAAAGAAAACTCATTCATCTTTTCAGTATAATCATATCCATGGATTCTGGAAAGTAGTTTAAGATCTTCGGTTTTTCTCTGAACCAAACGAATAGATTCTCTCGGCACACCCATTCCAACAGAAAGTTCTGGACATACGCTGATTACATTAACAAATTCCATAAGTCTTCTAACGAATAAATCACTAATTGTTTGCCCATCATATCGACAATAATCGTGTTCAATACAGGAACTAATAAACACTGTTGGCTTCTTAAATGTTTTCATTTTTATATCTCATTTCCATTTCAATACGTTTAACATATAAATCTATATCAAATTTTCTTTTTAATCCCTTTTGATTCATATATCTAATTTTACCGAAAATATTTCTTTCTTTCCAAGCTCTATCATGTTTACCAAAACACCAAGCTACCCCAGTATATCCATTTGGCGTATTACCATCATAAAAGTAATAATTATTTAAGTAAGTAGCTATTCTAAAAGCTTCCTCATAAGATTGGGACCACTCAATAATTTTTTTACACCAATACATTCTCATATATCCATGCATTTTACCAAGTTCAATCATTTCTTTCATCGCAGTATTGAAGTAAGGATCGTGCGTGTTTTGTTTGATGTAATCATCAATGGAATAAATATATTCTTTCTCATCTAAAATATGGATATTCATCGTATCATATGCCCATTGATAAGTCATGAAATTAAATTTATAGTAATTGGGATTATAATAAATAAAATTATAGGCTAACTCTCTTCTAACTATCAACTCTTCTAAGAAAAGAGCTGAATTCAAACTATTTACAGAGTCCATTCTGATCATAATAGTAAGTGGTGAAATAAAACCAAATTTGAGATATGGACTTAATCCAGATGTAAAATCTTTGGAGGGATCGTTATTTTGGTGATAATTTTGAAGCTTATTTTCTATAAAATCTTCTAAAATACCGTAAGCAGTCTTTTCAAAATTAAATAAATGCTTATGGGGTTTTAGCACATCCATAAACATAAATGCTTTTTTCCATATTTTATCGCGGATTGTTCTTGCTGAGTATTCTTCTTTATTGCTTGTATAAGTTACAGGCACTAAAACATTACTTTCAACATATTTTAACGAGATATTATTAGTTATACATAATTCCTTTATCCTATTAGAAAATTCAATTTCTTCTTTAAGGTATGGCATATCCATTAGAATTAGATTATTCTTTTCTAAATGTTGAGTAAAACTTACATCATGCCTTTTATATAATTTTACATTAGAACTTATAAACTTTAATACCTCTCGGTAATTTTCAATTCCTCTATAAAAGAAATCTATACTCCTTGGGTTTTCGTCAAATGGCTCAATAAGAATTATTTTAATTGAAGATTTATAATGCTCTCTTAGTTGAATTAATTCCTCAATCGCATGATTATTTTGGATACGAAAAGCGTTATGCATGATATATGTAATATTATTATATAGATAATTGTTGGGTGTTATTTCTATTAGTCTTTGTTGATTCATATTCCACTCCTTATCAGTTAAATTATACTTTTAATAAAATAATACTGAGTTTTAAGAACATCATTGAAGAAAAAAAGGCAAAATCTATACACAAATATTATACTACACTCAATCTGATAAAACTTTAACAACTCAAATTTAAAAAAAAAGATAACCAATTATGAATAGATACCTATTTCTTTGATTTACTTATTAAGAAAGCGCGATGTATTGAGTAAATTTATCAAAAAAAAATACAGATTTAAATATCTGTATTTTCCTGTAAAAAACAAAGTTGTTGCCGTATTAAATTTTTATTTGTAACAATTTAACTACAAGAAATAATCACATCACTCCAATCTTTCATCAGATTTCCTTCATTCATTAATTTAATCAATGATAGATTATATGCGACATTCCTTTAATAAATTGAGTCTTATAAAACAAAAAAGACACCAAAAATGTTTACATGGCACATACATATGAATGGTAGCAAGGCAACTGGCTATCCCAGAGGGACCCTATAGCTTTCTGTCGCCGGATTGCTCCGGTTTTAGCTTTATCAAACCAACACTCATACTGTACTTAAAAACAGTTGAGCTTGTCTTTGATATATACAATATAACATGTATTAAATGATTATTCAATATGATAAGATATAATTAATATTTATACCGTGTTTATATTGATTAATTTACTTATAAAAGCATCACAGCCAACTCCATTAAAGTCAAATTAAAATGTTTAAATATCCATTTTAAAAGCCCTGATTTCCAGTTAAGAACTCAGGGCTTTTATAATTAAACTATTTAATTAAGAATGCTTTATATGCTATATACGCTTCATAGACATCTGCCTTTGAAACAATTTCCATTGGTGCATGCATATTCAACACAGCAATACCTGCATCTAATACATTCATATTGTATTTACCAAGTACATAAGCGATGGTTCCTCCACCACCCTGATCAACTTTACCAAGTTCACTTGTTTGATAATGAATTTTATTTGAATCCATGATATTTCTTACCCAAGCAACATATTCTGGTTCTGAATCATTACTTCCACTTTTACCTCTTGAACCTGTATATTTATTAAATACAATTCCATGTCCAAATTTGGCATTATTCTTTTTATCACTAACGCTATCATATAATGGATCTAAAGCTGCTGAGACATCGCTAGATAACATTTTAGAATTTGTCATTGTATGCTTCAAATCAAGATAATTTGTTTTACCTGCAAGCGCTAATAGTTCCGCGATTGTATTTTCAAAGAAAAAAGAATGTGCTCCTGTAGCCCCAACACTACCGATTTCTTCTTTATCAACTAATATACAACAAGCTGTATATTCGGGTATATCAATATCTAATATTGCTTTTAAAGAAGTATAACTACAAACTCTATCATCATGGCCATAACCAGCAATCATACTACGATCGAATCCAAAGTCTCTTGCCTTACCAGCTGGAACGACTTCTAATTCAGAAGATACAAAATCCTCTTCTTCTATATCATACTTAGCTTTTAATAATTTTAATATATTTGCTTTTACAGCTTCTTTTTTTGTGCCTTCTAAAGGAATACTACCAAATGTAATATCTAAGTTTTCTCCTTCGATTACAACATTACCTGTTTTCTTTAATTGATCAGCTGATAGATGTATTAATAAATCAGATATTCCAACAACAGGGTCATTATCATCTTCTCCAATATTAATGATAACTGTACTACCATCTTTTTTACAAATAACTCCATGAATCGCTAAAGGAATAGTAACCCATTGGTATTTCTTTATTCCACCATAATAATGTGTATCAAGAAGTGCAAACTCTTCTTTTTCATATAATGGATTTTGTTTGACATCAAGTCTAGGTGAATCAATATGGGCCCCAAGAATTCTAATTCCAGCTGTTAAAGGCTTTTTACCAATTAAAAATAAAGCTATGTTTTTATTTTTATTAATAACATACACTTTATCCCCTGGATTTAAAGATTTTACCGCGCTTAATTCTATGTATCCATGTTCAGTTGCGATAGCTTTAGTTTCATCAACACACAGACGTTCTGTTTTACCTACTGAAATAAAATCTTTATACCCTTCACAGAAATCAATAATTTTAGTATTCTTTTCAGGAATCATGTTATTCCAAATGTTTTTTGCGTACATATATTTCTCCTTTTCCTCATTTAGTAAATATTATATCATTAATCAATTATTTTTAAAACACAAGTTATTTTTCACATGCCAATTATCATATTATAACTAATATTAGGTTTTTTTTTTAAAATTGCAGTTGTCTCAAGTTAACTAGCGTTTTTATAAAATCAATAAAATTCTATAATTTTTTTTGGTTTTTTTTTATTACTATATTATTTATGTTTTTTAGTTTATCTTTCATTAATTATTTTTCTAATTTTAAAATGTTTTTTACCAAGCAATGATATCATAATTCACTCTTAATTTCTATACCAACCCAGTTTATATAAACATCAAAACTACCCCTGCAAAAGCAATTATACTACCGATTATTTCTTTTAAAGATACCTTGTCTTTAAATATTATGATAGAAAATGGGATAATTAATATTACATTTATTTGAGCAATTGTAGTTGCCACACCAATTTGAGTGTATTTCATAGCTAATAATTGAGATGAAACGCCTAAGAACGGACCAAATATTGATCCTAAGGTAATAAATAACATTGCCTTTTTATTATATACGGCTTTTTTAATGTTAGGCCATCCCTTTTTAATTGAAATAAAAATAAAAAATCCAATGATGGCAGCAATTATTCTTATTTGAGTAGCAGCAAAAGCATTATAATCTCCCATTCCAACTTTTGAAAATATCAATCCAACTGACTGTCCTATAGCCCCAATAAATGCAAATATAATACCTCTAATAATATGTTTATGGAATACTTTTTCTTTTTGTTTTTTAACGATTATTACAAATATAATAGCTGATATTGTAATTGTCATACCTAACAAATCTTTAGTTCCTAGTGTTTCGTTTAAAAATATATAACTTAGTAGTGCAGTTAGGGGTGGCGCTGTAGACATTATAAGTAATGAGATTCTACCACCCACATCAACAAATGATTGAAATAGAAACAAATCACCTATAACTAAACCTATTAACCCGCTAATCATAAGAAATGCCCATGCATGACCATCGACATTAACTGGAATAAAAGTGCCACTTATTACCCAAAGAGTCAATCCTAAAGCCAGGAATCCAATTAATAATCTAATAAAGTTAACAGATATAGACCCTACTTTTTTACCAGCATACTCGAAACTAATAACAGTAATTGTCCAGCATAATGCAGTTCCCAATGAAATTAGTTCTCCTAAATATGGCATAACTACTCTCCTAAAACAATCTTTAGAAGAGATTAGATTATTTCTCTCCATAAAGTTTTTAAATCTATTATAACATGTATTATTATAAATAGAATATTATATTAAACATAAATCTAAACTCAAAACCTAACAAAAATTGACATGTTTCTCCAAATAAAAAATCGAGGACATATATACAGAATGTAAAATACTGCAATTTCCTCGATTACGGTTAAATTTAGTGTAACTGAGAGTCTATGACTGATTCCTCTTCTCAAATAAATTTATTGCCATTCTTTGTCTTTCTTACTTCTATCATCGTAATATAATCCCCAGTTTTTTTCAGGATCGGTTGGATTTAATGAACCCTTCCACGGTTCATCAAATGCCTCAAATATGAATACTATAGTTTGATTTTTCTCGGCCCACACTTCCATATCCTGATAATATTTCGTCTGATTATTAATTGTAGCCCACTCTTTTGGAATCTTGTTCTCATCTGTTTTAGTAGGCCATCCTGCTTCCGTAATTATGATATTTTTGTTAGGATATCTATTTTTAACTGCCTCCAAATGTCTATCAGTCTCAGAAATTGCAGTATCTATATCAACTGCATTCCATACCGGATAACTGTGAATTGATATAAAATCAGCAGCGGCTGCTGTCAGAGGTAAATCTGTCAACCAATATTTCCATTCCTCACAAAATGTAACTGGTTGTGAGACTTTTTTTTGAATTATTTTTACTAACTCCGAAATTCTTTTGTCACTAACTCTATTTACATTCCACGTTGATCTAGCTTCATTCCCAACAGAGATACTGAAAATAATATCTCCAAACTTGTTAGCTAAATCAATCACATCTTTACACAGACTATTATTCTTCATAATATTTTCTTCTAAAATATTATTATCTATACTATTAAAGATTGGGTGTTCGATATGGTTCTCTTCTACAAACAAATACATACTAATCATTACCTTTATATTTATCTTATACTCATCTATAACTTCAAGAATATCAATGGTATGCAAAGAAGTATCGTATACTCTTATGTAATCAAATTCCTGATCCAAAATCAATAAATCTTCAAGAACTTGTTCTTTTGTAGGACATATGCCTAGTATTGGAGAGTGTCCTTTTCTATACCCTTGATAGCAAATCGCTTTACCATATTTAAACATAATATTACTCCTTAACCTATTTCAAATTCTAACTCTATTGCAATAAAAATAGCTCCATCATCAGAGCGATATAGTTAGTATACCATATTTCTAACTTTTAGAAACTATTTCAGGCTGAAATGATGTAACTGAGAGTCCTTGAAGCGTACATTTATTAAGTGTAATATTTATCAATATGATATACCTTAAAATATCCCATATTTGCTTTAGTTAACGTTTGTGTTTTCTTAAGTATGTTCTTTCTAGTAAGTGATGTTAAAGGTTAAGTTATCTCTAGAAACAGATATAATCTTCATATTTTAGAGCGATTCCACGAAATGTTGCATTCAATCTCTCTTTTTTGTTGTACAATATATTTATGAGGAGGTGATTAATATGACTTCTTTTGGTGAACAGTTACGGTTTTATCGATTAAAGCATAGCTTAAGTCAAAAGCAATTAGGAAATCATTTAAACGTTAGTTCTCAAGCTATTTCAAAATGGGAAAATAATCAATCACAGCCCGATTTTGAAATTATAAAAAAGATCTCTCAATTCTTCAATATTTCATATGATGAACTATTTGAAGGATTAGACAATGGCACTCATCGAGACACAATCATGTCGTTTAATAAAGCAACTAAACTAAAGACAATATATATGCTCTTACTTTGCTTCTTCGCTTTTCTTAGTGTTTCATTATTAGTTGTTACTATATACACCTTTACCCTGAAAGAATTAACATGGCATTTTACACTATTTTTTGTTTTAGCAACATTAACAACTTTATTTTTTACAGCTTTATTTAGTAAATTTTACTTCTACTACATTAAAGCGACAAATCCAATTATGGAACTGAAACAAACTATACTATACATACCGACAAGCAATATTATCATTCCTTTAGATGATATTAAGAATATAGATAATAAAAAGTATCATTATACTACCACACTTAGTGTCAGCGATGATGAAGATAAACGTGGTAAAATCATTATATATTCTAAAGAAAAAAAAGTAACGGTGCGAGATGTAAATGATATTTATGAATGTAAGAAAATAATTTTGCAGCATCTTGAAAATTTGAAAAAAATTAATAAAATATAAGGAGGGAAATAATGAACTATTTATGGGGGTCTTTAATGCTTTTATTTGGAGCATTAATATTTATTGGAGCATTAAAAAAATCAAATTTCATTCTATACAAACTTCTTCATGCAAGAGCTAAGATGTTATGGGGAGATAATGCTCATACATTCTTACTCGTCCTAGGTGTTATCCTAATGGGCTTAAGCTCTGGATTCTTTTTTAAGTTATTCTAGTTTAGTCTTTATTTAAAATTCAAAAAAAGCATATGGATTTTCATATGCTTTTTTTGTTGGAAAACATAGATATGTTAAAACCGTACACTCTCGAAAAAAACTATTGTTGCAACATGGTTTTAATTATTTGTTTATCATCAAAATCTTTTAAAAATTGAATATTTCTACAAAAAAAACCGAGATTATATATGAAGTATATAAAATACTACAAAACCTCGGTTACGGGTATATTTGGTGGTGCTGCTTACCACTTGAATTTGTGTAATTAAGTCTTAACTTTCAACGAAATTGATTTTATCCAGGTGCTTTCAACATGCATTATCTAAAAGTTTGTGGTTTATTAAAGCTCTTTTAAATGTTTGTTTTTATAAATTATTATATTCATTAGTATAATGCCTAGAATCAGACTATATATAACGATATATACAGATACCTTATCTATTAACAACCCTGATAATAAAATAGCAAAAGGCATTAAGACACCCCCGAAGGAATCCATCATTGTTACTACTTTTCCAATTTTATTTGGATCAACATATTTAGAAATCGCTGCATTTAATGGTGCATTTAGAAATGCGTTGGTAAGTCCGAAAATGAAATTAGCGCTTATAAATATAATTAGAAATGTATTTTCCTGAATTATATTGTAGTCAAACAATCTGATTAATACAAAATATAATATCGCTATAAAAAGAAAAACAATACCGGCTATTTTTAAAAATTGATGTATCTTTAGTTTAGTACCTAAGTACGAAGCAACAATAACACTCATAACAATAATACCAATAGATACTGCCGATTCACTCCCTGCTAAAATATAGTCTGGACCAAAGTTTGCGAATGTTAAATACTCCTTAATAATGTATGGAATTCCAACACTAAAATATGGTTCTGCCATTGTTAAACTAATAACAATAATAAATACTATAGCAGCAATCGGTTTAGCATCTCTAAAGATATATATTGTAGCTTCTTTAAGATCTAAATAGATTCTTTTACAATAGTGAGTAAGCTTATTACCTATAATAGGTTCTTCTTCCTTATATGCTGATTTATCTAATCTATCTTGATTTACTGCAGTGTCATACTTAATAAACATCTCTGATATTGCTGATAAGATAAAACTTATTGCATTAATTATAATAAGTATTACAATTCCATAGCTAGCATAGAGAAAAGCTCCTAAAGCTAACCCAGCTATTGTTTGTAAACTTCTTGTTAATTGAAATAAACTACTTGCTGATACAAGTTCTTCACTAGGTACTATTTGAGGCAATAATGCTGAACTAGCAGGCGAAAAGAAAGCTGTTTGTATTGCAATGAAAACCAAGAACACGTATATAGTTGTAAGTACTAAATCTGTGTTTCCTATACTGTTCCAGTAATATACGCTAGCTCCAGTAATTAGATATACTATACCTCTACCAAAATCGGTTATATATAGTACTTTTACCTTTTTCTTCCATCTGTCTGTAAATGTTGCAGCAATAGGCGAAAGCACAAACATTACAAACGTCCATATTGCTATATAGGTTGCCATTGAAGTGGCGAGACCTGTTAAGTCTAAAAGGTATAATGATATACCAAATCCATATACTCTACTACCGATACCCGAAACCAAACTGCCAAAAAATAGCAATAAAAAGTTTTTGTCTTTCATAAATCTTTGTTTAAACATAATTCATCTCCCTGTATGATGTTGATATTTACTTAAACCCTTCCCGATTCGAGTAAAATTTTGAATTCTTAGAATATATAAATAGTTTTACTAACTTAAAATATTTTAATTGAATACTTTCTAATGATAATACACCTTCTTCATTATGTCAAGAACAATATTAAATATTTTTATTATTTATATTAAAATTGTGAATTTTATTACTTTTATTATTAATAATATTCACTTTATGCTTTTTTGATTGAATATTTCTCTAAATGTAATATTTTACAATTATGAATAATACAGCATTCAATTACAAACCTCATATACCTATGGCAATCTATTAAATGTCCTTTTGTATTCGAAATTTGTGTCCAAATAAAAAACCCAAGAAATTATTTCGGTGAATTAAAACCGATTTGTTCTTAGGTTATGAGTAAATTTGGTGGAGCTGATGGTCCCTGAAGCGTACCCGTGTCAATATATTTTTTTCGTTGTGCTTCTAAAACCTTAATATTCTTGTAAAATTATCAATCTTATAAACCCATTTTAAGACCTGTCACTGAAATAATAATTGAGTTTGAGATTCTATAATTGCTAAAATTAGCTAGAATTATAGCTAATTTTTGATGGCATAGTTTTAGTGATAAGTTAGGTAAATGTGCTTATTATGGCACAAAAAAGGCTTGATACTTTTGTATCAAACCTATGTTTAATATATTTGTAACTAAGAGTTGATATTTTGAATCAAAAACCTACTAACTTGTTGAATTATTAGCTTTATTCACTTACTACTAACACAAAGGAAGTTTAACTTTAGTTATAATAGCTAGCTTGTGCTGTCCACATCCTTGAATACAGTCCATTATTTATGGATAATACATCATGTTTTCCTTGTTCAACAATTTCTCCTTTATCTATAACGATTATTTTATCACAAAATTTACAACTACTCATTCTATGTGAAATAAAAAAAGCTATTTTGTTCTGAACTAAATCATTAAACTTCTCATATACTTCTGCTTCTGATTTTGGATCCAGAGCAGCTGTTGGTTCATCCAGTATCACGATAGGAGAATCCTTATAAAGAGCTCTTGATACAGCTATTTTTTGTGCTTCTCCACCAGATATTTCAACTCCATCCTCGTTTGTTCTTTGATAGATGACAGTATCTATATTTTTTTCCATTTTATTAATACGTTCCATCATTCCGGTTTTCTTTAATGTTTCCTTAACTTTATCTACGTCACCACTAAGTCCCGCTTGAATATTTTCTTTAATACTATATGAAAATAGTTTAAAATCTTGGAATACAATTGAGAACAATTTATTACATGCTTCTTTACTATATCGCTGAATAGGGATATTGTTTATCAGTATTTGCCCTTCAGTTGGTTCAAATAATCTACACAGTAGTTTGACAAGTGTTGTTTTTCCCGCTCCATTTAGTCCCACTATTGCTAGTTTTGTTCCATTATCTACTTTTAGATTAATATTTTTAAGAACAAAATCATCAGTATTAGGGTATTTAAACGAAAGATTAATAAATTCTATAGATAGATTATCTATATCAATATCATTAACTGGACCATATTCTTTTGTTGATTCTAAATTTAAATATGTAAAATAGTTCTTCAAATAGTTATTATATAGGTGTAATCTAGAATATCGTTCTACAATCATATTTATTGCCTGTGATAGTAGCGTAATTGCTGCTACATATGCAACTACATTACCAATACTTATTATTCCATACATTGCTTTTAATCCAACATATATATAAGCTATGAAAGCTAATAATCTATTTCCTGATAGTGAAATGCTAAGCATCTTAACTCTAAAAACCGAAAATTTTCTCCACTTTTCATCAGCGCGGTTTCTAAATTTTTTCATTGACTTTAAAAATAGATTTTGCAAACCATAAAGTCTTATATCTTTTCCATATTTATAGTTTGCTGAAATTTGCATGAAATAACTTATAATTCTATTTCCTTCAATATTATACATCATAATATCATATGATTTCTCGTTATTTTTCTTCATTACATACTTCGATATTAATGCTGGTATAGATATTGCTAATAGAATTAACAAGACACTCCATGGACTATTTAAAATCCGGATAATCAAACTAGACTCTGTCATCTCTTTTACCCCTATCATACCCAGAAGTAAAATTCCACTGTAGATAATACTAAGAATAGAAGATAATATTCCACCTAAAACATTTTCACAATAATCATTTAATCCTCCATTGCCGTTGCAACCCTCTTCTGCCATAGAGATTAACTTCATTGTCTTATTGTCTTCTAAGAGTGAGTAATCTATTTCAAAGCTCTTACTTGCTATCTTATTATCAAGATTGTAATTTAACTCAACAGAATATATTTTAATTTTGTGATGTAATATATTTCTTATTAATCCTACAGCTAAATTTAATCCAATCATCCAATATACATATATTAAAAGATCCTGTATCGGTATTGAGTCAACAATCCCGTCAATAATTAGATATGAGAAATATATGGAAATATATGGAAAGATTGAATTCATTATTGCTTCCATAATGAATGCATAAAAATATCTAATGGAAGATATCTTAACAACCTTAAGGACATGTAAAGTTTCTTTAATTGTTTTAAATATACTAGTTTCATTCATTTTCTTTACCCTCTTTATAATATCTAGCTTGAGTATCAAAAATACTTCTATACTCTCCATTTAATATTATTAAATCACTATGTGTTCCTTCTTCAATAATCTTTCCTTGATCAAGAAGAAATATGCGATCACAGAACTTTGTTGATGATAGACGATGGGATATGAATATAGATGTAGAGTTTTTAACAAGCTCCTTGTATTTCAGATATAATTCTTCCTCTGCAATAGGATCTAAGGCAGCTGTCGGCTCATCAAGAATAAGAATTGGAGCATCTTTATACAGAGATCTCGCTAACATCATTTTTTGAGTTTCTCCTCCACTCAATCTAATTCCTGATTTGTCAAATATCTGAGTTATATATGTACACTCTTTCTTCTCAAGTGATAATATTTTATCTTTTAATCCTGAGCTTTCAATCGCTGACCAAAGCCTTGTTTTGTCAATCTTATTAGCCTCTTCACAGGCTATATTTTCTTCTATAGTAAATGAAAACGGTTCGGAATCCTGAAAGACAATAGCTACCAGAGACATATAATCAGAAATATTAAAATTAGTTATATCATGATTATTAACTTTTATAACACCACTTTGTGGTCTATATAATCCACACAACAATTTAATAATTGTTGTTTTTCCAGCACCATTATTACCTACTAAGGCTACTTTCTCATTACTATCTATTTTGAAAGATAAGTTTTTTATGGTTGGCTCGGGAGCGTTTGGATAGGAAAAAGTGACATTTTCAAATTCAATACTTAAAGGCAGTTCTATATCCTTTGTCATAATCTCTCCAGATTTAAAGTATTCATTTTCAACATCAATACAATCTCTATAATCGTTAATCCTAACGTTGCAAGTTCTAATTTCATTAAACGCATCAGCAAAGTTATTTAACCACATTGTAAAACCAGTTACTATACCTACAAAAAATGTAAAAGTAGTTAAATCAATTGTTCCATTTATAACTAATCCCAACAGGATAAAATATGCAGAAAAATCTCTAATAAAAAGGAAAGTTGTATTAATTACGTTTGCAAAAAGAAATTTACTTTCTACATCTTTTGTAATATTCTTTCTGCTACTCGTTAATTGAGTAGCTAGTTTATTGAACCATTTCCCAATATTATATATTCGTATATCTTTACCGTAATTGGGATTTGTAGAATCCTGGGTTAAGTAGTATCTTTCCCTGGAAACATCACTTAACATTTCAGTTTTACTGGATAAATTCTTATTCGCTCTTTTTGTTAAAAAATAATTGATTATCGCCATCAAAACCAATATAGCTAGAACGATCGGTACATATAAAGCAATTAAGACACCATAAATTAAGACACCGCAAAGATTTATAAACAATAGCGGTGATTGCTTTAGCATCATTTCAACTCCATAAAAGTTTCCCATTATTGCTCCATAGGCTTTTGATATAATGTTTCTTCTATCCTTTGCTTCAATATTAATATAGTCTGTAATCATTTGATGTTCTGCTAATCGATGATTGAAATTTGATACTCTAGCAAATGTATTTTCAAATGTATATCTAGTTAAGGACCAAATGCGTGCAACTTCAAAAAAATATGTAGCAGCCATAATTAATAAGATAATTAGGATGTATTGGGATACATTTACATTATTAGTCAAGGCATAAACTAAAACAGTCGTTATAATAATAGCTAAAAGTGGAACTAATATCTCCGCGATAAAATTAACTATTAAATATAGCTTTATTTTGGGGTATTTTTTAAATGATTCTTTGTAAACATACTTCATATTTGCATGTATTGAATATTTCATTTCCATTTCTCCGTTTCAAAAATATTGTGTGTATGTATTAAACTGTGTAGCGCACAGTACTAACATACACACAGTATCACGAAAATTAAATATTTGCAAGACTTTTTTTTGTGTTTTGAAAAAATTATGGTTATAGATCTTAATAACTTGTCATAATTAAAGTATTATATAATGCTTTATCTCATATATAAATATAATAAAAATAGCTTCCTTCATTAGAGTTTATGGTTTGTATACCATATCTCCAACTTTTGGAAGCTATTTTAGGTAAATTTGGTGGAGCTGTGTGTCCCTGAATCGTACCCGTGCTATTAGAATTGTTTGTGTGTTTTTAACGTCTATACTTGGATCTTAAACAGCAAATTAATAATTACTCAAAATAACCGTCAAATTGTCCTCATTTATGATAAGGCTTGTGATTGTTTATCCTAAATGAACGATATATTTTTTTAGCGTCCACTTTACAGGAACTGGCTTATATCACTCTACTTCTTACATTCTCTATTTTGAAAATCGCCCTTTGTCAATGTTAATAAATTCAGACATATTATTAAATACTACTAAGTCACAAATACCTATATTTAAAGTTGTAAAACTTTTTAAGTAGAATTTATTTAAATATAATAAAAATTCACTAATTTTCAATCGTTCCTCATCAGTTCGATGTTCTAGTTGGTAACCTAACGATATATGAAATTTATAGTTTATATCAAATGATATGTTCAATAAATTTGCAATTTTCATTCTAAAGTTGTTAAGAATCAATCTATCTTCTTCTGTTGCCGGCTCTAAACGTACTTTTCTTGCAGTTATTTTTGTAATATTCATATTAACATTTATATTAAATTTTGAATTCTTCAACAAATCACGAACATAACTATCAATAATGCTCTCATCTAATTCTTCTTTTAATGGAAAGGTTTTAAAACTTGTGTTTCTGTTTAAGTCATTATATGTAAGTAAATCGCTGATTGTTGAATGATATGATGATTCTGGTAAAAAAACATATTTATCAAATAAATTTGATTGCTTCATTTCTGATACAACTTGCATAAGCAACTTTTTTATTTTTTTATCTTGAATAAAATGAATAATTGCAACTCCAGGGAAATACTTATATGATTTGTCTTCATAAAATTTGTCTTGTGATTTCATTTTCTAACATCCTTTGTATTAATCTTTTCTTTTGAGTAATTTGCCATATGCTATATAAATAGCGAACGCTGAGAAAGCCATTAACATTACAGTGTATATAAGTAAAATTGTTTGAACATCTCCACCAGCCATTAAGTCTGTTTTATTTTTTATATCTATACCTAAAGTCTTATTTAACGGATGATACAGAAATACTGTTAAATTATAGTCTTTAATTAAACTATTAAAGTTAATTACTATTAAAGCAACTACAGTTGGCAATACCATAGGAAGTGTCACTCTAAAAAATGTATAAACATTATTTGCTCCCAAACTTTTTGAAGCATTCTCATACGAGTTATCTACTGTGTAATAAATGGCATTTAGCAATCTGTAGGTAAATGGAATCTTAACGATTACATACCCCACAATTAAAATAAATGTTGTTCCAATCAGCACATTTCCAAGCACCAATATATTTTCAGTATTGTAAGTAGTTATTAATCCCATTGCAATCACTGTAGATGGCAATAGCCACGGAATCAGTAATAGGTATGGTATTGCTTTTGTCACTTTATTTTTCCTTTTAAATTTTAACATTACAATAAAGAAGACAAAAAACACAACTATTACTGCAGCAATAATCGAGAAATTAATACTGTTAAAGAATGGCTTTAGAATTTGGTTGTTTGATAAAATTTCTGTATAATTTGCAAATGTAAAGCTACTCCATGTTATACTTCCAGATGCTATCGTAGCTGCATCTGTAAATGAAAATAATACAATTATAACAATGGGTAAAACATAGATTAAAAATATTGCGTATGCAAATATATGTACAATTACATTCACAAATTTGTTGTCTATTTTTTGTTTCTTAAATTCACCCTTTGTTTTTGATGTAGAGAAATAAGTTCCACCACTTTCTAGCTTAGTAAACAAAATGAGTAAACCTATAACTAGTAAACCTAGTATTACAGATAACATAAT
The DNA here is from genome assembly GCA_046529635.1 of Mycoplasmatota bacterium WC30. Classification (GTDB taxonomy): domain Bacteria; phylum Bacillota_I; class Bacilli_A; order Izemoplasmatales; family Hujiaoplasmataceae; genus 4572-104. The sequence goes on along the minus strand of CP134495.1, from coordinate 1,648,134 downwards.
ACTAATATCTGGTGCATCATAGATTAAGGCTCTAATAAGGGGATTTATTGTTTCAAATTCTCTCCCGCCAACTAATAAGGGGGCAGAAAAAGCACCTAATCCCGTTAAAAATACTAAAATTGTTACTGCAAATATTGTTGGTTTCATTATCGGTAAAACAACTTTCCATAGTGTTTTGAAAGTTGAAGCTCCTAGATTTTTAGATGCCTCTATTGAATAAAAATCAATTTTCTTCATAACATTTCTCAAAAATATCATATGATTTGATGTAACAGAAAAAGTCATAACGAACACAACGCCAAGATAACCTTTAAACCATGAAGCCTCATAGCTAGGAAAAATAGTGGTCATCATCTTTGTGAACATCCCATTATCTCCGTATACGAATACATATCCTGATACTAAAACAATTCCTCCATAAATTAGCGTTGTCATATATCCTAATCTAAGAATTTTACTGCCTTTAATATCAAAATATTCCGTAACCAATATAATAAAAACTCCAATTATATTAACCGTTATAGATAAAGTGATTGCTAGAAGAATACTGTTTCTTAACCCCTTCATTGCGCGTTCTGAGTTCATGATTAATGTCAAAGCCTCAAATGAGAACTTGTTATCTACACGAAAGGCATTAAAAATAATATTAATGTTTGGATAAATTAAAAATGTAATAACTGCCCACGTAACAAACACAAGAAAGGAAACGTAAAAGATATTTCGTTTAAGGTAATTTAATATTTTCAACTTAATACCTCCTTCTATTTAGTAGGGTATTGTTTAATATTTTTGGGATTAAGATATACACTTATTTCCTCATTGACTTCAAATATTTTTACTTTATTTGCACTCATAAATACAATGAAAGATATACTTACACCTTGATTTGTTTCTAACGTGTACTTAATGTAGTAACCAAAATATTCTACGTCCTTAATTTTCCCATTAATTTGAAGATAATCCTTGTCTTTCTCTAAAACGATGTCATTAATTAAAAAGTACACATCATATTTTTTATCAATGTCTATATCCATATCTATCATAGATAAAAAACGATCCGGGGTGATTTTATTTACATCTCCAATAAAATTAGCGACAAATTCGGTTTTTGGATTATTATAAATCTCATCTGGTGTGCCTACTTGTTGTAAATTACCGTTGTCAAACACAGCAATACGATCTGATAATGTTAAGGCTTCTTCTTGATCGTGAGTTACATATATCGTTGTAATGCCAAACTCTCGTTGTAAATTTTTTAACTCTTTACGTAGTTTATGACGAAGTTTTGCATCTAAATTTGAAAGAGGTTCGTCTAAACATAGAATTTTAGGTTTTATAACTAGTGCACGAGCAATAGCTACACGTTGTTGTTGTCCACCTGATAATTCACTTACTTTTTTATATAGTTGGTCTTCACTTAAATCAATTTTCTCAATTATCGAGTAAATTATCTTTTTTATTTCTGCTTTTGGAGTTTTTCTAACTTTTAAACCATAGGCAATATTTTCATACACATTCATGGTTGGAAATAATGCATATGATTGAAAAACTATCCCAATTTCTCTTTTTTCAATTGGTTTTTTTGTAATGTCTTCATCTAGAATATATATATTTCCACTGGATGGTTTAACCAATCCTGTGAGTGCACGTAAAACAGTTGTTTTACCGCTTCCAGACGGACCCAAAAAAGAGAAAAATTCTCCTTCTTTCACTTCCAAGTTTAGATTTTTCATTGCAACGAAATCATCGTATTTGATTTCTATGTTTTTAAAACTAATCATAATAAACACCTCTTATATATATTTGATATGATCAGTGACTATTAATAAATCACTGATCATAAATATATTATTTCTAATTATTCTAATGGTTCCTCTACAATATCATTAATATCCATGATACCAAATCTGATTGTTGGTACTTTTGTGCTTTCTGAATCTGCTAATACCTCAATTGAATCACTTACACCTAATATTACTCCTGTTATTGTGTATGTTGTTCCTTCTACCCAGGTAATATTTACTAGTGATGTTTTATATATCGCTAATTGTAAACATCTCTCATCCGCCGTACATACACTGAAGTATTTATATGATGTTGAACTACTTGAGTCAACCATTTCAGCTGTAAATGTATAACTACCATAGATTACATCTCCACTTGTTTCTAAGTTATCTAAGAATAGTTCTAAATCCACTATTACTTCTGGTGCATATAGCGCATTTCCACTATCTACTATACTTACTAATTCATGACTGTCTAATCTTGGTTGGTCTTTACTTAATGTTGTTGCTCCAGTATAGACTACTATTTTGTCTCCTACTTCGATTGCACTATAATCTGAATTTCCCCAGATTTCAATTGCGTTTCCATTTGCTGGGTCTTCAATTATTATAGGTTTCTTTGTGTCTCCGTCTAGTCCATATCCTATTACTATTCCCTCTACTAACATTTTGCTTCCAACTTCTGCGTCGATTGCTTCTGTTACTGTGTTAGCTTGATCTGTAATTGTGATATCTACTGTTGCCACAAATGATTGTGATAGACTGTTGGAATAGCTTACAGTTACTTCATAATTTCCAGCTATTGCCATATCTATATTTTCTGTTATCATTTCTGGTGTTAGTGTGATTTCTCCATCTTCTGGATCTACTACTGTTAGGTAATCTATCCATGTTGGTTCTGTTTCTCCTACATAATAGAGGTCTCTTTCGCTAAATGAAATACTTGTTTCTAATACTTGGATACCACTTTCATCCATGATTCCAAATCTGATTGTTGGTGCTTTTGTACTTTCTGGATCTGCTAATTCTTCAATTGAATCACTTACACCTAATATTACTCCTGTAACTGTATATGTTGACCCTTCTACCCAGTCAATATTTACTAGTGATGTTTTATATACCGCTAATTTCAAACATCTTTCATCCACTAAGCATACTTTGAAGTATTTGTATGATGTTGAACTACTTGAGTCCACCATTTCAGCTGTAAATGTATAACTACCATAGATTACTTCTCCACTTGTTTCCAAGTTTACTAAGAATGCGTCTAAATCCACTATTACTTCTGGTGCATATAGTGCATTTCCACTATCTACTATACTTACTAATTCATGACTGTCTAATCTTGGTTGGTCTTTACTTAATGTTGTTGCTCCAGTATAGACTACTATTTTGTCTCCTACTTCGATTGCACTATAATCTGAATTTCCCCAGATTTCAATTGCGTTTCCATTTGCTGGATCTTCAATTATTATAGGTTTCTTTGTGTCTCCGTCTAGTCCATATCCTATTACTATTCCCTCTACTAACATTTTGCTTCCAACTTCTGCGTCGATTGCTTCTGTTACTGTGCTAGCTTGGTCTGTAATTGTAATGTCTACTGTTGCCACAAATGATTGTGATAGACTGTTAGAATAGCTTACTGTTACTACGTAATCCCCAGCTACTGCCATATCTACCTCTTCGGTTATCATTTCTGGTGTTAGCGTAATTTCTCCATCTTCTGGGTCTACTACTGTTAGGTAATCTATCCATGTTGGTTCTGTTTCTCCTACATAATAGAGGTCTCTTTCACTAAATGAAATACTAGTTTCTAATACTTGTATATCATTAGCTTCCATTATACCAAATCTAATTGTTGGTGATTTTGTGCTTTCTTCATCTGCTAATACATCAATCGGATCACTTACACCAAAAATTACTCCTGTTACTGTGTATGTTGATCCTTCTACCCAGTCAATATTTACTACTGAATATTTATATACAGCCAGTTTTAAACATCTTTCATCTACTCCACATACTTTGAAGTATTTGTAATCAGCATTACTGGTAGAGTCTATCATTTCGGCTGTGAATGTATAACTACCAAAGATTACATCTCCACTTGTTTCTAAATTTACTAAGAATGCATCTAAGTCAGCTATTACTTCTGGTGCGTATAGTGCATTTCCACTATCTACTATATTTACTAATTCATGTTTGTCTAATCTTGGTTGTCCTTTTTCTAGTTTTGTTGCTTCCGTATATACAACTAGTTTATCTCCAACCTCTATTGCGTTATATGTGTCATTACCCCAAAGTTCTATCGTGTTTCCATTTGCTGTATCTTCTAACAAAATAGGTTTCTTTGTTTCTCCAGAAATTCCATAACCTACTACAATTCCTTCCACGAACATTTCGCTTCCAACTACTGCATCGATTGCTTCTGTTACTGTGTTAGTTTGGTCTGTAATTGTGATGTTTACTGTTGCCACAAATGATTGTGATAAGCTGTTTTCATAGCTTACAGTCACTTCATAGTCACCAGCTACTGCCATATCTACATCTTCTGTTATCATTTCTGGTGTTAGTGTGATTCCTCCATCTTCTGGATCTATTACTGTCAGAAAATCTAGCCATGTTGGTTCTGCTTCTCCTACATAATAGATGTCTCTTTCACTAAATGAAATACTAGTTTCTAATACTTGTATATCATTTGCATCCATGATTCCAAATCTGATTGTTGGTGCTTTGTCGCTTTCTGTATCTGCTAATACATCGATTGGGTCACTTACGCCAAGTATTACTCCTGTAACTGTATATGTTGACCCTTCTACCCAGTCAATATTTACTAGTGATGTTTTATATACCGCTAATTTCAAACATCTTTCATCCACCAAGCATACTTTGAAGTATTTGTATGATGTTGAACTACTTGAGTCAACCATTTCAGCTGTAAATGTATAACTACCATAGATTACTTCTCCACTTGTTTCCAAGTTTACTAAGAATGCGTCTAAATCCACTATTACTTCTGGTGCATATAGTGCATTTCCACTATCTACTATACTTACTAATTCATGACTGTCTAATCTTGGTTGGTCTTTACTTAATGTTGTTGCTCCAGTATAGACTACTATTTTGTCTCCTACTTCGATTGCACTATAATCTGAATTTCCCCAGATTTCAATTGCGTTTCCATTTGCTGGATCTTCAATTATTATAGGTTTCTTTGTGTCTCCGTCTAGTCCATATCCTATTACTATTCCCTCTACTAACATTTCGCTTCCAACTTCTGCGTCGATTGCTTCTGTTACTGTGCTAGCTTGGTCTGTAATTGTAATGTCTACTGTTGCCATTAGTGATTGAGATAAACTGTTTTCGTAGGTTACTGTTACTTCATAATCTCCCGCCACTGCCATATCTACATTTTCTGTTATCATTTCTGGTGTTAGTGTGATTTCTCCATCTTCTGAATCAACTACCGTTAGGTAATCTATCCATGTTGGTTCTGTTTCTCCTACATAGTAGAAGTCTCTTTCACTAAATGAAATATTTGCTGATCCTTCTTCAATTTCTAATGTAATATCATCAGCACTTAAGATAGATAAACGTAAAACTGTTCCATCTAAATTTTCATCAAAAAAGTCATCGCTTGAACCGAATACTAAAGCAGTAAACGTATAAGTCATTCCCTCTAGTAAATTATCTGCTGAGTAGAATGATGTATCCTTGACTGCGATTTTTAAACCTCTACCATCTGGTTCATCATCATATGCGTTATCAATATATGTATATGTATCAGATTTTGATAGTATTGTAACGTCTTCAAATGTATACCATCTAAATAAGATATCAGCATTTGTACGATTCTCATTTGTCCAGTCATTTAAATCCTCTGAATTAATAACAGTAGGATTATCTTTTGTTGTTGGATTATCACTAGATATAATTTCTAATGTTTCAGGATCTAATCTATCTGTCGAGCGATCAAATGTACGGTATCCCGTTACTAATACTTCATCGCCAACTTGTACGAATGGATATCCTGAACTTTTAAAGATTTGGATTGCAGATGTGCCATCAAAATCTTCAATAACGATATGTCTCTTTCCTAAATCAAAACCTGCAACTACTCCAAGAACAGTTACGAATGTTAAGTCGTCTTCTAATAATACTTCTGATACTGATAACGGCTCATCCTCTTCATTGTCGGTACATACACCGTTAATCTTAGTTTGGTTTACTCCACAAGTTAATGGTGCATCAGTCGTTTCAGCAGTTGTATCTTCTGTATTACAAGCTGTCAATGAAATTCCTATTAAAACCATTAAAAGTAATGTTAATATTTTTTTCATATTGTCCCCCTTAGTTTCTTATAATATCTAGTTCTATTTTTTGTCGCCAATCACTTATGTTTTCAACGATAAATTCCCAATCTAATTGTATTGCGTTTATGTTACTAATCTCTTGAACTTGTTCATCCACTAAATCAAAAGCATCTCGATTCGCTGGTGCTTGTCCTGAAATTGCACTCCATGCAACCTGTGTTGCAGTTTGACCCCACCACTCAACAAATTGTTTAGCGGCTGCTTCTCTTGCGCTATTTCCTGAATTAATTACAGCAACCTGCGAAACTACATAAGGCACTCCCGCTTCAGGCTCTACAATTCCTAATTCAATTCCGTATGCTGCTTCAATCTCTATTATTGCTCCAGCCCATGTCATTGAAATTGGTTTTTCTGATCCTGCTAGATTCATTTGCCATAATCCACGATCAATTTCTCCTCCATTTAATAAGCTATCTAGTAAATCCCATCCTTCTTGTCCAATCCCAATATCACCACTAGTATCTCTATAATCAAGGAGTACTGAGGCATAAATTGTAGCTCCTGTACCACTACTAGGTTTGAAAACATTATATTCACCCACAAAATTATCAGCTAAGTCCTGGTAATCTGTTGGAGCTTTTTTAAGGCTACTGCTAACAAGATTATCATCATCTGTATAATGAGCCTTGTTGTAAACTAATAGTAATGGTTCAATTGACCAAGGCGAATAATATCCCTCATCATCTAGTAATGCCCCATCAATTTTATTTAACCAAGTAGGGAAAAACGGTTTTGTAACACCTTCACTTTTTAATGCAAGATGTTCTAACATTCCACCACCTAGTACTACGTCAGCTATAGGTGCAGCTTTTTCAGCTACTAGCCTGTTTTTTAGATTTTGTGCAGATAATTCTACTATTTCTACACTAAATTCAAATCCAGCATCGCTTATCATAGTTTGCAGACGCGCACCTCTTCCGCCTGATACTTGATTTGAATACAAAATCAATGTATCAATTGCTTCTGGCTCATCTGTTTCACCACCACACGCTGTAAAAGCCGTTGTCAAAAACATTGTAAACAGTAATAATAGTATCTTTTTCATTATGTCCTCCATTTATTCTTCGTTAAAATATAATATTGAATATACTGGGTAGTGATCGGATAGAAAAAAGCGATCTTCCCATTTATCATAAATAATTGATGTTTCTAAAACTGTGAATTTTGATAGCGAATAATATATATAGTCAATTGGCTTTCCTTCAATTCCACCGTTAAATCCATGTGAGGTTTTACCGTTTGGATCAAATTGATCTTGAAATGGTGTGAAAGTATTGCCAAAGATATCACTTTGGTTATTGAGAGATTCAAAGTCGCCCGAATCATCATACATATTGAAATCCCCAGTTAGAATAATCGGATAGTCCTCAAAATCTAGCATTAATTCCACAACTAAATTTAAGCCATTCCTTCTTGCTGATTCAGAACGATGATCTAGATGTATATTAAAAACTACAAATTCTTTATTAGTAACATCATCTAATAACATAGCATAAGTGACTATTCTAGGTAGAGCCGTATCCCAACTCTTTGAACCTACTACTTCTGGTGTATCAGACAGCCACAGCGTATCTCCTTCAATAAAAGTAAAGCGATCACTATTATAGATGATTGAACAATGTTCATCAGCTTCTAAATACCTTGGTTCTCCATAAGCTACATATTTGGAATCTAGTGAAGACATCAAACCATCTAATTGCCACTTTCTTAATTCTTGAGTTCCAACGATGTCGGCACTATACCTCTCAAAAGAATCAACAATACCAGGAAGTCTTCTCTCCCAAGTATATACAGGATCTCCACCTCCTGTTTCTGATTCATATTTCATATTGTAAGAAAAAACATTAATTCCCTCATTATCGTTATTTTTAACGCACCCCATTAAACTAATAATAAAAGTACTAATGAATATCAATAGAAAAAAGCGCTTACAAACATTAGTAAAGATTCTCATCGTATCCTCCTGAATTACATTATTGTAAAATTCTTAATTCAAATATATCACAAAAATTGATACGTATCAATAGTTTTTTTGTTTTTTTTTTGAAACGTATCAATTTAACTTGTAAATTTTTGCTTTATTTGATACAATTAATTTAAATAGAGGTGGTTTTATGTCAACAATGAAAGATATAGCTAAACTTGCCAATGTATCATACGGTACTGCATCAAACGTTCTAAACAAGCGTGGAAATGTTAGTTTAGTAAAAATTAAAGCCGTGGAAGATGCAGCTAATAAATTGGGTTATTATATCAACTCGAACGCTAGTGAACTACGTTCAAATAAAAAAGAAGACATTGCGTTCATAGTCCCAACTATTGATAATTGCTTCTATCGAAAACTATATAATTTGCTAAGAAAAAGATGCAATCTTGATAACATTAAATTAAATCTATATATAACCGAGTATAGTAATGAACTAGAAATCGAGTACGCTAAATTAGCCACAAGAAATAATGAGTACATTATACTTCATAGTTGTTTAGATACTATTAAAAACATTTATGACTCAACTTTATTTGATGATTCAATTATTATATTCTTGAATAGCGCAGAAAACTTAAAGAAACAAAATTTGTATTCTGTCAAATTTGACATATCTCAAATGAACAATGAAATTAAGCAATATTGTGACAATAACAACATTACTAATGCCTTGTTCTTTTCCGACTTTGATATCCAGTTATCGGAGGAACTAAGTGAATTAGTTGATTACAAGCAATGTAATCACCCTTATAATTTATCCTTTGCACTAGATTCTCTTACAAGAAATTCCTATGATTTGATAATAGTAACATCTATTGAAAAGTATAAGGATATAACTAGAGTAAAAGACATTCTTCAGATCACAAAACCAATAAAAACAATTACTATAACCGATGACAATGTTTTAATTTGTGAAGATGCTATCATATATAAGCAAGATATAAATATTCTCTTCAATAAAATATCTACTATCATTAACAAAGAAAATACTAATAATTTAATTTGCATTCCTTATGATGGATTTAGTGCAGCTGAATTACAAGTTAATACAGTGGAATTTATAAACCTTTTAATGATTGAAAGCCCAGCAACAAGCGCTTTTCTAAAAATTAAACCTTATATTGAAAAGAAACTGGGTTTCTCTGTCAATATTGATGTAATTAAATATAATCAATACGACACAGTTATAGATGAAAACATCATTAAAAAATACGATTTAATTCGTATAGACATGGCTTATCTTCCTTCTATAGCTAAGAAAATATTTAAACCTCTTGATTCATCAACCTCATTAATCAAGAAAAAATTCATAGATAACTTGGATGAGTATATTTACCACGATGACACTATATATTCATTGCCTTTTGATATCGGTTGTCAAATCCTCATGTATAGAGATGACATCATAAATAATCAAATCATGAGAAGAACATATTATGAAGCCACAAAACAAAATGAAATTCTACCTAAAAATTATGAACAATACAATTTGTTAGAATCCTTTTTTAAAAACAACTTTAAAAATAAGTACCATGGCTCTACCGTTTGCACAGGGGCTAGGGTAACTTGTGGTAATGAATTCATAAATAGAGCTCCTTATCAGAAAATTCTTAAAAACGACGTCTTAAATATTAATGAACCTGAAATAAAAAAAGCATTAGATAGCTATTTGTTTTCTGTCAAGCAGTCTAGGAATGAAAACTTCTTCTGGGACGATGTAGTAAAAGAGTATTCAGTAGGTGAAACTGTTGTTTCTATTGTATTCTCAAATTACATTCATTTACTAAAAGAATATAATCAAACCATTTTATATAAAACAGGTTATTCTCTACCTCCAAATAACAAATCAATTATTGGTGGTGGTGTTATTGGCTTCAGTAAATACACCAAAAAGGAAGCATTATGCTACGAATTCTTTAAAACAATATATAGTAATCAGATAAGTGAGCTTTTAGTCCATTTAGGTGTAGCGATACCAACAAAAGCAATTTTTAGTAATATAAATTTAATCTCTATGTACCCATGGTTAAGTTTAATTCCAGATGTTCTAAAAGATAATACTAGGAAATATTATAGCAATAATGGTAAACTGTTGCCTAGTTTAGAATTTGAGAAGCAAATTGGTCAAGCAGTAAAAAAATACATTACCGATCAATTTAAAAATACAACTAGAAAAACTAGGAAATAATTAATAAACAAAAAAAGCTAGCAGACATTAAATAATGTTTGTTAGCTTTTTGAATATATGGGCTATTTTAATTATTCATGGATCAGCGCATATTGTTATGATGCTAATCATTATAGTAAATAATGTTATAACTCATTTTATATAATTATACTTAAAATTTGGTTGATTGAACGAAAAGCCCCCATTTCGGAACCGGGACTTTTTGGTGGAAGGGAGGGTCCCTGAAGCGTACCCGTATCACTTTTATACTCATATCAATCTTAAAGGCCTAAAGATAGGCTTTTTTTACGTTTTTACATAATTCACTAATTCTTACATTTTTTAATTTTTTATTTCAAAGAAATCAATAACTTTTTGGAACATAACGGAAATATCAGAAGGATATTCATGCCCTATCCCCTTTTCGATTTTATATTCACTCCTAACATTAAGTATGCTTAGTTTTTTAGAAAGAGCTGTTGCTGTAGGTATACATAAATTATCTTGATCTCCACAAAAAACATATATAGACATATCTTTTTCTTTAAATATTTCTATATCTTCGAGTTTTTCTTCTACTCTTTCAATATACGGTTCAAGGAATGCAATATTACTTAGATTAAATACACCTTTCTTGTATCCCTCCAATAGGAGAGTTGCACCATAAGAAAAACTTATCATAGTAATATCTTCATTCCTTATCTTGTATTGCTTCACTAAGTTATCTAAATGGGTTTTTATTTCTGCTATTCCTTTTGATATATCAACCCAGTCTGGGCAGCCAGCATATGATGATATAGAAGATAGAGGTATTGCTAAAATATATTCTTTTAGCGAATCAACATGATATATTGGGTCATAGATGCTCAAGAATTGTTTATAGCTTAGATTAGGTCCTTTTCCATGTATAAAAAGGATTAACTTTGGGTGTTTTAAATATTCTTTTGATGGCAGTACTGTCTTTATTCTTAATTCACTTTTATCTAAAGCTTCTAATTCATTCTTTTTACTTATTTTTAGTAATTTATCAAATTCACCATCATTGCGTAATATGTCTAAATCAGTATCAAGATAAAAATTATCGGGATACCAAAATCCATTATCAACAACTGCTTCTCTAATAATCTTTAATCCTAACTCTTTTCTTCCTATTAAAGCAGCTAAACAAAACCGATAATAATATATCCTTGGTAATACTCCTCCTTCAATATCCTGATTATTTGTCAATAAATTATATGCCTCTTCATACTTTTTGTCACCAAGTAGAATATGTACTTCTTGAAACAAGGTTTCATAATTCAAACTTTCCATAATACCCTCCTATTTAGTTATTTACATATTGTTTAGCTTCTAGTAGTACTTCTTCATAGTTATCTAAGAATACATGTCCGACTCCATATATAATCTTAAATTTATTTCTTACACCAAGTTCATCAAGACTCTTTGCAAATTTTTCTGCCATTTCAAAATAATCTTCATCTTTTTCTCCCATGATAATATATACACTAATATCATTTTCTTTGAAAACCGATAATCTTGTCTTGATTTCTTCTAATATGGTAATATTTGGCATAATTAATATCAATTTCTTCACAATAATCAATTTATCTACAATTGCTTCTAAAATAATGTCTGCGTGAGTTGCGGCACATAGTGTTATATTTTCCACATCTAAATTATATTGCTTGATAATTTTTTTATAATGCATTTGTAACTCTTTCGCTCCTTTTTTTATATCCATCCACACTGCGCTACCCGCAAATGTTTTAAAAGAAGAAATAGGATACCCAATTATATGATCATAAAATACTTTTTGTTCTATTAAATCTAGAAATTTCCTATATAACTTCCCTGCCATATTAAACCAATCATCAGGGTGTACTAGTAAAAGCGCCTTGTTACTATCTTCATACTCATTTTTAGGTTCAACTATTATTAATTCTGGTGATGAATTTTTTACATGATTTTCTTCTCTTTTTTTACAGATTTCAGCCAATTCCTTAAAAGTTGGTTCATCTCGAATAATGCTGAATGCTTTCCCTTTCATCATCCATTCATAATGAAACCAGAACCCAAAATCCATCACGGTTTCTTTAAATATACTTATTCCCAGTTCTTTTTTATTAGATAGAAGCGCATATACACATCTCAAATATAATATTGCACGTAGACATCCATCTTCGATATCCTGATTATCTGTAAATAGTTCATATGCCTTTTCAAATTCACCTTTTTGGTTCATCCTAAAAGACTTAGACATCAAATCTCTATAATTTACTACTTTCATATTGTTCTGCTCCTTTTTCCATCTAAATTAAAATGATTTTACATATAAAAAAATAAAAGACTAAAAAAGATTTAGTCTTGGTAGTAATTATTAGTAATGATTATTCCTTCAATAGCACGCTCTTCATTAATGTAATTAATCTAACTTCATTATACTGACATAATAAATTAATGTCAAATGGTTAATTCTTTGAACTAACAGTACGCAAAAGTATCAACCTTCAAAAAACTCCTGTAACAAAATAGTTTTTAATATTTTCTTACCTTCAAAACATGCTAAAAATCAATAATTATTTCCAAACAAAAAACCTAGGTTATATATGCCCCAGTATATGAATGCTACAAAAACCTCGGTTACGGGTATATTTGGTGGAGCTGATGGTCCCTGAAGCTTACCCGTATCATTAGAATGATTTTGTTAATCTTAAAGACCATTTTTTAATCTTCATAATTTTTTAAATATCTTTTCTTTCGGATATTTATAAAAATTATTCCATGTGAGATATCTCAGAATTGCCTGTTTAAGTAAAAACTTAAATAATATCATTCTGCCTAAATCTAATACTACTATTTCTTTTGAGTAATTTACTCATAAATGCTTTCTTATTTTTTTCAAACATAGTAAAGATTTCAGAGTTTTCAATGTAAAAGTTCTTCTTTTTTATTAATGTATAAACATTAACGTCAATATCCAGAAATGAATCATTTTCGTATCTATCACTGTGAATAACTAACGATAGGAATGTTTTACCACTAGCATATTGAGCAACAAATACATATCTTAAATCATCAAATGGAATAACGTTTTCATCTACAGTAAAGAATCCAATGTTATTACAAATCCCTTTTTTTTCTAGCACTAATATAACTGCTTTTAAATCTATCACTTTAGTAAGTTCATTTAATATATTAACTTGATCTACAATTACTTTTTTTGATACATATTTGCCATAAGGTATTAATATAACTAACATAACAAATAAGATGCAAGCCCAAATTATAATAGGTAAAAGATAATTTTTTGAGCCCGATATTCCTAGAGGTATTGAAAAAGCAAGAGCAATTAATGGTCCTATAATGAATACAAATACAAAGGGAAATAAGAAATGATAATTGAACTTGTATTGGTAATCAGGCATGTTTTCTTTTTCAAATTTTATAGTTTCTTTAATTCTTCTGAACATCTCTCTTCTACCTCCATAATTTTCAAGCAACATTCAATTTAATTTCTTAACAATTCAAAAACTTCATCGCATTGCTCAATTTTTTCTTTAACAAAATCAGTAATAGCCATATATGTTTTAGAAGGTTCATCTAAAACGAAAGGCAAATATACTTCATTTTCTCCATTTATATAACCAAATATATAATCAACAGATAATTTAAAGTCTCTTGTTAATTCATATACTTTCTCTATTTTTTCCATTGTTCTTTTACTAAATAGGACAAAATATGAACAATAATTTTTATTAATATGTAAATTTATTGATACTGTCCCATTCTTAAATTCTATAATTACTTTCTTATCCTTTACCAAGAAATCAGATTTTATTGAATATAGATAATTAAATGATTTCTTGATGTTTCTTCTTATTTCATCATTTTTATAATCAATCAATATCAAATCATAAGCAGACTTAGGTTTCAATACTTTTACTTTTTTCTTATGTGTTTCTTTCTTCCTTTTATCTACGGCTTTGTATAATCTTTCTTCAAAATTAACTCTTTGATCAGCATAACCGCTTACAAAAACTAATACAGCTGATATAAGCATTAATCCCATTAGGGAAAATGCTACTACGTTGATAACAATTCGATTCTCAATTATATTCAACTCGGCTGCAAATATAAGCAATAAAAAAAATAATAAACTGACTACAAATCCTCTAACTCCCATTTTATATATAATATAATTTTTCTTCATATTTCACCTTTATTTCGAAATCATTATAATACTAAATAAAATATAAGCTGGTTAGCGCTAAGCGCATATATTCTACTTCTATTACCTTTAGACACTATTAATATCTGGATTTCCATTATCATTGTAACATATTCCCATAAACTATATATTATATAAATTTAATTTTTAATAAATTATATATTAAAACATATTTTTCACTTTAAAACTATGCTAAAACTGGCATAAATCTTATTGTTTTTCAGCAACAAAAAAACGAGGACTCATATAGCGGCTATATATAGCCATCGAATCCTCGCCTAGGGTAAAATTGGTGGAGCTGAGGGTCCCTGAAGCGTACCCGTGTCAGTGTGTTATTTATCATGTCTTTTGAACGCCTATATTTGGTTCTAAAACTGCATTATATAGATTAAACAAAATCGGACCAAAAAACGGTCCGATAATATTTTTATATGAAGATTTGCTCTTCTAGCTACTGTTCGCTTAAATATTCTTCTAAAACATCCATACAAACATTGATATCCAATTCATCAATCCATCTATTATCATAAACCGATAGTGTAAAAATATGAGATTCGTCTTTAATATCAAATTCAACAATACCAAATTCAATACAATAATATGTTGCAAGTATTCTTTCGAGAATAGGACTAACAGTTTTATGATTTATAATCCTCTTAATTTTGTGTTTAGCATAAATCAAACTCCACGATTTCAGCAACTCGTTATCATCCGGTTCAATCTTTCTCAATGCAAAAACACCATTTCTAAATAAGTAATCAATTGGTTGAACATCTTGTTTATTGAGATATTCAATTAGTGCTTCATCATTTGTGATTGTTATTAATTTTGCTTCATCTTGGTAATATACATCTGTATACATTCCATTAACAAGTTTCACAACAAAATCTCCATAGAATTCAGGATGAGGATAAAATTCTGATATTAGTTTCCTTGGCACAATAACTTCAATACTCTTCATAAGTATCTCCTTCTGGCTTTAAGCCAAACTATTTACAAGTTTTCACCTGTATTACCCTTTGTACCAAGGTATATATATTATAACATCAGTTTGTAGTATTCATCAATATATTTTTGTAATTGTGATTCCAAGTCTTTAGTAGTATAGACCTTTTCAGTTTTACTGTTCTTTGCTATCTGTTGTTTGTAGTTTTGAGATTTAAATAACTGACTGCTTGCAAATTTAGCCTTCCATTCATCAAGGTATTTATCTAAATATTTCTGTTCTGTATCATATAGTAGAATTTTGATGATGAAGTCATTCTCATGGAAGTCCCTAGAACGGATTTCACCGTAAGGATGCTTTTTCCATCCGCCTCTCTTATTGAAGACTAGATAAATATATAAACCTCTATAATTACTATATCCGAAATGTAATTTTTTAGGAATTTTTAGATTATTATGATAATAAAAATTCACCCAATGATTTATTTTCCATTTACTAACATCATTCGGTAAAGACTGAGTTAAGTCTTTATACAATGTACAAATATGTTCTACATAATCGGCTAGAATGTTATTAGTTGGGGAAACTCGTAAATGACTAAAAATAGAATGAATCCTTTTGATATCGTAAATTTCCCATCCTTGGTTCTCAATATGTGATATTTCATCATCTGAGATTAAGTTTGTTTTATAGTATATATATTTAATTACGCATTCTTGCTTCCATTTAGCAACAAGGTCCTTATATTTCTTCAATTGATCATCATGAGGTCCTGTATAAGTTTTATCTTCAATGATAATAATATATTTTACACTATTAACCCAAACGTCCACTACAATATCAATACTCGATACTTGCGATTTTGCTATAACATTAGTAATATCCTTTGCAGAAAACTTCATATCAAGAAGTTTTTCGAGGACAACACAACATGCTTCTTTAATATCTTGTTCATCAGAACTCCAATTTTCGAATAGCCATCTCAAAAAAGCATCTTGAGACAACTCTTTTGTTGCATATGAGAACAAATTTTTCGTTTTAGCCATACAATAACCTCATCTTTTTAATATTTTTGCTGCATCAGAAAGATCAAGATGGTTAGTCTTCTCTGTTTTAAGACGTGATTGCAACCGAATCATTATATCCTCTTGGAAATCCATTAAGTTTGAAAATTCATTCCCTGACATAATCGACTTTATCAAGGCCATTTCTCTCATAGAAATAACAAACTTAGAATTTTTAGGATTAATCCTATTGAAAACATTTCTCAAAGAGTTCTTAACCCACTCATAATCACGCTCCATCAATCGCACTAAATCATTGTCATTCTTTAGAGGGAGAATTTTTTTTATTATATGCCCAACAACGCTCGAAATATTATCACAAATTTGAACCTGTATTGAATTCGCACTAGATATAAAGTCTAGATTTTTATATTCCCAATTTGCTTGAATATACTCTTGAACTGTTTCAATCTCATCGTGATGAATTTTAAATTGGGTATTTTTCAATTGCGGATTATTATGCTTAATTAGTAAAATCGTTTCACCAAGACTTGTTAAGTTCACAATGTTATTTCTATCCTTACCCTTAATTCTATTGTTGAGAACATTATCATTTTTCAGTTCTTCAAAGTAATTTTTGTCTGATGTTACGATGTTTGTGATTAAACTGCGCCAAAACATGGCAAGTTCAATTTCATAAAACGAGCTTATACATTCGGAGTATTTGTATGAAATGACATATTGTACAAATTCTTCAATATCCTTAACAGTGTTTGATTTCGTTACCGAAACATATCTACCTAAAAAAGTATCATCGACCTTGATTAAAAATTCACATAAATTGTAGTAAATATCTCGAGTTTCACCTCCATAATCAATAATACGATATACGAGCCAATTTATCATTTGAGTGACTAAAAAGAATTTCTTATCATAAACAGTCACGTAGAAGTTGTTGCCATTACAAAATTTTTTAATAAAATCGTTACGAATGTCAGTGTTGTCTTTACGCATAAGATCATTTCCCTTGATTTCATTGGGTAGAGGATTTTTTGACTTAACTTGTGAATGCCATTTGTTTTTGAAATCAATGTATGCATCTGTGATTGCTTTTCGCTCAATATATCCCACAAGTATAAAATACCTTTGGTCTTCATAGTTTAAAGTTTTGCCATCCAAACTGATTTCACCAGTGTTTCTTGATTCATCAAAATAGATATTCATAGCCAAACATACCACCCTTTCAAAAAATACTCAGTTGTTTATAATAATTTCTTATAAAAATAATTCCATTGCCTGATAATTAGTCTCAAATCAAAAATACAAAATTGCTTTGTCAGGTAAAGTTGTAATAAAAGTCAGATCTTTTTTATCAACTGTACTGTGGTTGATTGCACCCTTAAAGAAATCTCTATAATAAGGATTCAAAAGTTGCCTGAGATTCACAATATTATCCATTAATGAGTTTCCAATTGTTCCGTTTTCAAGATAACATTCATAAAAATCTTCATATACAAATAGCATTCTATGGTGACTAACTGCGTTTCTTAATTCCTTTACCGCTAATAAGTTCTCTTCAAGTTTATCATTTTGTCCAAACAGCTCTCTTTTTTCCTTTGCAGTCAGTTTTTTTGTAAGATTCATTAAATGATTAAAATCTAAATCCTCCAGTTCTTTCGAGAGACTATTTCCTTCAGTGATTGACTTATGTATGGATTTGGACAGTATCTTGATGTTATCCAACTTGCTACAATATTTGTTAGATATATATCCCCTGATACCTTCCTCTAGTGCAGATAAATATTTATAGAGAATATTTCTCAGTCTTTTGTCATAGATATACAAATTTTGCACTTTTTTATATTGTATTTTCCCATCTTCCCTAAGTCCAATATAATTGACCAGAATAGTATGATATGATACTCCCTTAAGGTCCAGGTATAACAAACAACGTTCTTTTTCTTTATCATCTTCAAAATCCATTTTAGAAACAAAATCATCCTTCGAGATATCAAGTGACAGTTTTGTAACTAATAGTCTAGACCCAGCGATATCTGCTGTACACATTGTTAACTGCCTCATAATACATAGTGTATGATTTTTTATTTTCATCTCTATTGTTATTTTTTATTTTGAGATACTCTTCTCTGACTTCATTCCACAACCCATTAGCTTTAAGATTGGAAACCTTTTTAGTGTAGTTTTTGCTTATGGGTTTATCCTGCCAACTATAAAGGTTATTTGAGTGCTGAACAAGAATTTCTTGTCGGTAGTTATTTTGATCATCAATGCACTCATTGACAGTCGCAAAATCGCATCCATGTTTAATTTGGCTTTTCTTTTTATCAACAACTTTGATTGTGAATGATTGTTTGCCGTTAGAAACTTCTTTGTATTGACTATTTGAGATGATCTCGCCTAGCTTACGAACAAATAATAGGCGTAAATCTTTGGGATTCAAGTCAGCATCTTTTTGCATTACAAAATTGTAATCGAAATCAAAGCCGGTATTTCCGCCCACAACTTTTGTTACTAGATTTTTCCCTCCACTACCAATGAGTTTAACATCAAATGTAACCCCTTCGCTTCGTAAACTTTTATGTAGATCTCTTATTATCTTATCAATTTGCTCTTTTGCTAGTTTAAGTTCCACCTTTGTAACAAACTCATAAGTTCTACCATATAAATCTGCCATTATAAACCTCCCTAATTAATTAGTTTTGTCGATATTCGTTGAATATCAAAATCTATCTTTTGTAATATTTCTTTGTATTTCATTAAATAGTCATCTAGTAAATCTTGAAGATTCACCAAATACAAAGTCAGCTTGTCTAATTCTTTTTTGGTTAATTTACTTATATCTATTGGAAATAATCTTCTTACTATTTCAGATGAATACTCGAATAGTTCTTTTTCAAAATCCTTTAATTTATAGTACTCTTCGATAGTCTTTATTCGCTTGAATTGCTTAATTCTGCGGAGATAATCATTGAGAAGATTATTAATATCAACAAATCTTAGTAAAATATCCTTCTTGTTTTTTGTTTCTATCGCTGCTTTGTATTCCTCATACTGTGAGTTTGCAGTTTTGAAAAAATAATCAGAATATCTGTTCGCTAGTATTTTTTGTGCTTCTAGAAATTTCATATGGCCTCTAATCATCGAGTTAATCCACTTTATCACAACACCTGCAAACACACCTGTAGCTAAACCTATAAATAGATTAGAATACCAAATCTCATCTGAGTTATAAAAATAAAAAGATAACATAACACTGAAAAATATTACTGAAATAGCTATTGTTGAGATGGTTATGTCCCTAACTGATCTTTTAGCCCAATTTATAACTCTATTTAAGAATGATAACACCTCGTTCTTTTTAACTTTAATACTTGATCCAACTATGTCAAGCTTCAAATTAAGAGGAGTTACACATTTATAATAGATTGTAGAAGCGAACTCACTATCATTTTCAAATAGTTTATTATTCTTAGTATCAATATCATATTTTTTCATAAAGTATTTCCAAAAGGAAACAAATCCAAATTGATATCGTTCGTTATATAATACTGCATACAGCAAATTAACATCATCAATAAAATCTCTTGGGTTATCATCTGAATACTTATCAAATGTCATTAAGATTGTGTTGTATAGCACATTCAACTTTTCATTATCTTGAATCATCTATATTCCTCCTTCGAATAATTTCTTTCTGGTGATACCGAAGTTTCCTGAAGCGTACCCGTATCAATTTAACATTTATGCTATTCTTAAGGATCTAAACATTGGCCTTTTCTATATTTTCAATAATTTACATATATTTCATAAGCAACACATATCTGTATTTAGGATATGACCTAGTTTACAGATATAGATGAAAAATTGACAAATTATTTTATATCATAAATTGTGCTCAAAAAATCTTTAAAACTAATTTTTTCTAATATATCTGCATCTTCTGATTCAACTTGAATTAATACTTCTATTTTTTCTTCTTTTGGATGTGAATCCCTACTCGTCGGAAGAATCTTATGACTAATGTACACTTTATCTTCTTCAGTTTTCATTTTAATGTAATAAGGACACAATGATGTGTGACATAAAACATCATAAAACAAATCAGTTGGATTATATAAAGCTTTAGAATATTTATGCTCAGAAAAGTTAGTATACCTATTTGAGTTATGGAATACGTATCTTCTTTCTTCATTAATATATTTGTTATTCTTTTTCGGTATAAAATTATAATCATTTTGTTTGATCAATCTTAGTATATTGAATTTTGTATTAGCAATAAACTCATCACTATTTAATATATAATCACTTTGATCATAAGAACTTAAAATTTCTTGAATAAAGTAAAACTGTTCATTCATTCTGATTAAATTTATATTCTCAACTGAATTAATTTCATCCCAAGAAACTAAATCTTTATTGAGAATGGTTTGAAACTCCATTGAATGCTGTGATTTATCTAAGGCTATATTTATATCTAAAAAATTACTAAATTGTGGTAATCCAATTTTATTTAACCATGTAGAAATATAAAAGTTGTTGTGAAAGTAAAATGGAGCCGGAAATAGCATATTATTATAAAAATATGCTTTCAGTGATATATTGTTCGACAAATTAATTTTTGTTAAATCTATCTGTGCTTTGAAATCACTAAAAAAATCATAAAATAGTTCAATTGTAATTGTATATAAAAGAGGAAATCTATCATCATAATTCGAGAAGAAATCTATCAGTGCCTCAATGATGTGTTTTGAAAGGCTTTGATCATGCCTGTATTTATACAACACACTCAGAGTATTCAATATATTCTCTTTATTCAAAAACTTCATTTTTTCAAGCATTAAAATAATTACTAAATTTCTATAGTCTAAACTATTACTATTTTTAATAAAACTAGTATTTTTCTTATAGTAAGGCAATAACATGCATTCATACTCTTCTATAATTTCATAATGTTCAAGTTTTCTTTCTGGATAAATACAATTTAAAACTTTTAATTTATTGGATGATGACTTTAAAGTATAAATATTATTAATTACATCTTCAGATAAGAAGTCCAGTATTAACTCACTTGTTTTTTCCTTGTCTATTTCATATGCTTTCATAAATAGGTCAAAATGTTCGAATTTTTCACCCCAACCACCATTTATTCTTGCAAATGCTTTTAAATAAAACATTATCTTTTCATCATTTTCTAATCTAGGGTCATCAATAAATCTTTCGAGTTCTATTATGTTTTTATGAAGCACTTGTTTAAAAAACTTACCATCAAACCCATTAAGAATATCACAAATGTGCTTTCTTATGTATTTTTCAGTTAATTCATCTTTGAAATTGATTAAACTATTATTAGCCAATTGCCAAAACTCCGTAATTGAAATTTCCTCTCCAATGATAACCACATTATCTTTGTGTAAATATTTTTCATTTGAGGTTTTTTCGAATAAATGAACATCACAGAATTCATCATATTTCTTATTAATTCCGTCAATAAAATTGTTTATTGATTCATAATCTTTATCAGTTTCATAGTTATTAAGCTTATGAACTTTAAACATTATATCTTTAACAAAATAATCATCATTATTTTTTACTATATTACAGTATTTTTCTAAGATTAGACTTGAATCATTTGAGTTTAAAGCTTTATAAAAAATCTTCTCTAGAAGTTCATCATCAAAGTTAATATTATAGTAAATATGCTTTAACATCTCTGTGTTTTGCCATTTTTCTATATCTATTCTTAAATTATTGATCAAGTAATTTAATGCATCATTTGGAAAACAATCATAAAAATTTTCAAACACTCTGTATTCAAAATGTTTTGTTTCTTTACCATCAGTCCTATCCCTTACTCTTTTTGATATGTCAAGCAATGTAAAGTACTTGTTCTTTTTGTCTAAAGAATCTTCTAAATGTTTTATGCCCTCAACTAGACATTCAAGTGACATATCTTTGTGCATCGTATATCCACAAACTTCTTTTGAAAAATTAGAAAGGTTGACTGCCTTATTCTTTTGTTTTGAAAAATGCATTATATCCAATGACGTTTTGGACATATCAAAGTAATATTCATCATCCCCTCTGAATTTGTTATTAAATTCACTGATAAAACCTTCATTATATTTACCGTTACAGATAATATCGATATAATAGTACAGATCGGGTATTTTCAAACCAGGAATAGAATATTTATATATGTGATCGGTATCTTCTATAACATCAAGAACTACTCTTATTTTTGATTTGTCGGAAATATTATCAATTAAATATTTAACTAAAAAAAATAACTCATCATTTTGAAAATAGAAATCAACTGGTCTTGGTTTACCTTTAAAAATATATTCTTTTTTCAGCTTCAAAATTTTGAAAAATTCTATAATTTTCTCGTCAAATAAACGACTATTTCTATTGTACGAATTAATCAATACAAAATAAAATTTGTCTTTCCAGAAATCACTTTCTTTTAAACTCTCAAATTCCCCAACTTCTTCAACACTAAGATTAACAATATTAGTTAGTAAATTAAACAAATCACCTTCCAATAAATAATCTTTATCCAATATCTCTCTAACCTTTTTTATATCTGATTTTATGCTTTTATAATTGATATCTATTCCTAATAATATAGCAATTTCATCTTTAATTTGAGTTTTACTCAAATCATGACTTTTTACATCAATATATTTAAAAGCTTTAATCATTTCTTTATTAATCATTTTTAAATTCGTAATACATCTTTTAATATATAATGATTTAAGGTAATCATCCTTAATCAATTGAAACTCTTGATCAGATGCAATAAAATTATTACCTGAAGCTATATTATCAATTGCGGTAATTATTTCTCCATAACCACTGTAAAAATCAAATTCTATATCATTTAAGATATTAGGCTCTTTCTTATAAAAATCTTTCAAATTATAATAATAGATATCTAGAAGCTCAGGAACATGTTCATTTGCACAATTAATCTGCTTCCTTAATTCACTTAGCTCCAATAGAAAACTATAATTAGCTAACATTTTTGCAGCTTTTGCAAAATAACTAAAATTTCTTTCAATATTTTGCGAAATATGCCCATTTTTAATTGATGTATTAACAAAATCTTTTGAATATACATTTATAATTTTATTGTATTCACATAATTCATATAACAAAGGTAAATAATACTTATATTTCTTTCTTGAAGAAAATAGACTTTTTTCTTCTCCTTCCAAGACTTTTAAAATACCTCTAAAATACTTACCTTTGTAATCAATATTTTTATTTACAAACTGTTCTCTAAAGAATCGTTTTAAGCTTTCGTGGTAAATATATATATTCTCATTTTTATCAAACTTAAATAAATACTTTAAATCAGTTACAACTTTAATAACCGCTTTAAGTTGTAACAAAGAAAGTATTTGTTTTATTTCCTCATTATTTAAAGGAATATTAGTACAAGATATCAATGATAATACTTCATTCTTATAATCTTCACCATTAATTAGATATTCATAATACTTACTTATGTTACCATCATATTCATAATCCAATAATAAATTTGGGAATCCGGTATCAAGATATTTTTTTGCCAAATAATTTAAGTATAAAAAATTTCCTCCAGATACTTTCTCAATATTAACAGGTACTTGCTTAAAATTATATAGTTTCAAATAGTCATAAATCTCTTTAGCTTTAAGTCTATCGAATCCGATTTTCACTATATTATCCGAAATGTCGATAGGTTGGCTAACACATAGTAGTTTAAATTTATTATTTGCAATTGAATTGATAAATTTTTGTATTTTTTCAAATTCTTTCAACCCATTAACTCTTAAAATATGATCAATTCCATCCAAAATAACTATTACATTTTCATTGATATTGTTTATATAGTCAATCAACTCTTCTTCACTAACAGCACTTAAATACTTAAAACCAACTTCAGAGGATATATTATTTTTCAAAATTTGATACTTAATATTGTAAAGAAAATCATTATAATTAACTCTGTTATCATAATCATTATCTGTTAAATCAATGAAAAAACAATATCTTAAATATTTAAATGGAAGCTTACCAATAAATTCCTCAACAAACCATGATTTACCTATACCTGGTTCCCCTATTAACTGAACTTTATCATTCTTTTCTAGGTTTTTAATTACATCAATTACTAAATCGTCTCTTCTTATATACTTAGTTTCATCAATAGGGAATCTATGTAGCAGAGTTTCATAAACTTCCCTTATTCCTATTGAATTAAATATTTCATTTATATTTAGTGTTTTTGTTCTAGCTTGCGAAACTCTCATACTCTGAAATATTTCTTCTAATCTAAGTGCAACTGAATTTGCACTTAAGTTTTCATATGGGAATGTACCAACTCCTACTTCATTTTTCAGCGAATTAACTATAAGCGATTCAAATTCACCCTCATTAAAAAATTGAAACGATACTTCTGCCGGGACAAAATAAAACTCTAAATCATCTAGAAAAAGTTTAAACAATTCATAATCTTCAGGTTTTAATTCTCTCTTTAGTTTGATAAATCGACTATTCATTTTTTTGTCAGAAATGATTTTCTTAATTCGTAATTTATTGCATAATAAGCCATAATTATTGTATGTAGTTTCTTCAAATAGTTCTTGTGCTAAATCTCTATTTGTTATTATGTTTAATTCAAATTGCTTATCTTCCATTATTAATTGTTTATATGTGTTGAAATGTTTTAGCAAACTAAGATCTCCACTTGAAAGCATTGGAATATCAATTGCTTTATTATAAGAATATTTAACTTGTATCTTTTTTGTTGAATTTCCATTAGAAATTATAATATCATCAAAATAATCAGATTTAACTTCTTTCTTTTCACATGTAATAAAACTGTCACTACCTTTTAGATATTCTTTTAAAGAAACATAAGAAGCGATTCTATCTTGAAACTCATAGCCACCTAAATAATTCATAAATTTATCTCCTAAAATAAATATAAATACTATCTGAATATTGATAATCAGCTTCACCCTGGGATACACATATTATGGATTACCATTCATTTATCTTTTTGCTTCAATGTTTAGTAATTTCACAAAAAATATATCAAATATTATTTAACATTCTTAATATAGATATACCTTAATTATAAGATATCTATAAATATTTTAGCACAAAAATGAATAAATAACACTTTTTATCAAAGATAGCAGTTTTATAACGTTGATATATGTATTTTTTTGGTCAATCTTCAAATAAATCTATGTTATTATTTATAACAATTGACATTCTTTATAAAGTTTACATTACTTTTTATTTCACTACCTCTACAACTTACAAAATCTAAAATGAATATTCTATATTTGATAAATTACGAAAATCTTCAAAACTTCCTATTGCAACATGATTCCCAATATTTTCTAATCACCAAAACTTATCAAAAATTGATAGTTTTCTCCAAACAAAAATCCGAGAATTCATATACGGTGTATTAAAACCGCTAAATTCTCGGAATACGGGTAAATTTGGTGGAGCTGAGGGGATTTGAACCCCTGTCCAAAATAGCCGACCATTTGATTTTCTACATGCTTAGTCAACCTTTAGATTTCAATAAACAGCTGTCGGTCAACACACCACTATCTATCTAGTCTTATTAATTTCGCATTATCGCCTTAAGACGGCAAGAAATAACACTATCCTATTTACTGAAATTCAAAAAGGACTATAGGAACCCCTTAATGAATCCACTACTTCTTCTTAAGCAGTGTAAGCGTAATTTTGGTTTCCGGTTATAATTAACCTGTATTTTTATATCTACCGATAGCATGCTTGTCAAATTCGAACTACCCTGTCGAATCCATAACAGCCCCGTTTAATGCTTTATTACTTTTGCTAAACGTTCTTTTACGTCACTATCTTTTTCAGATTGTCTTTTATCATAAAGTTTTTTACCCTTACATAAAGCTATCTCAATCTTACAAAGACCTTCTTTAAGGTAAACTTTAGTTGGTACTAAAGTTAACCCTTCAAGTTTTATTTTTTGGCCTAGCTTAATAATTTCTCTTTTAGCCATGAGTAATTTCTTATCGCGTTTTTCTTCGTGATTGAAAATATTCCCATGATCATACTTAGTAATATTCATATTAGTTATATACAATTCAAAATTCCTTACTTTTACATAACTTTCTTTGATAGAGAATTTTCCTTGTCTAATTGATTTGATTTCAGTACCTTTTAATACTATACCGCATTCATAGGTGTCTAATATAAAATACTCATGAGCCACTTTTTTATTGTTTGTTAAAATTTTCATATTAAACCTCCTAACTTATACTAATTCAAAATCAATTTTTCCTAATAATCGATTTACTTTGACTAATTTGACTCTTACTTCTACACCTATAGTATACTGTTTTTTAGTTGAATTGCCAAGTAACATAATATTCTTTTCATCATATTCCATCTCTTCATCGAATGTACTGATATGAACTAGTCCTTCTACTGTATTTGGAAGTTCTACGAACATTCCAAATTTTAATACTGATGAAATAATACCTGTAAACTCTTGATTTAGGAATTGTTCCATGTACTCAGCTTTCTTCATATCCATAACTTCTCTTTCAGATAACATAGCTTGTCTTTCCATTTTCGATGTTTGTTTACCAATTTCATCTAATTTAGCTTTCAATTCATCGTTATATGCTCTGTTATTATCAAATAGGTATCTTCTTAAAAATCTATGAACAATTAAATCTGGATATCTTCTAATTGGTGAAGTAAAATGTGTATAGTTATCAAATGCTAATCCGTAATGACCTAGATTTTCTCTGCCATATCTAGCTTTCGACATTGATCTCAATAATAAAGTACTAACTACTTTTTCATATAATGTACCTTCAACATTTTTTAGGATGTTTTGTAAATTAAATTGGGTTGTATTATCATCCAAACCTTCTGAATACCCAAGTCTTTCTAAGAAACCGATAATATTAGATAATTTATCTTGATTCGGTAATTCATGAATTCTATAAATGAAAGGTAACTTCAAATTGAAAATATGTGTAGCTACTACTTGATTCGCAACTAGCATAAATTCTTCAATTAATTTTTCAGCGTCTTCTCTTTCTCTTACTTTTAATTCTGTGATATTACCTGAGTCATCAAAGATAAACTTAGGTTCTATTGTTTCAAAGTTAATTGAACCCATTCTTTCTCTTACTGCATACAGGATTTTTTGTAATTCACCCATTATCATAATTTCAGGTTTAATATCTTTATACTCTTCAGATAACTTTGGGTCACCTTTTAATATCTTATTGACGTTTGTATATGTCATCTTATAATTTGAATTAATAACCGATGGATAGATTTCATAATTAATGACTTCACCTTTTGAGGTGATTTCCATTTCACATGAAAGTGTTAATCGATCAACTCTTGGATTCAAAGAACAAATTCCGTTAGATAACTCTCTTGGTAACATCGGAATGACTGAATTAGCCAAGTATACGCTCGTACCGCGTTCGTAAGCAGACTTATCTAATATAGAGTCCTCTTGTACATAATGGCTTACATCAGCTATATGCACTCCTAATAGATAGTTATTATTTTTAAGTTTCTTAATCGAAATAGCGTCATCTATATCTTTGGTATACTCACCATCGATTGTAAAAATGGTTTCTTTTCTTAAATCAGTTCTACCTTCAATTTCAGCTTCACTTACTGAATCAGTTACATTTCTTGCGAAATTTAACTCGGCTTCAGTAAATTCACTTATTAGGTTATGACGATTGATAATTTCAATTATTTCAATGTCTTTATCATCAATGTTACCTAAAACTTTTATTAAAGTACATTCCTTAATAAATGTTTTACCATATTTTGTAATTTTAGCTTTAATCAATTGATGATCCTTAACTAAATGTTTATCTTGTTTTCTAAGTTTGAAAACTAAATCATTACTATAATTTTTAGGAAAGATTTGTCCTTCATAGTATTCTCCAACTACCTGAGTAATACTTCTTTCTATAACTTGGATAATCCTGCCTTCAAGTTTGCCTTTAGCTTTTTTTCTTGTGATTTCCACTAGACAATAGTCATTGTCCATGGCTGTTAGTGTTTCATTTCTAGGAATGAAAATATCAGGACGGCCTTCTTCATCAACTATGATGAAACCATATCCTTGAAATTTTAAATCAAATTTCCCTTTAACTAAGTTTTTCTTATTTTTATAAATGTTATAATACCCCTCTTTGTCTCTATATATTAATCTCTCTTCTACTAAATCATGTATTGCTTTTGTGATGCTTTTAAATTCTGCTTCAGAAGTCGCTTTTAAAAAACCTGCAATAGAAATTAAAGTGCGATCTCTGTAGGAAGCCTTTTTTATTAAGTTATAAACCTCATTTTTCATTTCAAAACCTCCCAAATAAAAAAGAACACGTAATGTGTTCTTAAAGTACTAATGCTAAAACCGATACAATAACCCAAACACCTGTTACTCCAAGAGTAACTCGCGTCATAATCAATTCTGATCCGCGTTGTTTTTGATTTTTGAATAAATCTGATTTTTCCCCAGAAAATGTATTTTTTACATCATCTTTCGACTCTTGAACCATCACTAAAGTGATTAATAACAATGATAAAACAAATAGTACTATATGTAACCAACTCATAATTTACCTCCCGTTAATGAAATAACGAATATTTCGTACTAAACTATTATACCATAAAAAAATGTTTTTGGAAGACCCAAAAACATGTTTTTTATTTGATGATTATTTTCTTAAATTATAGAATGAACCTAGTCCCTTATATTCAGCTACTTCATCTAGTTCCTCTTCAATTCTAAGTAATTGATTGTACTTAGCAATTCTATCAGTTCTAGATAATGAACCGGTTTTAATTTGACCAGCATTTGTCGCTACTGCGATATCAGCGATTGTAGTATCTTCTGTTTCACCTGAACGGTGAGATACAACTGCAGTATATCCAGCACGTTTAGCCATTTCGATAGCGTTGAATGTTTCTGTTAAAGTACCAATTTGGTTTACTTTAATAAGAATTGAATTAGCAACTCCCATTTCAATACCACGAGATAATTTTTCAGTGTTTGTAACAAATAAATCATCACCAACTAATTGAATTTTTTTACCTAATGCAACTGTTAAAGCTTTCCAGCCATCCCAGTCGTTTTCATCTAATCCATCTTCAACAGAGATGATAGGATATTTGTCAACTAAGTTTGCGTAGAATTCAACCATTTCTTTAGAAGTTAATTCTTTGCCTTCACCTTTTAATTCATATAACTTAGTTTCTTTGTTATAGAATTCAGATGCAGCTACGTCCATTGCGATGTAAATATCTTTTCCAGGTACATAACCAGCTTTTTCAATAGCTTCGATAATTACTTTAACTCCAGCTTCATTTGATTCTAAGTCCGGTGCGAATCCGCCTTCGTCACCAACAGCTGTATTAAATCCATATCCAATTAATACTTTCTTTAAGTTATGGAACACTTCAGCGCCCATTCTTAAAGCTTCTCTAAATGTTGGAGCTCCAACTGGCATAATCATGAATTCTTGAAAATCAACGTTATTATCAGCGTGTGATCCACCATTAATGATGTTCATCATCGGTGTAGGTAATTGTTTAGCATTAAATCCACCTAAGTATAAATACATTGGTAGTCCTACAAAATCAGCTGCTGCTTTAGCTACTGCTAAAGATACACCTAAAATTGCATTAGCACCTAATTTAGATTTGTTTGGTGTTCCATCTAAGTCGATCATTACTTTATCAACTGTAGTTTGGAATGTTACATCATATCCAACTAAATTTGGAGCGATGATTTCATTTACGTTTTTAACTGCTTGTAAAACACCTTTACCTAAATATCTGCTTTTGTCTCCATCTCTAAGTTCAATTGCTTCATGTTCTCCCGTAGAAGCTCCACTAGGTACGATTGCGCTCCCGAAAGCACCTGACTCTGTATATACTTCTACTTCAATTGTTGGATTCCCTCTAGAATCCAATACTTCTCTTGCATAAATATTACTAATGTTTGGCATAATTTTTTCTCCTTTTTCAAGTTATATATTTTTATAAATTTTTATATTGTTAAATTAATAAGTCTTTTTAATCCCTAGGTAAGTTCCTACCGAGATTACAAGAATTATTAAAATATAATTAAAATTAAAGCTTAATACTAGGGATTTAAAGAAAAAGATAACAAATTCAATATACATCGAAATATTAAAAATTAATGATATATCCCCGATTTCTTGGGCCCACGAATAAATTAATGGAAGTGCATAAACTATTACGGCTTGTATTACTAAGAATATTCCTGTTATTACGGTGTAAACTATATGTGGAAATTGATATTGTTTTCTTACTAGACCACCTATGTACTGGGCCGAGAAGAAAAACAATAACATTGAGAATGAAAAACTGATTAATTGGGTTATATAAAAATCGATTAAACCAATAACTATCCCCAACAAAACTGATATTACACCACCATATAGTATAACAAAAATAAAGTCTTTTATTTTAATATCTCTTAAATTTGTATTAAATTTATTCAATTAATGATTCTCCTGTCATTTCTTTTGGTTGACCTAATTTCAATAGTTTTAGCATTGTAGGAGCTATATCTCCTAGATTTCCAGATTCCCTTAATTTTACAGCTTTTTTTGTTAAAATAAATGGTACTTTGTTTGTTGTATGTGCTGTGAATGGTTTATTGTCTTCAGTTATCATTTTTTCACAATTACCGTGGTCAGCTGTAATTAAAGCTACTCCACCAAGTTCTAAAACTTTGTCTACTACTTTACCAACACATTCGTCAACGGTCTCTACCGCTTTAATAGCCGCAGGTACAACACCAGTATGTCCTACCATATCTCCATTTGCGAAGTTTAAGATAGCTACATCATGTACACCAGAATCTAATTCTTTAAGCATAGCTTCGGTTATTTGGTATGCACTCATTTCTGGTTGTAAATCATAGGTTGGCACTTTTGGACTTGGGATTAAAACACGTTTAGCGTTTTTAATATCTTTGTCAACCCCTCCATCAAAGAAGAAAGTAACGTGAGCGTATTTTTCAGTCTCAGCTATTCTTAATTGGTGTAGTCCTTTTTCTGATATGTAATCTCCAAACATATTAGTTAGGTCATTCAACTTAAATGCTAACTCACCTTTTACTGAATCTGCATATTTCATAGTTGAAATATAAGTAATATTTGTTGGTCCATTTTCGGTATTTAATTTACCTTCAACTGCTTTAGGGTTACTATAAGCAGTTGAGATTTGAATTGCTCTATCAGGTCTGAAGTTCATAAAGATAATTGAGTCATTAGTTTCAACTAAACCTTTATCATCCACTACAAACGGTATAACAAACTCATCTGTAACATCATTTTTATAAGATAGCTCAACACCCTCTGCCGCATTTTTATGATGTTCTGCTTTACCAAAAGTCATTGAATCATAGGCCTTTTGGATTCTATCCCAGTTTTTATCACGATCCATTGCATAGTATCTTCCAGATACAGTTGCGATTTTCCCAAAGTTTATTTCTTTCATATACGCTTCTAAATCTCTAATAAATGTAGCTCCTGATGTAGGTGCTACATCTCTACCATCTAGAAATGCGTGTACATAAGCTGATTCCACACCAACATCCTTAGCGGTTTTTAACATTGATTTAAAATGTTCTATATGAGAATGAACTCCACCATCTGATAATAATCCAAATAAATGAAGTTTTGAATTGTTATTCATTGTATTTTTGAATGCATGTAAATATGCACGGTTAGTTCCAAAATTGCCTTCTCTTACTGCTTTGTTAATTCTTGTTAAAGATTGATACACAACTCTTCCTGCACCAATATTCATATGTCCCACTTCAGAATTACCCATTTGACCCATTGGTAACCCAACTGCTTCTCCAGAAGCTTCTATAAGAGTATTAGGATATGTTTTAAATAATTTATCTAAGTTTGGTTTTTTTGCGATTTCATAAGCATTTCCAGAATTTTTATTACCAATGCCCATGCCATCCATAATTATTAATACGATCGGTTTTTTCATCAAAATCAACTCCCCATAGTATTATACTATATATTATATCTATTTTAAAGGATTATGATTGGACTGTAAACACTTACACATTTCAAAAAACTCATCGTTTTCGCTTATAGATTTGATATAATTGAATTGAGGTGATGTATATGGCTTCATCAAAGCTAGAAAAACTAAGTAAAATTCTATCCAAAAAGATTAATAAGGGTAAGATAAATTACGCAATACCTGATTTATGGAATGCTTGGGACTACAAAGGTCCTGAAGCGAGAAAGATTCCTAGTCAAGAATTGTTGGTAAATCCTTACCGTTTTTATAGTGAAATTATTAACGCTTATATATTACCTAACAAGAAAGCAAACAAGGATTATCACAATTCGCTTTCTAAGGTTAAAAATATTAAAGTAAGTGAAAATGAACTCGGTGGTGATTGGGTAAGAAAATCAGTTCTTTATTCTACAATGATAAGAACTAGTTCTGCTTGGGACCATGACAGATCTTTTTCACTAGATTTATCAAACTTTAACGGTATCAAAGAAACCGGTACTTTTGTAAAAACATTAGCTATCCTACCACTACTTAAAAAAATGGGTGTTGACACTTTATATTTATTACCTATTTCAAGGTTTTCTTTAAAAGACAAAAAAGGGGAATTAGGTTCACCTTACGGAGTAGCTAACTTTTTTGATTTAGATCCAAATCTAAAAGATGACATGACTGGCAACTTAATGTCAGTTGAAGAGGAGTTTCAAGCTTTAGTTGAAGCTTGTCACATGCTTGAAATGCGTGTAGTTATTGATATTATTCCAAGAACTAATTCTGTGGAAAATGATTTAGCTAAAATTCATCCTGATTGGTTCTATTGGATTAAAGCAAGCAAAGCATCAGAATATAGAGTACCCTATGTAGATGGTCTGAATAATACAGTTTCACCTCAACCAGAATACATGGAAAAAGTTTACAGTTCACCAGATGTTTTAAGACATATTAAAATGTTTCAAAAGAATCCAAAAGCTCAGAATGAAACACTGTTTAATGAAGTGTTAAATAGTGAAGGAAATTTCATGGAAAACATCGAAAAAGCATTTGATCTTAAAATAGCAGCTGCTTTCTCAGATCATATCAATGATGTACAACCACCATGGACTGATGTTACATTCTTTAGAATGTTTATGGATCATCCAAAAGCTAATAAAAAATATTTAAAAAACAAAAATGCAAATCCATATATTTTGTTTGATACAATCAAGTCAAATATTTTCCCTGGTAATCTTCCTAATACAGAACTATGGGATACATTAACTAGCATTATTCCTCACTATCAAAATACTTACGGTATTGATGGAGCTAGAATTGATATGGGGCATGCTCTACCAACCGAATTACTTAAGATGATAATTAATAAAGCCAGAGAAGTTGACCATGATTTTGCGTTTATAGCTGAAGAACTGAATCCTGGTAACGCGCAAAAGGCTAAGGATTCAGGCTACAACATTATCATCGGCAATGGTTTCTACATGGAACCAAGAATTTGGGAGAAAAAACTACACAAATTTATCTATGGTGCAAAAGATATTGCACTACCAATGTTTGCTTGTGCTGAAACTCATGATACGCCAAGAATCGCTGGTCGTGATGGGGGAAGAACATTAGCTAGATTAACTACTACGTTAAATATGTTATTACCTAACCTAGTTCCTTTCATTAACTCTGGGCAAGAAGTATATGAAACCCAACCAATGAATACTGGTGTAGATAGTACGAGCGCTGATAAATTTAAGCTTTCAGTAGATGATTTATATTACGGAAAACTTGCATTATTTGATAAGTATGCAATTCACTATCTTAACAGTAACCGCTGGGAACTAGCGGATCATTTAGAAGGTATTAAAAAAATCAGAAAAACTTGGTTAGAACAGATTACTAATCTAGAATGTTACCTGCCTTTATACTTTAATGAGTTTGATACTCCAGCAGTTGGAGTTACATATTTTAATAAAGAAACTGGAAAGTGTTTACTAGTTGTAGGAAATACTGATTGTTACAATGATGTTCATTGTAATGCTTCTGTTCAAAAACTTAGAACTGCCGCAGACAATAATAACAATACTGGTAGATTACTTTATTCAACCTATGAATTTGGCAGAGATTTTCATGACTTTGCTCCAGATGGTAGAATATATTTCCATTTAGGTGCCGGTGAAGTTAAAGTTATCGAATTTTAATTAACAACTATATAAAAAAGTCGAGTTTTGATGTAAACATCATTCTCGACTTTTATTTTTTTATTTTCGTAATATGTATTGTCTCATAATTTTAGTGATTTTAATTAATAAAAACGAATAGATAAATATCTCAATAGGTGTCTTAATAATCCTAAGCGGTAACTGTGGTAAAAATGGAATAGCATATAAATTAGTAACCCATAATGGAGTTAAAACTAAAGAAACTACTATTTGGAGTATTATTACTGAAAATATTATCCGATGTGCTTTGTCATCCTCGTTCCGTTTGTTTATTACAAAAGCCATGGTCCCTAATATCCCAAGTTCGCCCACTATAATCATCGCTATGATAACCCAAGGTTTAAAATCCATTCCCTCAGATAGTTTAGCTTCAATGGTGATTATTATTTCTTGGATATTAAATAAACCCCAAAGTCCCAAGGCGAATAGTACTAGTAATAGAACAAAATTAATGTATCTAAATATTTTAATATCTTTCAAGTTAAGATTATAAATTAGACCCGGTAATATTCCGTATAGAATAGAGTTGAAAGTAAACCCTAAATAGAAAGGCCCTGAAGGTGCACCAAAAATCCATATATAAACAACATATCCTAATAAATCTTGAATGATCGCTGCCGAAAACCCTACTTTAGGTCCTAGAATAATACTAATAAGTATTAGTGGCAGATAACCAATTCCAAATCTAATTATTGTTGAATTGGGTGGATATGATATTGATAATAGCGAAGATAGGATTATTCCTATCCCAACTAGTAATCCAGCAAATATAATATTTCTAAGTTTAAAATTTCTCATTTTATCCTCGCAAGCAAAAATTAATTGGTTTTTGATTTGTGTCCTTCAAAAAATTGTTGATTTGTGTAAAGGGCTTTGAATGAAAGAACCCTCTATAAGCTGATAATGGAGATGGATGAACATTCTCGATTATCAAATGTTTTGAATTTGTAATTAGTTTCTTTTTACTTCTCGCAAATGAACCCCATAAAACAAATACCATTGGAGTTTCTTTCTCATTTAATATTGAAATAATATTGTCAGTGAAAGTCATCCAACCTAAATCCTTATGAGATAATGGTTGGTTTTTTCTAACTGTTAATATCGCATTTAGCAATAATGTCCCTGACTTACCCCATAGTGTTAAATCGCCATCTATAGGTTTTTCACAATTTAGGTCATAGACTAATTCTTTGTATATATTAACTAATGATGGTGGCAACCTAACACCCAATGGTACAGAAAAAGCTAACCCCATCGCTTGATTCGGATTATGATAAGGATCTTGACCCAAAATTAAAACTTTAGTGTTTTTGTATGTTGAAAGTCTAAAAGCATCAAAGACTTTATCTATTGGTGGATAACAAGTGTGTTCTTTGTACTCCTCAATAAATTTTTTCTTTAATGCTATGAAGTAATCTTTATTAAATTCTTCATCAAGAATTGAATCCCAGTCATTTCCAATCATCGTTATTTCCTATTGTTACAGCTTTTCGCGTTACAGCCACTGCATTCTAAATCTTCACAACCCTCAGGTTTTTTTGTTTTATCATTTATAGAATATGTAACTACATAAAGTACAATTACAAAAACTATTACTAATATTGGTAATATATATTCCCACATCTAATTCACCATTTCTACTAGTTTTTTTACTGTTCCTAATAGATTTTTAACTTTCCTAGAAGAATCATTTACAGATTCTCCTATCACACCACCATAAATTTTT
This sequence comes from Mycoplasmatota bacterium WC30, assembly GCA_046529635.1. Classification (GTDB taxonomy): domain Bacteria; phylum Bacillota_I; class Bacilli_A; order Izemoplasmatales; family Hujiaoplasmataceae; genus 4572-104. Next base: position 1,611,587 of record CP134495.1, on the reverse strand, counting down.
AACTTCGGTTCAGTACCGGATGGTCTTAAAACAAACCAAGAATTATCATCTAGGTGATATTTAATTACATTTGATTTTTCTAAATCTATATCTGTGACTTTATTCCCCGTGTACCTTTTTGATAGTAAAAAGTCTTCTTTTATTTTAACTGCTTTACCAAGAAATTCTTTGGTTTCACCGTTGCGGAAGGCATCCATGATTCTACTAATTCTTTCGCTTCCAGTTTTACCTAACAAATGAATATTTTCCAAACTTTCATAATAATACCCATATTCTTCGTAGATGTCTAATAATTTTTCATACAAAGTTTTATTTTCTGTGTTTTTATAAAACGTTGCTGCTTCGGATATTAAAAGCATAGCTTGTAAAGAATCTTTATCTCTTACAAAGTCTTCAACGACATAGCCATAAGATTCTTCATAACCAAAGATAAATGATCTCTCATCTGTTTCTAAATATCTAGCTTGCTCACCAATAAATTTGAAGCCTGTCAATGTAGAGATTACATCCATATTAAATCCTCTAGCTATTTTAGCACCTAGATCTGATGTGACGATTGTATTAAAAACCACACCTTTTTCAGGCAAAAGGTTTAATTTTTTCTTTTCATTCAAAAGATAATATATCATCAAAGAACCGGTTTGATTTCCATTTATATAAATATATTTATCCGCTTCTCTTATTGCTATACCCAGTCTATCTGCATCAGGGTCAGTAGCTATAAGAAGATCAGCTTGAACTTCATTTCCTAATTTTTCAGCTAAAGTAAAAGCCGATTTTTCTTCAGGATTAGGTAATTTTACTGTAGAAAAATATGGATCAGGAATCATTTGTTCTTTTACTGGTATTACGTTATATCCACATTCTCTCAATAATCTTTCACCAAGATATGCACTTGTTCCATGTAAAGGAGTAAAAACTATTTTTAAAGGTTTTATCATTTCTGGGTGTATTGAAATACCTTTAACTCGAGCAAGATAAGATTTATCCATTTTTTCATCTAAAAATTCAACTAATCCTTTGGCTGAAAGCTCATCAAAATCAACAGTTTTTATCGCAAATAAATCATCTACTTGATTAACATACTCAATGATTTCATTAGCATACTTCGGTGTGTATTGACATCCGTGTTCATCATATATCTTATATCCATTATAATTTGGGGGATTATGACTAGCAGTAATAACTATTCCAGCTAAAGCATGAGTTTCTCGAACCGCGTATGAAAGTTCTGGAGTCGGTCTTAAATCGTGGAACAAATATGATTTAATCCCAAAAGCACCAAGAACCATCGCAGATTCTTTAGCGAACTCTTTTGACATTAAACGATTATCATGAGCAATTACTACTCCTCTTTTTAATTGATCACTTGAGTATTCCTTCATTAGATAAGTTGCTAATCCACAATTAGCTCTACTAATTGTATATATATTCAATCTATTAGTTCCTGCCCCTAAGATTCCTCTCATTCCGCCAGTACCAAATGATAGATTTGTATAAAACATATCCTCAAGTTCTTTATCGGTTTTATTTTCTAAGTCTTTTCTTACAAAAGCATCTAAGCCTTCATAATTAACCCATTTTTTATATTCAGCTTGCCACATAAAATCATCCTTTCATAGAAAATACTTTTGAAAAAATCAAAAGTATTAGCGTATATAATCAACTACATTCTCTTTTCTTGGTTTTGCTTCTTCATCACCTTTTTCGGGATAACCGAAACATATAGATATATCATGTTCATAATTTTCAGGAATTCTTAAAACTCTATTTATATCGGCCTTAACTGCTTTATGATACATATACCTTGTTTGGCCAATTATACAAGAACCTATTCCTAAAGATTTCGCTGCTAGAGCCATGTTTTCTACAACACAACCCGCATTAATCTCGGAATATCCTTCAATTTTTGAACTAATAATAATTACAACTTGAGAGTGAAAAAAAACATGATATCCTTCTTCTTTTTCAATGCCAATTCTAGCCATACCTTCCACTGCTAGAGTATTGATTTCTTCAATTCTCTCCAAGTTGGTTATTACAGTAAAATGCCAGTTTTGTTTGTTTTTTGCACTTGGTGCATATAATCCACACTCAACAATAATTTTTAAGTCTTCTTCAGAAATAGCTTTTTTTGAAAAATTCCTAACACTTCTTCTTTTTAAGATTAAGTCAATTGTTTCATTCATAAGAACCCTCCTACAAATCAATAAGTAATTTTATATCCCTATTGCATGCTTCAAATACTTCTAGAGTTTTTGAAGCTACAATTTTCCCAAAGTTTACTGCTTCATGCATATTCTTGCCATTTAGTAGATAAAATATTGTTCCTGAGAATAAAGCGTCCCCTGCACCCATAGTGCTTTTTATGTCTTTAGTCTTGTGAGTAATACTTTGATAAATACTTCTATCAATATTATATGTTATAGGGTCTTTTGCTGAAGAAACTAAACAATTTTTTAACCCTAATTTATTTAGCTCTTTTACACCTACGATTATATCACACTTGTCAATATTTAAAAGAGCATTTAACTCAAACTTATTGATTTTAAGTAAATCAATATGTTCTAAAACATTTCTTATTCTAGAGACCTTTGTTTGAGATACACCATCCACATAAATTATCTTATTTTTGTATTTTTCAATCAAGTAACTAAGTGAACTCTCGTTTAGATTTGTATCAAAAGCTAAAACATCAAATGATTTGATATATCCATCAAGTGAATCAAATTCAGTTTTTTGAATATCTTCAAAAGCTCTCATATCATTAATGGCTACATTTAAGTCACCTTGTTGTCCATGCACTGCCAAATACGTTGATGATAGAGTGTTTTTAAAAAATGATTTAGAAAAATCTAGTCCAATCTCATTTAATTCCTGTTTTTGTAAATTTGAAAAATAATCTGATCCAATTAAAGTTAAGAAGCTAACATTCGCTCCTAAATTATATAGATTAGTAGCTATGTTTTTTGCTACCCCACCAAGTGAAATCTTAATTTCACCAACATTTGATTCATTCAATATTATTTTTTGATTTGATGTGCCAATAATATCTATATTACAGGCTCCTATAACTAAAATATTCATTCTAAAATATCCGTGAAGACATAATCAACATCATGCTTAATTAATTTTTCAGCTACGTCTTTGTCATTCACTACTCCTGTACTCACTTTTAAACCAATTAAATGCATTCTTTTAACAAATTCCTTTGAAACATTGTTATAAGATATATTTGCATTAAATCCATTGTTTTTGCAAAAATCAAAAACTTCTTCAGAAGTCTTTTCAACATCTAAGAATAAGTGGTTTCTATCTACCTTTTTTGTAAGATAGATTAAGTGTTTTTTGTTGCTAGATACAAACATTGTTTTTTTAATGTCATAAAAATCATTTGCCTCTTCAACAATTTTATCTAGATTGTCTGTTTTTAATCCTGTAATTAGATTTAAAAATGCAGTTTTTCTATATGCCTTGCAGACAGATAAAAAATCAGATAATTTCGGTATAAATAAATTTGAATCTAAGTTGGATGTTTTTCTATCAACTAAAGAAAATTTCTTTAATTCGTCGTAAGTAAAACTAGGAATATATAAATTAAGTAATCCTAGTCTTAAAAGTGTATCATCATAGGTTAAAATAATCTTTGAGTCTCTTGAAACATTTAAATCACAGCTTATTCCGTGATAAGATCTATTTGAAGCAGCTAAAAAAGCGAAAATTGTGTTTTCCGTCTCAATACCACTCAATCCTCTGTTCGCTACCATTCCTTTAAAGTATTTGTCAATCTTTATAGTATTCATATTTTCCAGCCTTCATTATATTTGATACATTTATTTTACCATTAAATAAAAGTTTTATGAATATGATTTAAAAAAAACTTTATATTTGTTAAAATATAGGTGTAGGAGTTGATAATATGGAATTAACTGAGCTCGGATTTGACTATTCCAACCTTGTTTCATGCACAGTAAAGAAAAAAAACAATTTAGTCGCTCTAATATTGCTTATAGTTGGAGTGAGCCTTTTACCGATGTCTATAATATTTTTAATACTTTTTTTGTCTCAAGCGCCTATGGAAATCAATGGTGTTATGACAAATTATGGAGATCCAGGATATAATACCTTCTTCTATAGTTTCCTGGGAGCTTTCTTCTCAGTAGCATTGATTTGTATTGTTTTAGGATTTGTATTTATGTTGGGTAAACCAAAACCATATATAATATTAAGCAAAGATATAGATTACAATCCATTTTACTATATATACAATAGCCGTAGACATGAAGAGATTTACTTAAATGACAAATTCGCAATTGTGTACAACCTTAAATACAACAGAGCATATCATGAAGTAAATCCTGAAGCTGTAAAACGCATTTTTAAAAAATTTGTCTTTTGGGCCAATTTCGCTAATTTAACTGATTATAGAATCAAACACAAGCCAAAAAAAACAGTCCTAAAATTTAAAGAGCGTAGCTCTGGAAAATTTGGATCTGTCTTAAGTAAATCTTATTCATTTTCAAATGAAATAACCATTGTTCCTTATGAAGTTACTGAATTAATTAGTAGCAACTATGGCGGTACAAATACTCAATCAATGAATAAATTTTTCTTTGAGAATATTAACCAGTCGCAAATGTTTGAAATTCATCCCGAAATCAGAAGATTGTTATCTACTTTAAACTAAGTTAAACTATCAATAATTTCTAGAACATTAATACCATTTTCATGTATTTGTGTTACTTGATTATTTGTTACTAAAACAAGTGATGGCGTACCTTCAATATCTATGTCATCATTTATATCACTTGAACTACTAGCTTCCACTAAATATACTTTATCATTTACAAGAAGTTCTATCTTTGATAGGACTTCATTTTTTATTAGTCCACAAGGAATACAATGTGAGCCGTAAAAGTAAATATAGTAAGTTCCTGGAACTTGGGTAAGTTGGTCTTCGGGGTTATCAATAGTTATATTTAAGAACTCTGAATAATCTCTCTCCTCAAATGTAATTAAAGTTATGTCTTCGGTAGTTACTAGAGCTGTAGTTATCACATCGTTTTGGCAGCTAACTAAAAATATTGAAATAAATATAATAATTAAGATTTTTTTCAAATTACTCACTATCCTTGGCTTTAATTAATGTTGAAATTCTTTTATAACTTAACATTACTACAATGCTTGTTAAAATTGCTTTCACAAGATTAAAAGGCGCTACAGCGAATGCTAAGAAACTTGGTAAATCCTTAACAAGCGGGTTAACTAAACTACCCAAATATACAAACGAATCTACAGTGTAAATCGTTTCTGGAGTTGATAAAAAATATGCATATGCAGGTAATAAGACAAAAGCATTTAAAATACTCCCCGCAATAGCCATTGATATAGCCCCAATCACTAAACCTAAAAGTGCAGCCTTTTTTGTTTTATGAGTTTTATAAATTAAACTAGCTGGAATTACAAAAGAGATTCCGATAAGGAAATTAGCTAATTCCCCAACCCCCATTGTTTGACTACCAACAATTGATGTTCTCACAATTATTTTAACAGCTTCAATTATAATACCTACTACTGGTCCATATGCAAATGCACCAATTAATACAGGTACTTCTGAAAAATCCATTTTGTAGAAACTAGGCGCAAAACCTAATGGAAATTCTAGGAACATTAAAACGGCCGAAACACTAGCCAGCACTCCAGCAAACACTAAAATTCTTGTACTCTTTTTTTTCATTTTTTCCTCCAATAAAAATACCTGAAAATATACAGGTATCCATCAGAACATTTGACTTCTCTCATCCAGACTTTACTGTCGGTTTAGGAATCACACCTAATCAGCCTAAGCTCGCGGACTTTTACCGCCGGTTGGGAATTACACCCTGCCCTGAAGTTTTTTTTCGTTTCTATTTTAATTAAATTTTGATTAAAAGTCAAGTCTTTACTTGTTTTTAGCCACACATCTTATCATTGAGCCATCTAATCCTTTTATTTTTAAAGGTAAACCTATAAATTGAAAATCTTTAGATAATTTGTCTAGATTACATAAATTCTCAATTATTATTATGTTTTCTCCTAATAAATCTCGATGCAGATCAAGTTGATTACCAGATTCATATTCTGGGCTTGGAATATCAAAACCAATTACTTCAATATTATTCGCGAGCACAAAATCAAGGAAGTCTTTCCTAAACTTTGGTGGTGAATAATATTCGTCAGTATTAAACTTTTTTGCAAAACCCAAATTCAACAATAATATCTTTGTTGTTCCATCATATTGATCAATAATATCTTCAGTATTGATTATATGGTCTTTAATTCTTGGTTTAATCACTATTCCTGAACCAATCAATTTATTGATATCAATCGCTTCAATTCCATCAGAAACATCAAACATATGTTTCTTAGCATCTAAATGGGTTCCAACGTGCATGTTTATATTTATTCTATTTAAATTGTAACCATCTTTAATTACAGATTTTTCAGTTTCAAGACTTAGGGGAATGTCTCCTGGATAAGCTTTATAAAACTCGTCTATCAAAACTGTTAAATCAATCCATTTTTCCATAATATCACCTTAATCATTATAACACAAAAAGAAAAAGGTTGAAATTCAACCTTATTTCATTGCTTTTACTTTCCAAATCTTATTTGCGTAATCAGAGATTGATCTATCTGAAGCAAATATACCACTTTTCGCGATATTTACTAACGCTTTTTTTGCCCAATCATTTTGATTTTTATATGCTTGATTAGCTTGGTTATGTGCCGCTTTATACGCTTGATAATCTTTTAATACAAAATAATTATCAGAATATACTAAATTATTGTATATATCTCTAAATTCTTCTCTATCAACTTTTTCAAAATATCCATTTATTAACTGATCAAGAATCATTCTCAATTCTGGATCATTTCTATAAATCTCTTCTGAATTATATCCGCCATCACGATTTATTTGCGTAACAGTTTCTGAATCCATTCCGAAGATAAATATATTATCTCTTCCTACTAACTCATCAATTTCTACATTGGCACCGTCTAAAGTTCCTAGAGTCAGTGCTCCATTCATCATAAATTTCATATTACCAGTACCAGAAGCTTCTTTAGAAGCAGTTGATATTTGTTCAGAAATATCTGCGGCTGGCATAATCATTTCTGCGTAAGTAACATTGTAATTTTCCACGAATATAACTTTTAAATAGCTATTTGTTTCTTCATCGTTGTTAACTTTTTCAGCTATGGTGTTGATTAATTTTATAATCTTTTTCGCAAAGAAATACGCACCAGCTGCTTTTGCGCCAAATATAAATGTATGTGGTACATAGTCTTTTCTAAACTCTTGTTCGGTCTTTAAACTATTATATACACTCATTATATGTAATGCATTCATTAGTTGACGTTTATATTCATGTAATCTCTTAACCTGAATATCAAAGATTGAATTATTATCAAGTTTGATTCCCTGTTCTCTAAAAATCCTTTCAGATAATTGTGCTTTTTTTGTTTCCTTAATAGTTAAAAACTTGTTTTGCAAATCAACATCGTTCACTAGAGGTAATAGTTTTTCTAATTCTTGTGGATTCTTTTTAAATCCATCGCCTATAGTTTCTTCTAATAAATTAGTTAATTCTTTATTGGTATGCAATAACCATCTTCTATGAGTTATTCCATTTGTAACATTTATAAATTTATCTGGATACAGATCATAGAATTTTTTCATTTCAATATTTTTTAGAATATCTGTATGTAATTTAGCTACTCCATTTACTGAGAAACTAGTTACGATACAAAGATGAGCCATTCTAACAACTCCATTACCGATAATTGAAAGTTCGGTAATTAATTCGCTTTTTCCATAACCATATTTTTCTAATAAATCTAAACAAAAACGACGATTGATTTCTTCAATCAATTGATAGATTCTTGGTAGTAAAGGTTTCATAATATCGACAGACCATTTTTCTAAGGCTTCGGCCAAAATTGTATGATTTGTATATGCGGTCACTTTGGTTGTAATTCCCCAAGCTTCATCCCATTCCATATTATGTTCATCTAGTAATATTCTCATTAATTCTGGAATAATTAAAGTCGGATGTGTATCGTTAATATGAAATACAACATAATCAGCTAGATTTTTTAAAGTACCATGTTTTTCAAAATGTTTGTCAGTAACACTTTTTACTCCAGCAGCTGAAAAGAAATATTGTTGTTTTAATCTTAATTGCTTTCCATTTAGTGTTGTGTCATCAGGATATAGTATCCCTGATATTTTTTGAAGTTCTGTTTCGTATTCAAAAGGGCTTTTACCTTCTGGATAACGTTTTGAAGGTTCAGCATTCCATAATCTTAAATAATTGACTACTCCATTATCAGCGCCCACAATTGGCACATCATAGGGAACGGCTCTGATAAATTCGCTTGGATGATAAACCATTCCTTCATCATAAGCTACATAACCAGAGAAAGGTATATCAACTGCTTCTTCCTCTTTTCTAACTTCCCAAACATACCCATCACTTAACCAGTTGTCTGGTCTTTCTTCTTGATATCCATTATTTATTTTTTGACGGAATAATCCATAACGGTATCTAATACAATTCCCATATCCAGGGATACCAAGTGAAGCCATTGAATCCAGGTAACAAGCGGCTAGTCTTCCTAAACCACCATTTCCTAAACCTGGATCTGATTCATATTTTTCAACTTCGTTTAGATCTAATCCTAAATCATTAAACGCAGTTTCTACTTCATCTCTAATTCCCATATTCATTAAATTATTAGTAATAAGTCTTCCCATTAAAAACTCCATAGAAAAGTAATAAACTTTTCTTTGGTCAGTTTTATCTAGCAATTTATTAGTAGCAATCCAATCTTTAGAAATCTCTTCTTTTACTAGTGTACCTAGTATATTGTATCTTTCTCTTATTGTAGAGTCAGAAATATCTTTTAAATAAGTTTTCCTAAGTCTTTCTTTAAAGCTTTTGGTAAAGCTTTCTTTAGATTTAAATACGCCTTTTCTCATAAAAACACCTCACACTTTATTATAACATTATTATATAGAAAAACGGCACAAGTGTTTCTGTGACCGTTTTCATTTTAGTTAGATTATTTTATATAACTCAATATACTCTTTCGCTGAATCTTCCAGTGAAAATTTAGAATGCATTGCGTTAATTATAAGTTGTTGCCAATCATCTTTTGCGGATGTATAAATATTGTATGCATTATTAATTTGGAAAATTAAGTCTCTTGAATCATAATTAAAGAATTTGAATCCATTCCCTCGTTTACTTGATAAATCATAGACTTCCACAGTATCGTTTAATCCACCGGTTTGCCTTACGATAGGTATTGTTCCATATCTTAAAGCAATCATTTGGCCAATACCACAAGGTTCGTATCTTGAAGGCATTAGGAATGCGTCTGCTCCTGCGTAGATATAATTAGGCTTTGTTGCATGATAGGTAAGATTGATGCTGACTTGGTTAGGGAACTTCCGTTTCAAACCTCTTAAAGACTCCATATAAGACTCTTTACCCGTACCTAGAATCACAAATTGGATGTTTGGATTGTTTAATACTTCATATAAAGCCGGTATTAATATCTCAAAGCCCTTTTGCTCAACTATTCGAGTTACCATTCCCAAAACGAAGTATTGTTCTCCAGAAGGTAAACTCATCCTTCTCTGGAGATCATTCTTATTAATTTCTTTCGCCTCGAAAACATTCACCAAGGAATATCTCATTCCGATTTCTAGATCTTGAAGTGGCGATACATCTTCTTCTAATCCATTCAAAACACCATAAAAATCTCTGTCTCTTTTATTTATTACATCTACCAAGTTTTTACTGTAGTATTCATACTTTAGTTCATCTCTATAGGTTTCCGAGACAGTTGATATTTTAGTAGCGTTAATTAATCCAATTTCCATAAAATTAATCTTGTTATGTCCTAGTATTTTGTTATTCTCAATTCCTAATTTATTATAAATATTAGAACTATAAACACCTTGATATTCAATATTATGAATTGTCATTAATGTTTTGATATCTACTTTTTCGTTTTTCAATATACAAGGTATAAGTCCCATATGCCAATCATGGATATGAATGATATCTGGTGACTGCTCCAATGCATCCAAAAATTTAATTACTGCTTTAGAGAAAAACGCAAATCTATCTCCATCATCATCATAACCATAAATCTCTTCTCTATCAAAAAAGTCATAAGATTCAATAAAGTAATATATTGTATTTTGATTGTTCAAAGAATAGAGATTTACACGATAAGATTGATTGTTATATTTGATTTTATTCGAAGCTACAAGTTCTAAGAATAATTCATAATTTTCCCTTACTTTAGGATATAGCGGTAAAATCACTTGAGATTTTATTCCCTGTAAACTGTATTGGGTAGCTAATCCTCCAACCACATCTGCCAATCCTCCAGTTTTGATATATGGAAAACACTCAGCTGTAACTTGTAAGATTGATAGACTAGCATTTGATACAACAACTTGTTTTTTTTCCGAAACGAATAGTTTATCAGGATCACCTTCTACGATGGAGTTTTCTACCACTTGGGTTTCCTTATCAAGAATAGAATATTCAATTCTTGAATCTTTTTTAATTCTACATTGATTCATAATAACAGCATTAAAAACTTGAGCACCTTTTTCAATATAAACTTTTCTCCCAATGATTGAATTTCTTACTTCTCCCTCGATAAACGCTCCCGAAGCGATTATCGAATTTGAAACCTTTGCTTCTTCACCATATCTACTTGGCGCTGACATGGTTTCTTTTGAAAATATAGGTCTGCTTTTTTTAAACCACTCTTTTCTGACAGATTTAAGTAACATCTGCATATTTGCATCATACAGCTCTTTAGAAGAATTAATAAAATATGAAGCCCCCTCGTAAAGATATGTATATTTTTTTAAGTTCGGTGCGTAATCAAAAACATCAGATAGATTTCTAAACTGAATTTGGTCATAATTATTGATATATTCAAGTAACATATCTTTCGATATTATATAGGTTTTTAAACGTTTTTTATCATTTGATAATACTTCGGTAATGTCAGCTTTATTCATTAGGTGAGAATGTAAAAATACATTATAATCAACATTCCAAACGATGTTAGCTGGAGAAACTATAACATAGTTCTGATTAGATCTTAGGAAATATTCAAGATGTTCATACATTCTTTGAAAACTTATTGAATCCTCAAATGTTAGATTTAAGCTTTTCGGAGGTAGAATAAATATCCCATCGTGTCGTCGGTTTAAATCCCATCTATCTCCTGATCCAATATGATCTGATAAAGATCTATAATTCCCATATGGAAAAATCGATACATTCGTGATTTGCGAGTTTTTACAGTTTGACAACGAAAAATCAATTAAACGATATTTCGCACCAAAAGGTAGAGCACCCGGAACTCTATGTCTTGTTAATTTAGAAAAATTCCCTTTGCTAGTAGCATCAATAACCATAAATAAATTATTCATAGATTCCACCTACTTCCAGAAGGTTTTCTTCTGTTATCAAAATAACCTTATCAGATTCACAGCGGTAATTTTCGGGGATAATTACTCCCTTATTAACAATCACTTTTTTTAAATATGAATTCCACCCAATTACTGAATTCGGCAAGATTACAGAATCAATTACTTGAGCTCCTGCTTCAACAGTAACTTCATAAGCTATAGTTGAGTGAATAACTTCACCATTAATTAAACAGCCATCAGCTACAACTGAATTAACTACTCTTCCTTTTGAAAGAATAACATGGGGATTAAGATTAAGCGATTTGGAATAGACCGGCATATTTTTTGACACATTTAAAGTTAAATAGTCTGGGCTATTTAACAAATCCATATTCGCTTCATATAAAGATTCAATAGTCCCGACATCCCGCCAATATCCCTCAAATTTGTAAAGTGATACTTCTTTGTTTAATTCTATGCTCTTTGGAATAATATTTTTTCCGAAATCTATATCACTATCACTGGCTTTATTTAATAATTCTTCCAAGACATCAATGGAAAAGATATATATTCCCATAGAAGCTAAATTGCTTTTAGCGTTTTCTGGTTTCTCTTCAAAACCAATCACCTTGTTAGCTGAGCTTGTTTCAAGTATCCCAAATCGATGGGTTTCATTCCTATCAACCTCGGTCGCAGCTATTGTTATTTCTGCATTATTCTTTAAATGATGATCAAGCATCTGTTGATAATCCATTTTATAGATGTGATCTCCTGATAAAATCAAGACATATCTTGCTTTATATTCTTTGATAAAATGAAAATATTGTTTTATGGCATGTGCTGTCCCTTTTTGCCATAATACATTATCTTTTCTAGAATACGGAGTCAAAAATCTAATGCCTCCATCTAAAACATCCAAGTCCCAAGACGCACCGCTACCAATATAGTACATCAATTCAAAAGGTTCATATTGGGTTACAATTCCGCAAACCCCAATATTACTATTGGTTATATTACTTAGGGCAAAATCAATTAAACGATATTTCGCACCAAAAGAAACAGCTGGTTTAGCTGTTGCATTGGTTATTTCACCTAGTCGAGTACCTCTACCGCCGACTAGAATCATTGAAATCATCATTTTTTTCATTTAATTTATCCTTTGTATTTTATTATTGTTATAGAAAGTGGAGATACTTTTAATTCTAGTGATTGATTAAATCCGTGATTGTCAAAATCTATGGTTTTTAGCGGCAAGCCATTAAATACGTTTGAACCACCATAGATATCTTTGTCAGAATTTAATATTTCTTCGTAAGTTCCTTTTTTAGGTACCCCTATGAAAAATGATTCAAAAGCATTCGGAGTCATATTAAGAACCACAATCGCAAACTCATTTGGATCATGACCAAATCTTACAAAAGAAAATATTGATTGGTCAAAATTGGTTTGGTCGATCCATCTAAATCCTTTAGGATTATGATCTAACTCATAAAAACACTTGTGATTATTATATACTTGAATAAGATCTCTAACAAAATGATTAGCTCTTTTATGTAGTGGGTATTCTAATAAGAACCAGTCGAGTTCTTCTTTATCTTTCCACTCATGCATTTGGGCAAATTCATTTCCCATAAAGAGTAGTTTTTTCCCAGGATGTGTAAATTGTAATCCCATTAAAAGTCTATAATTAGCAAACTTTTGCCAATAATCACCTGGCATTTTATCTACTAGAGATTTTTTTCCATGAACAACTTCATCGTGAGACAAAGGTAAGATAAATTTTTCAGAATAGGTATATACAAGACCAAAAGTAATAAGGTCGTGGTGATATTTACGGTAAATTGGATCTTTTTCAAAATACTTTAGTGTATCATTCATCCAACCCATATTCCATTTATAATCAAATCCAATACCACCATCTAATACACCACTGGTGAGATTTGGATATGCGGTTGAATCTTCAGCGAATAATAATACCGAGTGATCTTTTTCTTTGATCGCATAGGATAAATTCTTTAAAAACTCTACGGCTCCATAATTAGTTCCTAAATGCATATTTCCCAAGTAATAAATAATATTTGAAACAGCATCTATTCTAAAGCCATCGACATGGAAATATTCCATCCAAAAGAATGCATTTGAGATTAAAAATGATTTAGTAGTACCTTTACCTAAATCAAGGTTAATGGTTCCCCAAACTTCATTTTCTCTAATTTTTACGTCTTCGTATTCATATAGTGGTTCTCCATCAAACATATAAAGACCATGTGCATCTTTACATATATGACCAGGTACCCAATCCATAATCACACCAATATTGTTTTCGTGACATTTATCGATAAAATACATTAGGTCCTTAGGAACTCCATATCTAGAAGTTGCGCTGTAGTAGCCAGTGCCTTGATATCCCCATGATTCATCTAGTGGATGTTCAGTGACCGGCATTAGTTCGATATGAGAGAATCCATGTTCAATTACGTATGGAATCAAGAAATCTACTAACTCGTTATATTTATGGAAACCTCCACCAGGTTTTGTCATCCAAGAACCTAGATGAACTTCATATACTGATAGTTTTTCTTCATAATGATTTTTTTGTTTTCTTTGTTCAAGGTATTTATTGTCTTGCCAAGTATATCCATCAATATCATATACTTTGGAAGATGTTTCAGGCCTTTCATCTGAAAAGAATGCGTAAGGATCTGATTTAAAAATAGTTTGACCATAGGAAGTTACTATGCAATATTTATATCTAGCCCATTCTGATATGCCTTCAATATAAATAGCGAATATACCAAAGTCATCTTCTTTAGTTAAAACATGTTTTCTCGAGTCCCAGTTATTGAAGTCACCTACAATAGAAACAATTTTTGCATGAGGTGCATAAACTTTAAACATTACCCCTAAAGCGTTGCCTGATTCATCTTTTACTATATGAGCTCCAAAATGTTTATATGCTTCTTTGAGTTTACCTTCATTAAATAGATAAAGATCTAACTCAGCCATTTTCTTCATAATTAACCTCCCATTCTTTCTTTTATTTTATTATAAGTGTATCCTTTTCTCAATAAGTAGCTTAATATATTTTGATATTCTTTTTCTGGTTTTTTACTGTATTTCTTTTTAGCGATTAGATAATCTTTATCTAAAGCATCATCTTCTGATACAGAATTAGCTATTTCAGCCCTTTTTGATTCAATGGTTTGATTAACCAATGAATAATCATATCCTTTTCTTATGATAAATTGTTTAATGTCTTGAATAGCTTTATTAGTAGATTTATTTTTTGTTGATCTTAATTTTTTCTGATATAGAAAATTGATATTATCAATTACTTGACTAGTTTTAATTTGACTAATGGCTTTTTCATACAATGCACTATCAATATGTTTTTGTTTTAATTCATAGACAATTTTTTTTAATCCATATTTCTTAAATTCAAAAGCTTCTTGGATGAAATTCTTTGTGTAGCTAGCATCATCTAGTATCCTTGCGTTTCTAAGTTTATTAAGGTAATAAATTTGATCTTGTTTCAAAATATCACGTTTAGTTAAATATTCAATTACTTCATAAGTGCATCTTTGTTTATATAAAGCATAATGCAAAACTTTTTGATATAACTCGTCTCTTTTATATGATTCCTTAAAACTTTGGTAGGTCTTTTTTTCTAGTTCCTTACCTTTGACAAGTCTATATTCGACCAAAAGATCTTCAGATAATAAGTAATCCTCTTCTGATTTATCGGTTTTTATTATAACAAGATACTTTCTTTTCACTCGCTTTAACTCAACAACTTGATACAAAATCATCACTCTTTTCTTTAAAAAAATAACCAATTACTATTTTAATTTATAAAAACTAATAATTGGTTGTTGTTTATGCATTTAATTTTACTAAGTAAGCCAAGATAAATCTATCTAGGTCTCCATCTAATACTCTGTCACCGTTTCCGGTTTCTATTAAAGTTCTATGATCTTTAACCATTGTATATGGATGAAATACGTATGATCTAATTTGCGAACCGAATGCATTCAACTTTGTTTCATTGAAAGCATGTACTTCTGCGTGCTGTTTTTCTAATTCTAAGTTATATAGTTTACCTTTCAAAACTTTCATAGCTATCGCTTTATTTTGAATCTGACTTCTTTCATTTTGACAGGTTACAACTGTCTTTGTGGGTAAATGTGTAATTCTAACCGCTGAATCGGTTGTGTTTACACCCTGTCCACCTTTACCGCTTGCACGATAGGTATCAATTCTTAGATCAGCTTCGTCGATTTCAATATTGATAGAATCATCGGTTTCTGGATATACTTTGACAGAAGCAAAAGATGTGTGTCTTCTACTTGAAGAATCAAAAGGACTGATTCGAACAAGTCTATGTACTCCAGACTCTGCTTTAAGGTAACCATAGGAATTTAACCCTTCAACTAACATGGTAGCGGATTTTAATCCCGCTTCGTCTCCATCTTGATAGTCAATCACCTTTGTTTTATAACCTTTTCTATCAGCAAATCTTAGGTACATTCTATATAACATCTGGGCCCAATCTTGAGATTCAGTTCCTCCGGCTCCAGGATGAAATTCTATGAAGGCATTAAATTTATCATAGGGTTTATTCAAGAGAATCGTTATTGTTAATTCCTCAACTTTTTTATGGAAATCAATAATTAATTTTTCAGCTTCTTTGAAGTCAAAGTTTTCGTCCTCTTGTGCTAATTCTACTGATAGTTCTAAAGTTTCATAGATATCTTTTATTTCTTCGTATTCATTAACTAAAACATTTTCTTCATTCATTTCAGCAATAATCTTTTGGGCTTTGGCCGTGTCAAGCCAAAAATCTGGCGAGATAGTTTTCTCTACCAGATTTTTTGCTTTATTAATATGTTTTTCTATGTTGATAGTAGCTACCAATTTATCAATATCTTTTTTTAAATCAACTAGAATTTGTTGAAGCTCTAAATGAGTCATTATATCTCCTGATTAATCATTTTTACCATGACAGTATTTATATTTTTTACCTGAACCACATGGACAAGGATCGTTTCTTCCAACTTTCTTTTGAACCGTTCTTGGTTTTCTTTTAACTGCTGTATCTTCTTTACCTGAAAAAGTTCTGATTGGTTTAGCAACTTGTACTCTTTCAGTATTCTGTCTAACTTGTGCTTTAAGAACAAATTTAGTTACATCATTTTGGATGTTTTGAATCATTGTTTCAAACATATTAAATCCGACTTCTTGATATTCTCTGAATGGATTGTTTTGACCATAACTTTGTAAAGTTACAGCTTGTCTTAACTCACTCATAGCATCAATATGTTGAACCCAGTATGTATCAACTACTCTTAAGGTAATTGCTTTAAGGAAATCATTATAAACTTTACTTCCAGCTAAAGCTTTCTTTGCTTCAACATCTCTTTTGAAACAATCTATAACATACTGTAGTGGGTCTTCTTCATTCTTTAATATTTTTAAATCTATTGAATCTTTTGAAAAATATCTCGCTAGGTTTTTATTCATTAAGTCAATATCTTCAAGATTAGCATTTACAGTTCTAGTTAATGATTCAACTATCATACCATCTGCGTATTCTTCAATTGTTTCTTTAAACAATATATCAGTTCTTTGTGTATAGATAATCTCTCTTTGTCTTCTCATTACTTCATCGTATTGAAGTACGGTTTTACGACGGTCAAAGTTATTACCTTCAATTTGTTTTTGAGCTCTTAGTACCATTTTAGAAAACATACCATAGTCAAGTGGTGTTTCAGTGTTAGAACCTTTTTGAACCACTATCATTTCTAACATTCTTTTAAATCTATCTCC
Source organism: Mycoplasmatota bacterium WC30 (assembly GCA_046529635.1). Classification (GTDB taxonomy): domain Bacteria; phylum Bacillota_I; class Bacilli_A; order Izemoplasmatales; family Hujiaoplasmataceae; genus 4572-104. Next base: position 1,594,267 of record CP134495.1, on the reverse strand, counting down.
ACCAAATCTCTTTAATAGATCATCATCAGCAGATAGGAAGAATCTAGAATATCCAGGGTCACCTTGTCTACCACTACGACCTCTTAACTGATTATCAATTCTTCGTGATTCATGTCTTTCTGTCCCAATAACAGCTAATCCACCTAATTCAATTACACCTTCACCAAGTTTGATATCAGTACCACGTCCAGCCATGTTGGTCGCAATAGTAACGGCTCCTTTTTGTCCAGCATTAGCAACGATTTCAGCTTCTCTTTCATGTTGTTTTGCATTTAGAACATTGTGTTTAACACCACGTTTTTTTAATAATTTAGACAACAACTCAGAAGTCTCGATTGATATAGTACCAATAAGTTGAGGTTGTCCTTTTTCATATCTTTCTGTGATAGATTCAGCTAATGCATTAAACTTAGCTTGCATGCTAGCGAAGATTAAATCATTATCATCAATCCTGATTAATGGCATGTTTGTCGGTATTTCGACAACAACCATATTGTATATATTTCTGAATTCCTCTTCCTCGGTTTTAGCTGTACCAGTCATACCTGACAATTTGGTATACATTCTGAAGAAATTTTGGAAGGTAATAGTTGCTAGAGTAGATGTTTCTTTTTTGATTTCTACAGCTTCTTTAGCTTCCAAGGCTTGATGTAATCCTTCTGAGAATTGTCTACCAACCATTAAACGACCAGTAAATGAATCAACAATTACTACAGCACCTTCTTTTACAACATAATCAATATCTTTAGTCATAATATAATTTGCTTTCAAAGCATTGTTTATATGATGAAGTAAAATAACATTAGCTACGTCATATAGATTATCTAAACTAAAGTATTCCTCACCTCTTTTAATTCCGGCTTCTGTCAAACTAACAATACGGTCTTTAATATCGATTGTGTAGTCTTCGTCTTCTTTAAGTCTTATAGCAAAATAATTTGCTTGTTTATATAAATCCGCAGTATTCTTAGCTCCACCTGAAATAATCAAAGGTGTTCTTGCTTCATCGACTAAAATCGAGTCAACTTCATCAATAATAGCGAAGTTTAGTTTTCTTTGTACAATAGCTTCTTTATAAATAACCATATGGTCACGTAAGTAATCAAAACCTAACTCATTGTTAGTTGAATAAAGAATGTCGAAATTATAGACTTCTCTTTTTTGTTCAGGAGTCAATTCTCTAACATTAAGCCCGACGGTTAAACCGAGTTTTCTAAATAAATCCCCAATTTCACCTTCAACTTCACGTCTAGCCAAGTATTCATTTACAGTTACGATATGAACTCCTTTACCAGATAGTGCATTTAAATACGCAGGCATAACTGCAGTTAGAGTTTTACCTTCACCGGTTTTCATTTCTGCAATATTACCTTCATGGATAACAATAGCACCCATAATTTGCACCTTAAAAGGAGTCATTTTTAAGAATCTTGTACTAGCTTCTCTTACTGTGGCAAATGCTTCCACTAGTATAAAATCTAATTCTTCTCCTAAATTGACTCTGTTTTTAAACTCCTCTGTTTTAGCTGCTAATTCGCTATCAGATAATTTGCTATATTCTTCTTCTAGAGCTATTACTTCTAACGCTCTTTTCTCTAATTTTTTTAATTCTTTTTTCTTCCCACTTAAAAATCCAAACAATTGCGTTCACCTCTTAATCTCTATATAATATAATACCATTTTATATATATATATTCAATATATATCAACATGTGTCGTAAAAAAGTGACCTAGAAAGGCCACTTAAATTATTCTGTTTCTATTAACCCATATTTCCCATCTTCTCTTAGATAAAGTACTGATAATAGATTGTCCTCATTTTTGAAGATGAAGAAATCATGTCCTAACAATTCCATTTGCGTAATTGCTTCATCAAGAGATAAGATTTCTAATTTAATTTTCTTTTTCTTAATTGGTGAAATTAACTCCTTTTCTAATTCAATAATGTCTAGGTAATCATTGTTGAAAGCATTTTTCAATCCAACTTTTTCTTGAAGAGAACGATTCATTTTGTGTTTGTTTTTTCGGATTTGCGCTTCTAATTTATCTACTGCTCTATCAATAGCTGCGTATAAATCCTTATCTTGAACCTCTGCTCTCATGGTAATAAATTTGATTGGGATCGTAATTTCTACTTTTGTTCCATCTCGATACACTTTACAAACGATGTAAGCGACGAGTTGTTCTTGGAATACTTTATCAATCTTTTTCAATTTCTTATCTAGATAATTGTAGATTGCGTCGGTAATCACGAATCCGCCTTTGCCTCTGATGTCTAATTTCATTTAATCACCCCTTTTATTTATTTAACCAATTTAATTATACCACCTTAAAAATCTGATAGCAACAGACCTACATTTATTTTAGAAAATATTCATGAAAACCTCAAAATTACATCGTAATAACGATACAAAAAGTAGCTTTTTTAAGCCTTTCACATATTTGAAATATTTTTGAAAATTATCATAGAAATTATTATCTACAATTACCACTAAATCAAATTCATCAAGGTTATCTAAAATATACTCAAATAATAACTTGAAGTGTTTATTCAAATACAGTTTTTGTTTTGCGTTTATACGCGTTTCATCATACAAATATATGTACTCTATAATCCCATATGAATATGGTAACATTTCAGATAAAAATACAGGTGAATATTCCGCTATACAATTAGGACAAACCTCGTCAAATCTAAACAAGTTTAAAAAGCTTGTTTCTTCTATAAAAAAGCCTTCGCATAAATCACATTTCATTTCTCGCCGTTCCTTCTATTCATGAGTAATATTTCTTTTTTTGCGCGCTTCATTTTACTTGAAATATATTCAGAATAAAGAATTACCTTACCTTGAGTATATTCTAATTTTCTGCCAACTCTACCCGAAATCTGAATTAACGTTTCTTTGGAAAAAACTCGATGATCTGCTTGAATGACTACGCAATCTATATCAGCGAATGTGACCCCTCTTTCTAAAACTGTAGTTGATATCAAAAAGATATACTCTTTTCTTCTAAACTTCTTGATAACACTATTTTTATCAGCTGATTTACTGGAAACGAAATTACAATCTATATCCAAGTTGTTAAGTTTTATTTTTAATTCTTCACCTAACTTTACTGTTGGAACAAATATTAGAGTCTGTCGATGTTTTTCGTAGTTTTTACTTAAAAACACTAATACTGTTTTAAAATAGTTTTTAGCATTACTAATCCGCTTAAATATCGGAACGACCAATGGTTTTCGATGATATCTGGACGGAATGGAATGATATAAAATGCTTTTGTTATCTATCATTTTTTGATACTCATCAGAGATCGTAGCCGACATATACAAAACTACACTATTTCGTTTTAATGATTTTTCTACTAGTCTCTTTAAAAAATCATTTTTTGCATAAGGGAATGCATCTACTTCATCTAGAATTAGTAGATCAAACTCTTTGAAAAAACATATCAATTGTTGAGGTGTTGAAAATATCAAATTTGCGTCTTGATAGTTCTTGTGACCTTCATATAATACGCTGATATTTGTATTAGGAAAATGTTTAATAAATCGTTTTGAGACCTCTTTTAAAACCTCTACTCTCGGTAAAACAAAACATACTTTTTTGTTTTCTTTTAAAGCTGATAAAATCACTTGATAGGTCATCTCTGTTTTTCCAGCACCACAAACTGCTTGCAAAAAAGCTGATTGATTACTTAAATAACAATCAAGTAAAAACTTGGACCCAATAATTTGTGGTGCGGATAATTGATAATCTAGTTCTATTCGATGATTCGTATTATTTACTTTTCTAGAATATCTATAGATTGCCATTTTATCATTAATTTCGCCATACTTATAACAATCTAAACAAGAGTAATTTCCAAATCCATCTCGATATATATTTGAACTTAAACACCGATTACATCTGTCTTTAGTTACTGCCTTTACTCTTTCAATGTAATCATTTCCGCTTTTATATAGTTTTTCTATCATAGTAGCACCCTTTAAAATACTACTAGATATTTGAATTATTACTTTTAAAAAAACCTCCACGTTTCAGTGGAGGTTTAAATTATTTTACAACTATATTTACTAACTTGTTAGGAACAACTATTACTTTTATAATCTGCTTTCCTTCTGTGTAATATTTAATTTTTTCTTGACTCAATGCTATTTTTTCTAATTCATCTTTTTTGGTGTTTAGCGCAACAGTAATTTTTTCTCTAACCTTACCATTAACACTAATTACCAATGGAATTTCATCTTTAACAAGTTTTTTAGGATCAAACGTAGGATATGGCTCAAACACTAACAATTCGTTATGTCCAAGTTTATTCCAAAGTTCTTCACTAATATGTGGAGCTATTGGATTCAATAATTTCAACAATACTTCATAATCCTTTTTAGATATAGAATCTTGTTTTTGATACTCATTACTCAAAGTCATCAACTTAGCAATCGCTGTGTTAAACTTAAGGTTTTCAATATCATGTGAAACTCCTTGAATTGTTTGGTTAATGATTAATTCCAATTTTGGAGTATACTGTTCAGATTCATTAACATTAGGAAATAAACGCCATATTTTATCCAAAAATCTTCTCGACCCTTTAACTCCTGAATCATTCCATGGAGTGCTCATTTCATAATCACTCATAAACAATACATAGGTTCTTAATGTGTCAGCTCCATACTCATCAATGATGTCTTTAGGATTTACGACATTTCCTCTTGATTTTGACATTTTCTCATTATCTTTTCCAAGTATAATCCCCTGAGCTGTACGTTTCATATATGGTTCTTCATTAGGTACAACACCAATATCAAATAAGAAATGATTCCAGAATCTTGAATAGATAAGATGTCTGGTAACATGTTCCATTCCACCGTTATACCAATCAACTCTACCCCAGTATTCAAGTTTCTTTTTATCTGCTAGTTCTTTACTATTAAATGGATCCATATATCTTAAGAAATACCATGAAGATCCAGCCCATTGTGGCATAGTATCTGTTTCTCTTCTTGCAGGTTTTCCACATTTAGGACATATACAATTTACAAATTCAGGAATATCAGCTAGTGGAGATTCACCAGTAGCTGTTGGCATAAATTTATCAACCATAGGAAGCGTTACAGGCAAGTCTTCGTAAGGAACTGGTACAATACCACAATCATCACAATAGATAATTGGAATCGGTTCGCCCCAATAACGTTGGCGATTAAATGCCCAATCTTTCATTCTAAATTGATTAGCTGCTTGACCAATTTTATTTTCCTCAAGATGTTTTGTGATTTTTTTGATCGCTGCTTTAACTTCCAAACCGTTAATGATATCACTGTTAATTAACATTCCACCTTTAATGTCAGTGTAAGCTTCTTCGCTAATATCACCACCACTAATTACTTCTCTTATTTCTAGATTATATTTTTTAGCAAAATCATAATCTCTCGTATCATGAGCAGGCACAGCCATAATTGCTCCAGTGCCATAGGTAATCATTACATAATCAGAGATAAATATTGGAATTCTTTCCTGATTTAATGGATTAATAGCTTTTAAGCCTTTTATTTCAACGCCGGATTTATCTTTGGCTAATTCTACACGCTCAAATTCTGTTTTCATCAATGCTTTTTCTTGATATTTTTTTATTTCATCAGTATTAGTAATTCTGTCTGAAAATTTCTCTAAAAGTGGATGTTCTGGAGCGATTACCATGAAAGTAGCTCCATAAATTGTGTCCGCTCTAGTTGTAAAAACTTTTAGTGATTCTTCTGAATTATCAACAGGAAAATAGATAAAGGCTCCGGTTGACTTACCAATCCATTTTTCTTGTTCTGTTCTAATTCTATTATTGCTTTCTAACTCATTTAATCCAGCTAATAGTTTATCAGCATATTCGGTTATCTTTAAGAACCAGACATTTTTTTCCATTTGAGTAACATCAGTATCACAGCGGTCGCATTTACCACCCTGAGATTCTTCATTTGACAATACAACTTTACAACTTGGACAATAGTTTACATAAGCGACATCTTTATATACCAATTTATGTTCAAATAATTTTAGAAATATCCATTGTGTCCACTTGTAGTATTCAGGTTGAGTTGTATCAACAATACGACTAAAATCAAACGAAAAACCAGTGGATTTAAGTTGTTGTTTGAATACTTCTATATTCCTGTCAGTTATAACTCTTGGGTGGATTTGATTTTTGATTGCATAATTTTCTGTAGGCAATCCAAATGCATCAAAACCAATAGGGAATAATACGTTTTTCCCTTCCATTCTTCTTTTTCTTGATATAACTTCTAAAGATAAGTAAGCTCTTATATGGCCATTATGCATACCACTCCCAGATGGGTAAGGATATTCAACTAAAGAATAATACTTTTCTTTGTCGCTGAAATCTTCTGCTTTAAAGTAATCTCCTTTATACCATATATCTTGCCATTTCTTTTCAATCTTCTTTTCATCAAAACTCGGAACAAATTCACTCATTATATTTTCCTCCATAAAAAAATCGCCCTAAAAAAGGACGAATAATCGCGGTACCACCTTAATTCTGGAACAAGTCCAGCTCTCAACTCCTTAACGCGGAAAACGTATTTCACTCACGGGTTGCGTGAAATCAACTCAATAAACTAATTCAAATAACTAATTTGCTAGTTTCCACCAATCACTAGCTCTCTAAAAAATATCATTATTTTACTATTTCTATATCCTCGTATTTACCAATATTATAGCATAAAATTCTATATTTACAACAACTAAACCATTATTGCTCATCATCTTCTTCATCAGATGAGTTATCCTCTTCAAAATCATCACTATTATAGGTTTCTACTACATCATCTTTTTTTTCTGCTTTTTTTATTCTTCTTAAAATTATCTGCATATATAACTCTCTATTTAATATAAACAAACTTCGGTAAGCAAAAATAGTTAAAATAAAGAATATAATTGGATCAAATGCTATCAAATTGAAAAATGTTATCAATAGCGCTACTGGAGTGACTGCGAAAGTTACTAGCTTAAATATCTTTTTATAATTTATTTCTTGCTTATATCTTAAAAACATCAAAGTTGATACTAAAATTATCATAAGTATAAGGATAATATTCCCTAAAATGTTTGAAAAGGCTGTAGTGATAAGAAATGCAGTTCCCAGAGTATCTAGTCCCTCTTCCATTGATGCCAATTCGTAACCTGAGTTAAATACTTTTAAGTCTCCCATTTGCATCTGACCTATGTATATTTTAGCAGTATTTCCTTGAATGACAAGACTAATTTGATCGGGAATATACACATCATGAATATCAACATCTTGTTCAAGAAAATATACCCTTATTCCTTGTATATAAAAAAGGTTATCTATGTCATAATTTTCTCCATCACAAATAATCACAGAATCCTCTAAACGGCATCCTGTGGTTTGATAATTCATCAAAGAATCATTATGAGAAGCTTGGGCAACGAATGACCCTATCGACATAAATATAGCCATAATCATTATATGAAAGAATACATACCATCCACTTCTATTAACTTGTCTTACTAATCCTTTTGGATTAAATATACTATCTTGCAAAATCCTAAACATCATATCACCTTTCAATATTATATCATTATTTTGTGTTTTTTTTTTATATTTTAGATAAATTAATCATTCCTTAATATGGTATAATCTTTTTGGTGATAACATGAATTATTTTACGAATGAAAAACATTATAACACTGTTAATGCATTCTATAGACATAAGTTTAACTCTAAAGTTTATAAGATTTCATTGAACGGAAATTTTACCTGCCCTAACAGAGATGGCAAAATCTCTAATAAAGGCTGTATTTTTTGTTCAGAAAAAGGTTCAGGAGATTTTGCGGGAAACAAGCGGGATTCTCTGAAAACACAATTTGAAGAAATTAAAAATATTATGCAAAAAAAATGGAAAGAAGCGAAATATATCGCTTATTTTCAGGCTAATACAAATACTTATGGTAGTTTAGATAAACTTAGAAACCTCTTTGAATCAGCTTTAAAACTAGATAAGGATATAGTTGGATTAAGTATAGCAACTAGACCAGATTGTTTATCTGAAGAAATCCTAGATTATCTCGCTGATCTAAACAAAAGAACATACCTATCTGTTGAGTTAGGTTTACAATCAATTCATGCTAAATCACTTAAATTTATCAATCGTGGCCATGATTTAAAATGTTTTATAGATGCTTGCGAATCTTTAAGACAAAGAAACATTAATGTTGTTGTCCATATAATCAATGGCTTACCAAATGAAAGTATGGAAGAAATGATAGAAACCGCAAAATTGCTTAATAAACTTGATATTCAAGGCGTTAAGATTCATATGTTATTCATCCAAAAAAATACTGAATTAGCATATTTCTATAAAAAAAATCCATTTAAAATGTTAACCCTAGAAGAATATGTAGAGATTACAACAAATCAAATAGAAATCCTAAATAAATCAATAATTATTCATCGAGTGACTGGAGATGCCCCTAGAGATCAATTAATTGAACCTTTATGGTCGCTAAAGAAACTTGTAGTAGCAAATGAAATAGATAAATTAATGCGAACAAGAAGCTCATATCAGGGAGATAAAGGTGACAGCCATGAATAAAAAAGCTCATATAGCTGGAATCTTGTTTTCTTTAATCTTTGGGTTCTCATTTATGTTTTCTAAAGTTGCTTTAGATTATGTAAGTCCTATGGGTTTAATAGCATACAGATTCTTAATCGCTTTCATAATATTTGAAATCCTTAGGTTGACGAAAGTAATTAAAATAAGGTTTGATAAAAAGTTTTTACTCCCACTATTTTTAGTCGCTCTATTTCAACCGATACTATATTTTATTTTTGAAACTTACGGTTTAGATAAAATTAATAGCTCGGAAGCTGGAATGATGATTGCTTTAATACCTATATTTGTTACAATATTATCTAGTTTTATACTTAATGAAAGACCCAAACTAGCGCAGGTATTATTTATAATATTATCTTTTTCAGGTATTGTTTTAATCCAAATATTTAAAATGGATGTCAATACTGATTCTAGTTTCTTGGGATTTGTTTTACTCTTCTTTGCTGTACTCTCAGCGGCTTTATTTAATATAGCATCAAGAAATGCATCGAAGAAGCTAACCCCCTATGAATTAACATACTTTATGATGTTAGCTGGAGCTGTGGTCTTCAATTTGATATATATATTCCAATTGGTAATTAATAATGATATTGGAGCTTTTATTAGTAGTATTAATCATCCAGAATTTATTTCAGCGATTTTATACTTGGGAATTGTTGCTTCTATTGGTGGTTTCTTTTTAGTAAATTATGCATTAAGTAAATTACCTGCACACGTTTCAAGTATTTATGCAAATCTATCGACTGTAGTGGCTGTAATTGCTGGTTATGTTTTTTTAAGTGAAACAATTTATTGGTATCACATTGTAGGAGGGATTATGATTGTTCTTGGCGTTTATGGTACAGCTAGAGTTAATTTTAAAAATCAAATAATTAAAGGTGAAAAAAATGATTAATATTGTTGAGTTATCTCACAAACTACTAGATGAATTCGACAACCCAAATATTGCTATTGATATGACTTGCGGAAATGGATATGACACACTATTTTTAGCAAAAAAAGCTAAGAAAGTTTATGCATTCGATATTCAAGATGAAGCTATTAATAACACTCTAAAATTGCTTGAAGAAAACAAGATTAATAATGTCACAGTGTTAAAAGAATCTCACGATTTATTTGATATATTCGTCAGTGAAAATTTTGACTTAGCTATCTATAATCTTGGATATCTACCCAGCGGAAATAAAGATATTAAAACCAATTCTAGAATCGTAATAAATTCATTAGAAAAAGCTTTAGAAATGATGAATTCCAAAGCCATTATTATAATAGTAATATATTTACATGATTCTGATGAAAACATTAAAATTTCCGATTTTGTTTCAAAGTTGGATAGAAATTATGATGTTATAAAATACATGGTATTAAATAAAGATAAAAGTCCTTACATAATAAAAATATCTAAAATATAAAAGAATAAAAGGTTCGCCTTTTATTCTTTTTCTGTATATAATTCATACTTATTCAATTTCATTATTTTAGTATAGACTGAAAATGGAAAAGTTTCGAGTTTGTGATTATAAACGATAATTTTAGCATCTCTTTCTCTTCTGAGTTTTTGAAGATTTTCATAAGTTTCAATTATGTACTTATTTTCTAAATCTTCAACATTAATTTCAGAAAATACTAAATCAATATTCTTTAACAAAATCTTCTTCTCTTCATGAGGAAGATTTTTTATTACCACTTTAGTGAAAGGCTCTAATATATCTGAATTATAAATTTTATAAATTAAATTAACTATTTTTCTAATTTCAATATGAAATCTCGATCTAATTTTAAAAACTTTTTTGAATTCCATTTTTAAATCCCGAACAATAAGTATTGAAGCCACAGTTATTATAATAATTATAACAATAACTAATAATATAAAATCAAATATTCCAGATGCAAAAAAACTTAGAAACATCTAAATCACATCCTTTTCAAGATATTGTTTAAGTAAATCAACTTTATCTAGTTTTTCCCAAGGCAAGTCTAAGTCAGTTCTTCCAAAATGACCATATGTAGATGTTTGTTTATAAATTGGTCTCTTCAAATCAAGCATATCAATAATTGATTTTGGACTCAAATCAAAATGTTTTTTGATTATTTCAATTATCCTATCTTCAGGGATTTTGTTAGTTCCAAATGTATCAATACCAATACTCGTAGGTTTTGAGACACCAATAGCATAGGATACTTGAAGTTCTAATTCTGAAGCTAATCCAGCTGCCACTAAATTTTTTGCAATATATCTAGCTGCATAAGCAGCTGATCTATCAACTTTTGAAGGGTCTTTTCCTGAAAATGCTCCTCCACCGTGATGAGCTCTTCCCCCATATGTATCAACAATAATTTTCCTACCGGTTAATCCTGAATCTCCTGCGGGACCACCTTTAACAAATCTACCTGTAGGGTTGATTTGTATGGTTGTTAAATCATCAATGTATTCTTTTGGTAAAACGTATTTAATTACGTGTTCAATTATATCTTCTCTTATTTGTTCTTGAGTAATATCTGGTGAGTGTTGACTAGATATCAAAATGTTATCAAATCTTTTAAAATCACCGTTTTCTTTAAATTCGCCAGTTACCTGAGTTTTACCATCGGGTCTTAAATATTTTAATGTGCCATTTTTACGAACAGCTGATAATCTTCTAGCTAATTTATTTGCGTAGTAATGTGTTATAGGCATATAACTTTCATTTGAATCAATTGCATATCCAAACATCATTCCTTGGTCGCCGGCACCTTGTTCTTTTTCGTCATTTTCATCTACACCCAAGGCAATATCAGGTGATTGCTCGTTAATGCATACTAAAACCGACAAGTTTTCAGCGTCAAACCCAAATTTCCCACGGTCATAACCAATACTCGCTACTGTGTTTCTTACTATTCTTTGAATATCTACATAAGTGTTTGTAGTTACTTCACCAGTTACTAATACCAATCCTGTAGATACAAGTGTTTCACAAGCGACTCTCGCTTCTCTGTCTTCTGTTAAAATTGCATCCAAAATTGCATCTGAAATTTGGTCACAAATTTTATCTGGGTGTCCTTCTGTTACGGACTCTGATGTAAAAAATCTATACATAATGTGCACTCCTACCTTTTTATACTAAACGATAATAAATCGCTTCAAAATCATCACTGTATTTAATAAATCTATCTACTATTTGAGGGTCAAAGTATGGACAAAATTCTAATTGAATTAAATCTATCGCTCTTTGATGTTTTAGTTCTCTCTTATAGTTTCTTGGTTGTCTAAGTATTTCATATATTTCACATAATAAAATCACTTGGGATTCTCGATTGTTTTGTACACTATTCATTTCTTTAATAAAATCTTTTGAAGCTGTTTTTTCGAAATGTGCACGAACAATATCTTCGCCTTTTTTCTCTAGTTGTAGTCTTTTAATAATTACAGAGCCAATGATGGTTTTTTCTCTGATTTTAAAGAAATCTTTTTCATCAAGTTGGTCTTTATCACCATAGCCTTCTAACGTAAGCAAGTCTTTTTTCTCAATATGAATTGTAGAAAAATCATATAATTCCTGACACAGTTTAGAAGAATATCCTAGGAAATTACCTAATTTTCCTGACATTTCAGCTACTCTTTTAGTAGATTCCTCCAAGTTCTTTTCTACTTGGTCATCTCCACGTTGTTTGTAAACACTGATGACGTCAAAAACATCTGATACTACTGCTTTAAAATCTTTTTCCATTGCTCTTCTCTTAATTAATTCTTCCTTACGTTTGTTGTTCATGTCTTCAGATATTTTTGCATTAGAGTATAATGCAATCATGAATACTGCTAAGACCAGTGTTCTCAAGAAAACATCTGTAAGAATTGGGCCTTTAACATATTGCCAAAGTGTTATAAAATCAGTAGCGTATTGATGCATTGGATATAGAACAAATAAATGGATTATGGTCATAGCTCCAATAGTCACTCTAAAAACCACTGAAAGCAGTCTTGAGTCCTGGTACAAGGCAATAACAACTAATGCAAAGTAAATCAATGCATATCCAGCTTGAGTAATTGAGAAGAATCCACCTGCAGTTATGTCTACAACTGCAAATCTCAGTTTTAAATATACTGCGACTGCCATTAGTAAAATATATACTCCTGAGATATATTCTCCCATTTGTTGTTTTTGTAAAGTAGTTGGTTTTTCAGAAATTACTCTTCTGATTGAACGTGAAACTATAAACATTATTACAAACAATGCGATAGTTACAATTACGTTAAGCGAAAAATTTCCACCTTCAGATCCAATCAAGGTAAATAATAAGAAAACAACATTGGTTACCCATGTAATATTCCTAATTACTAAGTTTCTGCGATATAGAACTTGGGTTTCATCTAGAATATCAACGCCGGCTTCAAAGCTGAACTTATTCACAAAGAAATGTTTAATTCTTTGATACAATTGAGCTATTTTGTTTTTTCCTTCAACTTCCTTTTGTTTAACATTTACGGCTACTTTATTTTCATCAAAGTTACTCTTAAATGAGGAAATTCTAAAAAATTCGATTACTTTATCTAAAAAACTCTTTTTCTTAGGGGCTTTTTCGACAGATACAGTCTCGAAATAATCATCGATTTTTTTATTAATTTTTTGTTTATCTTCTTTTCGCTTAGTTACAGGATCATTGTTCTTAAAAAATTCATCTAATGTTTTTTCGCGTTTATCCATCAAATCACCTCCTATTACATTTTTTATGAAATTTTTCTAAAATAGTTTAGGTTGATCAATAATTGATGGGTCTTTTTTTGCTTCCAACTCATTCTCAATTTGAGCAACTCTCGTTGAAGCTGCTGCCGCAATAGCACCAACAATATCATCTAAAAATGTATGGCATGCAGGTTGATCACCTTTACCATGTTCATTCAATTCATTAACTATTCCAGGTTTGTTAACATCAATATCACCAAAATTTGTTTTTCCAATAGTCCCATACATGCCAGCTAATTCAAGGCCAAATAATTCATCAATACCAAACATACCTAAATCAGATGCTAAAATTTCTTGAATTGGGCCTTCAAATGCTTTTTCTTCGGTTAATCTATCGATTTCAGCTCCAAGCTGAAGAATGTGAAAAACATCCCTTAATGATAGAATTTTTTCTACAGAATCAAAACATTCTTGATACGAAATATTCTTGTTCCATTTTGATTGTTGTCTAAAAGCTATTTCAGCTATATCTTTAAGTGTTACACCTCTTTTTTCTAGAGTTTCAATGTTCATAAATAACATTTCGTTTCTAGAAAATAAGTTCTTGTCTCTATTCATAGTTTTTTGCTCCTTTTTTTATATATATATAAAAAGTTCTCTAATATATTATTATAACATATTTTTTGACTCGTTCGTGCAAATTTTCGTTTATTCGAATCTGTCTCCTAGCTTTAATAAGGTCTTTCCTGCCCCATTCATGAAATCATTAATCTTCATTCTTTTCTTGCCTTGTAACTGAACATCTTTCAAAATTATTAATCCTTTAGTGGTTTGAACATACACACCTTGTTTATCTATCTTTACAATTTCTCCGGGTTTTGAAGATAAATCTTCATCTACAAATGTGATATTGTACAATTTAAGTTTGAGTTTGTCGATGATGCAATATGTCAAAGGCCAAGGGTAGAACCCTCGAACGTGATTGTTTATACTTTCAGCATTCTGCTGGAAGTATATTCTCTCTTCTTCGGGTTTTATATTTCTAGCAAAAGTCACTAAATTTATATCTTGTTTTCTAGGAACTATCTGATTAATATTTTCCAATGTATCTAACAATAATTCATTACCAACAATACCTAATTTAGCTTCAAGAGTTCCTACGTTATCACTTTTTAAAATCGGTATAGATTTTTGAGATAATATATCTCCAGCATCCATCTTCATTGCCATATACATTACTGTAATTCCTGTTTCTGAATCCCCATATTGAATAGCGCGATGCATTGGTGAACCACCTCTGTATTTTGGTAATAATGAAGCATGTACATTTATTGCTCTTGTCTTCGGGTGAGATAATACGATTTCAGGTATCATCTGGCCATAGGCAGCGACAATAATATAGTCCAGATTTAAATCCATAATTGGTTTGTAATCATTCTTAATATTTACAGGTTGAAAAATCGGCAAGCCAAGTTCTAAGGCTCTAATTTTAACAGCAGTTCCAGTTAAAATTCCTTTTCTACCGACTGGTTTGTCAGGCTGAGTTACAACCATAACTATTTCATATTTTTTGTTTAACCCTTCTAAAATTGGTACTGCAAATTTCATACTACCCATAAAACATATTTTCATCAAATCACCTATCCTATATTTGGAAATCTATCAATTGAAATGAAATTTTCATTTAATTGATATTTATCCATCATTTCATGCAAAGTTTCATTTAGATTACCTAAATCACGATATTTAATCATAATTTCACAACTATACCTATTTTTTATTCTCTTAACAACCGGTATTGCTGGGCCTAAAATAATTGCCTTATTATTTAAATTTCGTTTTAAATATTTTACAACCTCTATTCCATTGTAAAATACATCTCTCATATTCCCACCTAAAACCTTTAATTCAATAATGTAATAGAAAGGTGAGTATCGTGCTAATCTTCTAATATTCATCTCATGATGATAAAACCCTAAATAATCATTATTACATGCATATTTAATCGCATAATGATCAGGGTTGAATGCTTGAATTATCACTTTACCAGCTAAATTTCTTCTTCCTGCACGTCCAGAAACTTGCATAATTAACTGAAATGTTTTTTCCGGAGCTCTGAAGTCTGGTACATACAAATTATTATCAGCTTGTATTATACCTACAAGAGTAACTCTGGGAAAGTCTAACCCTTTAGCTATCATTTGCGTGCCTAACAGTATATCGCCTTTTTGTTCAAAATTGTGTAATAATCTTTCGTGAGCATTTTTTCTTCTAGTTGTATCATTATCCATTCTTACAATATTTGCGTCTGGATATAAAGCAGTCAACTCATTCTCGATTTTTTGAGTTCCACTTCCCATATATCGCAAATCTTCAGATTCACATTTTGAACATTTTTTAGGAATCTTTTCATCGTGCCCACAGTAATGGCATTTTAGTGAGTGAGAATACTCATGATATGTTAATGAGATATCACAGTTAGGGCAACTAAATACTTGACCACAATTTCTACAAATAACAAAATTGGAGTGACCTCTTCGATTTATAAGTAAAATAACTTGTTCTTTTTTTGATAATCGTTCTTTTATCTCGTTCTGTAGTTTTACAGAGAAACTAGAACTATTCCCGGAAATGAATTCTTTTTTCATATCACATACTTCAATCAAAGGCATCTTAGCATTTAGGGCTCTAGTTTCTAAATTCAAAAGTTCATAGTAACCTCTAATATATCTAGCATAAGAGTCAATATTTGGAGTAGCTGATCCCAATATTAAAACTGAATTGTGATAAGCAGAACGTTTTTGTAATATGTCAATAGCGTAATAACTTGGTTGATTATCTTGCTTATAGGTTGATTCGTGACATTCATCTACAACTACTAGTCCTAAATCCTTTACAGGAGCGAAACAAGCACTTCTTGCTCCAATCACGATTTTAGCTTGTCCTTTTACTATTCTTCGCCATTCATCGTATTTTTCCAAAGTTGATAATCCTGAATGTAACATAGCTACGTCATCACCAAATTCAGCTTTAAATCTAATCATCATCATAGGTGTCAAAGATATTTCAGGCACCAAGAATATCACTGATTTATTTTGTTTTCTGACATCTTCAATAACTTTTAAATATATTTCAGTTTTACCTGACCCAGTCACACCATGAAGTAAAAAAGTGTGATTCTCACCCAGTTTAGATACAATTTTTTTGTAAGCAGCTTCTTGATCATCGTTTAACACTATGTCTTTTGAATCTAATTTATATAAAGATTCTATGTCTCTGTAAACTTCTTTATAATAGACGTTAACAAAACCTTTTTTTTCTAATGAATTAACGACCGATGTAGTTATTTTTAAATCAGTTAGGATTTTTTTTAAGTTATTTGTTTTGTTTTTAGCCTTATTTAAATACTCAATAACTGACCGTTGTTTATCCGTTAACTTACCTTCTTCTTTTTTTGTTAGAGTTACATACTTAAAAGTCAAAGATTTATTTCTCTGCTTTATATCATATAGTTGCTTGATATTTTGCTTCTTAATTTCCTTTTGAATCACCTTATAATATTCAGTTGGAATACTTTCTAAAAGCACCTCATCCGAATATTGAAAAACTGATTTTAAATCTTTGTTTATATCATCTGGATTGATCAATTTTATTTTTGGTTTATAGACAACTTTTAAAGCTGCCGGTAACATTGCTTCCAAAATTTTGATGAGCATCGAACTTGTTTCTTCTCTAATTTTTCTTGCTAATTCAATTAACTCTTCTGTAAGATAAGATTCCATATCAATAATTCTTGCAATCCGTTTTAGAGCTTTTTGGTATTCGCTAACTTCCGCAATTTCCAAGCAAAATCCCATAACCTGTCTTTTACCAAAAGGCACAATTACTCTTGCACCAATTTCTAAAATATCCACATATTCTGAAGGGATAATGTAATCGTAAGTTTTGTCAACATTTTTTGCTTTAATGTCAACTAATATTTTTGCTATCATTGAGCATCCCTCCTTTTGAACAATTATAACATTTTTGTAAAATCTTATAAACATTATATATATATTTTCTATATTACATGCATTTAATTGCATATCGTCTTAATATAAGATATAATTATAACAACAGAAAATTCAATAAGTTTTTGAAAGGATCAAAAATGGAAAATATAGATATAAAAGCAAAAGAAATTCTAATTTTTGCTTTAGGTGGTCTTGGAGAAGTTGGTAAGAATATGTACTGCATCCAATATCAAAATGAAATAATTATAGTTGACTCAGGGCTCAAATTCCCTGACGAATATTTAATGGGAATAGATTACGTTTTACCTGATTATCAATACCTAATTGATAATCAAGAAAAGATCAAAGCTGTTTTTGTTAGTCACGGTCACGAGGATCATATTGGTGGTATACCATTCCTTGTAAAACAAGTAAATATACCAGTAATTTATGCGTCTGGACTAAGCTATGGTTTAGTCAAAAACAAGCTAGATGAAAAAACAAATTTTCCGGTTAATCTTAGAGAGTACCATGAAGATGATATTATCGAATTTAATAATTTTAAAGTTACTTTTTTTAGAACTAATCATTCAATCCCTGATTCATTTGGAGTGAAGCTCACTACCCCAATTGGAACTGTTGTGCATACTGGTGATTTTAAATTTGACTTTTCACCAACAGGTACTGATTCAAATTATCACAAAATGGCGAAAATTGGCGAAGAAGGTGTTGTTTGCTTATTATCTGATTCAACAAATAGTGAATTGGATGGGTTTACAACTTCTGAAAAGGTAGTTTCTGAAACTATTAAAGATATGTTTGAATCAATTGAAGGCAGAATTATTATTTCAACTTTCGCATCTAATATTCATAGAATACAACAAATTGTTGAAGCATCTATTCAAACAGGAAGAAAAATTGCTGTTTTTGGTAGAAGTATGATTAGAAATATTGAGGTTGGAGCTAAACTTGGATATATCAAAGCCCCTAAGGGTTCATTCATATATGCTAGACATAATACAAAAATTAAAAATGCCAAACTAACAATTATCTGTACTGGATCTCAAGGCGAACCTTTGGCAGCTCTAACAAGAATTGCTGCTGGAACTCACAAACAGATATCAATGATTTCTGGAGACACAGTTATTCTTTCTTCATCTCCAATTCCTGGAAATCTTGAGTCAGTAAATAGAACTATTAATATGTTATATAAACGTGGAGCTAAAGTAATAACTCAATCACCATTTGCAGACGTTCACGCCTCAGGTCATGGTGGTCAAAATGAATTAAAGTTAATGCTCAAATTAATGAAGCCTAAATATTTTATGCCTATTCACGGTGAATACCGGATGCTTAAAATACATTCCGAATTAGGTATCGATACTGGCATTCCTTCAGAAAATACGTTCATTATGGAAAACGGGGATGTTTTAGCTATCAACGAGGAAAAAGCTTATCTTAAAGGCAAAGTAAAAACCTCTGATATCTATGTTGATAGTGAATCAATTGGAGAAGTTGGGTCATTGGTCATTAAAGACAGAAGAGAATTGTCTGAAGATGGATTGCTATCGGTGATTATAACTATTAGTGAAAAAAGACATGAAATTAGTTGTACACCAAACATAATCAGTAAAGGTTTTATCTATATAAAAGATCATCTAGTAATGGTCAAGGATATGCAAGAGATAGTGATTAAAACTTGCGATAGATTTTTAAATCCAGAGAAAAAAATCAATATAAACGGTATGAAAATTGAAGTCTCAAAAGCGCTGAAGTTATACATTAACAAGCAGACTAAGAGAAATCCAATGATCATGCCAGTAATTATGGTGTTATAGAAAAAAGGTGGAAGAATTTTCCACCTTTTATTTTTATTGAATTTCAATTGTCATTTTATTATTACATGTTAATTTGAAATAATCAAATATTTGTTTGGTAACTAGTGCATCTTCAAAAGCATCATGTTTTTGTTTGCTTAAATCAATATTTGAATACATGTTAAATGCATTAAATAATCCAAGATCATTTTTTAAACCAAAATAGATTTTATGTAAATTCAATAAGTCCATAAATTGCATTGTCTTAGTGAAGTTATTAAGCTTGTGAAGTTTATTTAATTTATTCAATTCCAATTGATCGTTTTTGCCCCAAACAAACACCATTGGATTATGATCATGTTTGAGTTTCTTTAACTTGTTGTAAAATTCTATATATTCTATTCCTGTATCAATGTCTGCTTGCATGACTCGTAAGAATTTTATTGTTCTTAGAGAAATAACTGGAAATATCTTAGGTTTTACATAACTAGAATATCTCTCAATTTCATTACCATCATTGTCTGTTAGGATATAGCCTACTTGAATAATTTCAGATACAAAGTTTTTATAATCTGAATATGGTGGCATGCTCATTTCAAAATCAATAAATAGTTTTTTAGAATCTTTATTTACAATCCTCTTTACACCGGATTTAATTATAGATATATCATAATACACTTTTGGGACATTTTTTTTAGGCGAAAGTACTTTTTCAATACTAATAACATTTTGTACTAAGTAACCCTTATAAACACGTTTACTAAGAGAAACAGTAAGAAAGACATAAATTTCTGGTGTAAAATACATCATAAAATTTTTGAACATTCCTTTACTCATATAATAGAAATTAACTTTCTTTTTTGATTTAATAGCTATAATTCTTTTGCTATCTAAAACTCCATGTAAAATTCCACAAACTTTGCTTTCCATTTAATCACCATTAGTATTATAACATAATTTTATTTTGTGTTAATATCTTTTAACGCCAGATAGATATTATTAATTGCCTCATTCGATATACCTAACTCCCTAAGCTCTTCTCTGGGGGCTTTTTTTATATTATTTAAATTCTTATATTTTTTTAATAATTTACCTTTTGTCACCTTACCTACTTTTGGAATTGTATCTAATATTGAAGCATATATCGATTTGCCAGCGATTTTTCTATGAAAACTAATTGCAAATCGATGTACTTCTTCTTGGATATTATAAAGTAATGAATACTCATTGCTTCGTTTATTCAGAACTATTTCATTTTCGTCCCAGGTGATAATTGAGTTAGTTTTATGATGCGAGTCCTTCTTTAACCCGATTATTGGAATATTCAAATTAAGTTGAGCAAGAACTTCTTTACCTGCACGTAGTTGATGAATTCCTCCATCCACAATAATTAAATCAGGTCTATCTAATTCTTCTACCAACATATTTTGATATCTTCGATACAGCACCTCTTGCATCATATGGTAGTCATCACCGTTGGTAATGGATTTTATTTTATATTTTCTGTAAAGATTTTTCTCTGGCATACCATTCAAATAGACAACCATAGCTGATACTAAGTCGGTTCCAGATGTGTTTGAGTTATCGAATACATCAATTCTTTTAATTGACTGAATCCCCAAGATATTTTGCAAATCACTTAATGCGACTATTGTTTTATTTTCTTTGTTTAAGTAACTACCTAAATTATTATCCATATATTCTTTAGCATTCTTTTCAGCCATTTCAATTAACTTAAGTTTTCTGCCTCTTTGAGGGACATAAATAATATCTCCCAATATTTCCCTGAACAATTCATAATCATGTCCAAATGGTAAAAGGATTTCATTAGGTTTGATGTTTTTCTCATAGAATCTTGCTAAATAGTTAAGTAATACTTCTTCGGGATTTAAATAATATGATATTATTTTAGATTTTGAAAACAGGATTCTTCCCTGCCTCATAAATAATATGTTTACCGATACATAGTTATCATATGTAACAAAACTAATTATGTCGCGATCTTTATTATCAGGAAATATTACTTGTTGTCGTTCGGTTGTTTTCTCAATTGCGTTAATTAGACTTTTAAATTCATTGGCCTTTTCAAACTCCAAGTTGTCTGAATGTTTCTCCATTTTAGTTTTGTATTCATCAATAAATTCTTTTATGTTTCCAGACATAAATTTCCTTACCGACTTAATCATCTTCTTATATGTTTCAGCGTCTACCGGATAAACGCAAGGTCCCATACATTGATGAATATAATAGTATAGACAGAGCTCTTTTGGTAACCTCTCACATTTTCTAAACGGAAAAATAGTATTTAATACTTTAAGGGTTTGGTTAGCTGATTTAGCATCAGGAAATGGCCCAAAACAGTTGCTTTTGTTCTTTTTAACATTTCTTGATATTTTAATTTTTGGATGCTTATGACTTGTAATTTCTATATATGGATAACTATTGTCTCCTACAAACTGAATATTATATTTTGGTATATGTTTTTTTATCTGAGTTATTTCTAATAAGTATGCTTCTTTCTCAGAGTTTGTAATTATGTATATAAAATCGGTAATCTCACTAACCAATCTAGTGGTCTTTGCATCATGAACCCCAGCAAAATAAGAACTCACACGATTCTTTAAGTTCTTAGCTTTTCCAACATATATAATTTTCCCTGAACTATCTAACATTTGATAAGCTCCAGGTTTTTCCGGTAGTCTTCTGAGTTTGTTTCTTATTATTTCATTCATTCTATAAAAATTATAACAAATGCCCTATGTTCTTGCAATTAAAAAGAAAAAACTTCATTTCTGAAGTTTTTACTTTATTGATTTAATTAAGTCATCAATGTGTTTTCCTTTTACATATGACTCATCAAGTTTGAATATTAATTCGGGAACTTTTCTCATTTTTACTCTATGAGCTATTTGATTTTTAATAAAACCGTTCGCTCTATGTAAAGCTTCCTGAGAATGTTTCAAATCTTCTTCTGAACCATAAACTGTGTAATATACGTACATATATGATAACTCGTTAGTAATTTTCACTCCGGTTACTGTCAAAAAGCCCAAGTCATCTTTTACTTCATTGCGAATAACTTCTGTAACAACTCTTTGAACATTAGTTTCCAAATGTCTAACATTTGCCATGCTTACACCTCTTTCATTGATGAAATTTCGATAATATCTCCAGCCTTAATATCATTATAGTTTTCTAGTGTAATTCCACATTCAAATCCTGTTCTAACTTCTTTAACGTCGTCTTTAAATCTTTTTAATGAAGCAATTTTTCCTTCAAATATAATGATTCCATTTCGCACTAATTTTATAAGCCCATCTCTCTGAGCTACTCCGCTAGTTACCATACACCCTGCAATTGTACCAATGCGGCTTACGCTATAAGTTTCTCTAACTTCAACCTCACCGATAATTTTTTGTTCATATACTGGATCTAACATGCCTTTCATTGCAGCTTCAATATCATCTAAAGCCTCATAAATTACACGATAGTTTCTGATTTCAATGCCTTTTACTGTAGCTAAATCTCTAACTGAAGCTGGAGAACCAACCCCAAATCCAATAATAATTGCTTGTGAAGCTTCTGCTAATAATACATCTGTATCAGTAATAGCACCTACTCCAGTTCTAACTATTTCTATGCTAGCACCTTCAACAGAAATTTTATTTATTGATCCTTTGAATGCTTCAATAGATCCTTGAACATCTGCTTTGATGATTAGATTTAATTCTTTTAAGTTTCCTTCTTGTTTTTTGAAGAATTCCTCCAAAGTTAAACTTTGTTTACCTGCATGTTTTTCATCAAACACACGGATTTTTCTTTGCTCAGCTAATTCTTTAACAATTTTTTCATCCTTGAAAACCTTGAACGAATCTCCTGCTTTAGGAACATCTGATAAACCGGTAATTTCTACCGCTGATCCTGGAACAGCTTCTATAACTCTTTTTCCAAGGTCATCAGTCATTCTTCTTACTTTACCATAAGTGGAACCAACAACAAATGTGTCAGTTTCTCTTAATGTACCATTGTTTACTAAGATTGTAGCAACTGGTCCTTTTCCTCTATCTAGTTTAGCTTCAATTACTGTTCCTACAGCTTTTCTGTTTGGATTAGCTTTCAGTTCCAACATTTCAGCTACTAATTGAATAGTATCTAATAATTCTGAGATTCCAGTACCTTTAAGCGCTGAAATATTACAGAATGGGATTTCTCCGCCCCAGTCATCAGGAAGTAAGTCAAGGTCAGCTAATTCTTGTTTAACTCTGTCAGGATTAGCTCCAACTTTATCCATTTTATTAACCGCTACAATTATTGAACATTTTGATGCTTTAGCGTGGTCAATTGCTTCTCTTGTTTGAGGCATTACTCCATCATCCGCCGCAACAACTAAAACAACTATATCAGTGATTCTAGCTCCTCTTGCACGCATTTCTGTAAACGCTGCATGCCCGGGTGTGTCAATGAAAGTAATTGCTTTATTATTTCTTACAACTTGGTAAGCCCCAATATGTTGAGTAATTCCTCCGGCTTCAGTAGCTACTACTCTAGCGTTTCTAATATTATCTAGAAGCGTTGTTTTACCATGGTCAACGTGACCCATAATTGTAACAACAGCTGGTCTGCCTATTAAATCTTTTGGATCGTCAGATTCATCAATCTCTTCAAATCTTGATTGGTCAGTAATTACTTCGTCTTGGAACTCATAATTGAATTCCATAGCTAATAACTCAGCATTTTCACGACTAATTTCTTGTGTCTGAGAAGCCATTATTCTCATAAACATCAATTTCTTGATGATTTCCGCAACAGGTTTTCTCATATCGGTTGCTAAATCCATTACGCTCATTCCATTTTTAAAAGTAACAATCTTCTTAAAGTTTTGTTCCTTCTTTGGTATAGGCGTCACATTCTTTACTGGATTTGTTTGGTTTTTGTTTTTTTGATTGGGTCTTTTTTTAAACTTTTTGTTAGGTATATACTTTGCCATCCAATCACCTCTTTCTATTTTTCTAGTTGATTAATTACCATTTTCGAAAAGTTTTTATCTGTAATCGCAATCACTTTACGATTCTCCGTACCAATTGCTTTGTTAAGTTCTTCGGTTGAAAAATCAGTGTTTAACCTTACTTCATAAAAGCTTGATTTATCTGTTATTCTTTTAGTTGTATTTTTACCTGCATCGTTTGCTAAAAAAACTATATATGCTTTATTAGTTTTAATTTGTTCTAAAACAAATTCTTCACCAGATACTAGTTTTTTTGCTTTTTTGCATAATCCTAAATTCTGAAGTACTCGATTTTTAATCATGGTCTAACTCTTTAAGTAAATCATCATAAACTGAATCAGGAACTTCTATTTCTAAATGTCGATTTAAAACTTTTGATTTTTTTGCTTTTTCAATAATTGCTTCTGATTTAGAAATATATGCACCTCTACCATTAGCTTTACCAGTTTTGTCAAAAATTACATTTCCTTCAGGAGTTTTAACAACTCTTAATAATGATTTCTTTTCAAATCTTTCATTAGTGACAATGCATTTCCTCATCGGAATCTTTTTGACTCTCATAGACTTATTCCTCTACTTCTATATCTTGTATTTTAGCATCAGATTCTGATTTGATGTCAATTTTCCATCCACAAGATTGCACTGCTAAACGTGCATTTTGACCTTTTTTACCAATAGCTAGTGATAATTGATCATCTGGAACTACTACTGTTGCGGATTTTAACATTTCATTAATCTGCACCATAATTGTTCTAGCTGGTTGAAGTGAATTTGAAACTAGTTCTTTAGGATCATCACTATATTTATAGATATCTATTTTTTCTCCATTAAGATTATCAATTACATCTTTAATTCTTGAACCATTTTTACCTAGGCAAGCTCCTACAGGGTCAACTTCTGCGTTATTAGATGAGACACAAACTTTACATCTGTCTCCAGCATCTCTAGCTAATCCTTTAATTTCAATAACACCTGTTTGTAATTCTGGAATTGCATTTTCCATAAGTCTTTTGACTAAGTTTCTATCAGTTCTTGATACATATACTTTAGGACCCTTTGTAGTTTCTTCAACTTTAGTTACAAAGACTCTTAATTGGTTTCCTATAAAGACATCTTCATTTAATAAATCTTTGGCTGGTATTGATGTTTCAGTATCATGGCCAAGATTTAATGTTACAAAATCGTCATTGATCCTTACAACTTCAGCGATAATCATATCTCCACATTTCTCAGTGAAAATTTCATAGTTTCTTTCTCTCTCTAATTGCTTTAACCCTTGAGTTAAGATTTGTTTAGCACTTGAAGCCGCTAATCTACCAAAATTCTTTGGAGTTATTTTTTGCTCAATAATATCTCCGATTCTAGCTGTCTTTTTAATGTTTTTAGCATCAGCTAATAAAATTTGAGTTCCAGTTTCAGCTTCCGGACTAATTTCAGCTACAACTAATGATTTAGCAACTATCAAGATTTCTGCTTTTTCTTCATTAAATACTACTTCTGCGTTAGTTTTTCCATCATAGGCTTTTTTGTAAGCATTAATTAAACCTTTTCCAAAAATTTCTAGCACTTTTTCTTTTTCGATTTGTCTTTCAATGGCTAAAACTTCCAATGCTTTAAAAAATTCTTTACTAATCATTTCTCTACTCCTAAAATTTTATTGCTAATCTTATTAGATTAACTTCATTATAATTTATTTTTATTATTTTGTTTCTTACTTTCAATGTTACTTCATTTTCAGTGAATTCAGTTAATTCGCCTTCAATTTTTTGTTCATCAGTTTCAATATGAACGAATTTACCAATAGATTTTTCAATACTTTGAACAGTTCTTAATTCTTTTTCTGCGCCCGGCGATGAAACTTCAAGGAAGTATTCTCCTTCAATGGGGTCTATTTCGTCCATGTATGGATTTAACTCCTTAGT
The DNA here is from genome assembly GCA_046529635.1 of Mycoplasmatota bacterium WC30. GTDB lineage: Bacteria > Bacillota_I > Bacilli_A > Izemoplasmatales > Hujiaoplasmataceae > 4572-104. The sequence continues at coordinate 1,568,226 of CP134495.1, read as the reverse complement.
TACAGCTACACAATCGTCCAATTTAATACCTTCGTCACGGTCAATATAGACAGTAAGAATACTATTTGTTTTTCTTTTTTTGTATTCTAAATCATACAATTCATAACCCAATGTTTCTATAAATATTCTAAGTTTTTCTTTTAATTGATTTATTTCCATTTGTTCCAACTCCTTTGCATTAAAAAGAGAGGGGATGACCCTCTCACTAAATACTTTATGCATGAATTATTATAGCATACTAAGTCAAGTATGACAAGAAAAACCTATTGTTTCTTCTTGGTTTTGACATTAATTACTATATCTTGGTATTCCTCATGTTTTTTGAACCAAGCAATAGCATAGGGACATTTAGCTATAATCTTAAGATTTCTAGTTTTTATATATTTATAAGCTAGTAACATCAAGTCTTTTGCAATACCTGCTTTTCTTAGACTTTGGTCCACGTATACGTGGTCAAGATTAACTCTTTTGTCATCTCGATTTGGAAAGGTTACCTCTGCTAATAATAAATTGTCTTCCTGTTTTGCATAAATCCTGTTATCTTCGTAAATGTATTCCATTTCTCTATTTCTCCTTAAACGCTTCAAACATCAATATACCTCCTGCGATACCTACATTTAAGGATTCTGTAGAAATCATTGGAATATTTATATTTGTGTTTACTAGTTCTTTAATTGAATTTCTAATTCCATTACCTTCATTACCTAATATAATTGCTAATCGTTCCTCATTAAAGTCAACATCTCTAATATCAGAACCTGTCAATACATCAGTACCAAAGTAATGATAATCATGGTGAGTTTTAATAAATTTTATTATATCTGCATCCATAATATTCACATAAAATATAGCTCCTTGTGAACTTCTTATGACTTTTTCGTTATAAAAATCTACTGAATCTTCAGCAACAATAGTATTAAATCCAAAAGCGGCGGCGGTTCTAATTAAAGTTCCCATATTCCCTGGATCTTGAATACCATCCAATATTAAAACTTTGTCCGACAATTCTTTAATCTTGGGCTTATTACATACAGCGATTAACCCAGTAGAATTGTTCAGCTCTGATATCTTATTGAATACTTCATTAGATACCTGAAAAGTTTCTACGTGATCATAACTGTCTGTCTCTGTAGAAAAAAGGTAATCAATGTTATTTGACTTAATTGCCTCTATAATTAGATGCTCACCCTCAACTAAAAATTGCCCATATTCGGTTCTATATTTTTTTTGTTTCAGTTTGCTAGCATATTTAATTTTGGAATTTCCAAGAGATTCAATCATTCTAATACCCTCGTTTTCTTTCAAAAGTATTATAACATACAAGAAATTTATATATCAACTAAATGCGTAAAAAAAGGAGCTAAATTAATAGCTCCTAATTTATGTTAGTTATTATACTGGAAATACTAATGATTCAATATACATAATGAAGTCCTCGAAGGTCATAAAGAATTCATCTATTACATCCCATTGAGCTTCGCTCATGTTTACAGGATCGTATTCAGCTACTATAGCCGCATACATAATAATATCATCAATTCCTAGTACTAAATCATCAATTGTATCCTCTGGTAAATCTGCTGGAGGCATTCCAGATAATGTCATTACTTCATACATTGTTTTGTATAGTGGAGAAATTAGTGCTTCATAATCTAAAGACATATCTCCAATTACTATATCAATAATTGACCCTGTATTGATAATGCGTCTAACTTCACCATTAGGATCCATTGGACAAATTATAAACATTTCAATCATTGCATTAAATGTTTCTTCAGTCTTGGTTTCATCAAATGTTAATAAGAATGCACCAATTGTTTCAGGAACATCTAAAATTTCAGGTAATATATCAGCGATTAGTGTTTCAAAATATACACTCATAATCACTGCTTGTGTAGGATCATATTGTACTTCACAATAAGCATCAGCTAAATCTGTAACGAATTCAATGATTAACGCCTCGTCAGCCGCATCTATTTCGCTTAATATACTTGTTAATAGAGTACCAGCCATTTGAATTTCGGTTGAAATATCAGCCATTGTTAATCCTTGTGGACCTTTTTTGATTATCATTTCAATATGATCCAATACTTCTAAATTAGGATCCACTGACCATGCTTCAAATTGGTCTAAGAATATTTCTAATATTTGTTCAATTATAACTTCATTCGCAGGATCACTTAGAAATACTTCAACTGTTTCAGGTAACCAAGCCATCGCTAACATAGAATCTACTTCATCTTGATATTCCATTATATTAGTTTCAAGATTCCAAATTTCCATATAGATATTGAATAATTCTCCCGAGCGATTAAATAAGTAATCAGATATAGATAAGTACATGTCAAATGATGTTGGAATTCCTGAATAATTCATTTGGAATTGATACGCTAAATCATATGCAGTTTCATCTGCTAGGAGAGCTGCTTCATAGTTATTAAGTATCTCTTCATACATAAAATATTCTTCCATATCCAATCCCCAGAATAAATCATCTAGATATTCCCAGTCTTCATTGTCGTATGCCATTTGTATTTCATCCCATAATCCCCAGTCAAAATATTCTGAGTTCCATGAATACTGATTCAATACTGAATCATACGCAACCCAAGTAGCTTCTCTATCCATTAATGCATTCCATAATATATTTGCATCAACAATAGCTCCTGGATAAGTTAATACATCAATCAATGCAATTTCATTTTGGACATCTAACTGAATATTAGCTATTTGATCTAAATAATTATCAATTTGAGATTGCATATTATCTATTTCTTCTAATAAATCAGTAGTATCCATCATATAAGGCAGTTGAGGATATAAGAATTCCATCACTAATTCAGTTGCAATTCCTGCTATTTCTGCGTTTGTATAACCTAAACCTCTAATAGCTTTATAAACAGCAAAGATATCATCAGGTGAATCAATTCTATCTATATTCCTTATAACTGAAGCGACACCAATTAATTCATAGTATAATCCTTCGTAATCACCAAGTGGTAAGCCTAAGATATCAATAAATTTATCACATAAAGCAGTTACAGCTGTTGGGTCATATTCATTGAACATTTCCGCAACCATATCATTAAGATTCATAATATCGAAAACAGGTGTAACAAAAGGATCAGTTAAGATAATCATTGGATCTTCAAACATATTACCTAAATACATTACTGCTTGTTGAAGTTCAATTAAGTCTGGATAAGTAAGTGGGTCAATAGCCATTACATCGTATCCAGCAACAACACCAATAATTATTTCTAAATCAGCTATATATAAATTCCAAGCTGCTTGAGTATCTGCTAAGTCTTGTGGAGCATATGTTTCATATTCCATATCGAAGTAAACTTCAAGTAACATTTCAATTATAATATCTAAGTTAACTGTAGCAGGATCATAGATTCCATCAATAGTTTGAGCAACTAATACTACCATTTGGTAAACATTATATCCACCTTCATTGAAAGCACTAATTGTTTCAAATAATACTTCGATGTTAGCTTCTGTTAAACCATCTAACATAACTGTTAATTCAGTTAATGCGTCATCAGCAAAACCAATATATTTCAATACTAATGTATTAATTCTAGTGATTTCAGCTGCTTCATCAATTGGATCTAATCCCTGTTCACCAACTATTTCAGTTATTACAGTTAAGATATAAGCTTCTAAAATATCTAAATCAGCTGTGTCAAGAGTAGCGGCTCTTAATTTTAAGAAAGCAGATAAGTCTTGACTGAATGTATATAAGTCAACTGTTGTAAATGGTAATTCATCAATTGAGAAATCATCATTGTGTTTATCCATCACCATTACAAATTTAACTACTTGTTCAATTAATTCAAATGAACCAGCAGGCATTTGAGCCACCATGTTTTGTAACTCATCTAACAATATATTAACTGCTTCTTCTGAGTCATCATAAATTGTAGTATCACTCAAGAATCCATAAATAAAGTTAATTAATTCTAAATCTTCATATTCCCATGCAAGTTGTTCTTCATAACGAGTAATTTCTGATTCATACCATTCTAAATCATGCATCAAATTGTCATAGTTCATAATGTATTCATTAGTTACATTTAAGAAATTAGTATAAACTCCTGGGTCAGCATCATCAAGAACATCTAATAATGGATCGATAACATCATCATAATAATTTTGATTATCGATATATAGTATTCTATAATTTTCGATTAAATCTGTAATATATCCATCGTAACTATAATTAGCTAAGAAGTTAGCGTATGCTGCTTCAGCAATTCCTAAATTGATAGGATCAGTTTCATACATAATAATCTCGTTTAAGATACCTTGTAAGTTATCGACTTCATATCCATCAATTAACCATCGTAATTCATTATTATGCCACATAGTTACACGATTTAGATCTACACCATCTTTCAATACTTGCCAGTAATCAGCAGCAGTTGGTTGATATGCAGGATCAAATGCCTGAACAAATGAATTAACATATAAATCACCGTTATCAAGATTAATAACTGTATTATCATAATTACTTTGCCAGTAATTTATTTCACTTTCTATCCATGATATTCTTTCTAGGAATTCAGGTGTACCATCTTTAAATTCTCCTGCATACCAATTAGTAAATTCCATCAAGTATGCAACAATCTCAGCTTGTGTAAATCCAAAGGTTTCTAGATTACCCATCCAAGTTTGTAAATCATCAAAGTTGGTAACAGTAGTAAATCCAAACAAGTACTGTTGGATTGATCTTAATGTGTAATAAGTTTGTCCGTTAGATGCTGTTCCAAAAATATTAGTAAATAAAGTAATTGCATCCACAGGCTCAATTAGTTCATTCATGAAGTCCCATACGAAGTTATCAAATACATGGTCGCCAGGATATGAAGGCACAGAATCACCTATAGTTGCGAAATCATTAGAGATGATATTCGGAACATTCATTGCATAACTCATCAACCATGAAACATATTCAACGTCAGTAACAGCTAAATAGTTAGGGTCAAATGAACTTACTACTTCTATTAGACTCGTAAATTCATTTACATATATTAATACGTCGTCTAAAATTGCCTCTCTTGTTAATTCATCTGGATTAAATTCATCGTTTACATCAATGTAAATATCTGCAACATATTTAAAGAAATTTGCTACATCAAATGAATCATCACCATTAACGATTTCATATAATTGAGAAACAATTACTGTAATATCAATGTCTGTTTTTTTGCCTGGTATACTGCTTTTAACTAAATCTACTATAGCTGTTGCTTTAGTAGTATCTATACCGCCTAATAAAGAACTTAGGTTATCAGTAAAGAAGTTAAAGTATCCAACATATTTATCGAACATGTCGCCATATTCAATTAACATTCCTGGTATTTCAGTAGTTGGATCTAATCCTTCAGCTGTCATTTGAATTTCTAAGAATCCCAATAATAATACTTTTATATTATCAAAATCAGCTTGATCTAAAGTATCTACAACGGCTAATAAAGTAGTATCTAATCTAGCCGCTAGCCATTCAATATTTTCGGCAGTTACAAACTGCATGAAGTCAAATTTCATTCTATCATCATAGAAATCTGGTCCATCATCGTAGTAATCTGGTCCATCATTGTAGTAATCCGGTCCATCATTGTAGTAATCCGGTCCATCATTGTAGTAATCATCACCACCAAATGTCATTGATTGATATAGGAAGTCCATAGCTAAATCTAAAATCATTTGAACTGTTGCATCATCAATTGTTAAAATAACTGCATCTAATGCTTCATAAACATCACCCATTAAATCTATAAAGTTTTGTTCATACATTGGATTTGTTAAGAATTCCACTGTAACAGTTAATTCATCATATCTTCTTTGTGCATCAGCTAAATCAAATTGAATCCATTCAATTTCCCGCGTTAAATGATCAATGAATCTGAGATGCTGAGCATATCCATAATAGTATGGATCTGGTTCCGCATAATCCCAACTATTTCCATAAAATAGATTATATAGGTGTTCCTTAACATTAACAGTACCACCTAAGTCTAATACATTTAATTGATCCCAATTAGAGCTATCCATATCATAGGATATTGATTTAAAATCAGCGAAATACATAAGAAGTGGACCATATAAATTTAACTCTTCAAGTGTTAAATTCGCTAAAGCATCGTCTAGCTCAGCTTGAGCAATCGCTTGTTGAGTAGTGTCCATTTCAATATATTCTTGATATAGCACTTCATCTTTTAACGTTTCTAAATTATGATACAACTCATAATCAAATTCCCAATTGTCCCAAGTTGCCTGATCTAATTGTTGCCAATATTGGCTTTCAAGTTCTTCTCTCACCAATAGTTTTTCCCAGAAAAGTTGACAATCTGTTTCTAAGCCCACTGGAATTCCAGTTAAACAGTAATCAGCAACCTCTGCATCAAAAACAAGTAACTGAGCAGAATAAGCTGTCGATTCATCCGCTTTTTCTGCTAGTCGATCTGTATAATATACAATATCTTCCATCGAATAATTTAGATCATTCGTCATACCTGTTGTCATTGCATTATAAAGCATATTTGTTAATAGAGCTTCATCGAATCCAGCTACTTTTGTAGCTGCATACCAATCTTGCAACTCTGTCCCAGTTCTAACACTAAATAATTGTTGATATAATCCCCAAAGATCATCTAGCATGTAAAATAAATCTTCTTCATCCTCCATTTCAGTCATCATTAACATATCATCAATAACTTCTTCAGGATCCCCAGGGTTAAACATAATGTTAACCATCCTTAATAGAGCGTTTCTGTTAAAAACTCTACTGAAAATTGGGTTGACGTCTAAAACACCAGTAACACTAGTAAAATCAGTATCCCAACTATCAAATGTAAATGAATCTACTCCATCATCAGCTTTTACAGGGATATTTTGAGGAGCAGTAGCTGCAGTTCCATAATCAACCACTTGGGTTTCTAGAACTGAACCATCCCCATCGTTGAATGTTACTGTATAAGAATTAAGCGTCTCTGTAAAGACTGGTAAAATATTCATGTTTCCTAATACATTTGAAAAATCTTGATCCCATTCATCAAATGTATAAGTATACTGTGCTGTAGCTGCTCTTGTCGGAGTTCCGGGGCTTGTTGCTCCTGTTCCTTCAAGAACATTTTGTGTGTCGAATACTGATCCATCTCCATCATAGAAGACAACAGTATAATACACTTCAACTTGCGCAGTAGTTTGTTCTTCTGTTGTTGTTTGTTCTTCTGTGGTTATTTGTTCTTCTGTGGTTGTAGGCGCCACCGTAGTAGGCGTTTCAGTAGTTGTAGGAGCTTGTGTTGTCGTGGTAGTTGTTGTTACTACCGTCGTGGTAGTAGTTGTATCTCCACCACCAAACAAGTCACAACTAATCATCAAAAAACCGGCGAAAAACAACATCAATACTGTAATGAGTTTTCTCTTCACTTTTTTACTCTCCTTTTTACTTATTTTATAAATATTATATATATATACCATCAAACAAAATATACCATAAACAAATTCAAAAATCTATAAGTGGCCAAAAATTAGTTTGTAAATCAAAGCATTATTTTTAAACAAAAAAACAGACACAATAATTATTGGCGTGTCTGTTTTTTGAATATTATTTAAGAAAATATTTAATTATTTTGTTAGTCCATCACTTCAGCGTCTGTAGTAATTGCCCCTGGATAACCCCACATAGAATAATAATCAGGATTAAGATCCTGTTCTAAAGCTAATTCAAAATCGCTATCCATATCAAACATATGAATACTTGAATAGGAAACAGTATAAATGTAGTTTTCAATAATTACCGCTCTTTCAATTGAATCAAAATATCGGTAATATCCTTCACTTTCTTCTACCATGTGAGTAAGTTTGGTAATGAACTCAAGGTCTCCAGAATGGAAAACTTTGAATAAATATACACTTTGAGAGTAACCATAATAGTCTTCAAAGTACTCAAATACAGGTATAGCTACATAGGTGAAATCTGCATCTTGAGGTGTAAATGATAAGAAAGCTTTATGATCCCACATAACATTTGTATATGAATATTGGCCTTCAACCAAATAGTCCTCTAAGTTAACAGGTATATCTCCTTCAGTATTGTATAAAGAAACCTTGACTCCTAAGAATCTAGTCCATTCACTTTCAGTGTCTACTTGTCTACCGATTCCGATTAACAAACTATCTGAGATTACATGTAAATAATCACTTACTCCATCTTCATATAATTCACCTAAAATCACAGGGTTTTGTGGATCTGATAAATCAAGTTTGTATAGTGGGTCTGTTTGCACGAATGTAACCACATAGGCAAGTTCTTCATTAAATCTTACCGAGTAGATTCTCTCATTCGGTTTTCCTAAACCTCCAAGAACTGATAATCTTTCCATTGTATCTTCAGTTGTTGCATCTAATAGGAACATAAAATTATCAATTTGCCAACTATCTTGTTCATCATAAGAATAACCAGTAGTTGCTATTCTAAAAACTCCATCATACTCATCCATTGAGAATTGATTTAAAGGTGAGCCGTCTACTACTCCCATAGCTTTATAAACAAGTTCATTATCAATAATTTCAAATCTGATTATAAATGTAAAATAATCATATCTTTCAGTTACTTCGTTGTAATTCCATTTATAAACAACTGCATATAAATTATTCATACTCATATAGATTTGATACGTACTACCAAGATAAGCTTTAACATTAGCTGCTTCGTTGTCAGTTACATCAAATGATACTAATAATAAGTACGCAAAACTCTCTCCATCATTTGGCATGAAGAATATTCTATTTGCTGGTAAGACAACCAAATCATTTGATTCTACTGAATCCATATACCTAGGGATATATAACTCTTCGTCATATCCATATTGCAACATATAGTTATCAAATATCAAATAGATTTGTTCGTCAATCATTCTAGAATCTACTAAATAAGCTGACTCAAAATAAAGTTCTCTAAACATTGTGACATCTGTTGTGTCTGAAACATCTAAAACTTGGATTTTAGTACCATATGAATATTCATATTTGGTACATACATAAGTATTCATTTCTGTATCCGTATTTTCAGTATCAAAGTCAGTAGTTAAATCATTTTCAGTTGTAATATCCTCATCAGGATCAGAACTATCTGTATCTGCTACTCCTTCTTCAGGATAGTAATCATAATAGTAACAAACACTGTCTTCAATTATTTCATAGCTATAAACATAAGATGTAAGAACTACCTTGTCTTCATATAAATACATGCTGTCAAGATGTCCATAAGAATATGGGTCATCTTCATTAGCTAATGACAATGTATAATCAATGTTTAAAGTATCAGCATCAACAATAAAAAACTGATTTCCTGATACAATGTATATTTTGTATCCATCAGTTATAATTCTATCCGCTTCTTCAACACCCTCAACTTGATTATTGGTTTTAGAATAATCTCTTTCAACAGTAGTTGTTGCTGTAGTTGTTGGAGTTCCACTATCCATTTCAGCTGAAGCAGAATCTTCGAGGAACACTCCTCCTCCGTTATAGTATTGCGAATCACTTTCTTCATAGTTGATTTCAAGATACTCAAATAGAGCTTCATATGAGGTAAAAGCTCCTACATTTTCACCTGTTGGATTTTCATTATTTAAACCATTACAAGCGGCTATGGATAATGATAAAAACCCAAATAATGCAAGGGTTAAAAACCTTTTAATTCCTTTCATCTTTTAATCCTCCTTTGATTTCAATAATATAAACAATTGAACCCTCTGTTTTATTGGAAAAAAAACTAACAAATTACTCTGTTAGTTTTAAGAACATATTTATATCTTCTTTAATCAATTCTAATGAGCTTACCCAAAAAGCTTTTTTAGTTACGTCGATACCAGCTAATTTAGCTGCATCTTCAACTAACATTTTTCCAGTAGATCTTAATAGGTTATCATACATTTCAACAAAACCTGATTTGTCTTTTAAATATTTCGCATATAATCCTTTTGCGAACAATAATCCAAATGTATATGGGAAGTTATAATAGCTCAATCCACCTGAATAGTAATGAGGTTTACATACCCACATATATGGGTGTAAACAATTTGGATCTAGTCCATCTCCATATGTTTCAAGTTGAGCTTTTAACATCATTTCTTTTAATTCATTCTCATCAAATACAGTTTTTATTCTTCCATCAAATACTGCTTTTTCAAACAAAAATCTTGACATGATATCCACAACTACTTGAGTATAATCTTGAATTGAAGATTCCAACAAGAAAATTCTTTCCTCTTTGTCTTCTGTATCATTCAAAGCCGCTTTATTAACAATAGTTTCACAGAACGTTGAAGCCGTTTCAGCCACAGGCATTGTGTATTCACTATTTAAAACTGATTCTTTAAAAATCGATTCACCGTGGAAGGCATGTCCCAATTCATGAGCCAACGTAATTACATCTCCAAAAGACCCAGTAAAATTAGATAAAACACGACTTTCTTTTATCGCATGAATATTTGCGCAGAAAGCTCCGCCTACTTTACCTTTTCTTGGTGTATAGTCAATCCAATCTTCGTTGAATGCTTTGTTTGCCATTTCATATAAATCTTCGCTAAAAGTTCTGAAGTTTTTCAAAATATATTCATTAGCCTCGGGAATTGTAAAAGTTTTGTTTGTATTTCCAATTGGTGCAAACAAGTCATAGAATGGTAAGCCATTTTTATGTCCTAATAATTTACCTTTACGTTTAAGATAACTTCTAAACACATCCATATAATCCAAACAAGCTTCTTGCATAGCATCTAAAGTGGCTTGTTGCATTCTGCTTTTAGATAGAGCTTGAGCTAATGGAGATTCATATCCACGAGCTTCAGAAATTGTATTTACTTCACCTTTAATCGAATTTAAAGAAAATGCAATTGACTTTTCGATTTTTTTATACGCTGCTAATTCCGCTTCATAAGCCGCTTTTCTAACTTCTGCATCAGGACTTGTCGCTAGATTTCTTACTTCTGGTAATGTTATTTCCTTACCATCATAATCAACCGCTAAAGTAGAGGTTAATAAAGATTGTAACTTTGACCAAGAACTAGAACCATTTTGTCTTAGTTTAGCAAGTAAACTTTCGGTTTTATCATCTAAAATATGACTAGCATTTTCAATTTGTTCTTTAATACTAAATTCATGTTCTTTTAGAAAATCATCGTTACTGATATCTTCATCAATATTTGGATAGTTTAAAATCCATTTACTAAACAAAGTTGATATTTTAGTTAATCTAGTAAATTGCATTTGAAGAGAGTTCATACTCTTCATTGCTTCAATATTAGTTGTTTCGGTAGAAGCCGTTAAAGATGCAAAGTGCATTAATTTATCTACTACTATAGATATTTCAATTTCACTTTCCATATAGCTAATAAGCTTAGCTTTTTTGTTGTCATAATTAAGAAATTCGTTTTCTTTTTTAATTGAAGCTTCAATGTAAGAATCAAACAATTTTAAATCAGCTAAAAAGGCTTCATCATCAAATCCTTTGTAAAGTTTTGTTAAGTCCCATTTTTTCATTTTGTCTCCTCCATTTTTTTTATATATTCTTCTTTTTTCAACGAGTAAAATCTCGATTGTTTTAATCCGTAATTTGCTGTTTGATATTCAATATCTTTTTGGTAGATAAAGTTACATTTTTGAATGACCCTTTTTGATTTAATATTTTGAATAAAATGACACACAAAAATCTCTGCAATATCTAACTCTAAAAATCCATATTTTAAGACTCTCTTTACAGTCTCTGTCATATATCCTTTACCTTCGTAAGGTGTTGACAAAACATAACCAATTTCATACATTATGTTTCCTTCTATATCCATCTTTTTATGAAGACCAACTGATCCTATGACTTTCTTATCTTCTTTGTGAAATATAGCCAAAACGTCACCTTTTTCGATGAAACCTTTGATTATTTTCAAAGAAATTTCTTTATCTGTATGAACTGCCCAACCTGCATTTGGTCCTACGGTATCTAGCTTACAATAATCATAAAAGTCATCAACATCTTCTAGGACAAATGGTCTTAATATTAGTCTTTCAGTTATCAATGTTTTCATTATATACACTCCGACACAATCAATCCTTTTGATTGGATATCTAAATGATTTTTAGTGTCTAAAATTATTGATTTTGTTTCTCTAATAGTTTCTTCCAAGATTGGTTGATAATCATAATTGCTTTCAAATAACTCTGCTTTCCTTACTGTTGGTCTAATTGCGGGTCTTTTTGGAACATAGACGGTACAGCAGTCAGAGAATGGTTTATTTGATATATCTAGAGTACCTATTTTTTTTGCTAAAGCAACTATATCCATTTTATCAAAAGATGCCAACGGTCTAATAATCATGTGTCTTGTTACATCTTGAATGGTCGCCATACTTTCGATAGTTTGAGAGGCAACCTGTCCAATTGAATCACCTGTAATTAATACTTTACAGTCATTATCTTTGGCCACTTCTGTAGCTATTCTATACATCATTCTTCTCATGATTGTAATAATATAAGATTCAGGAGTATTAATTATAATTTGTTCGTGAAGTTTCTGGAATGGAACCATATGTAGTTTGATTTTAGATTTCGGCGCAAATTTAGCTAAAATCTCTGTTAAATCAATAACTTTTTGAGCTGATTCTATGGACGTCATAGGAGTTGATTCATAATGAATACACTCTACTTCTAATCCTTTCTTCATTGATAGATATGCACTAACAGGAGAGTCAATCCCACCGCTTAACATAACTAATGCTTTACCCCCAATTGATACCGGGTATCCACCTATACCAGGAATTCTATTTGTATAGATATACGTCGCATCTTTTCTAACCTCAATATTCAAGGTAAAACTTGGATTATGGACATCAACTTTTAGATTATCTACTTGTGACAAAACCATCCCGCTAATCTTTTTAGTAATTTCTAAAGAAGTCAAAGGCAGGCTTTTATTCGCTCTTTTAGTTTCAACCTTGAAAGTTCTTAACTCTCCATTTGTTTCAGATTTGATAATATCAATTGATTTTTCTGTTATAATATCAAAGTCATATTCGCATTTAATAACTTTACTATAAGAAGATAATCCAGCGATGGTATCTAAAACTTCTATTACTTCTTCAGCTAAAACACCATCTAGTTTAATGTAAACTAAATCATGTTGAAATTCGATGGTTACGTTTAGAAATTTTAATTTTTGTTTAATTTGATTGTTTAACATTTGTTTAAAAACTGATCTGTTCTTGCCTTTTAAAGTTAGATCACCATATCTAACCATAATATAATCGTACATATAAATACCTCTCAATACATTAAATATTTTAACATAATATTGTTAATTAGCTAAAGATAATATATAATATTTTCACAAAGGAGATTAATTTGATGAATAAATATAATAAATTAATTGATAAAGCAGAATACTATATTGATGAAGATTTAAAAATTGTATCAGTTTTGGCTAATCTTTCCGCATATCTATATTACAATATTGAGAATCTCAATTGGGTAGGTTTTTACCTTTTTGAGGATAATGAATTACATCTAGGTCCATTTCAAGGAAAACCAGCTGTTGTAACCATAGAATTAGACTCAGGAGTATGTGGTGTTTGTGCAACTAAAAGAGAGACAATTATAGTAAAAGACGTACATGAATTTAGTGGTCATATTGCTTGTGATATGGACTCAAATTCAGAAATTGTAATCCCTATAATCTCTAAATCTGGAGAATTATTTGGTGTATTGGATATTGATAGTCCTTTGTTAGATAGGTTTGATAGCGAACTAGAAGAAGCCTTGGAAATCATAGGGCATCTTTTGGTTGACATTTTATAATCAATAAGTTATAATACTTTGTGCGCATGTAATAAAAAGCAGTTGTTTTATGATAATTTATAGCTTGATTATTCCGTTAAAAAGGGTTAGGAAGTACTGTTAACTGCTTAACAAGAAACCATCAAAATAATCAACATAAGTTATAGTAGAGCTCCTCAATTACTACGTAATAAAATATAAGGAGGAAAATATATGTCAAGATTTACAGGATCTAGCTGGAAAGTTAGTAGACGTTTAAACTATTCAACATCTGAAACTGGAAAAGAATTAAACAAACGCCCTTATGCACCAGGTCAACACGGACAAAAAAGAAGAAAAATATCTGAATATGGTCTTCAATTACAAGAAAAACAAAGAGTTCGTTTTACATATGGTGTTAATGAGAAACAATTTAAGAAAACTTTCAAAGAAGCTAAAAAAATGTCAGGTAAACAAGGTTCTAATTTCTTATTCTTACTAGAATCAAGATTAGATAACTTAGTTTACAGAGCAGGTTTTGCAAGAACTAGACAACAAGCAAGACAATTGGTTAACCATGGTCATATTGTATTAGATGGTAAAAAAGCAACAATTCCATCAATTAGAGTTAAACCAGGTCAAGTGATTTCTATTAAAGAAAGAGCTAAAGACTACGTTGTTATTAAAGAAGCTTTAGCAGCTGTTGTTAGTCGTCAAGAGTATGTATCATTCAATGATGAAAAAAATGAAGCTACATACACAAGATTGCCTGAAAGAAGTGAAATTCTACCTGAAATTCATGAAAACCTAATCGTTGAGTTATACAATAAATAATCTTAACAATATAAAGTAAAAGACTACAAAATTTGTAGTCTTTTTTTTAATATGTAGATTTGTTATTTTGTTGGCATTGATTTTATAAGCACTAGTTCTAGTACTTCTTTGTCTAAGTTTCTTACGTTCATCAATGTATTATAAGGAACGTTGACTACTGATCCAACAGGGTATTTATGATTTTCTTGATTTTCTAACCTTAAAGAGAGTATACCTCTAAGAACTGTAAAGTATAATTCTGCGTTTGCGCGATGTTCAGGTAATCCTTCTCCGCCAGGAAAAACCATATGCGTGTATTGGATTTTTTCATGAACTATCAGTTTTTCTACTAATTTTTCATTCCCTTGATTCAATTTGTATGCTGTTTCAACCATTTTACTTCTCCTTCTTTTTATCTAAATCTTTCATTTTACTATAAAAGCCTTTTTCATCTTTAAAGTAATGGATAGGTTTGTATATTAAGTACGGAATAAACAAGATTAAATATAATACTTTGTTAATCGGTAAACTAGCTGCCAGTAACAAGTGTACAAAAATGATTACGTAAACAAAGTAAGCCAAGTTTTGAAGTTTCTTCCAACTTAAGAAAGTAAATTTTTTTCTAATCCACTTAAATGAAGTAATGAATAACGGTATCATTATAACATAGGCCACTAGTCCAAGCAGCTCAATAAGCATTAAATTTTCAAGGTTGATAAATTTATCAATAAAAAAGAAAATAGCATGTGGTGATAATACAATGAATCCTATAATAGATAATTCTGCCCTAACAGAATATAATTTTTTATATAGGCCCTTCTTCTTATCCAACACTCCAACAACCATGACCACATAGAAAAATGCTAATCCTAAAAACCCTTTGTTAAACGGTATAGATACTGGAATTTTCTTTAGAAAAAATGCTGCTATACTTAATGCTGCAAAAACAATATATATTATCTTACTGTTCTTCCTAATAAACTTGCTGAAATAATTACTTACTAAAATTGTAATTGCGATAAATGGTAATGTTATCATAAACTTGTTACTCCTCTTTTTATTATGGAAATTCTGTCTCTAAATAGTTTGATGCTTCTTTCCTTACTTAAATTCTCACGAATTGATGTCATATATGTAGATAATAGGACGTTCATACAGAATTCTAATAAATCATGCCACTCTTGGTCTTCCAAATTGAAGTTTGACTGATATTGTTTAAATACATCAAAAATTGGTCTTTGAAATTTAGTGCTTTCTTTATAATGAAATCCTAACGATTGGGTTTGAATATATCTAAAATGATGTTGAACGAGTAATTTTTGATCTGAGAATAATGACTCGCTAATATCATTATCATATATCTTTAGTAGCAGGTCAAAAAAACTGATGTTCGGCTCATTTGATAATTCAATAATTTTAGCCAACCTTTTCTCCTGAAGTGGTTTAACAGTGGTAAGATAGAAATCTTCAATATCTAAAAAGTAGGCATAGAATGATCCCCTAGGAATCCCAGCTAATTCTACAATCATTTTGACATCGACATTTTCAAAAAAATGTTTTGAGAATAATTCTTGTCCTGATTTAATTATCTTTAATTGTTTTCCTTCACCTATTTTATAAAATGTATTCTTTGGCATTTTACCACCCCTTCGATGACACCGTGTCATTATAGTATATTTAATAGTCAAAGTCAACTGATATGAAAAAAATCACCCCAAACTGGAGTGATTTATTTAATTTGTCATTTTCTATTTTTTTACAGCTGCTTTTGCCATGTAGACAAATTTTTCTGGGTCTAGTGCAGCTCCACCGATTAAAGCTCCGTCGATGTTTTCTTTTGCTATTAGTTCATCAATGTTGGCGGGTTTAACCGAACCACCATATTGAATCCTAATTTGATCAGCTACAACTGAACCATATAATTTTTCAACTAGTTTTCTAATATAGCCACAAGATTCATCAGCTTGCTCAGCTGTTGCAGTTTTACCAGTTCCAATAGCCCATATTGGTTCATAAGCTATAACTATCTTTTCCATTTCAAAAGCACTAATGCCTTCAAATGCTGCTTTGATTTGTTTAGATAAAACTTCATTAGTAAGATTATTTTCTCTTTCTTCTAAGTGTTCTCCAACACAAACAATTGGTAATAATTCATTTCTTAAAGCAGCTTTTATTTTTTTGTTGACAACTTCATCTGTTTCTTTAAAGATGTTTCTTCTTTCACTGTGTCCTATGATTACATATTCAACATTATATGAACTAAGTAATTTACCAGATACTTCTCCAGTATAAGCTCCCTCGTCTTCAAAATAAAGATTTTGAGCTCCAATTCTTAAATTCAATCCTTGTCTTTTAATTAGACATCTCATCATAGGTGCTTGCGCACAAATGACTGTATCTACATCTTTAATTGATGGTAAAGCTTGAGAAACAGCATACATAAATGATATTGCTTCATCTCTAGTCTTAAACATTTTCCAATTTCCAGCGATAATTGGTTTTCTCATATTTATCAATCCTATCCTAATATTTTTTCTACTTCAGCAATCGCTATTAAGGCATCGTCGCCTTCAGCTACTACTTTCACATTTTTTCCTTTTGGGACAGCTAGACTCATAAGTCCTAAAATTGATCTTGCATCGATTGTTACATTTTCATATTCCAAACGTACGTCAACATCAAATTTATTAGATACTTGAACAAGTTTATTAGCTAGTTGTGCATGTAGTCCTTCAGTATTATTAATTGTTATTGTCTTTTCCATTGTTTCTCCTAAATATATAATTAACCACTTTTATAGTCTACACTTAATAGTTTATTAAATCAAGTGATTTTTTAGTGATTACATCCACAACCGCAACCACATTCATCAACGTTGTCTAATGATTCAACTCCAGGAAGTAACTTGCCTTCTAGGAATTCTAGAGACGCTCCTCCACCAGTTGAAATATGTGTGAATTTTTCACGGTATCCCATTTGAATTGCTGCTGCTGCTGAATCTCCACCGCCAATAATAGTTCTTGCATCTTTTAAATTAGCCAGAATTTCACATATAGCTTTTGTTCCTGTGGCAAAGTTTTCAAATTCAAAAACTCCCATAGGACCATTCCATACTACTGTTTTTGCACCCTTAAGTTCTTTGGTAAATAACTTAATTGATTTTGGACCAATATCTAATCCCATTTCGTTATCTTTTAAGTCTTTATAAGTAGCTACCCTAAATGGAGCATCTTCTTTGAACTCTTTTGTTACTACTACGTCAAGAGGTAAAATAATCTTCCCATTGGCTTTCTCTAGAATTGATTTAGCTAAATCTAGCTTATCATATTCACAGATTGAAGTACCTATATTAAATCCTAAAGCTTTCATGAATGTATAAGCCATTCCACCACCGATTAAGATTTTATCAGCTTTGACTAATAAATTTTCAATAACACCAATCTTGTCAGATACTTTAGCTCCACCTAAAATAGCTACGAAAGGTCTTTGTGGATTAGCTACTGTATCACCTATATATTTAAGTTCTTTTTCCATTAAGTATCCAGCAGCTGATTCTAAACATGAAGCAATCCCTACATTAGAAGCATGGCTTCTATGTGCCGTTCCAAATGCATCATTAACAAACATATCTCCTAGACTAGCCCAATAAGCGCCAAGTGCAGGATCATTCTTAGATTCTTTTTTGCCATCTAGATCTTCATATCTTGTATTTTGGAACATTACAACTTCTGAATTTTTCATTTCATTAATAGCTTTTTCTAATTCCGGTCCTCTTGTATATGGTACAAATGTTATTTTCTTTTCTAGTAATTCTTGTAATCTTTCTGATACTACTTCCAATGAATTTTTAGCTAAGTCATCTTCTTTTTTTATTCTTCCTAAATGCGAGAATAAAATAACTTTCGCTCCCTCTTCAATAAGATAATTAATTGTTGGTAAAGCTTGAAGTATTCTGTTATCATCTGAAATCTTTCCATCAATTATTGGAACATTGAAATCTACTCTAACCAATACTTTTTTGCCTTCTACACATAAATCTTCTAATGTTTTCTTTTTCATAAGATTTCCTCCTAATTTTTATCACAAAACAATTATACTAAAAAAAGTGTAATTTTTCCACCTAAATAACCTCTATTTTGCATAATGAAACCAATTTCTTTTTTTCAGTATACATGATGATCTCTTTACACTTTTCTAATTGCTTTAGAAACGTGTATTTATAGCGCAATTTCATTGAATGATTACTTAGAAAATTAACGATTACATAATTATCAACAAATTCATAACTAATAATTGAGTGATAGTTAATGTAAAAACTATTCTCTAGTCGATAACTTCTAATACAAATGTAAAGATTTTCCTTATCAACATAGATAGGTATTTTTGATTTATATCTAAATATTTTTTTAGTAATTTTCTCTCTTGAGGTTAAATTTGTTAAATAGTTCTTTAGCAAAAAATTAAATATATACTGAATGGTATTATCTTTAATAATTATCGAATTAGATTCTGATATATATAATTTATTATCGATGGTTTTTTTTATATAGTTAATCATATTATCACCATTACTAATATACCACGAAATATCTGTTTTTGTTTTTGAAAAAAACCACCATATTTGGTGGTTTTTTATTATTTTATTATGTTTTATTCTTCAACTAATCTTAGTTCGGTTTCTGGGTTAAAGAAATGTGACTTGTTCATATTAATAGCTAATTCAATTTTATCACCAATGTTCAGGTCAGCTCTTGCGCTAACTTTAGCAATTATATTAAATGAACCAATTGTAATATGAATATTAGTTTCCGCACCAAGTAACTCAGCTACATCTACTAAGAAGTCAGCTTTAGCATCTTTATAAAGATCAATTTCTCTTTGTTCATCATGTACGTCTTCAGGTCTGAATCCTAATACTACTTCTTTATTCATAAGTTTTTCAGCTTTTAAAAGTTTAAGATGTTTTGCGTCTACTTTTAATTTTAAGTTTTCACAAACAAAATATCCATCTTCTGTAACTTTACCCGGTAAGAAATTCATAGCAGGTGTTCCAATAAATCCACCAACAAACATGTTATTAGGGAAGTCATAGATTTGTTTTGGAGCGCCGATTTGTTGGATTCTTCCATCTTTCATAACAACAATTCTAGTTGCCATTGTCATCGCTTCAATTTGGTCATGGGTTACATAAATAGTTGTAGTTTCAAGTCTTTCATGAAGCTTAATTAATTCAGCTCTCATGGCAACCCTTAACTTAGCATCAAGATTTGATAAAGGTTCATCCATCAAGAATACTTTCGCATCCCTAACAATCGCTCTACCTAGTGCAACTCTTTGACGTTGTCCACCAGACAATGCTTTAGGTTTTCTATCTAGATACCCTGTTAAACCTAAAATGTCAGCTGCATTATCAACACGTTTTTTAATTTCGTCTTTTGGCATTTTTCTTAATTTCAATCCAAAAGCCATGTTATCATAAACAGTCATATGTGGATAAAGTGCATATGATTGGAAAACCATCGCGATATTTCTGTCTTTTGGTGCAACATCATTTACTAATGTTTCATCAATATATAATTCTCCTGCTGAAATTTCTTCTAATCCTGCAACCATTCTTAATGTTGTTGTTTTCCCGCATCCAGATGGTCCTACAAAAACAATAAATTCTTTGTCTCTTACTTCTAAAGTGAAGTCAAAAACTGCTTGTACTCCATTATCATAAACTTTGTCTAATCCTTTAAAACTCAACGTAGCCATAATATTCCTCCTAATTTAATTTAAATTCTCCATAATTATACATAAAAAAAGAAGGTAATGATATATGCAAACTGCACAAACTACCTTCATATATATATGCAACTTGCACAAATCATCTCTTAAACAAAAGATATATTGCTAAAGCACCTTTAAAGCTTCTTACATCCAACTCAGTTTTACTAATAAAGTTGTCCAACCGATAGTTCAAAGTATTACGATGCATGTATAAAACTTTAGCAGTTTTACTAGCATTCATGTTTTGATCAATAAACCCTAATATCGTATCAATAACGTCATGACTAAACTTATTGTAGTAATAGTCTTTAAGCCTAATTAAAAACTCAAGTTTATTTAATAGAACTACTTCAGGAATCAATGTTTCTATTGTATGAATTCCCGGAGTTAAAATAGGCAAAACATCCAATATATCTTGAATTTTGAAATCAAAATTCAAAGGACAAATAAATGCAGTAAAGTCTTGATATAATTCCACCATTGAAAAATCTCTGGCTTTTGACATAGTTTCAATATCCACCAGTGAATCAGTAGATATCTCTAAATAACTACCTTGGATTTTTCTAACTGAGAATTCTTCATAAAACTCCAAAAAAGAAATAACATCAGAATAATTATTTCCTTTAATATATAAATAGATTTTTCTTGAAGTAATCAAACTACATAATCTCCTTTATAACTTAGCAACATAACAGATCTAACACCATTGATCGATTTTAACCCATTAATTTTTTCTGTTAAGTCTTTTTTACCTCTTAATTCAAAAGTATATTCTGAATCTTCAAGTTGAATTGATTTGTTTCTTACTTGGTATTTAGGATAGATCTTTTTAACTTCTTCTAAGAGTTTTGCTTCATCATATTCTTTATCTAAAGCAATTATCAAGATATATGGTGAGTTAAATAATTCCAAAGCTTGAATAAATAAAATTGATAATCCAATCACAGCTGATGCAATAACAGCGAGAATTGTTGTATTCGCTCCAACGGTGATACCAACACCAATAGCCCAGAACATAAAGATAGTGTCTAAAGGATTTTTAATTGCTGTTCTAAATCTTACAATTGATAAAGCCCCAACCATTCCTAAAGATAAAATTACATTACTAGAAACTGCCATTATAACCATAGCGGTAACAAGCGCAGAAATTGGTAAACTCATCGCAAAACTTTTATTATAAACATTGCTTTGATATGATAGTTTATATATAAATAGTACCCATAAACTAACTAATAAAACAATTAGAAGATTTAGCAGAATATCAGGAATTGATAATTCCAATGCATCTAATTCAGATAATATATCAATAATCGAAAGAAAACTCATTTTATACACCCCAGTTATTTATTTTCAACCAACCCATTAAATATTTTGAGTAAGGTATTGCTTGATAGTTTTTTGAAAACACTACTTTTCTAATAAAATCAGGAAGATGTTTTCTATATTTTACTTCTAAAATTACTTGCCTTGGTTCTAATACTTTATATTTCATGTTTTTATTATACCAGTTATATGTCATTATGTCTTTATCAAATGTTATTCTGATATTTCCATTATTGAAAATATATGCTTCTCTAAAATAATCCACGTATAATCTAGGCTTTAGGTCATCTAGTTTCATTTTTAAAACAATGTTTTTAATAAGTCCTTCATCCATATTTTGGGATAGAACATTAAAATCCCTAGCGATTAATGCCTTTTCTAATTCGTTGGTAATAACTAACAACTCTTTATTTGTGGTATTTCCGTTTTTT
Source organism: Mycoplasmatota bacterium WC30 (assembly GCA_046529635.1). Taxonomy (GTDB): domain Bacteria; phylum Bacillota_I; class Bacilli_A; order Izemoplasmatales; family Hujiaoplasmataceae; genus 4572-104. Next base: position 1,546,069 of record CP134495.1, on the reverse strand, counting down.
ATTTTATATTCTAATCGTTTTGTTCCATTTTCATATGTTCTAATTCGATATTTCTTATGAAATTCGACTCCATCAGCTTTATCATAAGCTCCAGAATCATACATGTCATCAAAATATAAAGAAGATATAAAATATCCTTTATCATAGGTAGCAAACTTGTCAGACTCCATTATCAGAGCGAGTTGTCTTCTAAGGCTTCTATAATCTTCAATATTTAACATAAATTTCAATTCAACTCTAGTCTCCAAACAATCACCCCTGTTATCAAAAAAAGGACCGTTAAACTTTAACAGTCCTTATCTGTTCTCTATTCTAAGATTTAATAAATTGTTCAACATCTAAAACGAAGATAGTGGCTCCTCCAACTTGAACTTCAACGGGCGTAGAAGAAAAAATTCCAAATTCACTTGAAATTGCATTAGGAACAAGTTTCGTTCTTCTTCTTGATGTTTCAGAGATAACTTTGATACATTTCTCAAACATCTCATCTTGTACTCCAACTATCATAGTTGTATTACCGCTCATCAAAAATCCACCAGTAGTTGCAAGTTTAGTAACAAAGAAATTCTCTTTGATTAAACTTTTTATAACTTTACTAGCATCTTCGTTAGATACTATTGCCATAACTAGCTTCATACACAGCACCACCTTTTATATATTTTACCATATTCTATTTGGTTTTGCAAAGCAGCCAATAGAAAATAACCCTAGATTGCTATATATTTAACTAAATATAATAAAAACCCATCACAAAACTATAACATAGTCAGATGATGGGCTTTTTCTTTGTATTATCCGATTGATCCAGTCATTTCTAACTTGATTAATTGGTTTAATTCTACTGCATATTCCATTGGAAGTTCTCTTGCAAAAGGTTCTATAAATCCCATGATAATCATTTCTTTTGCTTCGTCTTCAGTTAAACCTCGACTCATCAAATAAAATAATTGATCTTCGCTTACCTTTGAGACCGTTGCCTCGTGTTCAATTTGGCCTTTAAAGTTTTTAACAATGTTGGTAGGTATAGTATCAGAACTTGATTCTCTATCTACTAAGATTGTATCACATTCAATTTTAGCCCTAGCACCCTTAGCATTCTTGCCTTGGGAAACTAATCCTCTATAATTAACTTTTCCACCTCTAGCTGCGATTGATTTTGAAACAATCTTACTAGTTGTGTAATTACCTAAATGAATCATTTTACTTCCTGTATCTTGATGTTGATTTTCTCCAGCGAAAGCGATTGTGATTGTTGTCCCTTTAGAATAATCACCCTTAAGAATACAAGCAGGATATTTCATATTCAATCCTGAGCCGATGTTACCATCAATCCATTCCATATGGCCATAACTTTCAACCACAGCTCTTTTAGTAACTAAGTTAATAATATTAGTAGACCAGTTTTGAACCGTTGAATAACGGCAATTTGCGTGCTCTCTGACGTATATCTCAACCACAGCTGCGTGTAATGAATCGCTTGAATATATTGGTGCTGTACAACCTTCAACATAATTTAAAGAAGCATAATCATCGACGATGATTAAAGTCCTTTCAAATTGACCCATTTTTTCAGTGTTGATTCGAAAATAAGATTGTAGTGGTTTATCAATTTTTACATTCTTAGGAACATAAATAAATGACCCTCCACTCCAAACCGCCGTGTTTAAAGCCGCGTATTTATTATCTCTATAACTAACTACCTTAGTAAAATGTTTTTTGAACAGTTCGGGATATTCTTTCAAAGCTGAATCAGTATCTAAAAATACAACACCTAAATTTGTTAATTCTTCAATTGTACTATGGTAAACTGCTTCAGAATCAAATTGAGTCGTTACACCCGAAAGATATTTTTGTTCTGCCTCTGGAATCCCTAATTTATCAAAAGTCTCTTTAATTTCTTCAGGTACATCATTCCAGTCAGCTTCAACTTTCTCAGATGGTTTAATATAATAAATAATGTCGTTGAAATCAATTTTAGTTAAATCTGGTCCCCATTTTGGATTTTCAATCTCATAAAATGCTTTTAAAGCATCTAATCTGATTTTAAGCATCCATTCTGGTTCTTCTTTTATTGCCGATATCTCTCTAACAACACTTTCACTTAAACCTCTTTTGGTTTGCATTACCGATTCTGACTCGGTGTGAAATCCATACTTGTAATCAGTTCCAATATTTATATCTTCTTTTTTCTTACTCATAAGTATCACCTACTATTCTAAGGTATCTTTAAAAGCTACCCAAGCTATTGAAGCGCATTTTATTCTAGCAGGAAATTGTTTAACTCCACTAAAAACCGCTGCTTCTTCTAAATCTAATTTTTGATCATATTCTTTATTAGCTACCATATTTAGGTAGTTATTAGCGATATTTAAAGCTTCTTCAACAGTTTTATCAATCATAATCTCTGTTAAAACTGAAGCTGAGGCCATTGAAATTGAACAACCATGCCCAATATGACGACAATCCTTAACAATACCATCTTTAACGTATGATTGAATAGTAATGTCATCTCCACAAGATGGGTTTTTTATATGAAATAATTTATAATTTTCATCTTCTTTTAAACCCTTGTTTCTTGGATTTTTATAGTGTTCCATTATTACTTCTCTATATAAGTTATCTAAACTTGACATACTATCACTCCTAAAATCCTAATTCTCTAAAGTATTGGATCGCTTCTTTTAATGTTTCTACAAATTTGTCGACATCTTTATATGTATTGTATAAATATAGAGATGCACGCAGGCAAGAATATATGCCTAACCAATCACAGATAAGTTTTGCACAATGTTGTCCAGCTCTTAAAGCAATTTTATTTTCTGCAAAATAAGTTATCGCATCATGACTTGGTACATTATCTAAATTAAAAGATATTATTCCCGTTTCAGCGGTTACATTATATATCGTTAACCCTTTAATTTGTGTTAATTGACCTAAAGCATAACGATGTAGTTTATCCACATATTGACCTATATTTTTTAACCCTATTGATTTAATATATTTAATTGCTTCAGCTAAACCTATAACGGACGCAATTGGCATAGTTCCCGCTTCAAATTTTTGAGGAGATGATTTCCAAGTAGAAATGTCCTTATTGACATCATCATTCATATCTCCACCATACTCAAATGGCTCCATGTTTTCTAATAATTCAAGTTTTCCGTAAAGTATACCAATTCCAGTTGGTCCTAACATCTTATGCCCTGAAAAGGCTAAGAAATCACAGTCCAGCTCAATAACATCAATTTTAAAATGTTGAACTGCTTGTGCTGCATCAACTACAACTATAGCATTATTTTTATGAGCCAATTCAATTATCGGTTTTATCGGAGTAATATATCCCATAACATTAGATACATATGTTAAAGCTACTACTTTAGTTTTATCTGATAATACTTTCTTAAAAGCTTCTACCGTTATTCTTCCTTCTTTGTCTAGTTCAACAAATTTTAGAATCGCTCCTGTTTTTTTAGCTAGGTTTTGCCAAGGTAAAAAACTTGAATGATGTTCTAATTCTGAAACAATAATTTCATCTCCTGCTTTTAAGTTACTAAATCCATACGAAAAAGCTACCAGATTCAAAGATGATGTTGTTCCCCTAGTATAAACGATACTATTTGGATCTGCATTGATGAAATCAGCGACTACTTCTCGCGTGTTTTCATACAATTCAGTTGATACAACAGCCGCTTCATACATTCCTCTATGAATGTTAGAACTCAAATCATTATAGTAATGATTAACACTATTAATAACCGATTTTGGTTTTAAACTCATAGCTGCAGTATCTAAATATACATTATTATCTTTAATTTGCGGAAAGTCTTTTACCCATGAATTTTTTATCATAAAACATCCACCTCATTTATTTTTTTGAGGATTTGTCTTTCAATCATTAACTGTACATCTTCATCTTCAATACTATTAATGAAAGGTTTTGTGTAACCAGAAATAATCAAGCTTCTTGCTTGCAAATCTGTTAATCCTCTGCTTAGTAGGTAGTAAAGTTGTTCATCGTCCATTTGGCCAATAGCAGCACCATGACTAGCTTCTACATTGTATTCATCAATGTATAGTTTAGGTTCAACTTCGATTTCACCAAACTCATTTAAAATTATCCCTTTGTTTATTTGATTACATATTGAAAATTCATTTCCTTTAAATATCCTTCCAGAAACTGAATATTTAAGTTTTGAGTTTGAATTGCTAATTAAAGAATTATTAATGTTTGATATAGTTGATTTGGCATTATGGAAAACATCTTGAGTTATGTTGTACTCTTCATTATATGAACCAATATTCAATAAATCAATATTTACATTTGCATTATCTTTATTTAGATTAACATACTCAGTTAAGTTAGTTTTTCCCATATTCAACAAAGCATTATGAATATTAAGCGCCGAACTATCAGCTAAGTCATAAACTCTCTTTACTGTAGTATCTATTATTTCAGTGTTTTTTATATTGGTAAAAACATCTAATTTTGCTGAATTATTTAAGTTAAACTTAAATTCATAATTGGCTGATTTAGATGATTTAATAATCAAATACAATTTAATGTTGGAATTTTCAAACAAATCTAATTCAATTGCTTTTTCATCCCAATCTCCAATGTATATAAATACAGATGCTGATCCATGGAGTGAAATTAAATTATCTTGCATGTTAAAGTTAGATTTATTATTTTTTTGATTTCCTCTTAGTATAATAACATTTTCTTTATTATCTAAGTATGTAGGTATTTTCATAAAACTTCCTCTGTTTACAATGATTTTGTTGGACAAGTTCCTAGAGATACTGGTTCTTTTCTTACATCGAAGTCAGTAATTCCTAATTCAGTTTTTACCCAATCATAACCTTGACTATCAATTTTTTCAATTAGATCTTTTCCACCAGTTTTAACGATTTTTCCGTTAATCATAACGTGTACAAAATCAGGAACGATATAATCAAGCAGTCTTTGGTAATGAGTAATTAATACAAGTCCTAAGTCTTTTGACTTAAGTTCTGTAACATTTTCTCCAACTATTCTTAGTGCATCAACATCTAATCCTGAGTCTATTTCATCTAAGAAAGCAACTTTCGGATTCAATAACTTCATTTGGAGAATTTCATTACGTTTCTTTTCTCCACCTGAAAAACCTTGATTTAAAAAACGATGAGCTAATCCTTTACCCATTTTCAAATCATTGGATGCGTCTTCAAATTTTAATATAAATTTACCAACTCTTAGGTGCTTGCCTTCTTCCATTCTTGTTTGTAAAGCAGCTTTAACGAAATCAAAATTAGTTACCCCAGGTACTTCAGTAGGGTTTTGCATAGCTAAAAATATCCCCATGCGGCTTCTTTCATCAACTGTCTTATCTAGAATGCTTTCACCATCAAGCGTGATACTTCCGGATTCTATTTTATATTTTGGATGTCCCATACAGATAGACGCTAAGGTTGATTTTCCAGTCCCGTTAGGTCCCATTATCGCATGAGTCTCTCCGCCTTTTACTATTAAGTTCACTCCTTGAAGAATAATATTATCTTCTACAGAGACGAATAAGTCTTTAATTTCTAATATCATCGATTTTACCTCCGAAATTCCACTAGTATTGTATATTATTTTAATTATTAATGCAAAGATTTTGAATGATTATATCCGAAAAAAAGAGACTTTGTCAAGTCTCTTTAGTCATCTACTCTTTCAGAACCAATAATTTCAGGACTCTCAACATGCTTTAATGAAGTTCTCGCCAGTAGTTTTCTAAAAAATGTTAAGAATATTACTGAGAATAATGAGATTACAATTCCTAATGCGTAAGCACCTAAACCAAAACACAATCCAATCATAGATGCTAGCCATAATGTTGCGGCAGTAGTTAAACCATAGATACCATTACGAGTCTTAAGAATCGTACCTGCACCTAAGAACCCTACTCCGGTTACAACCTGGGCAATAACCCTTTGTCTTTGGATTTGAACAACAATATCATAGCCTTGGTCCATTAATACTTTTGCGGTTTCGATTGCATCAAAGTATAAGGCGTCTTGTAATATTGCGATTCCACAAGCGCCAAAGGCAACCATAAGATGGGTAGTTACTCCAGCTATCTTTTGACGAAGCTGTCTTTCTATCCCAATAATTCCTACGAACACTGCGGTTAAAGCCATTCTTAACATTATTTCCCAAATGTCGGGTCCACCACCAAGTAAAAAATTACTGAATATAGATAATGTCATAGTTTTCCTCCTTTGTAAACGCTTTCTTGTAAGTAAATATTATAGCAAAATAATATATTAAAATCAATATGTTATGATTTTTTTTCAGGGTAATATGGGTTTATATGTATCATACAATGTAATACTTCAGGGATAGCTTTTTCTATTTCATCATGAAGTATTTCTGCAATTTCATGGGCTTTTTCTAGAGACAAAGTAAAATCTAGTCCGATTTCCAAGTCAACATAAAGTTTCATTCCAAACATTCTAGTTTTGATATCATCCAAACTCTTTACCTTTTTATTAGCTAATATAATTTCTTTAATTCTTTCCTCTATTATTGAATCAGCTGCTTTATCAACAACTTGAGAAACACCTGAAGAAATAATTTTAAATCCTAACCTTAGAATAAATAAAGCAATAATGAAAGCGGCGATTGGATCTAAGAACCCTAATCCAAACATTGCTCCGGTAATCCCGATAACTGCACCAAAACTAGCAATAGTATCAGATCTATGATCCCAAGCTTGAGCTAATAAAGCACTTGATTTAGCTTTTTTTGCATCCTTCTTAGTTTTGCGGAATAAATATTCTTTAATAACAATAGTCATTGCAGCTACTACTAATGCATACCACTTTGGAGCTAATATATCGATGTTATTTATAAAGTAATCGTATAGGCTTTGAATAGCTGATTTTCCTACTTCAAAAGCCGTTATCACAAGTGCAAAGCCTAAAAAAATTGAAATTATACTATCAATTTTTTCATGACCATATGGGTGATCGCTATCTTTTTCTTTCCTGGAAAAAATCGCAGAAATATACACTACTACATTAGTAGCTATATCTCCGATTGAATTTATTGCATCAGAAATTAAAACACTAGAATTCCCAAAAATACCTGCTAACATTTTAGTTATTGCTAAAAAGGCATTAATTATCATAGTAAAAACAGTGTTCTTTTTGATAATCTTTTGTTCCTCTTTAATATCCATACTTCCCCCCGTATGAAAAAGCGCGATAGAATCGCACTTTTAATTTTTATTCTGTATAATCAAATTCAGCGAAAATTTGGTTTATATATATGTCTGAAATATTTTCAATTCTTTCTGTGAATTGAGATTCATTTATTGAGCAATATCCTGGAATTTCGTTACTATAAGTACCAGCATCTAATTCATCAATAATGATTAAATTTAGATATCCTATAACATATAGTGCATCGTACAAATCTGAATGATACGCAGCTATAGCATCAAGTACTGATTGAGGTATATCTGGTCTTACTAAATCATAAATATCTTCAAAATCGCCGTTTCCATAAGAAATTTCTGTAAAACGATAATCAGCATATATTTTTAATTGTTCAAAAGATAACTCATCATTTAAATTAACTAATCCATCTAAGTATTCTGGTTCTAAATCGTCATCATAAGTCATCATAAATAAAGCAGATGGTTTTTCAAATTCACTACCTTGTTCGGTTTTAATTAAATGCATACCATATACAGTTTCAACAAATACATCATTAATTAGATAGTCCTCATTTTCATTTTCAACTTCTAAATAATCTTGATACATTCCTATCAAAGCGTCTAAGAAACTTTCTTCAAAACCAGCTGATACTGAAGTTTTATAAGTTAATTCGCCTAATGCCTCAGTTAATAGATTGAATCCATAGCTCTTGTATTCTCCCCATACTAAATCATCTCTTTTTGCTTTTTTATAATCCCCAACTAGAGAAGTCATTGTATTATCAGAATCTTCTAAATAGGTTCTTATTGCAGCTTCGAAATTAACTAATTTCATTTCATAAGCAGCTAAATCATCTACATCTAATTCATCAACAAATTTTTCGTAGTCATCTGGGTTTCCATCTTCATCTCTATCCATATAGATTAGAACATGTTCCACATCTAAACTAAAATAATTATCGTAGTAAGGTTGACTTAATGTCATTAAATAATTAACTATGTCATAATTATCCGTTTTGATTTCATCGTAAATAAAGAACGGTTGCAATGTAGCTTTTACAAAATGTCTATACATCATATCATAATCGTCTTTAGCTCCATAAGCTAAATAAAGGTATTCAGAAAATTCATAGAATGAAGCGTAATAGCTTTCATTGAATTGTACTTCTAGAGCTGCCAACTCATCTTTATGTTCAGTCATTTTTTCAGATTCATTTAACAACATATCATAGACGCATGTTTCATCTTCGTCAACACAATAAACATCTTCAAAGTGAGCTGCAGTTACAGCTTTTGATTGTGCAGCATAAATTGTATATAATGGAGCATTATTACCTAGAGCAAAACTTAAAAGTTCATCCGCTGTAATTGTTTTGTTATCGTATGAAGCAACATTAGTTTCATGACCTTCTTCGCTAATTTCAAACTCAGTATCAGCCGCTTGATAATCAACACCTAGAAAGTAATCATATACATTAAAATCGTGTTCTTGTCTTAGTTCAGTCACTCTATTTGATACAAATGAAGAAGTATTTAAATTTGTATCAATAATTGTTTGTTCTATTTCATCATAGATTTCTTGGCCTATTAAAGCAACTAACTCTGCTTTTGTACCATCAAAATCTTCAACATCTGTTTTTTCTGTTCTATCAAGATTCAAAATCATATAATAACTTGTATCATTTGTTGAATAATATTGTACTGGTTCATATGTATAATACAGTTTATCATCAACGTCATTTACTTTATCTTGATAAGTTCCTAATGTTTTGTATAGGAAATCTGGAAAAGCAATATTTGCTTTAAGTAAATTATCATATTCTAGTACTAAATCATCATTAGCTAGTAAATCTCCAATTGATGAATCTGTGCTAATAATATCTCTAAAATCTCCATAAATATAGTTATATAGAGTTAAGAATTGTTCTAGAAGATCGGTATCTGTTAAACTTTCAGTATTTGTTTCATTTAATCCTATACTAGAAACTTGTTCCAAAGGAGTAGTTCCAGTATATAGTTTAAGTTCTCCGTCTTTAGATACTAAATTGAAGCTTCTTAAAACACTTTTTGCGTCTGATTCAGACATAAATCTTATTTTGATTGTTTGAATATCATAATTGTATTGTGAATCATAATATTGAGCAATTGTACTTGGACCTATATACCATTCTTCTTCACTGTTTTCAGCATCTAAAATTTTTTCAATAGTATAGTTTTCTCTAGCAATAACCAATTTAACATAGTCATTAATTTGATCTGTATAACCCAGAAGGTACATGCTATCATCAAAAGATTTTTGCATTTCTGCTTGAGTTTCTGCATCAATTTCATCGATTTCTTCTTGGTCATCTGTACCAAAAACTAATTGTTTCAATCTATCAGCAATCTCTGTGTCGGTAATTTCAGATATATATTCACCTAAAAGGTCAATATCAACCATAAATAACAATTGATTTAACCCATCATTAATTTTTACTTCCTCATATAAATCCTGGTATGTAACACTGTAATCATCTGTAGAGATAAATATAGCTTCTGGATTTGATAATAAAGGCAATTTAGCGTCGTTCGGACTTGTTCCTGTTGTTGTAGTATCATCACCACAAGCTACTAGTGTAATTCCCAGAATAATTGCTAGGAAAGATATTAAAATTTTCTTCGTATATACTCGCATATCATAGGCTCCTTCAAAATTCGTATCTAATATATTATATAACAAAACTATTTGATTTTAAACGTTTTTTTTTTATATGTATATATTTATATATATTATAGTTGTATTCAGTGTAATTATTGTGAGAAAACAAAAAAAATGGCACTCGATTGAGTGCCATTTATAATTATTCTATTACTTCTGAGTAATCCATAGTTGCTAGACGTTTGTACATTGCCCAACGTTTCTTAGAATCAGTCAAGTTTTTGTTCAATAATTCTTTAGCTCTTTCTGGGTTAGTTTTAACTAATTGTTGGTAACGGTTTTCGTTTAACAAGTAGTCGTGATATTTTTCCCATTTAGGTTCTCTTGAATCTATTTGAAGTGGGTTTTTACCTTCAGCAATCAATCTTGGATCATATCTAAAGATTGGCCAATATCCACATTCAGTAGCTAATTTAGCTTCTTGATGAGAATTACCTAAACCGCCCTTGATTCCATGAGCGATACAAGGTGAGTAAGCTAAGATTAGTGATGGTCCTGGATAATTTTCAGCTTCGATCATTGCCTTGTTTAATTGTGTAGCGTTAGCTCCGTGAGAGATACTAGCTACATATACATGTTCATAAGACATTGCAAGAGCTGCTAAGTCTTTTTTCTTACCTGGTTTTCCAGATGCAGTAAATTTAGCAATTGATGCTGCTCTTGAAGCTTTTGATGATTGTCCACCTGTGTTTGAATAAACTTCAGTGTCTAAAACTAAGATATTAACATCTTCATCATTAGCTATTACATGGTCTAAACCGCCATAACCGATGTCATAAGCCCATCCGTCTCCACCGATAATCCAATTAGATTGTTTAACAAAGAAATCTTTAAGTTCTAGTAATGTACTAGCTGCTTCTGATTTTTCATTTTCTAATAGAGGAATTATCTTTTTAGCTAAAGCAAGAGATGCTTCACCATTTTGACGATTTTCAAGCCACTCATTTAATAGGTCTTTTAACTCTGCTTTGAATGTTGATCCTTCTGTTACGATAACATTTTGCATTCTATCTTGCATAGTGTTTTGTGCAATTCTCATTCCGAATCCATATTCTGCGTTGTCTTCAAATAATGAGTTAGCCCAAGCTGGTCCTCTACCTTCTTTATTTAATGTATAAGGTGAAGCTGGGAATGAAGCTCCATAAATTGAAGAACATCCTGTTGCATTAGCAATAACCATTCTTTCTCCAAATAATTGAGTTGCGTATTTGATGTATGGAGTTTCTCCACAACCAGCACAAGCTCCTGAGAATTCAAAATAAGGTTTTGCAAACATTACATTTTTGTAGATATTTTTTCCAAGTAAATTATCTTTATAGTCAACTTCGTTATAACAATAATCTGCTAAAACATGTTCTTTTCTCTCAACGTTTTCAGATAAAGGCGTTAATTCTAAAGCTTTAGTTCTTGCAGGACAAGTATTAACACAAACAGCGCATCCTGTACAGTCAAGCACTGAAACTTCTATACGATATTTCAAGCCTTCTAATCCTTTACCTCTTGCATCTATCCATTTAGCGTCTACAGGAGCATTTGCAACTTCTTCTTCAGTAGCTAAGATTGGGCGAATACAAGCATGAGGACATGCGTATGCACATTGATTACATTGAATACAGTTTTCCGAAATCCAAGTTGAAACTTCTTCGGCTACTCCACGTTTTTCGTATTGAGTAGTTCCGTTTGGAATTTGTCCATCTTCAATTCCTAAGAAAGCTGAAACTGGTAAATCATAACCTTTAATAGCATTAACTTTATCAGCGATATTTTTGATGAAATCAGGTCTATCTGTAACTTCTGCTTCAGCAACTAATAAGTTAGCCCATTCAGGTTTAACTTCTATTTCTACTAATGCAGCTCCACCAAGATCAACAGCTTTATAATTCATCTTGACAATTGATTCACCTTTACTAGTGAATGATTTCTTAGCATAAGACTTCATTGCTTTTTGAGCAGTCTCAAATGACATGATTTGTGGATTTAATGCAAAGAAAGCAGATTGCATAATTGTAGAAACTAATTTAACTTCTCCAATTTCTTTTGCTAATTCATATGCATTAATTATATATAGTTTAGCTTCTTGTTTAGCTAAAATTTGTTTAATATTATTTGGTAAGAATGCTTCAATTTCTTCAGGAGTTCTTGTAGTAGATAATAAGAATCTTCCGCCTTTTCTAACACCTTTAATCATATCGAATCTTGTTAAGTAACTATCTTGTGAACAAGAAACAAAATGAGGATTGTTAACTAGGTAAGTTGAACGAATTGGGTTTTTACCAAAACGCAAATGCATTCTTGTAACTCCACCTGATTTTTTAGAATCATATGATGCATAAGCTTGACCATATAAATCAGAATAATCACCTATAATTTTTGATATATTTTTAACAGCTCCAACAGTACCATCAGATCCTAAACCAAAGAATAATAATTCTGTAGTTTCAGGGTCAGTTGTATGAGGTGCAGCTTCTAAATCTAAGTTAGAGAACATTACATCATCAACAATACCAATTGTAAATTGATCTTTTAATTGACCGTTTAAGTTTTTAAATACAGCAAAGATTTGATCAGGAGTAGTATCTTTACTTGATAAACCATATCTTCCGCCAACTATAGCTGGGCGATTTTCTTTATTATAGAATACAGATTTAACATCTAAATATAATGGTTCTCCAGTAGCGCCTGCTTCTTTTGTTCTGTCTAGAACAGCAATGCTTTTAACTGTTTTAGGTAATGCATCAAAGAAATATTTTTCTGAGAATGGACGATATAAGTGAACTGCAAGTAAACCTACTTTTTCACCTTGTTCATTCAAGAAATCAACTACTTCTCTAACTGTATCTGTAACAGAACCCATAGCGATAATTACTCTTTCAGCGTCTTGTGCGCCAAAATATGAGAATGGAGCATATGCTCTACCTGTTACTTTTGATATTTCTTGCATATATTCATTTACGATGTCAGGAATAGGAACGTAATATTTTGCTTGAACTTCTTTTGCTTGAAAGTACACGTCATCATTTTGTGCAGTACCTTTTGTAACTGGATGACTAGAATTTAAAGCTCTTTCTCTGAATTTTTTAACCGCTTCTCTATCTAACAAACGATCAAACACATCATAATTCATAACTTCAATTTTGTTAACTTCATGACTTGTTCTAAATCCATCAAAGAAATGCATAAATGGAATACTAGATTTAATTGCAGCTAAATGAGCAATTCCAGCTAGGTCCATTACTTCTTGAACCGACCCAGATGCTAACATACAGAATCCTGTTTGTCTAGCAGCGTAAATGTCTTGATGGTCCCCAAAAATTGATAGTGATTGTGCAGCTAATGAACGAGCTGCAATATGCATAACTCCAGGAAGTAATTCTCCAGAGATTTTATACATGTTTGGTATTTTAAGTAATAACCCTTGAGATGCAGTAAACGTTGTTGTTAAAGCTCCAGCCATTAAAGACCCATGAACAGTCCCAGCAGCTCCCGCTTCTGATTGCATTTCTACAACTTTAACAGGCATTCCGAATAAATTCTTTTTGCCTTGTGAAGCCCATGTATCTACATGTTCAGGCATTGGAGATGATGGTGTAATAGGATATATCCCAGCTACCTCAGTAAATGCATATGAAGCATACGCTGCAGCTTGGTTTCCATCCATTGATTGAAACACTTTTTTTGTTGTCATAAACAACCTCCTAATAATATATTATTAATTTTACACATTGTCCATATGATATTATAACTCAAAAGGTAGCTAAAGACAATTGATAATTTGGGAAAAAACGTTTTCTTAAAAAAAAAACTATTCTACGGAAATCATTTCCGTAGAACAGTGTTGTTTTGCTACAATTATTTTGTAAGAATAGATGTCCACACCTTGGTCTAAAAATACTTTATTATAGGCATCCAAAGCCTTTGATTCTATATTACATTCTTCTGAAAGGTGAGCCAACACAATCACTTGTGTTTTCTCTGCAGCTAAATTAAGAAGCAAATTAGCTGAGTCTTCATTTGATAAATGCCCTTCATCATCAAGAATTCTACGCTTTAGCAACCAAGGTCTATCACTTTCAAGTAACATCTCAACTTCATGATTGCTTTCAATTATGTATGCTTCAGCATTAGATATCAAGTGAAATTTTCTAGTTGGAAAATACCCTGTATCAGTAATATAAACTAAAGATTTCTCATTTTCAAAGAAACGATATCCAAGTGGTTCAAACGCATCATGATATACCATAAATGGTAATACGCTATATCCATCAAACTCTAGGGTTTCTTCAGGCGCGATTATATTGAACTTAGTACTATCTATTACGTAACGTATTTTTTTGTTAAGATTTTTTAAAGTTCCCTCACTTAAATATATTTTCACATCGTGTTTCTTAGCTAACATACTTAGATGAGCAACATGATCACTATGCTCATGAGTTATGAATATCTTAGTTAATCCATCTATACTTCTATTAAGTTCAGTTAACCTTAGATTTAGCTGTTTATAACTTAAACCACAATCTATTAATATTTTGTCATTTCCTATTTCTAAATAGGTAGCGTTTCCCTTGGAACCACTAGATAACACAGTAAATTCCATATTATTCTTCCTTATCTTCTTTGGCTTTTCTTAATTTGTTTAGCTCTTCTTCAAGCATTTTTTCTTTCTCTTCAAGCAATTGTTTTTCTTTTGCTATCTTAAGCTGTTTGACAATATTAGATATTTCCATTCCACCAATAGTAACAAATACTAATATAATAACAATAAATATTAGATTAAATCCACTAGCAAAAACAAATTGATAAACATCACCTAAAAGTCCAGATTTTGATACATATTTTCCAATAATTAACTCCTCAAGAAAATCTATTTCCCAATCCAGAGATTCAAAGTTATTATCACCCATTGTTGTATAGTATTTAATTCCATCTATTTCTTCAATTTCAACTATTCTATGTGTAATTACTATGTCTTCATTAGTAGGTTGTCTAAATGTGATTATATCTCCTACCACAAATTTTCCTGGATCCATATCAACAAAAATTATATCACCAACCATTATTGTATCTTCCATTGAAGGTGTTACCACTAAGAAAATTGCTCTTCCAAAGATGCTAGGTGTTTCACCTTTTCTTATGGAAGTAGCCATCGAAATTATTAAGATAAATGCAATCAGCAAAAATAGGTAAGGGATTATATTTACTGATTTTTTGAATATTTTTTTCATGTTCTCTCCTCAAAAAACGGAGTCTACTAAGACTCAATTAAGTAGAATGTGTGGTTAAAAAATCTTATGATGATATTATCAACTTGTTTTACAAAAAAATATATGTCAAGCTGAATTACTAGTCCTCAAATATTAAAAAATTTAATAAATATCAGCCCATAGAAAAAAGGTGATTACAAACAAAAATACGGATTCTATCATTGCTAGCAACGATAAGGATAAACGTCTTTTGATCATTGTCTCACCTCTTTTTTTTAACTATATTCTCTTAGTTTTCTGATCTTTTTTTCTCTTCTCTCTTTATCTGCATCTTCTAATACTTTTTTAGCTTTTTCAAGTCTTTTCTTGTTTTCAATAGCTTTTGCAGTTTCAATACGTTTTATATCCATTTCGCGTTTCTGAGCTTCAGCTTTAGCGATTTGTTTTTGAAGTCTTTTATCTGCCTTTTCTTTTTTCAACTCCTCACGGAAATTGTTTAAAGTCAGTTGCGCTAGAGATTTTTGGGTTCCAAGCTTTTTAATATCGTCTTTCTTTATTAAATCAATAGAACGATAAATTCCAAGTACTTTATTTTGTACTTTAATCTTGTCCTCAAGATCTTTTTCGTCATCAGGTTTATAATTTTCATTCATAAAGTCAACAAACGCGGCATCGGCTATAGCTGCAAGCCTTTCATAAATAATCTTTATAGATTCTTCTTCGGTAATGCCAGCATCAATTAGCGTTTTATATCTTTGATCATTGTTTTTCCTGATTTGATCAAGGAAATACTGATTCAAGGAATTATCTTCAAATGTATAATCTCCAGGTTCAATATACTGATCTTTAACATAAGTTTGTAATATCTTTGGATTTTTACGTTTTCGATAATTAAATGGTATATCTAAAGATTGAGAAAAATCTTCTATTTGGTTGTTTGTGATTGTAGCATATAAAACCATCATAACATTTTGAATTTGTTCTAAGTATTTATCATGAAATTCTACATCTCGTTCAAAAACATCAACATCAAATCCCATCCTATCAACTTGATCAATTAAAATCCACATATCATAACAACTTGAATAATCGAAGTTCTTAAGGATAATATTTGTTTTAATAATAGGAGGTCTAACAGGTATAAACCCTTGCATCTGTTTCATAAAACTTGACATTTTATAGTTAGTTATTGCAGCACGCATCTCAGTAATTCTTCTTAATAATTCTTGATTTTTTTTCGCCATTTCATCTGCACTTGTATCTTCATGAATTCTTAAAGTGATATCATAATCAATAAGTTTTTCATCCCATTTAAGTGCTGAATGAACTTTTAAATAATTTACATATTCAGTTTTTGACTTTTCAACAATTAAGTTATACCTTAACTCAATAAATATATACAATTTATTAACTAAAGTCATTAGGAATCTATTTTCATATGTTCCTAAATCAGAATCAGAGTAGTTTGTAAGTACTTTTGATGGAATAATATTTCCATTTTTCTCAGCTTTTTTAATAAATTGGGTATTAGCTGCGAGATGTCTAATCGTATCCGCGTCAATTTTTTTTGCTCGTTCAACTGGAACTACAAGAGATACTTTTTTAAGCATTTCTCTAGGGTTTCTAGTCAATTTATCGATAACAGGAATTATATGCTCTACCGCATCCATCCAAGAATCATCAAATACTCTTCTCTCTCTACGTTCTCTTTGATATAATTCAGTCTCTGCACTTTCAATTACATTTAAGAATACTTTAGCAAACTCATCTTGTCTATTTACACCCTCAAAAGTGGTATTAATCTTCTTAAAATATTTTTTAGCTGATCCTTCTTTCATCCCATTCACCTACATCATGTTCTGTAAGTTTCTGATAAACTTAACTGATTCTTCGAATCCGTTTTTACCGAAAACTTTTTTTATTTGAGTAATTAGTGAAGTTAACTCGTTTTGTAAGAATGCAAGATTTAAATTTTCGAATTTTCTAAGAATCTTATTCGCAAATATGTAATCTAATCCATCTTCTTCAGTTCCACCACAAGCAACAAATACTGGTACAAATTTATGAACTTGTCCCATGATTCTGTTACCAAAGGCAACTTTGAACTTAGTTTGGATATACTTATCAAGGATTGAGAATTTAGCTAATGCTTCTTCACTTACTGGATATTTATGAATAGCTTCATCAAACAACTCTTGTAAGTAACTACTACTCATTTGGATTGGATCTGTATCAGGAGCTTGGAAAAACTCTCCTTTTGATTCAAATTCGAGTGCGATTGCACGGTCATATACTTTATCTGTAATTGTATAAGTTGAGTCATCTTTATTAGCTGTACCAACAAACCAAACGTTTAAAGGAACAGTAATTTTACCATTTATTACTTTCATTGGATCTGTAGGTTTAGTATCAGGTACTAAATCAATTTTCCATTCAGTTGGATCTGGCATTTCCATGATTGATAAGAACTCTGCAAAATAGTATTCAATTCTAGCTAAGTTCATTTCATCTAATACAATTAAGTTAACATCTTTTCTATAGATTGCTTCGTAAAGCGCTTTAAGGAAATCTGTTTCATTAAATCTCTTTGTAAACTCATTTAAGTATCCTAAGATTTCAGCTCTATCTCGCCATGATGGTTGTACTGATATCATAGCCGCATTATTATCGAAAAATTTAGCCATGGCATAAGGTAAACTTGTTTTACCTGTACCAGAGATGCCTTCTAGGATTAATACTTTTGAAGAAGCCATACCAGCAAAAAATTGTGATATCATTCTAGGTTTGTAATATAGTTTTAGTTTTGAAGCTGAGAAGTTAACAAATCTAGTAACTAATTCTGGTAATGATACATAATCATCTTCTTCCATGTAGATGTGAGTATCTTTTCCTGCATATTCTTCATCAACTTTAATTAATTTGATAAATCTTGAATCTCCAGCTGGGCCTGATGGAGTAGTTCCTTGTGATCCAGAACCTCCAGATACTACAGTTCTTTGGCTAACTGATTTTGAAGCGGCTGCACCATAAGTGTTGGCTTCAAAAGCAGGTTGTAATCTAACTCCGGTCATTGTAGCCATACCACTAGGCTCACTAACAGTGCCACTACCAGTATAAACTTTAGCTTCAGGTTCTTTAGTTCTAGCATTAATACCTAATTGAGATACTTTTAATGCTAAAATTTGATTCTTTTCGTCTGCTAAATCTAATACTTTGTCATTAAGTCTAGCGATTTCTTCAATAAGTTCATTTTTTTCTATTTCAATTGCTCTGAAAGAGGCAAATTTTCTAAACCATAAAATAAATTTTACTATTACAAATACTATAAGTGATAAATTCAATATAAAAGTGGCAAGAACCATCACCCAGGATATTACTGTAAAGTCAACCGAATCTATCAGTAATAAATCAAAATACGATTGTAAGTTTTCAAAAAACTTAAGGATCGTATCTTTCCAGACGGCTTCTCTAAAAAAGAAGACGAGGTCTTGCCAAATATATTTATAAATTTCTACATAAAATCTTGAAAACTCATTCATTTGTAGTCCTCCTTCTAGAAGAAACAACAGACATTAAATGAGAAATTCTACTATTTATCTTTCTCTTTTTCCAATGCTTGTAATCTAGCTTCTTCTTCGAGTTGAGCTTTAGCCATTACCAAAGCTTCTTCCTGTAACTTTACTCTATCAGTAAGAATTTGTTGGGTTTTATATTCTGTCATAACCCCAATAAATTTCACAATTTCATAAATTAAAAATGCAAGACATGGTAACACGATGAATATAAAAAATCCGGTTCCAGATTGTAAGAATCCAACGATTCCATCAATAATACCACCAATATTTTTTGTTACTTTTTCTGTCCAAACACCGATTACATAGCTTTCATGAATATTACCTTCATCAGCTAAAGCATTATTGTCACCTTTAGTTGTAAAGTGTAAATACCCATTTGGATCTTCTTCAATGTTGATAACTCTATGAGAATTATAAACCCATTCATCTTCACCGTCGCCGTTAACATCAAGAAGAATTTGATAAGTTATTACATCATCTACTAGAATTGTATCAACATTGACATCTGTGTCAATGTAGATTAAGTCGCCTTTATCAAATGTTGGTGACATTGAATCTGTTTGTACAGTAAATGCATTTCCACCAAAAAGAGTAGTAACTCCATCATCTGTCGAAACGAGTGCGATTACAGAGTATATAGCAACAATAGCTAATACAACCCAAAATACAATATTCGCTACTCTACTTTTTCTCTTCTTTGTTGTATCTTTTTCTTTCATAATTATCTCCTTAATTTAATAAATAACATAATACCAAACTATATTATATATTATATAAGACTTTTTTTCATCATGATTATTGGTTTTTTACCGATTTTCGGTAGTTTTTCGTTAAATTTAAGGAAAATCTCGTCTAAACCCTTAATTATATAAAAGATTTAGACAACATAATCCTTATCCTTATGTTAACATAACTTAGGGCGACCCTAAGTTATGTTAGCAATATGGATTATATTTGAATTTTATCTAATTATTGAATTGCAAATAAGAATGAAATATCAAATGAAGCATTGATAATACTGTTTGAAGCTTCTGCATCCCAACCTTCAATATAGATTATAACTGATACTAATTCCGGTGAATCTGCACCTAATGCAGCAATTACTGTAGCATTTCCTATAGTAGTATCAGCATCAGAATATGTACTTGTTCCAGATGAATCATAGAATGATGCATGTAAAGCAGTCAAAGTTGCTGGTGTAACAACGGTATTTAAAGCCCCTGTAGTCTCATTAAATCCAGCGAAATCTGCTGTAAAAGCGAACCCATAATCTGAATCTTTTGCAAAAATATTTTCGTTTGCAGGAGTGTCGTCTTCAATGGTTCCTACATGTACTGCATCTGCAATAGCTGTAGTATCACCAGCAGCAGCAGCTATTGTTAAGTCTTGCATTACAACATTGTTGGCAGTAGCTTGAGAAACAACCCAAAATTTTAATTCAACATATCCACCAACTGTGCTGTTACCCAAGGTAGCAAAACCATCAGTTAATGCACGGTTTGCTTCATTCTCAATGTTTGTAATATATGATAATCCGCTTAAATCTAGTGCAGTGTAATCAGTCATGTCAGCTGTTGTTGGAGCTGATGCCGCTGTTAGTGGTCTCAATTTCCATGTACTCAAAGCATCATACCCAGCTGTGGTTGCATTTGATATATCTGTTGAAGTAACAAATCCTGAGAAGTTCGCAGAAACGTCTGACATCCATCCATCAGCTGTTGCTTGATTTTCTCCATCATAAATTCTAATTAATAGTGAGTCTTGTGCTTGAACATCAATGTTCATAGTTTCAACAGTTACTGTACTTGATACTGTGAACCATGCATAAGTTGAACCTATGGTCGCAACTAATGCGAATAATAATACGAATGCAGATAATATTACTTTCGTTCTTAAAGTTTTCATTTTAATTCTCCTTTTATTTTTTTATATTTTTTTCTTCATGTTATAAATCTTCATCACCATAGACACGTATTATTGAAAATTGCATGTCCATTTTCACTCCGCCACCAACTAACCCAATAGTGTGATCAGCGTCTTCGCCTTCATACCAGATAATTACTGTAACTTTCATTACATCTCCGGGTTTGAATTCGGTAAATTCTTGATACATAACTTCATTTAAGCTATAGAATGCTTCTGTAAGTGGTTCTAGTTCATTAGGTGCAGCGCCTCTTGTTGACTGCCTTTTAGCGTATGTTGTGCCTATCCCATCTATATAAACTCTCACCCTTAATGCTTCTTCAGCTCCTCTGGCTGTCTGGATAATGTTAATTCTTGAACTAACATCAACTATTGCGTCCCCACCATTCTCTACATAAAATGTATAAGAAATATAGGAATCGCCATTATTTGGCCCATCAGTCATAGACAATTCTGCGTCTGATGGTAAGCAAACTGTGCTACCAAGAGGAAAATCTGAATATTCTGTTCCACATAACGAAGTCATACCTTCTGCATTTTCAACTTTGTCAGAGATTAATCTAGATGTATAATCCTTGAGTTCATAATTTTCGTACAGTGTGATACCGGCATTCTGCGCTACCCTATCAACTGTGAAAGTAAAGTTCCCAACAACCTCTCCATAGTATGAAATTGAGAAGATTAAGAAAGTTAGGATTGCGCTTACGATAATGCCTAAACGGCTTGCTTTAGAAACTCTAGTAGCTCTTGATGCAGATAGTACGCGTTCAGCTAACTTGACTGTTTTTCTCATATCATAAGTCAACCCCCAATCCCTTACGATAACGACCTTTTAAGCTAATAAAAAAGCCCTTATCTTAGATTCGTTGCATTTTTCCATTCTTAAATAAAATTAAGAAATAAAAAAATGCCACCACCTTGGATTCGTCGCGCTCCTTTATCCTTAAGTCTAATTAAGAAATAAAAAAACGCCCTCATCTTTAAAAGATAACGGCAACTGGCTACCATCTTGCGAAGGCCCTATAGCTTTGCGTCACTAGCTTTCACTAGTTTTGCTATTTACATAATTAGTATACGATAGTCATGTCATTTTGTCAAGTCGATAGTGTTTTTTTTGTGAATTTTCTCTTTAAAAGAGGACATACAAGCCTAATTAAAGCCATATGTCCTCTTTTAAAACTGCAAATATTATTAGGATAATGAGAAAAAACTATATTACTGTCAACACTTTTCTCAGTAATACTTAATTTACTAAATCTTGTACTTTACGTCTTTAACTAAGAAAAATCCTGTTATTAGTGACGTAAATATTAATGGATTTTCATACATAGATGCGTGTCCTACATCTGGCAGTTTAATCCAATTTGCATTCTTGATGTGTTTATATAAGTACTCTTGATCTCTCATTGGTGTAAGTGTATCTTGTTCCGCCGAGATTATCATTACAGGTACATCAATGCTACTTAACTTATCTCTTACATCATAAGGTTCAGCGGATAGAGTTAGTCTCTCCATAGCATCTAAGAAATCTGGATTCGCGAATATGGGATTTAAAACTTTTTCTCTAGCTCGCATCCATTCTATATTTTCCTCATAGTATTTTTCAGAATAAATAACTGGAATTGAAACCTTATAATATAAAGATCCATCTCTTGTCGCGCCAGCGCGCATCCACCCGTCACCTATATCCTTTAGCCATGGAGTGGTGTATGCACAAGAATTTAATAATAATAATCTGTCAACATAGTCTTGATATTTACAAGCAAATGCTAAAGCCGCATTTCCTCCGTATGAAATTCCCACTATATTAATACTACGTATATTTAAATAGTTCAATAAATCTTTCAATAAATTGATTTGAATTTCATGTGTATAGGATTCTCCCACTAATTTATGTGATTGTCCCTGATCAAAAAAATCCATTCTTAATACTTGAAATTGCTCTGTTAAAGTATTCATAAAAGGAATCCAAGATTTTGTTGACATCATAATTCCATTAAGAATTAGGATTTTTGGTCTGTTTGGATCTCCATCTAATTCATAGAAGATATCTCTTCCATTATAATTAAAAATGCTCATTGAGAAAGCCCTCTCTAATAGCTTCTTTGTATAGCTCATCTCTGAATTTAGGATGAGCGATTGAAATAAGTAATTTAGCCCTTTCCCGGAGATTTCTACCTCTTAGACTAACAATACCATATTCAGTAACAACATAGTCAACATCGTTCCTAGATAGTGACACAGCAGCTCCTCTTTTAAGGGTGCAAACAATCTTAGAAACTTCTTCTTTTATTCCCGTTTCTCTATTTCTTACCATAGCTGTTGAGTACAATGAAATAAATGATCTACCGTTCTTAGCATTTTGTGCGCCAATAGCTGTATCACTTTGTCCACCCGTACCTGAAAACATTCTTGTGCCTATAGATTCACTGCAACATTGACCTGTTAAATCAATCTCTAAAGTGCTATTAATCGATACTTGGTTGTCATTTAATCCAATGATAGCTGGATCGTTAACGTATTTTCCTTGCAATAACATAACTGATGGATTTCCATCAATGAACTCATACATTTCTTTTGTTCCATAGGCAAAACAACAAACATGTTTTCCTTTATGTAAAGTCTTCTTCTTACCGTTTATAACACCAGTTTTTATTAAATCTACCATACCGCTAGTAAACATCTCAGTATGGATTCCTAAGTCTTTCTTACCTTTCAATGCATTAGCTACTGCATTAGGTATTCCACCTATTCCTAGTTGTAGATTGTCACCATCGTTAATTTTTTCAGCAATCAAATTACCAATCACCGTGTCTTTATCCGATGGTTCTAAATTTGGGATTGTTGGTGGTTCATAGTCAGTTTTCACTAAATAATCAATATCATTGATATGCACTTCCATATCCCCTAGGGTTCTAGGGAAGTTATCATTTACTTCTATTACAACTATATCCGCTCGCTCTAATACTTCTTTTTCATAGATGTTAGATAATGACAAAGAAATGAAACCGTGCTTATCCGGCATTGTCGCCGCTGTAACAAAAATATCTACTTTTCTATAATCTAAACGTTTCTTTCCTGCAAAATGTAAATTATTAGGAATAAACGATATATTTCCATGTTTATGAGCCTTTCTTAATACGGATGTATAAAACCATCCATCCAAGAAAAATGTGTCTCTATATTTTTCATCAATATAGAAATCTGCATCCACCACTGGAAGGCAGTTTGAAACAGTGACATTTTTAACTCTGTCACCTGCTTTCGATAAATTAACCATAAATTCTCTTGGTTCAGCTGCTGCAGATCCAACTACGATATGCATATCACTTTTAACCAAGTTAATTATGTCTGTAATTTTAACGTATTTAGGGTTTTTCATGGTTTTCCTCCTACTTTTTTGCGTGACAATTAAGGGAGAATTTGCGTTCTCCCAAATTGCCATCTCTAGTAATATAAATAAGTTAGTTTTTATTAGTTAGCTTTTTGCTTCAATTTCTAATAATGTTTCAATTTCTCTTACTTTTCCAAATGACTCAATAACGAAATCTGTTTCTACTACATCAGTTGTTGTAGGATCATCACCTAAAACGAAATCATATTTCAATAATGACATAGCTGAGATTCCCCAACGTTTACCGCCTGAGAAGTCTACTGTTCCACCCATAGGAATATCAATTGGTGATTCTTCCATAGCTGCAATGTAGTTATCCCAAGTTAAGTCTTCACCATTAGCTGCTACTCTTTCTAAACCAGCAACAAATACCATAGCTGCGATATATCCAGCAGTTGCGTATGAATTTGTATAATAAGCTGCTTTTTCTTCATCAGTTAGATCTGCTTGAGCAATACATGCTACATAATCATCTACGTCTAATTGACCTTTTTCAGAAAAAATGTCAACCCATGCATTTGTATAAACTGGGCGAGCTGCTGAGAACTGTGTATGGTCAACTGCAGATACATCTGCGTTTACATATGATGAGAATACAGGTACTTCTAATGTTTGGTTGTACATTGAAGTTAATGTATAAGCGAAAGGTCCTTGGTTCATAGCACAGATAACTGAAGAAACACCGTATCCTTTTAATAAAAGAATAGCTGTATCAACTGTTAAATCTGTAACAGCGATGTAATAAACTCTGTTAGCTGCGATTCCTAATGCTGCCATTTCTGCTTCTACTCCAGCTTTGATTGAGTTACCAACGTCATCATTAGTGTATAATACACCAATTGTTCCATCAGCTGCTAATGCTTCATCTTCGCCTGCACCATAAACTTTTTCCATGATTGCGCGTGAAGTCATAATTCTACCATCTGTCATATAGATTGGTTGAACTGCCATAACTGGGTTTCCTAAACTTTCTTCAAAGTATAAAGCATTAATACCAGTCGCCGCGTATACCATAGGTACACCTTTTTCTTGGATGTAATCAATTGTAGCTCCAACAGTTGGAGTTCCAAAGTGACCTACCAATGCGAATACTTCATCATCTTCTACTAGAGTTTCAGTGTAAGTTACACCTAGTGCAGCGTCAAAGGTATCATCGTAAGAAACAAATTCAATTGTTCTTCCGTCAATTCCACCTGCATCATTAACTTGTTTGAAAACAGCTTCTATAGCAGCGTTGAAAGGAATTCCAACAAATGCTAAAAATCCAGATACTGCAGCAGTGTTTCCAACTTTAATAGTTGTTTCAGTAACCCCTTGTGCCATTTCTGGTCCAGCAGTGGTTTGTTCAGCAGTTGTTGCTGTAGTAACTTCTTCGGTAGTTGTTTCTCCACAACTTACAAAAGCGAATCCGAATGCTACTAGTGTAAATAATAATACTAATTTTTTCATAACTATCTCCTTCTTATAAATTTCTTCTATAATTAACCAGTTCTCTTGCCTGGCTATTACCAATCTTAACCGCCTAAATAGGCTTTAACTAATTGATCATCTTTCAATAAATCTTCAGCTTTTCCCTCAGATTTAACTTTCCCTAACTCTAACACGTATACATAATCAGCTATTTTTAGAGTTTGATAGGCATTTTGTTCAACTATAAGGATAGTTGTTCCTTTTTCTTTGATATGTTGAATCTTTTGAAATATTTCTTGAACAATAAGAGGTGCTAACCCTAGTGAAGGTTCATCCAGTAATAATAATTTTGGTCTTGCCATTAAGGCTCTACCAATCGCTAACATTTGTTGTTCTCCACCTGATAAAGTGGATGCTTGCTGTTTCTTTCTTTCCTTTAATACTGGAAACAATTCATAAACTTCTTTTAAGGTTTCTTTTCTTAAATGACCAGCTGATTTTTTAACTCCATTGATAATGATAGACTTTAAAGAATAAGCTCCAACATTTAGGTTTTCTTCAACTGTTAATCCTTTTAAGATCAATCTTCCTTCAGGAGATTGAATAATTCCTTTGGCAGCTAATTTGTAAGGTTCTAGATTAGTAATCTTTTCACCTTTTAATAAAATCTCTCCACCGCTAGCTTTAACAATTCCATTAACAGTTCTAATAGTTGAGGTTTTTCCTGCGCCATTAGCTCCTAGTATAGCTACAATGTTACCCTCTTCTACTGATAGGTTAATTCCTTTAATAGCTCGGATGATACCGTAATCAACTATTAAATCTTTTACTTCTAACATCTTAGCCATTTTACTCACCACCTAAATAAGCTTCTTGGACTACTTTACTACCTTGTATTTCTTTAGGGGTTCCAATCGCTAATTTTTGACCAAATGAGATTGCGCATACTGTATCACAGATATCCATAACTAATCCCATATCATGTTCTACCAAGAAGATTGTTGCTTGATAATCTTTTTGGATTTTTTTTATTGTATTAGCTAATCCAATAGTTTCTGCGTCATTAAGACCAGCAGCTGGTTCGTCTAAAATAATTAATTTTGGATTAACCATTAGAGTTCTCGCTAATTCTATTTTTTTTAATATCCCATAAGGCAATCCTAATGGATATTGGTAAGCATACTGTAATAATTCCAAATCGAACAAAATCTTTTCTGCTTTTTTTCTCATTACTATTTCTTCTTGTCTTAATAATCTTGAATTAAATAAATGTCCAAAGAAACCACTGCGATACATAGTATGGGCAGCTACTAGTAAATTATCAATAATATTTAATTCCCAGATCATTTCAACGTTTTGGAAAGTTCTAACTACCCCTTCTTTAATGACGTTATGAACCATAACATCATTTAAGTGAACTACTTCATTTAAACTATTATTGAAGTAAATGTCACCATCTGTGGGTTTATAAAACCTTGTTATACAGTTGAACACTGTTGTTTTACCAGCTCCGTTTGGTCCAATTAAACCAAATATTTCGCCTTCTTTAACTTCAAAACTAAGTTCATCAACTGCTTTCAATCCACCAAAATGCATTGATAGATTATCCACTTTTAATATAATGCCTTCATCTATTAATTCTTTTTTTCCTTTAACTTCAATTTTTAATAGTGAAGTTTTAAGTTCTTTTAAAGCATTTTTGTGAACTTCTACTGATTTATTAATTTTAGTTGTAATCGCAGATATTTTTTTTGTAAATTTCTCTTCAAGTTGTTTGACATTTGATTGATATGCTTCATTAATACTTTTTTCATTTGTATTATAAGCTTCAATATCAGCCTTTAAAGGTTCCTTAATGTAGAATTCATCATTTAATATGGTTAATACATTATTCTTTTCAACTATTAAAGATTTAAGTTCCTCTGTATCTTGACTGTTTTTTCTTATAAGAGTTTGTTTTAAAGCTCTTTCTTTCCAGTAATATTTGTCTTCAACTTCTTGTTTAGCTTCTTCAAATTCTTTTTGGATAAAATCAGATTTGATTCCTGCTTTTAATTCGAATGGTAATAATTTGTTTTTATACTTTAAATCTAATATTTCAAGTTTTTTAACTTTTATAGATTCTAGATAACTAGTTCTAATTGGAAGGAAGTTTGAATTAAAATCATGTTTTGTTTGATGACTTTTAATTCTGCTATTAATCCAAGATATTTTTATCTTATTCAGAATCGATGCCATACTTATATTCCCTCCTTCGTTGTTTCCATTTCTTTATTTTTACTTTGAGTTTAAAGCTAATAGTGTTAACTAGCCTAATTAACCCACCAGGATAGAACATAATAACAACAATAATCAATACTCCATTGAATACTACACTAATTGCTGGATTTTCAATAAATAAAGGAATTTGTTGAAATACTGCTAAATTTAACCCGAAAATCATAAAGGTTCCCAATACAATTCCATAGATAGATTGGGATCCACCAACGATAACCGCAGCTAAAATATTTAGTGAAAATGCTAATGACCATGATGTTGGAATCGTAAAAGACACATAAGACATATAGAATACTCCCCCAAGGAAAGCATATACACTAGATATTATAAAAGCCAATAAGCGATATTTAAATATGCTTACTCCCATTGCTTGAGCTGCTGATGATGAGTTTCTCATCGCAAGTAATGCTCTCCCAGTTGGACTTTTCATAATATTTAATGTCAAGACCATTATGATAAACATCAGAAAGGCTAACACTACAAATATCGTATTATGATCAATATTGATTATATTTTTGAACAGTACTAATCCATTGAGTCCCAAACCATTAGTGCCGTTAGTAATATTTACTGCATTTTTAAATACTTCATTCAATATTTCTGATAGACCTAAAGTAATAATCGCTAGATACATTCCCTCAATCCGCAAGGATATGAAACCAACAATCGTACCAATCACTATCGCTCCAAGTATAGATATTAAAACAATCAAGAATATTGATAATTCTAAGTTTTTTGTAAAATACCCTACAATGTATGTACCAATACCAACAAATCCTGCCGTACCCAATGATGCAAGTCCAGCATATCCAAGTAAGATACTAAATCCTAAGGCAATAATAATATAAATCATTGTTAACCCAAATGCTCTTAAAATAGTTATTGGAACATCAACGCCAACAACTCTAAGTAATTGAACTACTAGCATTACTAACGTTAATATCACAAATCCAAAATATGGATGATTTTTAATTGCTTGAATTTTTGCTTTTCTCTCTTTACACATTTCATTTTTATATAGCATAATTACACCTTCTTCGCAATTGGTTTACCGAATAAACCAAAAGGCTTAACTAATACGATAACCAAAATAATTATGTAAACAACTGCATTTTGCCATAAAGGTACAACAAAAACTAATAAACCAGACAAAACAGGTATTAAGATACTTGCAACTAAAGGGCCCAAGAAAGATGAAAAACTTCCTAAAATAGCTGCCATAAATCCGTTGACCTGTGTAGGTATCATTAATGCAACTTGAACATTACCACTGTTAGGTGCTAAAATAACCGCTGCAACCCCTCCTAACAGGCCGGCAATACCCCAGCTAAACGCTGTAATTTTTCTAGTGTTAACTCCCATCATACTAGCAACAACTTCATTAGAAGCTGTAGCTCTTACTCCTAAACCCCATTTAGTAAAACGGAGTGCAGAGAACAGAAGCCCTAATAGAACAACTGAGATGCCTAAAGCATATATTGCACTTACTGTTATTGATAATGTTTTCCCAAATATTGTAAATGCAACATTTGGATCATAAGAAAGTCTTGGAATTGTTATTGGTAACGATCCAAAGATAATTGGTATTGCTCCAGAAAAAACTAGAACTAATCCCATTGTAATCATCTGTTTACCTACTGGAGTACTTACTTTGGATTTTCGAATGATAAATATATCAATACAAACTCCCAATAAGAAACCAGTGATTCCACTTCCTAAAACCCCTAATAGTACAACAGCTGTATTTCCCAAATCTGTATAAGTAGCAGTGAAGTAAATTATTAATTTTGCGGCTACAAAAGCCCCAAATGTAGCTACCATACCTTGTGAGAAATTTGTTGTAGTTGATGTTTTAAAAATCAAAACTATTCCTGTTGTAGCTAAAGCCAAAACGCATACTTGCGTAACTGAATTAACTATTGTCTGCATAAAGAAATAACCTGGATCTAAAACATCTGGTATAAGCTTAAATATTCTTAAGAATAGATAGAATACCCCAACTCCTAAAAGAACATTTATCATTATATTTTGAATTTTATTTTTATTTTTTATTTTTCTTAAAAAGACTAAATTAACAAATGCATATATAGCAACTAAAATTATGACAAACAATAAAATTTTTTGCCAAAATCCAGTAGTATCAAACATTAAGCCTCACCCCACTTAATAATATTTGCTGCCCATACATATCCTATTCCAGCAGCTAACATACAGACAATTGATCCATCCGTAACTTTCTTTTGCTCTAGAGCTAAGTGTAATGATAGGATTTGGTCTACTTGTCCGATATGACCATAGTTTTCTAAATATATTGTCTGTTCTTCTTTTAATCCAAGTGTTTCCATAATACCGTTATGACCAGAACGTTTAATATGAAGGATTGCTAAGTAATCAATATCTTTTCTTTCTAAATCAGATTTTTCCAATGATTTATCAATACACATAAACCAATTTGGCATAGAGACTTTGTTTAGTTTTTCTTTCATTTTAACTGCATCCATTAATCTCAATGATTTTTTAGCTTCTTCTAAATTTTCATGAGTTATTGGATTTTCAGTTCCACCAATCTCTACTCCCGCAGTTCTAGATAAAGATCCATCAGCTATAATATGAGATCCTAATAACAAATTCTTATTATAGTTTTTTTGAAGTATTATCGCTCCAGCTCCAGCGCCTAAGTTATACATCATTGACATGTTTTTGTCTGTGTAATCAACAAAGTCACAGTTACGATATCCACCCACAACCATAATCATGTTAATCTCTTCATCGGCGATTAACATATCCTTAGCCATTTTCATAGCTGAAACAGTTGTACAACAACGATTAGCTACATCTATACCCCAAGCATTTGTAGCGCCAATTCTATCTTGGATATATAAGGCTGATGTTGTTAATGGGTATTCTTTCCATTCTTCTCCAACACAAATAATTACATTAATATCTAAAGGATTAACTCCGGTGTTTTTTAATGCGTCAATAGCTGCCAAAGCACCCATTTCTTGTGTCCCATCAGATTCACCAGGAACTAATTTAGTTTTTATCCCTAATTTATTGATAATAGCTTCTTCGGTCCAGACACCTTTCGTGCTTTCGCTAATTTCTTTAGCTGTTAATTCTTTTTCAGGTAAATATATACCTGTCCCAACAATTCCCACCACTGGTTTCTTCATAATCTCACGTCTTTCTCTCTTAAGGTTATAATCTCATTCCACCATCTGCTTGGATAGTTTGACCCGTTACATATGATGCCTCATTACTAGCTAAGAACAATGCTACTTTTGCAATTTCTTCAGGTTGTCCTAAACGTTTTAGCATAGTCATTGCAGCAAATTTGTCTAATAAATCTTGTGGTACTGTTTTTAAAATTTCAGTCATACAGTATCCCGGTGCTATTGCATTAACTCTAACCGGTACACCTTTTCTCGCAAATTCTTTAGCCCAAGTTTTAGTTAAACCAATTATTCCAGCTTTAGTCGCTGAATAATTAGCTTGTCCAATATTACCAAAAACTCCAACTACTGATGAAATATTGATAATAGATCCTCCACCAATATTTTCCATTTGAGGACCGATATATCTAACTAAATTAAATACGCCTTTTAAGTTAACGTCTAATACAAGATTCCATTGTTCATCTGTCATTTTTCTTGTCATTGAATCTCTTGTGATACCAGCGTTGTTAACCAAGATATCTATTTTTCCATATTTTTCGACTGTATCATTGAAGAATTTTTGGCATCCTTCAACATCAGTAACATTCAATCTGTAAAATTCTACGTTTTCCATTTCATATTTCATTTCGCCCATGTCACAAGCGATAACTTTAGCGCCTTCTCTAGCAAACTCTTTTGCTATTTCCATTCCAATTCCTTGCGCTCCACCTGTTACAACAGCTATTTTACCTTCTAATCTCATTATTAGACCTACTTTCTTTTAATGATTACACAAGTTCCCATACCGCCACCGATACATAAACTAGCTAATCCAAATTTTAAATCTCTTTTTATCATTTCGTGTATTAATGTGACAACTATTCTGTTTCCAGAAACACCTACAGGGTGTCCTAATGCGATTGCTCCACCATTAACATTTGTTCTTTCTAATATTTCATCAGCTGTTAAATCATGTTCTTCAGCTAATTCAGCTACTACTCCTAGTGATTGTGAAGCAAAGGCTTCATTCAACTCTATTAGTTCTATTTCAGATAATTTCATATTAGCAGCTTTTAAAGTATTTCTTATTGCTGGTACAGGTCCAAGCCCCATATAATTAGGGTCTACTCCACCTTGACCAATAGCAACTATTTCAGCTAAAACAGGTAAGTCAAATTTCTCAACCATTTCTTCACTTGCTAAAATTGTAAATGAAGCTCCATCATTAATTCCTGATGAATTTCCAGCTGTTACTGAACCTTCTTTTTTAAATGCTGGTCTTAATTTACCTAATATTTCTAATGTAGTAGTTCTATTTGGATATTCATCCTTATCAAAGACTTTTACACCTTTTCTTGTCTTAATTTCAATCGGTATAATTTCATCAACAAATCTTCCAGAATCAACAGCGGCAATTGCTTTTTGTTGTGATCCAAAAGCAAATTGATCTTGTGCTTCTCTAGAGATACTGTGTTTATCAACGATATTTTCAGCAGTAATACCCATATGCATATTACCAAAAGGATCTGTTAAAGCATCTTTTAACATATGATCTTCAACTTGCATTGCTCCCATTTTATATCCATTCCTTGCTTTACCAGGAACTAAAAATGGTGCACCTGACATTGATTCAACTCCACCTGCAACTACAATGTTACTGAAACCTGATTGAATTCCCATATATCCATTCATAATTGACTTCATTCCACTACCACAAACCATGTTTAATGAGTAAGCGGGTACAGTTTCAGGTATACTAGATTTAATCGAGATTTGTCTAGCAATTCCTTGACCAATATTAGCAGGTAAAATGTTTCCGACTATAACTTCTGTAATTTCGTTTTTAGGTACTTTCGTGTCTTCCAATAATTTTGTTAATACTTGTTTTCCCATTTCTGCTGGGTGCACATCTTTTAAAGTTCCTAAAAAAGAGCCTATAGGACTTCTCTTAGCTCCGACAATAAAAATTTTCTTCTTCACGTATTTTCCTCCTTGTGAATTAGTGTATCTAATATATGAATAATTGTTCATATTTCCTTACTATTTTACAAAAAACCATCAAAAATGTCAAGCGCTTTCACTAAATGAAAATTTTTTCATAAATATACTATTTTGTCTATTTATAGCGATATAATAAAATAACGCCTAAAAATAGACGTTTATAGTATTTATGATATTATCCCAAATATTTTCGTTTCAATATGAATATGAGTTCACGTGAATATTTTTTCAGTTATACCTTGTATTTTTTTGCTTGATAATATACAATGAAATTGGTGATACTATGAAAAAAATTAATTATCGTCTACCAAAAACTAAGGTAGGCGAAAGATCATTTAAAAAAATAATCAAAGCTGGCAAAGTTCTTTTTGCCAAGGATGGATATCAGAGCACATCTATAAATCACGTAATAGAAAAAGCAAAAGTTGCGGCTGGTACATTCTATATTTACTTTGATAATAAGTTAGCTTTATATTTATATTTATTAGATGAGTATCGAGTCAAAATTAGAGATGCTTCTACCATCGCAATAAAAGGACTAACAACAAGGTATGATATCGAAAAAGCCGGACTAAAAGCTTTTATCAAATACGTTAAACGAGATCCTTTAGCCTATAAGATTATTTGGGAATCTTTGTTTGTTGACTCGCGTATATTTAAAGAATATTATTCATCGTTCTCCAAATCATACATCTACCACCTAAAGCACTCTGTTAGTAAAGAAGAATTAAGAGATGATTTGGACTTAGAAACTGTATCATATATCCTAATGGGTATATCAAATTTTGTTGGATTACAAATAATTTTTAATGAAAATTCGGATGATATAGATATTGATTTTGTCGTTGAAGAATCAATGAAAATCCTAAAAAACGGAATGTTCAAAAAATAAAGGAGCCGAGGCTCCTTTTTTTATTTGACTATGTGTGAAAAACTTGTGGTATCCCAAGGTGATTTTTTAATCATGACTTCAATTTCTTCTGCAGATATAGGTTCATTGAAATAATAACCTTGCATAAATCTAATACCTAATTCAGCCATTTCTCTAATCATATTTTCGTCTTCAATACCTTCAGCGATAACAATTTTAGATTTTTCTTTTGCGGCTTCAATAGTTCTTTGAATTTGTTCAGAATTTTCATTCTTATCCAAAATCATTAAAACGTTTGGCCTAGATATTTTGATGATACCAGCACTAATATTTTCCATATCATTAATTATTTCGTATTTGTCGCCAACATCATCAACCGCAATTCTAAATCCATATTTTCTAAATTGATCTAAATTCTTTAGAGCTACAGAGTTTTTAATAATTGTGTAATAACTCATAATTTCTAAAGTGAATAAATCTGGACTCATACTATATTTTTTAGTAATTTTTAAAAATTGATCTGCTAAACCTTCCACTTCTAATTGTTTAGGGCTAATATTAATAGAAATAAATAAATCTCTAATTTTCATCTTCTTGTTCCACTCTTTGTATTGCGAAACGATTTTTTCAAATCCCCAAGTTCCAAACCAAGTAATATCACCTGTTAACTCCATTACATTTAAGAATCTAGCTGGAGCCAATATTCCCATTGTAGGATGATTCCATCTAAGTAATGATTCTAAACCGATTATTCTACCAGTTCTTACATCTACAATAGTTTGATAATATAATAAGAATTCATCGTTTGAAATAGATTTTTTAATTTCTTGATAATAATTCGCATTAAATTGTTCGGTTTCGATTAGTTCCTCAGAATACATACGGAATCTGTTTTTACCTTCTTTTTTCGACACATAAACCGCTATTTCAGCATTCTTGTAAAGTTGAACAGCGTTGATTCCGTCATAAGGAAATACGACTAGTCCTATTGAAGCAGTCAAGGTCTCATCAATAGTTTTTAAAGGTTCGCTAATTAATGCTAATAAATCATTACCGACCCTATTCATATTGTCAGCATCAACTTCACCAGTATAGTAATAAACAAATTCATCCGCCTGAAGATGTCCAGAAATTGTATCTTTTGGACCTAGTTTTTTAAGTTTTTTTGAAATTTCATTTATTACTTTGTCGATATCTTTTTGAGAATACTTATCAACTATGTGGCGAAAATCATCAAGATTAATATTATATAAAACTCCCAATGTACCTTCGGTTGAATTGTGAATTTTACTATCAATAATTCTAAGTAAATTAGGGTTTTTACCACTGGTTTCTACTTCACCAAAAATCTTATCTTCTTGAATCTCGCCCGCAGTCATCTGCTCGTGACGATCTTGCATAGCTTCTTTTTCAGCTCTGCTTTTTTTGATTTCACTTGCTACATTTCGATACAATAAAAATAACACAACAAACGTTACAACAATAATTACAACCGCCGTAACTAATTCGAATGCATCCGCAGTATTTGTAGCTAAGAAAATTAATTTAATCATAATCCACCGCCTTCATTTAAGCTAGCAAAAACATCTATTCTTCTGCTTTTAGCTACCTTATAGAATTTTTCTATAAATACATATAATTCCTCTAACGTAACTGGTTTTGAGAAAATGTATCCTTGGAAAATATCCGTTGATATTTGTTTTAGATACTCATATTGCTTTTTGGTTTCTACACCTTCCGCAATAACTTTCATATCTAAATTGTGAACCAAGTCAACAATTGTACCAATAATTCTGTGATCTTTTACGTTGGCAAAGATTCCATCAACAAACGTTTTGTCAATTTTAAGATTGTCAAAATTGATTTGTCTCAAGTAAGTCAATGATGCATATCCTGTTCCAAAGTCATCAAGGGATAGTTTTACACCCATTGAATGTAATTCTTCAATCGTGTCTTCTAACACCACGGTAGCCTCAATAAATACTGACTCGGTAATTTCTAAAGTTAAAAATTCTGGAGAAATATCAGTCTCTTTAATGATTTTTCTAACAATATCAGTAAAATCTTTTTGCAAAATTTGTACCGGAGATACGTTGACACTTATCACATATTCTTTGTTTAATTTTTTTCTTAATGCAACCTGAGCCAAACAAGCTTGTTTTAAAATCCAAGTACCAATCGGAATAATCAAATATGATTCTTCGGCGTTGGCGATAAATACTTGTGGCCCTATTTCACCTAGAGACGGTGAAAGCCATCTTGCTAAGGCTTCAAACCCGTAAATTTCATTTTTATTAGTAATCAGTGGTTGATATTTTAAGTATAATTGTTCTTTTTTTATTGCTTGTGATAACTGTTCTGAAACTTCTGCTTGATAACTTACTGTTCTTGCAATCTTGTCGTTATAAAAAATTACTTTTTTATTTCCATTTTCAGACGCAGTAAATAGCGCAGTATCACATTTTTTTATCAACTCGTCTAATGTTGTACCATCAGAAGGGTAAACGGAAACACCGATGAAGAATTTAACCTCCGTTTTAATATTTTTAACAACTAAAGGCTCTTTAAAATGCCTTAATAGTCTAGTTAGTGAATATTCCACTGATTCTAATGACTGAATTTTTTCTTTTATGTAAATAAATTCGTTTCCACCATTAGAAAATAATGTATCACCAGTCTTTAAAACTATTTTTAATTCATCAGCTATCGCTTTAATTAAGTTGTCACCGATCATTTGGCCTTTTGTCACATTAATATTTTTTAAGTTCTCAACTTGAATTAAACATACAGCGGATTTTCTACTTGATTTAAATATTGTAGCATCTATTTCGCTAGTAGCGGATGAACGGTTTTTTAAACCAGTTAATTTGTCGTATGCTAAGCTATCATAGGTTTTCTTAACTTGAAGAGCAATTTCGTCAGACATTAAATTAATTGCGTCTCCAATTTCTTGTAATTCATTATTTTCTTTAATATCAACATACACTTCATAGTTTCCATTCTTTATTTCCTCAATAGAATTAACTATATCGTCGATAGGCGATAATGAGCGTTTGACTGATTTATTTATAAATATAGCAATTAAGAATATTACAATTGCTGCAATAAATACTAAAATTGCAAATATGATTTCTATTTGAAATAATTGATTGGCATAGAAGAGTGTTACCAGTGTAATGTTAGCCACTTCAATGTCAGTATATATTACTAAAAATTTATCATTAAAAGCATTAAGTAGTTGACTTTCATCAGGATTATAATTTTGATAAATATAATTTATTCCTTCGCCTGGGAATCCACCGGCTTGGTCAATCGAAGGAAAATCAGCACTTGATGACATGAAGCATGTATCTAAAGCTTGTCCCGAGCAATAAATTGTTTTTGTGTCTCCAGCAATATCAGAAAAAACTAAAATTTCATTCGCTTCTTGAATATTTTCAGTGTGAATATCTGATAATCTCGTGGCTAATGATGAATATTTCACATCTATGGCTACATACCCTATAAATGTGTCCCCATCAAATACTTTTTCTACATATGATAAAACATACTCTCCAGTTAACCCATCAATATATGGATTAGTTAAGACGGCGTTGTTTTCTCCCAAAGTCGTATACCAAGGTCTATCGGATATATTCCAATCAGCGAATGATAATACTCCATCATATGTAATCGCACATCCATCAGTACCTATCGAACATTCCGTTTCCGAAGCAACATAGACCAAGTCATAAATATTATCTTCTTGATAGGTCATTACACTTTCGGTTTGTAGTAAGTATTTAGCATAAATGTCATAATTAGGATCTGCAATGTCTATAATTGCTGGATTTCCAGCATTAATATAATTCAAATAATTAATGATATCTTCATCGTTTGCCAGATTATGAGTATCGGAAATAATTTCATCAAAAGTATCATTTACTGAAGATTCAAATATTTGGCTTTGGAATAAGGCATTAACATCGCGAGTCTTATTATAATTTATATAATATAACAAAACCGCTCCAGATAGTACTAATATTAGAAATAATGCATCAAGAAAAACCGTTAAACTAACAATTCTGTTAATCAAACTATTTTTCTTTACTGTATTCCTTCTTTTTATTGTGTTTCTTTTTCTTCTAGCCATGCGTCACCTCTGTTGCTCCTCAAATCATGATTTGAAGAAATCAAATACCCAAATGGGGTTCCAATCCCCAAAGAAGTAATCGATATTATATAGACATTAAATCTTCTCGTTTTATTTATAATAGCTTTGTTTATAAAATATATATCATGTCATACCATCAAAATAAACAACTGAAGAATATGAAAAATAATTAATTGCTCTTACACTATATTTTACCACGAAATACTCTTCGAAATCACAAACTTAAGTAAGAGCTACTCATTAATTTTTAAAATTCAATTTCTATTAATCTTATCCTCGTATAAAGTTCGGGAAAAATCAATAAAATAAGCGTGTAAAGAAAACACAAGAAATGAATTTTGTATATCAATAATCCAAAATAAATCATAATTTTTTTTATTAATTTAGTAATTATGATAATCTATCATCTCGAAGAATTTTTATATTAAAAAATGCCATCATCAATTCAACAATAACATCCTTTCATCCTCCGGAATAAAAAAATGCCCTTGTCATCTAAGACAACGGCAACTGGCTACCATCTTTCGAAGGCCCTATAGCTTTGCGTCACTAGCTTTCACTAGTTTTGCTATTTACATTAATTATTATATAATTATATAGACTTTTTGTCAACTCGCTGTATTTTTATGAGTATTTTCATGATATTGATATATAATATATATACAGGATTCTAAATAAATAATTAAATCAATATATAAATCATAAAAGTATCACAATTTTTTTGTTGTTTTTAAGGCAGAAAAATGATATCATAGAAATTGCGAAAATTAGTAAGGAGTGTTATAGATGAAAAGCATATTAACAAAGAAAGTACTTATCATTGTATCAGTCATCAGTTTTATAGTTATCGGGGCCGTAGTCCTAGCTTTTGCTACTGGGAATACCTATTATCCAAGTCTAACTAATCCTGATGGAGTATTCTATCAAAGAGTTGATAGTGAAGGCAATGTTATCTACACAATAACTAACGAAGAATTATTTGAAGAAATAAAGGGCAATGATGGAATTCAACAATTGCTATTTATGACTGACTCAGTATTATTATCTGAATATATAAACCAAGTAACTCAAACTGAAATAGATGATAAAATCTTACAATTGACTTACGGAACAAGTGATACAGCTATAATCGATGATATTGAAGATGATATTAAGGTAAAAGCTGTTGAATCTTTTACCCAATCTATGGTGTTGGCTGGATTCCAAGACAACGAAGATGAATACGCTAAGTTGATTGTAGCTAGAGAAAAATTTGTTATGGAATTAGCAATTGAAAATGAAACAATTACAGATGAATCAATCGCTTTAGCATATCTAAGCGAATATTTTGATGATATTTCAGCTATCAAAATTCAATTCACTAGTAAAGATGATGCAGATTTTGTTTTGCAAAAATTCAATTTTGTTTCTTTGGGCAACCTTAATTTAAGAGAATATAAAGGTTGGACATACCGCAGCGAAACTTTGTTTGATCCACTTGATGAACTAGTTGAAGCCTATCAAACTATTGATGTATATTATTTCAATGATGTAAATAATATAGTTGATACTGATGGCAATATAATCTATGAATTAGGCGCAAATGATATTTACACTGATGCTGATGATTTAGAATATACTATTAACCTAGGTGGAGACTTAGTAAATGCTGCTACACACATAGTTGTTAAAGAAGAGGTATTATTTGACGATTTAGAATCAGCAGTAGATTACAAAGAAGCAAACACGGAATACTATGTTGTTACGAGAGATGATCCATATGATATGGACGAAACTATCAATGTAATTAATGCATTGGATGAAGTTGTTTTCACAATAGACCCTACCGGTCACATATTTGATGCAACCGACACAGATGTTACTTATACAACAGATTTATATGTGAATAAAGTATATAAAGCTATTGAAGACCTAACATTAACTACTTCTAACAATTCAAGAGAATTGACTGAAGCTGAAGTTTTAGCTGGATACATTGAAATGTATAATTATGTTTATGGTATATATAGAGAAACATTACCTGTTGACGCTACAATTGAAGAATTAGTTGCGTTAGACAACGAATTCTTACAATTCAATTTTGATGAAGAATATGCAAACAATCCAGTTGTTACAGACTATCTATTCAACCAACTAAGCCTTGTTGATGAAGCTAGATATTCAGAAGCTCCACAATTATTACAAACATCAAAAACCAACTATTATTACATGGCATACAAATTAACTGAACCTACTAAAGAAGATATGATGAGTACATTATTTGATTACTTAGAACCACTTATCGTTATACCTACTATAATAGGAGATTCAATAGAATTACCAACAACAACTTATTATGATGGTACTATAACTTGGTCATCATCTGATAGTGATATAATAACCAATGCTGGTGTAGTTACTACTCCTGAAGCTGACGAAGATGTTACATTAACTTATACAATTTCAGTATTAGGTGTTTCAAGAGCTTTCATGGTAGATGTAAAAGTATTAGCTGATGGTGAAACTGTTGAAGTTACAGAACCTAACTGGACAGAAGTTAGTTTAGAAGAAATCATCAACGATCCTACAGCATATGATTATTTATACAATAAATTACTT
This sequence comes from Mycoplasmatota bacterium WC30, assembly GCA_046529635.1. GTDB lineage: Bacteria > Bacillota_I > Bacilli_A > Izemoplasmatales > Hujiaoplasmataceae > 4572-104. The sequence goes on along the minus strand of CP134495.1, from coordinate 1,505,629 downwards.
GATGATTATATATATGGCACAGATTCAGAATCTAATATAAACGATGTTTTACAGGAAACTAGAATTGAATTAGGTTTCAATATCTATGATCGTTACCTTGGAATGGATTATCAAGCTATGGACGCTACATTTGATTATTCTTCTAAGGGAGATAAAAACATAATGGCTTCTTTTGATAAAACATTAACATCTGATGAGCCATATGAAGTAACAGCTGACCAATTCTATGAATTTGCATTAACTAAAAACGCTGCTTTATATACTTTGTATGCAGCACAATATAAAGAATTAATTAACTCAGATTACTACACTGAAGTGTTTGGTACTCAAACAAATATTGCTAAAAACAAATCTGACAGAATGGACGATATGTATGATGCAATTACTAGCACCAAAGAATATTACTCATATCTTCAACAATTATATGGACAATATGGAATGGAGTTTGGATACGCATCATTCTCTGATTATGCTTATTCACAATACAACACAAAAACTGAATTAGCATTATTAAAATATTTCGTAGCTGGAGAAATTCAACCATACTTAATTGACGAAACAATTGATGCTAAAAACGCAATAAGTGGTTTATATCCATCGGTTCAAGAGTATTATGAAAACTACTTTAGTTTAAACGTAACTCATGTATTGATTCACGTCGATTATGATGATGATAGTAGCCCAGATGATTATTACGAATATAAAGACTCATTAACAGTGGAGGAATTAGCTGCTTTTGATAGCCTACAAGCAGGATTAGAAATCGCAATTGATGAATTCGATGGAACATTCACCGAGTTAATCGAAGCTTACAATGAGGCTACTAGAGAAGATGACACTTGGGGTATTTACAAACAAAACGGATTCTTAATCTTAACTGAAGATTTAAATATTGTTGACTCTGAAGATGATACTATTGTTCACTCATTAACATATAGTGGAGAATATGGAATAAAAGATAACTTCGTTTCAGAATATGTTGATGCTTTAATTGCTTTATATCAAGAATATCAATTAGAACAAAACTTAGATAAAACTGAATTATACTCTGATTTAGTAGTTACTGAATTTGGTATTCACATTATTAAAGCTACTCAAGGTGATGATTTCGAAAAACCTACGTGTGATTTTGAAGAAGAGGATCCTCTAAACCCTGAATATTCAGATGGTTCTGAGAACTCAAGTGAAGCACCTAGTTTAGAACAAATGCAATTATATGCTCAATATAGATTCTATTCAATGGTTTATGATTTATCCGATACAGACCTTGAAGAAAATCTTGGTATCACAATACCATATATTCCAACATCAGTTTCTAACGCTTATGATGTATACTTAGCAGATTTACTTGGCCAACTATACGTTGTAGGGACTGTTAATGTTAACATGGCTGAAAGACTATACTCTGGTAACTTTGTAGACAACTCATATACAGTTGAAACAAATGACGATTTATTAGCTCTACTACAAGAAATTGGAAACATCTATGACGAAGCTATTTTCGGAGATTATGTAACTGAATAATTATTAATATAATAAGAGCTGACGAATTAAATCGTCAGCTCTTTTTTTAATCTTTTGTAAGTTTATGCTTGTAGTATCTTTCTCTCTCTAAAACCCCAATACTGGTTGTTAGATTACCAGGTTCTACAAGATTAAGTTCTTCACCTAAAACTGTAACCTTAGAATCAATGTTGTCTATAAAGTGAATTATCAAAGCTTCGGCTATGTTAGGTTTTCTTGGTGATCCAAAATTACCATAATAATGATGACTAATAATAATATGTTGTAATAACATCGTTTCTTCTTTGTCTTCATATTTTAACTGTTTAGCGATGTCAGCTATCATATTTGATCCCATAGTGATATGTCCAAGAAGCTTTCCTTTGATTGTATATTCAGATCCTTCGTATGTATCAAACTCAAATATTTTACACATATCATGTAACAATATTCCAGCATTCACTAAATCTTCATTTAGGAATGGATATACTTTGAAAAATCCTTCTGCTAATTTTAACATTGAATGAGTATGATAAGCTAATCCTGAAATATAGGCGTGATGGAATTTAGTCGCGGCTGGATATAAATAGAAATCATCTCTAAATTTATTGTATACTGCTTCTGCTATATCTTTAATTACTTTGTTTTGTAATCCATATAATTTTTCTTCAATATCTTTTTTAATTACCTCAACCTCAATTGGAGCGTAATTATAGAAATACTTCAATAATTTTTCTCTTCTTCCATCTGTCAATTTCATTTCGCCCAGAATTGTAATTTTGGTAACTTCAAAATGAACTTTCTCTTTAAATTGAACCGTTGTTGTCTCAAAATAATAGATTTTATTCAATGATACTTCTACACCCTTGGGTATTCTTACAATAATATTTTCTGATGCTTCTGTAAGTACGTTTACTGGATACGTTTCATAAGTTGAATCGTTTTTTTGTACAACTTTCCCATAAAAAGTGTGTTCTTTCCCTATTTCTAACATTTCTACCTCTTCCAAAAGACGTAAGTTCCTACATCCTTTAATATATATTCATAATTATCCTCAACTTCATATTCTTCCGATGACATTATGTAAACATCATAATCGTCGGGGATAATAATTGTTTCTTGTATTTTATTAGGTTTAAATACTATCAATATATTACATTTAGAATTATAATGCATCATAATTGATTTTGATTTCAATTCAATCACTTCAATTACTTGATTTAGCTCTGAAGTTGATTTTAACTTAAAGCAAGGCATCTGTTTTCTTAACTCAATAAGTTTTTTAACAAATTGAATTGAATCGTCAAATTCTTCCCTGCGATTCCAATCAATTAAATTGATTTCATCAGGAGATATATATGAGTTTTCCACTAGTTGTTTTGTTCTAAAAAACTCTTGTCCAGAGTGAATAAACGGAACTCCTTGTGACAATATTACCATAGCCGTAGCTAATAATTGTTGTTTTTGTATTAAATTCTCATCTTTTGATATGTGTAAGGCTTTATCATAGAATGTTAAATTGTCATGACATTCTACGTAATTTATACTCTGTGAAGTATATTTAAACATGTAGCGGTTATTAGCGCTCCCCATTAACATTTCTTTAACTACATCTAGATCATCTTCGTTACCCATAGCATAACCTTTTAATTCAGGTTTGAATGTTGCACCTTTAATTGTTTCTCTAAATTTGTCGTTAAAGAAGCCTATTGTATGAATTACTCTTTTGTTTGACATATGAGCCATTCGATCAGTTAAGTTAGATGAATACATATTCCAACCCTCACCATAGACAATAATATGTTCACTTGTGTCATGTAATTCTTGTCTTAGCTCGTTCATAGTCTCATAATCCATCAAGCCCATTAAATCGAATCTAAAGCCATCTATTTTAAATTCGTTAACCCAGTATAGAACGTTGTCAATAATTAATTTTCGTATCATTTTACGGTGACTAGCGACATCATTATTGCATCCGCTGACATTCGTACAGATTCCTTGTCTATCCATGTGATATGAATATCCAGGAACTAATTTTTCTATTGGAAATTCATCAGAATCAAATACATGATTATAAACCACATCCATAACGACAGAAATATTATTTTTGTGAAGCACATCAATCATTTCTTTTAACTCATTAATTCTTGAGTATGGGTCGTTTGGATTAGTTGAAAACCAGCCTTCAGGCACAAAATATTGTTGAGGATTGTATCCCCAATTGTATTGTGGTTCATTGCTATTTTCATCAATACCATCAAAATCAAATATTGGCATTAATTGAACATGAGTAATACCCAGTTCCTTTAGATAATCGATTCCAGCTGATAATCCATTTTTAGTTTTTACACCAGATTCAATAACTCCAAGGAATTTACCTTTATTCTTAAATTCCATGTTTTCATCTATTGTAAAATCTCTTACACTCATTTCATATATTACAGCATCAAGAGGATTACCTGAAAACTTGGATTTATGCTTCATCTCATAAAAATTAGTTTTATCTACTACATATCCATACTCACCGTTAGCGTTTGATGAGATCGCATATGGATCTTGAACTATACTCTCTTTACCATTAATATAAACAAGATATCGATATTTATATCCTTCTAAATCTCCATCTATTACAATACGCCAAATGCCAGAGTTCTTATAGGTTAAATTATATATTAAAGGCTCATTGTTAGGAGATATCAATTCAATTTTTACGTACTTAGCTACCGGTGTCCAAATTTTAAATTTTGTGCTTTCTCTAGTATATGTGAAGCCTAAATCATTTTTTTTATATTGATATATATTATCAAATAATTCAGTTCGCACAATTTTACCAGTATAAAGCTCAGACATGTTTTTATTTGCATCTTCAACAAAATATACTTTACCTAGGTCTATATATGCATCAAAGTTCGCAATAAGTTTTATTTCAACACCTAAACTAACTTTTTGTGATATATTCAGTTTAATTATTTCATCATTTCCAATTAGAAAATAATTGTTTTTATCTTGATAATTTTTTATTGGGATAATAATCGTTAACTCATCAAAATCATCTAAATAACAATAGAACGTTCTTTTATTTTTTGCCATACTTACTCTCCATTAAATTCAAAGTATATTGTTTTATATCTTCATATTTGTTTTCTAAATTGTTGGTTATTATTTGATAGGTAATATCATCAATTATCTCACCAATAATTTCTGCATTCTTTAAAGTCGTTAATTCAAGAATATCTTGACCTTTAAACTTTAGATCACATGTCTTATATATTGGCAGACTTTCGTAGATATCATTAATTAAATCTTCTTGGTTATTTTCCGGATTGATTAAGCAGGATACTTTATTAGCCATCAAAGGAATGTCTTTGCCTAAACGATAAATTATCATTTCATTATATGTATCGTTTTCTGTGACCTGAACCAGTTCAACAATCTTATTTATGTACGCTTTTTCCTTATTAGAAAATCGCCATGTTGTAGGGATATCCAAATTTGCACAATATAAGCACAAAGCAAAGAATTCAAGATAATTAATTTCGAATTTTTTCAGGCTATTTAATAACCTTAACCCCGCTTCTAATTCGGGAAATACTTCGGATACTTTAGATTCATAGAGCATAGCTAAAGCTTTTTTATGATGTGGATAATCTATGATTTTTTTAAATTCACCAAGAATTCTTTCATTAGATATCTTTGACAATAAATGGATGTTTTTATTAATACTATCTAGTGTTTTTGATTCGATATCAAAATCTAATTTTGACACAAATCTAAAAGCTCTTAATATCCTTAAAGCATCCTCTTTAAATCTTAAATCAGGATCTCCAATCGCTCTAATTAATTTTTGTTCTAAGTCAGATTTACCGGAAAACAAATCAGTAATCTCCCCGTAGTAATTCATTGCTAGAGCGTTGATCGTGAAATCTCTTCTTTTTAAATCTTCTTCTATTTCCTCTGAAAAAACTACCCTCTCAGGTCTTCGGTGATCAATATAGTTCATATCAGCCCTAAAAGTAGTTACCTCATAGTTAAAATCATCCTCATATACTGATATTGTTCCATACTTGATCCCAGTCGCTTTTGTTTTAGCAAAGATTTTTTGAATTTCTTTAGGTAATGCATTAGTAGTAATATCAACATCACTTGGTTCTATACCAAGTAAATAATCTCTAACAAATCCGCCTACAAAAAAGGCTTGATAATCTAAATCAAGTAATTTTTTAACTATTTCTCTTCCTTTTTCATAATACAAATTCATATAAATCACCTTAAATATTATACCATAATACGCACTTATTTTCTAATTTTTATAACTAAATCTGCGTCAGAAAATATTTCATATGTTATAATATCTCTGGTGACTATATGAATTCTATAAGAGAAAAAACTACAAACGAAATTGAAATTAAAAAATCAAAATTTATCGGTGTTGCTATCCCGGTAAATAATGAAGTTGAAATTCGAGATTTACTTAAAAATATTAGAAAAGAATATGTTAATGCAAACCATTATACCTACGCATATATTCTTGGAGATTTAGGTAATATTCAAAAGGCTTCTGATGATGGTGAACCGACAAGAACCGCTGGTTTTCCTATTTTAGATGTTCTATTAAAACAAAAACTGACTAATATTATACTAATTGTAATCCGATATTTTGGCGGAACCAAACTAGGTGCGGGCGGTTTAATAAGAGCATATTCTTCAAGTGCTTCAGAAGTAATTAAAAAAGTAGTTTTAACAAAAAAAATAACTACCTATGACTGTCTAGTCACATGTAGTTATGATAATATTGGTAATATCGATAGATACTTAAGGGAAAAATCTTTATTAAATGAAATCAAATATGATAAAGATGTTACTTTCTTCTTCCACGTTACAGCTGATATATTTGAAGAAGTTAAATCTGATATATTTAATAGAAATAACTATCAGGATACTTTAAAAATTTTAAATGAATCATCTCAATACGCTTAAAGTAATTCATTGACCCACTCAAAGATTGACATAACTGCATCAACAAATAGATAGCCCAGCACTATGGCTACTACCATAAATATAAATCTGATTTGATCAGAAGAATTTTTTTTAAACATCTTTGAAAAGTCAATTGCCTGCATAGCTCTAAAGATAAATACTACCGCTATGAAAAATAAGACTATTCTAGATATTATAAAAATGTTAGGATCAAGACTTGCGAACATATAATCACTCCAATACTGAGTCTGGTATAAACTGATCTGTATTCAAATCAGTATATACATCTATTACTAATTCATTTGGTAAACATATAATTGGTCTTAAATGTGAATCTGTAGGTGATTGTAGTTGACATAGGTCTTTAGGACTTTCTTGGTAGACTACAGATATTTTGTTATCTTCTACCAGTAATTTAATACCAACTATATCGTTATCTCTAGCGTAAATATCTTCTTCATAAAGAGCACGCATATCATCAGTTACTTTTCCAGGCACATAAAATATACCTTCGGTGGCTCTGTCTGTGTTTATTGAGTTTTTATATATAGTATCATAGACTATATATTCGTTGTTTTCTAAATCAACCATTAAAATCAATTCATTCCGATATGTTATCTTCGCATATAAATTGCCTGTCTTATTACTGTTCTCATATAATTTGAGTCCAACTAAAGATCCAATTCCAATAATCAAAATTATGGCAATTATTATAATATCAATTTTTTTGATAATACCACCTACTTACTATCATTATACTATATTTCAATCCGTTTTTCATTACATATAAAAGGAGTTTTTATGAAAAAACTAATTATCATCTTTATAGCACTCTCAATCGCTATCACTCTAACTAGTTGTGATAGCGAATATCAAAACCCCAATCAAGATTACTGTGTTCAAGGAAGCACTAAGGGAGTGTACTTATGTGATAAGCGCACCACTTCATATTTTGATACAACTGTATCTTTAAAGTTATACAACACCGAATCAGATACCTATGATATTGAGGAAATATTTTCCTATTTTGAAACAACGCTTGAAACATATCATCAGTATTTTGACAAATATCATGAATATCAAGATATTAATAATGTGTATACTATAAACCATTCGGATGGCGAAGTCATTCTCGATGATATACTCTTTGATGCCATTGTCATTGCCTTAGAAAATGAAAATATAATTCTTAATGAATCCCAACCTTTATTCAATATAGCTTTAAATCCAGTATTAAATATTTGGCATGATGCTAGAGAAAGCGGGTTGTGTGATCTAAACCGCGAAATAGGGATTTCCTACTGTCCGGTTCCAAGTGATTTGATTGATGGGATTGAATTTAATACCGATCCTGATGATATAGTCCTCGATAACATAAATAAATCAATCAGTTTTGATAAAACCGATATGTCGATTGATTTAGGTGGATTCGCGAAAGGTTATGTTTCAAAAGTAATTTCCGATTATCTTAATGACTTAAATGTTAAATACCTACTTAATAATGGTAACTCAAATGTTATTGCTGGCGGAATTAATCCCAACAATGATAGCGGAGAATATACAATTGCTTTAACCACACCGGATACTGATTTCCATCTGCAAACTGAATACTTTCAATACATCCAAATCCCAAAAGATTTAGCTGTAGTAAGCAGTGGAAACTACCAACGATTCTTTAAAGGAATTGATGATTCTGAAGTATACCATCACATAATTAATCCTCTCACTAATTATCCTGGTGGATATTCAATGAGTGTTACAGTTTTATATCCTGACTCAGCTATTGCGGATATATTATCAACCGCAATCTATTTAATGCCTTTAGATGATGCGATGGAATTTGTAAATAATTATGAAGACTTGGAAGCTATTTGGTATCTATACGATGATACATTCCAATACTCTGATGGTTTTGCTGATTACATCTATTTATTGGATTAAAAAAAACGCCTATTAAGGCGTTATTTATAATTTATAATTTTCTCGGAGAAATCCGAGATTATTTTTTTTGCAAGATACCCAGTTAACAACCCAGTAGGTACGCTGATAATAATCATATATGGTAAATAAAATAACAAGCTTGTAGTTTTCACCACAATTATTACTGCGATAATTTGTCCTACCATATGAGTCAGCGATGCTAAAACTGATATTGTATTAATTGATAATTTTGAGTTTTTTAAAGCCATAAGAACTAATACTGACAACAATCCACCACTTAAACTAATTACAAATGAAGGAGTAAATAATCCACTATAGACTAATCCAACTAGAAGTATTCTTAAAATCGCAACTGTAAATCCCGCTTTTCTCCCCATAGTAAATATTACAACCATAGTTGCTATATTAGCTAACCCAAGTTTCATGCCTGGGAATGTGAAGAAAAAACCTGATATCATAGATTCTACAATACTTAGTACAATACTAATGGATATCATGATTGAAAGGAAAACAATTTTTCTAGTACTCAAAGTAGTTATCTCCTAACGTTAATATAATGGTATAACATGACTAATGGCCAAAACAGAAGCCCTATAGCTATGAAGAAAAACCATAAAGGTCCCGGTAAAAATACTAGATTAACATAGATAGCCAATCCAGTTATAATTAAGTAACTACCGAAAGAGAATGCAAATTGATTCCTTTTTTTCTTTACTATTTGAGTTTTGTTTTTTTCATTTTCAGGAAAAGCACTAAGTATATCATGCGAATCACCAAACTCATTGATTGCTTTGCCTTCAGCTTCTTCTCTAGTGTTTCCTTGTTCAACAAGATCATCAACTTTTTCTTCTAAACTAGTAGTTAATATTTCAATTAATTCTTTTTTGTCTTCTTCATTAAACAATCCTTTTAGTATATTACTAACGAATTTTTTGATATTATTCATGAAATATCTCCTCCCAGTATTTTAGTCATAATTGTCCTTAAAACTTTCCACTCTTTAATTAATTCTTTATAATAAGCTTTACCAAAAGAAGTAATTTTGTAATATCTTCTAGTTCTACCATGAGATTTTTCACCTTTGTAAGAGGAAATTAACTCGCGTTTTTCTAGTCTTTGAACAACCGAGTAAAGAGTAGCCTCTTTAATGTTAAACATATTGTTCGTTCTAGTTTTTATCTCATTAACAATTTCATACCCATACATATCTTTTTCTTGTAATAGCTTTAAGATTAATGTATCGATATTACCTCTAATAATATCGCTATTTATCATATCAGTACCTTCTATTTGTTTAATATATATCCGATAGTAATTGCTCCAGGACCACCATGTGCGCCAACTGCAGGAGTTAATAAGTAATCTTTAATTTCGCCTATATTTGGTCTGAACTCTTTTACTTTTTTTCTCATATAATCAACTGTATCAGGATTATATGCATGTATGATAAAAGTTTCTACATCTTTTCCTTCAGTCTCTTCTAGATATTTTTGAATAACACGATTAACTGCCTTTTTAAAAGTTCTAATTTTTTCAACACTTACAACCGCGCCTTCTTTATTAATTTCTAATAATGGTTTAATTTTCAAAAAATTCGCAACAAACCCTGCTGCATTCGATAATCTTCCATTCTTAATTAAGTAACTCAAATCATTTACAGCAAAGTAGATTTTATTATTATCTCTAATAAATTCTAAATCAGCCATAATTTCATCAATAGTTTTTCCAGCTTTAAATCCTTCATGTGCAGCAAAGACCATTTTACATTCAACATATCCGACTGATTTAGAATCAAAAACTCTAATATCTACACCGTCAATCATTTTGGCTGCTAATAAAGCATTTTCGTAGGTTCCGCTTAGCTTTGATGATATTGTTACAAAGATAATTGTATCGCACCCATCTGCTTTCAGTTTCTCATAAAATTCCAACATTGTTCCTGTAGATGCCATTGAAGTTCTAGGCACTAAATTTGGATCGTCTTTTAACATTTGATAGAATTTTTCCGCTGTTAATTCTTCATAATCAACATACTCTTTTCCACCCATTAAAACTGTAGATCTAATTATACCAACTTCATAATCATGTTTAATGTAATCGATTGCTGCATTTGTACATACAAGCACACCTAATTTTTTCATGTTACCCCCCTGGTTTTTTTCTTAACTTAATTATAACTATATATCAGTTTTTGTCAATAATCTAAAACTTATTTGCGCTTTTTAGAAATTTGAATTACGGCAGATTTTCCTCTTAGTTTTTTGTGGTTACAAGAACCAAGAATTACAGTGGCGTATTTTTTAGGAACTGAGAAGAATGAGAATTCATTCAAGATTGCTATATCTTGAATTTCATTTGATTTAATTTGAACTTTTGGTCGAATGAAGTCTAGAATATCAGAAATAGTTAATCCTTCTTTTTTACCAACATTCATATGGAATCTAGTAGAATTTTCATCATTCATTTTTCTACTTCCGCCATCTCTTCTGCTTCCACCATCTCTTCTATTTCTACCATCTCTACCGCTTCTTCCATCTCTATTACTATAACTACTACTTTTACTGAATTCTTCATTAATATCTTTTTTGTTTTGAGAACTATCTTGCTCTGTATTTAATTTTTTTAATAAAGCTACTATAATTTCGTCTTCAGACATCTCTGCATGAATTAATTTATTCAAGGTTGTGTATTGTTTTTCTAAGTTTTCGTTTGCAGCTATATATTTGATTTCCTCAATAAATTTATCTGATTTAACATCCATAACTTTGTCGTAAGTTGGGACATTTCTTCTTTTGATTTTTGCATGAGTCAATCTTTCAATATCATCAATTCTACGCATTTCACCTTTTGAAACTAAAGTAAATGCATATCCTAAATTACCAATTCTACCAGTTCTACCAATTCTATGGATATAATAGTCAGCTTTTTCTGGAGTATCATAGTTAAATACTGCTTCAACATTTTTGATATCTAGTCCTCTAGCAGCTACATCTGTCGCAACTAGAACGTCAATAACTCCATTATGGAATTTATTTAAAACATCTAATCTAGTTGTTTGTGGTAAATCTCCATGAATTTTATCACAGTTAATTTTTCTATCAATTAACTGTTTTGTTACTTCATCTACCTTAGCTTTTGTATTACAAAATATTAAGGCAAGATTTGGTCTATATATATTCATTAACCTATATAAAGCTTCGGTTTTGTTTTCTCTTTTAACTTTATAGTAATATTGTGAAACATCTTGATTTGTTAAATTATCTCCTTTTGTAGTAATTACTTCTGGATCAACCATATAGTTTTTGGCTAATTTAACAATTGGCTTTGGCATTGTTGCTGAAAACATCAAAGTTTGTTTGTTTTCAGGTGAAGCATTAAAGATACTTTCAATATCATCTATAAAGCCCATTTTCAACATTTCATCAGCTTCATCTAATATAAAATATTTAATACTGTCTAATCTAACTGTTTTTCTTTTTATATGATCAAGAAGTCTACCTGGAGTTCCCACAATTATTTGTGGTTTTTTCTTTAAGTCTCTTAATTGTCTTGTAATGATTTCACCACCATATACATCAACAATTTTACAGTTTTTTATATACTTAGATATTTTATTTAGTTCTCTAGTTATTTGAACCGCTAATTCCCTTGTAGGAGTTATAATTATTGCCTGTATTTTATCTAAATCAAAATCTATCATTTCCAAAATTGGTATACCAAAAGCGGCTGTTTTACCAGTCCCTGTATGTGAGTTTCCAATTACATCTTTTCCCTGTAATAATAATGGTATAGTTTGTTTTTGAATATCTGTTAATTCAACAAACCCCATCTCCTTTATTGCGTTTTCTATTTCTACTTTAATTTTCATTTTTTGCTACCCTTCTATTCTAAGTCATTATATCACATTTTTGACAAAAGAAAAAATCAACAATAAGTTGATTTTAAGTCTTTAAATCAATAATATCGATATTATTTTTAATTAAATACTTTGTCGTAACACCAAGTCCCTTAATTTTCTTGTTTGTAAAATTACCATCGTAAATCGTTAAGTAACCACAAGATGGAGAACCATCTTTTAATATCACTTTTTTACAACCATTTTGTTTCAGTAATTCCAAAGTTTTTTCTTTGCCTATTTTAAAATTTTCAGTAACATCATTTCCAATTTTATTGATTATTCTGCCGTCTGATTGAATTTCACATGGAATCCTTGGAGTACCTAATCCTCCAAATACTTCCGGACAAATTAATACAACTTCTTTTCCTTTAATATAATCAATTACTGCATAATTTAAATTATGAGATCCATTATACTTACAATTAATTCCTAATAAACAAGCGCTAACTCCAATAATATCTTTCATTCTAAAAAGAATCTATATCGATACTTACTCTCTTACCTAATCTTGATGCGGCCGCATAAGCTAAGGTTCTAATTGCGTTCGCAATTCTTCCGCCTCGCCCAATTACTCTTCCCAAATCTTCTTGATTTACAAGCACTTGAATTGTAATAGAAGTCTCATCTTCAGAAAATTTCTTCACCAACAAATCTTCTGGATGTATAACTAATGGCGTTACCAAATCTAAAACTAGTTTTTCAAAATCAACAGCCATTATTAAACTCCCTATTTGCTGGTTTTTTCAGCAACAAATTGGCGAATGATTCCAGCTTTAGTGAATAAACTTTTAACAGTGTCAGTAGGTTGTGCACCTGATTTTAACCATGTTAAAACTTTAGCTTGATCAATTTTTACATATGCTGGTTCTTTCGTTGGATCGTAAAGACCAACTATTTCTAAATATCTACCATCTCTAGGTTTTTTAGAGTCCGCAGCTACTATTCTGTAAAAAGGTTTTTTCTTTGTACCAAATCTTTGTAATCTAAGTTTTACCATTTTAATTTCCTCCTAATAATAAGTCTTATATATTTTAACAAAAAAAATAGTACCTGTCAAGTAAAATATGTTGACAGGTACAAATTATTTTATTATAAGCCAATATCAGGCATTTCTATTAATGATTCATCGACTTTCTTAACTAATCTATGTTTTTTTAATTCTTTCTTAATCGCTTGAAATTCTTCTGTATCACAATAACCAGCAAGGTATTTACCCGCGTCGTTTACATAAGCTATATGAACATTCATTTTCTTTATAGCTTTTAGCACACGTTTATTTTGGAAATAAATTACTATTCCTTTTCTATCTACCATTTTTATCACCATCTTTATTGTTAAAATTATATCATATAAATTGAATTTAATCTATATTTTTGAAAGTTAAATATCTTTATATTTGATTAATAATTTGTTATAATAACTATGGTGATAAATATGTTATTAATGAAAGATGTAATACAAGACGGACATCCTACTTTAAGAGAGCGAGCTAAAGAAGTTAGTTTACCTCTAAGTGTTGAAGATTTTAACACTTTAAAAGATATGATGGAACTCGTTGTAAATTCTCAAAATGATGAGATGATAGAAAAATATGAGCTAAGATCTTCAGTAGGTTTAGCCGCTCCGCAAATCAATATTTCAAAAAAAATGTTTTGTATAGTCGCTCCTAATGAAACTTATACGAAAGAATATAAATATGCTGTTGTTAACCCAAAGATATTATCTTTTTCCGAAGAACAAACATATCTGGCTGGTGGTGAAGGCTGTTTATCTGTTGATGAAGAGGTAACTGGTTTAGTTAAGAGGGCAATGAGAATAAAAGCTAGAGTTGATCTAGTTGATTTAGAAACCGGAGAAACTACTAAAAAGGTTATTAGACTCAGTGGTTATCCTGCGATTGTATTCCAACACGAATATGATCATCTTTTAGGAATTTTATTTATTGATAAAACAAATGAATTTCTCCCAGATATAAAACCATTGACTTTTGGTGCAGAAGAATAAAGGATAGCTAAAATTAGCTATCCCTTTTTATTTAATAATTTAGAAAAATTTCTTCCGTATTCTTTGATTTCTTCAATTTGTGATTCCGAAGGGTTGAATTTTATTTTTAATCCTTCTACAGTTTTAAATTTTAGCTGTTGCTCTCTTTGAAGAATATTATCAACTGCTTCTCCACTCCAACCATATGAACCGAATGCTGAAGCTAATTTTCCTTTTGTCATTTCAAAATCAAGCCCTGCTAGTAAGTCCCATACAATTTTAACCGTATCTCTCACAATTGTTGAAGATCCAATAAGTAAAGCGTCACAAATAGGTACTTTCTTTATTATTTCTTTTACATCGGTGAATATCAAGTCATATAACTCTATATATACTTCATTATCAAGTTCATCTTCGATAGTTTCTTTGATAATATTAGCCATTTTTTCTGTATAACCATATGCACTTGCATAAGGAATTAATACCAATGGTTTATCTGGTTTCTTTATAGGGATACTTAATTCATCATATAATGCTACTACTTCTTTTAATAAAGAGCTATCTAAGGTAACACCATGAGACACTGCAACGTAATCTGGATTCAATTCTTTAATCTTGTTTATACCTTTTCTTATGTGTGGTAAGAAAGGATGCATAATCGCTTCAAAATATTCTTTGACAGTTCTTAGATAAGTATCTCTGTTTTTAAGGTTTTTAGCTAAAATATTATCTGTTGCGAAATGTGCTCCTAAGAAGTCACATGTAAATAAAAAGTTGTCTTCTTTAACGTAAGTAAACATTGTATCTGGCCAGTGTAGATGTGGTTGAAGGAAAAACTCCAAAGTTTTATCTCCCAACGATAAAGACATCCCTTTAGTTACTTTATTACCTTTAAAAGGCATATTTATAATTTCCTTTAAATTCATTAACGCTGGTATAGTAGCGAATATTTCTATATTCGGATTTTCTTCAACAATATATTTAACTGATCCTGAATGATCCGGTTCAGTATGATTCAAAATCAAATAATCGATATTTTTGATATCGATAATTTCTTTAATTCTATTTAGATATTCATCTTTAAATTTTGCTTTAGCAGTATCTATTAGTGCTGTTTTTTCACTACCTACTACTAGATAACTATTGTAGGTTGATCCGTATTCTGTTTCCATAATAATATCGAATACTTTTAAATCGTAATCTACTACTCCAACCCAATAGATATTATCTATTATTTTGTTAATTTTTTGCATCTTATCATCACCCATAAACATTATACTAGACTTCAAGTAATTTGCCAAACATCTAGATAATTTTTCTGTTACTGTTGACTATGTATATATATTTTGATAAAGTGTTTATATACAGATTTTTTAGAAATTATATAGGGGGAAAATTTTATATGAGTGAATATGTGATTATTACAGATTCTTGTATCGACTTGCCTGACAAGTTAGCCAAAAAATTTAAACTAAAAGTGTTGCCATTGAAAGTAACTATCAAAGGTAAGGAATATCAAAACCTTTTAGATGGAAGCGAAATATCACCTGAGACATTCTACAGCTTTCTAAGAGAAAAGGAGTCTGCTGTAACTGCACAAGCAAATCCAGCTGATTTTGTAAAAGTAGCGAAACCACTACTTAAGAAGGGCTTTGATATATTGTCAATCTCGTTTTCTAGTGCGTTATCTGGTACATATAACTCAAGTATTATTGCTAAAAAGGAATTAATGGAAGAATTTCCTGACAAAAAATTTATAACAATTGATTCTTTATGTGCCTCTATGGGACAAGGATTATTATTGAGTTACGCAGCTAAGATGCAACAAGCAGGGAAATCAATTGATGAAGTTGCTAAATATGTTGAAGAAAACAAACAATACATCAGTCATTTATTTACTGTAAGTGATTTAGGTCATTTAAGAAGAGGTGGCAGACTCTCTGCTTCTAGTCTTATTTTAGGAAATTTATTAAATATAAAACCATTACTTCATGTTACCCAAGAAGGTCAACTAAAAGTTTATGGTAAAGCTAGAGGTAGATTTAAATCATTAAATCTACTTGTAAGTAGAATGGTAGAAACTTTCGATAAAGATAAAAATGAAATGATTTACATCTCTCATGGAGATTGTTTAGATGACGCTGAATATGTAATGAAGCATATAGTAGAGAAATTAGGCGTTTCAGAAAAAATTATTACAATTAATCCAATTGGCCCAGTAATTGGTGCGCATTCAGGAGTTAATACTTTAGCTGTATTCTATATAGGAAACGAAAGATTCATAAAATAAAAAATACAAAGTTAAATAAAAAGCAGTTTAAAAACTGCTTTTTTTAATATTCAAGTTTAGAAAGAACATATGCTAAATCAATAAATGGTTCTTCATTAATGATTTTATCGCGGTATTTTGCAAGAAATTTTTTACCCCAATTACTATTAATAACTTCAGGTCCTCCAGCAACAATCACGGTGTATAATGTTAATTCTCTCAATTTAAGAAAATCCTGTAAGTGTAGGAATTCAGCTTTTTCTAAATGATTTTCTTTTTTATAACCTCTTAAAAAATGATTTAGTATCCATATAGTTCTTTCATTTTTTAATTCAATAGATAAATCTGTAAAGAAAAAATGATAAAACACAACAATTGCTATATCCGATATGAAATGTTTATATGCTGCGTCATCAAAATCAAAAAATGTCAAATTCCCTTGGTTATCTATTACCATATTTCCTAAATGTAGATCGGTATGAATTAATCCATAATTGTTCCTGTTTTTTTGTAGTCTATTAATCTTATCTATCATCTTGTTTAACTTATCTAAAATTACCACGTCTTTACCAACTAACACTTTTGAGGCAATTTGATATAATGTTTCTTCTTCCCAAGCTGTTCTTCTATGTATTGGGTTAAAATCCTTAGTAAGTTTATGCAACAAACCTATTTGTAAGCCTAAATTCTCCCAAAATTCAGGTTTGTCTTGTTCGTCCCCCACTCTATCACCAAGACCTTTAATAAACGCTGACACAGAGAAATAATCCTTTTCGTTAATCCTTAGTTTTTCTACAATCTTCCCGTTTTTTGATTGAATTACCGTTGATACACAGGCACCATTTTTAGCGAGATAATCAATAAATTCTAATTCTCCTAAAACATGCTCATAGATTCTATGGTCACTATGTACTAATCTTAATATATATTCAACACTATTTTTTGTATATATATAGACAAAACTCTCAAATCCACCATGAAATTTAATTTCATAAAAATCTACATCATAAAATAATCCCGCTTGTTTTACTAATTCATCATTTATAGCTTCTCTAATATGTTGTTCCAAAATATCCTCCCAGTAATATAATTTTATATGAAAATATTATATCAAATCTATCATAAAAAATCACTTAAATATTTAAATCTATAATTTAAAAAGTCTACTTAAAATAAGCAGACTTACATTAGAGTTATAATATTAATCACCATTATTATTCCAGCAACTAAATTGGTCAAAGCAAATACAATTTTAAGATTCTTGGGTTTGTTCTTTACAGCCAATTTACCACCAATAATACCGCCAATAATAGCTACAAAGATTAATGGCAAGGCAAATTTGAGATCGAAACTTCCATTAATTGAATGGCCTAGTAATCCCATTAAAGCTGTCACCGCTACCATAGCGCTCGATGTACCAATAGCTATTTCCATAGGTATTCCACACAACAAAACCATTAAAGGAATTTTGAATGCACCCCCACTAATTCCTACAGCTCCTGCAAATAAACCTACCAAAGCTGTTAATGGTAAGGTTACCCAAAGATTAACTGTGTATTTATGTCCATTAAACTCTCGATTCCAATAACCAAAACCATGTTTTTCTATTCGTGGTTTTTCTTTAACTTTGATTAACATAAATATGGAAACTAATATTAATATAATCGCAAAAATAATTTTTAAGGTATTGCCTTCTATCCTGCCAGCAAAATATCCACCAACAAAGGCCATAATATCTGTCGCTGGATCAATAATCAAAGCTAATTTCCAGTCAACTTTTTTGTTTTTACTAAAAACTAACATCGCAGCAACACTTGTCCCTAACATAATTGCTTGTGAAGTAGATGCTGCCTTATGCATGGCTACTCCGGCTAAAACCATAGCAATTACAAAAAAGTTTCCACCGCCTTTTCCTACCATAGCCATTGTTACTGCTATTACTAGAATGATAGCTGACATTATAAAAATATTCATAATAATTCACTCATGCTTTTCTTTTCTCTCTCTGTAAAAATATTTTTAAGTTAATAATTATCATATCAATATACTTCTTACTTCTTATAAATTAATACTCCTGTATTTATAATTTCATTATATATTTTCGAATTTTGATTAACATTAGATGAAATTAATAAATCAATACCTTTTTTAATGGAATATCTCAGGTCTTCACGCAAAGCAAAAAATTCTAATCCAGTGATATCAGATTCAATATACAAATCTAAGTCACTTAATTCATCTGCATTACCTTTAACATATAAACCAAAAAGGTAGGCTTTATCTATATCATATTTATCACAAACCTGCTTTACTCTTTTTTTTATATTAAAATATGATAATACTTCATTTGAGTTATCATTAACAGTATTTACCGAACTTTTGTAACTTAAAAGCTTATCTAAAACCAAATCCATAATCCATTCACTTGTTTTTCTAGATCCTTGTTCCCATTTTTGAATTGTCTTTAATGGAATATTTAAGTATGAAGATAACTCACTCTGACTTATCCCAAGGTTCTTCCTTACATTTTTTATTGAAGTAAGCATCGTATCAACCCCCTGTTTCATTATATACCCCAATGGGGTTTATGTCAAATCACAATACCCCGTTGGGGTATTTGGCAACATACTATACTAATTATATATAGTTCTTAATTATAAATATGCTTTTAAATGGAGTTTAAATTTATTCACTTATATCAATGACAAATTAAAAGAGTTTACTTCTTATCAGAAATAAATCTTGTTTTTTATGTGTGTTGTCATAACCAAGTTTGCTCTGTTGTCAGTATGGAGTTTGTGTTTTAGGATATCATTCACAAACTCAAAATGTATCTTAGTTGGTGGAAATTAAGATAAAGGAAGAGCAATGTTTCCTAGTAAAAAATCAACAATATTCATGTGAATAATACCATCATGAGATAAGTCAACTTTATCTAATGAGAGAACAATTTTAGGTGATGCATCTTTGATGGGAGTAAACGCACCAAACTCTCTCTCAATCGTTACTTTGTTAATCAGATAATATGATACTTGTATAAAACATTTCTTCATGTCTTTTAATGCAACGAAATCTACTTCACCTTTGTATGTTTTACCCGTGTAAACTTCATACCCTCGAACAATGAGCTCGTTATAAATGATGTTTTCTAGAAAAAATGTATCTTCAAAGTTAACTAAATTTGTATTTATCGTTCTTAATCCCGGATCGATTGCATATTGCTTTTCTATCGTTTTCAATATTTCTTTTCCAACAATATTAAATCTTTTTACTCTTGAAATGAAATAAGCTTTTTCCATTTTTGCAAGATAGTTATAGATCGTCTTTTTATCAATCTCAATCTTATTCTTATTGTTGATGGTATTAAAATAATTGGTTATATTTACTGCCGAAAATTCTTTTCCTGCATTTGCCAGAACATAAGAGCATATTGATTTGAATTTATACTCTTCAATGTCAGAATTGCGTTTTAGAATATCTTTTGAAATGATTCCATCATAAACATTATCCAAATACTGTTTAATTTCATGTTCGCTACTGAAGTTAAATCTTTGAGGAAACCCCCCCCATTTTAAATAGTCAAAAATGAAATCTTGATTCACTTCTCTCCCGATAAGTTTCATATAGTCAGAAGCTTCTTTAAAATTAAATGGAAATATCTCAAACTCTACTGTTCTTCCTACCAATAACGTCGCTAGTTCACCCGATAGAAGTTTGGAATTGCTTCCTGTGATAAATATTGAGCAATTTTTTGTTGCTTTAAAAGAAGCAATTGCTTTTTCGAATTCTTTGACATGCTGTATTTCATCCAAAAATAAGTAATATTTGTTATCATCAATAATTTTGGATTTGATATAATCATTTAATTTGGAAGATGTATTTATATATTCATAATCCATATCTTCAAAGTTTATAACAATGATGTGGTTTTCATCAATCCCTGTATTTTTTAATTCGTCGATAATTTGTTCTAAAATTCTTGATTTCCCTGCTCGTCTAATCCCTGTCAAAACTTTTATCAAATCGATATTATAATAATTTCTGATTTTTGATAGGTATAATTCTCTTTTAATTAACATATTTATCACCCACAATAATTATATCACTATTTTATGTTTTTGTGGAATATATTTTACATTAATTCACATTTATTTTGAATTTGTGGAAGTTTATTGCCTTAAAAGAGAATTTATACAGCCAATTTCGCCATATTGTCCGTATTTGATTATAATACTGTCGCCAAAAAGAAAACACCTGTCAAACAAGCGTTTAAATTTTATGTCTTGACATTGCGGAGTTTTACTCTTGGCATTATGGAGTTGATAGAATTGGCATATAAAAAGAGCAAGATCCTTGTGAATCTTGCTCAAATATATTCTATGCATATACCATTATACACACTGTTTAAAAACCATACCAATCCAATATGTGATATAGTTTGTAAGTATCCTTTTTTAGCAATGATCTAAAATTGCTTAATGAAGAGTTTTATACACTATAATTGCATATATTGAGGATTTTAACCCAAATTATGCCTATTGTCAAGTATTTTATGCAATTTTATATTAAAATAGTAGTAAGAGGTGATGAATATGTGGAATGAAGCACTAAAATCATTAAGAACCAATAATAATTTATCACAAAAAGATGTAGCTATTATCATTGGTGTTAACCAAACAACTTATGGTAGATATGAATTAGGACAGATAGAACCTAATGTAGCTACCCTTATGAAATTAGCTACTTATTATGGTGTTAGTATTGATTATTTACTTGGTAGAACAAAGTACTCTCTACAATTGAATAGAGAGTTAAAGAGTTTATTAACTAAGCTTCAAGATGATATAGAGCATATAAAGAAAGCTTTGTGATATCTATTTACATGAAGATTCAAATAAATCTATAATAAAAAAATCTGCTAAAAAAATAGCAGATTTTATTTTGTAGGTTATGGTTTTAGAGATCAAATAAACAATAATTGAACATTATGGTAAATTTTAAGAAAATAGGTGTTTTATTACTTGTGAAGCATGTCTAAATTCACGATTTGTAAATCCTCATTAAATGTTATTTCAAATGTTATATCTAATAATTCCATTTCATTAAAATACACATCAAATTTTGTTGTTATTACATTGCTTTCTTGATCTATAACATCAGGTAGAAAAATTCGGATATTTGATATATCAATAGGTTCTTCAAAACATCTAGAATTCATAATCCAAGTAACCAATGGCATTTGCAGATAGTTATCTACAAATGATTCTAAATATTCAGGTTCATAATAATCTATAAATTTGTCGGTTAAATACTGTAACCATTCTTCAATATCTGACTCCATAAACATTTGTTCACAACTAATACTGTTTTCATTAGTGTTATCAAAATAATCAAATATAAAACTTGTTGTTATTTCTTCTAGTTTTTCTGGTGTAATTTCATTCGTTGAACAGGATGAAATAACCATTACTAGAGAGAAAGCTAATATCATCAATATTTTTTTCATATATATTACCAATAAGCGGCCAAAGCACACAAATACAAAGGCGTTCCATCATAAAAAATAACTGAAGGCCAAGTAATGGAAGTCGTGTATCCAACAGTTCCATTTTCAGTTAAATCAAAAAATAATACTCCACCTTGACATGTATCATAAATCATTTCCTCAGGAAGAACGTAATCGTATATTGGGTATCCGTCTTCAGGGGATCCTGAAGTAAGCATATAGTATCCGCAATCACAATAAAAGAAAGTGAAAAAACCTATAAAATCACCTTCATAGTCGTGTACACCTGCCACGCCACTACTATATAGCTTATGATCACCAATATAATAAGGACAAGGTCCATCAGGTCTATCAATACCAATTCCACCCGGGCCTTCATATGTAAATGCGTTAACATTTACTACATTAAAACTAAATACTAATACTAGCGAGACAGCTAATATCATCAATATTTTTTTCATAAATACCACCTTTCATTTTTTTTATAAAGCATTTTATAATTGAATTGTACCGTACAATTAAAATTTATAAATATGACCAAAGTATAAATATATTTTTGCATTACTTTGAACTGTTCCTTATAAATGGGTGTATTTTGTTAAGAAATATGTTAAAAATTTATTCATCAAAAATCTTTATATAACTTAACATGTCGATGCTATAAATAAATATTATTAATGCTATGATTATTTGTAAACAAGGTATTTGATAATATACTCTTTGCTATCTTATCATTTATTAATTATTTAAAAACCTTTTGAAACCTTCTGATATAATAAAGAAAATATTTATAAAATAGATAAAGTCTATTTATAGCTTTTTCAACGCTATTTAGTTATATAACCATGCGGAGGACCCTACTGGATTTGCCACGGTGGCAAGGTAGTCGCAGTAAAAATTAAGGTTTATTATATTTTATTACTATATACATATGTGCTTTACCTGCAATTAAATCCCCCTTTATTTTGATCAATATAATATATGATATAGTCAGTAAGTATCCTTTTTAGCAATAACCTAAAATTGCTTAATGTAAAGGTTTATATACTATAATTGCATATATTGAAAATAATAAACCAATTTATGCCTATTGTCAAGTATTTTATGCGATTTTATATTAAATTAGCAGTAAGATGTGATGAATATGTGAAATGAAGCACTAAAATCATTAAGAACCAATAATAATTTTGTTGCTATTCTGGCATATATCTACGATTTAAAAACGCCTTTGAAAGCTTCTGGTATAATGAGGAAATCACTTATAAAAAGAAAAACGGCTATTTATGCCATTTTTCAACACTATTTAGTTATGTAATCTTGTGTCTTGTCATTACGGTGTTTTACTCTGTTTTTAACTAAATAATACGGTGTTTTACTCTTGTCATTTGGAGTTGATAGAATTTACATAAAAAAAGAGCAAGATTCACAGGGATCTTGCTCAAATATATTCTATGCATATACAATTATATATACTGTTTAAAAACCATACCAATCCAGTTTCTAAAGAGTAACCTAAAACAATTAATTTTGTTTCAGTTTCTTCATAATATACATCTTTTTGATATTTGGATAATATTTCTTCGAGATTATAAACCTTATAGTCTTTTTCAATAGAATACTTTTGAATTGACATCCCAAAAGTGATTAACAGAATACTTAATAAAAGAATGCTTATCAATTTATGAGTGTTTTTTTTTGTCTTAAAGATGGTTTGAATATTACTTTTTATTGTTGAATTACTGAACATAATCTTGATAAGACTACTACCTGAGTATTGTTTATTATCTTTACTTATAACACTTTTAGCTACAACATATCTTATATACATCATATAACATAACACAGCTAAGAAAGCTCCTAAAAATAAAACATATGTATTTATCATAATATCACTCCTTACTCGACATTTCCGCCGTTAAATACTAACAAAAATAAAGCTCCAATTCCTGCCGCGACTAATGTTACAGGAACCAAAATGCAGCATACAGCTACTACACCCACAACAACTAAATCCATTGTAAGATTTGTTTGAAAAGAAATAAATTTACCGTTTATCTCAAGGGAAAAATTGTAATACAAGTTAATGTTTTCCAAAGAAAATCCAGTTGAAATTCCGACATAATTTTCTCTAAACCCAATACCAATATATCCCCCACCAAGAGAAAAGGATCTTATCAATGTTATTTTTCCAAGATTGACTCTTATTCCCACAGATGGTACCAATGCAGAACTTGGATCATTTGAGAAGTTTGACATTGCATATACATCAATCATTGCAGAGTCATCACCGCTTAAAACTTCACCATCTCTATATTCCACAAATCCCCATTTCACATGAAGAAATTTACCTGTTACAGTTTTTACCGATTCTCGTTCAAGTGCAGAAACCAAGTTTTTGTTTTTGTCAGCAGCTTGCCCATGACAATCTACATTCATCACAGGGTTATTATTTGCGTAATTATAAAAATTATTTGACAACAATTCACCAGGCATACCAAATAACCCATCTGAATTAATAAACCTACCAACATCAGGATTATAAAATCTACTATTTAAATAGTACATACTTATTTCAGAATCATATTTGTATGCATATACTATTATACACACTGTTTAAAAACCATACCAATCCAATAATGTATTTTGATTTTTTTGTAAAAAAATTCTTTTTGACTATAGAAGGAATCGGGGTGAATGATTAATATACTAAAAAATGGAGTAAAATCGTTAAATTTTCCTCCATTAGAATACTTGTAAGCTATTAACTATAATAGTTGTTTAGGATTGAAGATATTTCTGTGTCATAATAATCTTCAAAAAAGTACTCGGTTGACCCCTCATTGACCATTACCCCCAGAATAGTACTATCATCAAAAAAATACATATTCAAGGTTAATGTTGAATCGTCTTGTCCTGTTAATTCAATCCATCCATCATTATGTCTTCCAGTTAAAGGACCAATCCCCCCATTCGGGCTTCTATTTGGTAGGTCCGCAAGCAAAGTTATTACATGATTATCTACGTTTTCAAAATCATCGTAGTAATAATCGATACTAATCGTCCTGCCATCATCATCCATATTTCTAATTGCAATATATTCAATTACATATGTTGAATAATCCATTACAGGTAAGGTAATGTTAGTAGACGGACTCACCGTGCTTGTGCTATTACCTTGACAGGCAACTGACATGTTAACAAGAATAATTATTACGAATACTGAAATGATTTTTTTCATGTTAATCACCTCTAATCGTTATATATAAACTCATAGAATACAACTAGAGATCTGTTAATCCATACCTCACCATGATCAAAATCATCATATATTACAATTCCTGACGGATTCATATACACATTATAAAACCCAATTCCAATAACAGCATGTGACCCATATGTAGAAGAACTTGAAAGTGTCAACACAGCGGGGTTTCCTAACAAAATCAGTGCAGAAAAATCATCATCATAATCAGCCATAGAAGCTCTTAGTGTCTCATAACTTGAATGGTTATGATCGCTGAAGTATTCCGTATTTCCATATGCGATTTCCTCGGCTGATGAACCAATACAATTATCAGTGTCATCTAAGTCTCCATCCATATCTATACATGTATGATAATACTCAGACAGTTCAAGAATCAAATCATCTACAGGGGCCTCATCATCTTCATGAAATAAAGGGAAACTCTGCCACCACCAAATACCCTCGTGTGTGCTTAAGTTGTTCCATAGTTCATTGTCATAATATGCTATTAGCATAGCTCCAGCAATAGCACTACAACTATTGACAACTGGAGTATAATCATCCAAATAACTTGGGACATTTTCAATCCACACTTTACTAACAGAAGATGCACTATAAGAATCCACGTTAGAAGACAAATCGGGAACATGTGATGTATTAATGTAAAATGTCATATCGGTATAGCCGTATGTGGTGGAATGACCTGAAGAGTCATAATTTATATAGTTTATTAATCGCCCTTCTCCGCTTGTAACTTTTTCAATCTCTATAGCTGCGTTTGCTAATAATACTTCATAATGTTCTTTAACTTGTTTTTTTGAAAAAAAACCACTTGGCGTGATATAATACACCTTCCCGCTAATGTCTACAGCTCTATCTTCACCAGTAAATTTCGCTTCGATAATGCCTTCATCAAGTATGTAAACAACATACCCCTGCTGTATATTTTTTTGAAAAACTCTAAATATCCAGCCGATTAATTCGTCATCTATATCATAAAGTTTCTCTGGTGATTTTATTTTTACATCTTTCCAGGTAGACTCGACAGCTGAGTATTCTTGAACAAACTGAGTAATTTTATGCTTAATTGATGAATCTGCATTCACTTTCACTAAAGACATTGATGCTCCCAAAAACATCAACATTAAAACAATAAGTCCTTTCTTCATTATATCCTCCTTATATTTTCGATTAGGTAACGGTATAATAGAATTAGAGTGGAAAAACAGCACATTAGTCAAGTTAATCATTTTTATGAACTATGCAAAATGAACTAACATATTTCTATTTAAATGAAATCAACAGTAGCTGAATAGGAAACATGGCAATCCATATTTCTTCATTATACTCCTGTATGCATCTATATATGTTCTAATCTATAATTTGATAGTATCATATAATAAACTTTCTGTCAATATGGTTATCTTTTATATATTCTTAACACACAAATATTAAGTTATATTCATTAGGATACAACTTTAAATCATCTAAATAACTCAAAACATTTATTGTTTGAACACAAAACTCCTCCATTTCCCCAAATCATTTCCACCCTCATTACTATACAACGTTTGATGTTACAACATTTTCAAAACGAGGAACATATATTTGATTTATGTTTAATAATGAAATCCAACTTATTAGCAAGGTTCCCTCATTAATCAAAAGGAAAATTCACATTTTTAGATTTATATATCTGGTAATTACTAAATAAACTTGAATTTTTTCATTAATATTATTATAATGAAATCATAGAAAGGATATGTATCATTATGGCAAATAATAGTGGCGAAAAAGCAAAATGGATACATGGATTAAGTGCTTTTTAAACAGATAGTAATAATGAATCTATATACATAGGATTATATCATTTATTAGGCAGATATAAAAGCCTTATTTTGAATTCTGTAACTAATTGGTGATAAATAGTTTAGGTAAGAATGCATTCTTTTCCTGTTATAGAATAGTTCAATATAACTAAAGATATCCACATCAACCTGAGATGGATTTAAGTATTGTCTTCTATAGATACATTCCTTTTTTAAACAAGCAAAGAAACTCTCTATACAAGAATTATCAGAGAGTGTCCCATTTTTTGTGTAAAATAAATCAACCATGAAAGTAAAGAATAATTATTCGTTATCAGATGAGTTATCATGTAAAATCGATAGCTCATTTTTAATTTGATCCCAGTTCCTGAAGCGTGAATTCCATTTTTTAGTTGCTTGTTCAGTAGCTAGATATAGTGCTTTAAGTAGTGATGAATCTGTAGGGAATATCGTTTTTGCTTTTGTTACTTTTCGATATTGTCTATTTAAATTCTCAATCATATTTGTTGTATACATAATTTTTCTAACATTTTCTGAATATTTGAAAAATGGTGAAATAACATCCCAATTATCTACCCAAGACTTAACACATGTAGGATAAAGCGAATTCCATTTTTCTTTAAAGTATATTAAGTTTTTATAGGCTTCTTCCTCACTAACAGCTTTATATACACTCTTTAAATCTTTTATAAGTTCTTTGATATGTTTATATCCTACATACTTCGTTGAGTATCGTATTTGATGGATAATACAGCGTTGTACTATCGCTTTTGGATAAGTTGCTAGTATAGCTTGTTTAAAGCCTGGTAATCCATCCACACTGAATATATCAACTGTTTTTATCCCTCTGTTTTTAAGGTCAGTTAATATTTTTAACCAGAATTTACTGCTCTCGTTTTCTCCTATCCAGATTCCAAGTACATCTTTGTATCCGTCTTCATCTACACCTATTACAATATACGCTGCTTTGCTAACGATTCGGTTGTTTTGCTTCACTTTGTAGTGTATCGCGTTCATGAATACAAAGTAGTATCGTTCTAATAAGGGCCTGAATTGCCAGTCTTCTATTACTGGTATTATCTTGTCTGTCATTCTTGATATGCTAGTCGCCGATAATGGTATTCCGTATATCTCTTCTATGTGATCGGAGATATCCCTTGTTGTCATTCCTCTTCCATACATGCTGATTACTTTATCTTCTATGTCAGACAAATCTCTTGAATGCTTAGGTACTAGCTTTGGCTCGTAGTCATTGTTTCGATCTCTTGGTATATCTAATTCAACTTCTCCCAAATCTGTTCTCACTGTCTTTTTTGACGCTCCATTGCGGTAGTTAGTTTTACCCCCTCCGTTGGAATACCTTTCATATCCTAACTCTTCATCCAGCTCTGCTTCAAGTAAGGTCTCTACTCCCTCTTTAAGCATCTCTTTTAAAACACTCTGTAAATCAGCTACTCCTTTGATGTCTTTGTTCTTCATTAGTTCTTTTGTTAATTCTTTAACTGCCTTCTTACTCATTAAAAATCTCCCACTTTCATAATTAATTTTATATCATTAATTACTTTCATGGAAGACTTTTATTATTTTCCACAAAATTTGTTACACTACCGACTCATACTTTGAATCATTTTATGATCGTTAAGTATATTTTTACATCCAGCACTTGCATATTGGCTTCCTCTATCACTGTGGAAGATTGTCCCTTCTACATTAGGGTATTTAGCAATAGCATTTCCTAGAGCTCTTTTAACAAGCTCTGTGTCAATGTTCTTACTAGTTGAGTAACCTATTACTTCTCTATTGTATAAATCTATTACACAAGCTAAGTAATACCAACCTAGTGTTGTTTTTATATATGTAATATCACTTACCCATATCTTATTGGGTGTTTCTACATCAAAGTTTTGATTAATTATATCAGCTGCGTATCTTCCATTTAACTTTTTATTTGAGTATGCTTTGTACTTTTTATTTACTACTGAATAAAATCCGTTCTGGCGCATAATTCTGCGCACTTTCCACTCACTTATTTCTATTCCTTTACTTAATAATTCTCTATGTATCTTTCTACTACCATATATCTCTTTATTATCTCTAAATGTATTCTCAACTGCTTTTACAAGATCTAATTCTGATTCTCTTCTTCGATTTCTTCTAGCTTCTTGTTTAAGCCATTGATAATACCCTCGTTCTCTTACAATTAATACGATGCACATCTTCCTCACGCTATGTGACGAGGTTAATTTATGAATCGCTTCATACTTCATTCGTGATGTTCCATGAAGATGCGCAGGGATTTTTTTAGAATATCCACCTTTTCTTTTTCTTCTTCTAATTGTTTATCTTTTTTCTTGATTTCAATTTTCAGTTCTTCAATTTTTAGATCTTTTTCATCTTTTCTTCTATACGGTCTTTTTATTACACCTTTTTCCTCAGCATATGAAGGCATATTATTTTTTCTTCTGTAATCTCTTACCCATCTGCACACTGTGTTAGTATCAATTCCTAGTTCCTCTGCGACTGACGTCGCTGATTTTCCTGAGTCGAGTATAAACTTAACTGTTTTTTCTCTCATTTCCTCTGAGTACTTACTATTATTACTTGGCATGGTTATTTTCCCTTTCATATTTGTATGCATATACTATTATACACACTGTTTAAAAGCCATACCAATCCACCTGCTCTTGAGCGATATTTTCACTATTTTCGACTCAAAAAAAAGCAAAATCATATGATTTTACTAGCATATTATGTAATTTTACTTAACCAAACAAAAAAAGTTTATTTCAAATTAACCGCTAAATGGCGCTATTTAGCCGTTTATTGATTAGAAATAAACTCGGTATAATTAACCTGGAGGACCCTACCGGATTTGAACCGGTGATGAGGGAGTTGCAGTAAAAATTTAGGACTTATCAAATTGTATTATTATAAAAATGAATGCTTTATCTGTAAGTAAATCCCCCTTTATCTGGATCTATAAAATATACGATACAGTTTGTAAATGTCGTTTTTAAGTACTAATCTAAAATTGCTTAATGAAGAGTTTTATACACTATAATTGCATATATTGAAGATTTTAACCCAAATTCCGCCTATTGTCAAGTATTTTATGCGATTTTATATTAAAATAGTAGTAAGAGGTGATGAATATGTGGAATGAAGCACTAAAATCATTAAGAACCAATAATAATTTATCACAAAAAGATGTAGCTAGTATTGTTGGTGTTAACCAAACAACTTATGGTAGGTATGAATTAGGACAAATTGAACCCAATGTAGCTACCCTTATGAAATTAGCTACATATTATGGTGTTAGCATTGATTATTTGCTTGGTAGAACTAAATACTCTCTACAATTGAATAGAGAATTGAAGAGTTTATTAACTAAGCTTCAAGATGATATAGAACATATTAAGAGAGCTCTATAAAATACAATAGATTAAAAACACTATTCTTTTTGATTTTAAAAAAACGAATTGAATAATTTATAAAACAAAAAATGGAGGAAGACTTAAAATCTTACTCCATTTGTGTGAATAATGATATTTTTATAACTTCGAAACCTAAGAATTGTCAACATGAATAGTAAGGTAATGGTAATTTCCTTCTATCAATGTTGATTGACTTTGATCCAACATGAAAGTATAACCAAGATATGTATATGTAAATTTCCCATCAGATATCTCTGAAACATCACTAGATGGAACTCCGTTTATGATTTTTTGCCTTACTTCCTCTAGACTTGTTCCGACAGTAGAAAGCGGATATATAAAATACATATCTATAGAGTCTTCTGAATTGTTATAGTTTGTAGGATGACGGTCTATTCTAAGTTGTATTTCGGTATCAGAAACATTCATAACGCTTACGGTATTTCCATCGTTGTCCATGTAATATACTGTTCCATCAACAAAATCACCCATTGTTATTTCAGTACAATATTGCTGCAAATCTGAAACAATATACTCAAACACTGTTTGTCCATTGAAACCACTACTATATATTGTTACTTCATCCATTGAATCATGATAATCTGCATAATTAAACTCTACTTGGCTAGGAAAATCAAATTCAAATAGTATATATACAGCACCATTGAAATTGTACTTCGAATTTATGTCTTCAACTATTTCGCTATCATAATCTAAATCAAATCCCAATTCCAGATGAGTATCAGATAGTAATGTTGATTCTGTGCTTGTAAAAGTTGTAATTGAAGTTGCAGACGAATTTTTACAAGCTACAAGAGATACAAAACAAAATACAAACATACATATGATCAAGTTTTTTCTCATGCCATACTCCTTTCATAAAAATTTATTGAGTCTACTCAATTATAATTATAACATTTGTCGTCTAGTATACGAGCCAATCAAAAAAACTGTCGCCAATAGACATTTATTAATAGAGTGAATACAAATGATATATTTTCGACGATTACTTAGACCTTTTAGCTGCTTTTGCCAGTGATATATCAAGAACTACCTATGTGTTGCTTAATTTGATTAATTTGACTACTAGTAAATAGTATTTTTGAAGTCAGATCAAAGTATATCCCCGTCTCACCATACCTATTACTTCCTGAATCTAGCCCTACATAAACAATATCCCCAGGTTTAACTGTCTCACCTATGAAATCAACCTTTAGTTCGTAGGCGTCATAATCATATGAGCCTTTTTTTATAGTCTCCAAGATTTCTATTGTATATGTTTCTCCGAAAGCCACATCGCTACTTCGTATTTGTATTAATTTTAAAACCCTGACTTTAAAAATATTTGTTGAGAAGTCAGAAATCTTTATTATGTCTATTTCTCCGGTGTAAGAATTCTGTTTTCTTTTTCCACTAATCAACTTATTTACATATGACAATAATTCCGATTTGTCTATTTCTTTCGCTAAATCGTTTCCATTCTCTAAAAGAATTGAGTGTTTACCCATAAGTGATGAATATTCAGAAATACATTGATTTAGAGATAAAACCATATTTCCTGGAACATGATATACATCGTTTTTATAGTACGCTTTGTCTGTGATTTTCACAGGTAGCAGATACTCATATTCGCTATAATATGTACAATTGAACAAAGGATTGTATCCTAAATCCATCTCAATTGCGCCTAGATCGTGATAATATACTTTTATTGTTTCTGGATTCCTATTATACTCAGAAAATATCACTTCCTTAACTTTGAACTCATATTCGATGTACGCTGTTACCCTTAGTGGATCTCCATAAGCTATATTGTCATTCAAGTTTGTTCCTCGGCGCACATTAATCAGTTCTCCTATGAATATATCTGAACTCTCTTCAATAACCGACTCAAAATCATAATTTGCAGGTATAGCAGATATTTGTTCATCCCATAAATAATCACCACTAGTATTAGTTTCTTTAGTGGAACAACTAGCAAACGTAACTGAAAACATAATTACAGTCAATATAAGAATAATTCTTTTCATATTTATTCTCCTTTACTCATAGTATATTTCCCATATTTGCATTATGAAAATTATCTCATTACTTTGCAATCTATTTGTTGAATAGGATCCATTAAGTACCGCCAAAACATTATTATATGAATGCCCTGCATATCCAAAAGCATGCCCCATTTCATGAGTAACCACCAAATCCATATTATATTCAGTTCTACCAGACGCATAATTCCTAACCTTAATTTTCGTTACATTATATCTTCGTATATCCAATATCTCGTTATAGTAAATAACGAATCCTTGAGTTGTGTACCCTCCAGGGCATGATGTTGACCCAGCAGGGTCATTTACACCATCCCATCCAAGATATTCTGAATCACCTCCATAGATTAGAAGGTCTGCATCTTCTTCATCCTCCTCATAAAAATTGTGTATATAGTGATAGTATGAATAGTATGGATAATTTGAACCCGATGCTCTTACCCACTCGCTCTCTGCATAATCAATAGAATTCTCTAACAAATCGGTGAAATTTGTGTAGTCAGGTTGTTGATGTTCTTCGTAAACATCAAAATGTCTATAGCCGATTCCTCCTATTGTGTCCTGGGGTTCAAAATACCCAAAATAGTAATTATACATTGAATCTTGATACCCCCAAGTGGTGATTCTTCCTTCATATGTTAATGAAGCCTTAGCTAAGTCCCAAGAAATTCTTGTATCGTCGCTAACACTTTTTAGAACCAATTCCCTACCGTTTACGTCCGTGCCAGCTTCAACCCCAAAAGAATAGGAATACGGTGGATAGCTGTAACCTTTTGGAACAAAAATGTATTCTGTTACAGTTTGAGGATCCCCGTTGTTATTCGGAATCGTGAATGTGCTTATTGGATATATCTTCCATTTTGTATTGTCAGCAATTGATGAATATTGTTTAATTGCTAATGTGCTTGTATCCAATCCTAGGTATTTATTGCTGTAAACATTTTTTATTGTATAGTATAAATCAGATTGTTTTGTGAATTCCCACTGTCTCCAAGATGAAATATTCGTAAGATTACTTGCATTTAGATCCCATTGATGAATAATCGCTCCATCAGCAGTGGATGGCCCACATAAATCAGCATATCTTCTTGTGTCCATATTCTGGATGAAGTATGTTCCGTTTGAAATATTAACTTGTTTATGAAGTTTCCATTCAATCGATGATCCAGCATCATCGCTCAATTGAAGTTCATTGTAAGGAGAGCTAGTTGGCGCTGATAAAAATTCACTACTATAATTTACTAATCTGATTAAGTAGTTATCATCATCGTCAATATAAATAATCCATTGACAATAATCTCCTGCGGTAGGATATTGCTTAATATTATCCTTATCAAGCCCCAAATCCGTTATATCAATTCCGATATACATATTACTATATATTGATTTTATTGTGTAATATCCCGTGTCATTATCTAAAGTAATTTCCCAATTTTCTGACAAATTCGGATGATATGTCCATTCGTGAATCAATGCCCCTTCTGAAGTTGAAGGGCCATGAATATCGATGTATTTATTACTGTAATTGTTTTGGATATAATATATATCTCCACTGGTCGAGATGTCTGCAAATTCATATCCTTCAATAGTTGGTACTGTTGCTAACTCACCAAAATTAATGTTAGCTCCCGTCGCTTTTACTACAAATGGTAAGAACCCTATTGTAATAGCAAAAAAACAAATAAGAATAAGTTGCTTTCTCAAAAGTTTTTTCATATTTTCCTCCTTTCAATATTCGGATTTCTGTTAAATTGATTAATGAATAATTACCTTTACCAAGTAATTAGTTAGCTATTGAATAGACTATTGATTTCTTGACATACTTGTTGATTTCTTTATAGGTCCCTTATTATTTTGAATTCACCCGATTAGCATCGTGTGTTTATTGATATCCACCGATACTCACGCTGAACATGTATACTGCTGACTGAAGTTTGTGTATATTATCATTTGAAAGTAATGTTCCATTTGTTACCAACATCGGTAGCACTTCTTTACATACTTCATTACTCTTGCTATGGCAGTATTTAGACAATTTTAAGATAAAATCCATTCTAAGTAAAGGTTCTCCTGATCCAGTAGGATCTACAATAAATTTCTCTGCATTTGGGAACTCAGAAATAATAAAATCGATGAAATCTTTCGCTTCATCGATTGTTATATTCACATCTGGTCTAGATTGCATGAAACAATATTTACATTTCATATTACATTTACTTGATGCATGCAGACTTATGTAGATTGTTTTAAATATTTCCTTTTTATATATTTCTTGAGTAGTGATTTTAATATCCATGTTATTTTTTTGGAATATACGTTTTAAATTCTTATTTGTATAGTTCGTATTATTTGGCAATATAATTTGATTTCCATTAAACAAGCTCACAAAAATTGTGTGTCCTGTTGATTCATATGTTATATAATTTCTCATTAATAACCTCTATATGTCAAAATATGTCGTCATTATAACTGAATTTTAACACATCAATAATTATTTGTCAACGCAGTATTCAAGAATAATTTTGTTACTATCCTGACATATATCAACGATTTAAAAACACCTTTGAAACCTTCTGATATAATGAGGAAATCAGTCATAAAAAGAAAAACGGCTATTTTGAAATGCACCCTTAAAAGTAGACACTTAAAAAAAGTCGTCTACTTTTTTTTGTTTCTTCGTCTTTTGTAATTATAAAAAATCATCCATTCATGGATTAATTCTATATATTCAGCTAGTGATGTGATATCATTATTATAGAGGGTTTCTTTTTTTAGTATTGAGTGGAAACTTTCAATAACTGCGTTATCTAAAGGATTGCCTTTGCGTGAGTGTGATATGACAATTCCATTAGATTCACAGACAATTTTATATTCAGTTGAAAGATACTGAAACCCTTGATCTGAGTGGAGGACCAGTCCATTCAGATCTTTTGTTTTTGAGATAGCTTCGTTTAGTGTTTTAATTACTAGACCTAACTCATTTCTATAACTAATTTTATAAGCTATCCAGTTTCTAGTTTCTAAATCAAGTATTGTACTTAAATAAGCTCTTTTACCGTTTCTTTTAAGCGTTAGATATGTTATATCTGTTACCCAGCCTCTTTGTTTAAAGTTTCTTTTGAGTTGATCTTTTTGACTTTGTTCTTCAGTATGCTTCTTACTATAGTTGGGTTTTAAATCCTTAATGTATTTAGCGGCTATTCCATACTTTTTCATTATCCTAAGTACTTTCTTATGATTTATTACCCACCCATACTCATCTCTTAATTCGTCTGTAATTCGCCGATATCCGTATGTTTTTTATTCTCATCAAATACTTTTTTGATTATTATATAGTCTTGATAATCTGGATCTACAGTGTTTCTGTACTTGTAATAATTAGAGGAGCTTATTTCTAACACTTCACACATAGTTTTAACGCTATACCTTCGTCTATATCTTGTGATAAACGCTATTTTTTCTCTTGATCGACCTCCTCTAAGAAATCCTGGAACTTTTTTAAAATTTCATATTTTTCCTTATAGTTAACGTTCTTTTCTTTTTTGGTCTCCCTTTCTTTTTTGTGTCTAAGCCACCATCTCGCTTGTAGGTTCTTATCCATGTTCTTACTGTATTTTTACTTACTCCATATTTCTCACCTAAATGCTTAAAACTAATTCCTTCATCTAGTCTTTCTTTTACTGCTTTATTTCTAACTTCCAATGGGATTTTCTTAAAGTTTTGACCTTTACTTGCCATGATTTTTCCTCCTATATGACGTGGCTCATTTTTGCTTTTCTCTTCACTTCGTTCATCTAAAAGCCTTAACTAAAATATATCATACTTCCCTCCATATTAAAAAGATGCTAGTATTTAGTTACTAACATCTTTTCATTATTTTGTTTTTTATTTTGTGTCCACTATATGGGGTTCACTTTATTTATGCCGTTTTTCAACACTATTAAGTTTAAAAATATGTGGAGGACCCTGCCGGATTTGAACCGGCGGTGGGGGAGTTGCAGTCCCGTGCCTTACCACTTGGCTAAGGGTCCATTATATATTTAAAGAGCAAGATTTTCACTCACTCTACAATATCAAATGGTCGGGAAGACAGGATTTGAACCTGCGACCTCCTGGTCCCAAACCAGGCGCTCTACCAAGCTAAGCTACTTCCCGTATATTATGGCGCGCCCATCAGGAGTCGAACCCGAAACCTTTTGATCCGTAGTCAAATGCTCTATCCAATTGAGCTATAGGCGCATAATCGCCCTAGTTTTGGATTATGCTATGAATCAATTCTTAGGGTTTTTTGCATATCCTTTTTAAAAGGCCGATATATATAATATCAAATTTAACTGTAAAATGCAACTTTTTTTAACTAAATATTTGTCATTTTTTTTTGAATAGTTTCAATACCTTTTCTTCTGGTAAAAATATTGATATCAAAGATAGTATAAATACCCCTAAAGATACCAATACTGTAGCCTTAAATTCAATGTAAGTGAAGTAATATCCCATGAAGCCACGATACTCTTTGAAGGTTTCAGCATTGTAATATACTATCGGTTCAACTACAGATAAAATCACTAATGATAATAGGGCTGCAAAGGTTAATGTTAAGAAGACCAAATTAATTGTTTTATATTTAGTCCAAATCCTTTCAATTTTTTTTTCTGTTGTATAAAAACTAAAATCTGAATTGGATTTTCTATCTTTAAGCAAATAATCTGTAGATATGTCAAATAATTCAGATAATTTAATAACATTATCTAAATCAGGCATTGAAACACCTAGTTCCCATTTTGAGACAGATTGTCTGCTAATATCTAATTTGTTAGCCAAATCTTCTTGCGATAAGCCTTGTTCTTTTCTAAGTTCTCTTAATTTTTCTGAAAACAATTTAATCACCTCATACGAATTATACTAGGATAATTCTATATTACAATACACCAGAGTTTGAAATATGTCAACTATTGGTTGCACTATATTAAATTAAGACTCTTGAATATAAACACCGTAATAAATATTGTGATGATTGAAATCGTTGTAGTCCACACTACTAATTGGACACTTAATAATTCATCATTATGCATCTCTCTAGCCATGATAGCTCCAGATACAGCCGTGGGTGATGCAAACAAAGCTATTAATGCTGGGTACTCAGCTGATGAAAAATTAAAGAAACTAGTCTTACTAGCTATAAATACAGCTAATGATAAGGTGATAAGTGGTGCTAAAACAACTCTTGAAAATGTTCCTACGAAAATTTGTTTTACCATATCCTTCATTGCAAAAAATTCGAATGTACCACCTAATACTATAAGTGCTAATGGTGAAGCAATTTGACCAATCCATTTAATTACTAAATATACAAACCCAATATTATTTTCGATTGTAAATACTGGCTGTCCAGTAACAGAATCCAAAGGTATATATGATCTAATCCATAACACAAGCAATCCAAATAGAATAGCTAGTATTAATGGGTTTTTAAAAATTTTAATGAACGTGGTTCTAAATGGATGTTTTTGTTCTTCTTCGTTTTTAACAAACAAAGACAATGCAACAACAGCCAATATGTTTATCAAAGGAACAATAATAACAGACACTAAAGCAACAACTTGAACTGCTTCAATTCCTCCAATTGCTTGGGCCAAAGGGATACCAATTATCGCATAATTGGCTCTAAATACCGTTTGCAATACTACTCCCTTTTGTTTCTTATCTTTTACGGCAATCATAGCTACAATCAGGCCTACTATGAATAGGATTAAAACTCCTACCACAGAATATATTATAACCGGCCAATTAATTGCACTAAGATCTTCTATTGAATATATTGTATAAAATAACAAAGAAGGTAACGCAATTCGAAAAACGAATTTATTCCCTACCTGTAAAAAATGCTCATCTAAAAATTTAATTCTTTTTAATACGTACCCAAATCCAATTAATATTAGTATTGGTAATACTGCATTAAGTGAAAATAAAAATGTGTCCATAAATTCTCCTATATATCAACTATAACTTCTTTCCTACAGCGGCTGCATATATTACAAATTCATTTCCACCAACTTGTAATAATTTATCAGCTAATTCTTGGTTGTAAGCAGCAATAGCTACAACCCCATGATCAATTGCTTCAGCAGATAAATATAAGTTTTGGCAAGCGTGCCCAGCTTCCATACCTATCATTTTATGTGATACAAATTGATACTTATATTCTGATCTATAAGGCGTGGTTGTCCAATAGTATATAACAGCCGCGTTTCTTAACTGTCCAGCTATTGATTGATTAACCATATCATTTGACACATCTTCCCTAATCAGTCTTAGATTGCCAGT
Source organism: Mycoplasmatota bacterium WC30 (assembly GCA_046529635.1). GTDB lineage: Bacteria > Bacillota_I > Bacilli_A > Izemoplasmatales > Hujiaoplasmataceae > 4572-104. Next base: position 1,466,676 of record CP134495.1, on the reverse strand, counting down.
GTCTTTCATATAATGATAAAGCCCTTTTTTAAATCCTTCTACTCTATTTAGATAAAGATAAGTTTCAAGAGTATTTGTAGCTCCACCCGTAGGAATAACTCCCATAGCATATCCTGGTCCAAATTTCATAATAGATGAGGTTGCATTACACAAGTATGAAAGTTCATCTTTCGTCATTGGTTCATCTTTATATTTTCTTACACTTCTTCTGGACATAACTACTTCATATAAAGTTTTTGAACTTATACTAGATAAATCTTTGTTCAGCTCAAATATCTCTCCAGATGCATATTCTTTCACACAACTAGGCTTTGGCAATCCTTTTCCTTTATCTGTTTGATTCATTTCTAGTTCTTGCCAAGATGGTCTCAAACTTTCACGATAAACTCGGTTCATTTCCTCGATATCTTTTATCTTATATTTCATAGCATATCTCCTTAACGTTCTTATTATAACATAATACCATTTTCATCTACTTCAAGATACAATATAAGAAAAAAAAGAGAAAAATATAGTGAACCCCATATGGTGGACACTAAAAGAAAAAGACTAGATGTTAGTAGTAAAATACTAGCGTCTTTTTCTATATAGAGGAAGATGTGATATATTTTAGATAAGGCTTTTAGATAAACGAAGTGAAGATAAAAGCAAAATTTAAGCGTAATAGAAAGGAGCAACTAATGGCAAAAAAAGGACAGACATTTAGCAAATATACAAATGATATAAAGAAAAAGGTTATTAGTGAAAAGATCTCTAAAGGAAAATCATACAGACACTTATCAGAAAAATACAACATAGCAGAAGGGACTATATTTACTTGGATTTATCAATATAGAAAGAATAAAAATCAAGTAGTCAATAAAAAGAAAGGTCGGCCAAAAAAGGATGAGAATATTGATTATAAAGAAAAGTATGAAATCTTAAAAAAGTTTCAGGATTACTTAGAGGAGGTCGATCGAGAGAAAAAATAGCGTTTATTACTAGATACAGAAGAAAATATAGGATAAAAGTAATGTGTGAAGTATTGGAAATCAGCACATCTACATATTATAAATATAAAGATACTCAAGACACAGATTATCAAGACTACTTGATAATTAAGAAAGTATTTAATCAACACAAAAAAACATATGGATATAGACGTATCACAGATGAACTTCAAGAAGAGTATGGTTGGATAATAAATCATAAGAAAGTTTTAAGAATCATGCATAAATACGGAATTATGGCTAAATACATCAAAGATATGAAACCAAACTTTCATAAGAAACTGGCCGAAGAACAAAGCCAAACTGACCAATTAAAACGCGATTTTAATCAAAGGGGTTGGGTTACAGATATTACTTATCTCATACTTAAGAGAAATGGAAAGAGATCCTATCTAAGCACAATATTAGATTTGGAGACAAGAAACTGGATAGCTTACAAAATTGGCTCTAGGAATGATATTCCATTAGTCATGGATACATTGAATGAAGCGATTACCAAAACAAAAGATCTGAATGGATTAGTCCTCCATTCAGATCAAGGGTTTCAGTATCTTTCTACTGAATATAAAATTGTCTGTGAATCCAATGGTATTGTCGTCTCTCATTCTCGGAAAGCCAACCCATTAGATAACGCAGTCATAGAAAGCTTCCACTCCATTCTAAAGAAAGAAACTCTCTACAACAATGATATCACATCATTAGATGAATATATACGATTAGTCCATGAATGGATGATTTTCTATAACACTATAAGACGCAGAAACTAAAAAAGTAGACCTCTTTTTTTAAAAGTGTCTACTTTTAAGGGTTCAGTTCAAAAAATTCTCTTTTTTATATACCACATTTTTCGTAATCACAAAGGTCACTACTACATTGAATACAACCTTGCTTTTTAATAAGAACTGATCCACAAAGCGGACATAGCTCTCTATCAATTTTATCAGGTCTATATCTTGAGTTTTCAATAACTACTGTAGTAACATATTCCTTTACAGCTTCGGTTTTTTTATTAATCCATTTTTCTTCAATATGCATCTTTGGTGGTACCGCTGGATTTAGATCTTCAGTGTTTTCATTGATTCCTGCTAGGATACCAATTTTAGCACATCTATCTCTAAATACAGTTGCGCCTTTTAAGCCTTTTTCCCAAGCTGTCATATATATATCCATAACGTTTTTAATTGTAGCGCTATTTGGAATATTAAATGTTGAACTTATAGCTGTATCAACGTATTTCTGAATTGTTGCTTGAACTTCGGCTCTATCTTCAAATTTTAAATTTTGAGATGTTATTTTTGTCCATTCAGGTAATTGTTCAGGTTCTAAGTCTAATGCTTTAGCCATTTCTAAAGGAGTTTTTTCCCAAACAGTGATTTTCTTTTCTTCATCAAACATACTAATAATTCTTCTAGTATAGTTGATTTGGAAGAAAGGTTCAATACCGCCACTTACACCTAATATATTACTAATTGATCCCGTTGGTGCTACACTTATTAATCTACTGTTTCTTAATCCATATTTTTTAACTAGTGCATCGGTTTCTGGTTCAATAGTTTCTTTGTAGAATCTTGAGGCAGAGATTTTCTTATAGTCATATACCGGGAATACTCCTTTATCTTTAGCATTTAAAGCACTAGCTTTAACTGCTGCGTTTAACATTCTTTTCATAAGCGTATCTAAAAATTCGATAAACTCAGGAGAACCATATGGTTTTTTCATAGCCAATGCTAAATCAGCTAATCCCATTATACCTAATCCTACTTCACGGTATTTCTTAACATGGTCTCTTTGTTCTTGTAACGCGTGTCTATCACCTAACATTGTTAGTAAATCGTCTAAAGCAATTACCATTTCACTAACCACGTATTCAAATCTGTCAAAATTAAAATATGCTTCTTCTGTAAAAGGTTTTTTTACAAAAGCTTTTACGTTTACACTTGCTAAATTACATGAACCATGAGGCATCAATGGTTGTTCCCCACATGGATTCGTAGCTGTGAACTTAACATCTTTGTACTCACTAAGTAGATGATAGTCATTCATGTTATCAATGAACATAATTCCTGGATCACCCATTGTATGAGCTGAATATGCGATTAATTCTGCTAATAATTGTGCTTTAACTGTTTTTTCAATTATTTCATAAGGGGTTTCAAATCTCATCGGCCAAACTTCATCATTTTTAACTGCCTTCATGAAATCATCAGTTAATGCAATTGAAATATTAGCTCCGTTAATTTTGCTTAAATCTAGTTTAGTTGTTATAAATTCTATGATGTCAGGATGATCAACATTAAGCACTAACATCAAGGCTCCTCTTCTTTGGTCTTGTTGAGTATTTAATGTTGTATGAGAATATTTTTCAGCAAATACCATAACACCCGGTGTGGTATTAGAACTATTGTTAACTTTTCCGCCTTTTGGGCGTATTTTAGATAAATTTAATCCTTGTCCACCGCCGTAACTATAAGTTCTAGCTATTTGATAATCAACTTTGTATATGCTTTCTAAGTTATCTTCAGGATCTTCTGTAACATAACAGTTACTTCCGGTAATATTACCTTCTCGTCCTATAGCGTAAAGGTTTCTTCCAGCAAAAATAGCTTCTTTATGTCTAAATATTTTTTCTATTGAAGGTTTTGAGTAAGAAACTCTTTTAAGAAAATCCTTTTTGCTTTCGTTATGTAATAAATATTTTTCTAAAATTAAATCTTGTCTCTCGTCATTGTCACTCCAAGGATTTTCGCGATCTAGTCTTTGTCTTTCGCGAAACTTGATATATGCCTTAGCAACTTCATATTTCTTTGTTTCCATTAAAAAAAGTTCAACATTATCTTGAATTTTCTCTATATTAATCAGATTTCCTTTATTATAGTCCTTTGTAATCTCTATTGCCTGCTCGAGACACTCTTTCTCAGACATATCTTCGCCAACACTTAAGTATGCCTTGTGTAAGGCATGAGAAATTTTATTTATGTTAAATTTCTCTTTTTCACCATTTCTTTTGATAACTTGCATTTTATTCCCCCTATATTAAAAAATAATACATCGATTCCTTGAACCGATGGATTACTTGCTTTATGTTATTAACATTATATATTATAAAGCCATATTTTTAAAGGGGAATTCTAATATTATATAAAAAAAAATACGACTTTTATGAAAGCCGTATTTATATGTATATATATTTTGTTTTAATGGAAAAATAATCACAACTATTTTTGTAAATATTTGATGGTTTGATTAATTCTTTCTATTACTCTTTCTTCCCCTAATATAGTGAGAATCGAATAGAAATTAGGTGTATTTTTTTTACCACAAGTTGCTAGTCTTAATATTTCGGCGTAATCTCCCACTGTTCCAATATATGAATCAGGATTCTTCTTGTAGTCTTTACCTCTAGCAGCGAAACGTCTAGATACGGCAGTTTCTTTTAATCTACCAAACCAATCTTCTTGGGAAAGATTAAGCCCAGGATTCTTCTTATATTCTTCTAAAATATCAATTATTAATTCCTTTGAGAACCTTTCATTAAATTCTAATTCAGAATTTAACATTGCATTAAAATACTCATCATACATAAAATCAATGATAGGAAAAACGTCGGAATATTTTTCATAATCTTTTCTAGGTTTTTCTTGATCTCTTTCAATATTGATTATTGACTTAAAATACTCAAAATCCGTTTCGATTGCTTTCAAGAAGTCTTCATCATACTTTCTAGCATAATCAAGTGCGTTATTAGCAAATGTTTCTGCATCCATATACGCCAATCTGTCCTTAGAAATCGATTTAATTTTCTCTAAATCAAAAAGCGCACCATCTAAACTCATTTTTTCAAATGAAAGATCAAAATCGAAAATATTAGCATGGATATCTTGAAGACGCCATTCTTCAAAATTACTATTAGCTAGAGTCATAAGATACTCTAAGAATCCTTCTATTGGATAACCTTTTTGTAAGAAATAATCCACTGAAGCTTCTTCATCTTTTCTTTTTGATAGTTTTCTTCTTTTTCCATCATCAAGTTTCATTATTACAGGAAAATGAGCGTAAATTGGTAATTCAAATTTCAATGCTTTGAACAACTCTATATGTATAGGAACCGAAGATATCCACTCTTCTCCTCTAGTAATATGTGTAGTTCTCATAAAGTGATCATCAACAACATGTGCAAAATGATAGGTTGGTAATAAATCAGTTTTCATTATAACGACATCTTGAATGTTTTCAGGAAATTGAATATGTCCACGGACGGCATCGTATAAATCAACTTTATTTTCTTCATCTCCGTTTGATCTAAATCTAATAACATAAGAATCTCCATTTTCGATTCTTTCTATAACTTCATCATCAGGTAGATTTCTACATTTAGCAAAATCTTTATAGTATCCAGGTAATAACTTATTGTCTTCTTGATATTTTCTGATTGCATTTAATTCATCATGGCTACAAAAACAAGGATAGGCTATTCCTTTAGCTAACATTTCTTTGATTACTGTATGATAAATTAATTTTCTTTCTGATTGTACATAAGGACCATAGTTACCACCTACAACAAAACTTTCATCTGCATCAATGCCAAATATATGTAATTGTTCTAATACCTTATCACCAGAACCTTTTATCTCTCTTTTTTGATCAGTATCTTCAAGACGTATAAAAAATACCCCATTTGTTTGCTTAGCGAATCTAGAACTAACCAATGAAGTGAATAATGATCCAGTGTGTAAAAAACCAGTCGGAGAAGGTGCAAATCTAGTTACAATAGCTCCTTCAGTTAAATTTCTATTTGGATACTTTAGTTCTAAATCAGCTATTGTATCCTTAATTTCAGGAAAGATTAAATTAGCTATCTTTTCTTTATTTATCATATTAATCCTCTTTCTAATCTATTTTATGTTTATCATCTTTATCAGATTTACTACCAAAAAGGTAAATCACTCCAAAAATGACTACAACAACTACAAGAATTCCTAAAAATACTAATCCTAATAACATACTGAACGCCCCCATGATAACACTAATAGTGTACATATTATATCTCCTATTTATTCTCAAATAGTATACCATATTTCGTTAAAAATAAAAAGCATTCAAATATAGCAATCTACTCATTGACATGTAAAAATCAATATGTTAATATTAGATAAATATAACAACTAAATCTTCAAGAAAATAACTTAAAGTGGTGAGAAAATGAGTAAATTTCAATACGAAGAAGAATTTTTCCAAATCCTTAAAGAGGAGTTAGTTCCAGCTGCAGGCTGCACTGAACCAATATCTCTTGCTTTTGCAGGTGCAAAAGCTAGAGAATTGTTAAAAGGCATTCCTGATAAAGCAGTTATTAGTTGTAGTGGCAATCTAATAAAGAATATTAGATGCGTCACAGTTCCTAATACAGGAAACTTAGTTGGAATTGAAGCTAGCTTATTAGCTGGTTTTGTTGGTGGAAACTCTAGTAAAGGGTTAGAAGTAATATCTGATTTAAACGAATCTCATATCGTTAAGATGAATCTGCTTCTACTAAAAAAGTTTATTACAGTTAAACTTCTAGAAACTCCCGTTACTTTACATTTCATACTATATTGTGAAAAAGGGGATAACTCTTGCGAAATCGAGATTAAAGATTTACACACAAATATTGTTAGTATTAAAGAAAATGATAAAATTACATTTGAAAAACCTACGGGGCTTGAAGAATTTTGTGGTGTAGAGACTGATAGATCAGTTTTAACAATAGAAAAAATTTTAGATTTTAGTAATCAAGTTGATTTTTCATTACTCAAAGAGCTTCTAGAAATTCAAGTTAAATATAATATGGCAATTGCTACTGCCGGTATGGAACAACCATTTAGTGTTTCAATCGGTCCAACAATTTTAAAACATAACTCGTCAATTTATGGAAAAATGAAGGCTTACACTGCAGCTGCCTCAGAAGCTAGAATGAGTGGATGTTCATTACCAGTCATAACTAATTCAGGTAGCGGAAATCAGGGTTTAGCAACTTCTATTCCTGTTATTCTTTACTCAAGACATAAATACGTCTCAGAAGAAAAGATGTATCGAGCTCTAGTATTGTCGAACCTATTAACTCTATATCAAAAGAGTTTCATTGGTAGGTTATCAGCCTTCTGTGGTGCAATCAGTGCCGCTGTAAGCAGTGGTGCAACATTGACTTACCTTGAAGGTGGAAGTTTGGATCAAATTAAAATGAGTATCATCAACGCTTTAGCAAATGTTTCTGGTGTAGTATGTGATGGTGCTAAACCTTCGTGCGCTGCTAAAATTGTAACTGGCTTAGAAGCCGCTTTCTTAGGTCATTTCTTAGCAATGGAGAATCAAAGTTATAATCCATTCTCAGGAATAATTAAAAAAGATGCAGATGCAACTATATCTGCTGTAGGACAAATGGCTAGACAGGGTATGAAAGAAACAGATCAGGTAATATTAAATATAATGTTAGAATCAAAATAAAAAGTTGGGATAAATTCCCAACTTTTTTTTCTTTATTTACCAATAGCGAATTTCAGCACAGCTTGACAGACAATCTCTCCATTTACTGTAGCCACTGATTCAGCTATACCTATATGACCTTTTCTATTTATTACTTTTGATTCAAGCCTTAGAGTATCGCCAGGTATTACTTTCTTTTTGAATTTACATTTATCTAATCCTGCAAAATAAGCTAATTTGCCTTTATTTTCTTCCATAGCTAAAATTGTTACTGCCCCAGTTTGAGCTAAAGCCTCTACGATTAATACACCGGGCATAACATGTTCTTGAGGAAAATGACCATTAAAGAAATCTTCGTTTACAGTAACATTTTTAATAGCTACAGCCATATCTCCAGGTATTAATTCAATTATTTTATCGATTAACAAAAATGGATATCTGTGTGGAATAATCTCTTGAATTTGATTGCTGTTAAGTATCATGGTTACTCTCCTTTATATTTCTTAAATGCTAGGGTTGCATTATGTCCACCAAACCCTAAACTATTTGTAATTGCAATATTGACTGTTTTACTAACGCCTTTTTGTAATGTATAATTCAAATCACAAAGCGGATCTAGTTTTTTAGTATTTATAGTTGGTGGTATAAAATCTTCTTTTGTACTCATTAATGTAAATATAGCTTCAATAGCTCCACTAGCACCCAAAAGGTGACCAGTCATAGACTTAGTACTTGAAACATTTAATTTATAAGCGTGCTCTCCGAACGCTTTTTTTATTGCCAAAGTTTCGGTTTTATCATTTAAAGGTGTTGAGGTTCCGTGTGCGTTGATATAATCAACATCACAAGGATTTATCTTCGCATCTTCAACAGCCATTAACATACATCTTTTAGCTCCTAAGGCTTCTGGGTCTGGACTAGTAATATGTGAAGCATCACATGTAGCTCCATATCCAACTATTTCAGCATAGATTTTTGCACCACGTTTTTTGGCATGTTCATAATCTTCTAAGATTATAGAAGCAGCTCCTTCTCCCATTACAAACCCTTTTCTATTCTCATCAAAAGGAATACTTGAATCATTTGGTCCATTACCTTTACTTAATGCTTGCATTACTGAAAATCCCCAAATTCCAATTGGAATTACAGCTGATTCAGTCCCACCAGACACTACAACATCTAAATATCCGTCTCTAATAGCTCTAAATCCTTCGCCTATGCTGTTTGCTGCACTAGCACAAGCAGTAACACTGCTTATTGCTATCCCGTGAATCCCATGCTCTATAGCTATGTTTCCAGCCGCTATATTGATAATTGCACTAGGAATAAAATAAGGACTTAAACGATTGTATCCTCTTTCCTTTGCTCTGTCTTCTTGATTAGCTATAGTTTCTAATCCACCAATACCACTTCCATAGTAAACACCAGCACGAGTAGAATCCATTTCTTTGAAATTGATTTTACTATCCTCTACTGCTTCTTTAGATGCAATTAATGCAAATTGGACAAAACGGTCCATTCTTTTCATTTGTTTACGGCCAAAATATGTTTCGAAATCAAACCCTTTGATTTCACCAGCTACTTTTACATCATCTTGACTAGCATCATACCTAGTAATGAAATCAATTCCATTGACTCCATTTTTTGCGTTTTTCCACATTGTTTGGGCGTCATTTCCAATTGGACTTATTGCGCCTATACCAGTTACTACAACTCTTCTTTTCATTGTTTTTCCTCCAATTAATACTTATATCATTCCGCCATTTACGTTAATAACTTGACCTGTGATATAAGCAGACATGTCACTAGCTAAAAATACACATGTGTTAGCAACATCCTCAACTGAACCAAATCTCTTTAATGGAATTTGATTTTTATAATTTTCTTGAACCTGTTCTGGTAAAAGATCCGTCATATCTGTTTGTATAAATCCTGGGGCTACAGCGTTAACTCTAATACTACGAGAGCCAAATTCTTTAGCTAAAGATTTAGTTATTCCTATTATACCAGCTTTTGAAGCCACATAATTTGTTTGTCCTGGGTTTCCAATTATTCCCACGACACTTGTAATATTAATAATAACTCCAGCCTTGTTTTTTAAAAGATGTCTTGTAATATTTTTGCACATATTCCAAGTTCCTTTTAAGTTAACATTGATTACTTTGTCAAAATCCTCTTCTGACATTCTAAGCATTAGGTTATCTTTTGTAATACCCGAGTTATTAATAAGCACATCAATTTTATTAAAGTGTGTGATGGTTTGGTCGATTATTTTTTGGCTATCTTGAAAATTAGATACATCGCCTTGAATGGCTAATGCTTTTCCTCCAAGATCTTCGATTTGTTTAACTAACGACTGTGCTTTTGCTTCAGATGAAACGTAGTTTATAACTACATTAGCTCCTAAGCTAGCAAATTTCAGACAGATAGCTGCCCCTATACCTCTACTACCTCCAGTAACTAATACTGTTTTATCTTTAAATGAATACATACTATACCTCCAATTTACTTAATGTAGATTCTAATGATTTTAAGTTTTCTACATTCAAGATTGTTAAATTACGATTTATTTTTTTTACAAAACCACTCAATGTTGTTTTTGGACCTATTTCAATAAATGTGTCTACACCTTCACTAATAAGTTTTTCTATCATTTGATAGAATTTAACACTATGAGTTATTTGATCTTTCATAACACCTTTAATGTTTTCTTGATAGAAACTTCCTGTTGTATTTACTAGAAGTCTTTTTTTAGGTTGATTTAAAGGTATATCTTTTAAATATTCAGCAAAATTAATGCTTGCATCTTTCATAAGTTCAGTATGAAAAGCGCCACTTGTATTAAGTAAAATAGCTCTTCTAGCTCCTGCACCCAAAGCTAATCTATTTAATTCCAATACCGCTTGTTCTTCACCACTAATCACTATTTGACCATAGGTATTGTAATTAGCTATTTTTACATAACCAGAAACTTTCTTGATTAACTCAAGTATTCTATCCGCTTCTAAACCAAGTATTGCGCTCATTTTCCCTGGATTTTCTGTAGAAGCTTGACTCATATAATCACCTCGAGCTTTTACAATCTTCAACCCAGTTTCAAAATCAAATATTTGGTTGTGTAGATATGCTCCATATTCACCCAAACTTAATCCTACACTATAATCAGCTTCAATATTTTTTTCTTCTAAAACCTTCAATATTGCTTGATACAATGTAAACATACTAACCTGTGTATAAAGTGTATTATTCAATTTTTTTTCATCGTCAAACATTATTTTAGAGATATCATATCCTAAAATATCATTAGCTTGATTGAATACTTTTTTCACGGTTTCGAAATTATCGAAAAGTTCTTGACCCATTCCTACATATTGAGAACCTTGGCCTGAAAACATAAATGCAATTTTCATTTGATAATACCTTGATCTACCAAAGTGCCTTCAAAAATATCTTTTAATATTTGTTTACACGTTCTTATTTCTTTTACTAACCCTGCAGATTGACCAGCCATAAAGCTCCCACCGTCTAAATCTCCATCTAGAACTGCTTTTCTTAATGATCCTAAAGTCAATTTCTCTAAATCTTCAAGTTTTGCATTACCATATTTTGTTAGATTCAGATATTCTCTTGCCATTCTGTTTTTTAGCACCCTAACAGGAGCTCCGGTTTGTCTACCAGTAACTACTGTATCAGTATCTTTTGCTTTAACAACTTTGTTTTTATAGTTTTCATGAACCGGACATTCTTCACTGGCTAATAAAACAGTTCCAATTTGGACTCCTTTAGCGCCAAGAATAAAAGCAGCATCTAGACCTCTTGAATCAGCAATACCTCCAGCAGCTATTACTGGAATGTTAACTGCATCAACCACTTGTGGAACAAGTGTGAATGTAGTTATCTGACCAATATGACCTCCAGCTTCAGTACCTTCAACAACCAATGCATCTGCACCAGATCTTTCAAGTCTTTTTGCGAAGGCAACACTAGGAACTACAGGTATAACTATAATGCCTGCTTTTTTCCATTTTTCTATGTAGATTCCTGGATTACCGGCACCTGTTGTAACTACTTTAACTCCTTCTTCAATTACCACATCGCTAATAGCTTCTGCGTGAGGACTCATGAGCATTATATTAACTCCAAATACCTTATCCGTTAATTCTTTGGTTTTTCTGATTTCATCTCTAACTCTATCGGCATCCCAGCCACCAGCCCCAACTAAACCAAGACCACCTGCATTACTTACAGCAGCAGCCAATTTATGTGTGGCAATGTTTGCCATGCCCCCTTGAATTATTGGGTATTTTATATTTAGTAAATCTCTAATATCCATCACTGCCTCCTAATATTCAATCAGGGCTCCCCCCCAAGTTAATCCACCACCAAAAGCAACGGTAATAAATTTGTCTCCTCTTTTAAGGAAATTTGTTCTTACTGCTTCATCTATAGCAATTGGAACACTAGCAGCTGAAGTGTTTCCATATTTATTAATATTAACATACATTTTTTCCATACTTATTTTTAAATCACGAGCTGATTTATCAATGATTCGCATATTTGCTTGATGAGCAATAATACAATTTAAGTCTTCGGTTGTAATATTATTTCTCTCTAACAAAGTCATTACAGTCTTAGGCATAATCCTGGTTGCGAATTTGAATACTTCGCTACCTTTCATATGAATATGATCCTGTTCGCTTATTGCATTTACCGAAGGATCTTTTAATTCTGGATTCTTGCAGTATAACAACATATCAGTATCACCTTTTGAACCTGTTGTGATATCAATTATTTTATTTGTTTCGCTTCTGCCTATAACCATTGCTCCAGCTCCATCACCAAATAATACACAAGTATTACGATCTCGCCAATCCGTCAATCTAGTTAAGGTTTCTGCACCTATTATTAATACAGTATTGAATGCTCCACTTTTTATCATTTTATCAGCAATTTGTAATGCATATACAAATCCGCTACAAGCTGCGTTGATATCAAAAGCTGTAATTCCTTCAATACCTAATTTTGCTTGAAGTAAATTAGATACCGCTGGAAAAGCAAAGTCTGGAGTAACAGTAGCTACAATTATTAAATCAATTTGTGATTTATCAATTTTAGCTGAATCTATCGCTTTTAATGAAGCTTCATATGCCAAATCTAATGTTTTTTCATCAGTAGCTATATGTCTTTCCTCAATACCAGTTCTACTTTTTATCCATTCATCATTTGTTTCAACAAATGCTTTTAAATCGTTATTAGTTAGTACTTTTTTAGGAACATAACTTCCCGTTCCTAATATTTGTGTATAAATCATCTTTTAATACCTCCAAGGTTATCATAATTAAATCTTTGTAAAAACCCAAAATTACGAACCTTGTTATTTCTTTGATAGTGTAATTCAGTTCCGCTTAATCTTCTTAATTTATAGTATTCTTCCATTATTGCATTTTTTGTATCAATAAAGGTTTTTTCTTTATCAAAGTGAGCACCACCTAAGGGCTCCTTGATTATCTTATCTATAATTGAAAACTCTTCTAAATCATAAGCTGTTAACTTCATCACTTCAGCTGCCTTAGGTGCTAAACTTGCGTCTTTCCAGAGAATTGTTGCATATCCTTCAGGACTTAGTATTGAATAGATTGCATTTTCTAACATCAATACTTTGTTAGCTACTCCTAGAGCTAAAGCTCCTCCACTACCACCTTCACCTATCACTACGGCAATAACTGGAACAGTAAGTTCGCACATAGCTAAAAGATTCTGAGCTATTGCATGTCCTTGTCCTCGTTCTTCAGCGCCAATACCTGGATAAGCTCCCGGTGTATCAATAAACGTAATTATCGGTCTTTTAAATTTTTCTGCTTGTTTCATTAATCTTAAAGCTTTTCTATATCCTTCAGGATGAGGCATAGCGAAATTTCTTTCGAGATTATCATCCAAGTTTTTTCCCTTTTGATGAGCTATAATTGTGAATACATTTTGATCAATACTTCCAATTCCGCCAACGATACTTTTATCATCACGAAATAGTCTATCTCCATGTAATTCAATAAAATCAGGTGACATATAATTAATGTACTCCAAAGCTGTAGGTCTCTGTTGATGTCTAGCTAACAAAACTCTATCCCAAGCAGTTAACTTAGTCATCTCTTTAATTTTGAAGTTTCTAATTTCAATGCGAAGTTTTTTTACAGTTTCGCCAGTTCCTAATTCACTAATTTTCTTCTCTAATTCTTTAACTTTTCTTTCTTTGGCTAGTATATCCATTAATAACTCCTCCTATGAAAAGCTAGAAGTCTTGATAATGTTTGTTTTAAATCTTTTCTGTGAACAACTTTATCAATAAACCCTTTTTCTTGCAGAAACTCAGATGTTTGAAAATCATCTGGTAACTTTTGGTTTATGGTCTGTTGAATTACTCTTGGACCAGCAAACCCAATTAGAGCATGAGGTTCAGCTAAGGTAATATCACTTAAGGTAGCAAAACTAGCTGTAACTCCCCCTGTTGTAGGATGAGTTAAAACACTAATGTATAATAACCCCATCTTATTATGTTTAGCGACAGCTGCGCTGGTTTTTGCCATCTGCATTAGACTAAAAATACCCTCTTGCATTCTGGCTCCACCCGAAGCAGTGAAGATAACGATAGGTAACTTCTTATATATGGCGTATTCAAAACTTCTAGTGACCTTTTCGCCAACAACGCTTCCCATACTTCCCATCAAAAAATAACTATCCATTACGCCGACTACACATGGTTTTCCAAAGATTTGTCCAAATCCATAAATATATGCTTCATCTAGGTTAGTTGCTTTTTTGTATTTAGCTAGTTTTTCTTCATATCCATCTTGAAAAAGCGGATTCAAAGTAATGTATCCAAATCCTTTTTCAACAAATGTATCTTCATCAACTATATATTTTATACGATCAATAGCTCTCATTCTAAAATGATTACCACAATGTTTACAAATATAATCATTTTCAATATTTGATTTCATATTAACAGTTCTATTACATTTTGGACATTTTTCGTATAATCCTTTTGGAACGTCCATTTTTTGTGCTTTTATAAAAGAACTTTCATTTCTAATAATCTTCAAATTGTTTTTTAAGTTTTTTCTTTTGTTTAAAGTTTTAGATATACTATTCATAATCTTCATACTCCAATAAAGAATCAATTTTCTTATCTATAAAAGAAGTATCAAAATTCCCTTTTATATAATCATTATTATTCATAATCATATATAAGAATGTTTGATTAGTTTTTATGCCTTCAACCACTAATTCTTCTAGAGTTGACCGCATTTTTTTGATAGCTTCCATTCTGTTTTCACCGTGAACAATAACTTTTCCAAGCATTGAGTCGTAGAAAGGTTGAATTTCATAATCATTATATATAAAACTATCAAACCTTACACCATTACCTGAGGGAACATGTAATAAATTAATTTTCCCCGGGTTTGGTCTAAAGTTTTGTTTTGGATCTTCAGCATTCAATCTGCATTCAATACTATGACCTCTAAATTTTATATCTTTCTGTGTAAAACTCAGTTTTTCTCCAGCTGCAATTTTGATTTGTTCTTTAACAATGTCTATCCCAGTTATCATTTCAGTTATAGGATGCTCAACTTGGATTCTAGTATTCATCTCAATGAAGAAAAACTCATTGCCTGTTACTAAGAACTCAACTGTGCCAGCATTCTCGTATTCTGCTGCTTTACAAGCTTTTATCGCTGCTTCACCCATTTTTTTTCTTAAATCATTACTAATTTGACTTGGTGCTTCTTCAATTACTTTTTGGTTTCTTCTTTGAATGCTACAATCTCTTTCGCCTAAATGTACAATATTACCGTATTTATCGGCTAACATTTGAAACTCGATATGTTTAGGGTGCAATACGAATTTCTCTAAATACATTGTCTCATCTCCAAAAGCATTTTTTGCTTCTGTCTTTGCAGTTTCAAATGCATTAGCAAATTCGTCGATTTCATATGCTATACGCATACCTCTACCGCCACCACCAGCACTTGCCTTAATTAAAATAGGAAATCCAATCTCTAAAGCTATACGTTTCGCTTCATCAAGATTTTTGACACTTCCATCACTTCCGGGCACTACCGGAACTGATGCGTTTATCATCATTTCTCTTGCTTTAGATTTATTTCCCATTTTATTTATAGCATTAGTTTTTGGTCCAATAAAAACAATACCGCATTCTTCACAAAGTTGTGAAAAATGTGCATTCTCACTTAAAAATCCAAAGCCAGGATGAATCGCTTCAGCACCTTTGTTAATAGCGGCTGTAATTATGTTCTCCATATTTAAATAAGAATCTCCGCTTTTAGCACCACCAACACATACGCTCTCATCAGCTAATTGGACATGTAAACTCTCTTTGTCTACTTCACTATAAACAGCAACTGTTTCTATACCCATATATTTGCATGTTCGTATAATTCTTACTGCTATTTCTCCCCTATTAGCAATTAATATCTTTTGAAACATTATTCTTGTATTTCCATAACAACTTGACCGTATTCAATCATAGTTGCGCTTTCTGCATGAATTCTTTTGATAGTACCTGTAACAGGTGCTGTTATTTCATTCATTACTTTCATAGCTTCAACAATAAATAGTACATCGCCTTTGCTGACCTTCTGATTCAGTACTACAAATGGATCACTATCGGGAGATGGTGAGTCATAAAAGGTTCCCACTAGAGGTGCTTTAACAAACACGTTGTTATTTATTTCCTCAACGCTTTTTTCGTCTTGTGCTTGATTGTTAGCTTCTACTGGCATATATTTATTAGAATCGAGAGAAACAGGTTCATTACCCTTTTTCTCCATCTTCACAGTAAAATCTTTTTCTGTTATTTCTAATTTATGAATAGTTGATTCCTCAAACTCCTTCATAATGCTTTTTAATTGTCTTAGGTCCATAAAGGTCTCCTCTCGAATAATTCATTATCTACGTTTTATAATATAAAGTTGATAAGATTCGATTTGCCTATTACTCTTTGCTTTTAATATATTCAGCTATTTGACCGACTGTTTTAAATGCTTGTGCAACTTCGTCATCAATAGTTATATCGAATTCATCTTCGATTGCCATAATTAATTCTACAGCGTCTAGTGAATCTGCACCTAAATCTGCAGATAAATCTGCTTCCATTGTAACTTTTTCTTTTTCAACGCCTAAACCTTCAACGATGATGTCTTGCAATTGTCCAAAATCCATTATTATTTCCTCCTAGTTAATTTAAAATCTCAATAATTTTACCACCTTTTTACCTTAAAGTCAAATTGATTTGAAATTCAAAATATTTGATATTATTATATTTAATTCTATTACTTAATATATTCATTTTTGAAATATTCACATCACAAATAACAATGAATGAGTGTTCACGATTTGAATATCTATATCCCCCAAGAATAGACATAAAAAAAAAGATAGTATATTTTAAGTCATTTTAGCTTAAAATATTAACATATCGTTTTTTTTCCATATTTCTTATCATAGCTACTAATATAGTAAATTTTAACAAGACCTTAATTTTTATTGCAATTTGCTAAGTTAAAATTTTTGTTCTAGATCTTCTTGATAAATATAAGAAAATCAATATTTCTCATTCTCTTGAAGTATCATTTTACTTGTATAATCACTTTTTGTAATTATTAGCAAATGAAATATTGTTATAACTAACTGTTTTAGCCATTTTGTTGTTAATAAGTTTAATGTTACCTTGATAATCTATTGATTTAACTAAATACTGTTCATCCCCATAAGAAACAGTAGTGTTTAATAACATTGAGTATTTTATATACTCTTCATACACTGATTCCTTTGAATTCAACCCATTATATTGAATGGTAAACTGATTTAAAATATCATCTATGTCATATACATTATTAGTTTGCAGCCCCATTGAAGTTGCTTTCTCTTGCAAACCATAAAATAGCCTTTGATTGACGTTTAACCCTATACCTAAAACGATATAGTCTATGTTTTCGTATCCAGAACTTTCGATTAGAATGCCAGAAATCTTTTTATCATTAACTAATATGTCGTTGGGATATTTAATTTTAGATTCTATGTTGTAATGGTTTAAGGTTCTTACTAAGGCCACAGAGCTCTTTATAGTGTAGATAAAGACGTCTTCTCTTGATAGAACTTGCTTTAATAAAACACTAAAATACAAGTTTCCATCAACGCTGTCCCAAGTGTTACCAAACCTACCTCTTCCCTTTGTTTGAACCCTAGCTAAAACAACATCTCCATGTTTGAGAATATTTATGTTTTGCTTTATATAGTTATTTGTACTTTCCAAAGTATCAAATTTGCATATTTTTTTTCCAATCATATTATTCCTCAGAAATTCCCTTCTCTTGATCAATATTTTCTTTTATGAAAGAATCCTTAAATAGTTTTTTTCTCTTCATATTTATTGACTTAACAAAATTATTTATATCCAATTCACTTAAAACGATTCCCGCAAAGACTAAGAAGGCACCTACTATAAACATTGCATTAAATCCTTCATCTAAGAACAATATAGCGAAAAGCGGACCAAATAAACTTTCTGTTGAGATTAATATAGCAGCTTCTGAAGCATTAGTGTTTTTTTGTCCAATACCTTGGAATACGTAAGCAAGAAAACTACCAAATACACCCATTATTATTGCAATATATAGCAATTTAGAACTGTCAAAATCTTGGAAATCTACTGCCGGAAAGCCACCGTTAATCATCATTACAATAAATGCTAAACAACTAAAAATCAACAGTTGAAATGCTAACAAAACAAATAGATCTACTTGCTTGGCTTTTTTTCCTAAGAAATATATATGTAAAGCAAAGAAAAATGCGCTTATAAATGTTAAGTAATCTCCTAAAGCAATGTTAGACAGATCCTTAAAATCAACAGTTATAAGACCAATACCTACCAAAGTGATAAATCCAGCAATGATTGTCTTCTTTGGGACTTTGGTTTTTTCCATAATATATACAATCAGTGGTAATAATACAATATATCCTGCAGTTACTAAAGCATTATTTGAAGCTGTAGTATTGTTTAATCCCCAGGTTTGAAAATAGAATCCTAAATATAGAAATACACCTAAAAATAATCCGGATTTAATTGTTTGAATATTGGTTTTAAATATCCGTTTAAAATAAAATAAAAAAATTAATATTGTAGCTATAAAAAATCTAATAAATATCAATTGAGATTCATTCCATCCATTATCCAATATAAATTTATTTACTACAAAGCCAACCCCCATTATAGCGCCGGCAGCTATTAAGATTATTCTCGCTAAATTCTTGTTCATATCATATACTCCTAGTCTAACTAATATTATACTGTATATATACTCAAATATAAAGAAAAAAGCACGCATTAGCGTACTCTACTTTTTTATTGGTGACCCGTACGGGGTTCGAACCCGTGAATGCATGCGTGAAAGGCATGTATTCTTTGATTTAAAAAGCTAAATATAGCTATTTTAAATACATAAAAAATATTAAACACACGTTTCGACACACATTTAAACCAAGATATCATTCAAATCCCCTCTGCTTCAATTACAACATCTTTTGTTGCAATTTACCTAAATAATCTTATTTCTCATTGCAATTACCATAGGACTGTTAATTGTAAGCAGCCATTATACCCACTTAAATTTAATACCCTTTCTATTATTTATGCAGCTAATTTTACTTAGCTGCTTATGTTTTATCATTATTTATAATTAAACCATTCAGTAAAAACAATGCCATAATCATCTGATTGATATACTTCGATACTGTCACCTAAATATATTCTATATACTTTGCTATCTAACCTTGTAACTGTTCCGTTTGATAAAGTTGTATCTACTTTTAACAAACAATAGAGAGCTTCAGAATCTGCTTCAAAGTTTCTTAACTCAGTTAAATTATTTATTGTTGTTTCTTTTATTAAACTATTATTTTTATCATACTCAAATACTTGCAGATCTGTATATGAGAATTCCCATCGAATATGAATATTAAAAGTTACATTAAAATTATCAATATAGTCTTCATCAGTTGAGTTAAGTACAATCTCACCTTTATATGTATATATACTTCTCAAATCATTTACATCTATAGTTTCTGCAATCCTCATCCCATTAGATGTTATCAATCCAATTTGAATCTCATCTTGTACATCGAGAGGGTTTACTAAAATGTAAATATCATAGATTGTTTCATTGTATAAATCCTCTAGGATGTAATCATAATTGTATGATTGTGTTAAACGTGAAGAAGATCCTCCGTCAGAAACATGAACATACATCACTTTATAGTCAGCCCTTACTTCATCAAATGTTGAGTAATCATTATCTATAGCACTAATATATACTCCAAATAGCTCTTCATCAATTTCTGAATCTATTACTGTTAGTTCATACTCATTTAAACTTGTTTGATTCACATACAATTTGTCACCTAACTTAATATCGTCATATCCTATTGAATTTTCTCTATTATCTTGAACTGATAAATATATGCCCCAATAATCAAAGTATATTATTTCCTTTGTATCATACTCTTCTATTGTTAAAGACAATAAATCATTGTCAATTTCTTTAACATAACCATAATACCCATCATATTCTTCAACAATTACTTCTTCTGGTTTGTTAAATATAAATATAGATAATAGAGTTCCTATAATAGCAATAACACTTATTGTAAGAGTAATCCATAATATGGTTCTGTTCTTCTTACTATTAATAGCTTCCCTAATTGTTAATGATTTAATAGAATTATCATCAACCAGATCATTGATGGAACAATCTAATGCTTCAGCAACTTTTTCTATATTATTAATATCAGGCAAAGTCTTACCTTGTTCCCATCTAGAGATGCATTGTCTAGTCACATATAATTGGTCAGCTAAGTTCTGTTGGGTAATGCCTTTTTTTGCTCTTAGTTCCTTTAAGTTCTTGTTAATTGTGTTCAATATTTTTCACCTCTTTAAAAGTCTAAAACTATTATACACTATTTACAAGCAATTCTATAGCAACAGATTGTTTCTATTAAAAAAGTTTACTCCATTTTTGAAATGAACCCTTAAAAGTGGACGCTATAAAAAAAGCGTCCCCTTTTTTTGGTGACCTTTACGGGGATCGAACCTATGAATTCCTACGTGAAAGGCTTTTTGATGAAATAATAAAAGCGTCTGTATATGGGCGTTTATATTATATATGCATTTAGTTAGGCACTCAATTTGACCTTTATAATTACGGGGTGATATTTATCTATTCAACTGATTAAACATGTTAATTAAATCAAATATATCATTGCCGACTATACCATATAAAACAGAGAAATCAACATTACCATAATCATGAACAATTCTATTCCTAAACCCTTTAATACTCATCCAAGGAATCTGAATGTTTGCTCCTTTAATTTTATCACTTAAATTACTAGCATTCTCTGCTACTTGTATAAGTCTAAAAAGAATAGAATCTCGTAATACTTCGTCTTTACTCAAACCCTCTGGTTTATTGACGTTCTTAGTATGTATAATTATAAACCTATATCACTTATAATCTTCATAATATAGTAATGGTCATTTTTTGTATTATCCATATATCTTTATACCGTCTTTTAAAATTTCATTAATTAATTCCTGATTTGCATTTAATTGATCAACAGTTATAACTTCAACTTTCTTCTTAAGTTTGCAATATCTTCAATAGTAAGCATACCATGGTTTTCATCAAAAAATCCTATTTCAGATAATTTATCTACAATATAACTATACTTAATTCCTCCTCCTTTGCTTTTATCATTTTCATAATTTTTGTATGTTCTCAAAGGTATGTTTACATATCTTGCTGCTTCTATTTGTGTTAACTTCTTTGATTTTCTAAATTCTTTTAAATCCATATTATACACCTCTTGTTTTAATTAAAGTAGTTTTTGCACTTTATGTCAATAAATTATAGGCAATTATTGCACTTTTAATCGGTGTATTGCGGGCAACTATTACACTTAAGTACTATTAACTTGCATAGAGACATTAAAAGACTTAGTAAATTTGCTAAGTCTATATTCATATATTTGCAAACCGCACGGAGTTCGAACCCGTGAATGCATGCTTGAAATGCCTACAAACAGCTCATAATGAATGGCTATATTCAGTTTTTAATTTGCTTCATAATTCTTTTGACACATATTTGACACTTGCTCGCGTGTCATTAACACAAATAAAAAAGACTCAGCAAAACCGCTGAATCTAGATGTTTTATTGGTGACCCGTACGGGGTTCGAACCCGTGAATGCATGCGTGAAAGGCATGTGAGTTAACCGTTTCTCCAACGGGCCTAATTGTATGGCGCCTCAACGAGGACTCGAACCTCGGACCCCATGATTAACAGTCATGTGCTCTAACCAACTGAGCTATTGAGGCAATAAAAAATCAGAAAGCAGCCTGGCGATGTCCTACTCTCGCACACAAATGTGTACTACAATCAGCGCTGAAGTGCTTAACTTCTGTGTTCGGTAAGGGAACAGGTGTGTCCACTTCGCCATCATCACCAGACCTCTTTCAAAACTGGAAATACTGTACTTTAATTTGTAGTTTAAAACGCAAAGTTAAGTCCTCGACCTATTAGTACCAGTCAGCTAAACACGTCACCGTGCGTACACCTCTGGCCTATCAACCTCATCATCTATAAGGGGTCTTACTCTTACGATGGGAAATCTCATCTTAAGGGGGGCTTCACGCTTAGATGCTTTCAGCGTTTATCCCTTCCACTCTTAGCTACCCAGCTATAGCCTTGGCAGACTAACTGGTGCACCATTGGAGTGTCCATTCCGGTCCTCTCGTACTAAGAACAGCTCCCTTCAAATTTCCAACGCCCACGACAGATAGGGACCGAACTGTCTCACGACGTTCTGAACCCAGCTCACGTACCACTTTAATGGGCGAACAGCCCAACCCTTGGAACCAACTCCAGCTCCAGGATGTGATGAGCCGACATCGAGGTGCCAAACAGCTTCGTCGATGTGTACTCTTGGAAGCTATCAGCCTGTTATCCCCAGGGTAACTTTTATCCGTTGATTGACGTCCCTTCCATTCGGGATCGCCAGTTCACTATGACCGACTTTCGTCTCTGCTCGACATGTATGTCTCGCAGTCAAGCTAGTTTTTGCCATTACACTCTACGAATGATTTCCAACCATTCTGAACTAACCTTTGTGCGCCTCCGTTACTCTTTAGGAGGCGACCGCCCCAGTCAAACTGACCACCAGACACTGTCCCCCGGGCTACACGCCCGCAGGTTAGACATCCAATAATTAAAGGGTGGTATCCCAACAGTGACTCCATCGAAACTAACGTTCCGACTTCACAGTCTCCCACCTATCCTGTACATTAATTACCGAATATCAATATCAAGCTACAGTAAAGCTCCATGGGGTCTTTCCGTCTAGTCGCGGGTAACCTGCATCTTCACAGGTACTAAAATTTCACCGAGTCCCTTGTTGAGACAGTACCCAAGTCATTACACCATTCGTGCGGGACAGAACTTACCTGTCAAGGAATTTCGCTACCTTAGGACCGTTATAGTTACGGCCGCCGTTCACTGGGGCTTCAATTCAATGCTTCGATTGCTCTAACATCTCCTCTTAACCTTCCAGCACTGGGCAGGTGTCAGCCCCTATACTTCATCTTGCGATTTAGCAGAGACCTGTGTTTTTGGTAAACAGTTGCTTGGGCCGCTTCTCTGCGGCTTTAATTACTTAAAGCTCCCCTTCTCGCGAACTTACGGGGTCATTTTGCCGAGTTCCTTAACAAGGGTTATCTCGCGCGTCTTTACATTCTCTGCTCGTCTACCTGTGTCGGTTTGCGGTACAGGTACTTAATGAATTAACCATAGAAGCTTTTCTTGGAAGCAGAGATTCACGTGACTTACGTCGTCAGTACTCAGGATATGTGTGATGCGGATTTGCCTATCATCACTCCCTTGTTACCTTAAACCAACTATTCCTCCAGTTGGCTCTCGCTATCTTTCTCCGTCACTCCTTCTGTCCATTAAGTAGTACAGGAATATCAACCTGTTGCCCATCGGCTACGCTTTTCAGCCTCACCTTAGGACCTGACTAACCCAGGGCGGACGAACCTTCCCCTGGAAACCTTAGACTTTTGACGGATGGGATTCTCACCCATCTTTTCGTTACTCATACCGGCATTCTCACTTCTAACCACTCCAGCAGTCCTCTCGGTCTACCTTCTACGCTGTTAGAACGCTCACCTACCAATCCATACTTAAAAGTACAAATTCCGCAGTTTCGGTATTATGCTTAGCCCCGGTACATCTTCGGCGCAGATCTATTCGACTAGTGAGCTGTTACGCACTCTTTTAAGGATGGCTGCTTCTGAGCCAACCTCCTAGATGTCTAGACGGATCCACTTCCTTTCCCACTTAGCATAAATTTCGGGACCTTAACTGGCGGTCTGGGCTGTTTCCCTCTTGACCACGGACCTTATCACCCGTAGTCTGACTGCCGACTATATATGTTGGTATTCAGAGTTTAATTGTATTCAGTACTCCTATATGAAGCCATTATACATTCAGTGCTTTACCCCCAACACACTTAACGTCGACGCTAGCCCTAAAGCTATTTCGGTGAGAACCAGCTATCTCCGTGCTCGATTGGAATTTCTCCCCTAGACACAAGTCATCCGGGCCCTTTTCAACGGACTACGGTTCGGTCCTCCATTGCGTGTTACCGCAACTTCAACCTGCTCATGCCTAGCTCGCACGGTTTCGGGTCTACAACAACATACTCCTCGCCCTATTCAGACTCGCTTTCGCTTCGGCTCCACTCCTTAAAGCTTAACCTCGCATGTTATCGTAACTCGCCGGTTCATTCTACAAAAGGCACGCTATCACCCATTAACGGGCTCTAACTTGTTGTAAGCATATGGTTTCAAGTTCTGTTTCACTCCCTTCCCAGGGTTCTTTTCACCTTTCCCTCACGGTACTGGTTCACTATCGGTCACTAGGTAGTATTTAGCCTTGGGAGATGGTCCTCCCTTGTTCCGACAAGGTTCCACGTGCCTCGCCGTACTCTTCTTTATCAAAGTCTATACTATTTCGTCTACGGGGCTTTCACCCTCTTTGGCTCTCTTTTCCAATAAAATTCGACTATAATATAGTTTTTTAACTCTTATAGATAAATGGGCTGTTCCCTTTTCGCTCGCCGCTACTCAGAGAATCGCTTTTGCTTTCTTTTCCTACAGTTACTAAGATGTTTCAGTTCACTGCGTTCCCCCACAATAAATTGTGTGACAGCCTTCTGCTGCCGGATTTCTCCATTCGGATACCTACGGATCTCTGATTACTTACATCTCCCCGTAGCTTTTCGTAGTTCGTCACGTCCTTCGTCGGCTCCTAGTGCCAAGGCATTCACCTTATGCTCTTATTTCCTTAACTTTGCTATACAGTATTATCCACTTTTCAAAGATCTTTCTTCTTTTCTTGCTTCGGTTTTTTTGAAAAAAAAACCAAACTGGTTTTTATCCCTAAAAACCCTGAGATTCCTTCCGGTCTCTCAAAACTAAACATATACGGTCTTAAAACTCTAAGCTATCAACCTAGCTTTCTCTCTTTTAGAGATTACTCCCTAGAAAGGAGGTGATCCATCCCCACGTTCCCGTAGGGATACCTTGTTACGACTTAACCCCAATCATCTGTCCCACCTTAGACGGCTCCTTCTCTTACAAGTTAGGCCACCGGCTTCGGGTGTTACAAACTCTCGTGGTTTGACGGGCGGTGTGTACAAAACCCGGGAACGTATTCACCGCGGTGTGCTGACCCGCGATTACTAGCGATTCCGACTTCGTGGAGTCGAGTTGCAGACTCCAGTCTGAACTGAGACCGATTTTATGAGGTTTGCTCCAGGTCGCCCTCTCGCTGCTCTTTGTATCGGCCATTGTAGTACGTTTGTAGCCCAGGTCATAAGGGGCATGATGATTTGACGTCATCCCCACCTTCCTCCAGTTTGTCACTGGCAGTCTCAATAGAGTCCTTAACTTAATATTAGCAACTATCAATAGGGGTTGCGCTCGTTGCGGGACTTAACCCAACACCTCACGGCACGAGCTGACGACAACCATGCACCACCTGTATCCATTGTCCCGAAGGAAAAATCTATCTCTAGACCTGTCAATGGTATGTCAAGACCTGGTAAGGTTCTTCGTGTATCTTCGAATTAAACAACATACTCCACCGCTTGTGCGGGTTCCCGTCAATTCCTTTGAGTTTCAATCTTGCGATCGTACTACCCAGGCGGAGAACTTATTGCGTTAACTTCAGCACTGAGTTTTACCCCAACACTTAGTTCTCATCGTTTACGGCGTGGACTACCAGGGTATCTAATCCTGTTTGCTCCCCACGCTTTCGTGCCTCAGCGTCAATTCCGGCCCAGTAAGTTGCCTTCGCCATTGGTGTTCCTCCATATATCTACGCATTCCACCGCTACACATGGAATTCCACTTACCTCTACCGTATTCAAGTCTGCCAGTTTCATTCGCCTTACTCAGTTGAGCTGAGATCTTTTACAAATGACTTAACAAACCGCCTACGCACTCTTTACGCCCAATAATTCCGGATAACGCTCGCCCCCTACGTATTACCGCGGCTGCTGGCACGTAGTTAGCCGGGGCTTTCTAAACTGATACTGTCAAATGCATGCCATTTCCTGCACACACCATTCATCTCAATTAACAGAACTTTACAATCCGAAGACCTTCTTCGTTCACGCGGCATTGCTCGATCAGGGTTTCCCCCATTGTCGAAAATTCCCTACTGCTGCCTCCCGTAGGAGTCTGGGCCGTGTCTCAGTCCCAGTGTGGCTGTTCAGCCTCTCAGCTCAGCTACGCATCGTTGACTTGGTAGGCCGTTACCCTCACCAACTATCTAATGCGACGCAAGCCCAGCCCTTACCGTGGCTTGAAAGCCACTTTAAACGTTTCTCCTTTTGGAAATACGTCCTATCCAGTATTAGCTACCGTTTCCAGTAGTTATCCTCGTGTAAAGGGTTGGTTCCTTACGTGTTACTCACCCGTTCGCCACTAACTAGTAAACTAGTTCGTTCGACTTGCATGTATTAGGCATGCCGCCAGCGTTTATCCTGAGCCAGGATCAAACTCTCCATATTTTTTATATGTTTTGTTTTTCTATGCTCATTATTTTGTTATCTCGTTTGAATTTTTTGGTTGTTGTTTTAATCTGTATATGTTTAGTTTTCAAAGACCGATTGTTACTCACGCTCTTCACGCGCTTATATATTTTATCATAGCAACATTTTAATGTCAATAATTTTCTACCGGTTTTTCAAACATTTTAACATTATTTCTTTCACATCGATAATAGACCTATATTTAGGTGTTGATTCAATGTAAATAATAAAATATTTATATGAGAAAAACCCTATTTAATGAAAGAAAAAACCAAGCAATATACTTGGTTATGTTTTTCTTCAAAAATAACTAGTGATTTTTACTTAAATAACCTCAATATATCATTGTATGTAATAAATATTAATAGACCCATTAAAAGGAAAAACATAATAGTATGTAACCAGTTTTCAACTTTCTGATTAGGTTTTCTTCTTGTGATTGCTTCATAGCCTATAAAAACAATTCTTCCGCCATCAAGTGCTGGTATCGGAAGTAAATTTACTATTCCTAAATTTACACTTAACAACCCAACCCAACTTAATAGTGAAATTATTCCTCCTGCGGCAGCTTGAGATGTCATTGTAAATATTCCGACAAAACCACTTAAATCAGAAACTCCAACTTGATTTGATGAAAACATCAATCCAATTGTTTTAAATATAGTTGATCCCGCAGATACGAATGAATTCCACGCTCCACCAAAACTACCAAAGAAACTAAATTTTGTTGACCCAGTAATACCTATACGGCTATAGAAAGATTCAAAGCCCATAGCATCTAATACATCTGTACCGTATGCAACATAAGTAAATGTATGTTCAGTCCCATCTCTAAGTATTACTATCTCAGTAGGATTTTCTTCTGTAGACCCAGCAGTATATCCATTTGCAAAATCAACAACATCTTCCCATGAGTTCATTATGATTCCATCAATGCTTACTATTTCATCTCCACTTAATAATTCTGAACTTATATATAATGGAGAACCTATAACTAAATCATCTGAATTCATTGTTGAAGTAAATCCTAAACCATAGAATATTAGTTGTGGAGAAACTGATACTAATTCAATAATTTCTCCATCTCTTTCTACTTCTATAATATAGCTATCGTAGGTTTTTCCTAATTCACTACTTACTGAATTAGTTTCGCCATCCCAAGATGTAATATCTACTCCATTGATTTTAATAATTTCATCACCAACTACAATAACATCGCTTGCAGGCATATTATCTGACACTTCACCAATAACAGTACTTTGCCCATCAGGAACACCAATGCTTAATGAAATAATAAAGAATACAACTATCGCCAAAAGGAAATTCATCAAAGGCCCACCAAAAGTTGTTATAAATCTTTGCCATTTTGTTTTGTTTACAAAATTTCTATCTTTTGGAGCTATTTGTATTGTTTGTTTATCCATAACATACATTGCATTTCTTTTTACAGTGTACTCATTTATAAATAATCGACTACCCGCTTCACTAGATAAATCAAAATCATCAACCTTAACTTCTAAATAGTCATGATAGTTTGGGTTAGCAGCATTAACTATAATTCGATTCACTTCATTTGAACTATCAAATCCCAGTCTTATTTTTTTGCCAATCTTAATAACTTCTGTTTCAAGATCTTCTCCAGCCATTGATACAAATCCACCAAATGGAATCGCTCTAATTGAAAATAAAGTTTCACCAAATTTCTTGCTATATAATCTCGGTCCCATACCGAAAGAAAATTCATGACACAAAATCCCCGCTTTTCTCGCAAAAAAGAAATGTCCTAATTCATGTATACAGATTACAAGACCTAAAACAATTAGGAATACAACTATATTCCAAATTGTTGTTAAAAAACTTAAAGTAATAAACATATGTAATGCTCCATTCTATTTAGTGTATTCAGTAAAAATCTGTTGTTTCACTAAACTATCTATTTTGTAAATTTCTTCTAATGAAGGGTTTGGAATCATAAGATGATTTTTTACCGCTTCTATAATTATTCTTTCTATATCTATGAAGCTAATCTTTTCTTCTAAGAACAAACTAACCGCTGCTTCATTAGCTGCATTTAATACAGTTCTCTTACTACCACCTTGTTTGAAACAATCTATCGCTAATCCAAGCAGTGGGTATTTATTAAAATCGACTTCCTGAAAACTTAGATTGCTTAAAGTTTTAAAATCTAATGATTTAGCTAAACTTTTTACTCTTTTTGGATAAAACATTGCATAACTAATCGGTAACCGCATATCATGACTACCAAGTTGTGCAATAATTGAATTATCAATAAATTCTACCATTGAGTGAACTATGCTTTCACGGTGAATTAATGGTTTTATCATATCAATATCCATATCAAACAAATATGCTGCTTCAATTATTTCAAAACCCTTGTTCATCATAGTGGCTGAATCAATTGTAATTTTTTTACCCATTGACCAATTTGGATGATTAAGAGCATCCTTTAACGTAACTTTATCTAATTCTTCTCTATGCAAATCTCTAAACGGTCCACCACTTGCGGTAATTATTAGTTGTTTAATAGATTCAGCTTTTTCACCTTGTAACACTTGCCATATAGCATTGTGTTCTGAATCGATAGGGAAAAGTTTAGATTTATGAATTTGTAGTAATTTTTTTATTAGATGACCACCAACAACCAAGGTTTCTTTATTGGCCAGAAGTATATCTCTATCAATCTTAATCGCTTCAATGGTAGGTTTAAGACCGACCATTCCAACTAAAGCATTGATTAGAACTGACGACTTATCATCATTATTAAAAGTCGCTAAATCTACCAACCCTTGATTTCCATGTACTATTTTAACATCTGGAAATACATTTTCAAGAATCGAAGCATCTTTTTCATCTTTAGCACATATAAGTTCTAATGAAAACCTTGATCCGATTTCAATTATTTTTTCAATATTTGAATATCCAGAAATAGCTACTAAATTAAAATCATTAGGGAATTCTTCGATAATTTCAATTGTTTGTTCCCCAATTGAACCCGTAGCTCCTAATAGATAAATATTTTTCATATAATAACACTCCTAAAATATAATAACAGCTAACATCAAAAATATTGCTGCAAACATGCTTGAATCAAATCTATCTAATATTCCGCCATGACCTGGTAAAAGTTGTGAATAATCTTTAATACCAGATTCTCTCTTAAATTTAGAGGCAATTAAATCGCCAATCTGCGAAATACAAGACAGTACAGCTGAAAGTAATAATATTTGGATGAATCCAAATTCAAACACATTCATATAGTGTCCAAATAATGTTGCTATTACAGCTCCAAACACTAATCCACCAATAGCTCCTTCAACACTTTTTTTAGGAGAAATTTCCACAGCTAAACGGTGTTTACCAAATTTTATGCCTATAAGATACGCAAAAACATCAGTTACCATTGATACTAAGAATAAGTATATTATTAAATTTATGCTTTCTTTTCTTAAAAAAGCAAAAGCTATAAACCCAAAACTAGTGTAAAAAACTGTTAGAATTTGATTTCCAAAATCTTCTTTTTTAAATCCTTTTATTGCGATAAACAATATTGCATAAAGCAATAACATAGCGATTATAAATATAAATACATAAATGTAATATATAATTCTAGTAAAATTTAGTACACTCATCACACTAAATGCTATAGTTACAAGTACTGCTATATAGTCAAACCATCTTTTCGGTTTATCATTTCTAGACATTTTTGTAAATTCATATGCGGCTAATCCCGCTAATATAACACAAAAGCCTGAAAATAAAAATTCTAATTTTCCTTCTCCAAAATATATCAGTAAGGCTAAAACCAAAACAAGGACTGAGCCAGTAATTATTCTTTGTTTCATTTCGCTTTTAACCCTCCAAATCTTCTGTTTCTTTTATTAAACTCGAGGATGGCTTTTTCCAAATCTTTTTTAGAGAATGCCGGCCAAAAAGTATCACAGAAATATAGTTCAGAATAAGCTGCTTGCCATAATAGGAAATTACTTAATCTTACTTCTCCACTCGGTCTAATCAATAGATCCAGTTTCGGAAGGTCTTTTGTATATAGGTATTTTTCAATATCAGAAGGCTTAATGTCTTCTGGTTTCATTTTGTTACTTAATACGTCTTTTGAAATTTGCTTTACAGCCTCAGTTATTTCAGTTTGAGATCCATAATCAAAACAGATATTCAAGATAGTTCCTTGACGATCCTTAGTTTTTGTTGTTATTCTTTCGAGAATTTCTAAGTTTTTAGGACTTAAATGCGTCTTCCTTCCCGAAAACATTACTTTGATATCGTATTTCTCAAAATCTACTTTGAATTTCTTCTCAAATTCTCCAGGTAATTTCATTAGAAAATCAACTTCAATTTTTGGTCTTTTCCAATTTTCAGTAGAAAAAGCGTATACACTTAAAGCTTTTATCCCAAGTTCAGAAGCAGCTATTGTAATGTTTTTTATGTTCTCCACTCCGACTTGATGACCAAAAGTCCTAGGCATGTGGCGTTTTTTTGCCCACCGACCATTACCATCTAATATAATAGCTACATGTTCAGGGATATTTAATGAATCTATTTTATTTTTTCTCATATTAGGCCCCTATCTATCATTAAGATTATACTATATTTCTTGTGATTATTCTATGATTTTTATTTTTCCTTTATGTGTAAAAAAATATAAGACTATTGCTAGTCTTATATACTCATTATGTCTTTTTCTTTAGATTTAAAGGCTTCGTCGATATTATCAGTGAATTTATCTGTTAATTTTTGAACTTCATCTTGGTAATACTTTAAATCGTCTTCAGTAATATCAGATGCTTTTTCCATTTTTTTATAATGGGTAATCGCGTCTCTTCTTATATTCCTGATTGCTATTTTGCTATCTTCGGCCATTTTATGAATAGTTTTAACAAAACTTTTTCTGTTCTCTTCTGTTAAAGGTGGTAAAATCAATCTAATTCCGATTCCATCATTAGTTGGAGTTAAACCAATATTAGCTCCAAAAATTGCTCTTTCTATTTCTCTTACTAATGATTTATCATAAGGTTTAATATATATTTGTGTTGCTTCAGGAACAGAAATACTTGCTACTTGATTAATAGGCGTCTCAACACCATAATAATCAATCTTGATTTTAGCTAACATATTCGGATTAGCTCTTCCGCTTCTAATTGTTGAAAAATCTCTATGAAGAGACTCCATTGTATGTTCCATTTTTTCTTCGGCTTCCATTAAAATCATCTCAGGCATTTAAATCACTCCTTTTTTGTTTTTGATTAAAGTTCCGATATCTTTCCCTAGAATAGCATTTTTAATGTTTCCAGTCACATTTAAATCGAATACATATATATCAATATTATTATCATTACACAAAGCTGCCGCTGTAGAGTCCATAACATTTAGTTGTTTATGTAATACTTCCTGATGTGTTATTTCTTTAAACTTAATTGCATCTTTATTAGTTCTTGGGTCTTTATCGTATACACCATCAGTACCATTTTTAGCCATATAAATCATAGTTGCACCTAATTCAGCTGCTCTAAGTGCTGCGGTTGTATCCGTAGAAAAATATGGATTACCAGTTCCGCCACCAAAAATTACAACTCGATTTTTTTGAAAATGCGACAATGCTTTTCTTCTAATATAAGGTTCTGCTACCTCCGGAATGTTTAGTGAACTCATTACTCTAGTTTCGATTCCTAATGATTCTAATGAATTTGATAATGCTAAAGCATTCAAAATCGTTCCAATCATTCCCATATAATCAGCACTAGATCTTTCAATTCCCATTTCAGAAGCTAATTTACCGCGGAAGATGTTACCACCTCCAACAATCACTCCTATTTCACATAAATTTAAGTCGAAAGCATCTTTAAGTTCTTTAGCAATACTCTTTACGACTTTAGGATTAATTCCAATGCCATCGGAGCCGGCTAAAGCTTCACCACTAACTTTAATCATTACTCTTCTTTTTGTCATAAACTCCTCCTTAATTTTTATTGAAAAAAAAGGACATAGTATGCCCTTTAAATTATCTTGATTGACTCATTACTTCTTCAACGAAGTTATCTACTTTTTTCTCAATTCCTTCACCAACAGCTAAACGCTTAAATGAAACGATGCTAGCACCTTTTGATTTAACATATTGTTCAACAGAAAGATCAGGGTTTTTAATGAACTCTTGATTCAAAAGACAAATCGCTTTTAAGTTTTTATTTAATCTACCAACAACCATTTTTTGAATAATCGCTTCAGGTTTTGGTTTTGCAGCTTCTGCATTTTCGTTTAAAGCTGTATTTGTAAGAACTTCAGTTTCATGTTGCAACTCTTCAGCAGATATGTCATCTTTTGATAAGTATCTAGGGTTTTGAGCAGCAACGTGCATTGCAACATCTTTAGCTGTTTCAAAATCAGAATCATTTAATATAGTTAATGAAGAGATTTTTCCACCCATATGCATATATGAACCAAATTCTTGGTTATCTTTTTTAGCAACAACTTCAAATCTTCTGAAAGATAGTTTTTCACCAATTTTTGAACTTTGTTCCAATAAATATTCTTTTAAAGGTTTTCCTTCAACTGATACTTCTAAAGCACACTCTTCACACATAGCGTTGCTAGCAAGAATTGCATCTCCAATTTTGTTAACTAAATTTACAAAATTATCGTTTTTTGCAACGAAATCAGTTTCACAGTTAAGTTCAAATATTATTGCTTTGTTTCCAGCTGTTTTAACAACACATGAACCTTCTGCTGCGATTCTTGAAGCTTTCTTTTCAGCTTTAGCAATTCCTTTTTCTCTTAACCAATCTATAGCTAAATCTACATTTCCTTCTGTAGCCACTAGCGCTTTTTTACAATCCATCATTCCAGCACCAGTTTTATCTCTTAATTCTTTTACTAATTTAGCGGTAACTTGCATTTTTATCCTCCTAAAACACATCATTATAATATTATCATATTTTTTTATTCAATACAACGTATTGTCTATTTTCTTTAAAAAGGGAGCTAACAGCTCCCTAAGAATTAATTTACTTTGTTAATTCAGCTATTAGTTCAGCTTTTTTAAGTTTTGAATAACCTTTTAACCCTTTGTCTTTTGCAAGAGTTCTTAAGTCAGCAACAGTTTTTTTACTTAAATCTACAGCTGGTTTTGCTTCAACAACTGGTTTAGCTTCAACAACTGGTTTAGTTTTAACAACTGGTTTTGCTTCAACAACTGGTTTAGTTTTAACAACTGGTTTAGCTTTAACAACTGGTTTTGCCTTAACAACTGGTTTTGCTTCAACAACTGGTTTAGCTTCAACAACTGGTTTAGTTTCAACAGCTGGTTTAGTTTCAACGATTTTAGCTACTACTGGTGCTGCTTTTTCTACTGCTGGAGTAGTTGTAACAACAACTGGAGTAGTTTTTGGCTCTTCTTTTTTAGTTTCTGTAGTAACTTTTACGTAAGGTTTGTTATCTTTTCTAAAAGGTCTAGGTTGTGATTTGTTATACCCAGGTTTAACATATGGTCTATTAGAAACTGTTTTTTCAATTACTACTGGCGGTTCAATAATACCACCATTAGCTTCAGTTACAGCATCAGCCATTTTGTTAACGATTAAACGTACTGAACGTAATGCATCGTCATTTGCTGGAATAATATAATCTACATCGTCTGGATCACAGTTAGTATCTACGATTCCAAATACAGGAATATGTAATTTTCTTGCTTCTAAAATTGCGTTTCTTTCTTTTCTAGGATCGATAATGAATAATGCTTTTGGTAAACCTTTCATATCTTTGATTCCGCCCAAGAATTTTTCTAAACGCGCCATGTCTTTTCTAAGACCAATAACTTCTTTTTTCGGTAATACTTCAAAAGTACCATCGGCTTCCATTTTGTAAAGATCATGAAGTTTTTTGATTGAACGTTTGATTGTTTTAAAGTTAGTTAACGTTCCCCCTAACCATCTTTGATTCACATAAAATTGACCTGATCTGATAGCGCCTTCTTTTACTGGGTCTTGAGATTGTTTTTTTGTTCCTACAAATAAAACATTTCCACCCTCAGCTGCGATATCGAATAATGCTTTATAAGCAATATCAATTAAATCGCTTGATTTTTGTAAATCGATAATGTGGATACCATTTCTAGATGTGTAGATGTATTTACCCATTTTTGGATTCCATCTTCTAGTTTGATGTCCGAAGTGAACCCCTGCTTCTAGCAAGGCTTTCATTGAAATAACTCCCATTTTTTGTTTTCTCCTTTTTTGATTTTTTTGCCTCCACTTAATCAACGCTATTATCACCAGTTTGGCTCACGATAAATCACTCATAAGTGTGTGTATTTTGTATGGCTCAATTATTTTACCAAATTTCGTGTAAGAAATCAAGGAAAACATGCTTGAACTCCATGAAAAAGAGGTTTAGTTCCCTGTAGAACCAAAACCTCCTAATCTCTTAACATTATTTTCATCATTATCAACAGTCAAATACTTCGTAAAAATACCTTGGGCAACTCTATCTCCCTTATTAATAACAACTTCTTCTTCGCCAAAATTATATAAGATTAGTTTAATCTCCCCTTCGTTATCCGGATTGTTATAATAATCTGAATCAATAATTCCTACGCTATTTGCCTTTATCAGATTTTTCTTAAATGATAGGCTGCTTCTAGGATACATTTGTAATACTTCGTCTTTTGGCATAAATGCTTTAATTCCCGTTGGTACAAACGCTATTTTTTTAGCTGGTATACTAATAGTCTCTGCAGCAGAAAAATCATAACCAGCACTTCCACTGGTTTTCCTAGCTGGTAACTTAATTGAATTATTTAAATATTTTGTAACTACTTTAAATCCTCTTTTTTTCATAATTCACCTTAAACTTGACCGGCACCGGTCATTTTTATTTGTTTTCTTAGTTCTCTTTCTGCTTTTTCCAATTCAATATTTCTTTTTTTGTTTTCTTCAGTTCTAGCGGCTCTAATGTCAGTTAAATTCTTAAAAGCACTTTCTTTAGACCTACCAATAAAAGCGTCCTGAGAGACGACTGTTATTTTGTTTTTTATATTTTCAACTACCCCATTGATGATTACAACGTAAAATACCATTTTACCTTGAACTAGCTTGATGTATCCAGTATCAATAGTGGATACAATCGGTAAATGGTCTTTTAGGATTTCATAATCTCCGTTATTTGAACTTGCAATAATTACAGAGCTGACTTCCTCGTTATATAATTCGCCATCAGGAGTTACAATAACAATATTCATAGTTTTACCTTATTTCTTCATAGCCTTCGCTTTTTCTAATACGGCTTCAATATTTCCAACTAGTCTAAATGCGTCTTCTGGTAAATCATCATACTTACCAGCTAGTATTTCTTTAAATCCTTTTACTGTATCACTAACTCTAACAAAGCTTCCTTTTTGTCCGGTGAATTGTTCAGCAACATGGAAGTTTTGTGATAAGAATAGTCTTATTCTTCTTGCTCTATGAACTACTAATTTATCATCTTCACCAAGTTCATCCATACCCAAGATAGCGATGATATCTAATAAATCATTGTATCTTTGTAAGGTGCTTTGAACTTCTCTGGCCACTTCATAATGTTCTTTACCAACCATTTCAGGAGTCAAAGCTCTTGAAGTAGAAGCCAAAGGATCAACTGCAGGATAAATTCCTTCTTCAGAAATTTTACGTGATAAATTGGTTGTAGCATCTAAGTGAGTAAATGTGGTTGCTGGCGCAGGGTCAGTATAGTCATCAGCTGGTACGAATACAGCTTGAATTGATGTAATTGATCCAGATTTAGTTGAAGTAATTCTTTCTTGAAGATGTCCCATGTCAGTCGCTAATGTTGGTTGGTACCCTACGGCTGATGGCATTCTTCCCAATAAAGCCGATACTTCAGAACCAGCTTGAGTAAATCTAAAGATATTGTCTATAAATAATAATACATCTTGTTTTTCTTCATCGCGAAAATGTTCTGCCATTGTAAGACCAGATAATCCTACTCTCATCCTAGCTCCAGGTGGTTCATTCATTTGGCCAAAAACCATAGCAGTTTTCTTAATTACACCTGATTCCATCATTTCATAATACAAGTCATTTCCTTCTCTAGTTCTTTCACCAACACCTGCGAACACTGAGATTCCTCCATGTTCTTGGGCTACGTTATGAATTAACTCTTGAATTAAAACGGTTTTCCCAACTCCAGCTCCACCGAATAATCCAATCTTACCACCTTTAATATATGGTGCTAAAAGGTCAACTACTTTAATTCCTGTTTCAAGGATTTCTGTTGTAGCATTCAAATCTTCGAATTTTGGTGCGTCTTTATGAATTGGTGAATATTTAATTTTTCCTTCTAAAGGTTTTCCATCAATTGGCTCACCTAACACATTAAACATTCTTCCTAATGTAATTTTACCAACTGGTACAGAAATAAATTTCCCTGTATCTATTACAGGCATTCCTCTTCTTAATCCATCAGTAGAATCCATAGCGATTGTTCTGAGTATTCCTCCGCCTAAAAACAACGATACTTCCAAAGTAAGATTGATTTCTTTACCATTATTATCTTTTTTCGCAATTTTTATAGTTAACGCGTTGTTAATAGCTGGCATTTCTCCTTGAAATTCAACATCAACAACTGGTCCCATTACTTGAACTACTTTTCCTATATTAGCCATTAGTTCCTCCTAAGTAACCGCATTAGAGCCACCGATAATATCAGTCAATTCTGATGTTATCTGAGCTTGTCTTGCGCGGTTATAGATTAATTTTTGTTTTTGAATTATTTCAATCGCATTATCTGTAGCACTTTTCATAGCTGTCATTCTTGATGCATGTTCAGATGTTTTTGCGTCTAAAATAATTCCATATAGTGTATTCTCTAAATATATCGGTAACAACTGACTAACCACTTCTTCAGTTGATGGTTCGAAAACGTAGTCAGATACCATATTATTTTTATCTGAAAGCAAATCAGAAATAGGTAATAATACTTCTTCTTGTGTAACCTGTGATATTGAATTGATGTAATGAGCATAAATCATTACAATCTTATCCACACCTCTAGCTAAATACAACTCAATAAATGCTCTAGACATAGCTTGGAAATCTATGAATTTTACATCATCTCTAGAGTTTATTGATTCTTTATTAAGTAAAGGTAGTTTTTTTCTTTTACAATAACTAAAACCTTTATACCCAATAGTTCCAACAATATACTCTTTGTTTGACTTGTGATTTTGTTTAACCATAATTTCAAAATGTCTTAGAATATTTGAATTATATGGCCCGGCTAATCCTCGATCACTAGTTACTAAGATATATCCAGTTTTTTTAATTTCACGATTTTCCAACAAAGGATGTGTAAGTTCAGGATTTGAAGATAAAACATCTTCAATCAGTCTCTTAACATGGGTTTTAATTGGTCCAAAGCCGATATGTTTTCTCTCTACTCTTTTTAACTTAGAAGCAGAAACCATATTCATTGCTTTGGTAATTTGTGAAGTTTTGTTTGTGGCTTCGATGCGATTTTTAATCTCTCGTAATGATGCCATTTAAATCACCTACTTATATAAAGTCGTTTACAAACCTATCTAAAACTTTTTCTAAAGCTTCTTTTTCAGGAAGGCTCTTAGTCTTTATCATTTCTTTTAATATTTTTTTACCATCATCTTCGCGTCTTACAAACGAGTGAAGTTCGGTCTCAAATCTTTGAATATCACTTACTCTAACTGTGTCTAAATAACCATTGGTTAATGCATAGATACTTAAAGCTTGTAATTCAAATGGGAGAGTTTGATGTAATCCTTGTTTTAGAATTTCAACAGTTCTTTCTCCACGATCAAGTTTTGCTTTAGTAGCATCATCTAAATCAGATCCAAATTGAGTAAACGCTTCAAGTTCACGATAACTTGCTAAATCAAGTCTTAGGGTCCCTGAAACCTTTTTGATTGCTTTATGTTGTGCAGCTCCCCCAACCCTTGATACAGATAATCCCGCACTGATAGCCGGTCTGATTCCTGAGTAGAATAGTTTTGATTGTAAAAATATTTGTCCATCTGTAATTGAAATTACGTTTGTAGGGATATATGCAGATATATCTCCTTCTTGAGTTTCAATTATAGGTAAAGCGGTAATAGACCCTCCGCCTAGTGCATCAGATAATTTGGCAGCTCTCTCTAATAATCTTGAATGTAAATAGAATACATCCCCAGGAAATGCTTCTCTACCTGGTGGTCTTCTTAAAAGCAATGATAATTCACGATATGCAATCGCATGTTTAGTTAAGTCATCGTAAATCATTAATACATGTTTTCCTTCAAACATAAACTCTTCACCCATAGTTACCCCAGCATAAGGTGCTAGATATAACAAAGGTGCTGGATCACTTGCATTAGCTGCAACGATAATAGAATATTTCATCGCATCATGTTTCTTAAGTGTTTCATATATGTTTAAAACTGTTGTTTGTTTTTGTCCGATAGCTACATAGATACAGATAACGTCTCCACCTTTTTGGTTAAGGATTGTATCTACAGCAATTGATGTTTTACCGGTTTGTCTATCACCGATAATCAACTCTCTTTGTCCTCTACCAATTGGTACTAAGGCATCAAGAACTTTAAGTCCCGTTTCAAGAGGTTGGAAAACTGATTGTCGTTCAATAACCCCGGTTGCTTTTCTTTCAATTGGTCTAGTCTTTTTAGCATTTAATTTCCCAAGGCCGTCTATTGGTTGTCCTAAAGGATTAACAATTCTACCAATTAATTCATCACCTACATTAACTTCTAGAATTCTACCAGTTGAATTTACTTGATCGCCTTCTTTTACGAGAGATGAATCATTTAGCAAGATAGCTCCTACGTTATTTTTTTCCAAGTTTTGGACCATCCCATAAACTCCATTAGGAAAAAGTAACAATTCTCCACTCATGGCATTGTCTAACCCGTATACTAAAGCAATTCCATCACCAACAGAAATAACTGTACCAATATTTTCTGTTTTAAGTTCTTTTTCATATTTCCTAATCTGTTCTTTCAGTAAAGAACTTATTTCTAAAGGATCAATTTTCATAGCTCTACCTCTTATTCTGATAAACTAGATTTCAAATCATCTAGTTGCTTATTTATCGTTTCATCAATAACATTACCTTCAAACTCAATTCTGAAACCGCCAATAATGGTGCTGTCGATTTCAACATCAATTTCTATATTTCTGTTATAGGTATTTTTTAATTTTTTTTCTATTTTTTCAAGATTTGATTTTGTTAAAGGTTTTTTTGAGAAAACTTTAACCTTCATAACTTTGTTAAGTTCATCAAGAATTTCTTGATAAGCTATAACTAAAGCTGTGATTATAGAGAACCTATCATTATCCACTAAAACTTTAAGAAAATTTAGAAGTAATTTATCATTAACTACTTTTTCTAACATTTCTTTCTTTTCAATTCTAGATATTTTAGGATGTGCAAAGAATTTATAAGTTTCTTCATCTAAATCTTGAGAGAATTTATCCAATAAATCCTTAAAGATTAATTCCTTATCCAATTCTTTAGCAAGCGAAAAAACAGCTAATGCATATTGACGTGCAATACCTGTCATACTTTTTCACTTCTTTCTAGATTTTCTACAGCTAAATCTTGATATTTCTTATCATCTAACTCTTCTTCAATAATTTTAGAAGCCATAAGGGTAGCCAAAGTGATTGCTTCTTTTTGAATTTCACTAGAAGCCTTCTTTTTCTCTAAAGCAATTTCTTGTTCAGCCTGAGTAAGTATGTTCTTAGCTTCTCCTCTTGCTTTTTCAACAATTCCTTGTCTTTCTTCTTCGCCCTTAAATTTAGCTTTATCTAAGTATTCTTTTGATTTAGCTCTTAAATCTTGATACTTCTTATCTGTTTTTTCTTGTAATGCTAGTGCTTCTTGATTAGCATTCTTTGCAGATTCTAATTCTTCTGTCATAATTTCTTTTCTTTTTTCGAGAAAATCAGTAATTCTTCCCCAGAAGAATTTTTTAACTATGAGAACCAAAATTAGAGTCGCTGCTATTTGAATAACCATATCTAGTAAACTAACGCCAAGTGCCGCGTCAATCGCTTCTGATACAGCTTGCATTATTCTTTCCATAGTAGTCATGCTTATCCTCCCTAAAAGATAGTATTAAGCAAGATTTTACTTACCTATCAAAATAATTGCGATTAAAAGTGCATATAATCCAGTTGTTTCAGCTACAGCTTGTGTAACAAGTGTAGTAACTAAGATTTTTCCTTGTGCTTCAGGTTGACGTCCAACTGCTTCAGCTGCCTTACCTGCTGCAAATCCTTGTCCAATCCCAGGACCCATACCGGCGATTACCGCTATACCAGCTCCAAGATAAGCCATTCCACGTGCAAAGTGTTCATTGTATTCAGTTGCAAAACGAATAACTGAATTAAATACTGTTTCAAACATTTTCTTCCTCCTAATTATTTTCTAGGCTTCTGAGGCCATTGAAATATTTACTGTTGATAACATGAAAAATACAAAAGCTTGTATTAGACCAAAAAATATGTCGAATACTGAATGCAAGAAAACTCCTGCAAATATACCTATAGTCCAGTGAACAGCTGCGTAAACCATTGCGGCTATAACAGTTCCACTCATAAGGTTTACAAATAAACGTAACCCCATACTAAATGGTGTAGATACTTCCCCAATTAAATTAATTGGAATCATAATTGGAGCTAGAGGTTTAACATAACCTACTAAACCATTCAATTTATTCTTAACTCCTTGAAATTTAAATTCAGCCACCTTAATCATAAAGAAAGTTATAACTGAAAAGCTTAAAGCTACTCCAATGTTGGCCAATGGTGGAGTTAATCCAAATAAGGATATTGTATTTGCAAATGCTAAAAATATAATGATTGTAAATAAGTATGGAGCAAAAAATTTAAGTCTTTTACCCGATATATAATCCTTAATAAAATTGTTAAAAAAATCTACAATCGTTATACATAAGAATACAAAAC
Organism: Mycoplasmatota bacterium WC30; assembly: GCA_046529635.1. Taxonomy (GTDB): domain Bacteria; phylum Bacillota_I; class Bacilli_A; order Izemoplasmatales; family Hujiaoplasmataceae; genus 4572-104. The sequence continues at coordinate 1,424,987 of CP134495.1, read as the reverse complement.
CTTTTGGAGTTACTTCTGGATCCAATTTTTTAACTTTAGTTCCAACGATAATAAAAACAATTGCTAAAACAAATATAATAATTAAAGTTGATATCACATTTGGTGATATCGGGGCTATTAGTTTAAAATCAAGCATTTTCATCATCTCCTTTTTTGGCAGAAATTAACGCTACAGGAAATGACACAATCCTATACGTTAAAAGTCCCGCGAAAGTAATGTATACATTCCATTCCGGGGTAGTATGTGCAACATATAAAATTATACCAAAAAATACATATTTTACAAGATATATGATTATAGTTCTTGATTTTATTTTACTAGGATCGTTCTTAAATAATTTTTTCATAATACGATAATTCATAGATTGCATTAGGAGAACTGCTAAAACACCAAGAATATAACTAATAACGTAATCAAAATCCCCCCAAATTAAATAGAGTATTAAAGATACAATTATCGCAACTGGCCAGCATAAAAGAATCGATTTTTCGATTATATTAGCTTTTTTCATCTTTTTTTCCTCCATCAATGTCCTTTAATACACGTTTTATCATGTTTCTAAGGCCAGAAAAAACACCTATTACAACAAAAATATAGGTAAGAATAATCTGATCTTCAAATAACCATTTATCCAAATATTTTCCAATAAAATACCCTAAAGCCATTGCAACAAAAGTTTCAACAAAGAATTGTACTATTAAATTAATTATAAGTAATACATTTCTGTTTTTCTTTGTTTTATTTGGTTCCAAAAAGTCTATCTCCACAATCTCCAAGACCGGGTACTATATATCCAACTTCATTCAATTTTTCATCTATAGAAACTAAATATATATCAACATCAGGATGTGCTTCTTGTAAAGCTTTTACCCCTTCAGGACAGCCTACAATACCTACGAAGCTGATATCCTTACCGCCTTTGCTTTTAACTTTTTGAATTGCCGCTATTGCGCTTCCTCCAGTAGCTAACATTGGATCAACCACTAAGATAGTTGCGTCAACTACTTCTTTAGGTAATTTTAGATAATACTCATGAGGTTCAAGCGTTTCTTCATCTCGATATAAACCAATATGTCCAATTTTAGCCGTAGGAATCACATTGTGAATTCCATCAACCATTCCCAACCCAGCTCTAAGTATTGGAACAATTACAACCTCTTTAGCTAAAACTTCACAAGTAGTTTTAGACACAGGAGTTTCAATATTAATTTTTTTTGTCTTTAAATCTCTAGTGACTTCAAAAGTGACTAAAGACCCAATTTCATTAACATTCTCTCTGAATGTTTTAGTGTCAGTGTTTTTGTTTCTAATAATTGATAACTTGTGTTGGATCAACGGATGATCGAAAACTACTACTTTTCCCATTCTTCCACCTCATATTCTGTTATTTTTTTTACTCTATTTATGTGTCTATCCTGATCTGAATTTTTTGTGTTCATAAAAATGTTTGTAAAGTTTATTACTTCTTCTATTGTATTCGTTCTTGCTCCAAAAGCAATAACATTTGCATGATTATGGGTTTTAGCAGAATCTGCTGTGAAAGCTGTGTTAACTAGAGCCGCTCTTATACCCTTCACTTTATTTGCAGCAATGCTCATACCAATTCCTGTTCCGCAAACTAGGATTCCAAAATCTGCTTGTTTGTCTACCACTCTTTTAGATACTTTAAAAGCATAGTCTGGATAATCAGTTGCTGTAATACTGCTTGCGCCTTCGTCTAGCACTTCAACGTTCAATGAAGTCAAGTGCTTTTTCAAAGATTCTTTGTACTTAAATCCTGCATGGTCTGACCCAATTGCAACTATCATAGAAAATCCTCCTAATCAGTCTTTCTATATTATTAACAATTATAACAAAATAAGGTATTTTTTACAACAAAAATAGGCCATAAAAAAGAGACGATTAAACGTCTCTTGCATATGAAATATAGCCTTTACCTTTTCCTTTAGAATGATACATAGCTCTATCAGCCAAATCTAAAAGCTTAATTAAGTCGAAATCATTCCCAATAATAGGAACTATCCCTACTGAAGCGCTGACATCTGCTTGTTGTCCTTCTTCATTTAAAGTTTCCACATCATAGATGACCCTTTCGGCCTTCTTAAATGCTTGTTCTTCGGTACAATTAACTAAATATACGAAGAACTCATCGCCACCAATTCGGTAATACTTAACATCACATTCCAAATCACTTCTGAACTTTTCACCTAATTCAGTTAGATATTTATCCCCCATATTATGCCCAAAAATATCGTTAATTCGTTTAAAATTATCGATGTCTAAAAATAACCCATAGGAATGGTCTGTGTTTCTAGCTTTACCTAAATGTAATTTTAAAGTTTCCTTTGAAAATAGATTTGTAACAGGATCTTTATATCTGCTCTGGTAAAATTTTATAGCGTTTGGCACTTTGTTAGAAATCCAATTAACCCTACCAAATATCAATTCGTTAACTCCATTTTTTTGAGTCAATCTTTTCATACTACAAATAACCCATAAAATTCCTTTATCACTTTTGAGTGGTAAATATATTTCAGAAAACTCAATTAGCCCATCTATGTCTTTCATTAAATCGTCTAAATAATTATTAACTCCAAATATCTCTGAGATAGGATTTTCAATTTCAATTAACCCCATGAGGTCTTCAATGAGATACTTTTGCTTTTGTTCAAGGCCGAAAGCTCCAACATTACCAGTTAATATCATTATTTCAGCTTTTTCCTTTTTCGTCCAATCAAAACAAAAAGTTACATGATAGTCATCAGCAAAGATAATATCATTAACTAAGTCAATTTTATATTCTTCAGATACTTTTTTTCTAACTTTTTCGTTATACATAAAAACGCCCTTATATTATGACTTCGCCCTGTCTTAAAACCTTGTCTTGTGTTAAATCGTAAACGGTTGAAGGTGCTGAATTTAAATCCTCACCTTTAACAATATAGTCCACTATTTTTTCGAATTTCAAAGCATCATGATATTTTGTAATTGCCGGTTGATTGCTTAGGTTTAAACTCGTTACAACCATTGGACCAAACTTCTTTAACAATTCTAAACTGATATCATTTCCGGGAATTCTAATTCCCACAGTTTTTTTACCTGCAGATATTATATCATATACTTTTTCATTTTTAAAGAAGATAATAGTTAATTTACCAGGCCAATGTTTTCTTAATGCTTTAGATATGGATTGTTCTTCTTTTATTAGTGAATATACTTGTTTATAATTCGCACAAAGAATAACCATTGGTTTAGAGTAATCTCTATTCTTTATTTCATATATTCTTTTGATTGAGGGTAGATCATTGTAAAGGCACCCAATACCATAAACTGTATCAGTTGGAAATACAATTACTTTACCTTTCAAATCATAGTCTAAATAATTACTTTGGTCTAAAATCATTTCCTTCACCTAACGCTATCTTTAATATATTTTTAGGTTTATCAACAATAAAATCAGCCCCTGATTCTATTAGTTCTTTTTCATCTCTAAAGCCCCATAACACTCCAATACTATCGAAGTTGGCATTCTTAGCGGTTTGAATATCGGTGTTTGTATCGCCTACGTATAAGATATCATTTGTTTGTAACCCTAGTAACTTTACCATTTCTAAGGCAGATTCTGGATTCGGTTTTATTTCAAATTCTGGTTTTTTTCCAAAAACTTGATCTAGCTTGAAATCTTTAAAATAATGCTCAATAACAGTTTTTGTCTGAAAATGCGGTTTATTAGACAATATATTAACAGATATATTATTTTCTTTTAAGCCTTCTAAGAGTTCCATAATTCCTGGAAAAAGTTTTGTTTTTGAATTATGCTTATTAGCATATTCTTCTATATACCCAGTTTTAATATTAGCAAATTCACTAGATTCTATTTTGCCTTTTTTCATGACAGCGTAGATTAATTCATCAATACCTCTGCCTGCAAAATACTTGTATTCATCTTCACTAAACACTTGATAATTTAGTTTTTTTAACGCAGAATTAACGCTATCAGCTATATCAGATATTGTATCTAATAGCGTTCCATCCAAATCAAAAATAACAGCTTTATATAACATATTTACTCCCATAGTGAAATTTGTTTTTCTAGTATATTCTTCACAGGTTTATAAGTCTTTCTGTGAATTTCACATATACCAATATTTTTCAATGCTTCAAGATGTTGTTTGGTTGGGTATCCCATATTCTTTTCGAATCCATACCCCGGATACTCCAAACTCATTTTAATCATATAATCATCTCTAACTTCTTTTGCTAAAATCGACGCAGCGGCAATTGAAGCGGATAAAGTGTCTCCTTTAATTATCGCTTCAAAAGGAATATTACCTTCTTTTAATGGCATTGCGTCTGATAAAATATATTCGGGTTTTACTTTCAATTTTTCAATTGATAGTAACATTCCTCTTTTTGATGCTTGATATATATTGATAATATCAATTGTTGCTTCATCAATAAAAGTATAAGCATAGGCGATTGCTTTGGCTTTGATTTCAACTAAGAGTTTTTCTCTTTTTTTATGCGATAACTGTTTAGAATCATTTAACCCTTCTATTGGATTGTTTGGATCTAGTATAACGGCCGCGGCAACTAAAGGTCCGGCCAAGGGCCCTCTACCTACTTCATCTACACCAGCTACATATTTAATTCCAGAATTCCATAGTTTTGTTTCAAATTTTAACATCATTTACTGATTCCAATGTCAACTTTCCTAATTTCAAATTACGTAAATCGTAAAGAAATAGATTAATAACTCTATCATAGTCAATTAGTCCACCACCAAGTTTACAACCTCGTCTTAAGCCTATTGCATCCATGACCTCAACGGGATCGAAATCTTCTTTAATTTCAATTCCATATCTTTCTTTTAAACTATTTGGATAGTTTTTAACTAAAAATTTAATTCCATATAAAACCACCTCATCTAAAGGTAGAATATCGTCTTTGATTGAGCCTAATAATGCAAGATTAAAGCCAACTTTTTCACTTTCAAACTTAGGCCATAGTACTCCGGGGTTATCTAAAAGTAAAAGATCTGAGTTCGTAGTAATAAAACTTTGAATTTTTGTAATTCCTGGAAGATTACCGGTTTTTACTTTGTTCTTACCAGCAAGATTATTGATAAATTGTGATTTACCCACATTTGGAATCCCAATAATCATAGCTCTAAACTTCCTTGCTTGCATGCCCTTTGTAGCTTCTTTTTCTCTCAAAGGTTTAAGTATTTCTAAAGTTTTCTTATTTACTATGGATAGTATATTTCCAGTTAACGAATTAATTGCTATACAATTAATTCCTTTCTTCTCGTAATATTTTACCCATTCTTTGGTCAGTTTATCATCAGATAGATCTGCTTTATTAAGAATTACTAATAGTGGTTTGTTTTTAATTATCTCACCTAACATTGGGTTTCTAGAAGATTCTGGTATTCTAGCATCTAGCAACTCAAAGACTATATCTATAATCGGCAATTTTTCTTCAATTAACCTTCTAGCTTTGGCCATGTGGCCAGGGAACCATTGTATTTGTTTCATATTTTCACATCCAATTAATCAAGTTCACATGTTGAACCTGATATTTTATATATAACTCTTCCTAGCAATTCTTCTTCCCCTACAAAACCAAAAATCCTTGAGTCAGTAGAATTATTTCGATTATCACCTAAAACATAATATGATCCTTCTGGAATAATTCCATTGAAATAATTATTCATATCAACATTATCAACATTAGATTCAATTTTTATATCATTTACATAGATACCAGTAGAATTAACTAACAACTTATCTCCGCCTTGTGCTACTAATCTCTTAATTAAATAAATATCATTTACTTCAAGTATAACAATATCCTGAAGCTCATAGTCATCAACATATTTAATTACTACTGCATCGTTATTACAAAACGTAGGTTGCATGGATACTCCATCTACCTGTGCAAAAGAAAAGAAAAATCCATTTAAAATCATAACTATTACTAAAAATAGTGGAACCACACTGAATATATCCGCAACACCATAGACTTTTTTGTAAGAAGAAAATGTAACAAGTTGTTCATCAATATTTTTTTTCTTCCTAGAAAAATATGCTACCGCAAAAACAATGTATGCGATTAATCCAGCCATAATTATAAATACAAAAAATAGTGAAAATACCTCCGCAACTAATGGACTAGGAACTGTTTCAAATGTCCTGTTTAGATTGAAGATAAAAAATTTGTTGGACTGCAGTGATAAAAACAAACCAACACAAATTACAAACAATGTGAAAAAACTGATGATCATTCTAAATGATTTTTCCATCAGTTTTGTATTTTCAGATATTATTTCTTCCTGGGCTATCTCGTAGTTTTCTTCTTCTGTCATAATTATTCTATACTTTCAAATATATTTGCTAGCTGTTCGTACTCAACTAGTACCATTCTTGGTTTAGTTCCTGCATTAGCTGAAACGACACCAAATTTTTCTAATGAATTAACAATTTGTGTAGCTCTATTAAATCCAATACCGAAGACTTGTGTGATTTTATTAAGTGAGCATTTGCCTTCTTCGACAACATAGTTAGCAACATCTTTAAATAATTCATCAATATTTTCAATACTTTCTCCAGTAGCGGCTAACACTACTAAACTCTCATGACTGAACATATATTCAGGTCTAGCTTGAGTTTTAATATATTCTGTGACAGCTTCAATTTCTTCAGGAGATAAATAAGCTCCTTGAAGTCTTCTTGCCATACCATTTTCTGATAACAACATATCACCTTTGCCAAGTAATTTTTCAGCTCCAGTCATATCTAATACAACACTTGAATCGACTGATGAAGGCACTCTGAAAGCAAACCTTGTAGGAATATTGGCTTTGATAGCCCCTTTTAAGATATCCGCTGAAGGTCTTTGAGTCGCAAGCAATAGATGAATTCCAACAGCTCTTGATTTTTGAGTTAATTTAAGAATTTGTTCTTCTACTTCATTTCCACCAGATAATAATAAATCTGATGCTTCTTCAACAATTACTACAATTCTTGGCATTTTAATAAAATTTGGAGCGCTTCGCCTTCTACTATAATAATCTTTAACGTTTATCGCCTTGAATTTTTTTAGTATATCATATCTAGATTCCATTTCATTAACCATATACTTAAGAGATTCTATGGCAATCTTTGGATCATCAATAATTGGTGTTACTAAGTGAGGAATATCTGAGAATTGTTGAAGATCAACTTTCTTAGGGTCAATCATCATTAATTTTACTTCATCAGGTTTATTTCTCGTTATTATAGAAGCTATTATTGAGGCAATACAAACTGATTTACCACTTTGTGTGGATCCAGCAACCAATCCATGAGGCATAGATTCGATTGATGTATACACTGGTAGTGCATCAATATCTAAACCTATTGCTAATAATAGTGGATCTTCAGAATTTATGAAGTAATCATTATCAACAACATCTCCAAAGAATACTGATTCTCTGATTTTATTAGGAACTTCTATACCTATTGTATTTTTACCAGGTATAGGTGCTTCTATTCTAATTGAGAAAGCAGATAGACTCATTTGAATATTATCTGATATCGAAGTAATTTTTTTAGTTGGAACTCCAGAACCCAAAGATATTTCATATCTAGTTACTGTTGGGCCTTTTGTATAATTAGTTACTTCACCATCAATACCAAATGATAATAAAGTTTGATTAATAACATCGATATTTTCTTTAATCCACTCTGGTTCAACTTCAGATTTTACTTTTGTTTTTTTAAACAAAGTAATTGGTGGTAATTTATAATTATCGTAATTTATTCCTTCTTCGCTAGGTTCTACTGGCGCTTTAACAACAGGTTTTGCTGGTGGGGTATATTCTTGATATTCAAAGTCATCAGAAAACGCGATGTCTTCAACCGGTTCTTCTAATTTAGGTTCTTCGCTTGAAAATAGGATATCATCGTCTTCTTTTTCTTCTTCTATTATTTCTTTTTCTTCAACTTCATCTTCTGAGATAAGATCATTTAGTACTTCAGATTCAATTATTTCTTTTTGTTCAGCTTCTATAGTTTCTTCAGCGGATTTAAAGAATTCATCTACTGAAACAGCTTTAGCATGGCTATTAATAATATCATCAGCATTTGGAGCCGCTTCTGGAGCATCTCTTTTCAAAAGATCCTCATTAGTTAATCCTTCTTTTGTATGCACCTTATTAATGCTAGAGCTATCCACTCTCATAAATTCATAGTATTGATGACCATATCTTCTTTTAGCTTCTTCTTTTGTTAATTTCTTTTTGTTTCTAAAAGCGTCATACTTCTTGTCTATATCGCCTCTACCTTGTCTGTCTTGAGGAATACTAACTTCGTCTCTCACAACCTTGCCAAAGATTGGCGATACAAATTTATTTGTTAAGGTTCTTTTGTCTTCAATAATATTAATTTGAGGAATAAAAAACTCACGGTTATTTTCCGTGCGATTAAATCCAGGAATTATTCTTTCTGGTTTTCTTTTTTTCTTAAACACTATTATTCATCCCCCTCGCTTTCAATAAGCATATCCACTTTCTTTTTAAGCTCTTCTTCTGATTCCTCAGGCTTAAATATCGCTTTACTGTAGATTTTGTTTGTTTCTTCACCAAAGATAGTTATGATATATTTACACAATTCTTTAGTTACCAGTATTGTAGCTGGTTTAATTGCCAGTTTTCTAAACCAGTAAACTGGATTAGCGTAATTTAATACTGTTCTACCTGCTGTATATATTTGTTGTAACTTAATCTTTCTAGTTATCTGCATAAGTTTAGAATCACTTATTTTCTTTCTAGTATTTAATATTTCGATTATACTAGCAATTCTATTTTTCTTGAAGTGTTTTAAAATTTTTCCATTCATTACTTCTTCAATTCTTTTAGTTATATAATAGTTTAAATCCAACAGTTCTTGAATTGATAATTCATATAGAGGATATTTAGCCTTAGGAAAATAGTATCTAGCAATTTCTTCTGATAATTCTAAACTCAAATCTACGGCTACTTTGAAATAACCATTGTCTGTAAGTTTAACTGTTTTATCAAGTTGATTTTGTTTAGATTCAATCATATCCATTATAACTTTTTCGTCTAAAGGAATACCGTGAGATAGTCTGGTTTTTGTTTTTCTTCTTTCTTTTCTAGAGAAGATAAAAGTAATAGTTAATACAAATAAAATAATTCCTGTAACTATTCCAAGCGCGAAATATTGAATATCGTGCCAATCAATCTTTATTGCTAGAAAAAATAGATCATTAATTATGCTAAATTGTGACATATTTATCTCTCCTATCACATTAAATTATATCTTAATTCATAATATTTATCAATCGGTATAATAATTTGCATAAATAGATTTCTTGTGAGATAATATTCTGGGTGATATAATGGAAAAATATTTAATTGCTTTAGATTTAGATGGTACTATCTTATATGATTTTGATTCTCTATCTCAAACACTGTGTGAATTTATGCAAAAAATTCAAGATTTGGGTCATAAAATTGTTATTGCGACCGGTAGACCTTATCGAAGCTCAAAATTTGTTTATGAAAGATTTAATCTAGATACACCGATTATCAATTACAATGGGGGTTTAATTACTCATCCATTGAATAAAGATTTTCCTCTTGTTAACTATACTGTGTCTAAAGAAGCAATAATTGATATTTTCGAGGATAACCTTCAACATATCAGAAATGCTTTTTCAGAAGTATTTGATTCAATTTATGTATACCGGGAAGAAAAGGAAATTGAACCTTTACTTCATCTTTATGGAGCAACTGATGTTGTATATGGTAATTTACGCGGAACTTTAAAAACTAATCCTAATGGCTTTATTATAATTGGTAAACAAGGCCGTGGAAAAATCATAAAGCAATATGTTGATGATAAATACAAAGGTAAGATTCTTTGTAGGATTTGGAACCTTCAAGGTGAATATGATTCTATCTTAGAAATCTATACACCTGAATCAAATAAAGGTCAAGCATTAGAGTATGTAGCTGATTACTTAGGATTTGATCGAGATCATGTTGTTGCTATCGGAGATGGCCACAACGATATCGAAATGATTGAATATGCTAAACTTGGAGTCTGTGTAAGAAACGCTCATCCTGATTTAATTAAAGTAGCGGATGTCGTTTTAGAACACACTAGTTCTGATAATGCGGTATATCGATATTTATCAAATTTCTTAACAAAAAATAAATAAAAGGCGGATTATCTAAAACCGCCTTTTTTCTTGCCTTTATTTCTTCTCATAGCTCTTGATTCTTTTGGTTGATAAGTGCCTTGAGTCATATTTTCCATTGATTGTGGATTCATGTTTTGTAATTTTTTCATCACTTTTTGTTGTTTCTCGAGTGTAGCTATGAGTCTATTCACTTCAGTGGTTGATCTTCCTGCACCTCTAGCTACCCTATTTCTTCTCGAACTACTTCTTTCTAAAAGTTCAGGTTTTTTTCTTTCGGATTTCGTCATTGAGCTTATAATCGCTTCAATGTATATTAATTGTTTATCATCAATTTGGTCTACATTAGCCATAGTGCTCATTCCAGGTAACATCTTTAACAATCCCGAAAATTTACCCATTCTTTTAACCATTTTCATTTGTTTCAACATATCGTTATAGTCAAATTTTCCAGACATCATTTTTTCCATCATTGAAAGAGCTTCGTCTTCATCAATTTCAGCTGTTGCTTTTTCAACCAAAGACATGACGTCACCCATACCAAGAATTCTTGAAGCCATTCTTTCTGGATGGAATACTTCTATTTCAGTTAGTTTTTCACCTGTACCAGAGAACTTAATAGGAACTCCAGTTATTTTTCTAATTGATAATGCTGCTCCACCTCGTGTATCACCATCTAATTTGGTTAGAATACAACCAGTTATGGTTAGAGCTTCATTAAATGCTTGAGCTACGTTTACTGCATCTTGCCCAGTCATTGCGTCTACTGTTAATAATACCTCGTTAGGATTCGCAATTTTTTCTATATTTTGGATTTCGCTCATCATATTTTCATCAATATGAAGACGACCAGCGGTATCGATAATAACTAAATCAAACTCTTGTTCTTTTGCGTAAGCTAATGCATCTTTAACAATAGTTTCAGGTTTGGTTTTTCCCATCTCAAAAACTGGAATGTCAAGTTGGCTACCAACGGTTTGTAATTGTTCTATAGCTGCAGGACGATAGATATCAGCCGCAACTAGTAATGGTTTCTTATTATTGTTTTTTCTAATGTAGTTTGCTAATTTTCCTGCTGTTGTTGTTTTCCCAGCACCTTGCAGACCTACCATTAGAATTACAGTCATATCCGTTTCATTAAAATTAAGTTCAGCGGTTTCTTCACCCATAAGTTTTGTTAATTCATCATTAACAATCTTAACAACCTGTTGACCAGGATTTAACCCTTTAAGAATTTTTTCCCCATAGGCTTGTTGTTTTACTTCTTCGGTAAACTCTTTTACTACTTTGTAGTTAACGTCAGCCTCTAAAAGCGAGAGCCTGACTTCTCTCATCATTTGATCTATATCATTTTCATTTAATTTTGATTTACCACTAATTCTTCTCAAAGCCATTTGGAAACGACTTGTTAAATTTTCAAAAGCCATATTTTACACCTTTTCTAATTCAGAAACTATTTCTTCTGAAGATATTTTGTTTTCATTAATTTTCTTAATTATCTTAGAAGCTAGTTTCTTTTTATCTAATATATGAAGTTTTTCTTCATAATTTTCTAAATGATTAACAACATTTTTTAATTGCATATGAACAGCATTTCTGCTTACAGAAAGAATTTCAGATATTTCTGAAAGTGAATAATCTTTTTGATAATAATATTCAAAGTAAGCTTGTTGTTTTTCTGTTAATAATTCGCTATAAATATCATATAGCAAACTAAGTCTGATTTTTTCTTTTAAATCCATTTTTCTCACCTACTCAAAAAAATCCGCGAATAAACCATATATATAATTTTCAATGTCAAAATAGTCTAAATCGGTTATTTTTTCTCCCATTCCAACAAAGGAAATTGGGATTCCTAATTTATTTCTAATAGCTAGGACAATTCCACCTTTTGCAGTACCATCTAATTTAGTTAATATAATTCCTGTTACATCAGTTGCTTCAGAAAATATCTTGGCTTGAGATAAACCATTTTGTCCGGTTGTAGCATCAATAACTAAGTATGTTTCAAAAATTTGATTATTTGTTTCTCTTTTAATTATACGATTAATTTTATTAAGTTCATTCATTAGGTTGACTTTGTTTTGTAGTCTTCCTGCTGTATCAATTAATAACACATCCGTTTTATCCTTTTTCGCTTGTTTAATGGCGTCAAAAATAACACTTGAAGGATCTGAACCAGCTTCTTTACTGACAACTGGTACATCTACTCTTTCGCCGAATATTTTTAATTGATTAATCGCCCCAGCCCTAAATGTATCCCCAGCGGCTAACATTACAGTTTTTCCTTCTGCTTTAATCTTAGCTGCCATTTTGCCTATTGAAGTAGTTTTTCCGGTTCCATTAACTCCAACAAATAAAATTACAGTCAATCCATCCTTATTATATCGGATATTAGTATTTATTATTTCTCCCTTTAAATACAATTCAAACATTTTATCTACGATTAAGTTTTCTAATTGAATTGGTTTTTCTATTTTATCTTTTTTTACGGCCACCCTTAGGGATTCAATAAATTCTACTACTGTATCTACCCCAATATCAGCCATAATGAATATTTCCTCTAATTGAGAGAATAAATCCTCATTAATCGTTTTAGATTTTTTCAATATATCTTTTAGAGATGATAAAGATCCTTTTCTGGTTTTCATCATTCCTATTTTGTATTTTTCAGCTTTTCTTTTACTTTCCTTACTCTGGAAAAGTTTTTGAAAAAGACCCATCATAAACACCGCCTTAAATTCATTATGTATTATAACATAATTTGTATGTTTCTAAAAAAAATTCGCTTCTAAGAAAGAAGCGAATTCAGGAAGGGTAAGTGTTATATTAACACTTTCAGGGAAATGCAACTTTACGTTGCGTAATAATAATAACATAGCTTTCCGCGAGTGTCAATTGATGATTTTGTGAAGTTTTATTTTTTGAAACCACACTTTTCATCTATACAATATGTTTCTCCGGTTTCATTAATTACAAGAACATTTCCGCAATCTGGGCATCTCTCCTTATCAACTTTTAACGGTGAAATATATTTACATTTAGGGAAGTTAGATGATGCCAAAAATTGATTCCCTTTGTTTTTACCTTTTTTTGCAGTTCTTAATACTAATGTTCCATCTTTACATGATGGACACTTGACTTTAGTATCATACACTTCAGGTTTATTTGATTTCTCATTTTGTTTAATATACTTACAATTCGGAAAACCAGAACATGCTTCAAAATCTCCATATTTACCGATTCTAAATACCATAGGCAATCCACATTCAGGACACGTTTCTCCAGTTGGTTTAGCTTCTACTTTTGACATGTTCTTATTTGCATTAGCAATTAATGGCATAAAGTATTGGTAGAAGTCGGTTAAAACATTAACCCTTTCTTCTTTACCTTCAGCTACTCCATCTAATGTAACCTCCATATCTCTTGAATAGTTTGGACTTACAAACTCGTGGAAATACTTATCTAGTTTCTTTATTGTTAACATACCTTGTTCCGTTGGAGTAAATTTCTTTTCTTTCAACTCAACATATTTACGATTCTTAATCGTTAATATTGTTTGAGCATAGGTAGATGGTCTACCAATACCTAGGTCTTCCATTTCCTTAATTAATCTAGCTTCTGTGTATCTTGCTGGTGGTGAAGTAAATAATTGTTTGTCATAAACTTTTGTAGGAATGATTTTATCTCCAACCTTATATTTAGACAAATCAATTTCTTTAATTCCATTTTCTGTATCTAATACTTGATAAACTTTTGAATATCCATCAAATACTTTTTTAGTGCTGGTCACTCTGAATATCGTTCTATTATTCTTTAATACTAAAGCTGTGGTTTCTGTTTTTTTAGCTTTCATTAAAGATGCTAAAGCTCTAATATATATAAGTTGGTAGATTTTGAATTCTGATGCTGACAAATATTTTTTTACAGATTCAGGAGTTCTATGAATGCTTGTAGGTCTGATTGCCTCATGAGCATCTTGAACATTTTGCTTTTTATTTGTTTTTCTCATATTACCATAATACTTAGCCCCGTAGTTATCGATAACAAACTGTTTTGCTTCTGAGATGAAAGTTTCTGATAATCTAATTGAATCGGTACGCATATATGTGATTAATCCTTCTGTTTCGTTTTCAAGTTCAACACCTTCATAAAGAATTTGAGCAGATTTCATCGTTCTTGTCGGTGAAAAACCGTATTTACTTGAAGCCATTTGTTGAAGAGTTGATGTAATAAATGCTGGCTTTGGATTTAATGTGTTTGGTTTTGTGTCTAAAGATTCAACATCAAATTCCTTATTTAATGATTCTAAGATTTCATTAGAAAATTCTTTAGTAGAAATTTTAGGTTCTTTTCCATCTAATTTAAATAACTTTGCTTCTAATCCATCAAATTCAGCGAACATTTCATAATATTCTTCAACGGTAAAATTATTAATTTCAGTTTCTCTATCAACAATAATTTTTAATGTAGCAGATTGAACTCTACCAGCTGATTTTGATTTAATTTTTGATTGTAATAATTTTGATAGCTTAAAACCAATTATCCTATCAAGAATTCTTCTTGTTTCTTGAGAGTTAACTAAATCCTTATTAATTTCACCTGGATGTACAAAAGCTTCATTAACAGCTTTTCTTGTAATTTCATTAAAGATTACTCGATAAGTTTTTTGATCCTTTATATTTAATGTTTCAGATAGATGCCAAGAAATTGCTTCCCCTTCTCTATCGGGGTCAGTTGCAAGATATACTTCATCTACTTCTTTTAACGATTTATTTAATGTGTGAATCACTTTCTTTTTGTCCGCTAAAACTTCATATGTCGGTTTGAAATCATTTTCAACGTCAACACCAAGTCCGCCAGCACCTACAACTGCCAAATCTCTTACATGTCCTACTGAAGATTGAACAATATAATCTTCTCCAAGATATTGCCCAATTGTTTTAGATTTAGCTGGTGATTCCACGATAACAAGTTTTTTTGCCATAATATCTCCTCATTTCACTATAATAATATATACCATTTACAGCAATTGTCAACAGTTTTTGGTTGAAAAATTTATATGTTTTTTCCTAATAATATATATATTATTATAAAAATAAAAGAACCAAGTGATTTTTGGCTCTTTATAAATTTGATTTGTTTTTTTTGTTTAAATAGTTGATTTTTTCAGTTTCAATCATTTTTAGGTAGTTTTCACTATTTACTTGAAATAATTCTACTATGTTACCTGCTAGGTCTTTTATCTGTGCAAATGAACCGTAATCATAGCTAGAAATTTCTGAGACTACTTCAATTTTTTTTCGCTTCATTTCATCAATAAATTCTTTAATATTATCAACTGTAAAATTGATAAATGCATTGGAATTATTCCTCTTAAAAGTGACTAATATCGGTGTGTCTGTCGGCACTTCAAGACCGTATTCTGTGACCTCTAGACCAAGGTTTTTACGATACCATTCTAGAAGCTCTGAGTTGTCGCCAAAAACATTGAAGAAAACTCCGCCTAAGCCTTTAATTTTGGCCATTTTTAACTCCTTCAAATCCAGTTATAACAAACGTCATTCTATCCAATTTTTGCATGTCCTTATAGGTAAATATTTTTGACTCTGGAAAGTACTGTTTTGCAATACTTCTTAACTCAGTTCCTTTATCAAAACCATGTTCAAAAGCTATCATAGATTGAGGGTTCAAAATCTTACCCGCTTTGCTTAATATCTCTCTATAAAATTTTAGCCCATCATCCCCTCCAAACAAAGCCACATGAGGTTCGTTATCATAGATAATATCATCTACTTTTTCAGCGCTTGGAATATATGGTGGATTGGAGACTAAGATATCAAATTTTCTGTTTATAACTGGTTCCAACATATCCCCTGCTATAAATTCAACTTCAACATCTAGATTTTCAGCATTTTTTTTAGCTACTGCAAGAGCCTCAACACTAATGTCAGTAGCGGTAACATTAAAGTTCTTTTCTTCCTCTTTTTTCAAGGTTACAGCTAAACATCCTGAACCAGTTCCAATGTCGACTACATTAACCTTTTTTGATGCAAAATACTCATCATATAACATCAAAACATTAACTACTAATTCTTCTGTTTCAAAGCGTGGAATCAACACTTGATCATTAACTATAAACTTATGTCCATAAAAATATACATACCCTATTATTTGTTGTACGGGGATGTTTTCTTCTAGATATTGATTTAGTGCTTCAAAGTATTTAGTATAAATTTCTTCTGGCATTTCTTCTTCATATTTTAAGTATAAATCAGAAGGATTAAGTTCAGAAAAGTGCAACATTAACATCCTAGTTGCACTGGTTTCTTTAGCTTTTTTTCTTGTAAGTTTATTCGCTTTTTCTAAAGCGTCTTTATAGCTTGCCATTATTCTTTTTCTAACTTCCTTCTTTGTTCTTCGGTTATTAGAGCATCTACTATCGGATCTAATTTACCATCAATTACTCTATCTAATTGTTGGATTGTGAAACCAATTCTATGGTCTGTAATTCTATTTTGTGGATAGTTATAAGTTCTAATTTTTTCTGATCTGTCTCCCGCTCCAACTTTTGATTTTCTTTCCGCACCTTCTTTTTCAAGCTTTTCTTGTAACATGCGGTCATACAATCTAGATCTAAGAATTTTTAATGCAGAAGCTTTGTTTTCGTGTTGGCTTTTACCATCTTGACATTGTGCTACTACATTAGTTGGCATATGAGTGACTCTAACAGCTGATTTTGTCGTATTTACAGATTGACCACCTGGTCCTGATGAACAGAACGTATCAACTCTAACATCTTCCATACTCATTTGGAAATCTATCTCTTCTGCTTCAGGTAAAACTAAGACTGTTGCTGTTGAAGTATGAATTCTACCACTTGATTCAGTTTGAGGAACACGTTGTACGCGATGTACACCTGATTCATATTTCAATAGAGAATATACTGCGTCTCCGCTAACCATAAATTCGATTTGGCTAACCCCGCCAGCTTCTTTTACTTCAATATTTAATACTTCAATCTTCCAACCTTTTGATTCAGCAAATTTATTATACATTCTATATAAATCACTCGCAAAGATATTAGCTTCATCTCCACCAGCAGCTCCCCTAATCTCCACGATAACATTTTTCTCATCATTGGGATCCTTGGGAATTAATAATAGTTCTAATTCTGATTCTATTTTTTGGATGTTTTCGTGGACTTCAACTAATTCCATTTCTGCCATTTCTTTAATTTCTTGATCTTTGTCTTTAGACATTTCTTTCAAATCAACTAATTGATCCATAAGATCTTTATATTTTCTGAAACCCATCACAGTCTTCTCGAGTTTAGAGAATTCTTTAGCTAATTCTGTTACCTTTTTGACATTGGTAGCTATCTCTGGATTAGACATCATTTTTTCAATCTCAATATATCTAGTTTCAATTTGTTCTAATCTATCTGTTAACATTATATACACCTCATAAATCAAGGACATCTAAAGTGTCCTTGTTTTTATTATCTTTCTAATTTAACGTTATTAAAATTCGACATGTTTTTATTAAATAACAATGAAAAGTTTGAAGTTATTCCTGAACGGTTCTTTGCTATATTAAATTCAACATGATTTCTATTTGATTCATCTTGATCTTTTTCTGCTGGATTATATAAGAATATAATAATATCAGCATCTTGTTCAATTGAACCTGATTCTCTTAAATCGGCCATTATTGGTCTTTTATTTTCACGACGCTCAAGGTTACGTGATAACTGTGATAAAGCAACTACAGGTATCTTAAGTTCTCTAGCCATTTCTTTTAGCACACGACTAATTTCTGATACTTCTTGAGTTCTATTTCCACGATTTGCATCAGACCCACTTAATAATTGTAGATAATCAATTACAACGATATCAAGTTTGTCTTCTTGTTTTAATTTCCTACACTTACTTCTTAGCTCAGTAACTTTAACAGTTCCGGCATCATCGAAGTAAATATTTGTTTCTTCCAAAGTTTTCGCGGCATGTTGAAGTTTTTCCCATTCTTGAGAATTTAGATGACCTTTTCTCATGGCAGTATTATCAACTTGCGCTTGACACGATAGTAGTCTCATAACTAATTGTTCTACACCCATTTCAAGTGAGAAGAATGCGATGTGAGGCTTTTCTCTTAGTTTTCCTATGTTTAGTGCTAGATTAAGTGCAAAAGCCGTCTTACCAACAGATGGTCTAGCTGCGATGATAATTAAATCAGACTTTTGTAGTCCCAACGTATTTCGGTTCAATTCATAGTATTTTGTATCCAGTCCAGTAATATCTGATGTATGCTGAGCTTGTTTAGCAATGTTTTCCAAAGTATCATGTGCCACTTTAGATACACCAACAAAATCAGAAGATCTTCTCTCTTTTGTTACGGATAAAATATTTTTTTCTACTTCATCGATAAATTCAGGTGTATTACTTACTGTTTTTGAATCTTCTAAGATTTGATTACATGTACTTTGAAGTTTTCTAAGTACAGCTTTATCTTTAACTATATTTATATAATGCAGAAAATTGGCAGTTGAGGGTACTGTATTTGCAAGTTGAGTAATATATTCAACTCCACCAGCTTTAGGTAGTTGATTTACACTTTCTAAATGATTTACAACAGTAACATAATCAATAGAAATACCTTGAATAAACAATTCTCTCATTACATTGAATATCACTTTATGGCTTGGGTAATAAAAATCTGACTCGACCAATTTATCACTAATAGTCTTCATCATATAATTTTCAAAAAATATTGTACCTAGAACGGCTTGTTCAGCTTCAATATTAGCAGGTATTTGATCCATGATTTCCTCCACTTTTTATTTTTCTTCTAACACTTGTAAATTTATAACTGCAACAACGTCTTTATGAATTCTAATATTCACTTCATAGGTCCCTAAAGAGTGAATGTTTTCCTCTAATAGAATTTTTCTTTTGTCGACAGTTAATTTGTGAGATTTTTTTAATTCATCAGCTATTTGTTTGGTGTTTATTGAACCAAATAATTTTCCAGATTCACCAATTTTCACAAACAATTTAATTGGGCTTTTTTCTATTTCAGCTTTTAGCTTTTTGGCCTTTTCTAGCTCTTTATTAGCTTCCGTTTCTTCTTTTTCTTTTTCAGATTCCAAAGCTTTAATATTAGCGTTATTGGCAGCTATAGCGTGCTTTGATGTCAACAGATAATTACCGTAACCAGTTGCCACATCAATTATATCACCTTTCTTGCCTTTTCCTCTAATATCTTTAATTAAGATTACTTTCATAGTCGTTTCCTCCTTATAAGTTTCTCCGATTATTTTTTCAATTATATCAGCTACTTCTTGAATTGTTTTACCCTTAAGTTGAGCTGCGGCATTATTTAAGTGTCCACCACCGCCCAGTCTTTCCATGACTACTGATACATTGAATTTGTCAACCGATCTAGCCGAAATCGCTACGGTTTCTTCGCCAATATTACCTATTGCAAATGAACCGATTATGTTGTCAATCTCAAGTAATTCATCGGCTGTTTTAGCTATTTGAACTCTATCTGTTAATTCTTCTTCTGGCATTGAAGTTATTGCGAAATGATTAGAAATAATCCTTGCTTGATTAACAAGATTAGTTTTTGTTTTTATATCATCTAAAGACTCTCTCAGCATCAATCTTGCTTTAAATGGGTCAGCCCCAAATCTTTTTAATCTAGCGGCAGCTTCAAAAGTTCTAGCTCCGGTACGATATGAGAAATTATTTGTATCTATTATCATTCCTGCAAGCATAATTGTTGCTTCAAATGGGTCGATTGTAACAGGTACATTGTATAAATCAATAAGTTCTGTCACTAACTCTACAGAACTTGATGCATATGGTTCTACGTAGTTAATTAAAACATCAGACAAAACGTTTTCTAATCTTCTATGATGATCAATAACGATTAAGTGTTTTGTTTTTTCTATCAACTTTGGCTCAATAGATTGTACCGCTGAGTGATGATCTACTATAATCAACAGTGAATCTTCTTTGATTTTATCCAAAGCATCATCTGGATCAATAATATATTCCAATAATTTTATGTATTCTTGGTTTAGCATGTTGATAACTTTCTGACAAGTTTGGTCAATATTATCAAAGTCTAAAACAATCTTCGCTTCTTTTTTCTTAGCTAATGCCATTTCTAAAATTCCGATTGCAGATCCAAAAGCATCTACATCGGTAGCTATATGTGGCATAACATATACATTTTTAGAATTATCAATAAAATCCTCTAAAGCTCTAGAATTAACTTTCGCTGTTACTTTACTGCGTTTTTCAGCGCTGTTATTTTTACCACCATAAAATTTTAGTGGCTGATTTTGAAGATTAACAACAACTTGATCTCCTCCGCGGTCTTCCGCTAAGGTTAAAGCTTCTTCGGCTGCTTCACCAAGGGCTTTTGCTTTGCCTTCTAAACACGCTAATCCTATTGATAAAGTTATTCTTAAATCATTATTTCTAGATATATCAGAAACAATATTTAAGATTTGGAATTTATCTTTCATCATTTCATCTAATTGATACTTGTTTAAGAATATTATCGTCTTTTCAGGTCTTAAATTATTGAAATAAATATCATTTTTAGTACACCAGTTATCAATAGCTCCTAACAACAAACCTTGAATGTTTGCTTTATCCTGGAAATCAAGATTACCGGTAGCATCGCTAAAATTATCTAATTTTAGAATACCTATCGCATCGATTGATGCGTTATACTTAGCTTTTGTAAATTCTCTATCTGTAACTTCGAACAAATAGATAGTTTTATTTTTTGGATAATGCACTACGTCATATTTCTTTTCGTAAACGT
Source organism: Mycoplasmatota bacterium WC30 (assembly GCA_046529635.1). Lineage (GTDB taxonomy): Bacteria > Bacillota_I > Bacilli_A > Izemoplasmatales > Hujiaoplasmataceae > 4572-104. The sequence continues at coordinate 1,403,938 of CP134495.1, read as the reverse complement.
CTAGAATAAATTTACCAATACGTTTTTCAACACTTTCAGCTAATTCTTTACTAATGATTTTTAGATTTCTTTCAACCAAAACATTAGAGAAGTAATCTTTAGCTTGTGAATTCGCATAAACAATATTCTCAGAGTCATCATACAAGATGATTCCAACTGGCAAATAGTTTAATACAATGTCTTCACTGTTTAATTTATGTTTATTAGTTTTACTTAACTCTCGTATTTTATTTTCTAAATCTCCGATTCTTATTCTTCTACTTTTGTTTGTCAATAATATGATTATGTATCCAACTAAAACAACAAAAAGTAGAATATTATAGAACAAAAAATATTCCATAGATAAGTTCGGCAAAATTAGAATAATTCCTAAACTAATTAGCAAAACATAGATTATAAATAAGATAATTATTTGTGTTTTTAAAGGCTTATTCATAATATACCTCTTTCAAGATTAATTAGAATAATTATATCACAAAAGTGACTTTTTTCAAACTTGTTGACCATTAATATTAATTGGTATTTTTGGCTATATCTATATATGTTTTTAAATCTTTGATTTAAATAATATACTTTTGACCAAAGAAAAAAGGCTCAAAGAGCCTATAACTATTCTTTTACGTATGGTAGTAAAGCCATGAAGCGAGCGCGTTTGATAGCAACTGCTAAATGTTTTTGGTAATATGCTTTAGTCCCTGTAACACGTCTTGGTAATATTTTACCTCTATCTGAAATAAATCTTTTTAGCATTTCATATTCCTTGAAATCAATATAATCTATTTTATTTTCAGTAAAATAACATCTTTTACGAGATCTACGACGGTTATTTTTAAATCCTGGTCTTGGCATTATAAATCCTCCTTCTTAAAATGGTAAGTCATCTTCGACATTATTAAAATTGCCTTTAGGTAATTCTTCTTCCTTTGAACTCTTTTTAGTGTTCGCTGAATTATAATCGTTATTATTATTTTGGCTTTGGTTTTGACCCTTAGAGTCTAAGAATACAACTGAATCACATACAACTTCAGTGATATATCTTTTTGCGTTGATTTTTTCATCCATATAATCTCTTGTTTGGATTTTTCCTTCAACAGCAACCATACTACCTTTACCAACATATTTATGAATATTTTCAGCTTGTTTTCTCCAAGCTGTACAATTAATAAAATCAGCACTTCTATCGTTGCCTTGAACTTGATATGGGCGATTAACGGCAAGAGTAAATGAGCATACAGGAAGGTTATTAGTACTTGTATATCTTAATTCTGGGTCCTTTGTTAATCTTCCGATTAGAACAACTTTATTAAACATAAAATACCTCCTACTATTTTTCGTCTCTAGCGATAACTATATGACGAATAATATTTTCTCTAATTTTCATTACTCTATCTAGCTCATTGATTGCGTCTACATTAGCCATTACGTCAGCAACAACATAATATCCTTTTTTGCAGTCTTTAACTTCATAAGCAAGATCCTTAATACCCCATTCATTAACTTTCAAATCTTCTGATTTGTAATCAGTTAATATTTTGTTCATTTCTTCGATTAAAGCTTTTCTAACTCCATCTTCAAGATTTGGACGAATGATGTACATAATTTCGTATCTTTTCATATTTTTTCCTCCTTCTGGTCTGTGGCTGTTTTTACAACAGCAAGGTGATTAATTCACATCGCATTATTATATCATAATAAAAAGGGTTTGTCCATAAAAAAACATTGACAAACCCTATTATTTTTTATGTGTAAAACTGGGTATAAACCTGATTTAATCACGTTATTACATTTACATATATTAAATGAATCATTTCTTTTTTTGGATAAAAGGTATTAGCATCGAAACTGACTTTTTGTATTCTTGATATCCTTCACGACTTGCTAACCTCTTCTCCATCATTGGAATACTTATGAAAACAAAAAGCAAGATCATTGAAATTGGATACAAAATATTCAAATCAATTGACATTGAATATGAGAAATACATTATATAAATTCCTATCCAAAATATCAGTTCTCCAAAATAGTTTGGATGTCTAGAAAATCGCCATAACCCGGTGTTTATCACTTTTGTCTTATCTATGTTGTTTTTTCTGAATTCCAACATCTGTTTATCTGCAATATATTGAATAAATGGTGCAATTAATGAAATTAAAACACCAATCAAAAATACAATATTGATTCCACTTTCATGCAAAATATCAAAGCCATTTAGCAATTGTAGAAACACTACAATTGTTGGAATCAAATGGATTCCAAATAAATTAGTAAGTGGATACAATTTTGGTTTCTTTTCTTTCAACATATCATAACGCCAATCTTGGTGAGCAAAGCCAGTCCAATTAATCCACCAGTTACGGGTTAGCCTGAATGACCATATACCAACTACAATAATCAGCAGAATGCTATTTAAAGATAAACTAAACCCCTGAAATGCTACAGCCCAGAAAAGTATAATTATGAATGGAATCACACTCCAATATGGATCATATAAAGATGCATTTTTAATTATTAACCCAACCACAAAAATTACGACTGTCATTAGTATATCCGCAATCAACATTGTGATAATAAAATTTTTACCGTATCTAGCACCAAGAAACATTATTACTAAGCCAAAAACTAAAGTAAGCCCATATACAATCAAAAATATAACTCCTGATTGTTTTTTTGTTAATCCACTTAAATCCATAATATACCTCCGAAAAGTCATCTTAAACATTGTAACTTTTTATTGAAAGACTTTCAACTACTTACTATAAATTAACTTTTTTCTTTAGATAAAAGTCATTTGTCCAATTTCTGATGACTCTTTACTATATTGGCTTTCCATAAAAAAAAGAGGGATAAATTAATCCCTCAAATTATTTTAATCTATAATACAAATCATTTAGTATATATGTTGTAGCATTATCAATAATTCCAATTCTATCACCTGCAAGAACCCTTTTATGTGTAAACTCTTTATTATCAATTATTAATCCAAAGCAGACGGTACCAACTATAATATCTTGATCATTAACGTTTGGTCCAGCTTCTCCTGTTGTTGAGATTACAATATCAGCTTGAGTCAATTCTTTTGTCCTTCTTGCCATTTCTAAAGCAACTTCTTCTGAAACAACTCCAAAAGCGTCTAATAATTCCTTATTGACACCTAACACATTTACCTTTGCTTGATTAGAATACACTATGTAAGATTGTTCAGTAATGTTAGAAGCTCCTGGTATTTCAATTATTGAACTAATAATCTTACCGCCAGTAATTGATTCAGCTGTACTAATCTTTAAACCTTTTTCTTTTAAAAGATCTACCAACAATTTACTTGTCTTCATAATACCTCCTAGAGATTAAATCTAAAGTGGAACACATCTCCATCTTTAGCAATATATTCTTTTCCTTCTAATCTAAATTTCCCCAGTTCTTTAGCCCTTGTTTCTGAACCTGCCATAATTAAGTCTTCATAGCTAATTGTCTCAGCTCTAATAAAGCCTTTTTCAAAATCCGTATGGATTATTCCTGCACATTGAGGGGCTTTCATCCCATTCTTAAATGTCCAAGCTCGAACTTCTTGTTCACCGGCAGTTAAAAAAGTTTTTAAACCAAGCATATCATAACTTACAGCTATTAAATCTTCTAGTCCCGATTTAGTAACTCCTAATTCTTCCATAAACATTTCTCTATCTTCGCTGTCTAGCTCTCCAAGTTCTTGTTCTATCTTAGCAGAAATTACAACAACTTTAGCATTATCTTCTTCAGCTATTTCTTTAACTTTTTTCACGTAATCATTGTTTGAATAATCAGCAATCTCATCGTCGGAAACGTTGCATACATAAACTAAAGGTTTAGCTGTTAAAAATGAAAAGTTTTTAATTAATTTTTGTTCATCAACAGGCAACTCTAGAGCTCTTATTGGCAACTGATTTTGAAGTTGAGTATTTAGTTTATTTAAAAGTGCATATTCTGAAACAGCTTCTGTATCAATTTTCAGCTGAGCTCTTTTTCTTATTTTCGGAAGTCTTTTTTCAATGACCTCCATATCAGCGAAAATTAATTCAATCATGATTGTTTCGATATCTCTTAATGGATCTATAGACCCATCTACATGTATAACATTAGGATCATCAAAACATCTTACAACTTGAACTATTGCGTCACAAGTTCTAATATGAGATAAAAATTGGTTGCCCAACCCTTCTCCTTTTGAAGCACCTTTAACTAGTCCAGCTATGTCTCTAAATTCAAAAGTAGTGTATATAGTTTTTTTAGGTTTATACATTTTTGTTAATACATCAATTCTATCATCTGGAACTTCAACAACTCCAATATTCGGTTCAATAGTCGCAAAAGGATAATTTGCGGCTAATACTTTCGCTTTAGTTATAGCATTAAATAACGTAGATTTTCCAACATTAGGAAGTCCTACAATCCCGGCAGTTAACCCCATTTATTTTACCTCTTTCATATCGATATTATATAATTTACATGTATTGTAAAACGTCTTATTTTGGACCTCTTCAAGACTTACACCTTTTAAATCGGCTATTTCCTGGGCTATATATAAAACGTTTTTCGGTTCATTAGTTTTACCTCTAAAAGGCATTGGTGATAAGTAAGGAGAATCAGTTTCTACAAGTAAATTATCCAGACTGATTTCTTTGGCAACTTCTTTTGGTACTTTAGCATTTCTGAAAGTTACTGGCCCGGCTAAAGATATATACATATTCAAATCTATAAACTGTTTCATCACTTCTACTGAAGCAGAGTAACAATGCATTACTCCAGTTGTGTCTTTAGTTTTATTTTCCTTAATTACATTATAAGTGTCATTAGTTGCATCACGCATGTGCACAACTATTGGTTTGTGATATTTATTGGCTAGTTTAATGTGATTTATAAATAATTCTTTTTGTTCTTCTTTAAATTGATTTTCCCAATAATAATCCAATCCTGTTTCACCGATTGCTACTACTTTAGGATTACTCATATGTTGCTCTATCCAAGATAAATCAATGCCAAACTCTTTTGCTTCTGATGGATGGATTCCAATAGCTGCGTATATCGAGTTGTGTTGATTTGCCAGTTTAATAGCGAGCAAACTTGATTCATAATCAAAGCCAACACAAAGCATTTTAGTTACACCATTATCTTTAGCATTTTGAATAATTTCATCAATGCGATTAATTAATTTTATATCGTTTAAATGTGAATGAGAATCAAATAACATAATACTCCTAACTTATGAAAATCGGATAAATATCCGATTTACATATTTAAAATATATTCACTAATTTTATCAACAGTAAATCCAAGTGAATCCACTACTTCGCTACCAACTCCGCTTTTCCCAAAACGGTCAATTCCATAAACGTTATTTGCGAAACGGTACCAAGTTAAACTAGTTCCCATTTCTATAGCTAAACGCTTATTACATGTTTCTGGTAAAATTCGATTTTGAATTTCTTTTGGTTGTGATAAGAATAATTCTACAGATGGCATTGAAACAACTCTAACGTAAACGTTGTTAACATTCTTTAACTGCTCTTGTACCGCCAAAGCTAATTCAACTTCTGATCCTGTAGCGATTAATATCGCTTCATAGTTATCAATATCTCTCGCTATATAAGCTCCAGTTTTGAATTGTTCATACGATACTTTATGAGTTACTGTTGTATTTTGTCTTGTTAGAACTATTACCGAAGGCTTATCGTTTGAAGTTAAAGCATATCTAAATGCAAATCTGGTTTCGTTTGCATTAGCCGGTCTAAACGTATTTAAGTTTGGAGTAGTTCTAAACATTGCTAATTGTTCAACAGCTTCATGAGTTGGTCCATCTTCCCCAACAGCTACTGAATCATGGGTGAAAATAAATATTGAAGGTAAACTCATTAATGCACTTAATCTTATTGCTGGTTTCATATAATCAGAAAATACGAAGAATCCTCCACTAAACGCTTTAAGATTATGCAGAGTCATACCATTTATAATGGCCGCCATAGCATGTTCTCTAACTCCAAAATTTATATTTCTACCGGTTCTATTATCAAAGTCGAAGTCTCCGTCAATACCTTTTACTTTTGTTGATGCAGTTAAGTCGGCTGATCCACCAATCATTTCCGGTAAATTTTGACTTAATGCAGGAATTAGTTTCCCTATTGTATTTCTGGTTGCTTCCTTGGTCCCTATATCTGCTAGAGGTATTACTTCATCAAAGTTTACTTGGAGTTTCTTTTCCATGATATTTAATAGTTTATGATACTCTTCAAGATATTCTATTTTATATTTATTTAAAGTTTTTTCCCATTCTTTATAAGCATTTTTTCCTCTTATACCAAATGAATCAGAAAAATCCGTATATACTTCTTCAGGAATTTCAAAAAGGTCATAGTGATAATTCATTCTAGCTCTCATAGCTTCTGATTCAGCTAAGCCTATTGGCGAACCATGTGTGCTAGATGTCCCTTGTGCACTACAGCCATAACCAATTACGCTTTTTACTTCAACAAAAACAGGTTTTTCAGATTTTTTAGCTTCATCTAATACATCACCTAATGCCAATATATCATTTGGCTTTTCAACTAGGTAGTACTCCCAGTTCATACTTTTTACTTTCATCTCAATATTATCGCTATTAGCTTTATTTGTTGGCCCATCTAATTGAATGTCATTTGAGTCAAATAAAACTATTAATTTATTTAATTTAAGTCTTCCAGCTAGACTCATTGCTTCCAAAGTAACACCTTCTTGTAAATCACCATCTCCACAAAATGCGTATGTATAGTGATCAATAACTTTAAGGTCATCTCTGTTAAATTTTCCTGCTAAGTAACTTTCAGCTAAAGCATTACCTACTGCCATAGCTACCCCTTGTCCAAGTGGACCTGTAGTAGAGTCTATACCAGGTGTGTGACCAAATTCAGGATGTCCAGGTGTTAGTGAGTCCAATTGTCTAAACTCCTTTAAATCATCTATTTTAATATCATATCCTGTTAAATGTAAAATCGAATATAATAAAGCACTTCCGTGTCCTGCCGCTAGAAAAAATCTATCCCTATTAAACCATTCAGGTTTTTCTGGATTAGCATTTAAGTGATTATGAAATAATTCATAGATTGTGCTAGCTCCCCCTAAGACTATTCCAGGATGTCCGCTGTTTGCTTTATTTATCATATCAGTTCCTAAAAACCTCAATGTTTGTATTGATTTATCCATATATTTACCTCCATTTTTATTGTTAAACCACATATTTTTCACATAAGTATTATATCATAATTTGAGCAATTATTTGAATTTATTTACTCTCCAAGCCAAATAAAAAACCTTATTTGATTTGACTCAAATAAGGTATTTTTTTTGAATTATTATTCTAAAATTGTAACTACTGATCCAGCTCCAACAGTATGTCCACCTTCACGGATTGAGAATTTAGTTCCTGTTTCCAATGCGATTGGATGAATTAATTCAACAACCATTTCAGTGTTATCTCCTGGCATAACCATTTCAACACCTTTGTCTAATTGAATAACTCCAGTGATGTCAGTTGTACGGAAATAGAACTGAGGACGATAGTTTGAGAAGAATGGAGTGTGACGTCCACCTTCGTCATGTGATAATACATAAACTTGAGCAGTAAATTTTGTATGTGGTGTAACTGATTTTGGTTTAGCAATTACTTGTCCACGTTGTACATCATCTCTAGAAACTCCACGTAATAATAGTCCTACGTTGTCTCCAGCTTGTGCATAATCAAGTAATTTACGGAACATTTCAACACCTGTACATACAGTTGATCTTGTTTCTTTAATACCAATGATTTCTACTGTTTCTCCAACTTTGATTTGACCACGGTCAACTCTACCTGTAACAACAGTACCACGTCCTGTGATAGTGAATACGTCTTCGATAGGCATTAAGAATGGTTTATCAACTGGTCTTTCTGGTAGAGGAATGTATGAATCAACAGCAGCCATTAACTCAAGAATAACTTCTTCTTGTTCAGCGTCGCCTTGTAATGCTTTTAAAGCAGAACCAACGATAACTGGTGTATCATCTCCTGGGAATTTATATTCATCTAGTAATTCACGGATTTCCATGTCTACTAATTCAATAAGTTCAGGATCATCAACCATGTCAGATTTGTTCAAAAATACAACGATTTTTGGAACTCCAACTTGACGTGATAATAAGATATGTTCTCTAGTTTGAGGCATAGCTCCATCAGCTGCAGATACAACTAAGATAGCTCCATCCATTTGTGCTGCTCCTGTAATCATGTTCTTAACATAATCGGCATGTCCTGGACAGTCAACATGTGCATAATGACGGTTTTCAGTTTCATACTCGATATGAGCAGTATTAATAGTAATTCCTCTTGCTTTTTCTTCTGGTGCAGAGTCAATTGAAGCATAGTCTTTAACTTCGCAGAATCCTTTTTTTGATAACACTGTAGTAATTGCCGCTGTTAAAGTAGTTTTACCATGGTCAACGTGTCCAATTGTACCAATGTTAACATGTGGTTTAGTACGTTCAAATTTAGCTTTAGCCATTTTTTTAATCTCCTTTAATAAATTTTAGTTTAAATTTTCTTTTTGATTTTTCATTTGATACTTGCGTTTATCGATATTATTTTATAACAATATCATTTATTTTGCAATAATTAAATATCTCAATATCCCATATAAATAGAATATAACAAATTTAACTATTACGTTTTGTAATTATATCTTCCGAAATTGATTTAGGACATGCTTCATAATTTGAGAACTGCATAGTATGAGTTGCTCTACCTTGCGTATTAGAACGAAGGCTAGTTGCGTATCCAAACATTTCTGATAAAGGTACTTTTGAAGATACCTTTTGTGCTTTACCTAACATTTCTTGAGATTCAATTCTTCCTCTTCGAGAAGTCAAATCTCCAATTACATTACCAATGTAGTCTTCAGGTGTAACTACATCAACACTCATGATTGGCTCTAGCAAAATAGGCTTACATACATCTTTTGCTTTCTTAAGAGCCATAGATGCTGCAATTTTATATGCCATTTCACTTGAATCGACATCATGATAAGATCCATCAAATAATGTAGCTTTTAAATCCAATAATGGATATCCAGCAATGATTCCGCCAGGTAAAGATTCTTGAATTCCTTTATTAACAACTTGTACGTATTCTCTAGGAACTGATCCACCAACAATCTTATCAATAAATTCATATCCTTTTCCAGGATTTGGTTCAAATCTAATCTTAACGTGTCCATATTGTCCGCGTCCACCAGATTGTCTGATAAATTTACCTTCACATTCAGCTTCAGCTTGAATTGTTTCACGATAAGAAACTTGAGGATTACCAACAGTTGCTTCTACTTTGAATTCTCTTTTCATTCTATCAACAATAATATCTAAATGAAGTTCACCCATTCCAGAAATAATTGTTTGTCCTGTTTCTTTGTCTGTGTACGTTCTAAAAGTTGGATCTTCTTCAGATAGTTTTTGCAAAGCAATACCCATTTTGTCTTGATCTTTTTTGGTTTTAGGTTCAATTGCTACAGAAATAACCGGTTCTGGGAATTTCATAGTCTCCAAAATTACGTGAGTTTTAACTGAACATAATGTATCACCTGTAATTGTATCTTTTAATCCTACAGCAGCTGCAATGTCTCCAGTATAAACTTCATCAATTTCAGTTCTTGAATTAGCATGCATTTGTAGGATTCTTCCAAGTCTTTCTTTTTTACCTTTTGTAGCATTGTAAATATATGAACCTTTTTTAGCTACTCCAGAGTAAACTCTAAAGAATGTTACTCTACCAACAAAGGGATCTGTCATTACTTTAAATGCTAAGGCAACGAAATCTTTGTCATCACTACTAGTTATATTTATTTCTTCTTCGTTTTTGTTATACCCAACTACTTGTTTAACTTCAACTGGAGAAGGTAAATAATCAATAGCAGCATCCATAATAAATTTAACACCTTTATTTTTAAATGCAGTACCGCATATTACAGGGAAGAAAGTTACTGATAAAGTAGCAGCACGAATTGCTCTCTTAAGCATTTCAGGTGATACTTCTCCTCCGTCTAAATATGTATTCATTAACTCTTCATCAAAATCAGCTATTGCATCAATTAAAGAAGCTCTTCTTACATTAACTGTAGAGATCAATTCGCTTGGTATTTCTATTTCTACAAAATCTTCTTCTGGTCCACCATCAAAATGGTAGGCTTTCATAGTAACTAAATCAATTATTCCAGTAAAATCATCTTCAGCTCCAATTGGCCATTGGATTGCTTCTGCAGATTCTCCTAATCTATCATGAATAGATTGTATAGAGTATGCAAAATCCGCACCAATTTTATCCATTTTATTAGCAAAAACTAATCTTGGAACTTTATATTCATTGGCTTGTCTCCAAACAGTTTCTGTTTGAGGTTCCACCCCTGCTTGAGCATCTAATACCGTTACAGCACCATCTAGCACACGTAAGGATCTTGATACTTCAACAGTAAAATCAACATGCCCTGGGGTATCGATAATATTAACTCTATGATTTTTCCAGAAAGCGGTAGTTGCTGCGGCAGTAATTGTAATCCCACGTTCTTGTTCTTGTTCCATCCAGTCCATTTGGGAAGCTCCATCATGTGTTTCTCCCATTTTATGAATTCTACCTGTATGATACAAGACTCTTTCTGTAGTTGTGGTTTTACCAGCATCAATATGTGCCATGATACCAATATTACGTGTATTTTCTAAACTGTATTCACGTGCCATAACTTGTTTCCTTCCTTTTAATTAAAATCTATAATGTGCGAAAGCTTTATTAGCTTCAGCCATTCTGTGCATATCTTCTTTTTTCTTAATTGATGATCCAACGTTGTTTGATGCATCAACTATTTCTTTTGCTAATCTCTCATCCATGGTTCTTTCATTTCTTGAACGAGAATATTGCACTAACCATCTAAGTCCTAAAGTAACTCTTCTATCTGATCTTACTTCACTAGGCACTTGATAATTTTGTCCACCGATACGGCGGCTTCTAACTTCTAAAACAGGCATAATGTTATTTAATGCTTCATTAAAAACTTCTAACGGTTCTTTTCCTGTAATTTCTTTAACACGCCCAAACGCATTATAAAGAATGTGTTGAGCAGTACTTTTTTTACCATCTAGCATTATATTGTTAATTAGTTTGTTAACTAATTTTGAATTATATATTGGATCTGGTAAGACATCTCTTTTTACAATATTTCCCTTACGAGGCATAAGTAATTCCTCCTTTCAAATTCTTGTCAATTTTTTTTGTTTTTATTTTTTAGGTCTCTTTGCTCCGTATTTTGAACGGCTTTGTTTTCTTCCATCTACAGCAGTCGTATCTAATGTTCCTCTAACGATATGATAACGAACACCAGGTAAATCTTTAACACGACCACCACGAATAAGTACAACACTATGTTCTTGTAGTGAATGTCCTATACCAGGGATATATGCGTTTACTTCTCCACCATTTGATAATCTAACACGAGCATATTTTCTTAATGCTGAGTTTGGTTTTTTTGGTGTCATTGTTGCTACTCTGACGCAAACTCCACGTTTTTGCGGACTGTTGTTATCAGTGTATTTTTTTTGTAAACTATTGAACCCGATATTTAACTGTGGTGCTTTAGATTTTTTTACTTTATCGTGACGACCTTTTTTAATAAGTTGATTAATAGTAGGCATGTATAAAATTTCCTCCTCTCTTACCCACACATCCGGGAGATGCGTTTGTTTCATTTTTATAAGGCTGCTGGGCAACCTCTCACTTAGTTATATATTAAAACGTTATAATTATACACTACACAACTAGGTGTGTCAAGTATTTTTTATTACACTTTTTTTAACCTTAATTATTATACTACAAAACATGTCAAAAACCAACATTTTTTTTTGAAATTATTGATGTTTTTTTAAAATTAAAAAGCACCCTCAGAGGTATGCTTTTTAATATATATTCGTTTGAAAATTTGAATTTTTTTAATAGTTTTCTATATTACATCTACTCTCTATTAATCTTCTTTATCTAAAACTTTTTCAAGGAATATTCTTCCTTTAAATGGCCCTCGTTCTTGTAATTTTTCTTTTCTTAATCTTTGATATTCTTCAATGCTCACGTTCTTTAATTTAAGAATAGCATGCATCACTTCACCTAAGTCTACTAACTCCATAATATCGCCATTTTCAAGATATTCATCGATTTCTTCTTGAAGCTTTCTATTTAATGCTTCTTCGTATTCAACATCATCAATAAGTATTCTTGTAATTGGAGTCTTATTTTTAGATTCAATGATTTTAGGTATAAAATCTCTTACTAATTTATTATATTTTTTCATGTTATTTTTCTCCCTTTTTATCTATTCTAACACTCCACCATCAATATTTAAACTCAACAATAGAAAATATTATTCTTTGTTTATGAGAATGTGTTTTTTGTCATCGATAAAATAAAAAGCAAAAACTTTCTTAAGTCTTTGCTTTTAGATAATATATGTTTGATGATTGCTAATTACTCTTTAAATTCTATTCTCAGAATTTTGTTTATGCTTAATTCTTTTTTTCTCATACATGACTAAATCTGCAACAGACAATAATTCTCTTAACTTTTCTCCATCTCTTGGAAACTGAGAATGTCCAAAAGTTAAGCCTAAAAATTCTATTAATCCAATAGTTTTCTTTTTAGAAAATTGTTCTAATCTTTCTAAAAACAACTTATAATCATCATCATAATAAAGAATAATAAATTCATCACCTGAAATTCGATAAAAATTGTCTCTAATGTTACTGAATTCTTTAAGTATATCTTCTGAGAAAGTTAATAAATATATATCTCCTGTTTCATGACCGTATTTATCATTAATTTGTTTAAAGTAATCTAAATCCATATAGATTAAATTGAAATTCCTCTGTTGTTCTAAAATATCTTGTGTATCTTGAATTAAACATTTTCTATTTCTTAAATTAGTTAGACTATCTGTTAATGAAATTTTAGCGAGTTTCTCTGTTTTTTTAGATAAAAAGATAGACAGATGTGATTCCTTGTATGAAAAAACAACTAAAATACCTATAATCAAAAAAGTAGCCAAACCTAGATACGGATTATACCCAGTTATAATAGAATAGTTGATAATCAACAGCAATAAGAACCACAACGTACTAATAAATAGAAAATTGTTAAATCTCTTGTTGCTAATATTGCTTAACACATATAGGAATCGACTTTTCATAAATCTTAAAAATACATAATACGTTAATGTATGTAATACCGTTTGTGAAATAAAGACAATCATCATTCTATTATAATTTGAAAAGAGCAATGCTATTTGATTAGCTATTGTAAATATTAACATTGTATATATCCATGTAGAAAACATGATAACCAAAATCTCTTTTGGTTTCTGCTTTGAAACAAATTTTAATGGAAAATAAAATAATAATCCTATCAGTATAAAAGCTCCATTACCGGTAGTTGAAGCATCCGTAAAAATATACTCGCCGAGTAAACTCACCATAGCAAATATAAAAATTGTTGTAAATGCATACACAAAAATTATTTGAAAATTACTTCTGCGTTTTTGTAAACACATATACGAAGAAAATAAGTTAATTATAACCATTTCAAAGGAAACTAAAAATGCAAAAACCATTTAAAAAACTCCTCTCTATTTGCTACTTACTGAATATGGTATCACAAAACATATCCAAAATGTTAAATTATATAAAATTGTATAAAAAAATCCCTGATGCTTCGATCAGGAATTAGTTAATTAAGTTAGAAAGCAGCCTGGCGATGTCCTACTCTCGCACACAAATGTGTACTACAATCAGCGCTGAAGTGCTTAACTTCTGTGTTCGGTAAGGGAACAGGTGTGTCCACTTCGCCATCATCACCAGACCTCTTTCAAAACTGGAAATACTGTACTTTAATTTGTAGTTTAAAACGCAAAGTTAAGTCCTCGACCTATTAGTACCAGTCAGCTAAACACGTCACCGTGCGTACACCTCTGGCCTATCAACCTCATCATCTATAAGGGGTCTTACTCTTACGATGGGAAATCTCATCTTAAGGGGGGCTTCACGCTTAGATGCTTTCAGCGTTTATCCCTTCCACTCTTAGCTACCCAGCTATAGCCTTGGCAGACTAACTGGTGCACCATTGGAGTGTCCATTCCGGTCCTCTCGTACTAAGAACAGCTCCCTTCAAATTTCCAACGCCCACGACAGATAGGGACCGAACTGTCTCACGACGTTCTGAACCCAGCTCACGTACCACTTTAATGGGCGAACAGCCCAACCCTTGGAACCAACTCCAGCTCCAGGATGTGATGAGCCGACATCGAGGTGCCAAACAGCTTCGTCGATGTGTACTCTTGGAAGCTATCAGCCTGTTATCCCCAGGGTAACTTTTATCCGTTGATTGACGTCCCTTCCATTCGGGATCGCCAGTTCACTATGACCGACTTTCGTCTCTGCTCGACATGTATGTCTCGCAGTCAAGCTAGTTTTTGCCATTACACTCTACGAATGATTTCCAACCATTCTGAACTAACCTTTGTGCGCCTCCGTTACTCTTTAGGAGGCGACCGCCCCAGTCAAACTGACCACCAGACACTGTCCCCCGGGCTACACGCCCGCAGGTTAGACATCCAATAATTAAAGGGTGGTATCCCAACAGTGACTCCATCGAAACTAACGTTCCGACTTCACAGTCTCCCACCTATCCTGTACATTAATTACCGAATATCAATATCAAGCTACAGTAAAGCTCCATGGGGTCTTTCCGTCTAGTCGCGGGTAACCTGCATCTTCACAGGTACTAAAATTTCACCGAGTCCCTTGTTGAGACAGTACCCAAGTCATTACACCATTCGTGCGGGACAGAACTTACCTGTCAAGGAATTTCGCTACCTTAGGACCGTTATAGTTACGGCCGCCGTTCACTGGGGCTTCAATTCAATGCTTCGATTGCTCTAACATCTCCTCTTAACCTTCCAGCACTGGGCAGGTGTCAGCCCCTATACTTCATCTTGCGATTTAGCAGAGACCTGTGTTTTTGGTAAACAGTTGCTTGGGCCGCTTCTCTGCGGCTTTAATTACTTAAAGCTCCCCTTCTCGCGAACTTACGGGGTCATTTTGCCGAGTTCCTTAACAAGGGTTATCTCGCGCGTCTTTACATTCTCTGCTCGTCTACCTGTGTCGGTTTGCGGTACAGGTACTTAATGAATTAACCATAGAAGCTTTTCTTGGAAGCAGAGATTCACGTGACTTACGTCGTCAGTACTCAGGATATGTGTGATGCGGATTTGCCTATCATCACTCCCTTGTTACCTTAAACCAACTATTCCTCCAGTTGGCTCTCGCTATCTTTCTCCGTCACTCCTTCTGTCCATTAAGTAGTACAGGAATATCAACCTGTTGCCCATCGGCTACGCTTTTCAGCCTCACCTTAGGACCTGACTAACCCAGGGCGGACGAACCTTCCCCTGGAAACCTTAGACTTTTGACGGATGGGATTCTCACCCATCTTTTCGTTACTCATACCGGCATTCTCACTTCTAACCACTCCAGCAGTCCTCTCGGTCTACCTTCTACGCTGTTAGAACGCTCACCTACCAATCCATACTTAAAAGTACAAATTCCGCAGTTTCGGTATTATGCTTAGCCCCGGTACATCTTCGGCGCAGATCTATTCGACTAGTGAGCTGTTACGCACTCTTTTAAGGATGGCTGCTTCTGAGCCAACCTCCTAGATGTCTAGACGGATCCACTTCCTTTCCCACTTAGCATAAATTTCGGGACCTTAACTGGCGGTCTGGGCTGTTTCCCTCTTGACCACGGACCTTATCACCCGTAGTCTGACTGCCGACTATATATGTTGGTATTCAGAGTTTAATTGTATTCAGTACTCCTATATGAAGCCATTATACATTCAGTGCTTTACCCCCAACACACTTAACGTCGACGCTAGCCCTAAAGCTATTTCGGTGAGAACCAGCTATCTCCGTGCTCGATTGGAATTTCTCCCCTAGACACAAGTCATCCGGGCCCTTTTCAACGGACTACGGTTCGGTCCTCCATTGCGTGTTACCGCAACTTCAACCTGCTCATGCCTAGCTCGCACGGTTTCGGGTCTACAACAACATACTCCTCGCCCTATTCAGACTCGCTTTCGCTTCGGCTCCACTCCTTAAAGCTTAACCTCGCATGTTATCGTAACTCGCCGGTTCATTCTACAAAAGGCACGCTATCACCCATTAACGGGCTCTAACTTGTTGTAAGCATATGGTTTCAAGTTCTGTTTCACTCCCTTCCCAGGGTTCTTTTCACCTTTCCCTCACGGTACTGGTTCACTATCGGTCACTAGGTAGTATTTAGCCTTGGGAGATGGTCCTCCCTTGTTCCGACAAGGTTCCACGTGCCTCGCCGTACTCTTCTTTATCAAAGTCTATACTATTTCGTCTACGGGGCTTTCACCCTCTTTGGCTCTCTTTTCCAATAAAATTCGACTATAATATAGTTTTTTAACTCTTATAGATAAATGGGCTGTTCCCTTTTCGCTCGCCGCTACTCAGAGAATCGCTTTTGCTTTCTTTTCCTACAGTTACTAAGATGTTTCAGTTCACTGCGTTCCCCCACAATAAATTGTGTGACAGCCTTCTGCTGCCGGATTTCTCCATTCGGATACCTACGGATCTCTGATTACTTACATCTCCCCGTAGCTTTTCGTAGTTCGTCACGTCCTTCGTCGGCTCCTAGTGCCAAGGCATTCACCTTATGCTCTTATTTCCTTAACTTTGCTATACAGTATTATCCACTTTTCAAAGATCTTTCTTCTTTTCTTGCTTCGGTTTTTTTGAAAAAAAAACCAAACTGGTTTTTATCCCTAAAAACCCTGAGATTCCTTCCGGTCTCTCAAAACTAAACATATACGGTCTTAAAACTCTAAGCTATCAACCTAGCTTTCTCTCTTTTAGAGATTACTCCCTAGAAAGGAGGTGATCCATCCCCACGTTCCCGTAGGGATACCTTGTTACGACTTAACCCCAATCATCTGTCCCACCTTAGACGGCTCCTTCTCTTACAAGTTAGGCCACCGGCTTCGGGTGTTACAAACTCTCGTGGTTTGACGGGCGGTGTGTACAAAACCCGGGAACGTATTCACCGCGGTGTGCTGACCCGCGATTACTAGCGATTCCGACTTCGTGGAGTCGAGTTGCAGACTCCAGTCTGAACTGAGACCGATTTTATGAGGTTTGCTCCAGGTCGCCCTCTCGCTGCTCTTTGTATCGGCCATTGTAGTACGTTTGTAGCCCAGGTCATAAGGGGCATGATGATTTGACGTCATCCCCACCTTCCTCCAGTTTGTCACTGGCAGTCTCAATAGAGTCCTTAACTTAATATTAGCAACTATCAATAGGGGTTGCGCTCGTTGCGGGACTTAACCCAACACCTCACGGCACGAGCTGACGACAACCATGCACCACCTGTATCCATTGTCCCGAAGGAAAAATCTATCTCTAGACCTGTCAATGGTATGTCAAGACCTGGTAAGGTTCTTCGTGTATCTTCGAATTAAACAACATACTCCACCGCTTGTGCGGGTTCCCGTCAATTCCTTTGAGTTTCAATCTTGCGATCGTACTACCCAGGCGGAGAACTTATTGCGTTAACTTCAGCACTGAGTTTTACCCCAACACTTAGTTCTCATCGTTTACGGCGTGGACTACCAGGGTATCTAATCCTGTTTGCTCCCCACGCTTTCGTGCCTCAGCGTCAATTCCGGCCCAGTAAGTTGCCTTCGCCATTGGTGTTCCTCCATATATCTACGCATTCCACCGCTACACATGGAATTCCACTTACCTCTACCGTATTCAAGTCTGCCAGTTTCATTCGCCTTACTCAGTTGAGCTGAGATCTTTTACAAATGACTTAACAAACCGCCTACGCACTCTTTACGCCCAATAATTCCGGATAACGCTCGCCCCCTACGTATTACCGCGGCTGCTGGCACGTAGTTAGCCGGGGCTTTCTAAACTGATACTGTCAAATGCATGCCATTTCCTGCACACACCATTCATCTCAATTAACAGAACTTTACAATCCGAAGACCTTCTTCGTTCACGCGGCATTGCTCGATCAGGGTTTCCCCCATTGTCGAAAATTCCCTACTGCTGCCTCCCGTAGGAGTCTGGGCCGTGTCTCAGTCCCAGTGTGGCTGTTCAGCCTCTCAGCTCAGCTACGCATCGTTGACTTGGTAGGCCGTTACCCTCACCAACTATCTAATGCGACGCAAGCCCAGCCCTTACCGTGGCTTGAAAGCCACTTTAAACGTTTCTCCTTTTGGAAATACGTCCTATCCAGTATTAGCTACCGTTTCCAGTAGTTATCCTCGTGTAAAGGGTTGGTTCCTTACGTGTTACTCACCCGTTCGCCACTAACTAGTAAACTAGTTCGTTCGACTTGCATGTATTAGGCATGCCGCCAGCGTTTATCCTGAGCCAGGATCAAACTCTCCATATTTTTTATATGTTTTGTTTTTCTATGCTCATTATTTTGTTATCTCGTTTGAATTTTTTGGTTGTTGTTTTAATCTGTATATGTTTAGTTTTCAAAGACCGATTGTTACCCGCGCACTTTCACACGCTTAATAATTTTATCACAATGGGCTACTCATGTCAACTATTTTTTCCCGTAAATTGAATGTTTTTTTTGATATTATTAGTTAGTACCTAATATTATCTATTTTTGGCGGTTTTAATTACTCAATTCATAAAAAAAAACCATAAAATTCTATAGCTTTTTTTTATATTTCTTGCAGTATTCTAATTTGTTTTTTGAACACTCTTATTTTTGTACATTCTTTTATCTGAAAGTTTAATTAAATCTAGGATGTTTTTGCTATCTTTTGGATATATCGAAATACCTGAAGCAAATGTTATTTCACCCTCAAATTCTTTAGTTACAAACTTATTTGCTTTCAAATACTTTCGAACAAGTTCGATTTTCTCTAACACTCGTTGGTCATTTAGATTATGAAAAATCAATAAAAATTCGTCTCCTCCAACTCTCCCAAATATATTATTTTCTCCAATGGATTTTCGAATTGCATCTGCAAAAAATACTAAATAACTATCACCTACATCATGACCAAATCGATCATTGATTGATTTCAAAGAATTTATGTCTATTGTACAGATAGCTATCTTATCTTCTTTATGTTTATCAATCAGTTTCGTTACTAATTTCATACAATATTTTCTAGTATATGCATTTGTTAAATCATCATATTTAGTTGGCCTTAATGCTTGTTCATATAATTTATGAATTGATACAATAATTTCTATTTCTTTCGCTAATTGTTTAATTAGATATTTGTCATCATTAATAAAAATATTTTGGCTCTCAAAATTATCAATATTTATTGACCCAAAGAATTCGCCATTATATTTAAAGGAACATGTTAAACATGATTTTGCTAATTGAACAGCTTCTTCAAGTAACTTTTTTGTTTTTCCTTCAAGATGAACTTCATCGAAAACCTCGAGGTTCTTAATAATTATTGGCTCATACAAATCTTCTAATGAAGCTTGAAATAAATCCTCATATCTCAATTCTATTTTTTTTAATTTATCTAATCTATATCCTATAGCAGCAACATATTCCATATTTACACCATTATTCATTAAGATGCTTCCTGCTTGTGCATTCGGAATGAGTTTAACTGCTTCTTCTAATACAAGTTGTAAAATATCTTCTATCTTTTCATTTTTCAATACCTCTTGAGTTATAGATAACATGGTGTCTGTTATTTTTTTACTCGTAATTAGATCTTTATGTGATTTTTTTACAAGTTCAATTGTTTTATTTATTGTTTTGTTTTTTGCGTCCAAATCATCAATAGCTGATCTTTGTTTTGAATAAATCTTGAAGTGAACTGAAGCGGTGATGTAACTTATAACAATTGTCGTTATACTTATTATAAAATATTCAAAAGCAATTAATGTTAATCCGTTTGCAATAATATTTAAAAGAATAGCAAGAATTAGAGCAAATCCATATAGGATATTTCTTTTTTTCAAAGAATATATTTGGGTCCAAGATACGATAAACATAATGGTCATATATGAAAATATAAAATTAGGGAAATTGGCGACTAAAAATACTGATATAGAGGCTAATATAATTACCAGAAATGGGTAAACCCATAATATGATTCTAGGATATAGAGTATCTTTGCTCAGTTTTTTTATTTTGACTAACAACATAAGAATTAAAAGAAGAGCAATCAAGAAAACGTTTATAAGATATAATAACTTATTATTAATATATGCAGAACTAAAAAATAGGAAAGTAATGCTCTTCTCAATAAAAACTAAAAAAGCACTAAATATCCCATACTTTAAAGCGTATATATAGTCAGCGTCGTTAATTGGTATATCAATTATTTTTTTTGAAATCATTCTAAGTAATCTTGGCTTTTTATCCATTGTTTTTCCTTAATAACTCCATAATATATAGAAGATTATACAATACATTATTTATATTTACAAGTTTTTCAAATTATATAGCAAATGAAAAAAAAAGTTCGTTATTTTCATAACGAACTTTTGTAATTATTGATTATTCTTCAAAATTTGCGTAAATATCTTCCTCTTCTTCAGGTTTTTCATAATTGAATTCAACATCTCTTAGAATTCCAGTACCTGCAGGAATCAATCCACCAATAATAACATTCTCTTTTAAACCAAGTAATGGATCTTTTTTGCTGTTAATAGCCGCGTCTGTAAGTACTCTTGTTGTTTCTTGGAATGATGCAGCCGATAAGAATGATTCTGATTTTAAACTTGCTTTTGTAATCCCTAGTAATATTGGTCTAGCAATCGCTGGTTTTGCTTTTTTTGCGAATGCTTTTTTGTTTGCTTCAATGAATTGATTAATAGAAACTTGACTTCCAGGAAGAAGTTCAGTATCTCCTTCTAAGATTACTGTTAAGCGTTTAGACATTTGTCTAACGATGATTTCGATATGTTTATCAGCGATATCAACACCTTGGAAACGATAAACCCTTTGTACTTCTTGGAGGATATACCTTTGTACAGTTTCCATATTAGTAACTCTAAGTAATTCTTTTGGATCAATTGTACCATCAGTTAACTGGTCTCCAGCTTTAACTGTATCTCCTTGTTCAACACGAGGTTGTACATTTGAATTTGTTTCGTATTTTTTATCTTCAATTTCATTATGAATAGTTATAATATATCTTTCTTCAACTGGCTCTACCTCAGATACAAGTCCGTTGATTTCTGATATAATTGCTCTTGCTTTTGATTTTCTTGCTTCAAATAATTCTTGAACACGAGGTAACCCTTGTGTAATATCATCTCCGGCAACCCCACCAGTATGGAATGTACGCATAGTTAACTGTGTACCAGGTTCACCAATTGATTGTGCAGCGATTGTACCTACAGATTCTCCTACTTCAGCTCTTTCACCTGTTGCTAAGTTTTGCCCATAACATTTACGACAAATTCCTACTTCAGCTGTACAAGTTAAAGCGGTTCTGATTGGAACACATGTAACACCTACAGAAATTATTTTTCTAGCTAGAGTTTCTGAGAAATATTGATTTCTTTCAGCAACAACTTCGCCAGTTTCAGGATGAATTACATCTGCAGATGCATATCTACCCGTAATTCTTTCTTCAAGTGACTCGATTACTTTGCCATCTCTATCAACAATTGCTTCAACTCTCAATCCCTTGTCGGTATGACAGTCTTCTACTGAAATTACAACATCTTGACTTACATCTACTAAACGTCTAGTAAGATATCCTGACTCAGCTGTTTTTAATGCTGTATCGGTTGATCCTTTTCTCGCCCCATGGGTTGAGATAAAGAACTCTGACATCGTTAATCCTTCACGGAAAGAAGCTTTAATTGGTAATTCGATAGTTTCCCCAGATGGGTTAGCCATCAATCCACGCATACCTGCTAACTGTGTAAAGTTAGAAGCATTCCCTCTGGCTCCAGAATCACTCATCATAAATATGTGGTTTTCACTGTTAAGTTCTTTGATAAGTCCTTCTTGAATTTCTTCTTTTGCTGTTTTCCATTCTTCAATAACAAGACTTTTTCTTTCGTTATCAGTTAACATACCCATATTGTATAAGTCTGTAATTTCATCTACTTTTGAATTATGTTTTTTTAACACTTCTTGTTTTTTTGAATATACTTCAACATCAGAAGCAGCTACAGTAATTCCAGATATTGTAGAATATTTGAAACCAATGTTTTTCATCTTGTCCAACATTTTTGATGTTTCATTAATTTTATATATTGCGAATATTTCAGCGATAATTAAACTTAAATATTTTTTCTTAAACGGTGATACAGTTTCCATTTTACCTATTGCTTCAGGAATATCAATTCCTGGAGCTATAAAGTATTTGTCTGGAGTTTTGTCTTGTAAATTAGTTT
Organism: Mycoplasmatota bacterium WC30; assembly: GCA_046529635.1. Lineage (GTDB taxonomy): Bacteria > Bacillota_I > Bacilli_A > Izemoplasmatales > Hujiaoplasmataceae > 4572-104. Next base: position 1,381,439 of record CP134495.1, on the reverse strand, counting down.
TAGTAGGTTCATTTATGTATGGGAAGCTACTAGGCAATATCTTATTAAAGATAAGTTTACCAGGAGTAGTCACAAGGTAGTAATTCTTATATTGTGAAGGAACTCTATGTTTAAGTGATAACTCTGTTGTCTTATCTATATCAGTTTCATCATTTGTAACTAATACCATTTTTAAATCGTCTTCATTAAGTCTTAAAGCAATTCTAGAATGAAGTGTAACCACTTTGTTTTCATAAGCTAACATAACTTCATCATAATTTCTAAAGACAGATCCTTCACCGATAGCTCCAGCTTTTTCCATAGTTAGGTAATAGTTACCTAAAACCATATCTTGGGAAGGAGTAACAATTGGTTTTCCATCTTTAGGTGCTAAAATATTATTTGATGCAAGCATTAATACTCTAGCTTCTGCTTGTGCTTCTTCAGATAAAGGTACATGAACAGCCATTTGGTCACCATCAAAGTCAGCATTAAAAGCTGTTGTTACTAGTGGGTGTAACCTAATTGCTTTACCTTCAACTAGTTTAGGTTCAAAAGCTTGAATACCTAATCTATGAAGAGTTGGTGCACGGTTTAGTAAAACTGGATGTTCAACAATAACATCTTCTAATACAGCCCAGATTCTACCATCTAATTTTTCTATAAGTGTTTTTGCACTTCTAATGTTATTAGATATCCCTCTTGATATTAGTTCTCTAATAACAAAAGGTTTGAATAATGTGATCGCCATTTCTTTTGGTAAACCACATTGGTACATTTCTAAGTCAGGACCTACAACAATAACTGATCTACCTGAGTAGTCAACACGTTTTCCTAATAGGTTTTGACGGAAACGACCTTGTTTTCCTCTTAACATGTCTGATAATGATTTAAGAGGTCTGTTTCTCTCTACAACCATTTTTCTACCACGTTTTGAGTTATCGATTAATGCATCCACAGCTTCTTGTAACATACGTTTTTCATTCTTAGTAATAAGATGTGGTGCTTTTTGATCAAATTGACGTTTAAGTCTATTATTTCTGTTTAAAATTCTACGGTATAAATCATTCAAGTCAGTTGTCGCAAATCTACCACCATCTAATTGGACCATAGGTCTTAAATCTGGTGGGATTACAGGTAGTACATCTAGTACCATCCATTCAGGTTTGTTATCACTGTTTTTAAATGCTTCAACTACATTCAATCTTTTTACAATTTTTTCTCTTCTTTGTTTTGAAGCTGTTTTTAATTCAACTCTTAGTCTCAAAGTTTCTTCTTCAAGGTTTAATTTTTGAAGTAAATATTTAACTGCTTCAGCTCCTGTTAAAGCTTTAAATCTTGATCCATATTCAAAATATTTATCTGTATATTCTCTTTCAGATAAAATTTGTTTGAATTCTAAATCTGTATCTCCCGCTTCAACAACAATATATGATGCTAAATATACAACTTCTTCTAAATCTCTAGCTTTCAAGTCTAAAAGTATTGCTAAACGAGATGGTGAGTTTCTAAGATACCAAGCATGCACAACCGGTGCAGCTAGTTCAATATGACCCATTCTTTCTCTTCTTACTTTACTTTCGGTGTATTCAACACCACATACAGGACATTTTTTTCCCGGATGAGAACTTCTTTTTGATTTATTAGAACATGCACATTGATAATCTTTAGTTGGACCAAAGATTACTTCACAGAATAAACCATCTTTTTCTGGTTTTAATGTACGGTAATTAATAGTTTCATGTTTTTTGACTTCTCCAAAAGACCAAGAACGGATTTCTTCAGGAGACGCTAATCTTATCTTCAAATGCGAAAATTTTTGACTCATAATCTATTCCTCCCCTTTTTTATTGAAATCCAAATTTAGTAATATAATCATCTTTGTCATTATCGACTAAGCTCCTGTTAACTTCATTTTCTCCGGTGTCTCTGTTGATAAGTTCAACATAGATACCTAATGAACGAAGTTCTCTTGTTAATACTCTAAATGATTCTGGCAAACTTGGTTGTGGAATAGGTTCTCCATCAACGATTGCTTTAAACACTTTATTTCTACCGATGATATCATCAGATTTAACGGTTAGCATTTCTTGTAATGTGTAAGCAGCACCATATGCTTCAAGTGCCCAAACTTCCATTTCTCCGAAACGTTGTCCACCGTTTTGTGCTTTACCACCCATTGGTTGTTGTGTAACTAATGTATATGGTCCAACACTTCTTGCATGTAGTTTGTCATCAACCATATGATCCAATTTAATCATATACATGACTCCTACAGATACTTTATTTTCAAATTTTTCGCCTGTTGTTCCATCATATAAAACGTATTTACCATCTGAATCCATACCAGCTTCAGCCATAATGCTGTTTAAGTCTTCTTCTGAAACTCCATCAAATACAGGTGTTGCAACATGAATGCCAAGTTGCTTAGCAGCCATTCCTAAATGAATTTCTAATACTTGACCGATATTCATTCTTGAAGGAACCCCTAGTGGGTTCAACATGATGTCAATTGGTGTACCATCTTCTAAGTAAGGCATGTCTTCTTGAGGTAAGATTTTTGAGATAACACCTTTGTTACCATGGCGTCCCGCCATCTTATCTCCTTCAGATATTTTTCTTTTTTGTACTATATATACTCTTACTGACATATTAACGCCAGGATTCAATTCATCTTCGCCTCTTTTAAAGACTTTAACAGAGTGAACAATTCCGCCTCCACCATGAGGTACTTTTAATGATGTATCTCTAACTTCTCTTGATTTTTCACCAAAAATAGCTAGTAAAAGTTTTTCTTCAGGTGATGGATCAGTTTGACCTTTAGGAGTTACTTTACCTACTAAGATATCGCCTTCTTTTACTTCAGTACCTGGAACAACGATTCCCATTTCATCTAAGTATTTTCTTCCTTCTTCACCAACATTTGGAATTTCTCTTGTAAACTCTTCTTTTCCTAATTTAGTATCTCTAGCTTCGATTTCGTATTTTTCAATATGAATTGAAGTATAGACATCTTCTTTAACAAGTCTTTCATTCATGATAACAGCATCTTCATAGTTATAACCATTCCACGTCATAAATGCAACGACTACATTTCTACCAATTGCTAATTCACCTTGATTCATTGAAGGACCATCTGCCATGATATCTCCTGCTTTAACTTCTTCACCATATGCTACAATTGGTGTTTGGTTAATACAAGTACCTTGATTAGATCTCATGAATTTTTGTAATGTATATTCTTCTAGTTCGCCTTTGTTATTTCTAACTTTAACATATTTACCATCTACGTACTCAATAACACCATCACTTTCAGCGATTAGTGCAGTTCCTGAGTCATGTGCGATTTTATATTCAATACCAGTTCCAACAAATGGAGCTTCTGGGTTTAATAGTGGGATTGCTTGACGTTGCATGTTGGCACCCATTAAGGCACGGTTAGCATCATCATGTTCTAAGAATGGGATTGAAGCAGTTGATACAGAAACAATTTGTTTAGGTGAAACATCCATGTAATCACATTTTGTTTTTCTAAATATTTTTGTTTCTCCATTATGTCTTGCTACAACTCTATCTTCTCTAATAGTCATGTCTTTGTTAAGCGCAACATTCGCTTGAACTATTACATGTCTTCTTTCTTGGTCAGCTGATAAATAGTCAATTTTCTTAGTTACTTTACCAGTTTTTTGATCTATTCTTAGATATGGAGTTTCCATAAATCCATATTTATTCACTTTAACATAACATGCCAAAGAGTTAATTAAACCAATGTTTTGACCCTCAGGTGTTTCAATCGGACAAATTCTTCCATAATGTGATTGATGTACGTCACGAACTTCAAATCCAGCTCTATCTCTAGTAAGACCACCGGGTCCTAATGCTGAAATTCTACGTTTATGAGTAAGTTCATCTAATGGATTAGTTTGTTGCATGAATTGTGATAACTGAGAACTACCAAAGAATTCTTTAATAGATGATGTTAAAGGTCTAATATTAATAAGATTTTGAGGAGTAATTTCTCTAGGATCTTTTGTAGACATTCTATCTTTAACATTTTTTTCCATTTTAGCTAAACCGATACGGAATTGATTTTTAAGTAATTCGCCAATCAATCTTAATCTTCTGTTTCCTAAGTGGTCAATATCATCTAATCCACCAATACCATTAAACAAGTTTAGATAGTAAGAAATACTAGCTAAAATGTCTGATGTTGTAATATGTAATTGATTTTCATATGAATTATTTCCTAATAGTTTTAAGTCTTTCGTTGTGCCTTGATCTTTAATTTTAACGTATAAAGCTTCAACGAATGTATCTCTAATGATGTTTTCTACAAAATCATCATTTTGATTTTCTGGAGCTAATTCTCCACGATTTTCTCTATCAATTAATTGTTGTAATTGTTTTTCTAAATCAGAATCAAATTTGACTCTTTCTGTAATAGCTGTTCTATTTTTATTTACTATCTCTAAATTTTCTAAATCAAATCTAGTTCCTTTAGCTAATAAAACTTCTCCAGTTTCTGAGTCTACTACATCTTTAGATAATTTTACTTCAACGTCTTTTTCTATTAAATGTTTAATTCTAGTGATCAAATCTAATTTTTGGTTGATTTTGAATCTACCAACTGATGCTAAATCATAACGTTTTTCATCAAATAATCTAGATACGAAAAACGACCTAGCACCCTCGATAGTAGCTGTTTCTCCTTGACGGATTTTAGCATAGACTTCTTTCATCGCTTCTTCTGAGTTTTGAGTTAAGTCTTTTTCGAAGGTATTTTCTAAATATTCATGTTCACCAAAAAGATCTACAATTTGCTTTCTAGTTGAGAAACCTAAAGCTTTAATTAATGTAGATAAATAGATTTTCTTTGAACGGTCAACTTTAGCATATAAAAGGTCTTTTGAACCCATTTCATATTCTAACCAAGCTCCTCTTGTAGGAATTACTTGACCTAAGTATTTTCTTTGAAGGGTTTTTTTGTCTACTTCTTCAGAGAAAAATACTCCAGAAGAACGGACAATTTGCGATACTATAACTCTTTCAGAACCATTTATAATAAATGTCCCTACTGGAGTCATCATTGGGATATCACCCATAAATATTCTTTGTTCTTTGATGCTATCAGCTGACATAATTTCACCAGTTTCAGGGTCGATAACATCTTTATTTAATAATTGTACATTTACTTTTAAAGGACGAGAATAAGTTACGTCTTTAAATTTACATTGTTGTACTGTATATTTTGCAGGTTCTAATTCGAAGTCTTTAAAATATAATTCCACATTGCCATTAAAATTAGTGATTGGCGAGATATCTTCAAATAACTCTTTTAATCCTTGTTGAATGAACCATTCAAACGAAGAAGTTTGTACTTCAATCAAATTTGGAAGCTCCACATTTGATTTGACGCGCGAATAATTTCTTCTCTCTCTTGTCTTTCCGTATTTTACGGTATTGTAATTCACAAAATCACCCCATCAATTTATTAATTTTCACCATAAACATGCAAAAAATGCGCATTCTATCGCATTTTAATATTTTATCACAATCCTGCAACTTAGTCAATCATTTTATACACTTGATTATTAAGAAGCCCGATTTCTTATTTATTACTTCTACTTGTGGATAAATTCCTTCACAAAATTTGATAGCAGAAGCAGCTCCCTGCTTTTTATTCATCACAAAAACAAGGACTCCAGACTCTTCTAAATACTCATAAGCTTTTGAGAATAATTGGTATACTTTTTCCTTACCAATTCTAATTGGTGGATTAGTTAATATCATATCATATTTTTGATCTATTTTATTAAATCCGTTACTGTTTATTATCGTTGCTACTAGATTATTTAATTTTACATTTTTAGTTGAAAGATTGACCGCTCTACTATTAATATCCGATAATGTAATTGTTGATTTAGGATTAAATACTTTGTATACGATTCCAATAGGTCCGTACCCTGATCCTAAATCTAAAACTTTTGATTTAGAAATCTCAATAACTGTTTCTATTAATAACCTTGATCCAAAGTCTAATCCTGACTTAGAAAAAACTCCATTATCAGTAATTAAATGGAAAGATTTATCTTTGATTTTGAAAAATATATCTTTTTCTAGGCTTTCTAGATTGTCATTATCTTTTGAATAATAGTGGCTCAATATGTTTCTCCTTCATAAACACTAAAAACCTGAGACGTTATTCTCCCAGGTTTTATGCGTTTAATTTTTAATTATTTTAGTTCTACTGTTGCTCCAGCTGCAGTTAATTTTTCTGCAATTTCTTTAGCTGAATCTTCAGCTATTTTTTCTTTGATAGCAACTGGTGCTGAGTCGACTAATTTTTTAGCGTCGATAAGACCAAGTCCAGTTAAAGTTCTAACAACTTTAATAACTGCAACTTTTGATGCTCCAACATTTGTTAACATTACGTCTACTTCTTTAGGTCCTTCATCTACTTCTTCAACTGCTGCTGCAGGTGCTGCTGCTACTGCTGATGGGTCGATTCCGAATTCTTCTTTCATAGCGTCGATAAGTTCTTTAATTTCTAATATCGTCATTTCTTTTAATGATTCGATAAATTCATTTGCATTAATTTTTGCCATTGTTGTTTCCTCCTAATTAGTTACTTTCTTCAGTTTGTTCTGATTTTTCTGTTTCTTCTTCTGTTAGTAAGAATAACCCCATTGATAAGTCTCTTAGTGGACCATATAATTGAGTTGCTAACATAGTAAGTAATGTATCTTTGTTTGGTAAAGATGCAATTTCTTTGATTTGTGCTGGTTCGTAAAAATCTCCGTCAACTATTCCAGATTTGATTTTAAGTTTTGGATTCTTTTTTGCGAACTTGTGTAAAATTTTCGCTGCCGCTACTGAGTCTTCAAACGCAAATACAACACCATTCGGACCTTTAAAGTCTGAAGTTATACCACTGTATCCAGCGCTTTCTGCTGCTCTTCTTGAAATATTGTTTTTAATTACTAACATTTCACAGCCTTCTTCACGAAGTTGACGTCGTAAAGTTTCAGTTTTTTCTACGGTAAGCCCATGATATTCAGCTACTACAACTGATTTAGCATTTGACATTTTTTCAGCGATCTTATTTACTTCTTGCTCTTTTAATTCAATAATACTTTTATTAGCCATTTTAAGACCTCCTTATGTCTAAAAAATAGAAAACCTCTTTTCGCGAGAAAAGAGGAATAAATAATCTTTATTTATTATTCTTTGTCTCGGTAGGATTATTAAGCTATATGCCCCTACTGTCTTTGATAAAGTTATTTATTTTTAAACTTCAATTCTAACGCCTGGTCCCATTGAAGATGAGATTGCAACGTTTTTAATATAAATACCCTTAACTGTTGCTGGTTTAATTTTTTTGATAGTTTCATGAACAAGAGTAATATTGTCAACTAATTTCTCTGCGTCAAATGAAACTTTCCCAACAACAACTTGGACATTTCCAAATTTGTCTACGCGGTAAGTAATCTTACCACCCTTTGATTCTGTTACTGTTTTTGCGATATCCATAGTTACTGTACCAGTTTTTGGATTAGGCATTAATCCTTTTGGTCCAAGTAAACGTCCGATTTTTCCTAATGTTGACATCATATCAGGTGTTGCGATTACTATATCGAAATCGAACCAGCCTTCTTTGATTTTTGCCACCATGTCATCGTCACCTACAAAGTCTGCTCCGGCTTCTTTAGCTTCTTTAGCTTTTTCACCTTTTGCAAAGACTAAAACAGTTTTAGTTTTACCGGTTCCGTGTGGTAATACTAATGCTCCTCTTAAGTTTTGTTCTGCCTTACGAGGATCAAGGTTCAAGTTAAATGCCAATTCAATTGTTGCATCAAATTTTTCGAATGATAATGATTTAACTAAATTAACACCTTCAAGCAAAGGATATCTTTTAAGTCTATCTACTTTAGATTGAGCTTCAGAATATTTTTTTCCTTTTTTTGCCATTTTGTTTTCCTCCTATATTTGGTTTTAGCGGAATGTCCTCCCATTATATAGTTGTATATATAAACAACCAATACACTTAGTCTTTTACGACAATTCCCATGTTTCTTGCTGTACCTTCAATAATACGTGATGCTGCTTCAACATCATTAGCATTTAGGTCCGGCATTTTAATTGTCGCAATTTCTCTTAACTGTTCCCAAGTAATTGTTGCGACTGTCTCAGTATTTGAATTTCCTGATCCTTTTTTGATTTTACATGCTTTTTTTAACAAATCACTCGCTGGTGGAGTTTTTGTAATGAATGAAAATGAACGGTCTGCATAAACAGTTAAAACAACTGGTATAATACTGCCTACTTGTTCTCTAGTCAAGTCATTAAATTGCACACAAAATTGTTGAATGTTAACTCCAGCTTGTCCCAAAATTGGGCCAATTGGTGGTGCAGGTGTTGCTTTTCCACCTGGAACTTGAAGTTTCACAATGTTTTTAATTTCTTTAGCCACGAAAGACACCTCCTTATTTCCGTGATGTGGTTAATGGAATTTTTTCCTCCCACTCAAAGCGTTTTTACACGCTGAAACATTATACAATATATATCATATATATGTCAAGATTTTTTTACTAAAAAGCCAATATATTTTAAATATCGAATTTAGCGTTGATTTCTGATGGGGTTTTTCTTAATAAACTGAAAATTGGTAATAATCCAAATACTAGGTTAATTAAGTAAATCATAACAATTCCACCAACGAAATAATAGATTGGGAAATAGAATATTGAAACTAGCTCTCCAAGCATGTTTTGAATTCGATTTATTAGGAATGCCATGAACAGATATCCCGTTAAAGAACCTAAAGTTGTAAACCAAAATATTTCACCAATAAATATTTTAAAGATGTCTCTTTTAGTTGCCCCAATAGAGCGGTATATACCTATTTCTTTAATTCTGCTTAACATACTAGATCTCATCATGAAGAAGATATATATAACGATACCTACTAAAGTAATAACAATCGATTGAATTCTAGTTGCTACTCTTTCTTTTTGTGCGTTAATGCTATAGTTTCTTTGAGCCTCATACGAGTTAAATGCTTCATAATTTTCATCATAATCATTTATATCTTCAATAGCTTGATCAATGTCATCAGAGTAAAAATAGATTGAATCTGAATTATAGTAATTATAACCATCCAACTGACTCTTGGCCAAAGTATCCATATATTCATTTGATACAATAAATAAATTAAACTCATTTTGTAAAGTGCTGTCTATTTCATATACACCAACTACAGTAACTTCATCTCCGTTTAAGTCAAATGTATCTCCTATTTCCATCGTTGCGTTTGCATTTGAACTCATTAAAACTTCGTCTGCGTTTTGAATATCATCACCAACGGTTATGGTAAAACTACCGGCAATACTGCCATACGGAATCACAGAAAATTGATCATTAAAACTATAAATTGCATCATCCTCGACTACTACTATTGGTGATTCGGTTTCAATTATTCCTACGATTTCAAACCCTAATCCGTATTGATTTTGAGTATATATCACTTGTCCCAATAGATCTTCTATATCAACTACTCCTAAATCAGAAAAACCTTTGTTTTCAAGGAGTTTTTCGGCAATCCAAACATCAATTACAATATCCCTGTTATCTTCAATCATTTCACCAAATATAATTTTGGTTTCATCAACCCAAGAAGCTTTCATTGGATAAATTTGTATCCCCGCATTTACATCACCTTGATAATATTCGCTATAATAAATTCTACCATAAAGCGAATATGAATATGGTACCCACTCAACATTATCTACATTGTTTATAATCAAGTCAACATCAGAGGATTCAATCCCATTTTCAGTAGTAATTGATATTAAATTTTTGGCAGTTTTAAGAAAATCTTTCTCGTCTAATCTAGTTAAACTCGCAAAGGTTGCTAGTTGATAAACAACTAACGCTGATATTACAAAATAAGCGATTAAAAATAGCCAACCAATGAATTTTCTTCTGCTTGTTGCTTTTCTAAATCCTTGTTTAAAAGTGTCAGATAATCTAATAAATGATTTTTTCTTTTTAGGATGTTCGATATTCCCATATTGCTTGAGGTCAAATGTATATTCTGAAACATCTTCAGTTTGTTTTGCTTTGTAATGAGCATCGATTAATCTGATTTCTGTATCATCAGATAAATACTTGATTTTCTTTTTGTTTCCACTTTCGGCTTTGATATAAATTGAGTCCTTAATTTCAATTACTTGAAAAGATAAAGATTCGTCTTTTTCATCCTCATAATATCTTTCAATTTTATGTTCCTCTAATGAAGAATCTTTATGTAAATCTTTAAGATATATATTTCTTTCATCAACATGTTCAAAAGATTTATTACCAAAATTATCGTATTTGTTAATAATCTTACCGTCAGATAATTCCATAACCGTGTCAGCGTAAAAATCAACCAATGTTCTTTCATGAGATACAAGTATTACAAGACAACTTTCGGAGATTTTTTTTATGATGCTCATAATCTCAAAGGTATTATTTGCATCGAGGTTCCCTGTAGGTTCATCGGCTAGTACTACTTTAGGATTTTTAGCTATCGCTCTTGCGATGGCAACACGTTGTTGTTGGCCACCAGAAAGGGCTAAAACACTTCTTCTTCTGTAGTTATACATACCTACGGCTTCTAATACGTAATTTATTCTTTTTTCAATTTCTTCTTTATCGTATAGACCAGCCATATTTAATGCTGTTTCTATATTTTCATATACAGTTTTGTCCGTTATCAGATTATAATTTTGAAAAATATAGCCAACATAATTATTCCTTAATATATCCCATTCCAAAGGATTATATTTTTTCATGATTTGACCATCAAAATCTATCTCACCCGAACCAAATTTATCTAATCCACCTATTACATTTAATAGTGTTGTCTTACCACATCCTGATGGACCAGTTAAAGCCACTAAACCTTTCTCAGGGAAATCAATAGATGTGTTATCAATAACGTGAATTTCATTCGTTTTGCCTTTATTAAAATACTTATTTAAATTCGTTAATTTTATCATCATAATTACCCCAAATCACTTTTCAATGTTTTTTGAACTGATTGTCTAAATATTCGGTTGCAATATTTCCTTGAAATAACTAATGACATAATCACTAATAGGAAAAAGAAAACAATATAGTTCCAAACCCCAAAGACTTTCAATGGATATAATGCAGTATTTGTAGCAACCCTCAGTGGAATACTAATGCTAACAGCCAAATATATAATGTATGACACTAATACTACATAAAGATTCTCTAAATAGATAAATCCTTTAATGGTGTTTTGATTAGCTCCAATCGTTCTAAATATTGCATAGTCATGCAATTTAGTGTTTATGATAGCTCTGAATATTACATAAGTAATCAACGTTGAACCAATTAGAGTAATAATAATCAACCCAATTAACCCTATGCTTGTAGCCAATAAAATTAATGCTTCAAAATCATTGGATGCTTCAGAATCAAATGGATAATTAGCCTTATATTTAAAGTTTAAAGGTGATGTAGTTATTTTTTGGATATCTTTTACAAAACCTGCCACCCCAATATCTGTTTTAGTTAAGACAGATATTTGGTAGATATCATTGTAGTATATTTTTTCATAAGTATCTTGATTAACGTAATAAATACCATCTTCTAAGTCCTTATCAAAAGCCATGACAATATTATCATATTCGTTATCAACTACATAATAATCTTCCATCGTTAGCGTTCCACTAATATAACAGATATCCTCTGTACAATCCCCATAGTACTTTCCTGAACTTGTTCTAATTTCATTATCAGGAATTGTATTATCTATTTCGAAAACCGGACTATAAAAAGATTCAACAAAAGGGTAATCAAATCCTTCGAGACTAACTGTCCCCATAAATGTATGGGTATCAGCGTAGTTAAAATAGAAACTTTTTTTAAATGAATTTAATTGTCCTTCCGTAACTAGAAAGAACGTGTTGTCATATGATTCGCTAGTTATTGATAATTTATCAACATCAATCATTCCTACTACTTTGTATGTTTTCATGTCAAGATTGGCTGGACCAATTTCATCATAATAGTAGTTGTATCCTTGTACAAATATTTTATCTAAGTAGTCTTCATAATTATTCAACTCGTAATTATTTACAGCAATAACAATTTCAGAATCAGCTTTTGGTAAAATTCCATAATCTAAATCATCAGCCTCAATAACTTCCATCGGTAATAACAACCCATTCAAATATGTGTAGTTATTAGCGGTTTCTGAAGATATAGTAAGGTTAATATCCAAAACATAATCAAAAGTAACTATATGGTCAACAATACTATAACCTTCTATTTCAGCTAAGTCCTCATCTGAAAATGCTGATTTATCATCTTTTCTAATGATAACTCTATTAGGACTTGTATTAACAAAATGAGAATTAAAACTATAACCCGAATCATTCATTGCCAATTGATATGCTCCATAAGACATGGCAATAAAGAAACTAAAGAATGTGAATATCACTACCATTAAAACAGTTTTCTTAGGAACAGCCAAAAGGTTTCTTAATGAAATCTTCAGATAATCTACAAATCTGATTTGATGATCCTCGTCAGGTATATTTGGTAAATCTAATTTTTTAACTTTTTTAATTTTTAAGTCTTCTACTATTTCACCATCAAAAATCCTGATTTTTCTGGTTGCGAATTCTTCTACTTGAGAAAAATCATGAGTTACTATAATAACTAGTTTTTCTTTTGAGATTTCTGACAATAACTCTATAATTTGTCTTGCTGATTTTGAATCTAAATTTCCGGTTGGTTCATCAGCAGCTATTATAGGACAGTCTTTTGCTAACGCTCTTGCTATAACAACTCTTTGTTTTTGACCACCAGATAATTTTGTTGCTTTATGATTCATGTGTTTCTCTAAACCGACTTTTCTGATAATCTCATGAGCTCTATCTTTAATCTTATCTTGCGGATATCCCGATAAAATAAGTGGCGCCTCAACATTTTGAAGTACTGTATATGAATCAATTAAATTATAACTTTGGAAAACAAAAGCTACATACTTCTTTCGGTAGTTCTCCATATCGGCAACAGAAAAATATGAAGTTTCATGCCCGTTTATATACATTTCTCCGTCTTCGTATGAGTCTATACCAGAGATCACGTTTAATAACGTGGTTTTTCCGGATCCAGATTCTCCAACAATAGCTACAAATTCATTTCTGTGTAATTCTAAATTTACTTTTCTAAGGCCAAGTGCGATTACATTATTCGAACTATAGAACTTAGATATATTTGTAAGTTTTATCATAGGTATATCCTTTCTTAAGTAAAGTATTTAAGTTCAAAACATATTATATCATAGATATAAATCTTTCATAAGAAATATATGCTTAAAAAAAAGCCAGACAATTGTCTGGCTTAAATAACTTCAACTTCTGTAAAATCTAATTCCATCGCTGTTTGTCTACCAAACATTTCGATAAGAACATGGACTTTACCTCTTTCTTCATCAATGCTTTCAACTGTAACGATTTGACCTTCAAGTGTTCCAGCAGCAACTTTAACTTGTTGCCCCGGTTGAACATTAAGTCTTTGTACAGCCAACATTCCACATTTCTTAAGAATTGGGTTTATTTCATCTGGTTTTAAAGGAATTGGTTTAGTTCCCCCGCCACTTGAGCCAAGGAATCCAGTAACTCCAGGTGTATTTCTGACAACAAACCATGAATCGTCAGTAACTACCATTTCGATGAACACGTATCCTGGGAAAATTTTAACCATTTTCTCTTTCAAAGTTCCATCTGCTTTTTTTTCAGTTCTTAATTCTTCAGGAATCATAACTTGGAAAATTAAATTTTCCATGTTCATGCTCTCAATTCTTCTTTCAAGATTTAACTTAACAGAATTCTCGAAACCTGAATAAGTTTGAACTATATACCATAACCGTTTTGAATTATCCATTATACTCACTTCTTACTATATACTATAAAGCCATTTGAATAATGGATTAAATACGAAACCATAAACTACAAATATTAATGATAAGAAAATTAAGAATGCAAATACTCTTGCTGAATTAGTAGCTAATGTACGAGCTGTTGGCCACGTTACTTTCTTTAATTCAGCTACACTTGGTCTGATATAAGGAATTAAAAGGTAAATCAATACTAATAATCCAATTAACGTTAGGAATGCCCCTGTTAAAATTCTTCTCAAAGTTGTTAAGAAAAAGAAATCAATAAATCCGATTCCTGAGCTACCTAAAATCGCAGCCAAATCAACTGTTCCAAATTTGCCCATTAGAATATATATTCCATATAATATTAAAATTGGTGATAAAATTGCTAATAACCAATTCTCGAAAGCATATTCCTTTTTAAGAATAGACATTACTCTTGATGAGTTATCTTCACCCTTTTTTGGATTAATCTTTGCGCGTTTAGTTACTTTATTTTTAGGTTCTTTTGCCATAATAGCCTCCTATTTTCCTTCTTTGTGAATCGTATGTTGTTTGCATTTTTTGCAATATTTTTTCATTTCAAAACGAGTCGATTTATCAGTTTTTTTAACTTCATAGTTTCTTGATAAACAAACTTCGCATATTAATATACTTTTATTTTTCATAATATCAACTCACTTGCTTTATTAAATGTATCAAAAAATCAACTAAAAGTCAAGAAAATCATTGCAATAATTGCAATTTTATCTTTTTTTTAATTCTATCTAAGCTATTATAAATTTTCTTTTCATTACAGTTTAGTTTAGTGGCTGTTTCTCTGATTGTTCTTTTTTCAATTATTTTTGTTTGAAAAACCATTTTTTCGAATTCCGATAAAGCTTTTAAAGCTACTTTTATTTCAGTTTCAGAAATGTAACTTTTAGTGTCTTCTTTTATAACATATTCGCAAAGAATGGGGAGCTTTGTAGCTAAAAATTCTCCATATCGATTTTGCTTCTTTTTAATTGTTATTAACCTATTCACTAAATTTAACTCAAAATATCTCATAAAAGTTTTATCAAAAGATTCATCAAATTTTAAAATCGATTTATGTAATACCATTAATGCTTCTTGGTAGATGTCATCGAATTTATCTGCAAAGTTGAAAGTTCTGATTTTTTTCGCAATAAAATATTTGTACTTGTTAACCATGAAATTGAAGGCTTCTTCATTTCCTTGTTTAATCAGATTAACAATTTCAAAATCATTATAATTGCGAAAAATCATTTTACTCGGTTTTCTTTCTCAAAATATCAAATATTATAATACCGGCACTCACAGATGCGTTTAAACTATTCACCATCCCCGTCATACCAATTTTAACGTTGTAGTCAACACTATCTTTCATAATTTTGGATATTCCTTTTCCTTCGCTGCCAATCACCAAAACCAATGGTGTTGTTACATCTATTGAATGGTAACTCAGTTCGGCTTCCAAATCAGTCCCTACGCTCCAAAAACGGTTCTGTTTTAAAGTTTCAAGCGTATTCCGTAAATTAGTAACCTCAACTATTTTAACGTGTTCTAACGCGCCTGAGGAAACTTTCGCGACTGTCCCAGTTATTTTTACAGAACGATTTTTGGGTATAATGATTCCCGCAACACCGCCCGCTTCACAAGATCTGATAATAGCTCCAAAATTATGTGGGTCTGTTATACCATCTAACATTACTACCAAAGGGTTTGCATCTAAATCCAAGTCACTTAAAAATTCTTTCAGATCATACAGTTTATAATCTTCAACTTCCATAACAATCCCCTGATGATTGCCCAAAAATTTCTTTTTAAATTCGTGTTTGTTTATTTTAATTATTTCTATGTTTCTTTTTTTAAGTTGCTTTATAATGTCGTAATTTGAATCCTCCATTATATAAGCCTTAAAAATTGTTTTATCCGTTTTCAAAATCTCTTCTGCTGGATTCTTTCCGTATATCATAATACTCATATTTATCACCACTTCCATTTTACCATATTTATCAAATATTTTTTTTGAAAAATTTTGTTTAATTTAAAAGAAGAACTTCAATATTCTTATTGAAATTCTTCAAGAATTTTAGTCGCTTTTTCTATTAAATCATTAACTCGCTTAATATCGCCATTCAGATACAAATAACCTATTACAGTCTCAAAACCAGTAGCTACATTGTATGTTACCACATCAGCATTTTTTGGTTTGTGACTAGAGTTTTGATTTCGACCTCTTTTGAAAATTAGTACTTCTTCCTCGGTATAAAATTCCTCTAGTAAAACCCTAGCTGCTTTAGCTTGATTTATAGCACTTGTAAACTTAATAGCGTTTTGGTGCAAATCATTGACTTTTGTAAATTTATTATTTAGTAGATATTCTCTAATTTTTAACTCGTAATATGCGTCGCCAATATATGCTAAAGTTAATCCATTATATTGAATCATAAAACGCCTTTTTCTGATAATATTTTTCTTAATCTGTCTGCTTCCTTAAAATTCTTGTTTTTTCTAGACAACTGCCAGTCTTGATATGTTTGGCGATTTTCATCTGAAATTTTAACTAAGTCGACTTTCAATCCTAATATACTAGTCATGTAATTTACTGCCTGGTATATTTGATTTAAGAATTTCTCATTGTTGGTTTTTCTTATATTAATATTGGCTATTCTTAATGTTGACTGTAAAGCAGTTATTGCATTCGCGGTATTAAAATCATAGTCCATAGCTTGATTGAAATCACGGATTTCACTGAGTACTATTTCATCTGTTATTTCGATATTTTCTTCCAAAGCATTATTTATGTCAAGCTTGAAAAACACCGATTTTAAGGTATTTTCCAGTTTTTCCCATTCCTTCAAATACATATTAAAAACTTCTTCGCTATAGTTAAGTGGTGTTCTATAATGGGTGCTTAATAAGAAAAATCTTAATGGCATTTTATGAGGAAAATCTTTCACAAAAACAACATTACCAAGACTCTTACTCATCTTTGTGTCTTTCATGTTTAAGCGTCCATTGTGCATCCAGTATTTAGCCACTCCATGATTGTGAATTGCTTTTGCTTGAGCGATTTCGTTTTCATGATGAGGAAATTTTAGGTCGGTTCCTCCGCCATGAATATCAATTTCTTCACCAAATATATCATCAATCATTGCTACACATTCTGTATGCCACCCAGGTCTACCCGCAGAAAATTGCGAGTCGAAATTTAAGCCATCTTTTGTTTTTTTCCACAATGTAAAGTCCAAGGGGTTTTCCTTAAGTGCGTTCACATCTACTCTGCTACCTGAGATTAGATCATCTGTATTTCTATTACTCAAAATTCCATAATCTTTTACTTTTGTTACTCTAAAATACACATCTCCATCAACTAAATACGCGTATCCTTTATCAATTAAATTTTGAATGTATTCAATTATGTGGCTCATATATTTAGTTACTTTAGGTTTTATATAATCAGTTTTACAATTAAGTGATTCCAAGTCGTTTAAAAATGCTTCTATATAGAAGCCGCTAATTTCTAATTCCGGCAAGTTTTCTTCACTTGCTTTTTGTATGATTTTGTCATCAACATCGGTGAAATTAGAAGCGAATTTAACTTCATAGTTTTTAGATTCTAAATATCTTCTAACGGTGTCGAAAAACACCACTGGTCTAGCGTTTCCTATATGAATATAATTATATACTGTAGGGCCACAAACATACATATTTACCTTGTTAGCGTGGGTAGGTATAAATTCTTCAATTGAGTCTGTGTATGTATTATATATCTTCATATAATCAATTCCTTTCTAAACATACTAATTATAGTGTAATAACGGTATATTTTCAAGTTATTTAAGTGGATTGGACAAAAATAAAAAGGATACTTGGTATCCTTTTTCGTTTAGCC
The DNA here is from genome assembly GCA_046529635.1 of Mycoplasmatota bacterium WC30. GTDB lineage: Bacteria > Bacillota_I > Bacilli_A > Izemoplasmatales > Hujiaoplasmataceae > 4572-104. The sequence goes on along the minus strand of CP134495.1, from coordinate 1,363,599 downwards.
TATAGTCGCGTTATTATAACTTTACTATATTTGCTGCTTGAGGTCCTCTGTCTCCATCAGTTACATTAAATGTTACTGCGTCTCCGTTTTCTAGAGATTTGTACCCTTCGCCTTCAATTGCTGAGTAATGAGCAAAAATGTCATTTCCCTCTTCGTCTGTAATAAATCCATACCCTTTTTCTGCGTTAAACCATTTTACTGTACCGTTCATTTATTTCTCCTTTTTTTTACTTTGAAACTAAAAACATTATACATTATATTAAATAAAATTGCAAGATTAAAAAATTTAAGCCCCCCCTATATCAAGGTTTTTCAGTATATCCTATAAGAATCTTTACGTATATTTCTTCCGAAAAAGCAACGTGATTTATCAGAATAATTTTGGTTATCAATTTCTCAAACATACTATAAACTCCCATTTATATTCAGTTATAAATATATTATTACATAAATTAAACTTAAAATTTTTAACCCGCCGCCACCTACATTAAATTATCGGACTAAATAGGTTAGCTAAGCCCTGAATAATTTTAATTATTATGCCACGTTTTTTCCAATTTTCAAGCAAAATTTGATTTGATTTAGTTAAGTCATCTTCAAAACTTATTAGCAAATCATTTATTGCAGAATTTTCAAATATTGCGGTTACTTCAAAATTCAAATGGAAACTCCTAGGATCAAAATTAACAGATCCAACAGAAGCAATTTCATCATCTATGATAAGTATTTTTGAATGCACAAAGTGCTTATCATATTCATATATCTTTACACCTAGTTTTAGCAGTATTTCATAGTATGATTCTGTAGCATACCCAACCGCAATATAGTCATGTTTACCAGGCACAAGAAGTTGAACTTCTACCCCTGATTTTAGAGCTATTTGAATAGAAATCATAAGTTCTGATTCTATAATTAAATAAGGTGTAACTATTTTAATGCTTTTCTTCGCACTTTGAATCATTTTGTAATACACATCTCTAATTAATCCATTTTCATAATCTGGTCCAGATTCAATAATAGCGATTTGACCAATAAATGTTTCTACTGTTTTGTCCATTGGTTTATCAATCAAATCATTGGTGATATAATACCAATCCTTAACGAAAACATTTTGAATACTAGTCACTCCATTGCCCTTTAAGATGACATGGGTATCTCGCCAAAAACCAAATTTAGGATCTTGATGATTGTACTCATCCCCTAGGTTCATTCCACCAACAAATCCAACTTTTCCATCAATAACAATTGCTTTCCTATGATTTCTAAAATTTAAGTTGGAGTTAAATATCGATATAGATTGTGGATCAAATATCCCAATTTTTACTCCAGCTTGTTTTAAACTTTTCATGTATTTTCGATTAAGATGTTTGTTTGATCCCATGTGATCATATATTAAATATACATCAACACCCTCTGAAGCTTTTTCTTTTAATATATCTAATACTTTAATACCAATATTGTCATTTTTTATAATATAGAATTCCATAAATATATAGTCTGTAGCAAGATTTAACTCAGAAATTAATCTAGGGAAAAAAACATCTCCATTATTTAGGATCTCCATATAAGTATCGTCCTGATATATACTTCTACCCGTAGTATCTTTTATAAATTTGAATATATCACTATACTTTGTTTTAGTGTAATCCGGTGTAGTTCTCTCCTCTAAACCTAAAAATGATTTTGATGCTAATAACGGTCTTTGTTTTGATAACTTTTTGATATGAAAATCTCTTGCGAAAATATAATACAAAATAAGGCCAACGAATGGATTTAATAGCAGCATTATTATCCAGTGGCTTTTATTGTAAGCATATGAAGATTTAAGTAAAACCTTAATGATTAATCCAAACGCAAATAACCAAGTTAATCCTAAAATGATATAGAGTGCTAGGTTATTAGTAATTATCGAAGATAAAGAAGATATATGAACTCCGACAATTAAGAAAAAGGAATAAACGAGTTCGACTAAAATTATAAGCGCTAATAGTAAAAAACTTTTTTTCATATCTATCCTCCATACATATAATTTTAACACAATATATTACTTTTGTTAACTTATATTAGAGTTTGTTATTTAGTTATAAAAAAAACGCCAAGATGGCGTTTTATTTTACTTCTTCAAGTACTGCTTTGCCAGCAAATCTAACTACGGATTCTACTGATGATAAACAGTTCTTTTTAACTGGATATGTTTCTCCCGATACGATTAATTGTTTATTTGCTGTATACAAGTTATATTGATATCTATTTTGTTTGTCTCTTGACACAGTGAAATTGTGGCTAGCAATTGCATTCTTAATAGCTTCTAATCCATTTAAAGCTGATTGCTTAGTTGAGTATTTTTGTGAAACTAGTAATACCTGAGCATTTGAAGCAACTAGTTTTATATAAAAACTCTTATCTTCTTTGACTAATTGGAATTTACCATTGTCATTCTCATCAATTTTTTTAGGTTTAACTATTTCTTCTCTAATTTCAATTGAAGGAATTTCTTTCAAATCATCAATTTTATCAGTCATATAGAATTTTTTTACAGATTCGACAGCCGATTCTGCTAACTTCGCTGTTTTATAAAATTCACCCTTAATTATTACTCTTGCACCCCTAGCTCCAAAAAGGTCATAATGTGTAAATTTCGATTTATCAGTTGAGATAAAAAAGTTGCCATTATCTACCGCTTTTTTAAAAGTTTCAATTCCATTTTTAGCACTTTTTTTAGTAGCATACCCAAATGATACTGCTAGAATTTCACCATTAGAAGCTTTAAGACGATATTTATATAATCCTGCTTCAGGATATATTTCGTACTTCCCAGATGGTCCTTTTTTAGCAGTTGGTTTTGGCTGAACCTTCTTCACTGGTTTTGGTTCTGCCTTCGCTGGCTTTTTAACTGTTTTTGGTTTCTTAGCGTCGGCTTTTTTCTTAGCGTCGGCTTTTTTCCTCGCTTCCGCTTTCTTCTGCGCTTCAGCTAATTTTAATGCTTCAGCGGCTTTCTCTAGTCTTAATCTTTCAATCTCAGCTTTCTTTTCTTCTTCTATTTTAGCTTGTCTAGCAAGTTCTTCTAGTTTTTTTCTTTCTGCCTCTTTTTTCTTTTTACTTTTACCAAATAATCCCATATAAATCACCTCTTCATTTCGATTATATCAAAAACATATATTTAATGAAAGTCATTAATGAGAATTCATGATATTTAGCGGTATAAAAAAAACACAGGATGTGGGATCCTATGTTTTTTAAAATTGGCATTTTATCTTTTACTAAATTGTGGCGCTCTACGAGCTCCTTTAAGACCGTATTTTTTACGTTCTTTAACACGTGGGTCTCTTGTAATTAATCCAGCTGGTTTTAGGATTTTTCTGTATTCAGGGTTAACTTCTAGTAAAGCTCTAGTGATTCCTAAACGGATAGCACCGGCTTGACCAATAAGGCCGCCCCCATTTACATTTACTGATATATCAAATGTGTTTTCGTTAGCAGTTAAAACTAAAGGTTGAGACACATCTAATCTAGCTAATGATGATGGTACATACTCTTCAAACTTACGTCCGTTAACTACGATTTCACCATTACCTGGTCTTAGTATTACTCTCGCAACTGAAGATTTTCTTCTTCCAGTTCCGCGATACATTACTGATTTAGCCATTGTCTCCTCCTATCCTTTTAACAACATTTCAACAGGCTTTTGAGCTTGATGTAAATGTTTTTCTCCTGCATAAACAAATAACTTTTTATACATTTGATTTCCTAGTTTACCTTTCGGTAACATTCCTTTGATTGCAAGTTCAACCATTCTTGTTGGTCTTTCTTGCATTAATACTTTAGCCGTTTTAGTTTTTAAACCTCCAGGATATTGTGAATGAGAATAATATTTTTTATCATCCCATTTTTTTCCTGTTAATTCAATCTTGTCAGCATTAATAACAATAACATAATCTCCACAGTCCACGTGTGGTGTAAATGTAGGTTTATGTTTTCCTCTTATTACTGTAGCTACCTCAGTAGCTAAACGTCCAAGTCTTTTTCCAGCTGCATCGACAACAAACCACTCGCGATTTATTGTATTTTCATTTGCCATAAATGTTTTCATTTTATACCTCCTTATATTTTAGAAAGGCTTGTGGGTTATAAAATAAAAATGTACCTTAATTATCATATCATTTTACTATATGTATGTCAACAAATTTCGTTTGACAGAGGTAATTTTTTTTAACTAATTTTATCTCCTACTAACAATTGATTTGGTGCCTCGATTACGAATAGCTCTTTATTGCTAGTTTCTCCGCACAAAATCATTCCTTCCGATAATTCTCCTCTTAATTTAACAGGTTTTAAATTGGTTACAACCTGTACTTTTTTCCCTAATAAATCTTCTGGTTTATAATACTCCGCAATCCCAGAAACGATATTTCTTTCCCTGTCTCCAGTATCGATTGTAAAGACTAATAATTTCTTAGCATTATCGTGTTTTTTAGCGCTAATTACCTTACCAACTCTAATATCTATTTTTGTGAAATCATCAAATTCTATTTCTGATAATGGCGGGATGATTTTAATTTTTTCTTCTTTTGGTTCGCCAATATTCATCATCGTTTTAATAACTTGAGTTTCTTTTTCTATATCTAATCTAGGGAATAGATGTGTTGGTTTTTTTACGACATCATATTCGGTTTTCGACCCAAATTCTATCGCACTAAAATCTCTAAAGTTATGTTCTACATTTAGGAATTCGAATACTAAATCTGAAGTTTTGAATAAAAATGGTAAATATAGAATATTAATAACTCTAATGCTTTCTAATAGATGATACATTACTGATTCAAGAACATCTTTAAGGTCTTCTTGCTTCGCTAGTTCCCATGGGAAAGTATCATCAATTATTTTATTGGTCCTTTTAACTAATACACTAATTTCTTGTAAAGCGTTGCTAAGTTTGAATTCATCCATATATTTTTGATATTTAACAAATGTAGAATTCGCTACTTCGCTAAGGTCTAATTCAAATTTTTTATATTCGTGATCATGTTTTTTATTTTCCACATGTCCATCAAAATATTTATTTACCATGGAGATGCTTCTTGAAACTAAATTCCCATAATCATTTACTAAATCGGTATTAATTCGTTTTACATAATCTTCAGGGGTAAAGACTCCATCATTACCATATGGTAGTTCTCTCACTATATAATATCTGAATGCATCTAATCCATATTTCTCAACTAATTGCTCAGGATAGATCACGTTTCCTTTAGATTTTGACATCTTTCCGTCTTTCATTAGATACCAACCGTGAGCGAACAGTCTGAATTTCACCGGGATATCCAAAGCAAATAACATGATTGGCCAGTAGATTGCGTGAAAACGCAAAATGTCTTTTCCAACAACATGAATCACTTCATCGCCATCTGTCCAATATTTTTTATATAAAGATTCATCTTTTGACCCATATCCCAATGCGGTAATATAGTTACTTAAAGCATCGATCCATACGTAAACTACATGTTTAGGGTTTGATTTAACTTTTATTCCCCATGAAAAAGCAGTTCTTGAAACTGATAAATCAATTAATCCAGATTTAATAAAAGATATAACTTCGTTTCTTCTAGATTCAGGCACAATGAAATCTGGATTTTTATCAATAAAATCCAATAACCTATCTGAATATTTAGTAAGTCTCAAAAAATATGTTTCTTCCTTAATTACTTTTGTTGTCTCTCCACAATCCGGACATTTGTTCCCGTCTACTAGCTGAGTTGGTGTGAAATAAGATTCACAGCTAACACAATAGTTTCCAGTATATTCTCCTAAGTATATATCATCGTTGGCCAGTAATTTTTCAAAGATATCTTCAACTATAACTTCGTGACGTTTTTCAGTCGTTCTGATGAAATCATCGTTTGAAATCTCCAATTGTTTCCACAGGTCCTTAGCAAGTCCAGCAATATAATCCACATGTTCTTGAGGAGTTTTATTGTTTTTTTGTGCTGCTTCCTCAATTTTTTGCCCGTGTTCATCCGTTCCTGTTAAAAACCTAGTATCATAACCCATTAATTTTTTATATCTTATGATACTATCGCATAAACAAGTCGTGTATGCTGAACCGATATGAAATTTACTGCTCGGATAATAAATCGGAGTAGTTATATAAAATGTTTTATTCATATTATCACCTCTATATATATTAAAATACAATATTTTTCTTTAATTTTTCTACAGCTTTTTGATTATAAATAGTTTTTATGATTTCAAATACGAAATCATATACGACACCCACAGATCTAGCTGTGATGAACAATCCATCACGAACTACAGGTAAATCATTCATTCTTATTGCTTTTCCCATTTCTTTTTCAGTTCCAGGAAAAGAAATGTATTTACGGCCATCCATGATACCCATCATCCCAAACACAGTAGGTGCAGCACATATAGCCATCAACCATTTCTTGTGTTCGAAAAATTGAGATACTAATTCTATAACAGAATCAGTTTGCCTAAGTACATAAGAATGTCCTCCACCCGGAATTAATAATCCATCATATTCCGATTCATTAACTTTTTTTAGTGGTTTATCTACAACCACTTTGGTTCCATGAGATCCAATAACTATTTTTTTATTAAATACTGAAACTAAATCAATTTCAATTCCAGCTCTTCTAAGTAGCGCAACGGTAGCCAAAGCTTCCATATCCTCAAATTTGTCAGCTAATAGACATACAAATTTCATAATATCACTCCTTATTTATTTTCTCATTTAAGTATTCTTGATAGATTTGATTTTTAGGTAATCCTGTCATTTCAGAAACTTTTTTCATAGCTTCGGTTTTTTTCATTCCAGATTCTATGAAGAAATCAATTTGCTGAATAATAGTTAAACTAGATTCTTCCTGAGTTTTTTGATAACCTTCAATTATCAAAACTAACTCACCTTTTAACTCTGTTAATTCAGTAAATTCACTTAGTTTTCCGCTAATTATTTCTTCAAAAGTTTTTGTTATTTCTCTTGCTATAACAAACTCTCTATCGCCTAATATATTATACATATCCTTCATAGCTATTTTAATTCGGTGTATAGCCTCATAAAAAATTAAAGTCTCTTTGCGATATTTTAAATCTTCTAATTCCGTTCTTCTTTTACTACCTTTAGAATCTAAAAATCCATAAAACAAGAATGGATGAGTTTTAATGCCTGACATTGTTAGTGCAGGTAATAAAGCATTAGCTCCAGGTAAAGATACCACATTATAACTGTTTTTTAAAGCTTGTCTAACTAAATCATACCCAGGGTCACTAACAAGTGGCATTCCAGCGTCAGAAACTAATCCAACTTTTAAGCCCCCAGCTAAATCCTCTAAAACATCTTGGATTTTGAAATTTTGATTATGCTCATGAAAACTAATTAAAGGTTTTTTTATTTCATAGTGATTTAATAATTTAACCGTAACTCTAGTGTCTTCAGCATAAATCTTATCCACTTCTTTTAAAATTCTTAAAGCCCTCAAAGTAATATCTTCCAAGTTTCCTATTGGTGTTGCTATAAGGTATAGAGTGCTTTTATCTGATTTATAATTAAGATTTCTTAACAAAGTTATCATCTCCTAGATGAAATATTTCTAATACTTCATCGGTATATTCTGTTTCTTCATTATAGATGATTAAAGGTTTTTCAATCTTCAAATTGCCGGTTTTGCCATTTGCCCTTGCATCTATTAAAACCATCATTGCGTCTTTAGAAATTTTTGTATACACAAATTTAATTCGTTTAATTACAAAGCCATGTTTATTAAGCAATAAAATGATTTCTTCCAAGCGGTTTGCTCGATGAATAAAATTCAATGAACCACCGTTAGAAATCATTTTTTTAGCAGCTACAATGATTCCTTCTAAATCTATATACACTTCATGTCTAGCAATAGTCATAGCATCTAAATCATTTAAGAAAGCATCATGATGATACTTAAAGAAAGGTGGATTAATAGTAATGATATCAAAAATATTTGTTTCAAAATCTTGATATGCTTCTTTTATATCTCTTTCATAAATAGTAATCTGCTTTTCTAAATGATTAAGTAGAACACTTCTTTTTGCTAGTTCTACAACATCGGTTTGAATATCAATACCGATGATTGGTTTTTTAGTTTTAAGAGTTAAATAAAGTGGTATAGGTCCTAACCCAGTACCGAAATCGATGATTCTTTTTGTTCTTAGATTAACATTTATAAAATCTGCTAATAATAAAGAATCCAAAGAAAAGCGAAATAAATCTTTCCTTTGAATAATTTTTAAACCATCATAAGCTAGTAAATCATGGATTTCTTCTTTCGACATTTTATTCCTCTAAATTCAATAAATCCTTATCCTTAACATCAAGGTTTTCTTGAGATGCTTTTTGTTTGAATTGGATTTCAGAAATATTATATTGATTATAATTTCCTTTTATTTCTACGGTAATTTGTTGCAGAATGTAGTTAATTTGAACTACTTTTCCTTTACCTTCAGGTGTTAACACAAATGAGTCCATTTTAGGCATCATTTTTCTTAACTCTTTGTAATATTCATCTTCATAGTTTATACAGCAAAGTAATTTACCACAGATACCCGAGATATTATTTGGATTGAGTGAAAGGTTTTGATTCTTTGCCATTTTAATTGAGACTGGTTGAAATTCATTTAAAAATTTAGTACAACACGTTTGTCTACCACAAGGTCCGATACCGCCAAGAACTTTCGCTCCATCTCTAGTACCTACTTGTCTTAATTCAATTCTGACGTGAAATTCATTAGCTAAATCTTTAACTAAGTCTCTAAAGTCAACTCTACCTTCGGCGTTAAAATAGATAATTAGTTTTGACCTATCTAATGTGTATTCACAATTTAACAGTTTCATTTCTAATTTATTCATCTTAACTAAATCTTCAGTTTTTTTAAGAACATGTACTTCTTTAGCCACGTTCTCTTCATATCTTTTGATATCATCACGATTAGCAATTCTTACTAATGGTTTAAGCGGAGATACTAAATCTTCATTACCTATAGTCATTATATTTGAAACAACAAATCCGAGTTCAACTCCTCTTGCTGTTTCAACTACCACTTTATCACCATTTTTTACATCTATATTTGCTGTATCAAAATAATATTTTTTTCCTAAGCGATTAAACTGTATCGCCACCACAGTATGTTGCATACTTGTAACCTCTTTCTAAGCAAGCGAGCATCTTATCGAACGCAAGTTTGTTGTTGATATTATACTTTAATCTGGATTTTAATCCAAGCATATTGGTAATGTTTTCTTCTACATACTTTTGAGACATCTTTTCAGATAGTTTTTTTATTGTTTCTAGTTCTTCTTCAAAACAGATATTTTCAAAATGTCTCAATTGATAATTCAGAATATCTTTTTGATAAAAAATCATTAACGTTAAAAAGAAATCCGTTATTTCTGGTTTCTTAAATACGTCATTATTATTCTCTTTAAACAATATTACCGATGATAAATTTTTAATCAAATATGTTTTATGTATTTCAATAGCTAATTTAATTATGTTTATCATCTCAAAATCTTCTGCAATCTGTATAGCAGCACCCATATCTACTGTATACTCACTTACAGCATTAGCGATATTTAGAGTAATACCTTGCTTGATTAAATGATTTTTAATAATTTTTCTATCTATTGGTGTAAAATGCAATATTTCAGCTCTAGAAATTATAGTTTTTAATAGTGAGTTGTAGTTCTCTGTAACTAAAACCTGATAGATCTCTAATCCTGGTTCTTCCATAGTTTTCAATAGCGTGTTCGCAGAGGTCAGATTAAGCTTATCTGCTTCTTCAATTATATACACTCTTGGTCCATTTTCGATCGAAGCCTTTGAGAACTCATTTATTAGAGTTAGAATTTGTTCTTTCTTAATCACCTTGCCTTTTGGTTTTATATAAAAAAGGTTAGGGTGCATTAAGCTATCAATCCTTCTACAACTATGACATTCATTACATGGATTAAAGTTCTTGGAATTAGTGCACAATAAAGATTTCGCAAATAACATTGCAGTACTTGTCTTTTTAGTTCCGTTAGGACCTTCAAAGATATATGAATGTGATATGCGATTCAGTCTAAAACTATTCGTGATAATTCGTGATACATCTTTTTGATATATGCTAACGTCTTCCCATGATTTTACTGACATATTTACCTCTTATTAGATTATTGTTTCTATTAGATCAATCGCGTCTTTAGCTACATTGTCTAACTCTTGTTCTCCATTAATTCTTTTAATGCGGTTTGGATATAATTCAATTAGTTTCAAATATCCATCATATATTTTTCTATGAAACTTAAGTGGTTCTAAGTCCAATCTGTTTTTTTCTCTTTCAGCTGTTGAAAAAACCCGGTTTAAGCCAACTTCTGGTCTTACGTCCACAAATATAGTTAGGTCTGGGAAAAACGAATCAATAGCAAACATATTGATTGCTAGTACTTTCTCTAATCCTAATTCTCTTCCGAATCCTTGATACGCCAAAGAACTATCAACAAAACGATCACAAAGTACTATCGTTCCAGATTCTAATGCTGGAATAATCTTTTGATTTAAATGTTGACTCCTTGATGCAGCATATAACAACGCCTCAGTTCTAGGATCCATTTCTGTATGTTCAACATCATGAATGATATCTCTGATTTTTTCAGAAATTTTAATCCCACCTGGTTCTCTTGTTACAAGAGTCTTAAATCCTTTTTCATTAAAGTGCTTTTCTACAACCTTTATTACGGAAGTTTTGCCTGAACCATCTGGACCTTCAAAACTAATAAATTTGCCTTTCATAATTCCACCTGCTTTACCTTACTATTATCTCATAATTAACGATTTTTTTAAACAAATTATTTTAATTAAATATCTTAGTATGATACAATATATCAAAAGGATGATGTTATATGCAAATAGATATTAGAAATTTGTCTTTTTCTTACGGACATAAAACTGTGATTAATAATTTATCTCATACTATTAACCGCGGTGATTATTTGGTTATACAAGGGAAAAATGGTTCTGGTAAATCAACTTTAATTAAATGCTTGTTAGGAATAAATTCCGTTAAAAACGGGATGATTTTTTTGGATGAACAAGATATTAATTCTTTTAAAAAATGGACTAAATTTGGGTACGTAAGTCAAAATTATGATAATTTCAATTATGAGTTTCCACTTACTGTTCAAGAGTTGCTAAGGTTTTCAACAATTACCAAAAAATCTGAGCACAATCAACTAAAACTTCTAGATCAAATGGGAATTCTAGAAATAGTTAATCAAAATATTAATTCTTTATCTGGAGGTCAACTTCAAAGAGTCTTCATTGTTAAAGCAATGTTAAATGACCCTGAAGTTTTGATTTTAGATGAGCCTACAGCATCAATCGATAAACAAAACACAGAGTTTTTCTATAAAACAGTGGACGAGTTGCATGCATTGGGTAAAACTATCATTCTAATTACTCACACTGATTCTTTGGAAAACCTTAATTATACTCACGTAATTGATATGGCACTAGATTTAACGACTACAATCTCTTCAAAAGAAGATATTGAGGGAGTTGATAAATCATGATGTTATCTTTCCTAAACGATTTATTCCAACAAGACTTTATGTTAAGAGCTTTGTTCGCTGGAATAATTTTAGGTGCTATCGCTCCAACAATTGGCTCAATTGTAACTGTAAGAAGATTATCTTTTATTGCAGATACATTAGGACATTTTTCTTTAGTTGGTATTTCAGTAAGTCTATTTTTATCAACACTTGGAATTTCTATTTTCTTTGAGCGACCACTATATTTAGGAATTTTATTTTCAGTCGTCGGTGGTTTATTGATTGAGTTATTTAGAAGGTCTTATAAAAACTATAAGGAAATATCCATGGTTATTGTTATAAGTTTAGGATCTGCATTAAGTGCTATTTTCTTTTCTTTATCAAAAAAAACTGGGTCTTTATACAATTACTTATTCGGTTCAATCCTAACAGTTACAGATTATTACTTAGTTCTAATTTTTATAACTGCGGTGATTGTATTGTTACTATTTTTAATCTTTGGGAGACAAATTTTATCAGTTAGTTTTGATGAAACAACAGCAAAATTTCTTGGAATTAATGTTAGTTTATTCCAAATAATCTTTATGGTAGTATTATCAATTGTTGTATCAGTTTTATTAGAATCAGCCGGAGTATTGTTGATTTCATCAATGATGATTATTCCTGTTGCTGCTGGAATGCGGGTTGGTTGGAGTTATAAGTCCACACTGATTATCTCAATTGTATTTTCTGAACTTTCAGTGTTCTTTGGTTTGTGGCTAGCATACTCAGTTACCATACCTTCAGGGGCAGCAATTGTATCTGTTAATATTATCATTCTTTTAATTGTTGCAATTGTTAAAAAAATTGTATCTAAAAGAAATATTGCAAAACTAGATAAATTAAAAAAATAAAATTATAAATATAATAAAACGCTGATTTTGTAATCAGCGTTTTTAATATGTAATTTTATCCAAATATAGCCCAGTTGCTGGTGCCATGTGTTTTGTATGCGTCCTACTTCTTTCTTTCAGAATATCTTTAATTTCCATATTTAGATTATCAGTAGAAATTTGAACTAGAGCAAATACAATCAATCTAATCATATATCTTAAAAAGCCATTTCCTTCGAATACTAAATCAATTCCTTGTTCAGACTTAACTATTTCTGTTTTATAAATTGTTCTAATTGATGTATCGGGATTCCCTTTACAAAAACTAATAAAATCATGTTTACCCACTAATTGATTAATGTTAGTTTCAAGGGTTTGAATGTTAATATTTTGGACGTTCCACTCATAATTAATTCTTAATGGATCTACCTCATTTAGTCTGATTTTATAAACATAACGTTTCATATATACATCGTATCTTGAATGAAACAATGGGTGTACTTCTTCAACTGATTTAACTAATATATCTTTTGGTAGTTGGTGGTTTAAAACTTCTAACCATTTTTCTGAATCTAAATTTCTATCCGTATCAAAATGAACAACCATGTTATTGGCATGTACTCCCGTATCAGTTCTTGATGCTCCTTGAACTAAGGTATCATAACAATTAATTTTTGTAATTATCTTTGACAATTCCCCTTGAATTGTTCTCTGATTATTTTGAATTTGGAAACCAAAATAATCATGTCCATCATAAGCTAAACTTACTTTGTATCTCCGATAATTTATTGACTCAGTCACTATAACAATTCTTTGAATTAGATTATTATCAAACCCCAATTTAAAGGGGTTTCCAAGTGAATTGTATCCATAAATAATTTGCGAATCTTCTATTGATTTTAAATCCAGGTTTTCGAATAACATATAATTGCTTTCAACAAAATCCTTAACGTTTTTTAATCCTAGAAATATAGACTTATCATATTTTAATGCCACATCTTTGTGTAGCCTACTCAAATCTATATTCATTAGAATAACACCTTAACCGTAATCGCTCCTGCAAAACAAAGTAATGTGAAAACTCCAGTATATACGTCTACCATAGAAAAAGCTAAAATATTTATTCTTGTCCTTTTTTCTCCTGGTACAAAGTTTCTCGATTCCATAGCATCCGCTAAATCTTCACTTCGCATAAACGCGATAATAAACATCGGAACTAAAAGCGAGATAATCTGCTTGAGTTTATCTTTAAGTTTTCCCTGACTGAAGTCAGCTCCCCTGCTAGCTTGAGCAGACATTATTTTTTGTGCTTCATCAAATATTGTTGGAATATAACGTAAAGCTATCGAAATGATTAAAGCAAAATCTTCTGAGTTAAATCCAATTTTTTTAAGAGGTCGCATTAGACTTTCTAAGCCTTGAGTTAAATCTGTCGGTTTAGTTGTTAAGGTTAATACAGTTGTAAATGTAATAATAATCAATAATCTCACAACCACAAAGATTGACATCTCAACCCCTTTTTCATAGATGGTTAATTGGAAAGAATAAAAATCGGTTGCTTGATTAACATATCTAAATATAAAATATAAACCCAAAATAAACGCTACAAGCATTAATATTTTGAACTTACCTATTTTAACTAATAATCTCCAAATGATAAACAATAATACAACAGCAATAACACTATATACATTAAAATGCATTGTAGCTGTAGATAAAATTACGCCTTCCGTATTCAAAGCTATTTGAAATATAAAGGTGAAAATCAATAAAAAGAATATTGGTTTTAGTCCTCTTATCACTTTTAGTATCGAAATTCTACCAATTAGTAACATAATAAACGCTATACCAAAAGCTATTAATAATTGAACGATACTTTCCAACATGAATACCGCAATCATGAGGAATAATACTGAGATGATTTTAGTTCTAGGATCTAATCTATAAAAGAAACCTTTACCAGGAATATATTGCCCTAAGATAATACTATTCATCTTGAGTCACCCTATTAATTTCCTTTATTGCGTCCGTTGCGGTTTTTTGATATATATTTAAATCTAATTTTAATTCCTCTTTTAAATATTTTAATGTTTTGATTGTATTTGGATAATCCAAATGATTGTATTTCAATATTTCAGTTTTAAATAATGTATCTGGTTTACCATCAAATGATAATTCACCATCTTTTAATACTATTACTCGATTGAAGTATTGATATACCAAATCCATATCATGAGTAATAATAACAACTGTTTTATTTGTTTTATTATGAATCTCAGTGAAAAGATTCATTAGGGTATTTTTGCCTGCAGGATCCAATCCGCTTGTAGGTTCATCCAAAACGAGAATGTCCGGATCTAATGCAAGAATTCCAGCAATACTTACTCTTTTCTTCTCTCCGCCACTTAGATTAAATGGATTTCTAGTTAAATAACTTTCGTCTAAGCCAACTAATTTAAGCGCTTCTAAAGCCAATTTTTTAGCTTCAGCAGCAGGAACTTTAAAATTCATCGGTCCAAACATTATGTCTTTTTCAACTGTTTCCTCAAATAGCTGATACTCAGGAAATTGAAAAACTAATCCAACATTCTTTCTTATACTATTATAGTTAATAGATTTATCTCTTTTTTTAGTTATATGATTCCCAAATATATCTACTGATCCGGTAGTTGGAAACATTAGTGCATTCATATGTTTGGCCAGTGTTGATTTCCCTGAACCGGTATGACCAACTAAAGCTATAAATTCATTATTTTTTTCAATCTTCAAAGATATATTTTGAATTGCCTTGTATGTTACCTTTGAATATGAAGCGTATTCATAACCTACTTCGTTAAAGTATATTCCCATAATTTTTCCTTTACGGCTTCATTTTTAACTTCTAAAGCCACTTCCAAAGCCACTGGCAATTCTAAGTGACTGTCTTCAAAGACTTTTTTATTTTTTAGTAAGTTTTTGGTTTCGTCAAAAGCAAAAACTTCTCCTTGATTTAAAATTAATATTCTATCGGCTAATAATGCTTCGTTAACATCATGTGTAATCATAATAATTGTTAATCCTTCTTTATTTAAGGTTTTGATATAAGCAATTAAATCATTTCTAGTGTAAGGGTCTAACATTGATGTTGCTTCATCAAAGATTAAAATATCAGAATGCATAGCTAAAATACCCGCTATCGCGACTCTTTGTTTTTGACCACCAGATAAGTTAGAGGGTTGCTTATCTAGATATTGAAGCATATCCACTTTTTCAGCATAGAAATTAATTTTTTCTAACATTTCTTCTCTAGGTACACATAAGTTTTCCATACCAAAAGCGATGTCATCTCTTACAGTGACACCAACAAATTGATTATCAGGATTTTGGAAGACTATTCCGATATGTTTTCTTACGTCATAGGCTGATTTCTCAGTTAACTTAACTGAATCAATATAGATTTCACCTTCTTGCGGTTCAAGTAATCCAACTAACGTTTTAGCTAACGTCGATTTACCTGATCCATTATGACCTAAAATTGATATCCATTCACCCTTATTAATCTCAATATTTACGTTTTTTAAACTCTCTTTTTTCTCGTTATATGAGAACGAAACATTTTTAACTGAAATGATACTCATTTATACACCGTCCAACTAAATATTATACCAAATATTATTAAAATTTGCTAATTTAATAACACATTTTCAATATCTCTTAATGCTACTATTCCTAAGAGCCCTTCATCCATTGCGCCAGTTTCGGTAACTAATAGTAATAGTAATTCCCTGCGATGTTTTAAATCCACATCAAATAAATCATATGCTTCTTCAATAGTTGCATTTCTATTGATAAATTCAAAATATTTTCTTGGATCTGAATTCAAGTCAATTGCACTTATTATATCTTTAATTTTCATGTCTTTATTAATCATATTATTCTTATGAATTGATAAATAATCATAAATAGATTTTTCAGTAAATATACCAAGTAATTCATTGTTTTCAATAATAGGTATTGTATTATATCCTTTTTCTTTCAATATAGAAATTACTGTTCCAACACTGTCTTCAAGATTAGCAACCTTAAGCTTAGAAAATTGCACCATAATATTTTCTACTTTAATCGGATGGCAAATCTTATCTACAACACCTCTGAATTCATCTAAAAATTTATCTGTAGGTATTAAAACGTTATTATTATGAGAAATTATATTTCTAATTTGGGATGCTTGTTGGATAATATCAAAATTATATTTATTTGTAATCGATGGATTTTTTTTGCTTTTTCTAATTCTATGCATCGTCGACATAAACCCAGAATAAGTATAATTTCCTTGATTATATTCAATTCTTAAATATTTTTCTAGCCGATTAAATATTTTCATAAATTCTCGCTCTTTTTCCATATGCTCACCTCACACAAGAAATATATCACTTTTAACCTGTTTTTACAATGTAAATAAACTATATTTAACTAAGTTTTGCAAACAAAAAACCGAGATTTTAGCATCTCGGTTTATTTATTATTTAAAATTATACTAATTCAATAATAGCCATTGGACAAGAGTCGCCTCTTCTTGGTCCAATTCTGTAAATACGTGTGTATCCACCATTACGATCTTGGTATCTTGGTCCCAATTCTGTAAATAATTTTGTTAATGCATATTGGTCGTCAAGTTTTAAATCTCTAACAGTTTTCTCTGCAACTCTAGCTGAATTTAAATCGCCTTTTTTTGCAAGAGTAATTAATTTTTCAACAGTTCTTCTAATTTCTTTAGCTTTTGTAACTGTTGTTTCAATTTTCTCATGCATAATAATTTGCGTAGCTAAATCACGAATAAGTGCTTTACGATTAGAACTATTACGATTAAGTTTAGTGTATCCTCTACTAGCCATGATTTCCTCCTACCGATTAGTGTTTAGCTAAACTTAAAGTCATTTCTTCAAGCTTTTGCTTAACCTCTTTCAATGATTTCTTACCTAAGTTTCTTACTTTCATCATATCTTCTTCAGATTTTTCTATTAATTCTCCCAAAGTGTGAATTCCAGCTCTTTTTAGGCAGTTATAAGATCTTACAGAAAGATCTAAGTCTTCAATTGGTTTCTCTAAATTACGATTTTTCTCTTCGCTTTTTCTTTCAACCATAAAGTTTTCTTCAATTTCAGTTGTTGATAATTCAACTACTGTTTGTAAATGGTCAATTAACATTTTTGATGCTAAGCCAATAGCGTCTTTTGGATTTACTGATCCATTTGTCCAAATTTCCATAGTTAATTTGTCATGATCACCAGAATCTTCAACTCTAGTTTTTTCAACTGAATAATCAGCTTTAACTATAGGTGTGTAAATACTATCAATTGCAATATCATTTACATCTTCTTTATATGTAGCGTTTTCTTTAGAACTTACGTAACCATTACCTTTTCTGGCTTTCATTACCATTCTAAATTCTTTACCTGCATTTACATGACAGATATAGTGATCTGGGTTGATAATTGATACTTGTTCATCAGCTAAGATATCACTTGCGTAAACATCTTTAGGTCCTGTAACAGTTATATCAAGTCTTTTTTCAACCAAAGAATCTTCATTATCGATAGATAAAATTACTCCTTTAAGGTTTAATACAATTGCAGTAACATCTTCTACTACATCGTCAATAGGTGTAAATTCGTGTACTACATCATCGATATTAACGTTAACAATTGCAGATCCTGGTAAAGAAGACAATAAAACTCGCCTTAATGAATTCCCGATAGTAATTCCAAATCCTCTATCAAGAGGCGTTATTACAAATCTTCCATAATCATCATTTATTTCTTCAGTAAATGTTTTAGGTTTTTCGAATTTCAAGTCCTTCATAGGTTACCTCCTAACCACGAGGTCGTTTTCTTGGACGACATCCATTATGTGGAACTGGTGTAACATCTTTAATTGCTGTAATTTCTAATCCTGCAACTTGTAAACTTCTAATTGCAGCTTCACGTCCAGGTCCTGGACCTTTTACTTCTACTTCAACTTTTATAACACCATTGTCCATAGCTAATTTAGCTGCTGCTTCTGATGCTAATCCTGCAGCGAACGGAGTTGATTTACGGCTACCTTTGTATCCGATTGCTCCTGCTGAACTCCATGCAATTGCATTACCTTTTGTATCAGTAATTGTAATAATTGTATTATTGAAAGTCGAATGAATATGTGCGATTCCCATAGGAATATTTTTTTTCACACGACGTTTTGTTCTTGCATTACGTGCCATTTTATTCAATTCTCCCTTCTATTTTTTCTTATTAGCTACTGTTTTTCTTGGTCCCTTACGTGTTCTAGCATTATTTCTAGTGTTTTGTCCACGAACAGGTAATCCTCTACGATGACGTAAGCCTCTGTAACAGCCTATTTCCATTAATCTCTTAATGTTTAAAGCTCTTTCTCTTCTTAAATCACCTTCTACAGTAAACTTTTGTACTTCTTGACGTATTTTAACTACTTCTTCATCAGTCAAGTCTTTTGTTCTTTTACTCTCAGAAATACCAGCTGCAGCTAAGATTTGCTCAGATCTAGTTCTTCCGATTCCGAATACATATGTAAGAGATATTACTATTCTTTTTTCTCTAGGAATATCTACTCCTGCGATACGTGCCATAATTTCCTCCTATGCTCCTTGTCTTTGTTTGTGTTTTGGATTTTCACAAATAACAAGAACCTTTCCATGTCTTTTGATTATTTTACATTTATCACAGATTTTTTTAACAGATGGTCTAACTTTCATACCATTACCTCCCAAAATCTTTCTTTAAATTTTAATTGTTAATTGTTATTTCATTCTATAAGTAATTCTTCCACGTGTTAGGTCATATGTTGATAGTTCAACTTTAACTTTATCACCTGGTAAAATGCGTATGTAATGCATGCGGATTTTACCAGAAACGTGTGCTTTTATGCGGTGTCCGATTTCTAGCTCAACAATAAATTGAGCATTGGGCAAAACTTCAACTACTTTCCCTGTCATCTCGATAACATCTTCTTTTTTTGCCAAATAAATCACTCCCTTTTTATACCTTTGTCAAAATCTCATACCCATCATTTGTAATCAGTACCGTATGCTCGAAATGAGCTGATAGTGATTTATCGCGGGTTATAGTGGTCCATCCATCAGATAGTACTTTTACTTCTTTATGGCCTATATTAATCATTGGTTCAATCGCTAATGTCATTCCCGATTTCAACAATAATCCTCTATGTGGTGGTCCATAATTAGGGATTTGTGGATCTTCATGTAATTGTTTTCCAATTCCATGTCCTACAAATTCTCTTACTACTGAATATCCTAAACCTTCTGCGGTTTTTTGGATTTCATGAGAAATATCTGATAGTCTATTATTTGCTTTGGCATATTCTAGCCCTGCAAATAAACTTGCTTTTGTTCCTTCTAGTAATCTACTTGCTGCTTCGGAAATCTCCCCGCATGCATGAGTCCACGCCGAGTCTCCATGGTATCCTTTGTATATAGCACCAATATCTACAGAGACAATGTCTCCAGATTTCATGATTCTATGTGGACTTGGAATACCGTGTACGACTTCTTCGTTTATCGAAATACATGCGGCTGCGGGAAATCCGTTATAATTTTTGAACGATGGTATTGCATCGTTCTCTAGGATTACTTTTTCAATCAACTCATTTAATTCCTTAGTTGACATTCCTGGTTTAATAGCTTTCGCAGCAGCTCTATGAGCTAACGCCACTATTCTACCAGCAACTCTCATTAATTCAATTTCACGATTTGATTTTCTTGTAACCATATCTATTCACCTAATTTACTAATTATTTCCTTGAAAACTTCCTCAGAAGTTCGTCCACCATCGACTATCATTAAAATACCTGCTCTTTGGTAGTGATCCAATAATGGTTTCGTTTTTTTATTGTAAATACTTAAACGATTCATTACAGATTCTTCTAAATCATCTTCTCTTTGTATTAATTGATGTCCACAGTAATCACAGGTGCCTTTTTTGATTGGTGGATGATAGTCAATATGATAAGTATGTCCACAATTTGAACAAACTCTTCTACCAGCCATTCGATGAAGTAATACCTCATCTCTAACATCAACATTTATTACAGCAGTTAGTTTGATATTTAAATCTTTTAACATTAAATCTAAAGCATCAGCTTGCGAATCAGTTCTTGGATATCCATCAAGCATAAAACCTTTTGAATACTCATGAGCGCTGAGTACTTTTCTCACAATATCGTTGGTCATATCATCTGGTACCAGGTTTCCTTCTGCAAGATACTTTTTAGCTTCAATCCCTATAGCAGAGTTTTTCTTAATTTCTTCGCGGTAAATATTACCGGTTGAAATATGAGTTAACTCAAAATATTCTAAAAGTTTTTTAGCCTGAGTACCTTTTCCAGCGCCTGGTTTACCCATAATTAACAAATTGATCATAGATTGTTATCTCATAAATCCTGTATAGGTTTTTTCTTGAGTATCCGTTTCAATTTGCCTAGCAGTTTCTAATGCAACACCAACGATAATTAGTAGGGAAGTCCCACCGATTTGTGCATATGAATGTCCTAAAGCCATAGATGTAATAATCGGTAAACTTGCTATTACTATAAGATAAAATGCTCCTATAACTGTAATTCTAAATAAAGTTTTTGTAATATAAGTTTCTGTTTCATATCCAGGTCTAACCCCAGGTATATAAGCGTTTTGTTTTTGTAAATTTTCTGCCATTTGTTCAGGTTTAATAATGATGAACGTATAGAAGAATGTAAAGATAAAGATTAATAGAATATATAGCGCGAACCCAATAGGTTGACTATATGAGAATATTTGTGATAACCAGTTACTTGCACCAGCTCCTATAGTCATATATCCAAATACAGTATTTGGTAATGATAGAATAATTGATGCAAAGATTACCGGAATAACTCCCGCGGTATTAATCTTAAGTGGAATGTTAGATTCCGATTTTCCTTTGAATTTAGCTGATGCTGGTCTATTTGCATATTGAATAGGAATTTTTCTTATTGCGACCTGCATATAAGTAACCCCTACTAATACAAGAATAAAACTCAGAATACTAACTCCAAAGAGTGCATAACCTGCGAATGTACCCTGTCCAGAATACACTGCCGTTCCTAAAAGCCCACTTGGATCCGCTATATAATATTGGATTAGTGAAGTAATAGTTCCTGGCAATGACATAATGATACCACCAACGATTAACATTGATGATCCATTACCAATTCCTTTTAAAGTAATTTGATCAGCTAGCCAAATCATAAATCCTGTACCAGCCGTTAACACTACAGCAATATAGAAGTATATCAAGAACCATAGGTTCCTTCCGCCTTCAGTTGCCCAGTCACTTACGAATGGTTGGAATAATGATGTTTGTGAATTATGGAAAGCGAATGTCATAGCTATTGCTTGTACAAATGCTAATGCTATCGCCATATATCTAGTTACTCTAGATATTTTTTGTCTACCAGTTTCACCTTCAAGGCTCCATTCTTTAAACGCTGGAATAATATCCATTTGTAACATTTGCACAATAATCGATGCAGTGATGTATGGACTAATTCCAAGTGCGATAATTGAATAGTTTCTTAAAGCGTCCCCAGAAATTGAGTTAACAATACCTAAGAATCCAGAGTTATCAAATAAACTACTTAATGATTCTGAATTGATAAGAGGCATTGTTACATATGTTAGTAATTTGAAAATCATAAATGCTAATAATGTAAATCCGATTTTTTTAAGCAGATCTTTATTCTTAAAAATCTTTTTTAAAGTGTCCATTATTATATCACCTCTGTTTTGCCACCAGCGTCTAGTATAGCTTTTTCAGCTGCAGCTGTGAACTTGTGAGCGTGAACAGTAAGTTTTACTTCTAATTTCCCTTTTCCTAAAATTTTAACTCCATTAAGTACTTTTCTAACTACTCTATCTTTGATAAGTAATTCAGGATTAATAACTGTACCTTCAGGATATCTGTTTAATTCAGATATATTAACTATAGCGTATTCTTTTCTAAAAGGATTAGTAAATCCTTTTTTTGGAAGACGTTTGAATAAAGGTGTTTGTCCACCTTCAAAACCAAGTCTAGTTCCTCCACCAGAACGAGCGTTTTGTCCTTTTGTACCACGTCCTGCTGTTTTACCATGACCAGAACTTGTTCCACGTCCAAGTCTTTTCTTGTAATGTGTAGAGCCTGGTGTTGGCTTTAATTCATGTAAGTTCATAACGACCTCCTACTTCTTCACTTTTTCGACTAGCACTAAATGACTAACGGTTTTTATCATACCTTTAATCATATCGTTTTCTTCTTTAATTACTGAAGAAGTTCTTTTGTGTAGTCCTAAAGCTCTTATTGTTTTTACTTGATTAGGTTTATGACCTGATAAACCTTTTACTAAAGTTATTTTAACTTGTGCCATTACTTGAGTACCTCCTCAGGAGTAAGTCCTCTCATTTTCGCAACCATTTCAACGTTTCTTAATTCTTTTAAACCTTCTACGGTTGCACGGACAATGTTAATAGGTGTACTAGAACCTAATGATTTACTTAATACATCTTGTACTCCAGCTAACTCCAATACAGCACGAACTGGTCCACCAGCGATAACTCCTGTACCTTCTGCGGCTGGGCGTAAGAATACTTTACCAGCACCAAATTTACCTGTTATAGTATGAGGAATTGTAGTTCCTGTTATTGGTACAATGATAATGTTTTTCTTAGCATCTTCGATAGCTTTTTTGATAGCGTCAGGAACTTCCCCAGCTTTACCGGTTCCGAATCCAACTTTACCTTTTTTATCTCCAACTACTACTAAAGCTGAGAAGCTAAATCTTCTACCACCTTTTACAACTTTAGTTACACGGCCGATGCTAACAACTCTTTCATCATAGAGTTTAACTTCTTTTTTTCTTGGATTTCTATTTTTTCTTGGATTTCTATTGTTACTATTTCTTCTGTTGTTTTGAGAACTTTTTTGTGGGTTTGCATTTGTGCTTGTATTATTCCCTTGAACAGGTTTTTTATTTTCTTCCATTTTTAGTTAACCTCCTTCTAGAATTCTAGCCCTGCGGCTCTTGCAGCATCTGCCAAAGATTTCACTCTACCATGGTATAAGTATCCTCCACGGTCAAACACTACTACTTTATATCCTTTTTCAACGGCTCTTTTACCTATTGCATCACCAACAACTACGGCTCCTGCACGATTTGATCCGTTTACATCTTTAAATTCATTTGAACTTGCTTGTGCTAATGTTACTTGATTTACATCATCGATTAATTGTGCATAAATTTGTTTGTTAGAACGAAAAACATTAAGACGAGGTCTCTCAGGTGTTCCCTTCATATTAAATCTAATACGACTATGTCTTTTTTGTCTAGCCTTGTTTCTATTTACTGGTTTAAACATAAAATTTCACCTAGCTAATTACTTAGCAGTTTTCCCTTCTTTACGACGTACATGCTCGTCTCTATATCTGATACCCTTACCTAGATAAGGTTCAGGTGGACGTACTTTACGGATGTTTGCCGCAAATTCTCCGACGACTTGTTTATTAGCACCTTTTATTTGAACTTCTGTATTTTTATTCTTAGGAATTTCAATTGTTATTCCTTCAGGAATAGCCATTTCAACTGGATTTGAATATCCAACATTTAGGACCAATGTTTTTGGATCCTTTAACATAGCACGGTACCCAACACCCTTGATATCAAGGATTTTTACGTATCCGTTTGTTACACCAATAACCATATTATTCAATAAAGCTCTAGTAGTTCCATGTAGTGAACGATTGCTTAGTGAATCATTAGGTCGGGTTACAGAAATTTCTTGATTCTCAACTTTAATTTCCATGTTTGCATGAAAGTTAAAGCTTAGTTCCCCTTTTGGTCCTTTAACAACAACTAAATTGTTTTCTTTGATGTCAATAGAAACTCCTTCAGGAACTTTTATCGTTTGTTTACCAATACGACTCATAGTTTTCTTGCACCTCCAATTAAATATTTACCATACATATGCTATTACTTCGCCACCAACTTTTTGTCTTCTAGCAGCTCTATCAGTCATAAGACCTTTAGATGTAGAGACAATAGCTATTCCTAAACCATTTAATACTTTAGGGATGTCGTCTGTCTTAGCATACACACGTAAACCTGGTTTGCTTATTTTCTTCAAACCTCTAATTACTCTTTCTTCATTTTCTAAATATTTTAGTGTTACTTTTAATGTTCCTTGTACTCCATCATTTACACGTTCAAAATCTACAATGTACCCTTCTTGTTTAAGTACACCTAAGATTTCAACTTTTAATTTTGATGCAGGCACATTAACTTTTTTATGTTTCATCTGATTTGCATTACGGATTCTTGTTAGCATATCCGCGATAGGATCTGTCATAACCATATTATAATGCCTCCTTCCTTAATCTATAGGAAATATATCTACTCATAATTATTACCAACTTGCTTTCTTAACTCCAGGGATTTGACCCTTGTAAGCTAATTCACGAAAACAAACACGACACAGTCTAAACTTTCTATAAACAGCATGAGGACGTCCGCAACGTTCACATCTAGTATAGTTTCTTACTGGGAATTTAGATCCGCGTTTTTGACTTACTTTTTTTGATGTTTTTGCCATAATATCCTCCTTATCTCTTGAAAGGCATTCCGAATTGTTTTAGCAATTCAAATGCTTCCTGATCTGTATTTGCTGTGGTTACGATAACTATATCCATACCACGTGTTTTTGAAACTTTATCATAGTCTATTTCTGGAAATATTAATTGTTCTTTCACACCTAATGTGTAATTTCCTCTTCCATCAAAGCCTTTAGGATTCACACCTCTAAAGTCTCTTACTCGTGGTAAAGCTATTGATACCAATTTATCAAAGAAATCAAACATTCTTTCTCCACGAAGCGTTACTTTACATCCAATTGGCATTCCTTCACGTAACTTGAAACTTGCTATTGATTTTTTAGCTTTTGTTATTAAAGGTTTTTGCCCTGTGATTTGTCCTAATTCGCTTACAGCATCATCTAATACTTTAGGGTTTTGAACTGCATCTCCTGCACCTATGTTTAATACAATTTTACTAATTTTAGGAGCTTGCATAACAGAAGTATAGTTGAATTTTTCTACTAAAGCAGGTACTATGACAGCTTTATATTTTTCTTGTAATCTATTCATCTCATTCTCCCCTTACTTGTCCAAAATTTCGCCAGATTTTTTTGCATATCTAACTTTAACTTCTTTTTCTTCTTTTTTATCTTTTCTGATTATTGTTTTGTATCCTACTTTTGTAGGTGCTTTTGCTTTTGGATCTAATAACATAACATTTGAAACATTGATTGGTTTTTCAACTTCCATGATTCCACCATCAGGATTAGCTTGAGATGGTTTCAAATGTTTCTTTATTTTTGTTAGTCCATCGCCTTCAAGTACAACTCTATTTGATTTTGTTAAAACCTTTATGATTGTACCTTGTTTTCCTTTATCTGCACCAGAGATTATAACGACTTTATCGTTTGTTTTTAATTTCATGAAATGCCTCCTATAATACTTCTGGAGCAAGAGAAACTATTTTTGTAAAATCTTTATCTCTTAACTCTCTTGCAACAGGACCAAAGATACGAGTTCCTCTTGGACTCATGTCTTCTTTTAAAATTACTGCTGCGTTATCATCGAATTTAATGAATGAACCGTCTGCACGACGTATAGAATATTTTGTTCTAACTATTACTGCTTTTACAATCTCACCTTTTTTAACAGCTCCACCTGGAGTTGCTTGTTTTACTGTAGCCACAATGATGTCTCCGATACTAGCGTATCTACGACCAGTACCACCTAATACTTTGATTGTTAAAATTTCACGTGCGCCTGAATTATCGGCGATCTTTAATCTGGATTCTTGTTGTATCATAATATGCCCCTAACTAAAGTATAACTTCGTTTTTTTCCACTATTTCAATCAAACGGAATCGTTTAGATTTTGATAATGGTCTACATTCAGTAATTTTAACTACATCACCTGTATTGGCTTCATTTTTTTCATCATGTGCTCTAAATTTCTTAGATGAGATAACTCTTTTAGAATATAGAGGATGTTTCTTATATGTAGTAACTAAAACTGTGATTGTTTTATCGTTTTGATGTGAAACAACAGTTCCAGTGAATACTTTACGATTTATTGTATTTTCCATAATAATCCTCCTTATTTGCTTTCTCTTTGAGTAAGAACAGTTTTCATACGAGCAATAGTCTTTCTAACGGTATTTAAGCGTGCAGTGTTTTCTAATTGACCAGTAGCTTGCTTAAAGCGTAGGTCAAACAATTCTTTTTTTAGGCTTTCAATTTCATTCAAAATATTTTTGGTGTCCATCTCACGGATGTGTTTTGCATACATCATTTCGAATCACCACTTTCTTCTTTGTAAATAAATTTGGTTCTGATTGGTAATTTGTGCGCTGCTAATCTTAAAGCTTCTCTAGCTATTTCTTCAGAAACTCCAGCAAGTTCAAATATAACTTGTCCTCTTTTAACAACTGCTACCCATTCTTCTGGTGAACCTTTACCAGAACCCATTCTAACTTCTAATGGTTTCTTTGTTTTTGCTAAATGAGGGAATATTCTAATCCATACTTGCCCCATTCTTTTCATATAACGAGTCATCGCAATACGGCTTGCTTCGATTTGACGCGCTGTAATCCACGCACCTTCGCTTGCTTTTAGACCGAATTCCCCAAAGTCTACTTGAGTATTACCTTTGGCTTTACCTTCGTAACTTACTCTATGAGGACGGCGATATTTAGTTCTTTTAGGCATTAACATTATTACTTAACCCCCTTCTTCTTTGCAGGTAATATTTCACCTTTGTAAATCCATACTTTGATTCCTAATTTACCATATGTAGTTTTAGCTTCTGCTAAAGCATAATCGATATTAGCTCTTAAAGTATGTAGTGGAACATTTCCTTCACTGTATCCTTCACTACGTGCCATTTCAGCTCCGCCAAGACGGCCTGAGATTAAAGTTTTACATCCTCTTGCTCCAGATTTTAGAGCTCTTTGGATTGCAACTTTTTGTACTCTTCTGAATGAAGCTCTGTTTTCTAATTGGTGTGCAATATTTTCTGCAACTAATCGAGCATCAATTTCAGCGCGTTTGATTTCAACAACATTTAAATATACTGTTTTATTTGTAAGTTTTTGTAATTTAGCAACAACAGCTTTTTTCGTTTCAGCATTTCTACCGATTACCATACCTGGTTTAGCGGTATTAACTGTGATAATAACTCTTTTTTTGCTTCTTTCAATTTCTATTTTAGAAACACTAGCATTTTTATAGAGATCATAGATTAATTCGCGAATTTTAATGTCTTCATGAAGTAAATCTGCTACGTCATTCTTATCAGCATACCATCTTGATTCCCAATCAAGAATGATTCCTATGCGTTGTCCTATTGGATTGACTTTTTGTCCCATAAAATTCCTCCTATTCTCTTTCTGCCACTGTTAAGTATATGTGGCTAGTTCTCTTTAAAATTTGAAATGCTCTACCTTGTGCATGGGGTTGCATTCTTTTCATTGTTTTACCTTCACCAACATAAACTTCTTTAACATATAAGTTTTCTTGTTCAAGTTGATAATTGTGTTCTGCATTTGCAACAGCAGATTTAAGTAGTTTTTCCACAACGATTGATGCGCCTCTTGATAAGTTTCTTAAGATCGCATATGCATCTCCGATGTTTTTACCTCTTATTAAATCCACAACAAGTTTCACTTTACGAGGAGAAATTCTAACTGTTCTAGCAATAGCTTTAGCTTCCATTATTATTTACCTCCCTTTGAAACTTTCTTATCAGCGTGACCGCGATAAGATCTTGTCGGAGCGAACTCTCCTAATTTGTGACCAACCATATCTTCAGTAATATATACAGGAATGTGTTGTTTCCCGTTATGAACACCTATAGTTAATCCTACAAAATTGGGGAATATAGTAGAACGTCTCGACCATGTTTGAATTACTTTTTTTGAATTTGCTTCGTTTGCTGCAACGGCTTTTTTCATTAAATGATCGTCGCAGAATGGACCTTTTTTTATTGAACGTGACATATTGAGTTCCTCCTTCCTTATTTATTTCTTCTTCTAACGATTAGTTTATCGCTAGGTTTTTTATTTTTTCTTGTGATTTTACCAAGGGCAACTTTACCCCAAGGTGTTAATGGTGATTTGTGTCCAATTGGTTGTTTACCTTCTCCACCACCATGAGGGTGATCGACTGGGTTCATAGCTGAACCACGAACTGTTGGTTTAACTCCCATGTGTCTTTTTCTACCGGCTTTACCGATGTTAACTAATGAATAGAACTCATTACCAACTTCGCCTATTGTAGCACGGCATCTTCCTAAAACTCTTCTAACTTCACCTGATTTTAGTCTTACTAAAACGTATTTTTCTTCACGACCTAAGATTTGTGCGCTTGTTCCAGCAGCTCTAATCAATTGTCCACCTTTACCAGGAGATAATTCAATGTTATGAATTACAGTACCTACAGGTATGTTTTTGATTTCTTTTGCGTTTCCGATTACGATGTCAGCTTTTTCTCCTGATTCAACAGTCATTCCGACTTTTAAACCTTTTGGAGCTAAAATATATCTTTTTTCTCCATCAACATAATTTATTAATGCGATGTTAGCTGTTCTGTTTGGATCGTATTCAATAGTTGCAACGTTACCAATAACACCATCTTTATTTCTTTTGAAATCGATGATTCTGTATCTACGTTTTGCTCCTCCGGCTTGATGACGGACAGTAATTTTACCCTGATTGTTTCTACCACCTTGTTTTTTTATGATAGAAGTCAAGCTTTTCTCTGGCTTTGAAGCTGTAATTTCGTTGTAATCCAGCTTTGTCATGTGTCGTTGACCAGGAGTCAACGGTCTGAACTTTATAATAGCCATTATTTAATCCTCCTATTAGACTTCATAAATGTCTATTTTGTTACCTGTTTTTAGAGTAACAATGGCTTTTGTAACAGCAGCTGTAAATCCTGAGTGTTGACCCACTTTTTTAGCTTTTGCTTTACCATTAATGACATTTACTTTTTCCACTTTCACTTTAAAGATAGCTTCAACAGCATCTTTGATTTGAATTTTATTTGCTCTTTTATCAACTTCGAAAGTATACTTTCTTTGTTCTGATAAGCTTGTTGTCTTTTCCGATACAATCGGGCGTTTAATTATTTGATATTTATCCATATTAACTTAAAGCCTCCTCGATCTTCTTTAGTGCAGCTTCTGTTGCTATCACAACATTTGTGTTTAATACATCATAAACACTAATGTGATTGTATGCAACAGTAACGATATTTGGTATATTTCTTGATGCAGTTTCAACTAAGTTGTCAACTTCATCCATAATTACCATTATCTTACCTTCTGCTTTTAAACTATTTACCACTGTAAGCATTTCTTTAGTCTTTAGTGATGCTAAAGCTAGAGAGTCTACAGCAATAAGGTTTTCTTGTCTAACCTTGTCAGATAATACTATCTTTAGAGCCAAACGTCTAACCTTTCTATTAACTTTAAAATCATAATCTCTAGGGGTTGGTCCAAATACTACTCCACCACCAACATATTGTGGTGCACGGATAGTTCCTTGACGAGCATGTCCAGTTCCTTTTTGACGATATGGTTTTCTCCCACCGCCTCTAACTGCTGATCTGTTTTTAACTTTCGATGTTCCTTGACGCATTGCAGCTCTTTGTTGTTTGACAACATCATATATAACTTGTTCGTTATTTTCTACTGCAAATACCGTATCGCTAAGATTAATATTCCCAACAGATTCTCCTTGTTGATTTAACATTGCTAATTTAGGCATAGCTTATTCCTCCTTCCGATAATATTATTTTTTGATTGCGTTTTTGATTATTAATAATCTCTTGTTTGGTCCTGGTACGTTACCTTTAATTAAAAGGATATTTTTTTCCGCATCAGCACGAACTACTACTAGGTTTTGAATAGTCACTTTGATATGACCCATTCTACCTGGCATTTTTTTACCTTTTCTAATGTGGTTCGGTGCGATTACACCCATTGAACCTACACCGCGGTGATATTTAGATCCATGTGTATTAAATCCAGTAGCAAAGTTATGGCGTTTAATAACACCTTGATAACCTTTACCTTTTGACATGCCTGTTACGTCTACATAATCTCCAGCGGTAAATATATTACATTTTACCTCTTGGCCAGCTTCATACTCTTCCATTCCTGAAAGACGTATTTCTTTAATGTAGCGCTTAGGCGTTGTTTCTGTTTTTGCAAAATGTCCAGATAATGGTTTGTTAACTAAGTTAGCTCTTTTATCCATAAATCCTAATTGAACTGCTGAATATCCATCAGTTTCAATAGTTTTCTTTTGCAATACAACATTCGGTTCGACCGAAATTACTGTGACAGGAATCATTTTACCAGTTTCATCAAATACTTGAGTCATTCCTACTTTTCTTCCTAAGATACCTTTTGCCATGAGTACACCTCCTATTTAATATTTGTTACTTCAAGACAATATCTACACCAGATGGTAAATCTAAGTGCATTAACGAGTCAATTGTTTTAGCTGTTGGATTCACGATATCGATTAGTCTCTTGTGAGTTCTTCTTTCGAATTGTTCTCGTGAAGTTTTGTTAACATGCGGACTTCTTAAAATTGTAAAAATTTCTTTTTCAGTCGGAAGTGGAATCGGTCCACTTACTTTCGCACCAGTTTTTTTAGCTGTCTCAACTATTCTCTTTGCTGATTGATCCAATAATCTGTGATCATAAGATTTCAATCTAATTCTAATAACTTGATTTGTAGCCATTTAAGCTCCTCCTTTGCATATAATTTAGCTTATATACAGGCTCATTGAAAATTCCCTAACATCACATCTTCACCACCATAACAACGGCTATGTGTGTGTCAGCAACCTCCCAAATCTCTGCCTTCCTATTTACATAGGCTTTACTATGATATCAAATTTCAATTTATAATGCAAGTATTTTTTTTCGTTAATTCCGTTTTTTTTCTTTTTCTTCCTTATTATATATAAAAATCACCAATTTCAATTGAAATCGATGATTATTTTCATTATATTTTCATTAAATTCTTTATAGTTGGTATCCGAATAATCTACCATAACAATAGGTAAATATTCTAACAATTCCTCAAAACTTTCATATTCTAACAGAAATGCGTTAAAGTCTTTAGCTCTTTCAATCAGAGACCAAGTTGTTAATGCTTTTAATATTCCTGGCCCACTCATCTGCATTGTGGATACAGCTTGCATTACCCTGAAATTGTATTCAATACCTGCAGTTTCTACTATGTCTGCTTCTTCTTGTAAGAAATCAACTATATATTCAAAATCATCTGAATCAGCCCAATTTGACCTGATTGACGAATTATAGTTAAGAATCATTCCAGTTGAATCTTGAAATTTAGAGATAATAATTACTTTTGATTCAGTCCCATTATTTGTTAAGTCCCCATAAGTCAAATCTTCTAGACTATTTACTGTATATGCAAAGTCTAGTAATCCATATAAGTTTAACATATTATAAAAAGTATCATAATCTTCACTTACATCATAACTAACACCACTGACGTGTTGAAAATCTAATATCAAAAATTCACCCTTATTATTTTCGAGAAAATCAGTGATTTGATTTGCGATAGGTTCAAATTCACCGGATATATAATTATGTTTGGTTAACCAATTCTCTTCATCATACGTTAATCTTATATCTAAATACCTAACTCCACTGCTAAGTAACGCTTCTGCATCGTTCACCTGAGTTAGAGATTGTCTCATAATGAACCCTTTAATCAACACCCCAGTGAAGCCTTGCATAATACTATTGCTTTCGTAGGGGTCAAGTTCACTAAATATATTTATTTCATTTGAAAAAGCATCATGCGCACCTAACATTGCGATATCAACAACTTTTTGTTCATCATCTAAGTTTTCGCTCATCCAATTGCTGTAATCTACATCATTTGTCTTATTGCTTAAAGTAATTATTGGAATGTTAATAATCAAAACAAAAGATATCAGCACTATAAATGTAATTAATAATCCGTTAAGAATCCGTTTGCTAACTGACTTCTTCTTCATCTAATCCATCCTCCCAAAAATCTTTGATCATATTATTTAATTCTTTTGTATCGTTACAAACTTCTAAATGATTCCATGTTTTAGGATATAGGTTCAAGTATTTTCTTGTTGTAAAACGGTCATCAAATAAAATAGCTACTCCCCTATCGGTTTCAGTTCTAATAACTCTCCCTACAGCTTGAATCACTTTATTTAATCCAGGATATGTATATGCAAAGTCAAACCCATTATTAAAGGTCATATCATAGTGGGATCTTAATACATTATTAAATGGACTTAGTGCTGGCAATCCTACTCCAACTATTAAAACTCCAGATAACATTTCACCTATTAAATCAATTGATTCACCAAAAATTCCACCCATTACGAACATAAATACTTGTGTAGTTTCCGACTCCTCTTTAAACAAATCCATCATCTGTTTTCTTTCTTTTGTATACATCTCTTTTCTTTGGGTAATAAAGCTAACGTTTTCTATCTCTTCAGCTAGCCTAGATTTAACTAAATTCATATAGACATAACTAGGGAAAAACAGAATGTAATTTCCTTTTTTTGAGGTCACCAAAGATCTTGTAACTTCGATAATTTTATCAATTGAATTTTCTCTGTCTCGATACCTAGTTGATATATCATCAATAGCTAGTAATAAGAGATTACTTTGTTTAAAAGATGATACTAAAGAAATATCATCTCCTTCATTATTTGTTAATAAAGTTTTGTAATAAGTGATAGGATCTAGCGTCGCACTAAAAAATGTACACCCTTCGGTATGCATGTCTATAGTTTGGTTAATGTATTTCGCCGCATTTAGACATTTCACAGATATCGTTATTTCCTCTTCTGATTTTTCTATTAGATAAACAAAATCATCGTTGTAAAACTCGCTGATTTTGATAAATCTATTAACGACAAAATAGAATTCTCTAAGTGCTTTTTTATCAAATTTTATTCTATCATCAGAGAAAATTTGGTCCAACTTCATTAATAATTTTCTTAGTGTCTTTATTAAATACGGATTGATTTCATCTTTCTTAATGAAGTCAACTTCCATGAGTTCAATACTTACTTCAGCGAATATATCTAACACCAAATTTAACTCAGAAGTTGGGTTAGGTTTTAGATATTTTGAAGTCTCTTTAATTCTTAAAAAATCTTCGCTAAATAAACTTGCGGAAAACATACCCCTACTTCTTGATACAAGATTGTGTGCTTCGTCGCAAAGAATGATTGGGTTATAAGTGTCATCTTCGAAGTATCTAATCAGGTGCACAAGAGGATCAAAAACATAATTATAATCACAAATAATTATGTCGGAGTAGTTTGACGTATCTAGTGATAATTCAAATGGACACACTGTGTGTTTCCTACCATATTTTCTAAATACATCCTGAGTTATTAAGGTTTCATTTTCGAAGATATTGGATATAGCTTTATATACTCTTTTATAATAACCCTTAGCATACTTACATACCTCAGGGTCGCAGTCCCTTTCTTTTAAGAAACACATTGAGTCCTTCGAAGTAATTTCGCATGTTTTGGCGATTAACCCCTTCTCTTCTAAAAGTTTCACTGTATTTATAACTATTTTCTTTCCATCGTTTTTGGCAGTCAAATAGAAGGCTTTTTGCCTAGGTTGATTAATCGCTTTCAAAGCAGCAAAAAGCGAAGCTACAGTTTTACCTATGCCTGTGGGTGCCTCAACAAATAATTTCCCTTTTCTTAAAACATTCTTATAAATATACGCCATCATTTCTCTTTGATTTAGGCGATAATTTTCGAACGGAAACTTCAATCCTTCTATTGATTTCAGTCTTTCATTTTCATGATTATTTAGAAGCTTCAACCAATCAACATATTTTGTAATTGTTTGATTAAAATATTTTTCAAGTTTTCCTTTTGTTAAATGTTTTTCAATTTGTAGAATTTTTCTATCTTTTACTTTTATATATGTGAGCATAACATTTATGCTTTTTAAACCGTTCGCTTCAAGATACATATATGCATAGATTTTTGCCTGTGCTAAATGACTTGGATAAGTCTTTTCATCAAGAATATCAAAATCGGTATGAGTTGACTTTATCTCTTCAATACATAATCCTTCATCCGTTTTAATAACACCATCGATTCGACCTCTAATTGTGAGTTGAATCTCATCATCAAAAAAAGTTGTTTTACAAGCAACTTCTTTTTGGTCAAATTCACCGTATTGACCTTGCCAATAATTATGAATTTCTATTCCTTCTTGAGCCCTGGTTTTTAATACTCGATCATTCGTAATACTTTGACTTCCAAAAAGAAATTCTGCTATTTCTTTTACGCTAACACTTAATATATTCATCAACTCACCTACTAATATTATACTCTAAAATTAATAAAAAAATGCGAATAATCGCATTTTCTAATCTATTAAATATATTCTAAAAGGTAACAGCGGTAATTCATTGGTTGTATAGATATCACAGAAAGGATATTTTTTAAAATTATATCTTATTTCTTTAATGTTTTCTATGTCTTTTATTACAATTCTATTATTCAAAATATCGATGTTTTTTACATCCAAATAATCTTTACCATTGCTAGTATATGTAAACCCAAGATTTTGATTAGAACGTGATACCAAATTTAAGTAGTTATTTTGTGTATATATCACTAAACCATCTTTATGACGCTGGTAAGAATAATAGGCGGGCGAAATACTATTTTTTCCGATTTTAAAGATTTTTTCTAAAACCACGTTTGTAATTCTTTTAGCTATAATTAATTTGTCTTTTGGAGAAGGGTTATTTTCTTCGCCTAAATCAACAGCTGAAGCAATATATACCTTCTTGGTTTCATCCATTAAAGCACTTTGAACTGAACGGATTTTGCATATACTTTCATCATCTGAATCTGGATACTCATATCCCGCAATTTGAGTAATAATAAAAGGTAGTTCAGGGTCTTTAAAATTTATTCTGAATGATTTAATTATTCTGATTATTGCGCTTTCATATAAATCGCTATGTGGATAATCACTTTCTCCTTGATAAAAAATTACAGCCTTTAATGATAGATTGATGATTTTTGTAATTAACTCATCATACAACTTTGAAGTATTAAGTTCTATTTCTGTTACTGTGTTTTTTGCGCTTTTTGTATATTTGTCAATAGCCAGATGCGTTGATATATCTCTGGTGCTTAACCACGAGAAAATTGTTGCTTCCTTATGATTACAAGAAATTATACCAATGGGTGACGTAACCTTAGTGTGCAAGTGTTTGGCAAACAAGTATCCTAAAGCACTCGCATTTTCTAAAGATGTTTTACCACAAACATCCCATTTAATTTCATTTTTAAACTCTAAATTTTGGTCAAGACCTTGATTTAAATCTAGAAATCTAACATTACAGTTTTCGTAGTTATCCTCATGATAAGAATCTTTTAGCGCTAGGTTAATATTTTGTCCACCAGCGAATAGGAATACTTCTCCTGCCAAACAATTATAAATAGTCACTTCTTGTTTTTTTGTATATACTGTAAATGAAAAACCTTTTTCATGGACTGGAACCGCATCAAGTTCAACCAAAAATTCATTGCTTCTAGACTTAAAACTTATTTCTTGATCTAAAAATATAATAGAAATTTCGATGCCTTTTTTGCACTCTCCAAAAATCCTAATTACTTTATTGGCTTGAAAGACCATGTTATCTGTAAAAATCGGTGCTAATGTAAAGTGTTTTTTCATTTAGTAAGACCTCCGGTAAATTGAAAAACTATCACTATTATAACAAAGTTGTGTGCCGATTGTAAACCTAATATAGAGTATTTCGCCTATAAAAAACATTGTGAACATATATTCATATTTAAATATAAAAAAGACTCAACTTATTGTTGAGCCTTTTGTTATTGCATTACTCGTTTTTTCCATTTTTTTCCTTTTTTTACTAAGTAGTGTTCCTTAACAAAATCAAGAGTGTCTCTCACAGAATCCTCGATAG
This sequence comes from Mycoplasmatota bacterium WC30, assembly GCA_046529635.1. Taxonomy (GTDB): domain Bacteria; phylum Bacillota_I; class Bacilli_A; order Izemoplasmatales; family Hujiaoplasmataceae; genus 4572-104. The sequence goes on along the minus strand of CP134495.1, from coordinate 1,327,001 downwards.
GTCTAACTTTGTATCCGAGTTCTTTTTTTGCTTTTTCATTTGAAAAAGAATGATTAGACCTTAATACCATAATACTATAATGAGTAAATAAAGGTTTTTGCCTTCGCATTTTGTAATATAGTTCTGCAAAATAGCTCATAATCAATATAAACCAATACCACAATCTGGCTTTAACTTTTTTTCTACCAGTGATCATAGCTATCATATCTAAGAGTTCTTTTACAGTAATATTATTTCCTGATAACAAGTAGATACCCTTGTCCATACCTTTATCTGCAGCATTTATGATTCCATTAACAACATCTCGTACATCAACAAAGTTATAACTTCCATTAATGTATGCACTTAATCTTCCCATTAAATAATCGACGAATAGTTGCCCAGCATTTGATAATTGATAATCATAAGGTCCAATTACCCCAGATGGACATACTATTACTGTCTCTAAATCATTACTATCCTGAGTAAATACAGCGTGTGTAGCTAATGCTTTAGATTTTGCATAATGACCTTTAACTAGTTTAGGATCAAACATAGTAGGTTCAAACATAGCTTCTCCTTTTGGGAGTTCTTCAAATGCGTGTACACTTGAAGTATATAGTAATTTCTTAATCTTGTTTTCTTGACATACTTTTACTATATTTTTTGTTCCTTCAACATTTACTTTGTACAATATTTTTTTCTTTCCAGAACCTATTTCGACTATTCCCGCTAAATGAAAGACTATATCATAATCTATGACATTATCTTTTAAGAATTTGTAATCTAATATATTTCCATAGATTATATCAGTGTATGGATCAATTATTTGAACATCATCTTTTGGTAATACCAGCGAAGTAACTTGATACCCTAAATTATACAACTCTCTAACAAGAACATTACCGATATGTCCTGTTGCTCCAGTAACAAAACATTTCATAATACCCCTTCTTTCAACTTCATTATATATTAGGATATTCTATAAGTAAACAGTTGTTCACTTTTTAACTACAAGACTCAGAAAAACATCACAAAAGAAAAGACTAGTAAACTAGCCTATATTTCTATATCAGTTAAAACTAAAACATTTATTTGAACTCCACTCGCTGCGCCACCGTCTATCATGATTTTCTTACCATCATAGATAATGTCGTTTTGATTATTAATGTGTGAATTTGGGGTATGACCAAAGATTATTTTTTTCTTGAAAGTGTCCGGGATAACATTATTATAACCTCTTTCCCAAACTGCATAATGGCTTGTGGTGTCACGCCAATCACTAAGAGAAAAATCAAGAAATCCATGTACAATTACGTGATTTGCGTATTCCAAGAAAAGTGGTAACTCTCTTAGCCATTTAGTAAATATCGCATATTTGGACTCAAAAGTTTCTCTTATTATATCCAAAGTAGCTTCAGTTATCTCGAAATCCGCTTCAGTTATACCCAATTTTAGAGTCTCTTTAAAACCATTCATTTCTATGTTAAATTTTACTCTATCAAGCTTGTAGTTGTGATTTAGGATATCAATAAGAAATGCATCATGATTACCAACAACTCCAAGCACCCTATTTAATATTATAAGGTTTTCTAAATATCTTATTACTGCGTCTCCTTGTTTACCTCTATCTAATACATCACCAGCAATAATCAAAATATGGTCTTGATCGCTTTCATCAAAACCAATTCTGTTAATTGCGTCTATAAGTAAATCATATTGTGAGTGAATATCGCTTAAAATAAAGTACTTTTTCATAGAAGCCCTCCATAACTTTGTTACATACTAATATATTTTATCATATAATTAAATCTAATTAAAAATTTAAAAAAGAAAAGCCAAGAATGTTATTCTTGACTATTTACATGCTAATTCATAAATATTTTTTGCGTCTTCAAGAGATAATTCTTTAAATGACCCAAATTTCTCGCCTTGATTTATTCTTAGTTTATCAATCAACTTACTGATATCTTCTTTTTTAGCACCTATTTCTTCAAAATTAGTAGGCATGCCTATTTCTTTGAAGAAAGCTTCTAAAGCATCAATTCCAGCTAAAGCTATTTTTAACGGTTTTTTAGGTTTGTCTTTTATTCCAAATACCCTAACAGCTAATCTTCTATATCTTTGCACGTCTTCATTTACAGTATATCTCATATAAGCAGGGAACATTACTGCTAATCCAGCTCCATGAGTCACATCATATAAAGCGCTTAATTCATGCTCCAATACATGTGTAGACCAATCTTCAGCTCTACCAACACCTAAAGATCCGTTATGCGCAATAGTTCCTGCCCAGCAAATTGTAGCTCTTGCTTCGTAATTTGTTGGTTCTTCTAGAATTATCCTCATTGCTTCAATTATTGAAATCAAAGTTGATTCCGATAATCGATCGGTAAGAATAACATCTTTAGTTTTAGTTAAATATCTTTCAAAGATATGACTAATCATATCCACAACTCCTGCAGCGGTTTGATATCTCGGTAAGGTGTATGTTAATTCTGGATTCATAATAGAGAATGTTGGTCTTAAGAACTTGCTTCCCATGCCTCTTTTTAACATTCCTTCAGTTTTAGTAATGACTGAAGCAGAACTTCCTTCAGATCCAGCTGCTGGGATAGTTAAAACTACTCCAATTTTAAGAGCATTTTTTATGATTGCTTTTCCATCATAAAAATCCCAAAAATCTCCTTTATATTTAGCTCCAGCCGCTATTGCTTTCGCTGAATCAATAGCAGATCCTCCGCCTACAGCTAATATAAAATCAACTTTTTCGTTCTTACAAATTTCAATTCCTTCATATACTAAAGTATCTCTTGGATTAGGAACAACTCCACCCAATTCCACGTATTCAATATTTACTTCTTCTATTGCCTTAATTACTCTATCAAATAATCCTGATCTTTTAATCGAACCAGAACCATAATGAACTAAAACTTTTTTCGCTTTATAGCTTTTTAATAAGTTTCCTACTTTATTTTCTGTATCCTTTCCAAATAAAAATTCGGTCGGACTATAATAACTAAAATTCATCATATTACTCACTCCTCAGATGGTATTATAACACAAAACTTACACTATATAAATATTAAAAGGCAATGTTACTTACGAAAAAAAAATGTTATAATAATATTAATAGAAAGAAGGCAGAAAATGAAAGATTTAACTTGGATAAAAGAAAAACAGATAGCTCATCGCGGTCTTCACTCTCTGGATAAATCTATACCAGAAAACTCAATGAGCGCAATTAAAATGGCAATGGATAAAAATTATGGTATTGAATTTGATATAAACGTTTTAAAAGATGGAACCGTGGTAGTTTTTCATGATCATAATTTAAAAAGATTAGTTGGTAAAGATTTATACTTAAAAGATTTAACTTTTGATGAAATCAGCAATTATACAATTTTAAATACAAAGGAAAAAATACCAACTCTTAAATCAGTTCTAGAAATGATAGATGGTAAAGTTCCATTATTAATTGAACTTAAACCATTAGGTAATAACAAACTTTTATGTGAAAGTTTCATAAAAACAATGAAAGACTATAAAGGTGTATATGCAATACATTCCTTTAATCCATATATTGTAATGTGGTTTAAAAAGAATCATCCTGAAATAATTCGTGGTCAAATAACAGAATACTTTAGGAATGACCCTAAAATGAAGAAAATTACTAAGTACTTAATGAAAAGCATGTTTTTTAATCGTTTTTCCAAACCTGATTTTGTTAATTATGGAATACAAGATTTACCAAATAAATACTGCGACCACGTATACAAAAAAGGTCTGTGTGTTATTTCCTATGCCTCCAAAAATCAAAAAGAATTCGATATGGTTAAAAAACATTATGACAACTCAGTATTTGAATATTTCATTCCAAAAAAATAAATACTAAATAAAATAAAATAAGTGGACTTCAAATTGAAGTCCACTTTTATAGTTCATAAAATTATTTTAATCCATATCTACATCAAAACTCTCTAATATAGAACCCTTTGGAATAATTTTTGCATCTCCATGTTTTACAAATAACATAGTAATTAACGATGCGAAAACAAATAAAGCTGCGTATGGGAACAATATTTTTCTTCCGAGTGCTGTGTTATCCATCAAGATGCCGGATAGTATAGGAGTTAAAATTTGTGCAGCCATACTAAATGTATAATAGTACCCTGTATATTTACCAACATCAGAGCCTTTTGCAAGTTCTACAACCATTGGATATGAGTTAACATTAATGGTAGCCCAAGCTACACCAGTTAATGCAAATACAATATACATTACAAAAGCTGTATCCGGTGTTAAGAAATACACTGATCCAAAACAAAGAGTAAGCATGATAATACCACCAAGAATAGTTTTTCTTCTACCTATTTTAGTAGCTAAAATCCCAATTGGAATAAATGATATTAAAGCAGCTCCTTGTGCAATAAGCAATGGTAGTGAAAATCCCATGTCTAATACTTTTGGTGCATAATCAGATAACTTAGTTGTAACAGCGTTATAACCTGTAAACCATAAGAATACAGATGCTAAAATTAAGAACAATGATTTACGTTTGTTTTTATTAAGAATAGCCACTGATTCATGTAATTCCTTTGCTTCAGCTTCTTCAGTCAAACCTAATTTTATATCTAATTCTTCTCTTTCGCTTACTAATTTACGTTCATTAACTTTCCATAGGAAGATTCCTAGTAGAACCAACATTAATACACCTATTGTAATAAATGCAGGCGTGTAGTTAACATAGGATAGATTATCTAATCCGAATACTGTTAAAACGATAATAGCTAGAATACCTCCAAATGTACCTAGAAGGTTAATTACCGCGTTCCCTTTAGATCTAAGTGGTTTAATTGTAACATCAGGCATTAAGGCTACGGCAGGTGATCTAAATGTAGCCATTGCAAGTAAAGCAACAAGTAAATTTATAACGAATACAATAAAAATCGCAGGAGATTGAGATGTTTGAACCCAAGCTCTTTGATTTAAATGGGAATAATATAATTCTTTTAACTGGTCTTCTTCATTTTGTGATATATCATTATCTACAAGATATTGATCCATTGCGACGATAATTTCAGCTTCAACCTCGTCATATCTTTCTTGAGTAATAATCCCATCACCCAATAATAAGGTCCATTCATTTTCAATAGCCGATTGCATAGTTGTCCATTCAATCTGAGTTATTTCATCATCTTGAACTAACTCATAATCGCTAGTTATGCTTGTTTCAGCTCTTAATTTTGATGCTTGCATACTATCAGAGAATGATAACCCCATAAATGCAAATGAAGCTATAATTGTACCCACGATAATATAAGGGGTTCTTCTACCTTTTTTAGATTCTTGCTTATCTGATAATGTACCGAATAAAGGTATTAGGAATAAAGCTAAAACATTATCAAATGCCATTACAAACCCTGACCAAGTTTGGTTCATCCCAAATTTGTCAATTAAAATTTTTGAAATTACTGAATCATAAGTTTGCCAGAACATTGTGATAAGAAAAAATGCCAAACCTATATAAAAAGTCTTTTTGTAATCTAATTTCATACTTCACCTCTTCAATTTCTTCTAATTAACATTATATCACAAAATTTATTATCAATAATATCAAATAAAAAAAGCGTTCAAAAAGAACGCTTAATGTGGTCTAATTCTGCTAGCTAAATACCGAATAGCTAGTTCATTATATTTTTTAACATCAAATTTAATTACTGTTTTATCGTTAGTGCCTGAGTTAATATTTAAGTATAATGTTTTTCTAATTGTAAATATCATTAATAACCCAATAAACGCAACTAATCCAACAGCAGCATATTTGCTGTATGGTAGGAAAGGAATGCTTGCTGGAACTGCGATTTTTCCCATATATAGGAAATACCCTCCTGCAATAGCAATAGCAAATAATATAAACCCAATTAATCGAACCCAAATATTGTTCTTTAAGTATTCAATGTAATATTCAAAACGATGGATTGAATTAATATCTATTTCATTCATTCGCTTTTGTTTTGCTTTTTTTCCTTTTGATAGTGCAAAACCACTTGAAAATATAATAAGTCTTTTGGTGGTTAAAAGAATTTGGCAAGTATATCCTTTAGCATTCAATTTACGAAAATCTTTATATATTTTCTCGCCAGAATCTAAATCAATATTTTTTAAAATATTATTTTTCATTTCTATCCCGCCTTTTCTCTGTTCTTCATTCTACCTCAATTTGCGCTATTTTTCAATATAATAAACAAAAATCAGTATGTAAACTATTCTACTTTCTTGCGAACAATTTTTGTAAACTCACCAAATAACATAGGAACGAATCCTAAAGCCATAGCTATCACTAATTCAACAAGCGTTAAAGCTTCTATTTTGAAAACACCTGCAATTTGAGGAACGTAAACCAATATACCTAGTAAAGCGATTGATAAAAATACCGCATAATTAACCGCTTTATTTGAAAATGGATTAGATTCAAAGATGAATTTAGTTTCCGATCTAGCTGAATAAGTTCTAAACAATTCTCCAAAGATTACTGTGACAAATATCATTGTCCTAGCTTGAGGTAAATGATCAGGTGCTATATACAATCCAATTTTAAAACTGATTAAAGCAGCTATCATAAGTCCCAATCCTTGAATAAATACTTTTATTAATGTCGGTTTATTCAATAACTGTTCTTTTGTATCTCTTGGAGGATTATCCATAATATTCTTTTCGCCTTTTTCCATTCCAAGCGCAAATGCAGGGAATGAGTCAGTCATTAAGTTAATCCATAATAAATGAATTGCGACCAAGGGAATGAATCCACCAAAGAAATTACTGAAGATCATAGCCACTAAGATAATTAGTATTTCACCAATATTACATGATACTAAATAGATAGTAAATTTTCTAATGTTACTATAGATGATTCTTCCTTCTTCAACAGCCGCAACTATTGAAGCAAAATTATCATCTGTTAAAATCATGTTACTAGCTTCTTTTGAAACCTCAGTACCGGTAATGCCCATTGCGATACCGATTTCTGCTTGTTTTAGTGCTGGAGAATCGTTTACACCATCACCAGTCATAGCTACTACATCGCCATTCTTTTGTAGTACTTCCACAATTCGTATTTTATCTGCAGGTGTACTTCTTGCGAACACATCACAATTAAGAATCGCATGCTCAAATTCTTCATCTGACATATTTCTTGTTTCTTCACCAGATAAAGCTAAATGACCAGGTTTTAATATATTAAGTTCAGTAGCAATTGCCTTCGCTGTTGTCAAATGGTCACCAGTAATCATCATAACTCTGATTCCTGCTTTATGACACTTAGCAATTGCTTCTTTAGCTTCTTGTCTAGGTGGATCTATCATCGCTGTTAATCCAACAAAAATCAAATCCTTTTCTAAATCATTTGATTTAGGAGTATCAGTAATTCTATATGCATAACCTAATACTCTAAAAGCATTTTTAGAATATTCTTCATTTTTATCTAGAATCTTCTTGATATCTTTTTGAGTTATTTTACGGATTTCACCGTCAATTGAAATACGATCACATTGTTTAATAAGTTGGTCGCAAGCTCCTTTTGTCATAACAAGGTTTTCTTTATCAACTTTGTTGATTGAAGTCATCATTTTTCTAGTTGAATCGAAAGTGTATTCATTCAATTGTGGATATTGGGTATCCAAATCTTCGATAGAATATCCACCTTTTGCTGCTAAAACTAATAATGCTCCTTCAGTAGGATCGCCTAATACTTTGTCTTCGCTTTCGAATTTTGCATCATTACATAATAAACAAATTTGTAATATTCTTTTTAAATTATCTGATACCTTTGTTTTTTTATCGCCTAATAGAATTTCTCCGGTTAATGAATAACCATTACCTGAAACATCGTATTCATTATTTATATCAAATACTTTTCTAACTGTCATTTCGTTTTGGGTTAAAGTTCCAGTTTTGTCTGAACAAATAACTGTTGCTTGTCCCAATGTTTCAACTGTTGATAAATTCTTGATAATTGCATTTCTTTTAACCATTCTTTGCATTCCTAATGCCAACACAACTGTAATTACAGCTGTTAAGCCTTCTGGAATTGCTGCTACTGCTAATGCAACTGCAGTCAAGAAAATATCTAATAATTCTTTACCTTGTAGAAGGCCTAAACCAAATACAACTAAAGACACTGCTATACAGATTAATCCTAGAACTTTTGCAAATTGATCAATAGTTTTTTGTAGAGGGGTTTTTCCTTCTTTGACATCGTCCAACATAGTGGCTATCTTACCGATTTCTGTTTCCATACCGATACTAGATACCATACCTTTACCCTTACCATAAGTAACTAGAGTTGACATATAAACTGAATTAACTCTATCAGCTAAAGCTGTTTCTTTATCAAAATTGATTGTAGAATATTTTTCAACTGGTGTTGACTCCCCAGTTAAAGCGGATTCATCAGTTCTTAAGTTAGTCGATTCTAACAATCTAATATCCGCAGCTATGTAATCCCCGGTTTCAAGTAGTACAATATCTCCTACTGTTAACTCGCTTGAAGGAATCTCTACTGGTTTTCCATTTCTGATTACTTTTGCGCTTGGAGAACTCATTTTTTTAAGTGCCGCCAAAGCATTACTAGCTCTCTGTTCTTGTACTACTCCAAGAACTGAGTTTAATAGAACAATCGCTAAAATGACAAGTCCATCTACTAACCCTTCTCCTTCAAGTATTCCTATTACAATAGATATAGCCGCAGCAACTAGTAATATGATTACCAAAAAATCATTAAACTGAGAAAGAAACATTTGAAGTAAAGTTACCTTCTTTTTTTCTCTCAATTCATTAAGTCCAAATTCTTCCTGTCTTTTATTAACCTCTTCAGTTGATAAACCATTTTTAATATCAACCGACTGTTCTTCTAGTACTTCTTTAATTGTTTTAAGATAATCGTTCATATGTATTCCTCTCTTTTTTTAAAAAAAAGACCTATGCACTCAATTGTGCATAAGTCTTACTGTTAGAATTAAACCAGGCTATATTGCCGTAATGTTGATTTAACCACGCACGCGTCAGTTACTCCCTTATCATAAACATTATACTACTTTTTATAGTAATGTCTATTAAATCTTAAGTTATTTTGAAACTTTTTTTAGTTTTTCAGTTATTGGTTTATAACGGTTTATTAACATCTCGAATAGTAGCGCTAATAATATCAATAATAGTGTCCAAGCAAATACTTCGTCATACTGCAAATTAACTTTCGCTTGATATAACTCGTTCCCAATAGAATTTCTTGTTTGTGACAAATATTCCGCCATCACCAATACTTTTATCCCTAATCCTAGGGATTGTAATAAAGCAGTTCTTATGCTTTTAGATATTAAAGGTAAATAACAATGAATTAAACCAGAAAAGAAATGATTATCTTCTAATTTATAAACATCTATTAATTCTTGATCAATATTAGTAATAGCTCCATAAGTTCCTTGATATATTAAAGGAAATAACATTATGAATGTAATGATATATGGAGTTAATGAAAAACCAAACATTATTAATAATATAACCGTAATAGATATAACTGGTATAGTTCTCAAAATTGTGACTATCGGATTGAAAAAAGTAGCGAAACTCTTTTTGAATCCAGCAATTATCCCTAACAATAATCCCAATACAGAAGCTATTAAAAGACCTACTAATAAACGTAATATTGTATTAAATATTACGGATATTGAGTCTATATCAACAAATATCTTGCTAAAAGCAACCAACACTTGTCCTGGCTTAGGTAATAATAGCGAGTTATCTACAACAACGCTAGCTATTATCCAAACTAGAAAAATGAAAAATATTGATAATGCAGTAATTCCAGTTTTTTTCAAATTCATCACCTAATTATTATGATTATTATGGTTGGAAATAGAAATCAGCTTCTGGAAGTTGACCGCCTATTAAAACTCCATTCATATCTAAAATAATATTGAAATACTCTTCTAAATCAGCTTTAACATCCAAAGCAGATTTGAAATCCAAATGACTATTTGGAATGGCTGTACGAAGTACTGCCTCTGGGAAAGTATACTCTAATTCAGCGGCTTTTGCAACAGCTGCATCTAAATCTTCATTCACTTTTTCCACTGATTCTTCTAAATCTTTTAAGAAATTATTTATTTGTTTATCAGTTAAACTTGTTTTTCCAAATACGCCTGCTTGAGGAAAGCTATCCTCACCAGTAATCTCTTGATATTCTAATTGAAGATCAATTGTTTTAAATCCTGATACACTATTTGCTAATACTGATAACAATGGTTCTGCAGTCATAATAATCTTATTATTATCTGCAATAAACTCAGCATTGGCAGTAGAAACTGCATCAACATATGTTAAAGTTGCATTTATGTCATTTTCTTCTAAAATATATCTAATAATTATATCTGAAGTTGCATTTTGACCAAATACAATAATTTCTTTACCTTCTAGTGATTCAATAGTAAAGTCATCTTCCTGCATGCTAACTAAAAAATAGTTACCAAACGTTACTGCGGCTAAAAACTTGTAATCAATTCCTGAAGTATATAGTTTAGCTCCTAAGTTTGTAGGCGCAAAAACAAAATCGTGTGATCCCGATCCTAAAGCGGCTATTAGTGGATCCGCTCCATTAACTATATCAACTGCGTAATCTTCATTGTCTTGCACGAATAATTGTGCTAATGCTGGCGCTCCATTTGGAGCCATAACTGTTAGTGGTTCTGAATTTTGATTACAACCAACTAAAACTAATACAACAAATATTCCTAGTACAAATGTCAATAATTTTTTCATTTAAATCTCCTTCGGCTTTTACGTTTTTTGCATATCATTGTATAACCAAATATATTATATAATATTTACTGCGGATTTAATAATGATGTTGTAAATTATTTTCACCATATAAACCCGCAGTATTATTTTATTTAATTTATAATCATCTAATTACAGTTTTACTTCATAAAATGATCTTTTGTTATAGTGTGTATGTAATAATTCATGTGCTTTATGACCAGCAGGTTTCCCTAAGAAATCATCATAGATAACTTTGATAGCTGGATTTTCATGAGATTTTCTAAATTCTGTATTATGGTCAATATTATATAAAACTTTTGATCTTAAAGCTCTAACATCATATTTTTCTTGGTTTATTGCCGAAACAATCGGTTGTCCACCACCATTAATACATCCACCTGTACATCCCATAAACTCAACGAAATGATATTGCTTTCCAGTAGATTTCATCATTTTAAAGAAGTCTTTGATAGCAGCTCCACCATGCACAACTGCAACATTGACTTCAAGTCCAGCCACATTATATGTTGCTTCTTTAATATCTTTTAATCCTCTGATGTCTTTAAATTCAACTGGTGTTGAATGACCTTCTAAGATTTCAGTTACAGTTCTTAAAGCGGCTTCCATAACACCTCCACTTACACCAAAGATTGATGCAGCACCAGTATAACTTGCTAAATCTCCAAATGGTCTAATAGGATCTAAATCTTTAAATGGAATTCCTCTATGTCTAATCATTCTAGCTAATTCTCTAGTTGTTATTACTAAATCAACATCTTTGTATCCATCTCTACCCATTTCTGGTCTATTAGCTTCAGCTTTTTTAGCTACACAAGGCATGATTGAAACTGAGTAAATATCTTCAGGTTTTTTGCCAAGTTTTTCAGCATAATAAGTTTTAATTAATGCTCCAGCCATTTGTTGAGGTGATTTGCAACTTGATAAATTAGGAATAAATTCAGGATGATAAAGTTCTAAGTAATTAACCCACCCCGGTGAACATGAAGTAAACATTGGCAATACTCCACCATTTTGAACTCTGTTAATAAATTCATGACCTTCTTCAATAATTGTTAAGTCAGCTGTAAAGTTTGTGTCCATTATTTCGTTAATACCTAATGCTTTTAAAGCAGCAAACATTTGTCCTTCAACATTAGTTCCGATTTTGTAACCAAATTCTTCACCTAATGCAGCTCTTACCGATGGCGCTACTTGCACAACGATAGTTTTAGATGTATCTCTTAATACTCTTTCAAAGAATTTAATTTCATCTTTCTCACGAATAGCTCCAGTTGGACAAGCTTGAATACATTTACCACAATAAATACATCCAGCATCTTCTAAATTATGGAATTGAGCAGGACCAATGTATGTGTTTGAACCACGATTACTAAAGTTTAGGATTCCAAGCCCTGATTGTTTTTCACAGGCAGATACACATCTACCGCAAAGAACACATTTACTTGAATCCAAAATCATAGCATCACTTGTATTATTCATTTTGATTTCTTTTTGGTCAAATAATTTGGCATTTGAGAAATCATTATCTACATTAAATCTTCTTAATAAATCAAGGAATTCGCAAGAGTTTTCTCTTGAGCATTTCCAACATTCAAATTTATGATTACCAGCAAGTAATTCTAGGTTAAAAGAAATAGCTTCATATATTTCTTTTGTATCTGTTTGAATTACCATTCCTTCTTGTACTTTTGTTGAACATGAAGTTTTCAATCCTCTTTGCCCATCAATTTTCACTATACATAATCTGCAGTTTGATTCTTCATGAATGCCTTCCAAGAAACATAATCTAGGAACACTTATTCCAATTGAATCCGCTGCCTTCATTACTGTAAAACCGGATGGAACTGTAACTTTTTGTCCATCAATAGTCAAATTAACTAAATTAGCCATATTATACACTCATCCAATCTTCAGGTTTAGTAGAAATAGCGTTAACTGGACATGCAGATTTACATGCACCACATTTAATACATAAGTCCAAGTCAATGAAATGTTTTTCTTTAACTTTTCCTTCGATAGCTCCTACTGGACAGTTTCTAGCACATTTAGTACAGCCAATACAGTTGTCTAATACAACATAGTTTGTTAATTCAGAACAAACCCCTGCTGGACAAACCTTATCGACTACATGTGCCATATACTCGCTTCTAAAATGTTTCAAAGTTGATAACACTGGGTTAGGAGCTGTTTGTCCTAAACCGCATAATGAAGAATCCTTAATCATGTTACCAAGTCTTTCAAGAATATCTAGGTCTTCTAAATTTCCTTTACCCTCACATATTCTATTAAGAATATCTAACATTCTTTTTGTACCCTCGCGACAAGGTGTACATTTACCACATGATTCTTCAACTGTAAATTCTAAATAGAACCTAGCAACGTCAACCATACAGTTATCTTCGTCTAATACAATCATACCACCAGAACCCATCATAGATCCTAATTGTACTAAGTTATCAAAATCAATTGGTGTATCTAGAGATGCGGCTGTAATACAACCTCCTGAAGGTCCACCTGTTTGTGCAGCTTTGAATTCTCTTTTGTTAGGAATTCCTCCACCTATTTCATATATTACTTCTCTCAATGTAGTTCCCATTGGAACTTCAAGTAATCCTGTATTAGCAATCTTACCACCTAAAGCAAAAACTTTTGTACCACTTGATTTTTCAGTTCCGATTGATTTAAACCAATCGGCACCTTTTAAGAATACAACTGGAACATTAGCAAATGTTTCAACATTATTAACGTTTGTTGGTTTTCCGAATAAACCTCTTACCGCTGGGAATGGTGGTTTGTTTCTTGGCATTCCTCTTTCGCCTTCAATTGAAGCAATTAATGCAGTTTCTTCACCACATACAAAAGCTCCAGCTCCAAGTCTTATTTCTATTTTGAAATCAAATCCTGAATCAAAGATGTTTTTACCTAATAACCCAAGTTCGTTAGCTTGTTTAATTGCTATTTCTAATCTTTCAACAGCTACTGGATATTCAGCTCTAATATAAATATATCCAGTATCTGCGCCAATTGCGTAACCGCAAATAGCCATTGCTTCTAATACTGAATGTGGATCTCCTTCAAGCACTGCTCTATCCATGAATGCTCCTGGATCTCCTTCATCAGCGTTACAAATAACATATTTTTGATCTGAAACTGATTTACTAGCAAATTCCCATTTCAATCCTGTTGGGAATCCACCGCCACCGCGACCTCTAAGTCCTGATTTTTTCATTTCAGAAATTGTTTCTTCTGGAGATAAAGTGGTTAGGACTTTTCCTAATGCTTCATATCCGTGTCTTGCTATATATTCATTAATTTTAAGGGGATTAATAACACCACAATTTCTAAGGGTAATTCTAGTTTGTTTTGCAAAGAATGTTAATTCAGATCTGTTTCTGAATTTTTTTCTATTAAACTCACCTTTGAATAATAATCTCTCAACTGGTTTACCTTTTGCTATGTGTTCTTCAACTATTTCTTTTACATCTTCTACTTTAATACCTGAGTATAATACTTCTCCAGGATAAACTAGAACATGTGGTCCTAAGGCACAAAGGCCGAAACATCCAGTTAAGATTGTTTTGATGTCTTCCCCTAGATTTAATCGATTTATTTCTGATTTAAATTCATCACGTATAGCAATTGATCTTGAATTTTTACATTCGCCTCCGCCACAAATTAATATATGTAATCTATCTAACATATCGTCTACCTTTTAATCTTCGATAAAAGATATTTATCGATACGATTTCCCTTCACAATGTGCTCCTCAACAATCTCTGATGCTATTCTATCTGTGACTAAGCAATATATTGTCTTTGAGCCATTTGATTCAAGTACTTCAACTATTGGTTCAAATGCGCATTCACCCATGCATCCAACTTGAGTTATTTCTACATGATCCAAATTTAAAGCATTTATTTCCTCTACAAAGGCATCGTAAACTGGTTTCGCTCCAGCGGCAATACCGCATGTACCATAACCTATTTGAACTCTCACGCCATTAGTCAATCCGCTCATATACATTTTCTTGTATGACTTTTCACGCAACTCTTTAAGTTCTTTAAGCGTCTTCATTCGCTTCCTCCTATAAATATTTATTTATTTTACTAGTTTTTGAATAACTTTCTTTACAAGTTGAACAGATCCATTTGCATAAACTTCTTCATTCACTGTAAATACTGGTGCTAATCCGCATGCACCAATGCATCTTGTTGCTTCAAGTGTATATAAACCATCTTTTGTTGTTTCCCCGACTCCGATTTTTAGTTCGTGTGAAAATGTATCTAATATACCTTGTGAACCTTTAACATAACAAGCAGTACCTAAACAAATACTAATAACATTTTTCCCTTTTGGTACAATAGAAAAATGTCCGTAGAAAGTAACGACTCCGTTTATTCTCGCGATACTTACATCTAGCTCATTAGAAATGATTTTTTGAATCTGTAATGGTATGCATCCAAATAATTTTTGGGCTGCATGTAAAGTAGGCATTAATGGACCCGGCTCTTTCTTATTTTTTTCCATTTCTGCGTACAATTTACTTATCATATTTTCAGTAATTTCTATGTTGTTTCCCACAATCAAAATCCCCTTTCTTAAAATTTCAATTTTTGCAATAGTATTATAACATTTTATATAGCAAAAACCAACGCTTTTTATAAGTAAAAGTGCTTACATTTATTAGGCCTAAATTAGTTATGGTAATATGTCAATAACTAAAACTACAATAACCGCTATAAATAGCGGTTATATTTGATATATATTGATTATTAGTTGTTACTAATATGTTGCTTAAAGCGCATAAATATTTATGATTTTTTCTTTAAAATAACTACCCAAACCACGTTAGAAACCACCAATAAAAGCGACAATGCTCCTTTGATTATATAATTGGAATACCTTTCTAAAAATGATTCTTGGTTATCGAGTTTTGGATCGGCTATTTGGACGTAGTCGGAAGGTCGTTTTAGAACCCTTATTTCTAAGTCTTTATTTAGTTCTTTTCCAAGCTCTGTTTTAAGGTTTAAAGAAATATGATATACACCAGGAATATTAGCGTTTTTTGTGTATGAATCATATTTAACTGTTACATAATAATCCGTATATTTATCAATTTCATTTGAGTTGACTAACAACTCAGTAAAATCAGGTAATGCCATTACTGTGTCATCATAGGTTTGGATAATAGATGAATCAAAATACACCACGGGACCCAACTCATCTACTACGTTTATGTTTATAATCTTATTAGTTTTGTTGCCACTTGAATCAGTGACTGAAAAGACCATGGAATAATCCCCCAAGGTATTATGATTCTCAGAATAAGAATCACTTTCTAAAATTAGTTCCATATTACCAATGTCATCGTAATTATCTGTAAAACTTAAATTTGCTTTAACATCATCTTCGGTAATTATCGAATCGTAACCAATAATAATTGAGGTAGTTCCCGATATGATTGGTGCTTGATCATCCACCACTTCTATATCTTGATAATATGTTTCAGAATTACCACTTGAGTCCGTTACTGAAAATATCATTTGGTAGACACCAACAATATTTGTGTTTTCAGAATAATCATCACCAATCATAATTATACTAGAAGAAATATCACCATCATAATTGTCACTAGCGGATAACATCCCAAGTATGTCTTGAACTGTATATGAATTAGGATAAACAGCTGGAATAGTATCCAAATTTGAAAATACCGGTTTTAATACATCCACCACATCTACTACAACGTTTATCTGTGATGAATTATTACTGGAATCAGTAACTTCAAAAATAATAGAATAGCTTCCTAAAACCCCCATATTTTCCGTGTAGTTTTCGGTAATAACTGATATATTACTGGTCACATCTCCATCAATAGCATCATAGGCAACTAAAGCTGATTGAATCTCATTTAATGTTATAGGCGAATCATAATATGATATTACCTTATTTGCATTTTGAAAGTAAGGTGCGGAAGTATCAATCAAAGCCCCCTCAGTATATGGTTCATATCCAGTAAACTGATTCCCCTCTTCTAACTGAATGTCTGTTAATCCATTTATTTGAAAATAATTACTTTCGTTATGAAAAGCGATACTTAAATAATTTGTCTCCGACGTAGTTGTAAAACTAAAATAATACCCTTGATAGCTACCATCTTCATAATAGGTAAGATCAGAGTTGTAATTGGTATACGAATCTATTGGAGTTTCATTGTTATAAAACTCTATTTGTATATATTCCCATCTTCCATCTGAATATATTCTTGGAGTCGTTAAAGTGTATTCTGTATATGGTTTTACCACAAATGTATCAATAGTGTTATACTCATCCCCCTCTTCATTAATGGCGAAATTTTCACTTGATAAATAATTCTTTCCACCAGGTAAATAATGTGGTGAATAAGCCATTACTTCTATTAAGCTGGAAAAACATACTAACACGAACAAGATACCTAGTAAAAATACATGTTTTTTCATAATTTTTCTCCTCTCTTTGAATAAATACTACTCAGATAAAAAAACAATTCTTTATTTCAGTCAAAATATTCTAGATAATTTAAATATAGCTAAATCACACATAAAAAGTTTATTGGATGGTATACTAATAAAGAGGTGATAATCAATGAAAATCGTTGAACTTAATAATAATATAAAAATGCCTATTTTAGGATTAGGCACATTTAGAAGCAAATCGGAACAAGCTTATATAGCCGTAAAATCGGCAATTAACAGTGGGTATACTCACATTGATACAGCGGCCATCTATGGTAATGAGGAGGCTGTGGGAAAAGCAATAAAAGATTCGGAAATTCAAAGAGATAAATTATTTATAACAACCAAAGTCTGGAATTCAGACCAAGGATATGAAAAAACCTTAAAAGCATTTGATACTTCGCTAAATAAATTGGGATTAGAATATATTGATTTATACTTGATTCATTGGTTTAAGGGTTACGAAAATTCACTATCAACCTATAAAGCTTTAGAAAAGTTATATAAAGAAGGTAAAGTAAAAGCTATTGGAGTAAGTAATTTTAATATCCACCATCTACAACACTTGCTAGACAATGTTGAAATTAAACCGATGGTAAATCAAGTAGAAACACATGTCTTCTTACAAAATCATTTTTTACAGGACTTCTGCGTTAAGAACGGAATTCAGTTAGAAGCATACGCACCGTTATTAAGTACAAAAATTCAGGACCTATTAACAAATGAAATAATGCTAGTTATAGCTAAGAAACATACTAAAACCGTGGCACAAGTCAATATGAGATGGTTTATACAAAGAAATATAGTCGTAATACCAAAAAGTGTTACTCCAAGTAGAATCGCTGAAAACATTGACGTTTTTAATTTTAAACTAGACCAAGAAGATATGGATCAAATCAGGATGCTTAACAGTGGAACCAAAATGTTTCCTGAGTTTGATAATGTAGATTTCTAATGGTACGCTTCGGCATCGTAGGCGCTAATGGAATAGCTAGGAAATTTGCTAGAGATATCGTTCTAACAAAAAACGCAACTCTAACAGCTGTTTCAGCAAGAACATTAGAAAAAGCCAACAAATATAAAGAAGAATACCAAGTTCCGTTCGCATATTCTAGTTATCTAGAATTAGCTGAAAGTAAAGAAATTGATGCTGTATATATCGCAACTCCCCACTGTTTTCACTATGAACAAGCAATTTTATTCATGAATCACAAAAAACATGTCCTAGTGGAAAAACCAATAGCTGTAAATCAAAAACAGTTAAATGAAATGATAAAAATAGCCAAAAAGAACAATGTGCTATTAATGGAAGCAATGTGGACACATTTTTTGCCTTCTTCTCAGTTCATTAAAAAAATCATAAAATCTAAAACCCCGGGAAAATTATTGGAAGCACATATCGATTTTGGCTACTCCTTAATTAATGATTACCCTGATGAAAAAAGGCTAATGAATATTAATCTAGCTGGGGGTAGTATTTTAGACTTAGGCATCTATCCAATTAGTTTCTACCACTTCATCAAGCAAGTTCCTATCAAATCTGTATCTGCTAAAGCTGAGTTTACTCATACCGGGGTAGATGCATCCTGCGATATCGATATTACTGATGAAAATGATGCTCATATCTATATAAGGTCCAGCATGAATGAGAAATTACCAAATCATGCAAAACTAATATTTGAAAATGGTTCTATAGAATTGAAAGATTTCTCAAGAAGTTCACAAGTATATATTAACGATTCAAAATTTGATATCTCTTTTGAAGGAGAAGGTTTTGTTCATGAAATCAGATCGTTCTCTGAAAGTATTATGAATAAAGATATTGAAAATTCTATTATGACTCACCAAGCTTCATTATCTTGTCTAGAAACAATGGACAAGGTTCGAAATATTATTGAACTGAAATACCCATTTGAATAGCAAAATCACTCTCAATTTGAGAGTGATTTTTTTGTAGTATATTTATTTAGAATAACATTGTTCCAACTATAACAGTAAATATATACCCTAAGACAAGTGACCCTGCATTAGCTACTAAAGCATAAATAGTTGCCTTTGTTTTTGTGTTCTCTTTCAATAGTTTTCTATAGGTAACAATTTCTATTGTAAATACTATCAATTCTCCAATCAAAAATACTCCTACGGCTCCAAATATACTCCATGATTTAAAGGCAAACAGAATAAATATTGTAAGAATTGTTTGAGTAATTAAATTCAGTATTAAAGCTGTTTTATATGACTTCTTCTCTCTGTAACCAAATAAGAATAGCACGCCTAATTCAATTATTAATGTAAGAGTTACATTAATTATGGTTTGTAATGCAATAGTTTCATATCCTAGAATTTCATCCACATCTGTTATGTATAAATTTCCTGTATATGTGCCAACAAAATCTGGTACTTCTAATGGAGATTCTAAAACAGAGGCATCCATAATATTTACCTCAAAGTAAGCATTAAAATTTTGTTTGTGTATAATATCTGAGACCAATAACTCTCCAGATTCAGTAACTAAAGCGATTTTAAATACATCGGGAGCTCTAAAGTAACCGATGTGAAACTCATTTGAATCGTCATCACTAACGCTAATATAGTGTGGTGCATTACCATAGTATAAAGTATATGATGCATAATTATCTTCGTCAATATAACCGTTTAAGATATCTGGATGTGTATCTGTATAATAATACCGTAATTGTTCTTCTATGTCAGCTTCACTTAACACGGTTACTTCACCTTTATCAAATTCAACTAGAAGATCAAAATAGTATGGTTCATCCATTCCAATAATTTTAATATCTGATGTGGGCTTAGGTCCCATATCCGCTTTTACTGTATTAGTTAATAATACTACACTAATCGTTAAAACCATAACCATTAAAATACTCTTTAGTGATTTTCTCATTTTATTCTCCTAGTCTTCCTTCATCACACTTATATATATCAAATATTTGTTCAGTTGTAATGATGCCATCATCTACTAATTCTTTTAATTCATAGTCAATATTATCCTTAACTGCATAATATCCTATGGAATTTAGATTAGCATCGCAGCCGCTAGAAAAGAATCCGAAATCAAATCCATCTACTACTATTTGCCCAACTACTGCATCGCAGAAAGCAAGAGATCTTCTTATTTCATAGCCATTTATTTCGCCGATAACAGTATCTTCAGCTGATGTTGTTATGGTACAAACTGTGTCCTCAATATTTACCGCAGGCAATCCTGAAGCAATAACATCGGCTATGCTTATTATTCCTTCTTCAAGCGCTGTTGGAATATTAACATATTCATTTTCAGGTTTAATATAATAGAAGCTATCACCACCACATCCACCAGCACCTAACATATAGATGTGGTCAACATCGGTATAAATTATTTCATTAATATACATTTCACAGTTACCATGACTTTGGTAATACACTAGGTATTCATCAAAATAGTAATCCATTTCTTTATAATTACTACATGAAAATAAAAATATCATTGTAAAAAACAGAAAAAACGTTAATATTCTTTTCATATATTTCATCCCCTTATATAAACAGTTTATAATTAAAATGTGACAAATTATTGACAAACATCAAAAAAAATTATTTATTGATATATTTATTGAGTATTCTATATTCTAATCTAATTATATTCGTTTTTGGTAATATTCTGTGCTCAGCAAGGCATATTCATAGGAATCAAACCATATTGGCTTATCATTTTTATCTTTCTTAAAAAATCCATTTTGTAGACGGTGAGCTTCTCTTCTAAAATTTAATCGTTCAAGTAGCTTCCACGAAGACGTGTTTAACACATTACAAAAAGCCACAATACGATGTGCATTGTGCTTTTTGAATATTATGTCTATTAGTTTTTTAACGCTTTCAGTAGCGTATCCTTGATTCTGATAATCACTATTAAAAACATATCCTATTTCCCACGTATTAAACTCTTTATTATTTAGTTCATAGTAAAGATTACCAATTAATACATTGTTTTCCTTAAGCACTACACCTAAAAATGCATTATCACTGGATCTTCTAATTGCTTCTTTCTTTGCGGCTTCTAAACTGTAAATATTGTATGGTTCATATTTAACTACCTCAGATTTAGATAAATAGTTATATAAATCAAATACATCCTCAGGCTTGAACTTTCTGATAATTAATCTATTTGTTTCAAACATCCAATTTTTCCCCTGTAATATGATTATTTTGGTTTGACTTTGGATAATGCTTCAGCGATATACTTTTCTTTTTCTGGTTTGATATGATACTTTAGAGCTGAACTATAAATACCACCATACCCTTTATATATGTAAGTATCTTTCAATTGTGTAAAAGCTATTCTATACTTAGAATCTTTTTTGAAAAATTCATCTAATTCTTTTTGATTAATTGACCCGTTAGTAAAAACGAAATCTAATAGGTCTAATTGATATTGATTTAGCTGAGTTTCTTGTTCAGAATTTAGGTTCAGTAATTTTCTAAATTCATCAATTTCTTCGCTCTGATTTTCAATTATTTTTACTAATTCTGATATCCCGGAATAAATATTAATCAGATCGTCTGGTCCGCATACAAACCCATCGTTTTTTGATTGTTGTTTTTCAGTCTTTTCTTTAATATCTTGTTTTAATTTTTTTATTAAATCCTTATTTTCTGTTGGCATATTAAATCCTCCTTATTAAGGTGCTTTATTATAAATTTATTATATCACTAATCAACAAAATATAAAAAAAAGCCAAAAGAGTTAGTTTCCTTAAAATGGACAATTAAATAAAAAGAGTCGAAAGAACTTGTTTCCTGAATTGAAAAGGAGCGAGTTCTTTTATTTTTTCTTGTAATCTTTCATTATTGTAATAGAACATGTACTCATTTACAATAGCTTCTACATTATATGTATATAAATCATCTTGTAAATAGATACATTCGGTCTTTAATGCACTAAAAAATGATTCTATAGGCGCATTATCAACACTGCTGCCTTTAGACGATATTGATTGAGTAATATTATTCTCTAGAAGTTTTTCTCTATAATCTTTATGAGTAAAATGCCAACCTTGATCGGAATGAATAACTAATTCTTGACGATTATCACATGGAACTAAATCGATTGCTTTATTTAATGTATCCATAACTAATCTAAGGTCAATGAACCTTGATATAGTCCAAGATACTATTGATTTATCATACATATCCTTAATAGCGCATATATATGATAATCCATCTTTGCAGAAAAGATATGATATATCAATAGACCATTTCTTATTTGATATATCTGTGTTAAAATCTCTTTGTAGAAGATTTGGTATTTCATGGTGTGGAGCTTTTGAATATCCATGTGTCTTTCTACGGATAATGGACTGAATTCCATTTATCTTCATGTAGCGGTATACGGTTTTGTTGCTTAGACAGAGACCGTATGCCGTTTTTATTTGCATTCTAATTTGCCTTATTCCCCATCTGTTATCTTTTCTATGCATTTCCATTACTAAGTTGTTAATCACTTCATCAAACGCTTTATATTTCGGTCTACCTATCTTTATCCAGTTATAGTATCCACTTCTAGAACACCCCAGCGTATTACAAAGTAATTTCACCGGATAACGTTCTCTAAGCATATCTATTACTTGATAGTATTGTTTGATTGTTGCTTCATTAGGTAGACCAGGGATTTTTTTATGTCTTGATACATCTTTACTTTATCAATCAGGTCTTTCTTTGACATTTCTTCTAGAGGAAGGGTGTTTTTCTTGGGTCGTCCCTTTTTGGGAAACTCTGCACTAGTTCCCAGTCCTCTTCGATCCATACAAGTTCCAAACTCCAGATATTGTTTTATCCAGTTTTGTAATACTGATTTTGAACCTATATCATATTGCCTTCGTATATCGCTTTGTCGAAGGTGCTTATCAAGATATAGTAATACAATCTGATTTTTCTCCTCAATTGAATATTGTTGATGTTTTTTTGTTTTTCTTTCTCTCATCTTATCCTCCAATTAATCGTGCTTCATTTTGCTTTTTGTGGATAACTTTGTTACCACAAAAACCTTTCTTTCTTATTTAGTTCTCTATTATATCAAAAAGCCATACTAGAATTTCTTCTAATATGACCTTTTTATTTTATTGTCTGTTTTAAAGGAACACTTTCAAAAGGCTTTTATTAAAATTAAAAGTATAATTATATTAATTTATAGGTTTAAAAATCAATTGGTGTAGATTATTCAATAGAATCCAATATGTTTTGGATAATATGTCCTTCATCTAATCCATCTCTTCTCGCTACCATAAATAATCTATCAATTAATGTTTTTTCTGCTAATAGTTTTTCGTTGTACTCCAATTGAACTTGTAAATTCGAATCCATTATATAAATGATAATCATATTTGAGTTTTTTTCTTGTATTTCCTTGTCAATCATAAAATAGAAGTCGCCTCTTTTTGTAAAATATAATTCTTTTACAGTACCGCTTCGGCCTTTTTCTTCATTATGCTTAATAATTGCACTAATATGGTGTAATAACCCTGGTTTCCATTTTATCTTTTGATTATTTGTCTCTTCTATTAGTTTTTTCATTAGAAAGTCTATGTTGTTGCTTGGTTTTGTTGATTTAGTCATTTTTTTACTCTCCTTCATCGTGTATTAATTTGTACAATAATATCATAACACAGAATTATGGACATATTGTGTCTTATTTTAGATTTTCTTGGATTTTTTTTCATTTTATTCTATCAAATAGTAGTTGTCTATATATCTAATTACGCATATACTCATCTATCGTAAATTTATAATTTCCGTAAATTATTATATGATGATTTCCGAAAGGAGAAGTTAGAAAATATTTAACGTCGTCAAGTTTTATTCGTATTTGTGTTCTACAAAGATTATTCTCTTCCAGATTTTCCGTGATTTTCCCTTCTGCTACATAATAATCTTTAAGATTAGCGCTGAGTTTAAATATAGTAATATCCGTTTTCTTCATTTTTCCTCTTATAGCTACACCAATACCCGATTCATAATGTGTTGTTATTTTATAACTTTCAGCCATATCAAATGGTAAAGTGCAATGTGCAAACACTATTTCGTTTTTATCTGTATCCACTCTTGATGGATTTGCTTGAAATCCGGGTTGTCCAGTAATCTTTTTTAACAGGTGCATTGATAACATCGCGGGAATATCTCCCTCGCAAGAACCTATTATTTTATCACGATTAAGAAGCGATAACCCCAAACAGCCAGTTGTGTGAATTTTTCCAAGCAAGTCAAAACATCTTATTGTTAGGCCTTCGAGTCTGTATTTCGCAGTTAATGTCTCTAAAGCTTTACTGACCTTTTTTGCTTTAATAACTTCTTTAGGATTAAACTCTATAATAGTTTCATTCTCGTAATCTTTGACGTCTGTTTTGTTATATTCATCTATTAATTCATCAATTTCTATATCGACTAAATTAATATTTAGTATCTCTAAACATTTATTATAATCAACATTAGATGAAATAAGCCAATCGCTCGGTTTGCCTATCACACCTAAATTAATTGGCTTTTCTGCTTCTATTGAGTTAAGTTCACTCAATCTTTTTGCGATATATTTCGCAGACCCATGTAGTATTTCAGCTTTTTTACCTTTACTTTTAAGATAAGAAAGTATTTCCATACTAGCCGCTAAAGAATTATTTGAACCATAAGTTAGAAGATAATAAGGAGCTTTTAGATACTTCTCCATTTCTAAGAAATATCCTTCTGACCCTCCGCTTTGAACTAAAATCAAAGATAGCTCCGCGTCATAAAAACTAGTTTTATCTGACAAGTGGAAGTTATAATTTCCTAAAGCTTCTATTTCATCTAATAACGCTTTAGTTTCTATGTTTATTCTAATGTCGTCATGAAGTTTTGATACAATTGGTAATATAGATATTTTCATATATTGACCCCATTTCTGCGTTTATTTAATAATTATACCATACCAATATAAAAATGAAATATATGGACGGATATCTCTGAGATTTAAAAGCATATACTCATATAAACATCCTTTTATATAGAAAAAAGCCAAACGAAAGTGTTCCTTTAAAACAGACAATAAAATAAAAAGGTCATATTAGAAGAAATTCTAGTATGGCTTTTTGATATAATAGAGAACTAAATAAGAAAGAAAGGTTTTTGTGGTAACAAAGTTATCCACAAAAAGCAAAATGAAGCACGATTAATTGGAGGATAAGATGAGAGAAAGAAAAACAAAAAAACATCAACAATATTCAATTGAGGAGAAAAATCAGATTGTATTACTATATCTTGATAAGCACCTTCGACAAAGCGATATACGAAGGCAATATGATATAGGTTCAAAATCAGTATTACAAAACTGGATAAAACAATATCTGGAGTTTGGAACTTGTATGGATCGAAGAGGACTGGGAACTAGTGCAGAGTTTCCCAAAAAGGGACGACCCAAGAAAAACACCCTTCCTCTAGAAGAAATGTCAAAGAAAGACCTGATTGATAAAGTAAAGATGTATCAAGACATAAAAAAATCCCTGGTCTACCTAATGAAGCAACAATCAAACAATACTATCAAGTAATAGATATGCTTAGAGAACGTTATCCGGTGAAATTACTTTGTAATACGCTGGGGTGTTCTAGAAGTGGATACTATAACTGGATAAAGATAGGTAGACCGAAATATAAAGCGTTTGATGAAGTGATTAACAACTTAGTAATGGAAATGCATAGAAAAGATAACAGATGGGGAATAAGGCAAATTAGAATGCAAATAAAAACGGCATACGGTCTCTGTCTAAGCAACAAAACCGTATACCGCTACATGAAGATAAATGGAATTCAGTCCATTATCCGTAGAAAGACACATGGATATTCAAAAGCTCCACACCATGAAATACCAAATCTTCTACAAAGAGATTTTAACACAGATATATCAAATAAGAAATGGTCTATTGATATATCATATCTTTTCTGCAAAGATGGATTATCATATATATGCGCTATTAAGGATATGTATGATAAATCAATAGTATCTTGGACTATATCAAGGTTCATTGACCTTAGATTAGTTATGGATACATTAAATAAAGCAATCGATTTAGTTCCATGTGATAATCGTCAAGAATTAGTTATTCATTCCGATCAAGGTTGGCATTTTACTCATAAAGATTATAGAGAAAAACTTCTAGAGAATAATATTACTCAATCAATATCGTCTAAAGGCAGCAGTGTTGATAATGCGCCTATAGAATCATTTTTTAGTGCATTAAAGACCGAATGTATCTATTTACAAGATGATTTATATACATATAATGTAGAAGCTATTGTAAATGAGTACATGTTCTATTACAATAATGAAAGATTACAAGAAAAAATAAAAGAACTCGCTCCTTTTCAATTCAGGAAACAAGTTCTTTCGACTCTTTTTATTTAATTGTCCATTTTAAGGAAACTAACTCAACTGGCTTTTTCCAATCAAAAGATTTATTCCTCTATATATGTAGTTTCAAACCAATTTGTAAGTTCAATAAAAGTTTGTATTATATCTTCTCTATTTAATCCCGCAACATTTGAAGGCTGCTCTAGACCGATTAAATACTCTAATTCCTGGTTTAATTCGTTTCTAGTGATTGACCCTGTGAATTCAACAGGAAAGTCATAGTCTGCGAACTCTGATTCAGAGAGATTAATGGTTCCCTTAATTCGATAATAACGCAACCCTTGATTATGAGAAACTATACTATAATCAGTGAACACTTCATTTCCATCAAAATAAAGTTGGCTATTAGGTGTTACATTAGAACCTTTATAAAACATGCTATCCCATCCGCTCATGTAATGAAAACCAATTTTAATCTCATAGTTATCGTTATCCTTGTTAATTGACGCTACAAATTCCATGTCATCAAAAAAACTTACTGTACTTGACTGGTTTTCTCGCCTTTCATACTCTATATGTGAATCATGATCATACATAGCAATATGCTCATCTTCCTCTTTAAGTGAGTAAAATATAGTTTGGTATGTATCTAAATTTACATACGTAAAATACATATGATTGTCACTTGTGTATTTATATTCTTTATATTCTACTCCATCAAAGAACGAATACCAATAAACTCCACTTTTTGGATGATAGCGAAGATTTTCAAAGAAAACATAGTCTGATCTAATGATATATCGTATTTCGTTTACTTGCTCAATGTCTTGGTTTTCTCCTAAAGTATAACTAAGATATCCTTCAGTCTCGCTAAATCCATAGTCAATATTGGAAGGAACTGGGTCTAGCAGTGAATATGGTTCTCCGCACTCATCTAACGTACAGCGAGAAACAAATGCAGTCATCATCGACAACACTCCTTGAAATTCTCTATATGGAACCACAATGGGAATATCATAATTATCACTAACAGGATCAAGACGTGGTATTTCTTCTTTAAGATATGTTTCTCCACCGCTAAGTAAATTGACTTCACCCCACATGTTTTCGGATAAAACAAGTAACATTTCATCAATTTGATCTTGATACCCCTCTAAATAATCAGTATAATCATTCAAATCAATACCACAATCTTCTAAACAAACATCAACTTCTGTTCGTATAAAGTATTGAGTAGTTGTTGTTATGTCCTCTAATGATGTAACTTCTGTATTATTTTCGGTTGTGGCAGAATCACACCCTAATAAAACACAAATGAATAAGAATATAAATATTTTTTTCATATCATTCTCCTTGATAATTCATATTGCTAACATTATACCATTTTGAATTATAGATTTCTAAGCTACATATGGGTTATAATCCAAATAAAAAAATATAAAAATGATTTTTTATATTTTTTTATAGCAATTTTTTGGATTGATTCTTTAAAATCTTTTATAAGTATTTATGGAAAACCATATCTGTAAATTATTCTTCCTTCGGTTTTTCAACAAATAATTCGTCGTAATCAGATAAATTTTCTTTCAATTCATCAAAATTCTCTTCAATATATTCTTTGTACTTAGGAAATAAATGTTTTTCTCTCGGCTTTTGAATCAAAAGTACAACTATAAATACGCTGGCGATAAACGCAACCGTTGTGTAAACTCCTTTAATTAGTGGTATATAGAAGGCAGTAAAGAAATTGCTAAATAGATCTGGAGAAAACAATCCAATATATATACTAAAATCTCTATATATAACCAAACTAGCGAATAAAACAATTATTTTAGATATAATTCCTAAATTAAACATTACTAGCAGTGGTACAAGAGTATAGGTAATTCTAGATTTATTTGAAAGAAATATGAAGTAACGTAAACATAGTAAAGAATATAATAATGATATAAAATTTATTACGCCTAATAAATATACATCAATAATGTTTTTTATGTAAAACGGGGTATCACAATTTAATAAATTCTCACATGCAATAATTGGTAACATATCATAAAAATATAAACTAAAAACCCAACTAAAAATGGCTAGTAAAAATACAGAAACGCGAATAAACTTACTATTTTTAGTTATCAAACTAACAAAGAATGTTAAAAATGAAACTAATAACAACAATGTAACAATTTGTTGAAAAACATTTAAATCTTTATACAATGAAAAAAACTCAAAATATGAATAGTTCGTGAAACTACCATATCCAAAGATACCAGTCATTACAATTAATATGTATACAAAAGACAAAACCAAGAAAAGGTTTTTTTCAATTTTCATTTTTAATTCTTTTTTCAATACATTTTTCATAATATCCCCTTTTTTTAGAGTATCTCACAAAGAAAACAGCAGGTAAATTTGGTGTTTAATTATTAGATAATCTTTATTTAAATGTTTCGTTTATTTGTTTACTCATACTTGAATTCAATTTTTGAATTCGAATATCGAGTAAACCTACTCCTTCTATTTACGTGTTCAATTCCGCTAAAGAAAAACAAAGAAAATGCTTCCCAAAACATTACCCATCCACCTATAAAAAATCCATCCACTAAAATCGAAAAGGGAAACTTCAAATCTAATCCAGTTTGAAATAAATATGATATTGAAAGGAATGCTATACCCAAAAATAGATATGTAACAATCTTTCGATTGTTTTTCGATAATTCCTTGCTAATAAAGTGATTAATCATTCTAAAATTGTGATAAATTCCTTCTTTCGCCAAAGTTTCTTTCTTTTCATTTTTTAGTTCTTTGGGTAGTTGAAAAACAAATTTTACATTTTCACTCATTGGAATGTCGTAGGCAACCTGCTCTAAAAAATCCAAAAGATCTGTAGCTAGGTCTCTTCTTTTTACTGGAGCCGCATCCCATGTATTAAATATTTCATCATAACTATCAAGAGAAATTTGCACTAAATAGCAATTTTCTATTTTGTCATATGCATAAATTTGACTTAATTTTAAAGCTTTCTTCTTTTTATTAATGGTAAAACCTTCTTTCATATATACTTAATTCTTGTCCAAATTATTAGTCCGATAAATATACATATGCCAAAACATCAAAAGAAATCATTATGTAATTTAGATTGAATGATGTTTTACATTAAATTTATTCATAAAGTTAATTAACTCAACAGATGATATTCCAAGCCCAACATTCATAAAAGCATATTCTTCGCTTGATTCAACTCCCTCAGGCCTATCAATCTTTTTAATCATTTTAAAATCTAAATCTAAATGACGTGTTTGATACTGCATTCCCCATATAATATTATCTCTATCAAAAATTGGTCCACCAGACTGACCTTTGATTCCAGGTGTACTCATTTCGAAACCAATAATTTTCCCCTTATCAGCGATTCTTCTTGTTACCATTCCGTCTAATGGAAAATATGGAGATTGAACTGTACCGGTTTCTGTGAATCCAATATCATCTTTTGCTGAATCATATTCAATACAGGTAAACTCTGCAAATGGAAATCCTAGTTTACATAAATATTGTCCACTCTCTACGTTTTTAGAAGAAAAGACAGGATAGTTACTACACAACATTTTAATATCTCCATCAATTTTTATTAAAGCAATATCTAACGTATCGTGGAAATGAACATTGAATCCAGAGGCTTTACCAGTGAATACATTAAAAAATTGATTTTTCAACTGACATATAGAGCTTTCTTTATATCCGTATTTTTTATTTAATTGCGAAATATCATATTGCCCTGATGCGCAATCATTTTTGTATTTTAGGTATTTACCATGTAATTTATCAGCTGTAACAATGTTTAGTGCCACATGTTTGCAAGTAATAAGCCATCCCTCATCATTAACAGCTATTAAAGTGGCTACGCCTTTATTTACTTTTTTTGAATTAAATTTTCTTGTAATTGTTCTTAGTTGTTTTGTATATTTTATAGCATTTTTTATTTGATTAACAAACATAATATTTCTCCTTATATATAGTTATTATATTATAAAAATTGGGATTTTTCTTCATCTACTCTGAGATTTCTACTATATTTGCTTTTAGATTTAATTTTTTCATGATTGTGGTTTCTCTATCTTGACAAGTTAATAAAACAACCTGTCTTCCTGATGATTTAGACTCATTAGCTATTATTTGAATTACGTTTTCTAATCTTTTTGAATCATAATTAACAAAAGCATCATCCAGCAAGAAAGGATTTATGTTTTCAGATAAAATTTTATTTATACCTATTCTCATAGCAAAGTATACCTGATCGATAGTCCCCTTACTAAATCCATAGATACTAACTAATTTTTGAGAAGCTTTTTCAATCATTTTAACATCCATACTTCGGTCTAGTTTTACATCATCATATTTACTGTTAGTTACCTCGCTAACAATTTCGGATATAACCTTATTTAAAGTCGGAGCGAACTCATAACTAATATCTTCAGATAGTTCATCTAATATTTTTTTAACAGTCATTAGATCATTTAATTTTTCTTCGTACTTATTCAATCTCGCTTCATTAACGTCAATGTCATTTTTAATTAGTCCTAAATCTCGATTGTTAAATTCAATTTGTCTAATTTCTTCTTGGATTTTAGCTTCTTCACCGGTAAATTGAGATAAATTTCCTCTTAGAGTTGCTTCACGACTATTCAGTTCGTTATATATCTCTTCATCAAACTCAATATCACTATCAAAGTCAATCACTGATTTTAATTCATCAAAAGAAAGATTGCCTAACTGGTCTTTGATTCTAGCCTCTAAAGAATTTAATTCTTGATTGCTTATTATGAATAATCGCTTGTTTTCAAGTCCAATTTTAAAATTTTCAATACTATCAACTTTATTCTTTGAGAATATATTATCAAGTTGTAACTTATATGATTTGTAATTTTCCATTTCCTCATCAAGGTGAATTTTATTTTCACTAAGGCTTGCTTCTAAGTTTTTTAGGTTTTCCGTTAACCCTTCGTATGTCTCTATAGTATTTTTAATTAAACTTAAAGATTCCTCATTAATA
Source organism: Mycoplasmatota bacterium WC30 (assembly GCA_046529635.1). Classification (GTDB taxonomy): domain Bacteria; phylum Bacillota_I; class Bacilli_A; order Izemoplasmatales; family Hujiaoplasmataceae; genus 4572-104. Next base: position 1,295,272 of record CP134495.1, on the reverse strand, counting down.
GTTTTTGTATTTATTACACTTAATAAAATATTTTCCAATTTTCCTTTTGTTTCATTGAGTAAATCACTATTAGTTTCAAGTAGTTTCCCTATTTCCTTTAGTCTAGAAGAGTTATCTAAGCTCGCTTTAGCTGTTTGACTGTTTTCTTGGTAGAAAACATCAAATTCAACTTTGGATTTTAGCTTGTACTTATTTAGCAAATTATTCGTTATTCGATTTTGTTCCTCTTTTGACTGATTTATCGATTTTTCTTCTTCTGTTAAGATGTTCAATTCTATTCTTTTAGCTGCCAATTCTTCTTCTGTTTTTTTAGTAGTTTTATTATATTTAATTATCAAAAAGAAACCTACTATAACTAGACATAATAAAATGTACAATAAAAGTATTGAAGCTTTTGGTTTTCTATTTTCTAAATAGAGAATTTCATTTTCTTTTGTGGTTATTTTACTAATAATATCGCTTGTTTTTATATCGTAATTGATTTCATTAATTTCTTTAAAATTTATATAATCTGATTTTAGATCATCAAGATTTCTATCGTCAACTTCCACTTTTGAATTTGATAGTCTAATTTTCTCTTCCTTATACTTACTAATATCTGAGTCAATTCTCGTATACTCATAATACATGTTATTTACATCAATATACTTAAGAGGGTGAGCGCTTAAATAAGAATAACCCAATAATTCTGATTTTAGTTTATCTATTTTATCTCTTATAATTCTATTTTTAGAGCTTAATTCTTCTCTGTTCTCTTTCGCTGATTCTAGTTTTGGTTTGATTGATAATGCTAAATCGTAATCATCTTGATTCAGTGGTTGATATTTTGATAAATCAGCTGTTTTAACAAGTAAATCTTCTTTATCCTTAAGCAACTTTTCTGCTTTATAATATTTTTCTTTAAGTTGTTCGTTTTTATAAACAGATTTTTGATTTTCTAATTTTTTAAGTGAATCACTAACTGAAGATTTACTATCATTTAGCCTACTTACTTCATGTTGTAGCGACATTGTCTTTTTATAATTATCTTTAGAAACAATCAGTTCTTGTTTTAAGTCTTTTAACTTTTCCATAGTCAAAAATAGAGGTTTGGTCTTCATTTTTTTAGTCCCAATCTCATTAATATCCTTGTCTATTGCATCGTTTATCTTTCTAATTGAAATAGTTTCATCTCTGGTTGTATTAATGTTTGTAAGTTTTTCTACAACTACAGTAGCTAAATTATCTTCAGTCTCATTTTTCATTTGTGAAATACTTATTGTATTTTCAAACATCGTATAATTCAACCCTAAAAAACCTGCTAGATCTGGTAGTCTAGTCACTTTATTCTCAGAAATTGAACCAGAAATATCATTTCCAGTTGTTTGATCAAATATTTTTAAATCTGGTTTTGATTTATTAAAATCTCTTTCAATACGATATTTTTTTCCGTTAAATTCTAGAATCATGCTTCCTAAATAGTCACTTCTTGTTCTTGGTTGGTATGCTTCGTAATAATCATTATAGATACGTTTTTTTACGTTGGTTTTGATAAACCCAAAAAACATACCTTCAATAAACTTATGAATCGTACTTTTACCAGCTTCATTCATACCAGTAACCACATTTAATCCATCCTTAAATTGGATTTTTTTATTAACAAACTTTCCAAATGAAGTTAGATTTAATTCTAATATTTTCATAATGTCCCCTCCTTGCTGTTGAGGAGATATTCAAGTCCTGTATTTAAAACTCTTTCTTTTTCAGAAGCATCTAAGTCAAGTTCTTCCATTTTTTGAATAAATTTACCTATAATGTTCTCTGCGTTCTCTTTCTTTAGTGATTCAATGTCAAAACTATACTTAGCTTTATTTTTAAATTCCACGTATGTGAATTCATCTCTAAATCTTTCGTTCATCCGATCTTCATCTAAATCTATTTGATAATCATATCTTCCAATAAAAACAATGCGATACATATTTTTATACTTCTTTTCTTCAGAGTCGACATTTCTAATCAAATCAAAAATATCAGAATCAGTCATAGCTCCATCCAATTCTAATTCTTTAACAACAAATTCTCTTTTAGCAAATGGGATAAATTTTATTTTTATTTGTTTTTTGTCTAATTCAATATATATAAATCCATGTTCTCCTGTCTCTGAAAAATCAAAAGGTTCTAAAGATCCAGCATAAGCAATTCTTTCGGTAATAAAGTCTTTTTTATGAATATGCCCTAAAGCAACATAATCAAATCCTAGTTTAGAGAGATTACTCTTATCTATCGGTAAATAACTACTTTTTTTATTATATACATCTCCATGAGCAACAAGAATGTTGATTTTTGAGGTGTCAATATCCGCTATATTATTAAATACTTTATCATAGATATAAGATCGATTCCAAGAATGTCCATAGAATACAAGATTATGTTCTGGATACTCTATTTTACTCAAAGTATCATTAAATATTTTTATATTATCACTAAGTTTCAGTGTATCCCAAAAAGTATCCTTTTTTAAAGGATCATGATTACCGGCTATTATCAATACTTGAGTTTTTAAATTTTCAAGTGATTTAAACACACTCTTTACTTCACTCATTTTCATAAACTCAGAATCAAATAAATCACCTGATATAATTAAGTAATCCACATTTTTATCTTGAGCATATTTTAATGACTTAAAAAAAGTATCTTTTATTTCCATTTGTCTTTTTAAAGCAAATACACTTCCATAAGTCGATTTGACAAGCGTAGCTCCTAAATGAATATCACTTAAATGCATTATTTTAATCACATGATCACCTCTACATCGTTAATCATAATTATAACATTTTAATTCAGGGATTTTAATAGTTATATCAAAAATGAATTGATATATATCCAAAATGCATAATATTTTTAACAGATAAGAATAACAACAATATGGATACGCATATATTTTTAGTAGTTTAGAGTATCCCCTCAAAATATACATTAGACAAGAGGATTTTAGATTTCTAAAACCCTCTTGTCCTTTTTATTTATCAGCTCGCACTTGTTTGAAATATATATTACCAGAGTCTTCTAGTTTGATATATATTCCGTTTTAAATCGTTTTTTAACGCCTCTATCCCGAGGTTTCTACCTTTTGGACGTTGCCCATTAATACCAAAGGTTGGACTTTTTCTGTCACTAGGCTTCATTCGATGAATATGCATATAAACCTCCCTAATTTATGACATAATTGATTATTGTTATTCGTGGTACTCATCACCATCTAGTCATATTATATTCTTGTTTTAAAAATGATGCTTGATTTTTTTTGCCTTTATATATCAAATAAAAACGATGATAATTAATCATCGTTATTTTATCGAAACAATATAGGAAAAATCTACTATAGACTTGGGTTTTTCTACTACAAACTCCATTTCACAAATCAGATCAGCTACGAAGCCGTTTTTTTGCCATTCATTAAAGATAACTAATTTTATTTCAGGTATAAGGCTTTTGTTTATCCCCGTACTAATGAAGCGAACAGCCTTTGGGGCAATGATATTAATTGTTTCTAAATCATCAACCAGTTCATATTTATGATTTTCATAACCAACAAAGAAATTATAACTTAAAAAATCACTAGATAAATCGTAAAGTACTCTATATACCATTTGTTCACTAGGATATGAGGATTTAAAATTATCAAGAAACTCTTTCTGCTGCTTCTGTGCTTTATCATACTCTTCGTATTTTTCTTGCATATGAATACTCTTTCCGACGAATGAATATTCAATATTTTTGATAATTTCATATCTTAGGCTTAAAATATTTTGTTTAGGAATTTTATATTGTAGAACTGGAAAATGGGTATATGTTGTAACGTTATTTTTTCGAGCATTGCTTGGATTAATTCCATGAATTTTTTTAAATGCTCGAGAAAATGCTTCGTTTGAACTATATCCATATTTTATAGCTATGTCAAGGATTCGATGGTCGGTGTTTGACACTTCGTAAGAAGCTAAAGTAACACGTCTATTTCGTATATATTCTTTTAAAGTATACCCGGTTATCATTGTAAAAGTTTTAGAAAAATAGTAATAAGAAACATTACATTCTTTAGCAATATCTTCAAGATTTATGTTTTCTGAAATGTGCATTTCGATGTATGACGCTGCCTGATTAATCATTTCAAACCAATTCATCGTTCCACCTCATTCTATTTTTATAACATCATCTCAAATTTTGTAATTTGAAAATATTAATATCTAAATGTTTTCACCTTTTATGTAATTTTTGTCCCTTTCTAAATTAATTAGTAGTCGTGATAATTTCGATATTATTATTGTTAATATAATTAAATTATATCATTTTCTTTTTCATAATGTAGTTTCATCTAAATAATTTTTATTCAATGATGCTTTAAATTATTCTGTTTGATTATAACTCGCAAAGATTCGGTACATATATATTTCAATAATATGTTCTAATTTAGTATTGAATTCTACTTCTGTAATATCACAGTAGGTAGAGATTGTATTTTCATAATTTCCATCCAATAATTGATTTGCAATAATCACATTCAAATAACCTACTGTATATAGTTCATCATATATACTTGAGATATATTCATCAATAGCTACCATTACAGAACTCGGAATATCAGGGCTTACTAATCCATATATTTCTTCTAGATTAGAAACACCACTAGCAATTTCGGAGAATCTATAATCTGCATAGATCATTAGCTGTTCCAAGGTTAATTCATCGGTTAAATTTACCATTCCACTCAAATATTCAGCGACACCATCTAGGTCATAAGTCATAGTGAATGAAGCGCTTGGTTGCTCAAAATCATTTATATTAGAAGCCTTAATTAAATGAACCCCATAAGGCGTTTGAATAAACTCATCATCATATATATATTCTTTATCAGATCTAAGTGGTGACTGATAATCTTTGTAAATATCAACTAATGCATCAACAAATGATTGTTCAAATGTTCCCACAGCATCTTTATAGGATAAGTTCCCAAGATTTTCTGAAATTAAGAAGAATCCATACCTTCTAAATTCTCCCCAAGTAGCATCATCAAGTCTTGCTTGTTCATAATCTGATTTAAGCGAAGCTAACGAATTGTCACTATCATCTAAATATGTTCTTATCGCGGCTTGAAAATCTGATAGTTTTAGATCATAAGCAACAGCGTCTTCTAATTCTGCATAGAATCTATCATAATCATCTGGTAATCCATCTTCATCGCGATCAACAAAAATTAATATATGTTCTACTCCTAGATTAAAATAATTATCATAATACGTTTGTGACAGTTCTAATAAACTATTTAGAATCAAATAATCATCACTTATTATTTGATCATAGATGAATAATGGTTGTAAAGAGTATTTCATAAAATAATTCATTAGGAAATCTGTTTCTGATTTAGCACCATATGCTAAGTAAATAAACTCTTCAAAGGTATAATAATTTGAATAGTAACTTGCTTCAAATTGAGCTTTTAAATTTTCTAAATCTTCTACAATTTTAACTTTTGCATCCGATTCATTTATTTCAATATCATATATACATGTATCATCAGCTTCACAATACACATCTGCATAATGTGCGTCCACAACAGCTTTCACCTGAGAAGCATATAATGTGTAAAGTGGAGCATTAACACTTAAAGCATAAGCTAGTAACTGATCTGCCGTGATTTCTTTATCACCATAGGATGCTACAACACTTGCGTGTCCAGCTTCACTTTGTTCAAAACTACTATTCAATAGTATGTAATCAACACCGAGAAAATAATCATAAATAATCAAATCATTCTCCGTTCTAAAATCAATTACACGATCCGAAACAAATGTTGTTGAATCAAGATTAGATTCATTTAATATGTTGCTAACTGAATCATAGACATCTTGACCAATCAATGTTATTAAAGTGGTTTCATCCCCATCAAAATCAGATACATCGATTTTTTCACTTCTATCTAGGTTCAGTACCATATAATATTGATACTCCTCGTTATCAAGGAGTTTTAATGGCTCATGGGTATAGAATGCTATATCATCTTCTTCATTCAATGTATTTTGATAGGTCCCCAAGGTTTCATATAAATAAATAGGAAGACTTCCATTTGCTTTTAAAATACTATCATAATCAAATATAAAAGCATCATTTGATAAAACATCTGCGTAAGTTGACATTTCATCTACTATATCTTTGTAATCTCCATAAACATAGTTATACATCAAAATGTATTTTTGTAATACTTCATCATCAGTTAATTCAGCTGAATTATTAGAAGTGGTTAATGTTAAATCTTCAATAGCTGTATAAACTTTATTAACATATATATCCGTGGTATATGTTACATCTGTGCCAGTTGCATCAAATATGTGACCAGCAGGATCTATTGTGAAAACAACTTCATCCAACGCATTAATTACATTGATGGTTTCGTCCATGTCATATGGATTATCTCTCGTAACTAAATAATATTCTGTGTTTGCTTCTTTGTAATCTACCGCTGATTCTAAATCATCAAATAACCTTGCATCCTCAATAATTACTTCACTAACACTATTTACTAAGTCACCAGCTGTATTAAAACTATATTCTAAATCATCTGCATCAAAGTAAATATCATTTGTTCCTAATTCATAGACTACGTGGTTATCAGAATCTACGATATTATTTGCATCATTGAAATAATATACGTCAATAGTTTGATAAGCTTCAACTATTTCATCAAGAGGGTCAACTAAAGTTTCTTCTTGATAAATCCAACCTTTATATTCTCTTAAATCAAGGCCGTCCAATGAAACAAGATTAAATTTTTCCATGACTAAATCTGCATCGGCTTCACTAGTGAATTTAATTTTTATCGCTTTTATGTCATCAAAATAACTTGTTTCATAGTAATTCGAAACATTCGCCGCGTTCGTGTACCATAATTCTTCACTATTAGCATTATCATTTAAGCAATCTAAGGCATATAGTTCCCTTGCAACAATTACTTTTATATACTCATCTGGGTTATTATAATAACCCAATATATACATACTGTCTTGAAATGTTTTGTCCATAAATAAGATTTCTTCATTTGTAAAAGCTGCTATTTCATATGGATCATCTGTACCGTATGAAAATTCATTAATTTTATTTGTGATTTCTTCATCTGTTACTAGATTTATATAACCACTAAATAAGTCTAAATCAATCATCATCAATAACTGATTTAATCCATCATTCTTTTTAATTTCCTCGTATAAATCAATATAAGTAATATCATATCCAGTTGTAGAAACAAACAATTCATAAGGATTTGATATTTCAGGAATTAAAGCAGCTATTGGCTCAGTAATAACCGTAGTTACTTCAGTGGTTGTAGCTTCCTCGATAGTTGTAATTTCTTCGGTGGTAATTCCTGTAGATAAAGTTGAAGTCTCATTACTGGTTGTTTCTATAGGTAAAGTTGTTTCTCCAGAACAACCTATTAATAAAAATACTGTTATCATAATCAAAGTAAATATTATTGTCTTTCTCATTGTAAACCCCCGTATTGTTTTTCTTTTTTGTCTTACTAATTTCTAACCTATCCTGGTATTAAATATTAAGTTTTTGCATTAAAGTAACTGCGAGTATATTTATTACAAATACATTTATTTATTATATCACTTAACGCATAAATATATTTTAAAAAAATTAGAACTATGATTAATCAGATAGAAGAAATAAGAATGTATACCAAATAAATATTCCATAAATGTACAAAATTAAAGAAAGAATGTATTTTATCGTCAAAAATGCATTCTTTTTTTCATTCAGGTATTTATATGTTAAATAAGCGAAAATCGCTACAATAAATATAGGAATAATGAGTAAGATATACCAGAACAATTGTGTTTCTGAACTGTATGAAATAGAACCAATAGTTAATATAATGAGATGTAAAGAAAAGAATAGTGGTAAAAATAATGAAGTTGCCACTACATTAGTTTTATTAAATTCCTCTTTATATATGTTGATATCAAAGACTATTGAAAGCGCTAAAAATATTGCTGGAACAAATATAATGGAAATGTTTGTTACATTTATATCTGTATGAGATACATATGCATATTTATAATATAGATATGCTGATACAAAAGATATAACAAAACTAATTAAATACAATAGTTTTACTCTCAAATATACTTGTTTCATAAAATTCTTCATGTTTTCTCCTTTAAACCATTGATTTTCAGCTGTTTTATGCGCTATAAGCAGTATTGTTAGCTGACATTAAGAACAAAATAACTATGACCTGATATATAGCAAGTTTGCTCTGTTTTGCTAGCATTTAACATAATGATATATTGCCCTGTACTCAGCAAACCACGTTCTTCCCAAGAATCCCAGGTTTCTAATAATGTTCCCTCAGTATTATAGACTGATATACTACCCACGGAACCTGAATTTTTAATTAAAGTCATGTTTTCTGTTTGTTCGATAGTTTGAAAATCATCTAAATGGGTGACCATGTCATATGTTCCGCAAATCCCATCTGCAGTAAATTCGTTTTCCGGTTTAGTTCCGTATGCTAAACAATTAACGAATTGTGTTTCAATTTGTTCTAATCCATTTGCTACTTCTATAGATATACTATAAGAACAACTATCAACATATTCTGTTCTTGTTGTATATTGTGGTTCATAATCAGCAGCATAACTAACTGAATTAGATGATTCGATATCTACATAAAAATAATTATCAAGAAATTCAATAGTATAAATACCAAAATCACTAATAGGTTCTTCTTTTGTTAATATAAGGACAACTTCTCCAATTATGTAGCCATTCGCTTCAATAGAACTTTCATCCGTGGTTATAATTGGTGCATATATACTTATAGGTAGGAAATGAGTACTATAATATACATCGTCTTTATTTACTCTAAACACATAGCTTTTATATATTGAATAAATTTCGGCTGTGTCATTTTCAATCCTCGCTTTAAATACAAGGCAGTGAAAATTTGTGCTATCATCATCTATGGAGTAACTAACTTCTTTCAACTCAAAATCATAGAATATGTAAGTAAGGTTCTCTTCTTCATCAACAACACTAAAAGATCTGTTTTCATTAAATCTAGCAGAACAAGAAAATATCATGAGAGAGCAAACAAATAGTAATAAAAACATAGAAGCCTTTTTCATATATTTATCCTTCTTTCTAAAGTTTTTTCTTTTGTATATTATAACATAAAAATTCAGCAAGTAAATTTGTTGGCGAGAATTTTATTATTAATTATTTGATATATCTGTGTCAATACTTATCCTATAAGAAACTTGAAAGTGCAAAATAAAAATCCGCGTCTTCAAGGCGCGGTTTTTAGCCTAAGCCTGTAAGGCCGGTCACTGGCAGCACCGATTTCGGTGCTTTTTTGTTTGCCAATTGCCATTGACACTCTTACTTACCCGTAAACGGGTCTTTATATTCTCTTAAGCTTCGTTTGTCCTTGATTTGGTCTTCCAAGTCTTGATTTCTAATGTAGTTTTGTATAGTCTTTTTGTTTAGACCTACGGTCGAAACATAGTATCCCGCTGCCCAAAACCGGCGAGAGCCATAGTTGTACTTTAGGTTCGCATGCTCTTCAAATATCATAAGACTGCTTTTTCCTTTTAGATATCCCATAAATGATGAGACAGCTATTTTAGGCGGTATTTTTACGAGCATGTGAATATGATCAATCGCTGCGTGTGCTTCTACTATTTCCACTCCCTTGTACTGGCATAGTCTTCTTAGATATTTACCGATATCTCCTCTTAGTTTACCGAAGATAGCTTTCCTTCTGTACTTAGGAACAAATACAATATGATACTGACAATTCCATCTAGTATGTGATAAACTACTAGTGTCATCGTTTCTTTTGGGTGACATCTTTTGAATTCCTCCTTTTGTGTAATGGCAATCGACATGTCCATTATATCATTTGGGAGGAATTCTTTTTTTTCGCCACGGCTCTTCTGTTCTCACCCGCATAGCGGGTGGTTTTAGTAATCGACCTTCCAGTTGGGTCGATTATAATAAAAAAGCTATCAGTAGATAGCTTATTTTTAGTTTAAATATTGTGTAACTATAAAACTTTATTATTGTCCATATTCCCTGTAATATACATCGCTTTCACCTTTATATACATAAAAAACATAGGATTCATCATTTGGTAATCCAATCCTATATATAACATAAAATCGATCCGAACTATTATCGTTATAATAGACTAAATATGTATTGTAAAAAAACTTTGAATAAAAACTTGTCTTTGGTTCCATTACAGAAAGAGCAGCATTTGCAGCATCTTCTTCACTCCATATTCTGATGTCACTCACATATAATGAATAAATACTATCCGGTTCAGCTACTTCGGGAAATTCAGGGTTAGGAGTTATACGTATTAAACTAATTTTTGGTTGATTAATTACGGCTAATCTATAGGTTAATAACCCAAAAAATGCAATAACTAATACGCCAGCAATAGCTAAATCTATTTTTCGCTTCTTCTTGAGTTCTTTATTTAACTGGATATGAGCTTCCCCAAAATTATATGGCCTTCCGGTAATCACACTCATAATACTGATTAGGGTAACAGAAAAGTAAGGGTAAATTCTGAAACTCATATCAGGTGTCGATACTACTAAAGCTTCTAATATCAAGCCTTTTTTGATATTTACATCCTTGATATCCTTCATAAGTACTTTCTTCTTTTTCAACATCCAATGTTGATATTCAAGAAACTCATCGTTGATTATCAATCTTGTTCCAAAAAAGCGAATTGAAGAAACTATAAATAGAATTGAAAAAACAATCAAATATGGATTAAGGATAGTTTCTGCGTATATGATGATTTTTAAAGCAAAAAAAAGTGTAAGCACCCCTGTAGTGACTGGTTCACTCCATCTAGTGCGTAGATTTATTTTCATATAGTCCTCCATGTTTATTAACCAAATTATTATATCACAAAATATCAACAATTTAATTTTCTATTTACATTTTTTTATTAATTGATAATTATTCGCATATCTTATTTAGGTATTGTAAAGCTGATATAATAGGTAATAAAAAAAGCCATAAAATGGCTTTATATGGAACAAAATAACCTTTTGTGGAAACATTTAACTGACTTTATGTAGAATTTCAGTCATTTCATCCGAATGAACGTTCTGAAAACTCTATTGCTAGGTCATCCTTAATAAAGAAAATTTGTGTTCCATTATAATGAGTTATTTCCGTATATATTATTTCTCCGTCTATATTATCTTGTGCTGTATATGTTTCATAGAATCTAATGACTAGGACCCCATTATCAAAATCAAATTCTGAAAAATCCACCGACAATTCATAATCATTGTTATATTCGACTTTACTAAAAATCCATTTCCCTGGATCACACCTATAATCTTCTGATAGCAAATCGTCACCAGTTATGTTATCTTCATACAGAATTATTCCGTTTTCTGGGTTATTTGATGTTTGACTTCCATCAATTATATAAACTACTAGGTTATGACTAATAACGCCATACTCCTCAACATCATATTGATAATCATGTCCATAACTTATATTAAATTTTACATTCTCACTTAAATCATATTTTTTATTATCAAGAGTTATTTGCACACAACCTGGCCATGTAGCGCCATCCCCAATAGAAGTTCCAGCATTTATTCTGCCGCCTATATTCCAAGCAAATAAAATAATTGTCACAATAATCACAATGAATATTACTAGATATTTTCTCATATTATCCCCTACATGAATTATTAAATATAATACAAACATTATAACACAAAATAACAGCAGGTAAATTCACCAGCTGATAATTCATTTATAATTTAAATTAGTTTATTTGTCACAATGACTTTTATTAAACTTCTCTTTGGATAAATAGAAAAAGCCACTAAATGGCTTTATATCTATCATAATGGTGTTTCGGGGGTGAACCCTCGTAACGTGGGTTTTCAGTCGTTTCATGCAACATTGTAATTTAATTGTCAATCAAGTTTTCAGGCAAATCTTTTTCTAGCAACATGTTAAAGTATATGTTATCTTCACTAGTCCAATAAAGTTCCACATTTTTCAAAAATGTATGCCCATCTTTAAGGCTAAAATCCAGTTGGTAAACATCTCCTGAAAATAATGGTATCCACCATGTAATATATGGCATGACATCAAAATCATATGTTATTAAGTCGTTAAAAACAACTTTTACTTCTTCTATAGTTGCTTGATTCAATAATAGAATTTCAAGATCGCTGAAGGATATATCTTGCGAATACCTTTCTATACCTTGGAGTAACATGACTTCATCATCTAATTCAAAAAAGTGAAAAACATATATATTACTTATTGTCCTATGTATTGAGTAGTAATTAGTGTCATTTACTTTTCTTAAAAATTCGATTTCTGAGACTTCATTGATTTCTTCAAGAGTTGGTGTTGGTGTAGCTCTAAAAGTATCGCTAAATAGGTCATCTTCTATTAAGATGGTAATTAAATCATTACAATTGTCTTCATTATTGATTGGTATCCCATTATAATATTCCCTTGTAGTTGTATCATTAGACAAATCACAACCAAATAAACTGAATACAAAAATAAGGATACAAACTAATAAAGTTTTATTTTTCATAAATACCCTCCTTGTTAAAAGTTGAATCCTATAATACTTATTTAAGACTAATGGATTTTCAGTCGTTTCATGCATATAAATATTATGATTTAACAGTGCGAATTAGATACAAGCACTAAATATCTCTCTATAAGCTCATATCAGCTAATAGGTTATTTAAGTTTATTAACCAATCACTATCATCTAGAATATCTGCTATTTGTATTGCCTTATGTATCCATTTATCAAATTCATCTCTAGGCATGGTTTTAAGTAAATCATATATGATCAATGAGCCTGGCCAGTTTAAATCTTGAATCCAATAGAATAACTCGATCCACATAATCTCAGAAGCCATTATTCCTTTTTCTTTAAGTACTATTGCTGCATTTTCCCACATAGATTTACAATACATCCTATTAGGTAATACCAAAAACAAAACACTGTCTGGCATTTTAACGAGTGCCTTAATTGCTTTTCTTTGGGTTATCTTTGATTTATGCCAACTTAATTTCTTTATCAATTTCTCTCTCTTGTGATCTTTAGAGTAAACTTGACGAACATATTTCCAATTTATTTTAAACTTTCTTTTTTCAATCATTATGCTCCTTCTTTCAAATCAATAAATAACACATGGATTTTCAGACGTTTTATGCATCATATTTATACACGTTCCTACTAATTTTTATATTTTATTGGTAACAATTCTTTTGGAGCATATCTGTTAACTGCATTGATAATCTTTGAATGGCTAGCTAAAAATATATTGTCTCTTTTTAAGCGATATTTTGATAGAGCAAAAAAGCCACTACCTTTAACAATTACTTCTGATTCTGAGAAAAACAACCACCCCTGTGTGGGTGTGCTTATCATTGCAATTTCGTTACATTCTTCCCATTTAATATGTTTTTTAGCAAAACCAAACAAGTTTCTATAAATACCATTTTCATTAATCTCAATTAAAGGCAACATATAAAAAATTGACCACAAACATAAACAAGCCGGCAAAATCACTAACATGATTAAACCAACCACTATCACCCAAGTAGTAACTGTATCGTTTCTACCAACTGTCATCATTAAAATAAACATTGTAACACTCAATATCATAAATATGGTTAACATTACAGCTAGAGGTGCAGCGCTTCTAAATTTATTATTTTCTTTTTCCATTAATATATTCCCTTCCCTTGTTGAGGCTGTTATGAATAAAAATAATTTTCATATAGAACATTTGCTTTTCAGTCATTTCATGCACAAAAACTAAATTTCGTTGACCTTTTCTAACTTCAATATAATATTAACTATCTTTTTGAGATACAATATTTGAGATTTCCATATGATTTAGAGTGATACCCCACGACTCAAGTGCTTCATCCATCACAGGCAATATTTTTTTAATAATTCTATCTCTACCTTCAAGAACTTCATTCAAGTCCATTTCAATAATAGTATTGTAAAATGTTTTAGATACTAAGGAAGAGATTAACTTCTCGGTTTTGTCTGCTGCATAAATATACTTTTTAGCATCAGATATTTGTAAAAACATAGTTATATCAGTTTGTATTCCTCTATTGTCTTTTGTAAATATTACTTTAGATAAATAGCTTAATTCTTGTTCTCTAGTATCTATGATATATGTTATGTGACCTTGAAAATCATAAAATTTTCTAGGTCTGTCAAAGAATGGATATAAAAAATGTAATCCTGATGACCATGTAGCAAAGTATTGGCCCCATCTTTCAATTACAATTTGTGTTCCTTCATGAACGACCTTAAGTCTTGATCCAAGATATAACATAATTGCAACTAATAAAAACAGAATAATGATCAATGGTACGATTGAAGCTTCTAAAAATACTGGTTGTAACATTTAGTATCCTCCTAAATAGTGTTGTTGAAACTTAAATATAAAGTTTATTATAGAATAATTAAGTTTCCAATAAATTATAGCATATTTACTTTAACAAGTAAATTTGCTTTTCTGAAATATATTATTAATATTTGATTGTCCATATGTCGAAACCAATTTTGAAAAAAGAGGGGAAAGATCAAATAAAAAAAGCCACGAAATGGCTCTATATCTATCTTAATGGTGGTTCGGGGGGTAATTGAACCCTCGACACATGGATTTTCAGTCGTTTCATGCAGGTTTTTTATTGCTTTTTAGTAGAAATTAACAATTTCATCTTCTACTTTGAAATGCACATTTTCTTCAATCTTCAGATATCCTTCAGGTTCTGCAACTATCTCTGAATACTCAAGAATTTCATAAATTATAATTCCTGCACTGAAGCCTAATTCATCAAAATCAATTTCTAGTGTGAAGCAACTATTAAATTCTATATCTCTTGAAAATAATGTAAACGACTTTATATTACATCTATTTTCTTCAGTATAAAAATCAGTCAATTCAAGATTATATAATTCAACATCTTCATGAAATTCAGGCTCGAATGGATCATCTGATTTGAAAACAACATATACTCTCAATACAGTTTTGTAAACCATATCAGCCCATTCTACATCATGACTATCATGTCCGTATTCAAATAATATTTCAATTGCTTCATCAATAGGTGATTCTTTAGGACTTGTAATTCCTAAAAAACCTGAAAAAGGTAATCCTGATGAAGCTCCTCCATATCCTACATGTATATCATTACTACACCCTACCAGGCTTATTGTTATTATCAGCATAAATATGAATAATAGTTTTTTCATGTTTTAAAACCTCTCTTTTTTTGAGTTCAGTAGTAGATTTTCTTAGAATAACGGATTTTCAGTCGTTTCATGCAACAAAAAAGAATAATTTTGACCCAATTCAAACGACGAAATATCACAATCGATTCCTTTCCATAAATAATCTACAATTTATCTTCCAATAAATCTCATCATGAAGATTAAAAAACCATCATATAACAATAATAATATCGAATAAACAATTGATACTATTTTTTTTCTATCTGTAGTTTGTTTATTAAACAAATACCATATCGTAAACAGAATAAAGGTTAGTATCGGTGAAACGAAAAATCGAATGAAGGCATCATCTTGTAGTGGGGCAGCTAAAGAAGTAAGCACAAAAAGATTAAAATGCAATATAATTCCAAAAGGCAAAAAATATATTATTATATTTTTGTATTTTTCTCCATGTACTTGTAACTCATAATATTTATAGGTGTCTGTCCAAATTAAACCATAAATAAGTGGAATTAAGCCCAAGATTATTGCACTCCCTGTTGTGAAGTTATTATAGATTATAAAATGTGCTAACACAGACAACGCAACAACTAAGAATATTCCGCCACCTATCAAATAAAGTATTGATTTCCTATGTTTCATATATTCTCCATTCTATAATAATTTTATCTCAATTTGAGTGTTTACAAAATCCTCAATCTATTTCAATTAAAAACTTTAAAATTTGACATATGGATTTTCAGTCGTTTCATGCAACCAAAAATTCTGTACAGCTGGTTTTAAGGACTGAAAAAGCAATGAGAAAATCACATAAATAACCTTTGTACTCGGGATTAATCTATGACTAATAAACCGAAAATATTTTTGTGCACTTCAATTTGGTTTTGTATAATTTCCTTTAATTTGTATTTATATGATTTATGACTTCTTTTAGAGATAAATTTAAATTGTTCTTCTATATTTATTATTTTTCTCCAATTATTATCAGTAATGTGAATTTCAGGAACAATGTTACTATAAATGTACCCTCTATCATATTCCTTGTAATGCAACTTTATCGTTTGTTTAAATTTATTTACAAATGCTACTTCATCATCTACATATTTGAATCCATAATTTTCTAAGAAAGAAAGCGTTTCATAAAAATCATTTTTAGTAAACATTATATCCCCCTTTCATAATTACAGTTCTTAAGACTAAATTGACACATGGATTTTCAGTCGTTTCATGCAAGCCATAATGGCTAGTTTAATTACAATAAACTAATATCATCAGAAATAATTTGAATTTCTAGTACAGTATTCTCCTCAATATATAACAATAGTTGAAAATTATATTGACCCTTTTCTATGTATAATTCAGAGTACAATATCCATGCATTAACAAGAGACATATTAAAATTATATTTACTTACATTAGAAAATATCAGTTTATGGACATCAGTATAAGAATTTTCTGAATCAATAAGCATTTCTATTGAATTGTTATTTGAAAGAAGCCTAATTAATTTACTATCATGCAAATTGAATAACTCATGTTTCTCTTTAGGTAACTTATTTTCTGTTTCAGAAATATGATTATAATATTCATTCATAATAGAATCAAGTTCTATTTTGTCTTCTCTCTTAAAAAGATTACCCACTCGCTGCATTAACATATAGACATCTTTGGTTAATATTTTCATACTTGTTCTCCTTTTATAATTAGCTTAATTTGAACAATGGATTTTTAGTCGTTTCATGCAAGAAAATCATCTGAATAATCTGGATATCTATATTTAGTGTTTTGAATATACCCATTGAACTTGTTATTCTGAATAATATCATCTATATCAACAATACTATCAATTTCAGATACTTCCTCAACTTTGATTCGGATATACCCACATTGGTTTAGATAATCTTTAAATACTTCAATCGCTTCAAATTTCGATTCAGCATAAGGGTAAATATTTTGAAAAAATGTACTTTCATTATCTACTGCCTCAAATAGCACATGGAATAGTTTTTTCATAATAACTCCAACTCCTCATATAATTTACTTTAAATTAAGATATTCAATTGACACATGGATTTTCAGTCGTTTCATGCACAAAACCATACCAATCAACTATTTTATCTGTCTCCACACAGCACAAATTACATATTCTTTGTTCTGCAATCCTGAATCTTGATGTTCATTTAATTTTAGCCATTTCTTTACGTTATCTAGAGTTTTCAGAAGTCCATATATTGTATATAGATCATATTGAAAATTATATTCTATTCCATAGTTTGTTATATAACTATTATCCTCATAATAATCAAGAATATCATATCCACAAAATTCAAAGTCTGCAACTGTAATAGAGACATTACTTTTTTCACTCATTTTGCAATACCTGATTATTTGCTCATTCTCTTTTAAATCAAACTTCTTGATTTCTTCATAACCAAATAACTTACCAATATACAAATCAGTACTAATATACGCGTCTGAAAAAATATCAAAGTATCGTATTTTACATATAATTGAATCTAGAGTTACTATTTCAATTATGTCATTATTTTTTCCGAAATCTGCATATCCTCTGTTATTTGCTGGAAAAAATCTATTTGCTATATAATATATGTACTCCATCATATGTCTCCTTAGATGTATATCTGAAAATCATTTCATAAAATAAACTGTAGTTTTGTTGTCCTAATTGAAACACGGATTTTCAGTCGTTTCATGCAATCGATTTTTCAGAATGCTCTACTTCGCTTTTTTTTTTACAAAAAATCGAAACACAGGAAAGTATGCAATTTATTCCCCACGGAAAAATATAGAAAATCCAAAAAACAATGCTCTGTTCAGAAAAAGAACCCATTGATCTATAAAATATAGAATATAGAATGAATGGTAATCCATATAATATCATCATTAATATAGAAAGTGACACGTTTAAATCCTTTATCTTTGACAATCCATCAGCAAGCATTGAGATGAATATGACAACTGCTAATACAATAAGTTGATTGAATTTAAAACCATCTCTTCCTATATTAAACCAAAATAAATGGTACAGTCCAATCGCATATATTATAAAGATAATTTTTTTATTTTAAAAATATTTTGCCTTGTCATAAAATAAACTCCTTAGTTGTGAATTCTTGACTATAATTATATCACAAACAAAATATCAAGTAAATCTGCTATTAAAAATTTTATTATTAATATTTTTTATCTATATATTGTGACCAGTTTTGAAAGAAAAATATGCAAATAAAAAAGCCACTAAATGGCTTTATATCTATCTTAATGGTGGTTCGGGGGGAATTAAACCCTCGACACATGGATATTCAGTTGCTTCAATCAAGATATATATCAGCTTATAATTAACGCGAAGCAATTATGATATCCAGAATCCGTCCGCGGTCACTTCCCATGAATCATCAGTATATTTTGCTGTAAAAGTTGAGCCATTTGCAGATAAGCTCCCTCTCCACATGGATATATCAGTGACTATTACATTTTCTTTTTTTGATACAGTAGTCATCTGGAAAAAAATTCCATCTGGAAAAGATTTAGGCCAAGTTAAACCGCCTTCAAGTTCATAAATGTCAACATATTCCATTTGAATCAACTCATCCATGTCACCTTCTATATATGTCTTGTTTTCTTTCTCACAAAGTTCTTGAATCAATGATTTCAATAATTTCAATTCGGTTTCATCAATCTCAACATTTGTATAATCAAACGCAAGAATTGATACACTATCGATGGACGAAGAACTAGCATTGAACATATACTCAATTGAGCTGAAATATCCATATGCATGTGCAGATTGCTCAAAAGAAGTTGTGTTTGAATTACAACTTGAAACTGTCAAGGTTATTGTTAAAATCAAAAGCAAAAGAATTTTTTTCATTATATATCACCATATATATAATATCATAAATACATCTGCAAGTAAATTTGCCGTACTTTTTTTAATGATTATAATACCTGCTCTATAAATCGTCACATGGTTTTTCACTAGGAAAACAAACTGCTTCTTGATTAAGAACTAAAACTCTAATTCACCTTCAGTAGCAAGTATTAAATTAAATCTCCCCTTATACACAAATTTCTATCTCACCCATTCAAACTCAATAAATGAAATAATCAGAAAATTTGATCAGATTATATTATCACTAAAAGAATTAATCACGGACACGGATTAATGAGAATCAACAATATTATTGATAAACATGATGATTATATAAATTGTAGAAATTAATTGGGAGTATTTGCTAATGAAGAATTATTACCCTTATCGATATACCATTCGTGCACAAACAACAACGGTTCGTGCACTTTTATTTTTTTGCAAGAAATCTGTTGTATATTATGATTACAAGATTTATTAGGGGTGATGGTCATGAAATACAATTTTTTTCAAAACGCAAAATATGTTTACTCTCAAGGAAACAGATTTAGTAAAACTTATAAATATAAACTAATCGCAACTTTTGTTTTGCAATTACTTATTCCGATAATTGCGACTTTTATACCAACAGCTGTTGTGTATTTTATAACAAATAGCTTTCCAGTTACTGATTTTCTATTGATTATGGGTCTGATTGTCTTATCATATGCATTGATAAGTTATATTAATTCATATTTGTCTTATAATATAGAGATCGAAAGCACATTTATTAGATTAAAGCGATTTTTTGAAATGCTTTCCAACAAGGCGATGTCTACTGGCTATGAAAATGCAGAAAGTGTAACTGGACAAGAGAAATTAAACAAAGCACTTGGCGCTATTGAATCAAATTGGACAGGTGTTGAATTATTGCTTAAAAAATTCCCAGTATTTATAATAAGTTTAACAGGATTACTATTATTTAGCACATATATAATAACAATAAATATTTCAATTGTAATCTTGTTAATAAGTATGTCTTTAATGAATCTTTTATTAAATGCTTATGCTAGAAAATATGAGAAGAGAACAGAAGATGAGCTTAATAAATGTCGGACAAAACTAAATTATTTTCAAAATGAAGCAAAAAAACTTGAGAATGGTAAAGACATTAGAATATATAAATTAGAATCGTGGTTCTACAAAGGAATAAAGTTTTTTACAAAACGTTTTTCTAGAATCGTTACAAAACAAAGATTTAGATATTCAACAGCTAATTTCTCCGATTCAATATTTACAATCGCAAGAGATTTATTAGCATATTCAATTTTGGTTGTGATGGTTATTAATTCGCAAATAAGTGTTACTGAATTCACTTTTATGATTGGTATAGTAACTGGATTTTCCATTTGGCTAAATCAATTTTCAGAAAGTCTGAGTAGATTAAAAGAATCTAATATAAGCATAAATAATTGGCGAGAATATATGGGTATGGATGATCTAACTAAAACCGATAAAAGCGCTAGTACTAACCTACTCTTAAATCAAGACCTAACAATAGAGTTTAAGAATGTTACCTTTACATATCCAGAAGCAGAAAAACCAACAATATCTAATCTTAACCTTAAAATTAATTCTGGAGAGAAAGTTGCTTTGGTTGGAATAAATGGAGCTGGAAAGACAACAATAGTCAAATTATTATCAGGATTATATCATCCTTCAGAAGGAGAAATTTTAATAAATAATATTTCAATCTCTGATTTCAACACATTAGATTACTTTGACCTAATTAGTGTTATATTCCAAGATGTTAACATATTTGCATTCACAATTGCTCAAAATGTATCAGGAGCAAATAACGAAAATACTGATTTCGACTTGGTTAACAAATCTTTAGAAATGGCTGGATTATCTGAAAAAATACAATCATTACCAAATAAAGAAAACACATATTTAACTCAAGAAATAGATAAATTAGGAATCATGTTATCTGGTGGCCAATTACAAAAGCTTATGTTAGCTAGAGCCTTATATAAAGATGCACAAATACTTATTTTAGATGAACCAACTGCCTCTCTTGATCCATTAGCTGAACAAGAATTATATTTACAATACAATTCTTTAACCAAAAATAAAACATCAATGTATATTTCACATAGATTATCATCAACTCAATTTTGCGATAGAATTATATATATCGAAAATGGTGCAATTCAGGAAGAGGGAAATCACACTGAATTAATGAAGAAAAAAGGAAAATATGCAGAGATGTTCAAAATACAAAGCCAGTATTATAAAGACAAAGAGAAGGAGGAAATTGAGAATGAATAATAAAAAAGGCTTTCTTAAACAAACATTTTCAATTATAAGGATTTCTCAAAAATCAGATAAAAGTTTTTTTCCTTTAGTGATTTTTAGATCCCTTGTCACTTCTTCTTTTCCATTTGTAGCAATTATTTATAGTGCGCTGATTTTAGATGCACTTATTGATGGATTAAACCAAGCAACAATTATGACCTATGTTTATCAAATGGTAGCAATTGGTGGGGTTCTTATATTATTAAGAACATTGCTGAATTTTCTATGTAATCAAAAACAGAATTTAATAGGTTATAAGCTTAATAGTGAAATTGCAAAAAAAACATTAAATCTTGACTATGAACAACTAGAATCACAAGCTATAAAGGATAAAATGTCAAGAGCAGATCAAGGTGTTTCCTCAAATGGGGGAATTAGCACATTCATCAATGCTATAGGCAGATCAATAGAAAATATAATTTCTTTCATCTACTCTTTCATCTTAATACTAGCCTTATTCAACAGGACTCTAATACTAAATCCAGATCCACTTACAAAAGCATTCAACAACCCGCTGGTAGGCGTTATATTATTTATATTAATCTTTATAAGTCTTTTTCTTAACTTTAACTATTTGAAAAAAGTTAATACCATTCATTATGAAGTTTTTGAAAAAAATGTTGAAGCAAATCGAATAGCTCAATATCTTGTTGGGCTTTCTATTAATTATAGATTAGGTAAAGATATTAGAATCTATAAAGTCAATAAATTAATAATGGATGAAATCCTAACAAAAACAGATCAATTTGTAGGTAATTTTTATAGGGTTGTTAAAAAGTCTTCACGATTGATGTCTAATGTTGGTCTACTAAATCACTTAATACTATTTGCTGCCTATTCCATAATTGGTATTAAAGCTTTACTAGGTTTAATATCTGTAGGTAGTGTATTGCGTTTGGTGAGTGCTATAACTGTATTCAATACTGCTATAACAGCATTTTTACTTAATATTTCAGCAGCAAACATCCAAACGAAATATCTAACATTATATGATGAATATTTAAATACTAATACAGACATGTACAAAGGCACACTACCAATTGAAAAAAGAAGTGATAATCAATATGCCCTTGAGTTTAAAAATGTAACTTTCCACTATCCAAATAGTGAAGAAATAATTTTGCATAATGTATCACTTAAACTCGATGTTGGTAAAAAATTAGCTATTGTCGGTCCAAACGGTGCTGGAAAAACAACCTTTATTAAACTTTTGTGTAGACTATACGATCCTACTGAGGGTGAAATATTACTTAATGGGATTAACATAAAAAAATATGATCATAAAGAGTATGTAAATTTATTATCAATCGTTTTTCAAGATTTTCGTTTATTTTCAACTACTATCAAAGAGAATGTCACAAGTGGTAATGAAGAAAATCCAGCTAAGATTATTGAATATTTAATCCAGGCTGGTTTAGAGGATAAGATTGATAACTTAGATAAAGGTATTGATACTTTTATCTACTCGAATTTTGGAGAAGAAGGCATTGAAATATCTGGTGGTGAAGCACAAAAATTAGCCATAGCAAGAGCTTTATATAAAGATACACCTCTAGTTATCCTTGATGAACCAACTTCAGCTCTGGATCCTATTTCAGAATATGAAATATACACAAAATTCGATGGTTTAGTTGATGGAAAAACAGCTATATATATTTCTCATAGAATGTCATCATGTAAATTCTGTGATAATATCATCGTCTTTGATAAAGGAGTAATTATTCAAGAAGGAAATCATGAAGATTTATTAAATAATCTCGAGGGATTATATTGCCAAATGTGGTCTGCTCAAGCAAAATATTACAATTAATTATTAATAAGCTAACTTATACAAGACCCACGACAAATGTAGATTATATTTTCAATTCAAAAGATATATACATCATTGGTGAAACACCAGCTGGAAAAATATAATAAATCATCTCCTTTTATAGTGAACCCCATATAGTGGACACTTAATAAAAAGCCAATAAGAATAAAGATGTTAGTAACTAAATACTAGCATCTTTTTTAGTTTAGAAAGATATATGATATATTTTAGATAAGTCTTTTAGATGAACGGAGAGAAGAGAAAAGTAAAATTGAACCTCAACAAAAAGGAGGAAAATAATGGCAAGTAAAGGTCAAAAATTTAAGAAGGTCCCATTAGAGTTAAAGATTAAAGCTGTGGAGGAGAGTTTAGAAAAAGGAAGAAGTTTATCATACATAGGGAGAAAGTATGGTGTAAGTAAAAGGACGGTGCAGAGTTGGTTAAGAATATACAAAAGAGACGGTGGGTTAGATATCAGTAAGAAGAAAAGACCTTTAAAAGAAGAAAGTATGGATTATAAAGAAAAATATGAAATCTTAAAAAAGTTCCAGGATTACTTAAAGGAGGTCGATCAAGAGAAAAAATAGCATTCATAACAAGATATCGACGAAGATACTCAATTAAATGTATGTGTGAAGTTTTAGAATTGAGCACTTCAAATTATTACAAGTATAGAAATACAGTAGACCCAGATTATGAAGACTATTTAATAATTAAAAAAGTCTTCAACGAAAACAAGAAAACATGTGGATACAGACGTATTACAGATGAGTTAAGAGATGAATATGGATGGGTTTTTATAACACTAATCGGCGTAGGCTAAAGAAAAAGTAGACCTCTTTTTTTAAAGTGTCTACTTTTAAGGGTTCAGTTCAATTTCCAGTCTTTTTATCTTGTGTCCACTA
The DNA here is from genome assembly GCA_046529635.1 of Mycoplasmatota bacterium WC30. Lineage (GTDB taxonomy): Bacteria > Bacillota_I > Bacilli_A > Izemoplasmatales > Hujiaoplasmataceae > 4572-104. Next base: position 1,271,009 of record CP134495.1, on the reverse strand, counting down.
TATGAGATTACTATAAGAGGTCTTTTTTATAATACATATCATTAACTTCAATTACTTGTGGTACATCACTAAGCGACATTTTTAGTTGTAAATTGTATTAAAATATAACGACAAACAATCGTTAACAACGCAAATGTGATAAAACATAGGAGGGTGCATAATTCTTTTTAAAGCTTATAATGTCAAAAGACTCTAGATATTAACATATAGTGGAACACTATTTTTACTCTGCCAACTATTCCATCTTAAGTCATTATGTTTTAACTTCTTTGTGACAATGGTTTAGATGCAGTCTTACTATCAGAACATTTATAGTTACAATATATTTATATACTGTTTCAAAACTTAACTTTTCAATATATTAATGACAACAAACAATTAGTAATGTTTTGAAATCGCTTTAATTGTCCAATCAGTTAATGAATTTAATGTCATTTTTTTATATTTACGACAATATGTTACTATGTCAGTTCCAAGCGGTTTAGCCCAGCGATCATCAACCTTTTTGTCGATAATACCAATTATTGTCATAATTTGTGCGGCATTACAATCAACATCATACCCCATCATACCAATAATATGCAGTGTTTCATCAAAATCACCTTTCCCAAACCATAGAGCAATAACTTCGGCCGCTGCATTAGGATATGCGTGTATCCAATTATATTTTTTGAAATCTCCAACAATTGCGGTCCAGGCACTTTCCCAGTTTTCATGATTTAATGCTGAAATATACGCTTTATTGATAATATCATAATATTCTGAATCGTTTGGTATTAAATCAATACAAGTTTTTACGATCTTTCTAACGTCTGTTTCTACAAATGCCATTGAAACCATCATAGCATTAAATACTTCTCCCAAAACACCATTATTATGATGTGAAATCACACCATCCTTAAACGCCAATTGAGCTGCTAATTTTAAGTCTCCCGGTGCAACCATTCCACAGATTGCTGCTCTCATTTGTGCTCCAATCCATTCTCGATATGGATTATTGAAATAACCACTTTCCGGCGGAAAAATACCAGCTTGAAGATTCTTTAAAGCAATTTCTTCTGCTGACCACCCAAAAGGAACTAAGGCTAACCATTCTAAAGCAATATCTTTTGCTGTAAGATGATAGCCAAATTCATCAAACGCTACTAAAAATGCAAGTTCGTAGGTTACATCATCATTATATGTATTTGGTTTGCGTACATAATCATGAATCTCACCAAATGTTTTTCTTAGGTTAGCTGTTGTATAACCCTCTATAGCGGTACCATAGGCCCCCCCTACAAATTGTGCTAGCCAACCAAAATATATAGATTTGTTGAACGAATCACTATGAATATCAACATTTTTAGCCATAGGAAAGTTAACGTTTTTACTAATTTTTTCAAATGAATCATATACATTAAATTGATGGTACGGATGAGCATCAATTTTTTTCATTCTGCCGAACATTTCGAAAAGTCTACAAGTTATTTTAATTAACGTTGGGTTATCATTGGTTTCATAGGCATTAAATCCCGCTTCCATCAATGATTCTGCTTCCGTAACGTCATAACCCATGTTTTCCATTGACTGAATAGCCCCAATTATTACTTTTTCAGGCGCTCCACTACCAGGAACATTACTTTTCCATTTCATTCGATAGGTCAAATCCATCATTTTTTCAAATTCTGCAATACCGCCCCAAGCCTGATCTTCATCAGCGAGTACAATAGGTTTTGAATTTTGCAAAACATCATATTCTAACTCCCATGCTTTTTTCATCTTTATCATTCCTTTTCCTTTTTATTTCTTTTATTAATTTCCTTTTTCTTAATAACGGCAAATATAACTAACCCTACAACAGTAACAACATAAGGTAGTGTATTAAGAATCTCGTAAGGAATTGTCATTCCGCTTAATGTTTGAGCATTCAACGAAAAAGCATTAACCATACCAAACACAACAGCAAATATACCAGTTAATATCGGACTGCCTCCGCCAATTGCTTCGGCCGCTAGACCTATAAATCCTCTACCAGCTATCATACCTGTATTGAAACTGCTCATATAACCGATTGACATATATGCTCCACCGAGTCCAGCTAAACCACCAGCAATCATCAGAGCTATGGTTTGTATGTTATCTGAATTAATTCCGACTGACTTGGCAGCAATATTATTTTTTCCAACAGCTCTAATTCTTACACCAAGAACTGTTTTTTTTAAGAAGAACCTCATAACAAAAACTAAAATAATTGCTAAGTAAATTAAACCATTTAATTGAGTAAAAAACACAGCCCCAATCCACGGAATGTCTTTAAGTAATGGAATAGCGAAAGTTTGAATCGGAACGCTTGAATAATCGCTTTTATTCCCAGTCAATGAAAATATAATAAAGACAACAAGTCCTGTTGCTAAAATATTCATTGCAATCCCAACTAAAATTGGATTTGTCTTTAATTTGATAGTAAATAAACTAAATATAAGCCCCATTATAGACCCAGTCACAAGTGCTATAATCACTCCAAGCAAACCACTATGAAACATTGTGGAGAAGATAGCTCCGCTTAATGCAGACACTAACATCGTTCCTTCAATACTAATATTAATAATTCCTGATTTGTTAGAAATTAAAGCTGCTAGTGCAGCAAATATTAATGGAGTAGCAAGTTGAAGAATAGTGACATAGAAATTAGTGGATATCAGAAGATTAAATAAATCATTCATTATGAGCCACTTCCTTTGAAATAGGATGTTTTCTACTGAATTTATTCTTCAATTTAGTAAAATAATCTGAAGAGAAAAATCTTTCTGAAGCAATTAGCAGTATTACAATACCTTGGATGATTGTTACAACTTCTTTAGCAACATCTGTATTGAAAGCCATAAGATCAGCTCCTGATCGTAAATATCCAATAAATAATGCAGCAAAGGGAATCAGTAAAGGTTTGTTTTTAGCGATGATCGCAACCATGAACCCATCAAATCCATAGCCAGGAAGTGTTTTCCAATTAAAGCGACTGTAATTACTTAGAATCTCTGTAGCGCCACCAATACCGGCAATAAAAATTCCTAACAATTGCGCTTGAATCATTCTTTTCTTCACGTTAATTCCAGAATAATTTGCGAATTTTGGATTATCTCCAACCATTTTAATTTCATAACCTATCTGTGTCTTAGAAAAGAATATCTTTATTAATAACACGAAAGCTAAAGCGATCAATATCGCGTATGAAACATTTGTTCCTGTAAATAATGCACCCATTTTTGATGCTTCAGGAATAATTTGTGTTGCATTATCACCAGATGTAACATCAATTACTACATTTGATATCAAATAGATACCAATCCACATGACAACAAAATTAATCATAATCGATGATACAAATTCATTAACATTCAAACTTGCTTTCAACTTGGCTGGTATATATCCGATAGCTGCTGAGATAAGGCCCCCAGCTAAAACAGCTAAAGAAACTGCAAATAATATAGGTAATTTGAAGTATATAGCAACTATAGCTGCAATAAATCCTCCAACGTAAAATGCTCCTTCTATAAATAAATTAAATTGCCCGGCTTTGAGAATAACACACGCTGCAATTCCAGAAAAAATTAATGGTGTAGTATTTTTAATTAATTCTCCAATTTCCAGGTTACTAGAGAAAGGCCCCATTAAAAACCAATAGATTGCTTCTTTGGATTGGTCAGATACAATCAAAATAATTGAAATAGCAATACCGTATGCAATGATAACTGCCATCAATGTTTTGAACGTTTCATTGAACCCTTTTTGAAGCGATTTTTGATGTTTATTGAAAAGCTTTGAAATGCTTATTCGTTTCATAAGACTTCCTCTGCTTTCTGACGTTTAAGTCCTAACATAAAACAACCTAACTCTTCTTCACTTACCTTGCTTATATCAGGAATTCTAGCAACTATTTCCCCTTCAAATAACACAATAACTGATTGTGTTAGATTATAAATTTCTTTTAAGTCACTGGAAATTAAAAGAACAGCTTTCTTTTCTTTTTGAAGTTGCTTAATTTTTTCATGCAAGGTCAACACTGCACCGATATCGATACCTCGAGTTGGTTGATTTGCAATCAAGATTCGTTCGCAAGCATTAATCTCTCTAGCGCTTACAATCTTTTGGACGTTACCACCTGAAAGAAATCTTACAACTTCCTTGTGAGAATCACATTTAATTTGATAATCATTTATTAATTTTTCGGTATATTGAATTAGTTTCTCTTTTTTAAGAAACATTCCTGAATGATATTCTTTATCCCTTGCTTTCAATACCATAGCAGATTCCAATATAGATCCTTCTAAATTGACTCCCTCAATCATTCTATCTTCGGGTATGTAAGATAATCCCAAATCTCGAATTTCTTTTATTGTTCGTCCTTTCAAAAGCTTATCTTCAATATATATATTTCCTTCATACGAACGAATTTGACCATTCAATACTTTTGCAAGTTCACTTTGTCCGTTACCTTCAACACCAACAACGCCTAGTATTTCCCCTTCAAAGATAGAAAAACTAACTTGATTTAATTTTACTTTTTTTTGAGAATTAAAAACAGTGAGTCCCTGAACGCTCAAAATTTTCTTACCAATACTTGTTGGATTAATTATTGGTTTAATTTCAAAATCATAACCAACCATCTTTTTTGAAATATCTTCAATTGATATTTCAGGAACATTATATGTACCAATCATTTTTCCGGACTTCATAATTGTCACGCGATCGCATATCTCTTTAATCTCTCTAAGTTTATGCGTAATGATTATAATTGTGTGTCCCTTTGACTTAAGAATTCGCAATTGCTGAAACAATTCCTTCGTTTCTTGTGGTGTAAGTACTGCTGTAGGTTCATCCAAGATGATAAGTTCAGCAGATCTAGCAAGGACTTTCAGAATTTCAACTTTTTGCTTCAAACCAACAGTAAGGTCTTCAATATGCGCTTTAGGGTCAATATTCATATCATACATCTGACTCAAATTATTTGTTAATTGGCAAGCGCTTTGGAAATCATACAATCCTTTTTTCTTTGGTTCCATCCCCAAAACAATATTATCAGCAATAGTCATGTCTTCAACAAGCATAAAATGTTGGTGAACCATACCAATTTTATAATTCATAGCATCATTAGGTGATTGAATACTCACTCTTTCATTATGCAAACATATTTCGCCTGAATCAGCTTTTTCTAATCCATATAGAATTTTCATTAGTGTTGTTTTTCCTGCGCCATTTTCGCCTGCCAGTGCATGGATTTCTCCAGAAAGCAAAGAAAAACATGCGCTGTCAACAGCGACAATATTAGGATAATATGTTTTGCATATGTTCTTCATTTCAAAAAAGACTTTTTTCATGTTATCTCACCTTGTATTAATGTTATTCTAAAGAACCCAATAAAGTGTCTACTTCATCTAGTGTTAAATCGAAACGACTTGTTATTTCAAGTTCTCCCGATATAATATCCGCTTTTAAAGTTGCTATATAAATCCTTAAACTTTCAGGTACTAAGTTTTGATAATTTTCATTATCGGCTATATCAATAATTCCTTCACTTAATCCATATGTTACTAATGTTGCAAATTCTAAGTTTCCATTTACATAAGTTTCAACACTATCATAAATAACGTCTCCAACTTTTTTTAGTACTGAAGTTATAATTAATTCAGCTCTTGTAGGGTTTGTTTCTGCATAATACATGTACTGATCAGAATCCACACCAATCACATATTTTGTTTTAGTTTGAGCAGAATCAATTACGCCTAATCCTGCCTGAGATGCAGCGACAAAAATAACATCCGCTCCATTAGTATATTGTACATTTGCTAATGCTTTGGCTTGGGTTGAATCATTAAAATTTCCAACAAAAGAATTCATCAACGATACAGAAGTTGTCTCAGCTTCATTCACAAATGAAATACCTTCTACATATCCAACAGCAAAATCATAGATAATGTTATTTCTCATTCCTCCAATAAATCCAATCTTTTGACTTCCAGTTACCGGCAAACTCATTCCCGAAGAACCATTAGCCATTTTAGCCGCTAAAACTCCTGCAAGGAATCCACCTTCATTTTGTCTAAACAAAATAGAGTGAACATTATCATAACTATCCGCTTTATCTTCTTCAACTTCTGAGTCAAAAATAATATATTTTTTATCTGGATAACTAGCTGATACCCTTTGAAGTGGTTCTCTCATCTGAGTTGTTGCACAGATAATTAAATCATAGTCTTGTTGAGAAACTCGGTAAAGCGTTGTTTCCCAATTAGCTTGATTTGTACCCATTTCAATGGTAGTGGCCAATAATACAGAGTCATCATAAAAGTCATTTAATCTTTGAATCCCTTCGTTAGCAGAATCAAAAAAAGACATGTCTCCTAAATTTCCATTCACTAACAATACAACTTTGATAATACCATCATCCGCAGTTGTATTTGAAGACTCAGTAGGTCCTCCACAAGCATAAAAAGAAATCGCTGCGAAGAACAATATTATAATATTTGTAATTTTTTTCATAAAAACCTTCTTTCATAAGATTAGAGAAGGGCTTCCGTTTTCCGGAAGCCTTACTCTGTCGAAACAGCTGTTACATTTAGTAAGTAAATTCTTCGAAAATAAATTGAACGTAATCACCGTTTCTAATCTGAGAACTTCCTGCGCCTACAAGTAGACCCTCACCATTAATGTATCCAATCCAATATCTATCATTTGTGCCGTTTTCATAACTAGCAATTGATTGAATCCATCCTGAATCTGCTGATGATGATTGAGCAATACCTTTTCCTGTACAAGCGGCTAATAACGCTTCGTAAGCAGTAGGATTGCTTGATGTTACTGTAACTTCGCCATTAAAGAGTTCGTCTTCTTCTGGCCCCATAATCTGAATAAATACAGTTTTTTCAACTTCATACCCAGATAATTCTGCAGGTGCATAAGTACCAGTATCTTCTCCAACTTTGAAAGCAGGTTCTTCCTGGTTACAACCAGTAAGAGCAAAGATAGCTACAAATGCAACTAATAAAGCTAAAACTTTTTTCATAATTTCCTCCTCTATTATAATATATTGAATACGACAATTTTCTTATCGCTAATTCGCTAAAAAGATGGGATTAGTAATCGCATAAGCTGTATTTTCGCCAATTACTTCAAATACAAACCAATCTCCAGTTGATACATCATTTATTGTTATAACATCTACATATTGTTGATATGATTCTGTAACATCAATTGTCTTTATAATCTGTCCATTTTTGTAGATATTTATTGTTTCTACTTGATCTCTTGAAAACATATCTATGTCTATATCGATTGAATCTCTACCTGCAAGACTTGCAAATTCCCCGTAGATACTATCATCAATAGTTGCAACGATTCTTGGACCATTTGTTAAATATGAATGTCCTTTTTTTATTGCATCAAGAATTGCAGTTTGAGTTAAATCACCATCAACGAAAACGGCTGTGGAAGGCATAGCACTATATCTTCCGCGTGCTAAATAATTATCTTTCCATATACCTTCTTCAGTTGTTCTATCTGCGTAAGCTGCGGTGTAATATCCTCTAATATCATGATTATCAGACCCTGAGGTTGCAGGCATAAATTTTATTTCACCCATTCTGAATGATTCTAATAATTCAAACCATTTAACCTTCGCACTCAAATTTTCTTTTCTATTTGTTTCATATAGTCCATTCCAAATTTCTATAGCATCAAAGGCTTCAGTAATTTCCCAAAAAGTAAACCCTAAAACGCTGGTTGCAAAAGGGTGATTTATTGTCGCAATCGCTCCAGATCTAACTATTTCTTCAGCGATTGTTAATATCTCATTCACGGGAATATCTCCCTTTAATGGGTTAATATCTGCCTGGGTTAATACATTTCCTACTCCTAAAGATTGGAAATGCCCGTAATCCGTCGTTACTTCTACAGCTCTCATGGCTACAAAATTAATTGGATTTCCTAATGTATCAAAATTTGCAACAAATCTATTTCCTTGAACCCATTCAGCAAGTCCTGCAGCTGTATTATGATCACTTAGAAATCCAAAATACAGACCATTACTTATATTACTAATGAGCACTTCATCGACCCCTTGCTTTCCATCGCTAAAGGTTGTATGTTGATGTAAACTACCAATATACCAACCCATACTAGCTCCGTCATACAATTGATTCACTCTTACATCATCCATATAATAAGTTTTATAATTTTCTACTGATATTGTTTTAGTGACTAAATCATATTCTGTACCTCTCGTAAATGTAAGACTGTAGTCACCTTCATATAATAATAATTCATAGCCCGACAATATATTGGTATTAACTCTTTCCATATCCCCATTTGGGTAAGTAATAATAATACCTGCCGTAATCATATCTCCTGCTCCAGTTAAGACTCTTCCTCTAATAGTTGCTGGATATGTATCATTGTTATTCTCGTCAATACTTTCAGTTGTGGTTATTTCGGTTGAACAACCAACTAAAGCAAAAATCAAAAAAATCAAGGTAAAACACATTATTTTTTTCATTTCAGTTATCCTCTCTTTATCGTTTCATCGTACTACTACGTTCTACTAAACTAGGTTCTAATTGTATAAAATCTTGTTCAAGATGCTCCTTATTAATACGTTTTATCAAAAGTTTACATGCAAGTTCGCCTAATTTATCAACAGATTGTCTAATCGTTGTTAGTGGAACAGATAGCATAGAAGAGAAAAACATATCATCAAAACCTATGACCGAAATGTCTTCAGGAATTCTTTTCCCTTCTTCCTGTGCTGCTAAATATACACCGTAAGCCATTAAATCATTTGATACAAAAATTGCAGTTATGTCTGTTTTAAGTAGTTTTTTTCCACATGAATATCCACTCATATATTGATAATCACCTTCACACACATAAGCAGGATTGTATTCTAATCTCGCCTCAGTTAGTGCTTTCATATATCCTTTGAGTCGTCTATCCGAAGAATAGTTTCCGTTTTTACCGGAAACGCATCCTATTTTTTTATGACCCATTTCAATCAAATATTTAGTTGCTAGATATCCTCCCTTGCTATGGTAGACGGAAACTCCAGGACAAATCAGCCCCTCCATCCAACTATCCAAAGAGATTAACGGAACATCCAAGTGATTTAAGGTTTCAACTAAATTCTGTTTTTCTTTTAAATCATCGCTATCATCCCCTGAGAAGGAAATGATTAACCCATCAACACCTCTATTAACTAATAGGTCAACATAATGTTTGCTTTCTTTCAAACTATTATTTGAGTTTGATAAAATTAGCGAATACCCCAAGGCAGAAAGATTGTTTTCAACACTTTTTGCTAAATCAGCAAAAAAGGAATTACTTATATCTGGTACAATCAAGCCAATAGACTTTGTTTTCTTTGTTACAAGGCCTACAGCTATTTGATTTGGATGATAATTTAATTCTTTCGCTACTAGTTTAATTCGATCTCTTGTTGATTTTGGAATAGTATTTTTTCGATCATTGAGCACTAATGATACTGAAGTAACTGATACACCAGCCTCGCGTGCAATATCTCGGATTGTTGGTTTCATTCTATAACCTCTCTTTTTTCATAAAAGCCAATATTTCTGATTCTTTTGGAATGGCTGCTTGAGCTCCATGTCTTGAAACTGTAATAGCCGCCGCTGCTGTTGCTTTAGATATAGCATCAATCATCGGAGTGTCTTTAGCGAGTTCTGATGCAATCGTTCCAACAAAGGTATCTCCTGCAGCTGTAGTATCGACCACGTCAACATCCCAAACTGGAAATGTTAGAAATATTCCCTTTTTACCATAAACAGCACCATCTTGCCCTAAGGTTAAAATGACTTCTTTAACGCCTTTTTGTAAAAAGAATTCAACTACTTTTTTATTAAAATTCTTATCTGTTCTTTTAAAACCTGTTATCATTTCTGCTTCAATTTCATTTGGTGTGATTATATCTATATATTTAAAAAATATCTCATCAAATATATAAGCAGGAGCTGGATTTAAAATTGTAATCATATTTAGTGATTTAGCTTTTTGCATACTCAAAAGAACAGCTTGATAAGGTATTTCAAACTGTGTTAAAAGGATATCTCCCGGCTCAGCTATTTCTTCCAACGCATATACAATTTGAGAGCAGTCAACACTATCATTTGCAGCCGGTTCAAGGATGATTCGATTATCTCCATCAATAACAATAATACCAGCTATTCCAGTTGATATATTATTGACCTTATTGACAAAATGGGTATCGACTCCAGATTTTTCCAATGTATCAATCAAATTTTGGCCAAAAACATCTGAACCAACACTTCCAATCATATATACCTGACATCCCAACTTAGAACAACAAGTTGCTTGATTAGCACCTTTACCACCAGCATTCATTAAAAATCCTTGGCCCTTTGTAGTTTCGCCTTTTTCAGGTAGTCTATTGACTGAAAATACTAAATCCATATTTAAACTGCCAGCCACAATAATTTTTTTCATTCAATACACTCCTTTAAAAGAATATTCAAAAATATTTTAAATACTTACCTTTTTATTGGTAAATCGTTTTAGTAAAACGTTTTATTACAGTATACAGCAAAATGAAAACGCTGTCAATACCATCTCGCATTTTTATTTCACTAATACAATTCAGAATCAGATAGTATTGTATAAACCAAATAGATTATTGTTTCCTTGTTGCAAACGTTCTAATTAAACCAACTAATTTATCTTTGTCGAATGCAACTTACACATCAATTAAATTTATAGTTACCCTAAATAATACTTCTTTATTATTTGTATAGGTATATTAATCATTATCTAAATATAAATTTGTAATTGCTTGTCTTTATAAGCAAGTTCAGTATATCTTACCATATCATTCTGTCTTGTTTCCGCATAAAAAACATCTATTTCAAATATTTATTCAATAGAAGAACATAATCAGAACTTAAAGATCAGTATTACAGAAATAAACTTATCTTTCACGAAATCCTTTGGTAAATACATCAACTAGATTTGGTTCAAATTGAGGAATTATATATCGACCAATTCATTAATTACTTCTTTAAATGATAATGTTATATTTATAGTTCCTCTCTGTTCTCATAACAGTAAAAGCATCTGCGATAGTTTTGATACGACAAATTAAATCGCCTTATTTAATACACGCGTTATTTTATCGCGAAATTTTTTTAAATTTTATTACATTTATTCTTGATATATTCATATTTTAATGATATAATCGAATTATATTAATACAGATGTTTTTTTATTTTGATGGAGGTATTCAATGGCTAGAACAGCAATCTTAAACAAAACACAGATTATTAAATGTGCTTTCAATATTGCTCGAGAACACGGAAAAAGCGCTATTACAATGCGTGAAATAGGAAAAAAACTAGGAAATTCAACTGCACCAATCTATACTCAGTATGATAGCATTGAAGCAATTTTATCTGATCTCACGATCTACATTAAGGAGCAGATATTCATAAGTACTCAAGTTAAAAGAACAATCAGTCCATTTTTGAATATCGGTGTTGGTTACATAGCTTTTGTTCTGGAGAACAAACTCATATACAACGATTTCTTTTTAACTATGGAGGATCCATTATTTGGCTACAAAAAAGCAGGTCACTCGTATTTAGAACAAATGAAACAAAACACTTTCATTTCGGTACTAAGTGATGACCAATTGGAATCAGTATTATATGATATGTCTGTTTACACCTATGGTTTAGCTACTATTATATGTACTGGCGCAGATGGTGAACATGATCTCAATTATTACATGAAAAAATTAGAAAAAACTGGTAATTCACTTATGAAGTATTATCTTTATAGTACTGGTAAATACGAGGAAGTTATTGAAAACATATTAAAAAAAATAAGTAAACATGTAAACATTGAGGAGGTTCTAATGAAATGAGAATCTTAATGCTAAATGGAATAACAAAAGATGAGAAATACAAAAAATATGAAGAAGAAATTGAAAAACAAGTAATTAAAAATACTACCTGCGAGATTGATTACTTCAGACTAAGAGATATGAATATTAATTACTGTTGTGGTTGTTGGGATTGCTGGGTTAAAACACCTGGACGTTGTGCAATCAAAGACGACCATGAACAAATCCTAAGTAGAATTCCAAATGTTGATCTTATTTTATACATAACCCCAGTAATTTTAGGGTATGAATCGTCAATTCTTAAAACATGTAAGGACAGAATCATCGGATCAGCGCATCCATATATCACTTTGCACAAAGGGGAACAACACCACGTTCAAAGATATGAGTCAATGCCTGATATCAGTGTAATAATAATTACAGACGAGGATACCACCGAAAAGGACATTGAATTGATTGCTTCTACTTACTTTAGAAATGCTCTTAATTTTAGAAAAGATGATTTATCAAAATTTGCTACTATAAATAATGTTGGAGGTATTAAAAATGTCTTTGATTGTTTATAATGGAAGTCCAAGAGGAGAAAGAAGTAACTCATCGGTTATTGTTTCTTGGTTTCTAGAAGGATACGGAAAAGAAAATGTTGAAATTAGATTTCTTAAAAACTTTAACCACCATCGTTCCTATGCAGAAGAAATGAGTAAGTATAATCAAGTTTTGATGGTTTTCCCTCTCTATGTTGATGGTATGCCAGGACAAGTTAAAAACTTTTTTGAAATATTATCTACTTTCAAAGAAACACTAAAGGATAAGCAAGTAGCTTACATAATTCATTCAGGATTCTCTGACGGAATACAATGTGGAACTTTAGAACAATACTTAATTAGATTTTCAAATATTATGCATTTTGATAACCACGGAGTCATCGTCATCCCAGGAAGTGAGGGTTTCAGACTTTATCCGCCTTCTATGGTTAAAAGAAAAAAAGAAGCAGTTTCAAGTTTAGCTGTATCATATAAAGCTAATGAGCCTTTCAACAAATCAGACCTTAATCTGTTGTTTGGAAAAGAGAAGAGTTCTGCTTTTTCTATCTTTATATACAAATTATTGAGTCTATTTGGTATAACAAATATGTATTGGAATTCACGACTCAAGAAAAATAAAGCTTATAAAAATCGCTTTGATGCACCATACAAAGATAACCCTACTACCATCACTTCAGAAAATTACATTAGCAACAAATAAACAAAGAATATTTTCAATTTTTAGTTAAAAGGATTCCATCAAGGAATCCTTTTTTATATATAGAATTTTTTCAGAAACTAGTCAATAATTATATTTTCACTTGAAGATTAATTTATTCATACATATATCCAAATGAAGATTGAAAACACATGCTTACCAGTGGTTACGATTTATTTGATACGACTCATTGTACTTCATTCTAAACTAACAATATATTTGTGACAAATAATTAATTATTTTATATTGAAATATAGAAAAAAAAGCCACTAAATGGCTTTATATCTATCTTAATGGTGGTTCGGGGGGGAATTGAACCCTCGACACATGGATTTTCAGTCGTTTCATGCAACAAAACTCATCGCAACAGCCATGAAGATCCACATTAATCTATAAAGTAATCTATTTCTCCGCCAGGCAAGCATATTACTTCTTGATTAACAACCCAATTTTCATATTGACTAGACAGAGTTAGCAACTGCAACTCAAGTCCACCCTCAATAACAAGTATTAAATCAGGACCGTGTTTACTAATATACAATTTAGTAACTTCTTTTCTAACAATTAGTTTTTTCAAATCTTGAAAGTTATCTTTCTCTTCTGAAGAAGTCTTAAGAATTTTATCTTGAAATACTCTCCAAAATCCATCCAATTGAATATATCTTTTTCTAGTATCAGTACATATAAAACATATATTATAATACTCATTAATGCTTTGTACTTTTGAATTAGCAAATTTATTCAATATAGATTTTAATCTTTCATCCATAGATTTCCTCCTTGTTTATTTGTTGCTATTTTGAAAACTAAATTGACACATGGATTTTCAGCCGTTTCATGCACAAGAAAACTCGATTGCATACACAATCGGCTTTATTTATAATGTAAAAACATATAAAGACTATACCGGGAACTTATTTTATTGATAATAATGTGTCTTGTTCATAATAAGTCAAGAAAATTCAATCTTATTTACCATAATTTCTTCTTATCAATTTGAATAATCCAAAAAACAATAACAATACTACCGATGCATATAAACATAAGAATTTTATTGTAGTAAATATGCCCGACAAACTTCCCATAAACATTATTTCATTGGGATAAGCATATAGATGAGAGTCCATCATAATATTTTCAAGAATATCAAATAAACCGGCAATTAATGGTAACACTATTAATACTCTTAGTTTTTTAGTTTTTTCTATAAATCTTGATAAACTCATTGAAATAAGTGGATAAACACCTATTATAAATACATAATCTGAGATATGAATCAATTTATATGCTAATCGATCAGAATCATCAAGAAGATGTAATATTGCATAAAAAGTTGTTTTATCATAATTGAATAACATATCAAGAGCTTTATCATCGGCTAATGTTATTGCACCAAAATACTGAGTAAAGATGAGAACCACTCCAACAAACATCAATGCCGTAGCACTAATTAGATACCACTTTGTATTGTGGTTATATACGAAATTAATCAGTTTAATTATAACTCCTCCCCTTTCTTTTAAAACCATAAATTATCATATTTCTAAGGATTAATCAAGTCTATATATAGATTCCTTAATTTACTTATTTCATATTTTGTAACTACTTGTTATATAACTTATTTTTGTTAACTCTGAAAAATAAGCATAATTGCGATACAATGACAAACTATGATTTTTGCATATTTTCACAAATAAAAAAAGCCACTAAATGGCTTTATATCTATCTTAATGGTTATTTGGGGGGGATTGAACCCTTGACACATGGATTTTCAGTCGTTTCATGCAACAAATGTTCCTTTTAACCAGTTTTTCAGACTGACAATACGCCTACATATTACTGCATTATTAGAATGTTTGCATAATATGGAAGCACACCTAATGCACTTATAAATATAGGATCTTAAATTCACTTATTGAATTTTGGTTTATTATTTATCGGTAACACTTGTATCTAGACCAATAATTTCTTGCTTATAATACATACGTACTGCTTCAAGTACATCCTTCGACAATTGAATATGAATAATATCTTTATGAGTGACTAGCTTATCATATTTAATATTCTTCATTTCAAACTTTCCAAAGAATATCCAATTAGTTACTCTATTAATCACTATTATTTCTTTGATTTCGTTCCAATAGATTATTCTTTTATGAAATACTCGAAACAAAGATTTTTTAATGTGATTCTGGTTAATCTCTATAACTGAAAATCCGCGATGGATCATAAAAATCCATAATAGGGTAGGCGATCCGCCAAACATTACAATAAATATTATCTCTGTCGATAGAGTTTCATCAGCCATTGACTCTGGAACAACAAAATATATTAAAGCAATAACAGAATAACCAAGCACAACGAAAAAAGTTAATCCATAGCCCAAAAAAGCTGATTCAATATATTTTGTTTTAATTTTTGATTTATTCAAATATATATCCCCCTCTAAATTATAATCACATAATGATATTCTATAATGATTTTTGTAAATCGAATTAACACATGGATTTTCAGTCGTATCATGCATATAAGTTTGTCCATTTTCAGCAATTGCATACATACTTGATTCTATTAATCGGTTTTTCTGAAATTAGTATGCAAATATTTGATTAAATATATAGCAAAAAACATCAAACCAATAAATATTAGAGCTGGAAATAAATTACTAACAGATATAACAATCGGTGTAGAATTTTTTTTGAGTTCCCAGTCTATAATAAATTTAGATTTTATTGAAAGCGTAGTTATAAAATTTACAAGAAAACTAATAGACAAAATGAAAAATGAAAAAATTACAAAATTTAACTTCAATCTTTTACTTATAGCAAAAATCAATATAATTATCAAAGAAAAATACGCGACCCCAGTTGTTACCCAAAAAAACACTCTGTTATAATCAAAATCAGACATAGAATAATAGCTAGTCAAATAGAAATTTTGACTTCCGGCATGTACTTTTGTAGATAAAAATGATATAACTGCAAGGCTAAAAATTATAATTAATAAGAAAGAAAGACCTACTATTGAATCATAATTTGTAAGTGATTCCTTTGTTGAATCGATTCCAGAGAAAGTTTTCTGGTCATTTGATTTAACAACTAAATACGAAGTTATACTCTCTTGTAACTCTTTAATAATGGGTTCTTTGTATGCTTCTTTGTTTTCCATTTAAATTTCTCCTTATTATAAATTAAATCAATTATATCACAAACAAATAGCAAATAAATCAATCTTTCAAAATTTTACTATTCACTATGAGTTACTTATCTGTTGAATCACTTTTTGCAAAAGAATAAAAGTTAAAAAAAGCCACTAAATGGCTTTATATCTATCTTAATGGTGGTTTTGGGGGGAATTGAAACTCGACACATGGATTTTCAGTCGTTTCATGCTTCAAATTACCTTCAAATATATAATTTTGAAACTGAAAAGACATTGTCAACTTAAATCACAGATGTACATCATAACTCATAAACCTTTCTAATAATAGCTCTATTAGGACGGTATTCATCTATTAGTATACTGACTTGATCCTCACGCTTAAAGCCCAACTTTTTAAAAAGAATAACTAAAGGATGAACATAGATTATCTTAGTGTATTCAACGCCCTTAAAACTGTAGCTAACATATACATTACCTCTAAGTAAGACTCGCTGAATACGTCCTTTGATTTTAACTCCACTACTATATAAATGATTGACTCTTCTCACTCTAATATAAGGTATCAGCAATATCCATGAGAAAAATAAAGTTCTGAAAAATGTACTATAAATGCCTCTGCTTAATCTTATGCCTTCAATAATAAAAAGGGCTAGTGCTATTAGGAAAAAGATTATGACTACAAAGCTTATGTAATCTAATATCAATATTCGTCTTGTTTTTGGCTTTTTCATTTAAACCCTCATTCCTTTTTATGCTATTTCTTACATGTTCTTTTTAAGTATATGTAAACTTCTAGTGTCGAGGCTGAACTGACACATGGATTTTCAGTCGTTTCATGCAACATTCAAAAGGATATCAATTTTATATATCTATCATCCTAAATAATCTAAATCACCAAACCAGATACTTCGTCCATCAAAAGAAAGTCGAATACCATTTTCGTATGAAGTGAAATTTTCACATTTTGTCCCAAATGACGCTGAAAGTTCACAAGATGTTTGTAAAGGTTCAGAATCTATTTGTATATCTATTAAATATGTAATATTCATGTCTAAGTATTGATATATCTCATCTTGTTCTACTCCATCCAGTTTTATTGTGATAACTTCATTATAAGATGATATGTAACCCAAAGATTGCCCGACGCTCAGTTGGAAATATTTGTCCCCTTCTCTTATTTTGAAATCATCAATTGTTATCCCAAATTTCTTTGTGTATTCTTTCTTGAGTTCAAATGTGAAATGATATTCTAGCCAAGAACTATCTTCAGCATAATCTGTAGAAAGCAATTGGATTTCAAACTCATTCTCAAATTCCACCAATCCATTTTCGTCATCAGTATAAATTTTTGTTGGAGTATTATAATCGCAAGCGACAAAAACAGAAACGAGAATTCCAATTATAAATAGAAATATTATTCTTTTTAAAATTATTGAATTCATACTTACACCCCTAATATTAAATGTATAAAATATATCTAAAAATGCATAAAATATATCTAAGATGATTATATCAATAAATATACAACAAGTAAACACCATACAAAGAAATTTCAATAATGTGATGAAATTATCCATGTGTCAACATCTATTTTATAACTCGTTAATATTTACAAATAAAAAAAGCCACTAAATGGCTTTATATCTATCTTAATGGTGGTTCGGGGGGGAATTGAACCCTCGACACATGGATTTTCAGTCGTTTCATGCACAAAAATTCTCTAAATATCGG
The DNA here is from genome assembly GCA_046529635.1 of Mycoplasmatota bacterium WC30. Taxonomy (GTDB): domain Bacteria; phylum Bacillota_I; class Bacilli_A; order Izemoplasmatales; family Hujiaoplasmataceae; genus 4572-104. The sequence continues at coordinate 1,252,972 of CP134495.1, read as the reverse complement.
TTATATAATCTGGAGAACATTTTGGCATATAGTTTTACATACAAATGTTTTCAGTTATTGTTTGGTTTTAAAATGTTCAATATCTTTATCTATATCATATGTTTTTTCTTTAAGAAGCGTAGGCTCTATTTCCATTGTCAATGATTTTGGGATTTTTACAAGTTTTCCAAAATGTACAACAAAAGGAATAAATAGAATCAATGAAACTACATACCAAAGATTATCATTGTCTAACTTGTACAGCATGTAAAAAAGACAAACTTCATAGACCAATGCAAAAATACCAGTAAACACTAATGTACCTATGCTATATTTAAATCTATTGTCACACTCTTTACAATGTCCAAAATTTTTACTTAAATATCCAACTAAAAATTTTTGTTTATAACTAATAGTTTCTTTTTCACAATGTGGGCATTTATATTTCATCTTCAAAACTCCTTTTATATATATAATATCATCACATAAAAATTGTATCCATAAATTAATGCTTCTATGTTCTAATGGCTTTGGCAACTCAAAAAACACTTATTAGAACAATGGATTTTCAGTCGTTTCAGGCAACAAAACTCTTAATAAATAACAGATTAAACTCTAATATGTCACCTTAAATAACAGCCTTTCGTAAAAGCCGGTTACAGAGTCATGATATTTATGTGATAGTTTAAATTTATCAAATTTCCATCTGTAGATATAAAATGGTTTATTGATAATTGAGAATAGTTTTGAAAAGAACTTTGGCTTACCAAACTTCTCTTCCACATAATTTTGCAATAAATTATTGTTTTTAGTATCTATGTACAACGTCTTAGCTTTTTTGTCTATTTCTTGTTTTGTTTTCGAGACTATGATTTCTAATTGATAACCAGAATCAAAAAAGGATATTCTGTTAAACACATCTATTTTTTCACTAGAAATCTTATTCTCAAAAACATAGATTCGCGAATCATTTTTGTTGCACTGTAGTAGATTGATTAGGTCATCTTCTTTCATATTCCAATCAATTCTTATGTTAGGCTCAATAAAATCTATACCAATAATATCATTTTTCTTCATTTCTTCCTCTTTTCAATAAACTTCTGTTTCTGAGACAGAATAAACACATGGATTTTCAGTCGTTTCATGCAACAAAGATACTTGAATTATATCTCTTAAGTATATTAAAAGGGCATCAATCAATCAGATATATAGTATTTACTCCTGAGATTTCATTGATTTTAAAACTGAAATTATGATTATAACCACCAACAGTATCTGCTTGTTCAGGATAATAACATATTATTATTGAGTAACTATTAGGAATTATATTATCGTTCACTTGACCAAAAGAATAAATATACTCGTATTGAATGTACTGAACTCCGTCTTCTCTTGTGCCTTCAAATGATTTAAAACTACTAACATCTGTTGTTAATCTAATGCCTAAATAGTTTGAATCTAGGTATTCTTCTGTATATAGTAAATCAAGTGCTCCAAGATAAGTTATACTATCTTCTGCTGAAAGAATATCAAAAATGTATTGACAGTATTCGTAAAAATCAGCACTGTCTAAATTTGCATAATAAATATCAGTATAAAGTCTGCTGTCAATTTCATTTTGAGGTTTTTGAATTGATTCAATCCCATTTTGACTAAGAAATTGTTCATTAAAAAAACTGTTTGTAGAATATTGTGTATTACATGAAACAATAAGAAACAATGTAATTACACATAGAATTATCTGAAATGTTTTCTTCATAATCAATTACCCCTCTATTTATATTACTAACAATTTTTAAAAAATCAAATTGACTAATGGATTTTCAGTCGTTTCATGTACTAAATATTTCAAGCATTTAATCGATCAATAAAATACCACTTTAAAAAACCACTAAAAACTATATTAATAATTTGATAAATCAAAGCGAGCAAAATTATTGTATCTTTATCTACCCCTAAATATAAATATGAATAAACACAAAAGAAAATTATCATAGTATTAATTATTAAGTATAGAAAAGAATATATCATATACTTCCTGATTTTGTTTACACTTCCAGATACTATCTGCATTAGTGGATATAACACGAATATGGGAATAAATATTACAAAATATATATACATGTCAGTTTCCAAATATGCTTTTCGATATATACTATACTGCTCAATTAATCTGTCAGCAAAGGCTTCTTGCATTAATTCTAGATAATTGTTTGCTCTTTCTTTTAAGATAATATATACAGGCATTATTAACAAAATGGTTATTAACAACAAAGAAATATTGATAATCATAACTTTTTTCTTGTTTGACATAATTCCTCCCCATAATTTTTTTTAATTGTTCTAAAGACAAAATGTTTTTACATATATAGTGTAATGGATTTTCAGTCGTTTCATGCACGAAAACATCGAATAACGTTTTTGGAGACCCAAAATGAACAACTTCATTCAAAATCCAGTATATATTTTAGGAAACAACCTTTTCAATTAGTAGCATTAACAGCCCAAAAACAAGGGTTAAAGCTAATCCAAATAATATAACTCCTATACTTTCTATTAACCCATTCAATCCGATTGCAATGAAGTAAATTACACCAAATGGTGTCAAAACAAAAGCTATAAATATCATACCATATATTCTAATTTTTCTTAACATACAACCATCTCCAAAATATATTATATCATAAAATAAACAGCAAGTAAATTTGCTGTTTATTCTTATATTCTTGACATTTTACAAAAAACACAGTTTTTTAGTCGTTTCATGCAAACAATAATTGAAATATTGAAAATGTCTTATTTTTCTTATTGTTTAATTAAAATAATATTAAAAATAATACTAGCAATTAATGCCAAAGTAGTCAGTCCTAAAGCTATTAACGTAGTTATGAAATGTATTTTATTCTTCTCAATTTCTAGTTCTCTATGGGCTTTGTCTAATTCATAATTCTCAATTTCTTCAAGTGCTTTTCTACTTAAATAAAATGAATAATCACTACCTTCACTTTTAGATTCAATATACCCGCCATTAATAATTAATTGTTTTAAAACTAGTGGATATTTCGTATATTGTGATTTTAAATCTGATTGTATTAATTCGAAAAATATCATATTTCTTGTTCTAGTTTCTATAGATGCTCCTACCTTTGATGTTGCTTCTAATTTATTATCGTCTTTTTCAACGATACGCTCAATAATTTTTAATGTCTCATACTCAAATCTTGTCATGTTATCCCCCAATACATTTTCTGTTTATTATTTCTTAAAATCCTGAATACTCTTTAATATTCTAATAATTTCATCATCAAATTTTATATAGCCACCAAAATTTTCAATCATTTCTTCCGTTCCTTTATACTCCTTAAATTGATTCTTAAGCTGTTTTTCTAAGTAATCAAGTTCACCCAATAGCGCTTTTCCTCCATGAAATATCGTATTAACTCTTTCAATTAACATTGCGGTTCTTCTTTCAATGCGACACTTCTGAGTTATGATAGAAATCAAGTTCTCATAGTTTTCATTGTCTTCAAAATAATCTTTATTCAATCTATACTCATATTTATCTTCATACTCGTTTCCGATTCTACTTATAAAATTAAAGAATAATTCACCAATGTCAACTTGAAAAAGGACAGCTAATTTAGCTAAAGCTTCAAAATCAGGTTGTCTTAAATCTTGTTCATATCTACTATAAGACATAGTAGTAATGCTTAGAAATTCAGCTACCTCTTTTTGAGTTAGTTTTTTTTGTTTTCTAAGAGCCTTCAGTGTTTTTCCTATTTTTACTTCAAATTTTTCAGTTTCACTCATAATAACACCTCTATGGTATATATTATAGCACATTTATAAACCAAAAAGGAATAGTTTTCCTTGACATATATCATATTGGCGTAGTATAATTGAATCATATATGCCTATTTGGCATAGTTTAGACAATTTTAGATTGTTTGAGTGTTGGTGTGGTCGGCTGCTCCGCAGGGAGCTCCGAACACCAGTGTTACTACTTGACTTAGTGACACAATTCAGTCATAGGAGGTAAAAACTATTAAACTAAATTACAACAAAAACGATATTTTTAACTATGACTATATAAAGATTACCAAATACAACAATAACAATTATAAGCTAACACAATTCAAACACCCTGTAAGAAAACAAGGCTTTGAAGAAGATAATCAAACTGACAATACAAAATCAAAAACAGATTGTGAAAATGAAGAAACATTAAGACAAAGCATATCAAGAACAAAAAGAAAAATACAAGACTATGCTTTATGTAATGAATTCAATTACTTCGCAACATTCACATTTGATAGAAAGAAAAATGAAGCTACCGATATTATACAATTAAAAAAACAAGTCGGTCAATGGTTAAACAACTATAAAAAGCGAACTAATCAAAAATTAAAATATTTAATAATACCTGAATTACATAAAGATAAAAAACATTTTCACTTTCATGGACTCATTTCAGGTATAGAAGATATAACAGAATTCAGAGAATCAAAAAAAGGGGTTATGAGATACAATTGGGACTCATGGCAAAACAAATTTGGCTTTTCTTCTCTTGAGAAAATAAGAGATACTGAATCAGTAAGTAGATACATAACAAAATATATAACAAAAGACTTATTTATTGAGTTTAATAAACAAAGATATTTAGGATCAAAAGGACTAAAGAAACCTGAAACATTCTTTGAACAAGATAACTACACAAATGTAATACCATGTGATTTTGAAAATGACTACGTAAGAACGCTTAATATCAATTCTTATGAAAGAATGATTGAAGTTGTAACTTACATACTAGATACAGAAGAAACTATAAGGAGTGATGAATATGCTATTGAATGAAGCTATTAAAGAATTCAGAAAATATACTGAAGTTACCAAATCAAAAGGTACTCAAGATTATTACAAGTTCTATCTAAGAGAGTTAGATCAAGAACTTGGTTCTTATGATTGTAGCGAAATCAATAACAATATCATTCTTGACTATATAATAAAGAGAAGAGATTACAATCCCGAGGTTTCTAACGCTACTTTAAACAAGCATTTAACAACCCTTAAAACAGTTGTTAAATATGCGACTGAAAGAATAATTAGGTTCGCAAAATTGAAAGAAAGAAAAAAGATTATTCCCACTATATCAAAGAAAACATACACAAAGATATTTAGTTACTATAAAAAGCACATGAAAGATAATTATAGTTTCAGAAACTATCTTTTTCAAAAATTACTTCTTGATACAGGTCTTAGACTTCATGAGATTATCAATGTTACCCTTAGAGGTATAGATTTTGACACATTATCAATTCATATTATAATAACAAAAACAGATACCGATAGATACGTTTGTTTTACTGAATCAACTAAACAACTTTTACAAAAATTTATCTCAACACAAAATATAGAAAGCTTACTTTTTTATGATTTTAAAACAAACTCAAAAATGACTACTTCTTCAGTAGAGAGTTTTGTTTATAGACTTAAAATAAAATTGAATATATCTGAAAATATAACACCTCATAAATGGAGGCATACATTTGCTACTAACTTTGTAAATTTAGGTGGTAATTTAGAAACATTAAGGTTGTTACTTGGACATACAAATCTAAAAACAACTCAAAAATACTTACATTTATCTAAAAAGGACATTATTTCAAGTTATAAAACAACAATGGTAGACATTTTATAGAACCCACTTGCGACACATGGACAAACTCATCACAAAGCAAATAAAAATCCGCGTCTTCAAGGCGCGGTTTTTAGCCTAAGCCTGTAAGGCCGGTCACTGGCAGCACCGATTTCGGTGCTTTTTTGTTTGCCAATTGCCATTGACACTCTTACTTACCCGTAAACGGGTCTTTATATTCTCTTAAGCTTCGTTTGTCCTTGATTTGGTCTTCCAAGTCTTGATTTCTAATGTAGTTTTGTATAGTCTTTTTGTTTAGACCTACGGTCGAAACATAGTATCCCGCTGCCCAAAACCGGCGAGAGCCATAGTTGTACTTTAGGTTCGCATGCTCTTCAAATATCATAAGACTGCTTTTTCCTTTTAGATATCCCATAAATGATGAGACAGCTATTTTAGGCGGTATTTTTACGAGCATGTGAATATGATCAATCGCTGCGTGTGCTTCTACTATTTCCACTCCCTTGTACTGGCATAGTCTTCTTAGATATTTACCGATATCTCCTCTTAGTTTACCGAAGATAGCTTTCCTTCTGTACTTAGGAACAAATACAATATGATACTGACAATTCCATCTAGTATGTGATAAACTACTAGTGTCATCGTTTCTTTTGGGTGACATCTTTTGAATTCCTCCTTTTGTGTAATGGCAATCGACATGTCCATTATATCATTTGGGAGGAATTCTTTTTTTTCGCCACGGCTCTTCTGTTCTCACCCGCATAGCGGGTGGTTTTAGTAATCGACCTTCCAGTTGGGTCGATTATAATAAAAAAAGCCACTAAATGGCTTTATATCTATCTTAATGGTGGTTCGGGGGGGAATTGAACCCTCGACACATGGATTTTCAGTCCATTGCTCTACCGACTGAGCTACCGAACCATAATAAAAAAAAACTGGCGGTCCGGACGGGATTTGAACCCGCGATCTCCTGCGTGACAGGCAGGCATGTTAACCCCTACACCACCGGACCTAGTTTTTATTTGGTTGCGGGGGGAAGATTTGAACTTCCGACCTCTGGGTTATGAGCCCAACGAGCTACCAGACTGCTCCACCCCGCGATGTTTATCGCTTTTATATTGTATCAAAAGCACACACAATTGTCAACAAGAAAATTGTATGGTGGAGCATAGCGGGATCGAACCGCTGACCTCCTGCGTGCAAGGCAGGCGCTCTCCCAGCTGAGCTAATGCCCCATAAAAAAAATACATGGTACCCGAGGCCGGACTTGAACCGGCACGTCATTGCTGACATTGGATTTTAAGTCCAACGCGTCTACCTATTTCGCCACTCGGGCAAGTGGTGACCCGCAGGCGATTCGAACGCCTGACCCTTTGATTAAAAGTCAAATGCTCTACCAACTGAGCTAGCGGGTCAAGAAGTCGTTATAAGAATCGACTACTTAAATTTGGTTTGTCAATCATGAGATTCGAACTCATATCCTTGGCTTTGCCATTAAGCTATCTTGACATGTGGCGGAGAAAGAGGGATTCGAACCCCCGCGGCGCTCTCACGCCCTGTCGGTTTTCAAGACCGATCCCTTCAGCCGGGCTTGGGTATTTCTCCTGATTTGTTTATAAAATTAAAGATGGTGGACCCAGTAGGACTCGAACCTACGACCGATCGGTTATGAGCCGATAGCTCTGACCAACTGAGCTATGGGTCCCTCATTGGTAGCGGAGGAGAGACTTGAACTCTCAACCTCACGGGTATGAACCGTACGCTCTAGCCAGTTGAGCTACCCCGCCAAATATCGTTTTTCTTATTGGTGGAGCATAGCGGGATCGAACCGCTGACCTCCTGCGTGCAAGGCAGGCGCTCTCCCAGCTGAGCTAATGCCCCCTAAGAAATGGTGGGCCTAAATGGACTTGAACCATCGACCTCACGCTTATCAGGCGTGCGCTCTAACCACCTGAGCTATAGGCCCCAAAAAATAGATATCTCTTAGTAATGCGAATAATATTTTACTATTTATAGATTTAAAAGTCAATTATTATTTTCTATAATTAGCAAAAAAATTTATATTTCGATTATAATCGGCAAAACATAGCCGATTATGGACTCAAAATTGCTTTTCTGGATACTTAATCTTGTTTTTTTCTAGTTTCTCTCTAATAATCGTTTCTGGGTCCAATCCAAGATCATGAACCATTGCTAAAGAATAGATTAAAACATCAGCTAATTCTTCCTTAACATTCTCTAAATCAGGATTACTATCTGGCCATTGATAATTTTCTAATAATTCCGCTGCTTCAATGATAATTGATTTAGCTAACGCTGATGGCGTGTCGTGATCCTTCCAGCCTCTTTTGTCTCTAAATTTAATTATTTCATCAAGAATTGTCTTCATCATTATCAACTACCTTCTTTATTCTTTTTTTTAAGTCAGTTCTGTCAATGATAACTATTCTACCACAACCAAGACATTTAATCTTACATATAACTCCAAAGCTTGTAATCTCCCAAAGGTTTTCCCCACAGGGATGACCTTTTTTTAATACAAGAACACTTCCTTCTTGGATATGGAAATCAAGTTTACTCATTGTTATCCACCAATACTTGTTGGAATTTTTCTAATTCCTTTTCATCTTGGAAAGTTATTACTATTTTATTAGATGAAACTTTAATCGGTGATTTTAAAGAGATTTTTTTATTTAAAAATTCTTTTGTTGTATTTAGGTTGTTTTGAAAGTTTTGACTTAAATTCTTTCTTTTGATTTTAACTTTCTTTTCTTCGCTTTTTACTAGAGCTTCAATATCTCTAACTGTTAATCTTTCTTCGATTATCATAGTTGATATCTTCTTAATTCTATTTACATCTTTTAACTTGCTTAACGATCTAGCATGACCCATAGTAATATTGCCTTTATTGATTTCATTTAGTACATCTTCTGGTAATGATAATATCCCTAATGCATTAGATACATATGAACGGCTTTTACCAATTTTTGTTGCGAGTTCTAAATGGGTTAAATTCATTGCTTTTATTGCGTTTTGATAAGCTTCTGCTTCTTCAACTATGGTTAAATCTTCTCGTTGAATATTTTCAAGTAACGCTAATTCAGCTAAATATTGATTATTGTAGTCTCTTACGATTGCTGGGACCGTAGAAAAGCCTGCGATTTGGGATGCTCTGCATCTTCTTTCGCCAGTGACTAACATATAGCCGTTAGAGACCTTTTTAACAATAACAGGTTGTAATACTCCATTACTTCTAATAGACTCAGCAAGCTCATTTAAAGCCTGCTTATCGAAATGTCTTCTTGGTTGAAAAGGATTGGGTTCTATGGTTTCTAATTCAATATCTACAACTTCTTCTTTTTCAATATCAATAATTTCGTTTTCCTTTAAAAGATCACCTAGTCCTCTTCTAATAAACTCATCTTTATTCATTTCGTAAAATCACCTCTTTAGCTAGTTTTTTATATCCTAATGATGATTTACTCTTAGGAGAAAATACCGTTACTGGAACCCCGTAGAATGTTGCGTTTGAACAAGTAATATTTCGCGGGATTATAGTTTGGAAAACTTTCTCATTAAAGTAGGTTTTTATTTCATTAGCTACTTGATATCCTGAGTTAACCCTAGAATCAAGCATGGTAAGTAGCACTCCAAATATTGTCAAGGTTTCGTGGTTAACTTTTTTCTTCGTTTGAACTAATCTGATTGTATTAAGTAATTGTGTTAATCCATCCATAGCTAAAAACTCACATTGAACTGGGACGATAACTCCATCTGAAGCAATTAAGGCGTTTAAGGTAATGTATCCGAGCGATGGTGGACAATCAATTAATACATAATCGTAGTCATTTTTCGCCTCTTTTAACAATGAATGCAAGATAAAATCACGATTGGAATCCAAAATGATTTTCTCTTCAATTCCTTGGACTAATGTTTTAGCTGGTAATACATCAACTAATTCATTCTTAGTTTTAAGTAAAACTTCTTCAAAACTCGCTTCTCTGGTAAAGCAATCAAAAACAGACAAGTCAAAACTACCTCTATTTATTCCCATACAGGTAGTAGCGTTTGCTTGATAATCTAAATCAATTAATAAAATTTTATTTCCTAAATCAGATAGTGAACTCGCTAGGTTAATAGCTGTGGTTGTTTTACCAACCCCACCTTTCTGATTAGCTATTGATAATACTAAACTCATATGTATACTCTTCCTATTTCTTCTCGTTAAGATATTTAACAATCATTTCGTAATTGTCATTATAAAAGGCGATTACCCGCAAAGAGAAAAATTCACTTAATTCGATATTAGTGAAAATGTCTTCATCCTGTTTATCTTCGGCTCTTTCTATTTGATTCCACTCTCTATTCTTTTCTATTTCATGCGATAAATTACAGTAAATCAAACAGAAAGCAATTATTTGTTCATCATTATATTTAGTTAAATCGTCAATCTTGTAACTATAACGATTTTCTTGGTGTTTATCGGTTTCCTGGAATCTAATATAGAAATTTATAATCATCGAAAACATATCGGTGTTTTCGTTTAATAAATATTTCCCTAACATATTAGAGATTTTTTTCATTGCGACAGAAATTTCACTATTATCTAAAATTTGTTCCAATCCTCTTTCGTGAATATAAACATAAAGATCCATTAGATTAATAATTTCTTTTCCATCTTTTAATATCTGTTCGGCAATAAACTGACTCAGTTCATTGGCGGCTTTTTGAAATTCCAAATCCTCATACAGTGGAGATACGTGAGCATCCTGTCTGATATCTTCCAAATAATATAAGATATCATCTTGATAATTTCTAATTACATAATTCATTTTCACCCATTCATAATTCAAATCAGTATAAACTTTTTCGTTATGTAACATTATTATCAAGTTAACCAAATAAAATAATATTAATACCGCATTGTAAATATATACTGCTCCATCTATATCTGTAGCTGTAACAAGTCCCTCTTGGAAAGCTATTGTGTACCATACCCCGATAATAACGACTATGGTTCCATAAACCAAGTATGAGAATAACTCTTGGTAAAAGATAATTATAGTAAGTGAAATATAGAAGAAGATATATGCATAAAAACTACTTACTCCTTGTGTATAGTAAAGCATTATCAGTATCGAATATATCATTGATATTTGAATAGCACCAATTAGTTTTTCGAATTTTACTAACAAAACCATAACACCATATAAAACAAATAATCCTGATATTGTAATAATCTTCATCGCTAATGAATAATCAAAAAATGTTGAATATGGAATAGTGATTATTGTTAGGAATAACAAAAATCCCATTACCAGCCAAACTTTAATCTTTCTTACTTCGCTCATTGGTAAAAATTCTGTATTGAAGACTTTTCTAATAAACTCTTTCATGATTTACCTCCTTTGCTGAAAGCATCGGAGATAATCGCATCGAAAACCTCAGAATTTTCTTGATAAATTTTCATTACCCTTGAATCTATGTAATAAAAATAATCTGAATTTTTAATCGTATTATAGATATCTTCATCAGAAATCTTATCAATACCTAAAAAACCTTTTTTAAGGGAAACATAGAATATTACAAAAGCAATAATTTTCGTTTCAGTTGTGTCTGATTGTTTATTGAAACTTTTGAAATGTGTAGCTGAAAATATTTCTCTTTTTTTAACATCAGCCGCTTTTGTTTTACTAATTTTTACAGCCGATCTACTCAATATATTTCTATTGCTAATCAGAAGTTTCTTTAATCTAGCAAAATCTTCAGAATTATAGTCAGGGTACTTCTCTAATAAAGCGGTTTCTTCAATCTCCGCCTCTAAATCCTTCAGTATAGAGATTTTTTCTTCAAAGATGTTAGGTAGCTCTATCTTCTCGCTAAAAGCCTTTAAAAAGTCATTAGTGCGATCATAATAATCTAATACATTTTTATCTTCTTTGTTAGTTTGGTGTTTCAGTTTGATTAATAAATCAATATTGCGATATTCAACTTCTTTAGAATTAGATATTTGATTATAAAAGAAAGATTTTTCTTTCATAATAATATAAGCAGATATTGATAACATTATTAAAAATAGAATTGAAAATAATGTGATACTAAAACTATTACCTGTTGTGGAATTTTGTGCGAGTAATAAATCAGGGTAATTGATTACAATAAGAATAATGGTAGATAAGAAGTATATATCACTTATTATCATTACGTTTATATCCTGATATATTGCACAAACACAATATGCCACAAATAACAACGGAATAAATGATGGCGATTGGAAAACCATAATCATCGCAGTAGCTATCGAGAAAATTCCTAGGGTTGATATGTATTTATTTATTTTTAAATATGAGTAATCTTTATCTCCATATGATATTAATACAAAATTAATAATCAATAATAGTAAATAGCCTAGGGTTACAGGAATTATTGTCGAAGCGGCAAACTTAGTTATTATCATATAAATAACAGTTAAAATAAGCATTGCAAAAAATACTCCGGAAACAATATAATTCTTGCCACGAAGGTTTTTAATTTCTAAATATTCACGGTATTCTTCGATTTCAGAAAATGCATATTTCTTTTTGCTTTGCAAGATGCCCTCCTATAAAGGTGCTTTTTTGATTTTACCAAAATGCCTTGGATATATTGGGTCTGACTTCTTAATTTTCTTAATTAATATTAATACTCTTTTTTCATCATCATTAATTTGATATTCTATAACCTTTTCAAGTCTACCGCCAAGTTTAGCTATACCCGGTAAAGCAGCGTTTAGTTCCTCTTGGTATTTGACTGATTTAAAAGCTACCAAATACCCCCCTACTTTAACGTAGGGAATGGTGATTTCAGAGAGTATATTTAATTTGGCTACAGCTCTCGCAGTTACAATATCATAGACCTCTTTATTTTGTAATTCTTCTACTCTTGAGTGTATTAAAGTCACATTATTTAAGTCCAATTTAATCATTAAATCATTTAAGAAATTAATCCTTTTGTTTAACGAATCAACTATAGTTACCTTTAATGAATCCTCAATAATTTTTAGAGGAATTGAAGGGAAGCCAGCTCCCGCTCCAACATCTAAAAACTTTTTGTTTTTGATATCAATATGTTTTGATAAAATAATAGAATCATAAAAATGTTTATAATAAACCGCATCTTCATCTGTTATTCTTGTAAGATTAGTTATTTTATTCACTTCTATTAAATATTCATAGTATATTTTGAATTTAGGATTGTTCAATAACTTATTCAAATCCTTATCGAGATTTTCTCTTACATTAAACATTATTATGCTCTCCTCTTTATATCAATATATTTTATCATAATATTAAAGATTTATGTTATAAATCATGAAACTAATGTTTCATACCTTCTTTTTAAATGAATCATTAACATTTGAATATCTGTTGGGTTAACACCACTGATTCTTGATGCCTGGGAAATTGTTAGTGGTTTAATTTCATCTAATTTGCTTCTAGCTTCAAGTGCAAGGTTATTAACTTCAAAGTAGTTTATACCTAGAGGAATCTTAATATTTTCCTCTTTTTTTAACTTATTCGCTTCTTTGATTGCTTTATCAATGTACCCAGAATATTTGATATTGATTTCTACTTGTTCTTCAACATCTTTAGCTATTTCATGCTCATAATTAAATAATTCTTTAATTAATTTAAAGGATACATCTGGTCTTTTTAATAAATCATATAGAGACAATTTGCCTTTAATATTTATCATATTGCGTTCGTTTAAATATTCATTAATTTCTTTTTTAGGTGTTACGTAAAAATTCTTTAATTCAGCTATTACGTCGTTGATTGCTTCGCGTTTTTCTGTGAATTTTTTATATCTTTCATCGGATATTAAACCGATATCATGTCCATATTCGGTTAACCTTAAATCGGCGTTGTCATGTCTTAATAAAAGTCTAAATTCAGCCCTAGATGTCAACATTCTATATGGTTCTTTTGTTCCTCTAGTTACTAGATCATCAATTAATACTCCAATATATGCTTCGTCTCTTCTTAAAATCAGTGGATCTTGATTATCAAGTTTTTTACTTGCATTTATTCCCGCCATTAATCCTTGGGCAGCGGCTTCTTCATAGCCGCTTGTTCCATTAACTTGGCCGGCAAGAAAAAGGTTTTTTACGATTTTTGATTCCAATGAAGGCCATAAAGTTTTTGAGTCAATGCCATCATACTCTATCGCATAGGCATACTTAGATATTACCGCGTCTTCTAACCCAGGTAATGAACGAACCATCTCGTCTTGAACCTCAAAAGGCATTGAATTTGAGAATCCTTGCAAATATACTTCATCAATTGTAGCTGACTCTGGTTCAATAAATAATTGATGTCTTTCTTTATCCTTAAATCTGACTAATTTAGTTTCTATTGACGGACAATATCTAGGTCCTACCCCTTCTACTGCACCACTGTACATAGAAGATTTGTTCATATTAGTATAAATAATATTATGCGTTTCTGGTTTTGTATGTATCAAGTAACAAGGCCATTCTTCGTCTAATACTCTTAGGTGTTCAGTTTCAAAACTAAATGAATAAGCAAAGTTATCTCCGGGAGATAACTCCATTTTACTAAAATCAATTGTATCTCTTTTTATCCTTGCGGGGGTTCCGGTTTTAAGTCTATAAGTTTCATGTCCTAGTTGACGTAAATGTTCACTTAAACCAACAGATGCTTTTTGTTTATCTGGTCCTTCAACTTTTACGGTGCTACCAACTAAAATTTTCGCACCCATAAAAGTTCCGGTAGTAATAATTACATTTTTTCCAAGGATTACTTCTCCGGTTTCTAACTCAATACCCTTAACTTGATTGTCCTCAACAACTAATTTCTTTACATACGCTTCTAATAAATCCAAGTTGTTTTGTTTTTTTAAAGTGTTAAGCATTTCTTTAGGGTATTCAAGTTTATCCGATTGAGCTCTTAGAGCTCTAACGGCTGGCCCTTTCGATTTATTTAACATCTTTATTTGGAGACAAGTTTTATCGGTGTTTTTGCCCATTTCTCCGCCAAGAGCGTCAATTTCTCTTACCAAAGTTCCTTTGGCAGGGCCACCAATAGATGGGTTACAGGGCATAAAAGAAACCATTTCAAGGTTTCCAGTTATTAGTATAGTTTTTTTATTTAATCTCGCAGGTGCTAAAGCCGCTTCTGTACCAGCGTGCCCGCCACCAACTACTATTACATCATACATTTCATCACTTACTTTCAGTAATATTCTATCAAATATTAAGTTATTAGTAAATTGGATTGATTATATCAACTTGTAATGCTTAAGTGCATTCCTAATTCCGTAATCCATTACATCAGTCGTTACGTAATCCGCTACGTCTTTTAATTCTTGAACCGCATTTCCCATAGCTATTCCATATTTAACGGATTTAATCATTGAAATATCATTAAAACCGTCGCCAATAGCATAGACTTCATCTTCAGAATATCCTAGATGTTTTACAAGTTCCCTTACCCCTTCAGCTTTTAAACCACCTTTTAGATTTACATCATAACCAATAGCTCCAGTTACATTAAAATCTAATTCAGGTAGAGCTTCTATCATTTCAGCCATTCTTTCATTTTTGAAAACTACCATTGAGAAGACATTTTTATCTGGATAGAAAGTTCTATCTAAGCTTGGTGCTTCAATTTGAAACAAATCAGAGAAACGATCGGGTAAGTCGGTGTCTTTACGATAAGCAACATAGGTGTCTAAGTATTCTATTACTAAGTCCATTTTTACGTTATCCACAAAATCCATGGTTTTTTTAAGAACATCATTTGGAATGTATCTTTCATAGATAACATCCCCTTTAGCTACTACATAACCTCCATTAGCTAGTACTAGATAATCAATCCCCAGTAATTTTTCTTTACCGTACAATAATCTCGGGCTTCTTCCGGTAGCTATTGCGACTTTATGATTGTTTTTTCTTAGCGCTTTAATACTATCTATTACACCGACAGCGGGTTGTCCTCTGTCCAAAGCTGTGCCATCTAAATCTATAAAAATTAATGCCATATTCTTCCTCCCATATAAAAGAATCTCACCTGAAGCATCTCCACCCACATAAACACCTTACTTAAGGCTGCTTCCGTCAAGACCTGACCTAATTCGTGGGCATCTATTGAGTGAAGATGCGTCATTTGAGATTCTATCAAATATTATATCATATAATCCTAATAATTCAATTCTTTTCACTTCTCAAATTCTTGAAGAAAGTTTTCAGTAATTGATTAGATTCTTGTGCTAAAACTTGTGGTATTACTTCGACTTTGTGATTAACTTCTAAATTAAATACATTTGTTAATGATTTGTGCGCGCCAAACTTAGGTTCTAGGGCTCCGTAAATTAATCTTTTTATTCTTGCATTTATGATAGCTCCTGAACACATAATACACGGTTCTAAGGTTACATAGATATCACAATCTTCTAAACGCCAACTTTTAAGTTTCTTACAAGCTTTTCCAATCGCGATTATTTCTGCGTGAGATAAAGTTGATTGGGTTGTTTCACGTTGATTATGAGCTCTAGCTATTATTTTATTTTCTTTAACAATTACACATCCAACAGGCACTTCACGTTTATCATACGCTTTTTTAGCCTCTTTTAATGCTTCTTGCATAAAAAATTCTTCGTTAATCGTGGGGTTACTTGTCAAGCAAGTCATATTTGATTGGTTTCCCAGGTACTTTGTGGCAATCTCTACATCTAGCTTCATAAGAATCTTGTGCACCAACTAATATAATAGGATCATTAAATTTAGCCGGCTTCCCATTAATAATTCTTTGAGTTCTTGTAGCGGGTGTGTGACATTTAACGCAAATAGCTGATAATTTAGTAACATATTCAGCTATAGCTAGTAGTTTAGGCATAAACGAAAATGGTTCACCTCTAAAATTCCTATCTAACCCAGACACTATAACTCTTATTCCATGATTAGCTAAATATTCACATATTTCTACTGCGTCTTCATCCAAAAATTGTACTTCATCTATAGCAACGACATTTGTATCTAATGAAATGTGTTCCATTATTTCACTAGCTTTCTTAATACATATCGACTTGGTTCTACTGTCGTTATGCGATACAACTTCACTATTAGCATATCTAGTGTCTATTGCTGGTTTAAAAACTACGATATTTTGTTTTGCAAATTGTAATCTTCTTATTCTTCTTATTAGTTCTTCTGTCTTACCAGCGAACATCGGACCAGTAATAACTTCAATCCATCCATCTTTTTGTGTTAAATACATTTTTCCCACTCCTTTTTTCAAAACCATTATACCAAAAATCCGTAAAAAAAAGCCAAACTTTTTTGGCTTTTATTTATTTTCTTCTTGTTCTTCGTTTTTCATTCCGTATTTTTTGTTGAACTTGTCAATTCTACCAGCAATAACATTGAATTTTTGTTTTCCAGTATAGAATGGATGACAGTTTGAACATGTATCGATATGGATGCTTTTTTGTGTAGATCCAGTTTCGAATGTGTTTCCACATGTTGAACACTTTACGGTAATTGTATGATATTTTGGATGTATTCCTTGTTTCATATTTTTCTCCTTCTGCCATGATCGTAGTGAATCATAGTAAGTTTTTTATCATTTAGCAAAGGTATTATATCAAACTATATTTAGAAATGCAAGAAAAATTATGTTAAATGACAATATTATAATGATATAATATGTATATATACAAAGATAGAGGCTAAAAATGGATAATTTTAAAGAAAAAACACTAAATTTACACAAGAAGAATAAAGGAAAATTAGATTTGGTTCCTAATATTAAATTGGAAACAATCGAGGATATGAGTTTAGCATATACTCCAGGTGTTGCGATACCGTGTATGGAAATTTATAGAGATAAAGATTTAGTTTATGATTATACAATTAAAGGTAAAACTGTCGCAATAGTTACTGATGGGACAGCGGTTTTAGGACTTGGAGATATCGGTCCTTTAGCAGCCTTACCAGTAATGGAAGGAAAAAGTGCACTTTTATATAAGTATTCAAATATTCAAGCTTTTCCGATTTGCTTAAATACAAAAGATCCAGATGAGATTATTCAAACGGTTTTAAATATCTCTCCAAGTTTCAGCGCCATAATGCTTGAAGATATTAAAGCTCCAGAATGTGTATATATTGAAAATGAGCTGCAAAAACGTATGGATATACCGGTCTTTCATGATGACCAACACGGCACAGCTATAGTTGTTGGAGCAGCGCTTAAAAACGCAGCTAGATTTATTAAAAAGGATCTAACAAATTTAAAAATTCTAGTTACCGGAACTGGTGCCGCTGGAAATGCAATAATAAGAATTTTAAATAAATTAGGTGTAAAAGAAGTCTACGCTGTTAACTCAAAGGGTGTACTAAATAAAAAGCAGATTAAAAATTACAATATTGTTGAACAATCAATGCTAGAAGACGACCTAATAGTTTCTCCCAATGACGAAATAATTACACTTAAAGATGTCATCAAAGGCAAAGACGTCTTTATTGGTGTGAGTGCAAAAAATATTTTAACTAAATCTATGATTGAATCAATGTCAGAAGATAAAATTGTTTTTGCTTTAGCTAATCCTGATCCTGAAATCATGCCTAATCTAGCGAAAGAAGCTGGAGCTAAAATAGTTGGAACTGGTCGAAGTGATTTTCCAAATCAAATTAACAATGTTTTAGTATTCCCGGGATTAATGAAGGGCGTTTTAGAATCTAGGTGTCAAACTATCTCCTATGAAATGAAAATAAATGCTCTAAATGCAATAGCTGATTTAATAGAAGTTGAAGATTTAAGAGAAGACTATATTCTCCCAGATATTTTTGACATGAGGGTTGTTGAAGCTGTCTCAAACGCTGTTAAAAACACAAAAAAATAAGACTCGAAAGTCTTATTTACTCATTATATCTTTTAATTCTGCATAGACTCTTGAAATTGGAAACCCAACTATTGTAAAATAATCTCCCGAGATACATTTTACAAATTTAGCGCCATGGTCTTGAATACCATATGCTCCGGCTTTGTCCATTGGTTCTCTGGTTTTAACATAATCATCAATTTCTTTTTCACTTAGTTTCATGAAAGTGACTAAAGCATCACTATAAAATGATTTTGAATAACCCTTTGATAAAATTGAACATCCAGTAATAACTCGATGAGTTCTACCGGACAACATACTAAGAAACATTTTAGCCTCTTCTTCATCTTTAGGTTTTTCAAAAACAATATCATCTAATATTACTAGGGTATCAAATCCTAAAACGATAGCATCTTTATTATCTTTGAATATTGCATAAGCTTTTTGGAACGCGAGATCTATAACCAAATCTTCATGCTCCAATTTAGGATTTATTATTTCTTCAATATCGCTAGCATTTATTTCAAACTCAACATCAAGTATTTTCATTAACTCTTTTCTTCTTGGTGAATTACTCGCTAAAATTATCTTTTTCATTTCACACCTCATAACAATTTACACTATTATACCAAAATATATGATATTTAAAAAACATTTAGATTTATTAACATAAACAACATATAGTTATCACATAATCTTGTTACAATTCATATGCAATCATCTTTTCTCCTTTAAATGTATATGAAGTGAAACTTATATTACAAAAAAATGATTGATTATACCACGGAGGTGATACCCTTGTTAGAAAAATTTGACTTAAATTTAATTAAAGAAAATGACATGCTATTATTAGCGGTAAGCGGGGGTATTGACTCAATGGTTTTACTGCATTATTTGCATGATTTTTCGACAGCCAAAAAGTTTGGATTAGCAGTGGTTCATTTAGACCATCAAAAGAGAAAAGAAAGTGTTTTAGACTGCCAACTTGTGGTTGACACTTGCGCAAAACTTTCTATTGAGTGTTACACAGAAAAATTGGTTTCTCAAGATAGCGAAAACTTTCATGATTATGCAAGAACAAAAAGATATGATTTCTTCGTAAAAATCGCTAAAAATATTGGAGCTAATAAAATTGTTTTGGCCCATAATTCAAATGACAACGCCGAAACAGTTTTAATGCGTTTAACCAGAGGTTCTTCTTTTGAAGGATATAGAGGTATCTTGGCAGAAACTAACTATGATGGTATTACTATAATAAGACCAATGTTATCCGTATCTCGAACTGAAATCCTCGCATATCAAAAAGCAAATAACATTGTTTTTAATGAAGATAGTTCAAACCAAGAAGATCATTATACTCGCAATAGGTACAGACACCATGTTTTACCGTTTTTAGAAACTGAAAATCCCAAGTACTTAGAAAAGTTTGAACAGTTTTCGAACTACCAAACTAAAGCATATAAACTCATTGAGAAATTAGCCTATAAATTCTTAGCTGACAACTTGATAAAATATAAAGATTCACTAGCAGTTGACGTTGTTGCTTTTAATGAAATTGATGATATAATCAAGATAGATGTGATTAAAAAATTAGTTAATCAGAAAACACGTAATTCAGTCGAATTAACCTATCAAAACATTCAAGATATTGAAGAGTTATTCGTTAACGATAAACCTCATATTGAAATGTTCTTAAATGATAATCTATACATCTATAAAAGTTACAATATGATGTATTTCAGTGATAGAAAATCCGAAACTGTTGATTTTGAGTATACTATTGAAGAATGCCAAGAAATCAAATTACCAAACAATAGTTTGGTTATTATTACTGATAATCCGAACAAATATTATGGTAATATATATAAATTATGTTATAATAATTTAGATTTCATTTTTCCTATTACTATTAGGAATCGTAGAAACGGAGATAAAATCTCCACAACTTCTGGCACTAAAAAAATTAAGGACGTATTTATCAATAAAAAGATTTCTATGGATACAAGAAATCAATTACCAATCGTCCTAAATAGTGCTAATGAAATTATTTGGGTACCTAACGTTTTTAAAGCTC
Source organism: Mycoplasmatota bacterium WC30 (assembly GCA_046529635.1). GTDB lineage: Bacteria > Bacillota_I > Bacilli_A > Izemoplasmatales > Hujiaoplasmataceae > 4572-104. Next base: position 1,232,384 of record CP134495.1, on the reverse strand, counting down.
AAACTTATGGGAAAAATATATTGTATGTAATATATCAGGAGGGTAAATAAAATGCTTGAAAGAGACATTGAAAGAATCTTAGTATCTCAGGAAGAAATTCAAACAATCTGTGTAAGGCTTGGAAAACAAATAACCGAAGACTATAATGGAAAAACTCCATTAGTTATTGGATTGCTTAAAGGCTGTATGCCTTTTATGTCTGAATTAATGAAAAATCTTGATCTTTACTTAGAAATTGAATTGATGGGAGTACAAAGCTATCATGGCGGTACTGCTTCAACAGGAGATGTAAAAATTACAAGAGATTTAGATATACCTGTAAAAGGAAGAGATATCATTATTGCAGAGGATATAGTTGATACTGCAAAAACTATTAGCATAATTACAAAACTATTAAAATATCGTGGTGCAAAATCAGTTGAGGTTGTAACCTTGCTTGATAAACCCGCGGGTAGAGTAGTTGAATTCACACCAAAATATATTGGAACAACAATTCCTAAGGAATTCGTTGTTGGATTTGGTTTGGATTATGATGAACGCTATAGGAATTTACCATACGTAGGTGTACTCAAAAAAGCAGTATACACTAAATAAGGAGGAAATTATGGCAATAGCAAAAAAACCAACAAAAAGTCCAACGACAAATAGAACTACGCAATTCTTAACGATTCTAATTCTTATTGTCATTGTTATAACTATTTTCGTTACCTGGGGAAATACAAATTCTCCAATACCATTAACAAACACTCAATTTGAATCACTACTAGTAAATCAAGGTGTAGAAACCGTTGATGTTACACCGTTAGCAGGTGAATTAAATGATGACGCATATGAAGTAACTGGATATTTATCTGGTGACAGTGATAACGATGGAGTAAACGATAAATTTGTAACATATTTCGCAAATCATATTGAACTAGAAGCTTTTGAAGCTAGAGTTAAAGCTTTAAATAATGATGCTTTTCCAGCTAATGATGTTGTATACACATTTGTACCAGCATCTAATTACAGTATTGGAAATGTAATATTTATCGTCTTAATTATTGGTGGATTTATCTTTATGTTCTATTTCATGATGAAAAGAGGTAACAACCAAAATAAACAAGCCTTTGATTTCGGTAAAAGCCGTGCAAAAGTTAGTAAAAACCAAAAAACAACATTTAATGATGTTGCTGGTGCGGATGAAGAAAAAGAGGAACTTCAAGAAATTATTGATTTCCTTAAAAATCCAAAACGTTATGTTGATCTAGGTGCTAGGATTCCTAAAGGTGTACTTTTAGTGGGCCCTCCAGGAACTGGTAAAACCTTAATCGCAAGAGCTGTAGCTGGAGAAGCAAGCGTACCATTCTATTTCGTTTCAGGATCTGATTTCTTAGAAATGTTTGTAGGGGTTGGTGCTTCAAGAGTTAGAGATATGTTTAAAACCGCTAAAGCTCACACACCTTGTATTTTATTTATCGATGAAATTGATGCGGTAGGTAGACAACGTGGTACCGGCCTAGGTGGAGGACATGATGAAAGAGAACAAACTCTTAATCAATTACTTGTTGAAATGGACGGATTCGGACATAATTCAGGAGTTATCATTATCGCCGCTACAAACCGAGTTGATATTCTTGACCCAGCATTAATGAGACCAGGTCGTTTTGACAGACAAATCTTTGTAGGTAAGCCTGATATTAAGGGTAGACAAGCAATATTGAAAGTTCATTCAAGAAACAAAAAAATAAATCCAGACATTAAATTTAAAGAAATCGCTAGGAGAACTCCAGGTTTCACTGGGGCAGACTTAGAAAACTTAATGAATGAATCAGCATTATTAGCAGCCAGAGAAAATCGTACTCAAATTGAATTGCATCACATCGATGAAGCAGTTGACAGAGTATTAATGGGTCCAGCTAAAAAATCTAAAATATTCTCTAAAAAAGAAAGAAACTTTATTGCACACCACGAAGCAGGACACACAATTGTAGGATTAAAACTTAAAAACGCTAGTATCGTGCATAAAGTAACAATTATCCCAAGGGGTCAAGCAGGCGGTTACAACCTAATGCTACCAGAAGAGGAACAAGCTTTCTTACAAACAAAACAAAACCTACTTGAAATTATCACTGGATTACTAGGTGGTAGAGTAGCTGAAGAAATTATATTTGGAGAAATATCTACTGGAGCTCACAATGATTTAGAAAGAGCAACCGCTATTGCAAGAGCGATGGTTACGCAATATGGTATGAGCGAAAACTTAGGACCAGTAACTTATGAAAAAGATTCAAACACTGTATTCTTGGGTAGAGATTATGGGAAATCTAATAATTTCTCAGAAGCTATTGCAACTGAAATTGACAAAGAAATCAGAGGCGTAATTCATGAGTGTTATGAAGATGCCAGAGCATTAATTACTGAACATTTAGACTTATTAAAAACTGTAGCTAAATACTTGTTAGATGTTGAAACACTTAACAGAGAAGACATAGATGAAATAGCTGCAACAGGTAAATTAGCTAGATGGGATGATGTTTTAGCTGGTGATTTAGATGATAAAAAAACTGAGCCACTTAAAGAAGCAACAAAAGAACCTGAAAAAAAACCTAAAGAAGTAAAACATTAATATAATGGGGATACTTAATCGTATCCCTTATTGTTACAAAAGGAGTCATTATGAGATTAGATAAATACTTAAAAGTTTCTCGAATATTTAAACGAAGAACCATAGCTAAAGAAGTAAGTAAAAACAATAGAATTTTAGTTAATGGCAGAGCTGCTAAACCCGCTTCTAACATCGAAATAGATGACATTTTAACAATAACTTACGGAAGCAAAGAACTGGTTGTAAAAGTCAGAGAAGTAACTACTCACGCAACCAAAGAGGCATCACAAAATATGTATGAAATTATTAGCGATAATAAATTGAATTAATAAATTTATTGCGTTATAATAATATGGGGTGAAATCAAGTGAAAAAAATATTAGCATTAATACTCATAACTATCGCATCGTTATCGATGACTTCATGTATTACTGACCCAGGCTCGTACGATGTATATGTTACTGTTTATCCAATGAAATTTGTGGTTGAAGAAATCTTCGAAGGAACTGGTTACACTGTCGGAATAGTTCCCGGAGTTACCTCACATGAAACTTCTGTTGACTGGTCACCAAAAGAAATAATAGCAATGACTGAAGCAAAATACTTGTTTTATGTTGGAGCTAATTACGATCAATATATTGAAGCTCAAATCAATAGCATTTTCGTTAGTAAAGACGTAGAACTAATTAAAATTGAAGATGAAACAAGTTATATAGAATTCATAAATGGCGTGGTTCATAGTCACGATGAAGAAGACATAGAAACATTAGATGCTTCTTTGTTAGGTGTGGATCCTCATTTTTGGATCTCACCACTAAAGGTGCAACAAGCAGCAGCGCTCATTTATGATAAACTAGCTGATAAATTTGATGATCCAGAAGATTTGATGGAAACAAATTACACAAAATTAGTAACTGAATTGCAGAATCTAAGTGACGCTTTTACAGAAGTAATACTAAATGCAACTCAACCTGCAATGATGTCGACTAATATTTATGGTTACCTTAGAGAAGACTATGGATTTGAATATTTCTCAATTTCTCCTGGTTATCATGAAGAAACCGAACAGTTTACTAGTCAAGAAAAGGAAGAGATTGTTGCTCATGCATTAGAAAATAATATCAAATACATTATTTATGAGCTTTATACTACTTCTCCTTTATCAAATTCGGTGTTTACTGAATTAGACGATTTAGGTTTGGAACCCGTAAAATTAGAATATAATATATTACAATCGTTATCAGATGATGAAATAATTACTGGTAATGATTATATAAGTTGCATGTACGAAAATTTAGAATTATTAAAATTAGCCTTAGGCTATCAATCAGAATAGAGGTATTATATGGAACACAAACTCTCAGAACAAGAAATTATTAGAAGAGAAAAAGCTGAGCACTTAAAAGACCTAGGCATTGACCCATATGGGCATCGCTTTGACAGAACCCATAACACAGAGACTTTTAAAGAAGCTTACAAAGGTTATACAAAAGAATCATTACATGATATGGAAAATAAAGAAATCGTAAAACTCGCTGGTAGAGTAATGTCTAGAAGAGTAAAAGGTAAAGCTGGTTTTGTTCATATACAAGATCAATATGGACTAGTTCAACTTTATATTCGTTTAGATGTAATTGGTGAAGAAAAATATGATATTTTTAAAAAAGGTGATATTGGGGATATTATCGGTGTAAGTGGAACAGCTATGATTACTAATTCAGGAGAATTATCAATGAGAGTTGAAACTTTTGAACATTTAGTTAAAGCTTTAAGACCGCTTCCTGAAAAATTCCATGGTTTAGTTGATAAAGAAGAAAGATATAGAAGACGCTATGTTGATTTAATTATGAACGAAGAATCTAAGGAAGCTTTTATCAAAAGATCAAAAATATTATCTCTAATGAGAAGATACTTGGATGACTTAGGATATTTAGAAGTTGAAACTCCAGTTCTTCAACCAAACTTAGGTGGAGCTAATGCAAGGCCATTTATAACTCATCATAATACTTTAGATATGCCATTATATTTAAGAATCGCAACTGAGTTACATCTAAAGAGATTGATTGTTGGTGGTTTTGACTGTGTTTATGAAATCGGTAGATTATTCAGAAACGAAGGAACAGATAGGCTACATAATCCAGAATTTACAACGATAGAATTATACCTAGCATATTCGGACTTACAAGGAATGATGGACTTAAGCGAAAACTTAATTTCTCATTTAGCAAATGAAATTTGTGGATCAACTAAAATTACTTACGATGAAATTGAAATCGATTTAAGTAAAGGTTGGCGTAAAGTTCATATGGTTGATTTAATCAAAGAAAAAACAGGAATTAATTTCTTTGAAGTCAATGATTTTGAAGAAGCAAAAAAATTAGCTGAAGAGCATCATCTTAACGTAGAACCACATTTATTCGGTGTAGGTCATATTGTTAACTTATTCTTTGAAAACTACTGTGAAGAAGATTTAATCCAACCTACATTTGTTTTTGGTCATCCAATTGAGATTTCACCACTAACAAAAAAGGATCCTAAAGACCCTCGCTTTACTCAAAGATTTGAGTTATTTATAAATGGACATGAATACGCAAATGCATATACAGAATTAAATGACCCAATTGATCAATTAGAAAGATTAGAAAATCAATTGAAAGAAAAAGAGTTAGGTAATGTTGAAGCGAATGACATGGATATGGACTTTATTGAAGCATTAGAATACGGAATGCCACCTACAGGTGGAATCGGTATTGGCATTGATAGATTGGTTATGTTATTAACTAATTCAAAATCAATTAGAGATGTATTATTATTTCCACAAATGAAAAATAGAAAATAAATAGGCCAGCGCATTTAAGCGCTAGCCTTTTTTTTATTCTATATTTTCTTCTTTTTCTTCAACAACTTCAACTTCATCTAATGACTCAATTTGTAATGGATCTTCGATTACTTCAACATCCCCAGCGTCCTCAACTTTAATTGCTGGATCCGGGAAAACAAAGTCATCAATATTGCAAGTATTCTTGAACATCTCTTCTGCTCTAACCGCTGTATGGTGGGTTTTACCATTAGCTATAACTTTAGCTAAACACTTATCCATCTCTTCAACATTACCAACGGTTTCGTAGTAATGCGCCATACGATAATTGTAAACCAATTTAGTCGACAAATATCCATCTTCTCTTGAAAAATTTCTTTCTATTACATCTCTATATGCTTCAGGATCTATCTCTAGATTTTTAATAGCTTTTAATATTTCTAAGTAACTAGCAGCAAATCCTAAATATTTTTTTTGTACTCGATTCTTAACTTCGTCCATTCTATTAATCGCTAAATTAAATGTATCTAAATCTTCTTCTTCATAAGCAGAGTATGCGGTGAACGCAAATATAAGCACATGATAAAGATGATTTACTTTGGCTAAGTTAATTTGATTAAATGTATTGATAGCCTCGCGGTATTTAGAATTATAATAATACGCCATACCTAAATATATCATAAATAATGATTTTACCGTTTCATTTGGTGCATTATCTACATTTTCTTGAGCTAATTTCAAAGCTCCTTCAACATCTAAATCATAATCTACTAGCATGTTAAATCTAGTTGAGAATGTCTGTAATGGTGCAGAAATTTTATATCTAATATAGATATATCCTGCCGATATTATGATAAAAATCCATAGCCAATTTATATCAATTATTTTAGTTGCATTCGCGATTATAAATCCTATCGCTATAACTCCAAAAGCTATTAAGGTTGTTCTGTATTGTCTTTTGTTCATGTTAAATATCCTTTCCTATAACATAGTCTGATTCGTAATATAAACTCATTCCCAAGGTTTCAGCTATCTCAATAAAGATATCTATTATACTATGGAATTCTATTTTGTTTGAGCTAATTACTTTTTGAATTTCACTATCAACATAGAGATTGGTATTTTCTGGTATTTCTTTTCTCTCAACCATAATATCCTCTAGATGTATAGCTAAATCATTAATAATTTTATTATCAAATTTTAAGTTGTTTTCTACTAATTCATATCGTAAATCTTCAAGGTACAATATATAACCAATTATTCTGTCGTACATCATAAAATCATGAAAATCATCTTTGAATATTGTTTTTAAGTAAGTTTTACAGGTAAAAACTTGAGAGTGAATATACTCTAATCCAATTTGAAAAATCTTTTCCAAATCCTTATTAAATTCTACTCCATTATCTTCTACTTCACTACTTATAAAGTTCAAAACTTCATATATTGGCATTAACCTAGTATATAATGATGAATCATGACTTCTTAAATGTAAAACAAATTTTTGATTGTCTACTAACCAAGAATTATACTCTTTTAATATTTTGTTCATAAATTACCTCGTAATCATTATACAACATAATAATATAAAAACCACAAAATAATTGTGGTTTTTTTGTGATTATGCTTTGTTGGTTGAACCAAATAAATCCATTTTAACTTTAACTGATTGTTTGATAGCTTCAACCCCAGGAGCTAATAATTTTCTAGGATCAAAACCTTTTCCTTCTAAATCTTTTCCTGCTTCAATATATTTTCTAGTTGCTTCTGCGAATACTAATTGACACTCTGTATTAACATTAATTTTAGCAACTCCGTTTCTGATTGCTTTTTTAATCATCTCAGTTGGGATACCAGTTCCACCATGAAGTACTAATGGAGTATCTCCTGAAACTTCATTAACTTCATATAGTACATTGAAATTTAATCCACTCCAATTTGCGGGATATTTACCATGAATATTACCAATTCCAGCAGCTAAAAAATCAACTCCTAAATCAGCTATCATTTTACATTCTAATGGATCAGCAACTTCTCCGCCACCAATAACACCATCTTCTTCTCCTCCGATAGCTCCAACTTCAGCTTCTAAAGAGATTCCTAATTTTCTAGTTTTATTAACTAGTTCACGTGTTAATTTAATATTTTCGTCGATAGGATAATGTGAGCCATCAAACATAATTGATGAAAATCCAGCTTCTATTGCTTTTAAAGATCCTTCATAACTTCCATGATCTAAATGAAGAGCTACAGGTACTGTTATGTTTAATCCTTCAATCATAGCTTTCACCATGTCTGCAACAACTTTATATCCTGTCATGTAACGTGCTGCACCTTCTGAAACACCAAGAATTACTGGTGAATTTGATTCTTGAGCTTGTAATAAAACTGCTTTTGTCCATTCTAAATTATTAATATTGAACTGCCCAACTGCGTATCCGTTTTGATATGCTTTGTCAAGCATTCCTTTTGCGCTAACTAATGCCATAAGTTAATCCTCCTTATATTTAATTCCTATATAATTATACATTTATCTAAAGTAAATGTAAAGAATATTTACTTTGTTTAGTAACCTATGTAAAAGGCTACTACTAATAACAGTATAGTGAGTAATAAAGTTAAGATTTGAAGTTTATATGTCCACTTAAACCATTTGCCATAACTAACGTTAGCTATGCTTAATCCAATTAATAATACTCCATTTGTTGGGAATATAACATTTGTGTATCCATCCCCAAATATAAATGCTAAAATTGCTAATTCTTTGGAAATACCAATTAAAGTTACTAAAGGTATTAGTATAGGCATAATTAGAAAAGCTTTAGCTGAAGCTGAACCAATAAAAAATTGAATAAATAGTATTATGATATAAATACCTATAACTCCAACAATTGCTGATTTACCTACAAAGAAAATTTCTAGATAGTGTAGTATACTATCCATTATTTGTCCTTCAGAAATAATGTGTTTCACTGATGTCGCTAAGATAATTAATAAAGCAGCTGGTAAAACACTTAATATTCCTTTCAAGAAAGTTTTTAATACAAATTTAATGTTCTTGGTTACTAAATAACCGGATATTATTCCCCCAAGTAGGAAAGTTGCTGCCATTAATACAATGGTTGGAATAGAAATATCAAATATCAATTGTAATAAAGACGCTCCGACAATTACAACTATTAATATAATAAATATTAGGGTATATACTTTAAATATTTTATTTTCATTCTCTACTTTAATTGTTGAATTAAGATCAAAGTCTCTAGCTTTTTGTAAATCGCTCTCGTAGGTTAATGATTTCTTAGGATCCTTTTCGATTTTTTTGGCATACATTACCAAAAACGTCGATACAACATAATACATAATTAGGAAAACCCCTAATCTAAATACTGCCCCGGATAAAATATTAATACCAGCTATTTCTGATGCTATACCTACTGAAAATGGATTTGTGATAGCACTAGCAAATCCAAATCCCGCCGCTAATAATGTCATTCCTAACGCCAGTAAAGTATCGAATCCTAATGATAGTGATAGCAGAATCATTATTGGCAACAGTGCGACTGATTCTTCAAATACACCAAAGAATGCTCCAAACATCATAAATATCAATACTATTAAACGTATTAAAACATATTTTCTATCCTTAAAACGAATTATTAATTTTTTTATAATAACTGCAATTCCGTTTGTTTTTTCCATGACGGTGAAAAAACCACCTAAAACAAATAAGAAAAGACAAATCATAATTACTGTAAGACCGTCCGAACTACCAAATATCTCAATAGGAGCTGTGAATAATTTCCATATTGGTAAATTCTCTCCGGTTAAAAATGCAAAACTATCTGGAATAATATTTCCATCAATATCCTTTAAATACTCACCTTGCGGAATTACATAAGTTAATATAAATGCAACTATCATTAGTGATGCCAGTATTATCAAGACACTAAAGAAACTCTTTTTGCTAATATTTATTAAATTTTTATTTTCGTTCATCCTCGGCTCCTTTTAGACAATCATTATATAAATAATATCATATAATATCTCAAAAAACTTACCTTCCATAAAAAAAGAGCTCATTTGAGCTCTCTAATTTATTAGCTACCTGAAACAGGCATTGATTCTATTTTAATTGATGGGCAAGTTACACCATAATATGTAGTTTTCAAATCATCACCCACGAGAACTACTTTTTTTAACATATCGATGAAGTTTCCAGCAACAGTAATTAAAGCAACTGGTTTCACTTTCTTTCCATCAACAACATAATATCCAGCAGCTTGTAAAGAGAAATCTCCACTTACAGGATTAGCTCCCGCATGTGCACCTTGAACTTCAGTTATATAGAGTCCATCTTTAATTGATTCAATCATTTCAGCTGCAGGAGTTTTCCCCGCTTCAACTTTTAAATTAACCGCTGCTACTCCGCCGCCAAATCCGTTTCCAGTAGATTTAACTCCAGATTTTTTAGCAGTAACAAGATTATGTAAATATGTTTTTAATACTCCAGATTTAACTAAGTATTTAACTTTAGTTGCTACACCTTCGTCATCAAACGAACGACTATTTGAACTTTTCTTCATAAATGGATCATCAACAATGTTAATTAGAGTAGATCCAACTTCTGTTTCAAGTTTGTCTTTTAGTAAAGATAATCCTTTTTGAACAGCGTGAGCAGAAAATACGCCTTGAAACGCTGATAACAAAGTAGAAAATGCAATATTATTAAACACTATTTCATAGTTTTTCGAAGGAACTGGTTTAGCTCCTAATGAATTCAATGCTTCTTCAGCCATTTTTTTGGCAAGTTCTTTAACGTTGTAATCATTAAAATCATTAGAGATTAATACATCAAATCCAACTCTTTGGTCTTCTCCATCAGCAACAATTACTTGACCACCAAGATAACTTGAATTGGCTTTATTATATAACTTTAACCCTTTTGAATTTTGAAGTAATACAGCGTTAGTTGATTCAGAATACATTGTTTCTACGTTTTTAACTCTCTTATCATACTTTCTTAAATATTCATCCATGTCTTTAAGCGCTTTGATTTTAACTGCTACATCAAGATTTGTTAAATCTTCATTATAAATATCAGTTAAATCTTCATATTCTTTATCGCCTTCATAGATTATTGCGTCATCTAATGAGTTGATTACTTTAGCGCTAGCTATAAGAGTGTCAACTATTTCATCAATTAAGCTGTCTTCTAGTACTTCTGTTCTATAAACACCCATTTTATTGTTATAAAGACCTCTAATAGTTAAAGAAGAGCTTTTCGCTATTTCATATTTATCAATATCCCCTTCAAATATTTCAATACTTAGAGTATTTGAATTTGAAAGGTATATTTGAATATCTTGGATTCCTTTTGATTTAGCTACTTCAAATAATTTTTCTATATTCATCATCTTAGGCACCTCTCTTTCCACCAACAGTAACGCCTGTTACTCTTAGTGTTGGTTGTCCAACATCGGCAGGAATTGATCCGGAAGATGAACCACACATCCCTCTAGCACTCTCTAAATTATTAGCGATCATATCTATTTTATATAAGATATTTCCACCATTACCTACTATTGACGCGCCTCTAACTGGTTCAGCTATTTTACCGTCTCTAATCATATAACCTTCCATTACAGCGAAATTAAAATCACCATTACCTGGGTTAACAGATCCTCCACCAAGTTTTTTAGCGAATAACCCAAACTCTGTAGCGGCTATGATTTCTTCAACAGTTGATTCTCCGTTATCAATATATGTATTACTCATTCTTGAAGTAGGAGCAAATTTATAACTTTGTCTTCTTGAAGAACCTGTAGGTTCAGTTTTCATTCTTCTACCATTGATTTTATCAACCATATAAGACTTCAAAATTCCCTTTTCAATTAATACTCTACGTTGTTGAGGATATCCTTCATCATCAAAGTTTGCAGATCCCCATCTGTTTTCTATGGTTCCATCATCTATTGCTGTAACGATATCAGAAGCTACTTTTTCTCCCATTTTACCACAGAATACTGAAGCATTTTTAGCGACTGAACTAGCTTCTAGTGGATGGCCACAAGATTCATGGAATATAACCCCACCGAATCCATTGTGAATAACTACTGGCATAACTCCGCCTGGACATTCTTCAGCATTTAACATTGTAACTGCAATTTTTGCAGCAGATCTTGCGTATTCTTCAATATCAATTTCTTCAAATAAATATTCATATCCTTTTCCAGAACCTGGAGCTTCTCCTCCGGTTTGCATTACACCGTCTCTTGAAGCAACAGCGTTAATTCCTGTTCTAACTCTATATCTTGTTTCAGATACAAATCTTCCTTCTGAGTTTGCAATTAATACTGACTGTTCTACATCAATATTATAAACGATAACTTGTTTAATAACTTCATCGTAATCAGCAGCAACTTGATAAGCCTTTTTCATAAAAGCTACTTTTTCAGCTAATGAAACATCACTTGGTTTGATTTTAGCTCCATGTCTCTTACCAATTTCTAACTCTAGAAGTGGTACTCTTTTCGTTATTACATCAACGCTAAATGATTTTGATAAATCATCAGCTAATTTTAATAAATCTTTTGGGTCTTTGCTGTTAGTATATCCATAAACTGTTTGAAAATTTTTTGCAAGTCTAATACCTACTCCAAATTGTTTATCACTATTAACTTTTTCTAGTCTTCCTGACATTGACTGAAGCGTTGTCATCTTGGTATCTTCTACGAAGATTTCTGAAAAATCTGCGCCGCGAGATAACCCAGCGTCTAATAACTCTTCAATTAATTTTTTTTCTAATAACATTTACTTGCCTCCTAATTGGTCGTTACATAAATTTTATCATATGTTCTAGTATTTTAAAAGAAAAAAAGGAGTGACATATAATAAATTGTCACTCGCTTTAGTTTTACAAATATAATTTCGAGTATTTTTCTTTTAAGTACTTAATGTAATATTTTGCGTTAAATTCTTCTCCAGTTACATCCTTTAGAATCTCTTTAGGGGTTTTACTAGAACCAAATTTGTGAATTTTGTCTTTTAACCAAAGGTTGATTTCTTTGATATTATTATCTTTGATTAATTTTGGTATATCTAATTCTTTTAACATCGTATAGTAGATTTGTGCTGAATAAGCAGTCCCAAGTGCATAGGTTGGAAAATAGCCTATCATACCACCACTCCAATGTACATCCTGTAAGACACCGTCACTATTGGAATTTGGCCTAATTCCTAGATATTCCTCCATTAGGTCATCCCATAATTTTGGTAATTCATCTACAGAAACTTCATCAGCCATGATTTTTCTTTCAATATCGTATCTCAACATAATATGTAGTGAGTAAGTTAATTCATCAGCTTCAACTCTTACTAAAGATGCTTCAGCTTTATTAACTGCTTTAAACATATCTTCAGGTGTTATACCTTTGGTTTGTTCAGGAAATAATTCTTTGAATTTTTCAAAGTGTGTTTCCCAAAACTCGAAGCTTCTACCTACTATGTTTTCATAGAATCTTGACTGCGATTCATGGATACCCATAGAGGTGCCACCGGTCAACAATGTTCCATCTAAATCGGTAGAGATTTGTTGCTCATAAGTTGCGTGCCCTAATTCGTGAATAGCCGCGAAAATACTGGAAAAAACGTAGTTTTCTAAATATCGAGTTGTGATTCTTACGTCCTCAGGAGAAGTGTTCCAAGTGAATGGATGAACTGACTTTTTCATCAAACCACTGTCTCTATTGAAGCTCATTACATCGATTAAATAATCACAATATATTTCTTGTGTTTTTGGATCATAATAGTCATTTATAAACTTATCATAATCATTGTTTCCAGCTTTTAAAACTTCTTTTACAAAAGGCACTAATTCTTCTTTTAATTGCTTGAAAAATTGATCATATTCAACTGTTGTCATTCCTTCTTCGTACTCATCTAGTAAAGTATCATACGGATCTTTTTTTGGAGCGTAATATAAAGCGAATTTTTTAGTGAACTCAATAATTTGTTTTAAATTTCCTTTAAAAGATTCATAATCATTATTCTTTTTAGCGTCTTCCCAAACTAGTTGAGACATTTGAATAAGTTTTTGATACTCCACATATTCTTCTTCAGGTATATTAATTATTTTGTCTAACCCTTTTTTTGCTTTTTTTATTTCTCTCTGTAAATGATCATCCAAAGTATCAATTTTTGAATTAAGTTGATTAACTACATCTTGATACTCCTTTGATGTTTGTAAAGCAAATAAATCTCTTGATAGAATTCCTAGTACTTCTGCTCTTCTTTTGAATGAATTTCTTGGCGCTTCTGTATTAGAATCCCAGCCGGCTAATTGAAACATATAAATATATGCATTCATCTTATTAACCATTTCTCTAAATCTTTGTTCTAATTGCATATTCTTCACCTCTAAAAAACATTATACTACATTTTTAGTTTATTTGGTGATTATTTTGATATCTCCTGAAACAGTTCTTTGGCGTTTTATTTCAATTTTTTTGTCAGATTCTAAATTCTTTAGAACTAAATCGCCTGATACCGATTTTAGTGATAAAGCTTTAGGATAAAATTCATTTCCTTTGATATCTCCAGAAACTGTTTTTAACATAGCTTCAACACAATTTGAATTTTCAATAATAGCATCTCCGCTTACAGTAGTAATCAATATATCATTTTTTGATACAAGGTTAGTTATTTTTGCGTCTCCACTAATTGTAGATATTGCAAAATCTTTACATACAATATTTTCTAACGACACATTTCCACTTATAGTTGAAAATTTAGATTCTCCTAATTTTAGAGAACATAGAGTTGCGTCTCCACTATTAGTTTCTAATACGAAACTTTCTGCTTCGATATCTTCTAATATTGAATCACCACTAATTAATTTTAATTTAAAATCATTAATTTTGACATTTTTAGGAATTGATATTGTAAATTGGTTTTTAGAATTTCTATATGAAAAACCAAAGTTGAATCTGTTTTTAGGTGATTTAATAGTCAATTCATTGTTAGAAAAAGAGATCTCAAATCTTTCAAATTTTCTTTCTCCTACATAAGTAACAACAATTTTATTGTCATCATTATGAACAAATTTGACATCTTCACTTATTAATGCAATATTCACATTGTAATTTTCTTTAATACCTGTAAATTCTACAGATTTCCCTGTATTGTTTTCTGCTTCGGATTTTCTCTCTTCTTTTTCTGTAAATTCAGATAATTCCTCGGCTACGTTCTTTGGACTTCCAAATTTAGCTTCCAATTCTTCATCAGTTAACCCTTCATTTTTAGCTGATTGAATCATTTCTTCGTGGTCTGCTAAGATTTCTTTTATTTCAGACTCGCTTAATTTTTTATTCCTCAATTCTGTCTCTAAATCTTTCAAAAATTTCTTCATTTGTTTTTCCTCCCTTATTTAATATAACATATACACCGCCAATAAATTGATCCCACTCATCTCTTAGGTTCATATAAAATTCAAAACCTTTTTTTGTGATGTGGTAGTATTTTCTTGGCGCTCCTGAACTCGATTCCTTAAGATAGGTAGTAAAATAATCTTCTTTTGTCAATCTACGCAATATCGGGTATATTGTGTTTTCATTAACATTAAGATGTTCTGATAAATTATTTATTATCATATATCCATACATATCTTCAGTAACTAGCTCTTTTAGAACACAAAGTTCTATAATTCCTCTTTTAAATTGTGAGTTCATATCCGCCTCCTTAAAATCATTATAACACAGTACTGTGTGAAACACAATACTAAGTTGATAAAAAAATAACATGCCTTGGCACGCTATTTGTTTTTCTTTATTTTTTCTATATATTTCGAAAATATTGGGTGCGGTTTATCTGGTCTTGATAAAAACTCAGGATGAAATTGAGTAGCTATAAAAAACGGATGTTCTTTTAGCTCAATAATCTCTGCTAGATTTTGCTCAGGATTTATTCCCGAAAATATCATTCCATTTTCTTTAAATATCTTCATAAACTTATTGTTAAACTCGTAACGATGTCTATGTCTTTCTTGAATCCTAGACTTTCCATAAGCTTCTTTCGCTATTGTATCATCTTTCAAATCACAATTGTATAAACCTAATCTTAGAGTTCCTCCCATATCAATTCCTTGATACTGGTCCTCTAGAAAATCAATAACGTTATATATGGTATCTGATTCAAATTCAGTTGAGTTGGTGTATTCTAATCCACAAACGTTTCTGGCAAACTCAATTACTGATAACTGCATCCCCAAACATAATCCTAGGAATGGTATATTGTTTGTCCTTGCGTATTTTATCGCTGCGATTTTTCCGTCGATTCCTCTTGGGCCAAATCCACCAGGCACTAATATTCCATCACATTTACCTAGTATTTTTTCAGCTGTTTCATCGGTGACTAAACTTGAGTTAATCCATTCAATTTCAATTTCAACATCATTTTTGTATCCAGCATGCTTCAATGCTTCATATACAGATAAATAAGCGTCATGTAAGGTTACATATTTACCTACCAATGCGATTTTAACTTTCTCTTTCAAAGATTTTATCTTCTTAATTAAATCTTTAAATACGGTTACGTCAGTTTTTTGATTTGGTAATTCTAAATGTTCACAAACCAAATCATCAAGGTTTTCTTTTTCTAGATTTATCATTACCTCATACAAAACTTCAACATCATTACATTCGATTACAGCTTCTTTTTCGACATCACAGAAAAGCGCAATCTTTTCTCTAATAGCATTATCTATTCTTTTATGTGTTCTTAAAATAATAACGTCTGGGATAATGCCTAAAGATCTTAATTCTTTAACGCTATGTTGAGTCGGTTTTGTTTTGAGTTCTCCTGTTGTTTCTAAATATGGCACTAATGTATTATGAATATACATGGTATTTTTGTAACCCAGGTCTCTCCTCATCTGCCTAATAGACTCTAGAAATGGTAAAGATTCAATATCACCGACAGTTCCGCCTATCTCCGTTATAAGCACGTCACAATCAGATTCTTTAGCTAAACTTTCTAGTCTAAATTTTATCTCATTAGTAATGTGAGGAATCACCTGAACTGTAGCGCCTAAATAATCTCCTCTTCTTTCTTTTTCAATTACTGAAGAATATATTTTACCGGTTGTTACAGAAGAATTTCTTGATAAGTTTTCATCAATAAATCGTTCATAATGACCTAAATCTAAATCTGTTTCTCCTCCATCATCGGTTACAAAAACTTCACCATGTTGATATGGAGACATAGTTCCTGGATCGACATTTATATATGGATCAAATTTAAGCATAAATACTTTTAATCCTCTATTTTTAAGTAATCTCCCTAATGAAGCAGCAGCAATCCCTTTTCCAAGGCTTGATACAACTCCACCTGTTACAAATATATATTTTGTGTTTTTCATTTAATTTCCTCCAAAAAAAATAAAGGGTTCCCCATATTGGAGAACCCTTTTTTGTGGCTCTTAAAGATTATAACAAATTATTTAATTATTTGCAATCTATATAAAAACTTAATCTTCATACATTTGTTCGTAATCATCCATGTACTCATTGTATTCTTCGTCGTCGAATTCTTCGGCCCCTTCTTCAGGCTCTTCTTTTTCTTTTTCTTTTTCGTCTTCGTCAAATACTAAGTCTGCTACTTCTTCAATATAGTCTTCATCATCTTCTACAAAGTCATCATATTCAGAAACATCATCATCTTTGATATCTTCTTCTTTGAAGTCTGCTTCATATACGCTTTCAGATTCTTCTTCAGTTTCAGTAACTACCGGTTCGATTGAATATTCATCTGGAGTTTTATTATTTTCATCATATTGACTTAATTCTTCTTCATAATCAGGGTACTCATCATAATAAGCTCCGTCTTTATCCCATAAGTCTATTGTTTGTCTTCCTTTAATATCCCATTCGTCATCGCCAACATATATAAACTTAGCAGAGGTAATAAAATCTGAATAAACTTGAGATACAGTTTCTGCTCTCTCTTCTTCAGAAATACCCTTTTCTGCACATATTGTCTCATATAGTTCTACAAACGTCATCGCTTTTCCGTGATCCATAAGGATTTGGAATGCAAGTTCCATAATCGACATAGTTTTTCTATCTGTCATTATTACCATCCAATCTATCTTTTATCTATATTTAGTCATGTTTTTTTTCTCTAGTTTAATGCTTTACATATTATATATTAAAGTTTAATATTTTACAAGTATGTTTTTTTTAAATCTTTTGTTTAGTTTTTTTAGAAGTATTGATCATCGTGTGAAAATTCCTCATTTAGTACGTTTAAAGCCATATTATTACAATGATCTCCAATTCTTTCTAAGTTAGATAATATATCTGCATAGTATCCAGCTTCTGTTTCTTCACAAGTTTTATCATTGATTCTTTGAATATGGTGTTTACGATATTTTTTTGTTAATTTATCGATTTTATCTTCTCTCATATTAACTACTAGAGCTAATTCCTTATCCATATTAATAAAAGCGTTTATTGATTGGTCAAGAGACTCTCTGACCAAACCAAATATTTCTTCTAGTTCTTTTTTAGCTTTCTCATGTAAAATCATTTTTTTATCATGTCTAACTTCGAAGAATTCAAGAAGATTATCTAAATGGTCTCCAATTCTCTCAATATCAGTAATTGTATCAATATCTTTGGCTACCAATTGGATTTGTGGGTTAAGTAAATCTTTACCACCAATGGCTACCAGATAGTTATGAATTTTATCATCCATGGTATCTAATAATTCCTCACATTGAACAGCCATTTCTTGTTCCTTAATGTCTTTAGTGAATGCATAATTATATGTAAACTCAAACATACCCTTAGCAACATTACCCATATTAGTGATTGCATCTTTAACATTTATAAGTGCTAAATCTGGAGATTCTTTTAATAAAGTTTCGTCAAGAATAATTTCATCAACCGCAATTTCACCTTTACTAGGAATCAATTTGGTTGCTAACCAAACCATTTTCTTAATAAAGAAATACAGTACAAACACGGTTAATACATTAAAAATCATATGTGCCAGAGATATTGTGAATTTATCAGTAAGGTAATCTCCTTTTATTAAATTACTTCCTAGGAAGTTAATCAACTTTGTATAAGGATTAATAAGTATAAAGAATATTGCAGTACCTAAGAAGTTAAATAAAACATGGATTCCTGCGGTTCTCTTAGCTGCAGCTGAACCACCAATAGAAGCGATTATTGATGTAACTGTAGTACCAATGTTTGATCCTAAAACTATCGCTATAGCTCCAATTAATGGAACTCCACCGTTTTCAAATAATTGTTGTAAGATACCAATTGTAGCTGATGATGACTGAATTAAAGCGGTTGATGTAGCACCAACTAATACTCCAAGTATAGGATAATTAGTTACCGAGTTGATTAGGTTTGTAAACGCATCTAATTGACTTAGTTGCTTTAAAGCATCCCCCATAGTTTCTAATCCAAAGAATAACATACCGAAACCAAGAATTGTTCTACCATAATTTTTAACTTTTTTACTATTAAAGAAGAAAATAAGTCCCGATCCTAAAAACATTATAGGCATTGCATATGAAGCAATATCTAGTGAAATCAATACAGATGTAAATGTTGTACCAATATTAGCTCCAAAAATAACTCCAACTGCTTGCGGTAATGTCATAAGCCCCGCTCTAACAAGACCTACAACTAAAGCACTGGTTGCTGATGATGATTGAATTATTGCTGTTATCAAAATACCAACGAGTATTCCTTTAAAAGGAGTGTTTGTAGTTTTTTCTAAGATTAACTTCAATCTTGATCCTGCGATTTTCTTAAGCGAGTCGCTCATCAAATTCATTCCATATAAGAAAATTCCTAATCCACCTAGTATTGCAAAAATAGTAATTTTCCAGTCAATAGCTAAAATTAGTTGTGTCATAAAGTGCTCCTTTATTGATATAAGATATATTCTTAAAACCGGTATTATTATATCAAATCACTAAGAAATTACAAGCGAGAAAATTATATTAAACTTTCTTTATATTCTTTTACTAATTGGTCAGCATCTTTAAGTAATAATTCAACTGTATCCCAATCGCCCAAATTCGCTCCACAAGCCTGTCTATGTCCACCGCCATTATATTTATTTGCTAGCTTATCAATAGCCGGTGCACGAGAACGCAAACGCCCTCTAACAAAGTTTTCTTCGTATTCAGCAAATAACATCCATACTGGGCAATCATCTAAAGATGATAATTCATTAACTAAAGAGGTTCCTTCATCTAATGAAACATTATATTTTTCAAGAACATCTGGTGTCATATAAATATAAGCTACTCCATTCGGAGTTTTCTTGAAATTAAGTAACACATATCCTTTAAGTTTTAATAGGTTTTCTGATTTAATTTCTAACTTTTCTAGGATTTGTGTGAAATCTAAACCAAAATCTAACAAGAACGCAACAGCTTTGAAAGTATCAGCTGTAACTGAACGGTATCTAAATCTACCTGTGTCTGTTACAATTCCAGTATAAAGCGCTACAGCTGCTTTCATATTGAATTTTAATTGTTTTTTGTATCGTAGGTAGAATTCTAATATAATCTGTGCAGTAGCCGGCCTAGTGGTATCAACATATTGATAATCACCAAAGTCTTCTACTGGTATATGATGGTCTATTTTAATTACATATTCAGCTAATTCAAATCTTGGATCAGCCACTCTTGAACCCGAAGCTGTATCAACAACTATTGATAACGCTCCCTTGAATAAATCGTCAGAAATAGTATCAACTTCTCCAATAAATCTAACGTATTCTGTAGTTTCTCCAACAACATATACTTCTTTATTCGGAAATGTCTCTTTAATAATCTCTTTTAAACCGAATCCAGCCCCATAACAATCCCCATCTGGTCTCTTATGCTTATGAATTATAATTCTGTTGTATTCTTTTATCTTACTTAAAATGTGATCTGTCTTTGCTTTCATTTGTTTTCCTCCAATAAGTTGTCTAAATCGTATAATACTTTATCTGTATCTTCCCATGAATCTAAGGTACATCCGCAAGCATTTATATGCCCGCCTCCGCCATATTTTTTAGCAATGTCAAAAACCGGTATTTCTCTTGATCTAATTTCACATATAATCTTTTTGCTATCAATGTCTTCGGTGAAATTAATCCAAATTTTAACTTCGCTCATACCAGCCATTTGATTTACTAATCCTCTACTAACATAATTAGTAGTTAAATCGTTCTTTTCTAAAAACTCTAAATTGTTTTTACTATAGGCTACATTGTTTTTTGTATAATTTACGTTATTAAAGAAAATATTCTTAATTTCTTTATTACGTTTTGGTTCTAAATATATAGAGTTGTGTATTTTCGCAATATCTATACCTTTTGACATTAGCTTAGAAGCTATATAAAAAGTCTTTTCAGTTGTGGTATTATACATAAATCTTCCTGTGTCACCGATAATACCTAGATATAATGCTCTAGCTGATTCTTTATTAATTGGAATGTCCCACTCCAATAATAGAGAAGCAATTATCTCAGAACTGGAAGAAGCATCTTTTATTTGATAAGCTATATCATAATCAATATCGGGATTATTCTTGTGGTGATCAATCAATACTAGCCTACTATAATCCTTATATATACTACTATCTAACATTTGACTCGCAACCGTGTCTAGAATGAATAATAGAGACTTTTTAAATACATCTTCTCCTACTATATCTAAATCTTTAAATTGATTCATAGGATTTGTGTCTCCTACAACATAGATTTTTTTATTTGGGTAAAACTCTTTCAATGCATAATATAGTCCAAATTGAGATCCATAGGCATCAAAATCAGGATTTTTATGTCTAGCTATGATTATTGAATCATATTTTTCTATAAGTTTTAATATTTCTTTTTGCATTCGTCTTCCTCACTTTCAGTAAAACAGAATATTATATCATACAATTTGTATAATATCTATTTTATTGCCTAATTTCACCTAAATAATATTTAGATTTAAGTTAATATTTCTTCTTTATAAAATTGAACCTCTATGATATAATTATTTGCACAAGATTTTAGAAAAGGATGGCATGAATATGACAAACGGATTAAAAAAAATTACAACATTTCTACTAATCATTATCGCTACAATTACATTTATTAGCTGTGATAATGTTTCAACTACAACCACAAGTGTTACCACTGAAAGTACAACAAGTTTAAATAGCGAAGGCGAAACCACTATAACCACTCAAGAAATAACGGTTACAACTTCCGGAGATACTACAATCACCACTACACTTACAACTATTTATAACACTACTACAGAAGTTACTACTACAGAAAGCACTACGACTCAAGTTATTACGACTGAAGCTACTACTACCGAAGTTACTACGACTGAAGCTACTACTACCGAAGCTACTACCGCCGAAGTTACTACGGCAGAAAGTACTACTACAGAAAGCACTACGACTGAGAGTACTATTTCACTGCAAGTTGGTGTTGTGAATTCAGAATACACTTTGGGGGATGATTTCGATGAAAATTCAATTATAGTTAATCTCGTTAGACCTGATGGATCTTCGATTTCTTTAAGTTCAACTAACTATACTGTTAGTGGGTTCAATTCAACTGTTGCTGGTACAATTACTTTAACAGTATCTTACTATATTTATAGCGCAACTTTTGATGTAACTATAGTTGATCCAATAGATGGCTTTGTAATCACTATGGAATATTACTTTGATGCACAAGGCTTAACAGGGAGTGAGTTATTTGATGAATTACATACAATTATTAACACAGGTTTTGAAGGTGTAACTTATGATGATGCAAAATATGCTTTAGGCGAATCCGATGCTGACCCAAATATTTCAGGAAATGTAATTCTTGTATATCTTGGCACTTCAATTGATGGATTTTTTGAAAATGGAGATTGGACCTATCCTGCCTGGAACAGAGAACATGTTTGGCCTCAATCACTACTGCCAGGTAGCGCTAATTATAGCACAGTCAACATTTGCTCAGATTTACATAACTTAAAACCATCTGATGTTAATGAAAATAGTTCTCGCGGCAGCAAATATTTTGATGACTATATGTCATCTGTTTCCTACGAACCTAGAGACGAAGTCAAAGGTGATGTAGCAAGAATCTTATTCTATATGATAACAATGTATGATGAGTTATCTCTAGTTAATACTTCTCCTGGATACTTAGAAATGGGATTATTTGATGTATTATTAGAATGGAATGATTTGGACCCTGTAGACGATTTTGAAAGAAACAGAAACAATGTTATTGATTCATACCAGTTTAATAGAAATCCATATATTGATTACCCAGAATTCGTAGATATGATTTGGGGATAACAATTAATTTTACAAGTTTAACAAAAAGGCATAGCTTATCGCTTTGCCTTTTATTTATTTTCTTTTACATAATTAATACTCTATGATATAATGATTTGCACAATAATAAAGAAAAGGACAGGATATAAAATGACTAACAATTTAAGAAAAATCACTGCATTTCTATTAATAATTATCGCTACAATAACAATTATTAGTTGTGATAAGACAACAACTACATTACCTGAAGCTACTTCGGAATTAACGACATCTGAAGTTACCACAGGCGTAACTACATCCGATGTTTCCTCGGTAGTAACTACGACTGAAGCTACTACAACTGGTGCAACTACAACCAGATTAACTACTATTACTGAACTTACAACCATTGAAATGACAACAATGCCTATAACTACTCAACAACCAACAACCACATATATCTCAACAACCTCTGAAATAACCACAACAAGAGAGTTGATAACATATACGGGTATTGAAGTAACTAGGCAAGATACAAAGTGCTTCAATATCGGTGATCCTTTTGATAAATCATCGTTTGTACTTGTTGCACACCTTAGTAATGGCGAACAAGAAGTAATATCAAGTGAATTAATCAATGTTCGTGGATATGATTCATCAGCCGCAGGCACTAAAAACCTAACTATTATCTTCGATCGATTCTTCGTGAGTTTAAAAGTATATATTTTAGAAGACTACGCATTTGGGATTGATATGGATTATTACGAAGAAACAATCAATTTAAAAGGTGATTATTTAAAAGTTATTCTTAATAATATTTTACATGAAGACTTTATTCCACTACTTTACGGTGAAGCTAGATATATTTTACCAGTATCTGATGTTGACCCTAATAATTCAAGTAACCTTATGCTTATCTACACAGGTGATTCAGTGGATAGCTCTTGGGATAGTGGATTAACTTGGAATCGAGAACATGTTTGGCCTCAATCAAGACTAGGGGTAAGTGTTAGCTATACTGATGATTTTCCAAGCAAAGCAACAGATATTCATAATTTAAAGCCAGCTGATCCAGGAGAAAACGCTTCTAGAAGCAATGATTATTTTTCTGATGTTGACGGTTTAGATTTTTATGTTCCAAGGGATGAAGTAAAAGGCGACGTTGCACGTATATTATTCTATATGTCTACAATGTATACCGACCTCACTTTAGATGATGATAAAGATACTTTATCTGCTTATAAAACAATGGGTATGTTATCATTACTACTTGAATGGAATCACTCTGACCCAGTTGATGAATTTGAAATGTATCGTAATGAAATCTTATATTCTTATCAAGGTAACCGTAATCCTTATATTGATTACCCAGAATATGCTGATCTCATTTGGGGAGACTTAGCAAACTAATAAAATTGAATAAATATTAAAAAAAGGCACTGCTATAAGCAATGCCTTTTATTTATTTTATCAAGTTCTCTAGTAAAAAATATATTATGCTTCTGTGTAAGAACCTAAAGTATGTGCTGCATCATCTGCGTAAGTCCATTCGTTAACATCCCATAAAATAACAGGTGATGTTACGTTTGAATTTCTTTGAATTGAGCTGTCAGCAGTTGTTCCTGTTCCGACTGTCCAAGCAGAACCTGGGTCTTCACCAAACACACCAAACAAATCAATTAACACGTCATCTTTGAATAAACCAATTGCATCATCACCATTGAAACTAACAGATGCATGAAGATCTTCTAATGCAAGTAAATCTACTAAATCTCCATTATAGATAACAAATGCTTCTCCGGGTTGAATTGTACCTGTTAAAGTAATAGCAGAACCCCAATAATCATTAGCGTTAGCGTTAACTTTTAAGGTATATACACCATCTAAAACGATAGCTGCAGAAGTACCATTATATAACTCAACAGCTTTATTAGTTCCGCCATCCCAATCTAGGACTTCAGAAATAAATAATTCTGCAATAGCTGTAGGTGCTACATACATGCTAACTGTTACATCAACAACAACTTCAACAGGTGTTAATAATCCTTGAGTCACTGTTATTGTTACTGTTCCAACAGCGTCTGCATCAATAGGTTGAGTTACTATTAATGTTCCAGGAGTAGTTGTATAGTCTATAAAAGCAGTTAATTCTGCACTGACAGCAGTAACTTCTAAAGTTGATCCATATTCTGCATCAGCAATTACATAATCTGCAGATAGAGTTAATGTAGCAGGTACATCAGCTTCGTCAAGATCTAAAGCTTGTTGTTCTGTCATTTCAATGCTTAATTGATCCATTTGAGTAAGGTCGCTTCTAAAGTTATAAATAATAAATGAAACTTCAGGAAGAGTAGATCCTACTGGATATACATCTTCTAACCAACTAGGTGCAAAGTAACGATAAGAAATTACTTCTGTTGTTGTTCCAATAACATTAAATGTCATAAAACTACCGTCGTATTCAGCGACTTCTAATCCAGTAATTCTAACTAATTTACCAGCATCTAAGCCAGTAACAGCAATTAATTCATCTGCAGTCATATCATTATAGAATAATGCATTGTCTGTAGAAATAACTTGAACTAATGCTGCACCATAAGCAAATTGTCTAGCACCATTATATGATCCTAATTCACCAAAGTATGTTACTTCATCACCAATATTAATATCAGTTTCATAAGGTTTGTACATGAAGAATCCAACACCATTAGCGTCTTGAAGGAATAAACCATCATATGAGTTAGCTGTAACAATACCAGTAACCATCGCTGGTGTTCCATTAGGAATATCATATTCATCAAGAGTCATTGCGTGTAATAATGAGAAATCTGTAATCTCTGTATAAATATCCGCAGCTTCACCATCAAATATAAAGTCTACGTCGTCGTTGTAATAAATAATATCAATTGCAACTAAATTTCCAGCT
The DNA here is from genome assembly GCA_046529635.1 of Mycoplasmatota bacterium WC30. Taxonomy (GTDB): domain Bacteria; phylum Bacillota_I; class Bacilli_A; order Izemoplasmatales; family Hujiaoplasmataceae; genus 4572-104. The sequence goes on along the minus strand of CP134495.1, from coordinate 1,206,723 downwards.
TCAGCTTCTAGAGCTGTAATTGAAGCAGCTGGAGAATTATAATAGATTTCAAATGAGTCTGTATCGTTATAATAAATAAATACATTTTCATAATAACCTTCAATTGCGAGTGTACCAATTACTCTATAAGTTTTACCAATTTCTAAAACAGTAACACCATCTTCGAAAACGATAACATCTTGTGTTGCATCATTACCCGTTGTGCTTGGAACTGGGAATTCTGGAACGTTAGTTAATTGATATAATACTTTGTACATAGCAAGGTCACCAGTTAATGTAACTTCGTCGCCTACAACATAACCAGAATCAGATTCGTAAATGAATAGAACTCCAGTTGCGTCTTCAATCCAGAAACCATTTTCAATAACTGAATAAACAATACCACTAACAACTATTGTGTCCCCAACAGTTTGTGATGGAATATCAACTAAGTCAACCATAGGATAATTCTTAAGTGTGTAAGTAATAACTACAGTATCAGTAGCAACGTCGTTTGTGATAGTAGCTGTAATTTCAACTGTATCTTCTGTAGCACCTATAATTAATGATAAAGTACCATCAACTAATGTTCCAAGTGTACTCGCGTCAGCTGTAATTGCCCAAGTAATATCTGAACCGTATTCTCCCATATCTGGAAGGACTACGTCTGTAGCTTCATATAAGTCGCCACCAAGCACTAATGCTTCTAAATCAGCTTTGTCAGCAGCAACTCTATCAACAGCAGACATACCAACCAAATTGAATGTAACCATTGTTGTTTCAGTAACTGCTTCAGACACTAATGTTGCTGTTAATACAACATTTGCATCTGCATATACTGAACCAAGTGTTAATACGTTACCAACTAATGTTGCATTTGAACCTTCGTCCGTTGTTAATGCCCATGTAATTGTTGATCCATAAGTACCAACTTCAGGAAGTGTGATTTCAGATTCAACAAATATGTCTCCACCTAAATCTAACATTGCTTTATCAACAGCAACGATTTGATCATCAGTAAGAACAGTTGATACGATTGTATGTGTTCCTAAATCATCAAAATAATCTATTGCAAATTCGTCCCATTCATCCATTGTAAATACTGCATTAGGACTCAATACTGTATCTTTTCTGATCCATGTAAGGCTTTCTGCAATTTTGTCATCAGCTGTATGTCCAACTTCTAGAATAATGTCTATAACAACATCACCTTTCATTAGAAGAACAGCGTCATCTCCATTAAATTGAATTGCGCTTGGATAAGCTGATGTATCATGGTCTGCTTCTGCTAAAATAGCAGCTTCAGAACTTGAATGTGCCATCACGTAAACTTCTCCATTAACTAATGTACCTGTAAATTCATGAGTTGCTGAAGGTACAAGTGAACCATTTGAATATAGAACTAAGCTATAATCAGATAGATCAACATCTGCACCAGTTCCGTTATATATTTCAATATATTTGTTATATGATGAACCTTCTCCATATTCACTTATGAATAATTCAGAAACGATATTAAGAGGACTGCTTTCAACAACAACATCTAATGTAACTTCGTCAGTTTCAACGCCTAATGTTAACGCTACAGTAATTGTACCTGTAACATCTACTCCCCAAGGGGTAGTTACTAATAACCAACCAACAGTTGTTATTCCATCAATATAATTTGCTGCATATCCATTAACACTAACTAATGTATATACTGTACCGAAATCTCCCATTGGGATTTCAAAATCTTCTGTTAATACTAATTCTGTAGGCATACCGTCTTTATCAAATGCTAATTTTTGTGCATCTGTTAAACCATTTATACCAACTTCAAATTGAGAAGCATCAGATATTAATAATTGATAACCCCAATACCAGCCCATGATTGCTCCTGTAATAACAACTTCATCACCAGCATTAAGTGTTAGTAATTCAGTTAAAGCATCATCATATCCTGATGAACGGTTATCTAAACGTACTACGATTTCTTCTTCAGTAGCAACGTCCATTAATGTAAATTGATATGTTCCATAACCAACATCTTCAGGTTCTGCTAATAATACAAAACCAGTGAATGCAACCATTTGACCTTGATAAGCTAATAATGCTTCATCAGTGAAATCAACAGCATCAATGTCAGCAGGGATAGGTAATGCAGGAACTGTAGCTAATACTTCATATTCCATTACAACTAGTTCATATAAACCGTTGCTAATTTCTAATTTAGCTGTAAGTATTACCTCTGAACCTAGAGCGATAGCTGCAAATTCATCTTGTAGACTATAAACGTCTAGTGAGATACCAGCAGTACCATCTTGCATGAAGTATTGGTAAGGTTTAATATCTGTAGTAAGAATACCTTGTATTTTAAGTAATGTTCCATCTTCAGAAATATAAGCATCAGCAAGATCACTCATAGGAAGTGGACCTACTAAAATTTCAAATACTTTTGTATCAGTAACATCATTCAATGTAATCGTTGCTGTTAAAGTGACAGCTGTTTGTACAGTCACTCCAGTTAAATCAACAACACCTGTTGTAGAATTAATTATAGCTTCATCTGTAGATGCGTATGAAATTGTTGCACCATATAATGATGTAATTAAATCAAATGTAGTGCCTTCAATAATTTGAGTAGGATATGATATTGCTGCAAGAGCTGTTGCTACAGCTTCTTCATCTGTACCAAAAGACAATTGAACGTCTTCAGTTGTTCCAAAGAAATTTGCATACCATACGAATTTATCTGATCTATAACCTTGCATAATAATATCAATTGTAACTGATTTACCATGGAAAGATTTTAATACATCCATATCAGATGGATAATAAATCATGATTGCATCTCCAGTAGGTGCAGTTGCGCCTACTTCTAAATCAGCATCGAAATCATAATCTGTTGGCACTAAGAATACAGAATAGTTACCCCAAGCTGAATTGTAATATACGCTAGCTGTAACTGTATATTTTCCATAACTAAATGGTTCTTCGTATGTAGGAGTAGTCATAGCAGTAATAATATCCAAAATTGAATCAGCTTGTGTTCCGGTAACGTCCGTAACAGCTTCAGCTGAAGCAGTTGCTCTCATTGGATGTGTTTCGTCTCCTACCATTTCCCATGCGTTATAATATAGTAAAACTTGTCCTGTAATGTCATAAACGCTTCCAGTTTCTACTTCAAATGTTGGTCCATAAACATATAAAATGTCAGTACCATCAGTCACATAAATACCAGCAGACGCTTGTTCGATTACTGTTACGCCTAATAACTTAACATAAACATAGAAATTAAAGTCTTCATCTACATTACCGTCTTTATACATAGTATAAGCTTCTGCGATTGAACTAACTTCTGTTCCATCAATCATTTTAGCTACTGTAAAGACAACTTCATCTGTATAATCTACATCGTTAATTGTAATTGTAGCTGTCATTGTAACTGTTTCATTTTCGCCTTCTGGTTGTACAATCGTTCCATCAATTGCGATAACGTCAGGATTACTTGATGTCCATACAATTGTATACTCTACATCGTTTGAATCCGTTCCAGTTGTCAAGAATTCTAATACATCAACTGATGTCCAAGTTTCCTTTGTAGGGAATGCTGTAACTACAATAAATACTTCTTCAGCACGTTCTGCATCTGATTTGTCTAATGCTTTAATTGTGACAAAGAAGAAATAACTTTCAGAATCATCACCTGAAGTAATCGTTGCAGTTAAAATAACTGTTTGATCTCCAGTTGCAAAATCTGGACGATGAATCATTCCGTCGTCTTCTAAATATGTATCGTCGCTACTGCTCCAAGCAATTGTTAAATCGCCAACTGTTGTTGCCAATGTTAAATCTTCAGTAGCTAAGAACGTTTCACTATCTAACGTGTCAGCATATTGAAGTTTTAATTGATCAATTAATGCTAGTAGATCAACTGGCTCTTCAGTCGTAGTAACTTCTTCAGTCGTAGTAACTTCTTCAGTTGTGGTAACTTCTTCAGTTGTAGTTACTGCTTCTGTTGTAGTAACTTCTTCTGTTGTAGTAACCATTTCTGTTGTAGTAGCTGCTTCTGTTGTAGTAGCTGCTTCTGTCGTGGTCACTGCTTCTGTTGTAGTAACTTCTTCTGTTGTAGTTGTGGTTGTAGTAGTTTCGGTAGTATCTTGTCCACCAAACCAATCACAACTAACAACTAAAAATGCAGAAAAAATTAACATCAACAAAATTAAAAATTTCTTGTTAAATTTCATTTTATCCTCCTTATTAGAATAATTGTTTCTATATTTTTTAAATTAATAATCTTAATTTAATTTTTAACTTAAAACTCTTTCAGCATTTGATTTTGCTGCTGCTATTGCATTATCTATAATTTCTTGTTTAGTTGTTCCCTCAAGAGAACCTAAAATTACTCTTTCGAAAGCAAACTCCACTTCTGCCCTTGCTGTAGATGAACCAACGAAAGCTTGATCGTAGAATAAGAAATTAGCTTGTTCAGCTGCGGCATTTGCAGCTAAAGATTTCATCAATCCTTCACCTGCTAAATCATTACCTGCGGCGTCTTTACCTTGTCTAAATAATACATAGGTAGGATCGTCATAAACAGAATATCTAACTGGTGAATATCCAGTTGCTAATGCAAATTCTAATTGAACTTCATTGCTAGTTATGTATTTCAAGAATAACCAAGATGCTAATTTTTGTTGGTCTGTTCCACCAGTAGTAATTGACATATTAGTCCCTTGTTGAATTGCAGTTCTTTCTTCAGGTAAATCAGCATTATAAGGCATTGGTGCAACACCAAATTCAAATATGAATTCGCCATCAACAACTGCTGGAGTATTGTATCTAGCCCCACCAGTAGAACCAAATGTTACTGCTGTTTGTCCTGTTTTAAATGCATCTGAAGCGTAATCCATACCCCATGCTCCAGGTAATGTGAATGCTACGTCTCTGTTATCAAAGAAATAACCTAACATAGCTTTAACTTCAGGATTGTCAAATAAAATTAATCCTTCTCTTTGAGCGTTGATTGCTGTATACTCTCCGCCCCATTGTCTAGTTAAAGTAATGAATGCATTTGCTCCTGAATCATATGTAATAGGTACAAAATTATCTTTTATTGCTTGAATTTCTTCAGGAGTTTTATGTAATGATAATGTAGTTGAAGCATTAAGTTTAGCGGTTAAATCATCAATAACATCATTTTTAATTGCTTCTAAATCATCAGCAATTGCAAATAATCCTTGCCAAGTTGTTGGCACTTCATCAATAACTCCATCTGCAATCAATATATCCATCATTGTCTTGTTATAAATCATAACTTCTGTTGATTTATTAAATGGAATTGAATAATATTCACCATCAGTTGTATATTGAGAGTTTTCTTGACGATAACTTAACAATATATCTAAGAAAGATTCTGATAAAACATCTGGGTTATAACCATGTGTAGGGTTAGAAATATATGGAGTTAATGAAATAACTGCATTATTGTCAATATATTCCATTACATGATCTGGATAATTTTGAACAATATTAGGAATTTGTCCACCTCTAATTGCATTAATAATATTTTGACGTAACTCATCATAATTATTACCACTTTTAGTAATCACTACGGTTACATTTGGATATATAGCTTCAAACTCTGTAGCATAAGTAAGTAGTGCATTTTCAATTGTAGCTCCATTTGCATGCCATAATTCAATTGTAATTGGGTCACTAGTTAAGGCGCTAGGGATTGTATTTGCTGGATCTTTAACTGTCAAAACAATCTCTTCATTAATAAAATTACCATCACTATCTTCGGCAACAGCATAAACGCTATATGTTCCGAGTCTTGTCGCTGAATACGCTCCATAAATTGTAATTGGTATTTCTCCATCCTCAGGGTCAATAGCTTTCGCTCCCGCTAACAAATCAAGAGGTTGCGAATCTCTATAATATGTTTGCCTTGTAAATAACCCCTCAAAATGAGGTGCTGTATCTGCATTAGGATCTACTGTAGTAACTACTCCAGTTGTAGTTACTGCTTCTGTTGTAGTAACCGCCTCTGTTGTAGTAACCGTTGTTACATCTCCAGTTGTTGTACTTCCTGTAGTAGTTACTTCTTCAATCGTAGTAGCTGCTTCTGTTGTAGTAGCTGCTTCTGTTGTAGTAGCTGCTTCTGTTGTAGTATCAACCATGATTGTAGTACTTCCTGTAATAACGCCTTCTGTAGTTGTAGTTTCAGTCGTTTCTGTAGTAACTACACCAAACAAATCACAACTTACAACCAAAGAAGCAGAAAAAATTAGCATTAATACGACTAAAAATCTTTTACTAAATCTCATTGTATGTCTCCTTTTTTATATTTATATTATATACATCCTATAGTTATATTATAATACTTTTTTGTATTTCTGATACAAATTTTTTTGTAAATTACTATGTAAAATTTTACTCTTCTGATGGGGCAACTATAACAATAGTCCCTGTTATTTCTGTTGAAGCACCATCATCGTCAGCTACTGTCATTACAAAACTCATTTCATTACCTATGGGTAAAATAAATTCAATTAGCATGATTATGCCAGCATCTAATACTATGTTTCCTTCTTCGTCTGTTTTTGTTGACCCATAAAATTCTTTATCATCATCATCAACGATGCCATCAAAATTAGCATCTTCTCCCTCTTCCCAAATTGCATCAAAAGATGAAATAACAAATCTATCAGAAATATCTGTATAATTCCTGTCTTTTCCGATAATCCATTTTGATTGATCATAATCAATGCCAATGATATTTTGTTCGTTTATTAAATTTTGTATAATATCGTCTGGATGAAAATTATTTCCACGAACGTGTTCATAAATTACTTGGTTGATATCAACAATTTCACCATCAACAAGTTGTACTATTTCTGGTGTTTGATTTTCAATACTTGGACATCCCATAAGAGTCAATGATAAGAAAAATACGGTCATTAACAATACTATTTTCTTTGATTTCATATTATCTCCCCCTATTAACCTTTGGTTCCACTTCTACCGATACCGTTCATAATATATTTACGGAACATGAAGAAGACCACCAATAACGGTACTGTAACCAAAGCACTCGCTGCAATTTGCAGATTGTACATCACTCGTCCATTATCTTGAACAAACGCTGTATCTCTTAAGGCGTTAGAAATTAGCCAGAAGTTTTGTCCTTCTTGACCCCCAACACCAGTAATAATTCTTGGCCAAATATAAGCGTTCCAAGAACTAAATACATTTAAAATTGTAATAGTGAAAATTGTAGGGCTCGCAATTGGAACCATTACTCTTGTTAAGAATTTAAAATCACTACATCCATCTACTCTAGCTGCTTTGTATAACGATTCAGGAATTTGCTTAAAGTTTTGTCTTAAGAAGAATATATAAGAAATACTTGTAACAAATGGAATAATCATCGCTAAGAAGTAGCTATTTTCCCCAGTTGGCATACCTACCCAACCAAATCCATTTTTACTTACAGTAATAAAGTTGGTAATAATGTATAACTCCCCAGGAATCATCATGGTCATAATTAAAAGTGAAAATAATAATTCTCTACCTTTAAATTCGATTCTTGCAAAAGCATATGCTGCTAAAACAGTAGTAATAATTGTACCGCCTGTTGAAAATAATGCAACTATCACGGTGTTCTTAATGTATAATCCAAAGTTTAATTCAGTTAATACAACTTTGTAGTTTACCCAATTCATTCTTGAAATACTAAGGAATAAATCTGGATTTGTTGATGTTGATCCTGAAAAATCTTTCAAGGAAGTTAAAATCATCCAATAAAATGGAACGATAATAACTAAAGCTACTATTATCAAAAATAGATATGTGAATAATAGTCTTAAAATGTAAGCTGTATTTTGACGTCTTATGCTGGTTTTTATTGAAATTGAATATTCATCCAAATCAGAATCATCTTGTACAACTTTTTTCTTTGTTAGTTGTTTAAATTTCGCTTTAATTGCTGGAATAATGCTTTTGAAGAACTCTTTCGCATTATATCCTTTAACAAATTTAATTAATATAAATGCGTTGTAAATACGTAACCCTGCACTAATTGGATTAAATGACGCTAAGTTTATAACAGCTTGAACAAATTTTGAACTTGCTGTATAAGAATCTATCTCATAAATTGTGCGATTACTAACTTTCTTGATATTAATAAGTAGCGATGGAAATGCAATAACTGTAAATAATACCAACAACGTGATGACGCTGTTCATTTGGTATTTATCAAATGTGCTACTTAAGAAAGTATACGTTGGTTCCATAAATTGTAAGTTATCTAAATTCATACTACCATCGATTATCTCTGGTAGTGCCAATAGTTTAAATAGAACTAAGAAAAGCATGATATAAGCGGCGATCGCTATAACGTCAAAAATGAAAGTTATTTTTTCTATCTTATTTGACTTAAGAAATAATTTTTTATCCATTATCTAGCTCCCCCTTAATAGTGTACGCGTTTTTTACTGACTTGCATCTGAACTAATGTTAAAACCAATATTATGGCAAACAAAATTAAAGATCCAGCAGCCGCGACTGATAAATTACCTGCACTACTACCATCAATGAATTGATAAATATACATTACAATTGATTGTAAGTTGTAGTCCACTCCTGAAGGAGCTCCAGACACACCAAATAATGCTACAATTGAATTGTAAATCTTAAATGCCCCGATAACCGAGGTAACTAAAATATAGAAAATCATTGGTGATATCAGTGGAACAGTAATTTTTGAAAATATTCTTCTTCTAGGTGTTGCATCGATGGCTGCTGCTTGATAATATTGTTTATCAATTCCTTGAATACTCGTAAGGAAAACCATGATTTTAAATGCTAAAGATGCCCAAACGCTATAAAAAATTAGCACAAACATTGAGCGCCAATATACAGCACCGCTTTCAACCCATGACAATCCTTCGGCATTAACGCCTACCATGCCTAACATCTGGTTAACTAATCCTCCATCAGTTTTAAACATATATGCAAATACTAATCCGATCGCAATTGTATTAGTAACATATGGTAAAAAGTAAACTGTTTGGAAAAATGTTTTTAAAGGTTTAATTGAATTTAATGCAACTGAAATAAATAATGCCAACAGCACGGATATAGGAACGCTAATGAAAACGATAATTAAGGTATTGATTACCGCACTTGAACCTGTATGTGAAGCTGGTACTATGAATGATTCATCAGTAAGCACTGTGATGAAGTTTCCGAATAAAGTGTATCCAGTAATTGTATCATTTGTCATGTTGTAATTTTGGTATACAACTAAAGCAAATGAGTTAATGATTGGCCAAAAAGTAAATATAACCAATACTATAAGTGCTGGAGACAAATAGAGAAGCGCTTTTGCCCACCCCGGAAATTTTGAAGCAAAATTTAAATGATGCTTATCTAGAAATTTTCCGATGCTTCGTTTGAAGTTATTAAGAATCCTTCTTACATTCCAAAAGAAGTTTTTAATACTTATTTTGACCTTAATTAAAAACCTCTTGATGTTTTTAATTAAATTAGCCATTATTAATTACCTCTCCAGTAGTTTTATCAAAGATATAAACTCTTTCAGGTTTAATAGTTAAACTCACTTCTTTTTGTCCAGATTGAATATTGTCAGAATCAACTAAAGCTCTAATATTCTCGCCATTAAATTTAAAATGGATCATTGTATCTCTACCAATGTGGAAGATATTGTCAATTTTCACTTTAAATCCTTCTTCCCCTGCACGGAAGTTTTCCGGTCTCATACCGATATCATATGTTCCATCTGGAACATTAAATTTCATAAATTTTTTGTCATTTAAAATTAAATAACCTTTTTTTACTTCTGCTTCGAAAGTGTTTATTGGTGGATTCCCTAAGAATTTTGCAACAAATATATTTCCTGGGTTGTTGTACATATCTTGTGGTGCATCAAATTGTTGTTCCTTACCAAAATCTAAAACAACCATTTGATCAGAAATACTCATTGCTTCTTCTTGGTCATGGGTAACAAATATAGTTGTAATTCCCGTTTCTCTTTGAATACGTTTGATTTCTTCACGCATTTGTAATCTTAATCTAGCATCCAAGTTTGATAACGGTTCATCCAACAATAATACTCTTGGTTTTTTTACCAAAGCTCTCGCAATAGCAACACGTTGTTGTTGTCCCCCAGATAATTGAGAAGGTTTACGATCTAATAAATCACCTATACCTACTAAATTAGCCATAGCTTTTACTCTTTCTATCGCTTCTTCTCTAGGAACATCTAAATTCTCCAGAGGGAAAATGATATTTTTATATACCGTCATATGTGGATATAAAGCGTAATTTTGGAAAACTAATCCAATTCCTCTTTTTTCCGGAGCTAATTTTGTTACATCATCTTCTCCAAAAAATATCTTTCCTGAAGTTGGCTTAACTAAACCAGCAATCATAAAGAGTGTTGTTGATTTTCCACAGCCTGAAGGGCCTAATAACCCAACTAATGTTCCTGATTTAATCGTAATATCAAGTTCACTAACCGCCGTCGTTTCTTTCATTGATTTGTTCGTGAAAATTTTAGTTAAATTTTCTAATCTTAATTCCATTTACTCTGTCCTCCTAAAAACTAGTTATTCTTTCTTATTTTATATTTTTTTTCTTTTTTCTCATATGGTATTTTCTTTTTCCAGAAAAATATTATGTATGTCATAAACACTGTTATTACAAAATATATTCCCATAGCTGTGTAAAAGATGTGTTGATATCCCTCAGCAACCTGTGGTTTATTTGGAAAAATATTATTGTTTGGCAAGCCTTCTATATCACCAATTAAAGGTAATCGGCCATTATTTGCGTAAAAATCTTCAACAAAATCTTTGATTATAAAATCTGTTTCTTCAATACTAAAATCAGTATCAACTAACATATTTCCATTTTTGTCTAACAAGTTTATTTTATCAAAATCTTCTGCAAAAAATGGATCTTTATACAAATACACATATCCTAGTTCATTAACTCCATTAAGTATATTCAAAGTTTTAAACCTTTGTAAATCAATATCTAATGTAACGCCATTACTTTCATTTTCAAGATACAAGTAATCAACTTGTGATAAATCTTGATTATCACTGTAAACAATAACATATACAAATTCTGTTAATTCAGCTTCGTTATTGTTATTAATTATTGAAATTAAAACTTCATACCCCATAATTTCATATCCATTTGAATCGATTGAAAAAAGTGGTTCATCATTATGGTAATCAGGAATAGATGTATAAAAATAATAATATTTCGGATATTCTGATTCTGTATCAGTTAATGAAGCAGCAAATACGTCTTTTAAATATTCAGAGAGCATTAAATCTCTTGAAAACGTATATGCTAGTAAGAAGAATCCAACACAAACTACTGCATACAATACCCTACCGAACACTCTCATTCGTGAATTCCTAATCCATTATTTTGAGCAAATCTTTCGGCTTCTTGGAACCATCTTATTAAATATCTATTGTTAAATACTAATTTAGATTCGCTACCATAATAATTATATGAGTACCCATTAAGCACTAAATGATAGTTAAGTAAAATCCAGCCACTTAATACCTCTGTTCTCATGACTTGACCATCACTGCTCAAAATGTCAATTGTTAATCCTTCAGTTCCTAAATCAACCCAAATCAATCCTAAATGTCTACCGTATGTCTCAGTATATCCTAGGTCTGGATCGCTTTGGATATATATATTTTCTGCACTATTTAATATCAAGGTTGTATAAGCTTTGGCTTCAAGACCCCAATCATCTACATAAGGATAAGTTTCCGGTGTATCAACCCCTAAAAATCTAACACGTTCTTCTCCGATAAATCCAGGTGTAAATCCAGCTGTATCTCCATCAGAAATGTAAGAAAGAATAACAGAATCCATACCACCTAGAGGGTCATAGAACTCTCTGTCAATATACTCAAAAGTAATCTCTGTTGGTATTACAATTGGGTGTGTTCCTAATACTTCAACATATGTTGGAACGTATCCATACCATTGAGTGAAAATATATTCTCTAGCTCCTGTTACTACGCTTATATTACGGATAAAGACTTCATCATCCATAATAAAATTCTTGTTTCCAAGATTATAAATTGTGTCTATATATGTACCATTCATATAACATATTTGTATTGTATCATTGCCATCAAACACCAAATCATCAGATACCAAATCCGTTTTAGCTAATATGTTTGCGTTAGCTCCAGTATTACCTATAACATATGTCTCCCCTGGTAAAAGATCTATCTCAGGAAAAGCAATATGATAAGTTTCTGTATATGAACCATTTGTAAATATCGCAAGATAGTACTCGGATAAATCAATGCTTAAAGTTGTTGAGTTAAATATTTCTATAGCTTGGTCAGATGTATCATTTCCCCCATCGACATATTTAGAAATTATCAAGCTTGTTTCATTATCAGTAAAAGTGTTTTTATATATATTAACTGTGATTGTTCCTTCTTCGTAATAATCTCCTGCAACCATACCTTCGTAACTAACAAAGGTGTCTTCTGGAAACTCATCATTGAATATATACTCAAATACATGAATAATATTATCTGCGTTTAAGATTGATGTAATTTCCTCTTTTGATTTTTCTGATAAATCAGGTAATCTGGCTGAATTAAATCCTAGATAAACAGTCACGGTATATCTGCTTGATACTAAATCTCCAGCTTCAAAATTGTCTCCATACCCGCTAAATGTTTGATCGGGTATAGTATTATCTGTTACAATCTCAATATTAAAATTAATCCCTTGAGTAATTAAAGCGGTAATCATTTCCGTTTGATTTTTACCGGTTAAGTCAGGCAAAATCAATTTCGGGGTTGCAAGTACAATGATTATTTGATGATTGCCTTCAATAGTATTTCCTATTTGATCTTCACCACCATAACGAATGAATGAATTTTCAGTAATATCTAAGTTTGTTTCAAACTCGAAGATATAACTTAATCCTAAATTATCAAATAAAGTTTCAATTTCAGTCTTAGAGTTTCCTGATAAATCAGTTAATTCATAAGTGAAGACTGTCGTTGTTTCAGTTGTTAGCTGTGTGGTTGTTTCTGTTGTTGTCTGTGTTGTAGTAAATGTTTCAGTTGTTGTGTGTGTTGTTGTTTCTGTAGTTAACTGCGTTGTTGCTTCTATTGTTGTCTGTGTAGTAATTTCTGAAGTTGTTTGTGTGGTTGTATCGCCACCACAAGCAACAATAGCCATTAAACTAAATAGACTAAATGTAAATAATAGATTTTTTTTAAACATAAAGTAATTCCTTTCTCGTGAAAACACCATATCCGTTAGTATTGAATTAGCAAATGCGTGTTTTTTTTAAACTTATTGTCGTTTTTTTTGGAAAAAAAAAGGATAACCCGGATGGGTCTGCCTTATATTTTTTCTTTTACTTAAATAATAATATACTTGTGGTTGATCCTGAGAATGTTCCCAATATACTATCTAAAATATCAGTTTGAGTATATAGTACGTACACAATCCCACCGATAATTGCAAGCACTAAAAATAATTTGATAAATTTTTTAATAAATACTACTACGCCAACTATCGTGAATATACCTACAACTAAAAGTGCTACTGCTTGTAACCAAACAGGTAGTCCTGTTAATAAATCCATACCTTTTGTAATATAAGGTCCAACAAAATCTGATATAGTATCTGTGATTGCACTTGTTCTTGTGAAGATATTAAATAACATAATAATCCCCCTTATAATTTTTTGTCTTATATTATTATATCATAATAATAAAATATGTGAGAAATATTTCTGAATAATTTTACCGTTTTTTTATGATATTTTACATTTTTTTTCTATTTTCAATTGCTTTTGATAAAGTTAAATCATCTGCGTATTCTAAATTCAAACCGACAGGCACGCCATACCCAATTCGAGTGACAATAACATCAATATCCTTGAGAACTCTACTGATGTATAAAGCTGTTGTTTCGCCTTCTTGGGTTGATGATGTGGCAATAATGATTTCTTTAACGTTGTTGTTAGCTATTCTAGGCCATAATGTTGATAAGTTAATCTCATCAGGCCCATAACCATCCATAGGCGATATTACGCCATTTAAAACGTGGTAATACCCTTTAAATTCTCCAGATTTTTCAATTGTAAAAACATCTTTTGGTGATTCAACTATCATTAATATAGCTTTGTCTCTGTTTTCGTTTTCACAAATCTGACAAATTTCCTGATCTGTTAAGTGTCCGCATTTTGGACAATGATGGATTAGTTTTTTTATGTTTAGTACTGCGTTACCAAAATTATCCGTATCATCTACGGATAAATTATTGATTGTATATAAAGCATACCTTTCTGCTGTTTTTCTACCGATACCTGGATATTTCATGAATTCAGTTATCAGTTCTTCTAAAGCTTTTGGTAATACCATTAAAACATCCCCGGAACATTCATCCCTTGTGTAATTGAACCTAATGTTTCTTGAAGTTCCTTATCTACTTTATTGAATGCGTCGTTCATAGCAACTACAATTAAATCTTGTAGCATTTCTATATCATTCATATCTATTTCTGATTTCTTAATTTCAACTGATTCAACTTTCTTCGTGCCTTTAACAGCTACCTTAACTACTGAACCCCCAGCTTGACCATAGAATGTTGAAGCATTGATTTCTGCTTGTACTTTTTTTATATCTTCTTGCATCTTCTTAATTTGTTTTAGCATTTGCGGATTAATCATTATTATTCCCCCTAATTTTTAACCTTTACAATGTCACCGAACAAATCAATAGCATCGGTAACTATTTTTGATTTGATTTCAGTTTCTTCCGTTTCCTCTGCTTTGGAAACGTTTTTTAAGGTATCACATTTAATTTTTGATAATTTAATTACTCTTTTTCCCTGTTTCCATAATGTTGTGAATTCCTCAACAATTTCTTTAAATACATCGTCAGGCAAAGCTATATAGTCAATATCTCTTTGGTAGTTATTTTTTAATATATTTAGAGCAATTTTTTTATTACTTGGAGTCATTAACTTATTACATATTGATGCACTTGGAAAAGCAATGATTATTTGTGAAACTGAACTCGCTACTATTTTACCAGTTTCTAATATTTGAGCAATATGTTTTTCTTCATCATTATTCGCTTGTCTTCTCAATCTGTCCCAAGTATTAATTAGAGTGTTTTTATCATCTCTATTTCCGTTATTCAGTACTTTTTCAACAAAAGCTATAGAATATGTATCATCTAAATCATCACAGAGTTTTTCTTCAATTATTTTTATTTCGTTGGGAATGTTTTCAAACGGAAGTTCGTCAACGGGTTCTTCTTCAATTTCTATATTTTCAAGTAAATCTTTTTCTTCCTCAATGACTGGTTTTGTTTCTTCTGTGATAGTAGATTTTATTTCTTCCTTGGTAATTGGTTTTGTTTCTTGTTCGATTATAGGTTCTACTTCTTCCTTGATGATTGGTTTTGTTTCCTCATTAATAATCTCTTGAATTATTTCTTTAGATTCTCTCTCTCTAAAACTATTAATTTCATCTTTTATTTTTTCAACTTCAAGTAATCTATTTTCTAAATCATCAATAATTGAAATAATTCTAGTTTCTCCACCAACCTCATTATCTGTAATTTTAATAAAGGCCAGTTCCAAATATATCTTTGGACTATTACTCCATTTGATATCATTAAGTACTTTGTTTAAAATATCTAAAATGTGAAATGTTTTTTTGTTTCCAATCATTTTTGAAAGTTGAATAAACTTCTCATTTTGATACAAAAGATTACTTTCATCTAATTTCCTTATGTTCTTCATCATCAAGATATCTCTGTAAAATTCAATTAAATTTAGAGCTATCTTTCTAACCTCTTTTCCTTCGGTTATTAGACTGTTTAAAATCTCAATCGCTTTGGTGGAATCCCCCTCTATTAAAGCTTTTGCCAATTCTATTCGCATATCCAATGACACCGCTCCTGATATTTGATTTACATCATCAGCTGAGATATGTTCAGGGCTGTATGCGTTGGCTTGATCTAACATGCTAATGGCGTCCCTAAGTGCGCCTTCAGCATGAATAGCAATTTGGCTAACAGCTTCACTATCGATTATGATTTTTTCCTTTTCAATTATTTCATTTAACTTACCAATGATGTCTTTTGTTGTAATAGCTTTGAAGTCAAATCTTTGACATCTAGAAAGGATAGTCAATGGTATTTTTTGAGGTTCTGTGGTACATAGAATGAATATAACATGTGCTGGTGGTTCTTCTAGTGTTTTTAGTAAAGCATTAAAAGCTCCAGTACTTAACATATGAACTTCATCAATTATATATACTTTATATTTTACATAACCAGGAAGGTATTTTACTTTATCTCTAATTTCGCGTATTTCGTCAACGCCATTATTGCTAGCCGCATCTATTTCAATTACATCACTTATAGCTCCACTGTGAATTCCTTTACAGTTTTCACATTCATTACATGGATTTTCTGTAGGCGCATGAACACAGTTAACTGCCTTTGCAAATATTTTTGCGATAGAAGTTTTTCCTGTTCCTCTTGGTCCACTGAATAAATATGCATGAGCTACTTTATCGTTAGCTAATGCATTCTTTAATGTGGTTGTAATATGAACTTGTCCAGCTACTTCATTAAAGTCAATTGGTCTGTATATTCTATATAGTGCTTTGTAGCTCATTTAAAGTCCTCCTTCTATACGATCTCTGATTATGATTTTGCTAGGGTTAATTATTATTTCACCCTTATAGCAATCAATTAAAACATAATCATCTGGTTTTATATTATCTATCAAATTTTCACATACAATCCCTGGCATTTTTATTGTTCTAGCTATAATGCCTGAATGTTGATTATAATAACCTTCATTCGATATAAATCCTTTTATGTTTGAATTATTACTTGAATATATAATGCTAGGTTTTAAATTTTTTAGAATTAAAATTGTTGGTTCTTTATAGTCATTTAAATTTTGTTCGGTAATGCAATTTAATACGGATTTAACTCTATCTGTTGCGTCAATTATATCAACTATTCTTCCCAACATATATTCGTTGTCTATTTTATTAAATTGATCTAATATTTCATTTATAGCTTTAGCATAAGCCATACTAGCAGTATGGTTAGATTTTATCAATTCTATCGTCCTATTTTTTACAAGCGGATCATTAACAATATATTTATGAGTTTCAAATATTTCAGAAATTCTATCTGTATATTTATCTTTAGAAGTAACTATTTCCTTATCAAGTTTTTTTGTTGATAACTCAATTGATTTTTGAAATATATTCAATTGATTTGAATCATTATTTGCGCTTTGGAATTCATCGTATTTGGCTTCTATAAAACCAACTTTTCCGTATGCTATTCCTTCGCTGATAACTTGACCTAAAAATCTCATTTTATATATAATCCTCTACATAAATATTATACCTTATTTATAATCTTTTTTCTAATTGGTTTCAGGTATTTTTTTGTTTTCTTTGAGATATTCGGTAACATATCTCATCGCTCTCTTTTCAACAGAATCTTTACGATATTTTTTTTCTAGTTTTTCAATGTTAAATATTTCATCTTCTCCATTTTTATAGATGCGATATGCCTTCTTTAAATCTTCTTGAAACTTTGGATTGTTTTGTAATTTTCTGTATTCTTCCACTAAGAATTCTTTTCCGTCTCTCATCTTTTGACTAATGTCTTCAAGGAACTTAGCTTCATAATTTACTTTGTGTTTCTTGTTGGTAAACTTGTCTATTATAGCGTCGCTTCCCCAATAAAATAACGTGAAAATAAACGGCATAAACCAGAGTGTATACACATCACTTACTACAGCATCCTTCACGAAAATCATATACAAAGAATATCCGGCTACTATAACAACCGAAAATAAAAAGATATAAAGATAAAATTTTAATGGTTTTTTTTGTCTTCTCATAATTATCACCTAAAAACATTATACAATATTTTAGGTAAAATATGTTAAAATATTAGTGGTGATGTAAAAATGTTATTTGATACAATAGTCGCAAAAACGACTGCAAATGGAATTAGTGCTGTTAATATCATTAGGGTTTCTGGTGATGAAACCTTCCCTATGGTAAATAAAATATTTAAAGGTGCTAATTTAGAAAAATCTGAATCTCATACTATTAAATACGGCTATATTCATGATGATGGAAAAATCATCGATGAGGTAATGGTCTTTTTGTTTAGAGCTCCAAAGTCATTTACATCCGAAGACGTCATCGAAATTTCAACTCATGGTGGAAATTTCATAGCTAACGAAGTTACTAAGTTATTAATTAAAAATGGTGCTAGATTAGCGGAGAATGGTGAGTTCACAAAAAGAGCTTATCTTAATGGCCGACTCGACCTGACAGAAGCCGAGAGTATAATGGATATAGTCAATGCAAAAACACATAATCAATTAAGTTTAGCTAATAAACAATTAAGAGGAGATATCCATAAACTAGTGGATAATCTGCAAGCAAAAGTTATGGATATAATCGCAAACATTGAAGTAAATATTGATTACCCTGAATACGATGATGTGATTGAGTTAACTAATGATATTATTAAACCAAAAGTTCAAGTTTTAATTGAGGATATATCACATATATTAAACGAATCAGCGACCGGTCAGATAATTAGAGATGGAATAAAAACTGTAATTATTGGTAAACCTAATGTTGGTAAATCAAGTCTTCTTAACTCACTACTAAAAGAAGACAAAGCCATAGTCACAGATATCTCAGGAACTACTAGAGATCTAATTGAAGCAGAATTAAATCTGGATGGTATTATTCTTAAATTAATTGATACAGCCGGGATAAGAGAAACCAATGATATTGTTGAAAAAATCGGAATCAAAAAGACAAAGCAAGCTATTGAAAAAGCTAGCCTAGTTTTATTGGTTTTAGATCAGTCAAACTACCTAACTGAATTAGATGAAACATTATTAAAACTAACCAATAATAAGACTAGAATACTAATTGGAAATAAAATTGATTTAGGAAATAAAATTGATATTGATAACGAAAGAATAATCAATATTTCCGCAAAAAAAAATCAAGGGATAGATGCCCTTGCTAAAGAAGTTAAAACATTATTTATTGATGAATCAATTATCGCTGAAGACTATACAGTATTATCAAACACTAGACACATTGGAAAACTAGAACAAACAAAACAAGCTTTGGAAGAAGCTTTGCTAGCATGTAATAATTTGATGCCTGTAGATTTAGTTGAAATTGACTTGAGAAAAGCCTGGTCTTCATTGGGTGAAATTACAGGACAGAGCACTTCTGACGATTTGATTTCAACGTTGTTTACAAAGTTTTGTTTGGGAAAATGATGTTTCATGTGAAACCTTATATATTAAAGGCGCTCTGTTAGTAGCGCCTTTTTGTTAATATTCGTCCAAAAAACTCACTTTTTTCGTGTCATCATAATACCCAAGTACAAAATCTAAATTAATGTTTTGAGCTGATCTAAAAATATTAATATCAATATTCTCATAAACCTTCCTTAAATCATTAACCAAAAGTTTCATTTCTTTTCTTTTTGTATCTTCATTTCTATCTTGAAATGCACAACCTTTTGATACAAATTTGATGTCATGGTACCGAACAAATCTTTCTACTTCAGCTTCCTTTATTAAATACATAGGTCTAATCAATTCTAACCCATCAAAATTTTTGGACCAAGCTTTTGGCAACATAGTTTTGAATGTTCCAGTATAAAACATATTCATCAAAGTTGTTTCAATAACGTCATCAAAATGATGCCCTAATGCTAATTTATTACAGCCCAAATCTTTTGCTTGTTGGTAGAGGAATCCTCTTCTCATTCTAGCACACAAAAAGCAAGGAGACTTAGGGTCCAATTTATTGGCTATCTCATACACTTGCGATTCGATAACCTCAGGAAAAATACCTATTTTTTTACAATTAGATATATGACTATCTAAAAACTCTTTTGTAAATCCTGAATTCATCGTTACATATACAACGTCTATATTATTATTATAATGCAATTTATATTCTTCAAAAAGCGCTGCTAAAAGTAAAGAATCTTTTCCCCCACTTAATGCAACACAGACTTTATCGCCTTCTTCAATTAGTTTATACTCATCAATAGCTTTTAAAAATTTAGCTAATAATGCTGACCTAAATCCTTTATTTAAAGATTTCGAGACATTAAACGAATACTTTTTACCATTCATATTATCACCCTATTTCTATTATACACTAAGTTGCTCAAAACATAAATAATTTAAAATAATTTAAAATAATATTGGGTATTTATTGATAATTAACAAAGTATATGTTATAATGTGTAATATCTTAAAACTGTATTATAATGGAGGTTGACATATGAGTAATTTTATTTGGGCATCCAAAAAACCGTTAGACGAGTTGGCTACTTTGTATGAAGCAAATATTACATTAAACAAATCAGCTACAGCTTATTTTGAGAATGCCTATATTGTTTTACTAGGTTTAGATAGAGATAATAAGATGATCGCTATCAAACCAATAACAAAAGAGGAGATAACTTTGGGTTATATTCCTCATGAGCAACAACACAACATTACAGTAAAATCTAGTTATTCTAGAATCTGTAATAAATTATTCCTTAAAGAAGTATCAAATTTAATCGGTTTGGTTTTTCAAGATCATCATCAAGCCTATAAATTTAAAGCTAGTTGGAATAAAAATGAAAATGCATTAATTATTGATTTAAATAAGAAAGAGGTGTAATATTATGTTTCTAGCTATGGAACTTGGAACAATAATGATTTTAGTGTGGTTCGGAATAATAATTTTAGCCGCAGTAATTGAAGCCGGAACTATGGATTTATCCAGTATTTGGTTCTCTGCCGGAGCGTTTTTCGCTTTGATGGTAGCTATTATTTTCCCAACTAATAGTATTGTAGCACAAGCAATAGTGTTCATCGTGGTATCTATATTGTTACTATTAGTACTACGTCCAGTGTTCAAAGAACATATGCGTAAAAATGAAATTAAAACTAATGCTGATAGCCTTGTTGGCAAAATTGCTGTATGTAGAAAAGCAATTGTCAATGGCGAACGAGGAGAAGTAAAAATTGAAGGTAAAATTTGGACAGCTATATCTAATGAAGACATAGAAGTAGATGCAAAAGTAACTGTTCTCGCCATTAAAGGTGTCAAATTAGTAGTTAGGAAAAACTAATGTCGGCTAGTTTCTTTAAAAGACTTACTTCTGCAATTGTTGATTTTATTATTGTAATTATGGTAACTTACTTGGCTTTTATTGTTGGCGGGAAAACGTTACTTCAAAATAGAGTTGACAACTTTGATGAGGTATATGGTGCTTACACTCAAATTTTAACAGCCTACAACGATGATTTACAGAATCTTCAAACTGAATATGATGCAAATATAGAGTTAGCAAACGGTGACGCTGATTTAGAAGCTTTCGCTGCAGAAGATTATAATGCTAAATCTACTATTTTGAATCAACAGAATACAATTGATATCGAACCTTTCAACGAACCACTTACTCAGTATTACATGGAAATTATCTACTTCTTTTCAATAGGGATGATTGTCATAATGGCATTATTGGTTGTGGCCACTTCTGGGAAAACTCTAGGAAGACGTTTAATGAAAATTAAACTAATAACGGAGAATAACGGAGAATCTGCAAACCCTAATCTGATCCAAGTATTTTTCCACGATATCATCTTAAAGTATTTCTTTATTATCTTAGTTTTCACTATTAGTATGTATTATGGATTTATTTTAATACTCATAGCTTTACTAGTAGATATTGTATTAATCTCATTGTCTAGAAAAAAATCTACAATACGTGATTATTTCTTAAGAATGAGAGTTGTTAATTTTAATCACTGAAAATAAAATTAATTTAAAAAATAAAAGGAGGATTTATTATGTTTTTACCAGTATTTTTAGCTAATACAGTAGCCTTAGTGGTTATTATAGCTTTAGTAGTTATTATTCTTATTTATTTAGGTTCAAGAATCAAAATTGTTCCTCAAGCAACTGAATATATAGTTGAAAGATGGGGACAATATTATGTTACTTGGTCAGCTGGATTACATTTCTTATGGCCATTCTTCGACAGAATCAAAAGAACCTATAATGCAAGAGGTAGGGTAACAGATGTTATCACACTAAAAGAACAAGTTTTAGACTTCCCTCCTCAAGCAGTTATTACAAAAGATAATGTTACAATGCAAATTGACACAGTATTATTCTTACAAATTACTGATGCAAAACAATATGTATATGGAGCTGAAAACCCAGGATTCTTAATTGAACAATTAACAGCTACTACACTTCGTAATATTATCGGGGAATTAGAATTAGACCAAACATTGACTTCAAGAGATTTGATTAACGAAAGAATGAGAATCATCTTAGACGAAGCAACTGACCCTTGGGGTATTAAAATTAATCGTGTTGAACTTAAAAACATTATCCCTCCAAAGGAAATTCGTGAAGCAATGGAAAAACAAATGCGTGCAGAACGTGGACGTAGAGAAGCAATTCTTATTGCTGAAGGTACAAAAGCTGCTGCTATCTTAACTGCCGAAGGTAGTAAAGAAGCTGCTATTAGAGAAGCCGAAGGTAAAAAAGAAGCTGCTATTAGAGAAGCTGAAGGTCGCGCACAAGCAATCTTAAATGTACAATCTGCTACTGCAAAAGGTATCGAATTGATTAAAGGCGCAAAAGCTGATCATGCTGTATTAACACTTGAAGCTTATAAAGCAATGGAAAAAATTGCTGACGGCCAAGCTACTAAAATCATCATCCCTAGTGAATTACAAGGTGTTGTTGGTTTAGCAACAGGATTAGTAGAATCTTTAAAAACACCGAAAAAGTAAAAAATAAAAACAAACAAAAAAGCTGAGAATTCTCAGCTTTTTTTCTATTCTGTGATTTCAAATTCTTCTAATATAAATACACTCGTAGGAACGATGCTTATTCCCGTTTCTTTTTCTACTGCGTACGAGACAACCTTGATAGAATCTTCTGTTATTGTAATGATTGGGATTACTGGATATTCATCAATGAATGCATAATTAACTTTAATTCCTGAAGATTTATCACCTCCGTAAAACTTTGTTGCTGCTGTATTAGATGTAACATAAGTAACACCTAAAGAACTCGAATAATTATTAAAATGTAGATTGTCTTCGGAATTAACGATCAAGCTAATAGTCCCATCTTCATAATTATTTGCTCGAGAAAAATCTACCAACAATCCATTTTGATAAACCGCTCTTGAGTATTGATGGTCATGACCGGAAAGTACCAAATCTACGCCACATTCCTCTAATACGTGTGCAAGATTAACTCTAACTGCTACCGTATCGTAAGATAGGCTGTAAGGCCCTCTATGTAACATAACAATTTTCCATTTAGCGTCGGAACTATTTATATCATTTCTGATCCAATCATTTAAAATTTGAACATTATCTTCATCGAATGCTAAACATTCAGTTGTACCATCACAATACACTTCAGTATTAACAACCGTTATATGTGCTTCTCCAAAATCAAAACTATAGGTTTTGCCATTATCAAAATTTGGGTTTCTTTCGTCTCCGACTAAACCATCAAACATTCCATATGTTGGTCCGTTGTTTGGTAGATTCATATATCCATCAAATTCCATTGAATTGACCTTTTCTGTACTTACTAATGGTATTTCATGATTACCTGTGGTTACAGCCATCGGCACACTATAGGAAAATACTGACGAGTATTTAAAAAACATATTCCATTGTGTCCTTGTACCAGTTTCATTAACCACATCTCCAGGAAGCATAACTAAATCGTATTCTACTTCTGAATACTCCATAACCGATAACATTGCATGGGCGTATGACATATATCCTGTTTCAGCGCTTTCTTGTGGATCGGCCAAAAACATAAATGTATGCGAATCAGCTTCGTCGTTATATGTTGTAAAAGTGTGATATTCACTTGTTTCAGTATTATCTTCATTACAAACTCTATATTTATATGTAGTATTAGGAGATAAGTCTTCTAAAATATATTCGAACAGGTAAGCGGAATTATCACTAAATTCACGAATTTTTTTCCCGGCTTTCCCTCTAATATATTGATTATCATTTAATAATGCATATTCTACATAACCACTTGTATCGTCAGGCATTTCAAAATTAATGCCTATCGAAGTGGCTAAATCATCAGTAACAAACAATCCAATATTATATATGTTATCTAAATTTCCTACATAATCGCTCATTGTTTGTGACTCTAATTGTGTAGTTTCTGAATTTATAATTTCTAGTGAGCTACCAGAACAAGCTATTAATGTCATCACTAGCAATAGACTAAAAATAGATATTATTTTTTTCATAAACTTCGTCCTTTATTAAAATTCACAATTTTTTGGAGTTCTTGGGAATGGTAACACGTCTCTAATGTTATCAATACCAGTAACATACATAACCATTCTTTCTAATCCCATTCCAAACCCAGCGTGTTTACACCCGCCGTATTTTCTTAAATCTTTGTACCACCATAAATCTTCATCATTTATACCAAATTCTTCAATTCTTTTTTCAAGTAAATCTAATCTTTCTTCTCTTTGAGACCCTCCTAATAATTCTCCAGCTCTCGGAACTAAAAGATCCATTGCTGCTACAGTTTCTTTATCATCATTTAATCTCATATAGAATGCTTTTATATCTTTAGGCCAATCAATTATAAATACTGGGCCATCAAAATATTTAGTTAAATACTTTTCGTGTTCAGTTGCTAAATCTTTTCCTTGCTCAGGTTTATTTTCAAATTGATCAGCTACTTTTATTAGTATATCTATCGCTTCTTTATGAGTGGCAATTTTAAATTTGCTTTTTAGTACTTTTTGAAGTTTCGCTATAAGTCCTTTTTCAACGAATTTATCAAAAAACTTAATTTCAGAAGGGCATCTATCAAAAACATCTTTAATAATATATTTTATCATATTTTCCGCTAATTTCATATCGTCACTCAAATCCGCGAATGCAATTTCAGGTTCAATCATCCAAAATTCCGAAGCATGTAGTTTGGTATTTGAATTTTCAGCTCTAAAAGTTGGTCCAAAAGTATAGACATCTTTAAATGCTAAAGCATATGCTTCGGCTTGAAGTTGTCCGCTCACACTTAAATTAGCTTTTTTTGTAAAAAAGTCCTTTGAATAATTAATTTTTTCTTGCTTTTCAACATCTAACGTTGTTACTTGAAACATTTCTCCTGCACCTTCAGCATCTGAAGTTGTAATTATTGGCGCATGAACATAAATAAAATTCTCGTCTTGAAAGAATTTATGAATCGCATGAGAAACTACAGATCTTACTCTAAATACTGCATTGAATAAGTTGGTACGCACTCTTAGATGTGCGTTTTCTCTTAGAAATTCTCTAGAATGTCTTTTAGGTTGAATCGGATAGTCTTCTTGACTATCTCCAATCAAACTAATGCTTTTGGCTTTTATTTCAAAAGACTGTTTTGAATTGGGAGTTAAAACTACTCTGCCTAATACTTCAATTGATGAACCCACACGAAATTTGGATACATCTTTATAGTTATCAATTGTTTCATTTTCATATACTATCTGTAAAGTTTCAAAACACGTTCCATCATTCAAGTCAATAAAACCAAATGCTTTTTGGTCTCGGTTATTCCTTATCCACCCTTTAATTTTTACTGATTTTTCTTCAAAATCTTTAGCTACTTCAAATAGCTTTTTAATTGTTATTTCCATGTGAAATCCCCCTTTAGAATTGCTTTCCTTTTATCTTCTTGGTAATGCTCTATAGCATACCTTAATGTTGTTCTTGGTATATCATTATAATTTGTATAGAGATACTCAGTTAATAAATCTTGATCTTTGTCGCCAAGATTTCTTAGCATCCAACCATTTGCCTTATGAATTAAATCATGAGTATCTTTCATAAGGATATCAACTAGGTCCATTGTTACACTTAATTCATTTTTTTTGATTAAATAATTAGTAGCAACTATGCCTATCCTCTTTATCCATAGATTATCCGATTCAGCAAATTCGTATAACAATGAGTAATCATTAATATTATACAGATACATCCCTAATATAGAGTAAGCAGATACATCTACTAGGTCCCAATTATTAACATACCTTAAATTTTCAAGATAGTACTCAACTATTGCTTTTTGATTTTCCAAACTAGTTTTTTTAATTTTATCGGTTAAGATTATTAAAGCTAATAACCTATATTCATGAAGTTCAGAAGATATCAACTGATTTAATTCGTTTGTATTTATAGTTTTATAATATTTTTTTGATATTTTTCTTAATGTTGGTGCATTTATACCAATATAGTAATCAATGACTCCAACCTCATATTGTTTGTGATATCTAGATGATTCTATCGGTTTTTTATATTTATGGTATTGCTTTAATTCTTCAAACAATTTAATCACCTCCAATGAATAAAAAAAACGCCCTAAATAAAGGACGAATATATCCGTGGTACCACCTTAGTTCCGTATAAACGGCTCTTAAAATCTTTAACGCAGATTTTACGTACAGTTCTACTTAATTTCTTCTGTCTCTCACGGTGTTATTCTGATAGTTTTTGTATAAGGCTTACACCGTCCCTTAATCGCTTAAACAAAAGTGGTATCATACTTCTCCGCTCTTTGATTTACCTTATTATATCACAATATGAATTTTTGTAAACAAAGCAAAAAAAAATTCCTGGTTTCCCAGGAAATTTTTATTTAAATAATGTTGAAACCCCTTGGTCATCAATAATATTTATTATCCCTTGACCTAATAAATTAGCTATAGATAATTGAGTGATTTTAGGTGTTTTCTTTTCTTCTGATAATTCTATTGTATTTGTACATATCAATTCTTCTATTGGTGACTCTTCAATTCTTTTGTTTGCATCTCCCGATAGTAATGGATGTGTACAACAAACAAATATTTTTTTAGCTCCTGCCTCTTTTAAAGCTACTGAAGCTGCTGAAATTGATCCAGCTGTATCCACCATGTCATCTACAATAACACAATTTTTACCTTTGACTTTCCCAATGATACTCATAACTGTAGCAACATTAGGTTTTGGTCTCATTTTATCAATAATAGCAATATTACATTCTAATACATTCGCTAAGGTTCTAGCTCTAGTAGCTCCGCCATGGTCGGGAGACACTACGCATAAATCTGTTAAATTTTTCTTTTTTAAATATTTCGCAATTAATGGTAAAGCTAAGAAGTTATCAATTGGAATATTAAAGAAACCTTGTATTTGGGCAGCATGTAAATCCATAGATATTACTCTAGCTGCTCCGGCTGTTTGTAGTAAATCCGCTACCAGTTTAGCTGATATTGGTTGTCTTGCTTTTGCTTTTCTATCTTGCCTTGAATATCCATAATAAGGCATAACTACATTAACTTCCCGAGCTGATGCTCGTTTTAATGCATCAATCATTATTAGTAATTCCATGATGCGTTCATTAACTGGAGAATGAGTTGATTGGATAACAAAAACTTTGTGTCCTCTTACCGTTTCTGGTATATCAACGTTTATTTCTCCGTCAGCAAAATGTTGAACTTCGCATTTGCTTACAGGTATTCCGATATAATCAGCTATATCTTGAGTAATTTTAACGCTTGAACTTAGAGCGAAAATTTTAACTTTTGAGCCATGAAAAACAGCCATTAAACTACCTTTAATTATAATAAATTATACAATTTATTATACCCTTTCCATTTAGTTTGATTAAAGACATAACCATTATACAACAAATGAAATAAATTAAAAAGCACTAACTTCTTAAGTTAGTGCTTGTTCTTCTACTTTTTTAACTAATTCGGGGAGTTGATTATATATTTCTAAAACTGTTTGTTCAATCATTGCCCTTGTTTCACTATTTATTGGATGAGCAACATCTTTATAATCACCGTTTGGCATCTTCCGACTTGGCATAGCCACAAAAAGACCATTTTTCCCCTCAATGATCCGCAACTCATGTACAACGAAGCAATTATCAATAGTAATGGCAGCTATTCCCACTAAACGATTATCTCCGTCAATCCTTTTTGCGCGTACTTCCGTAATTTTCACACTACCACCCCTTTAAGTGATTATATCACGGATAAATTTATCTTTTCAATGGGTTACGCGAAAATTCTATAAAAAATTGTATATATTTGTGAAATATTTGTCTTTATTTGCCTCAATAAAGGCTAAAGCCTTAGAATCATCACCTTTTATTAGCTTTATAAACGTTGACCCAGATCCTGTCATAGTTAAGCCTTCTTCTCCTAATTCAGATTTTATATGTTCATAAGTCTCTTTAACTTTTTTATTATTGTTAATAGCAATCTCTTCTAGTGAATTGTGTATGTTTTTAATAAAATCATCTAGACTATTTTTTAAAATTGCTTTTTTTATTTTTTTCATATTTGCATTTTTAAATCCAAATCTGTCCCCTAATGTAAATATATCCTTGGTAGATATATATTCGCGAGGATTGACTAATAATACTTTACATTCTGAAAAATCGAAATCAAATTTAGTTATTATTTCTCCAATTCCTTCAACAAACGCTGGATAATCAACTAGGCAATATGGAATATCAGCTCCGAACATAACCCCAATTTTTTGCATTTCCTCTAATGTTAGATTTAATTCAAACATTTTATCAATGCCTCTTATTATCGCTGCTGCGTCTACGGAATTTCCTGCTAATCCCGCTCCAAATGGAATTACTTTTTCTATTGTTACTGTAATCCCTTTATCAGGAACGTATTTGTTGATCATGTATCTAGCTGATTCAATAACTAAATTGTTTTGATTAGATAGAAATAGGTCATTTGCTTTTATAATTACTAATCCTGGAGAGTCTAATTCTTCTATTTTGACCGTGTCATATAAGTCGATTTTTGTATTTATCATTTCCAAATCATGATAACCATCTCTTCTGGCTCCTATTACATTTATAAATAGATTTACTTTTGCATAGGCTTTTTCTATTAACATCAAATCACTTCCTTTATTGATTATATTTTAGCATATTTGCTAATATTTTTCACTTTTATAACAAATCTATCCTTAAAATGTCATATGCGGATATTTTTTCTAACGTTGTTAATATAATCAGTTTATTATTAAAATCAAGTTTTTTTATTTTGCCAAACCCAGTTTTAGAATATCCATTTTCATAGTAAGTAATTTCTATTTCTAAGTTGTCTAATAGCGCTTCTTGTAATTGCCTATTTAAAATTTCAAAATCATCCTCACTTAGAATCGGTTTATCTATTTTTCCTAAACGACGTCTCATTTCTTTTAACATTGAGTTAAATCCATTTAATGCATCAAAAGCTGCCCACTTAATAATTCCTCGATCACGATATACGTTAAGCATGATGTCCACCTATCATATCATTTCTCGCTTTTAATGTTGAAGATTTCAACTCAGAAGACGCTCTATTCACGCTGTTTTTTCCATATTTTTCTTTAATTTCATCCATGGCAGTAAATACAGCTTGTTCTTTTAAAACTTCATTGATATCTTCAAATAGATTAATTTGATAGCCTTTTTTATCAACAAAATTAGTTACAGCAATTCTAACAACTCTTATTGGTGAATTATCATAGAATTTATCCATAAGCATTAAGCAAGCGCGAAAAACGTGAGACTCGTTTTGAGATGGTTGGGCTAATTTCATCTGCCTAGCAAATCCCCCACCGATTTCTTTACTATATGCAAGTCCAAAGTGGACTGTTCCAGCTAATCTCTTCCCCAGTCGTAATCTTCTGCACACATCATCAACCATTTCTCTGATTATTTGATATATTTCAGGTTTGTAATAATCTTGAAATAAGGTTTGACCAATTCCATAACTCTTACTGGTTGGTTTAATGTGCATTTTTTCTTGGATTTGGCTCATATCAATTCCATGAGTGTGATAATATAATTCTTCGCCAATGATTCCAAATTTTTTCTTGAGTTTTTTTAAATCATATTTAGCTAGGTCTCCTATTTTATAGATTCCTAAACTATTTAAACTTTTTTCCATATTTCTACCAATGCCCCACATTTTTGAAAGTGGAGTAGTTGGCCACAATTTTGTAGGTATATCCTCATAGGCCCATTTGGCTATAAAATCAGGAGAATGTTTTGACTCAATATCTAACGCTAATTTGGCCATTAACATGTTTGGTCCTATGCCACAAGTTGCATATAATTTAGTTTCTGCATAGATTGTGTCTAATACCATTTTAGCGAATTCATAATCGGTCATTTTATAATAGTCCATATACTCAGTTAAATCGATGAAAACCTCATCTACTGAGTATACATAAATATCATCTTCAGAAATAAATCTTAAATATATTTCAACTATTCTAGTCGAATATTCTAGATATCGCTCCATTCTTGGTTTTCTATAAATAATATCAATGTTTTTAGGTAGTTCATATACTCGGCATCTGTTAGGAACCCCAAACTGTTTCAAATAAGGTGTAACAGCTAAAACTATAGATCCGCCACCTCTTTCTTTGTCTGCGACAACTAAAGGAGTTTTGAATGGATCTAAGCCAGATAGGGCGCATTCTACTGATGCATAGAAACTTTTCAAGTCTATACATATAATGTTTTTATGCAGTCTATATTCTTCCATATCAATTCCTCCTTTAGAAATATTATACTCTTGTTTTTTAGAAAAAACTATGGTTTTATCATAATTTGTAATATAAAAAAATATCTTGTGTTTTGTTTAGAAAATAGCCAAAAAATGTGAATTATCCGCTACGATATTTTACTATATTTCAGACTTATTCATGTTAAAAAGTCACCTTTTCTAAAGTGACTTTTATTTTTTTATGTAGTTTATATATTACTTATCGAATTTTGCAAAAGGATCGTCTTTATCGTCCTCAACAACAGTTTCTTTTTGTTTCCTAATAACTACACTTTTGGGTTCAACAACTAACGCCATTATAATGTAAGCTAATAATCCAGTTCCAGCACACAGTACTAAAACTAACCATATAACTCTTATTAAAGTGACATCAATATCTAAATAATCAGATAACCCAGAACATACTCCTGAAATTTTAGCATTATCAGTATCTCTGTATAACTTTCTTTGTGTCGCCATAATATCCCCTCCTAGTTAATATCCATTATAACAAAAATTTTGGACTATTTCTAACTTTTTTTCTTAAATATATTCTTAATAATTTTAAAAAGATTAATCCAAGTTTCTTTTCTAATATATACGACTGAAGCAGCTATTCCAACACCGACAACCGGTAAAGAGAATGATAGAACATAAACAGTTGTACTTAGTTTGGCTTTGACAAATATATCAATTTCTTCTATAGCTCCACTGCTAAGTTCAACTAAAACTTTAGATTCACCATATTTTAGGCCTTCAACTATTCCCAAGTTATCCACACTTAAAATAGTGTTAATTTCCACTGAATAACTGGTTATTGTTGCCTCTCCTAAAGTGATATATTGATTAATATCTAGAGTTTCGCCTTGAATCATATATATTGTTTCTAATTTTTGATTTAATCCATCAACAGCGATTATTAAAGATTCTTTGGCGCTATCAACTTCTAGTTGAGTAGCATCTAGATTCGATAACATAAATAATGCGTGATTTTTTGATTGTTCTAGTGCACTATATGAACTTACTGAATAATCCTCTTCTCTATATATCATTGTAGATTCATATGTAGACTGTAATTCTGTATAATCTGGTAAATCTACTAACAAATCATTAACTTCTGATAACTCTGATAAAAGTTGAAGCGCCAATGCTTCATCTAAATCTGAACTTATAATTAAGTCATAAATGCGATCCAGTTCTAAATTATAAGCTGTTTGAGAAGCTGTTGTATAATCTGAAATAGATGCTGATTTTAAATTGAAATATATTGTCAATAGACCATCATTATCAGCTAATAATACCAATAAATCAAGCGCTGATTGAATTGTTAATTCTAGATTGTCGACCAAAATTTGAGTGACATTATCATCCGCAATAATAGAATTAACATATAAATAAGAACCAAACGCATCTACGGCTATTATAAACGCTTCATGAGATGTTGTTGTGTATAAATTAATATCTTCATAATATGCTGACACAACTAGATTATTTAAAATCGATAATTGTTCTCTATCTGCTTGTAAAACTAATAGCAAACTAGCTGATTCTAAGTCCGCCAAAGCTTGATTAGCTTCGGCTTCATCGGTATCGTCTGAAATTATAAAATCGTTGATTCGTGTTAATTCTGTTTGATATTCTAATATAGAGTTTGGTGTATAAGCGCTTAAATCACGAAGTACCGCAACATCATATGCGTTTTGTAAATCTGTAATATCGCCTTTTAGAACCAACAAATCATATAAATCAGCTAAATCCGTAATAGCGTTAGCTACAACTAGTTCTGTAGCTTCTAAATCACTAATCACAGCGTTTATTTCAACTAACTCTGATGTAAATATAACATAAGAAGAAGCTGTGTATAATGACTCGTCTTCAGCTAGTGCTTGATTATACTCTGCTATTAATAAAGTTTTATCAGGCCTAAGTATCAAGTTATTTAAAACATCATTTAATCTTACTTCCGTTTGATCAACTTCACTAACCAATGCATCAATGTCATCTAATAATTCTTGTAAAGTCATTCCAACTAAGATGTCCGCTTGTAAAACTGTATCTATTTCATCATATGCGTCTTGAAAATCTGTGAACGTGCTAGGTATGTAATCATCGCCAGAAGTAGAATATATTGTTTCAATTTGGTTAATTAAATTCAAAACCTCAGTTTTGTCTCCTCTTAAAACGAGTAGATTACTTGTGTCGTCTATTTCTGTGTTAAGTCCATCAATAATAGTTTCTCCAGCCCTTGGATCATCTAGGATAACTTTAATTCTATCTAACTCTTCATGATATGAAGTTTGTGAGCCGGATGTATATAAACTTAAATCTTCAGCTTTGGCCAATAAATACTTTGCTAAAGTCGAATTATACGTATCTGCTGATACTAATCCATCAATGGCCGCATTAATATTATCTGTTAAAGTATCTACGTCAACTTGTAGGGCCAAAGCGTCATCAATCACTGCCTGTATACCCACTAATCCTCCTAAAGCGTCTATATCGTTTGTAAATGCTAGATATGAAGCTTCTTCATAATGTGGAGCTCCTACTGGGGATGTATCTTGGGTAGTAATAATTGTTTGAATATTGTTATAAGCTGCAATTAGATCGGTCTTGATGGCATCTGCGTTAACTATATAACTAAAAGCACTACAAATCGTAGCGAAAATTAAAGATATCATTAAGATAAATTTCTTTAATTTGATCATTTTGTATCCTTTCTAATTGAATACTTTATTATATATTAAGTCAATATTTCTTTTATAGAAATTCATATCAAATAAACTTTTTAACTCTTCTTCATTATATATCGCCTTCATATTATAGTCATTTGTAATTAATTCAATGAAGTCTTTTCCTTCGTCATATGCATAATTAGCAAAAGGTTGAATTATATCATATGCTTCTTCTCTAGATAATCCTTTATCAATTAAAGAAGTTAAAATTCTTTGAGAAAAAATGATTCCTTTTGTTAAATAGATGTTATTTAGCATATTTTCAGGATATACATTTAGATTTTTTATAACAGATAAATATCTATTAAACATATAATCAATTAATATAGTAGCATCTGGCATAATGACTCTTTCTACAGACGAATGAGAGATATCTCTTTCATGCCATAAAGCTATGTTTTCAAATGCTGGAACTAAATATCCTCTTAAAATTCTCATAACTCCACAAATATTTTCGCTCACTATAGGGTTTCTTTTATGTGGCATAGCTGAAGAACCTTTTTGTTTGTTTGAAAATGGTTCTTTTACTTCATTTACTTCGGTTCTTTGTAAGTGTCGAATTTCTAAAGCTAATTTTTCAAGAGTGGATCCCAACAAAACTAAAGTACTAACATAATGTGCATGTCGATCTCTTTGTAATGTTTGAGTTGATATATTTACTCTATTTAAACCTAAATTATAGCAGATATAATCTTCAATATCTGGGTTTGTAAAAGCGTAGTTTCCAACAGCTCCGCTAATTTTACCAACCTCTATTTCATCTGCGGCTCTTAGAAATCTTGCGTAATTTCTTTTCAATTCATCATAGTATAAACAAAATTTTAACCCAAAAACTGTAATATCAGCGTGAATACCATGAGTTCTACCAATACAGAAAGTATCTTTATATTGATATGCTTTTTCTTTTAAAACATCTAAGAATGCTTCTACATCTTTTTTAATTATCTCATTTGCTTTTTTATATAATATTCCATAGGCAGTATCAACTACATCAGTTGAAGTTAATCCGTAGTGGATGTAACGTTTTTCTTCACCTAAAGTTAATGAGACGGCTCTTGTAAAAGCAATAACATCGTGTTTTAATTCTTTTTCGAATTCAAAAACTTTTTTAATATTATATGTCGCATTATCTTGGACAAGTTTTAAATCTTTATTATTAACTATACCTAATTTATGTAAAGCTTCAACATTTAAAATCTCAATTTTAAGGTAAGCATCAAATTTAGATTTATCACTCCATATTTCTTGCATTTGTTTACGAGAATAACGGCTAATCATTATAAATCACCTTCAATTTCTTTATAACATGTTAATGTATTTTCTAGTAAGCAAGCAATTGTCATTGGTCCAACTCCTCCTGGAACAGGAGTTATATATCCCGCAGTAGTAGAAGCTTCTTCAAATAGTACATCTCCAGTTAATACTCCATCAACTCTATTTATACCCACATCAATAACAACAGCACCTGGTTTTATAT
Organism: Mycoplasmatota bacterium WC30; assembly: GCA_046529635.1. Classification (GTDB taxonomy): domain Bacteria; phylum Bacillota_I; class Bacilli_A; order Izemoplasmatales; family Hujiaoplasmataceae; genus 4572-104. Next base: position 1,171,798 of record CP134495.1, on the reverse strand, counting down.
ATGAAGCATCAACCATATTCGCTCTTCCGATTGCGACAATTAAAATATCAGCTTGTTTTGTAATAGATTTTATGTCTTTTGTTTTTGAATGGCAAATTGTTACGGTTGAATTTCTTTTTAACATTAAAGCTGCCATCGGTTTACCAACTATTTGACTTCTACCTATAATTACACAATGTTTTCCTGTTGGGTCAATTTCATATTCTTTTAATATTTTTGTAATTCCTAAAGGAGTACATGGCACTAAAGAGTTTTGCCCTTTATTTAATTTAGCTATATTTTCATTACAAAATCCATCCACATCCTTTGAAGGATTTATTAAATTAATGATTTTATCTTCATCTAAATGTTTGGGAATTGGTAATTGTAATAGGATTCCGTGAACATCTTTGTCTTGATTTAAATCAAGAATAATATCAATTAATTCTTGTTCGGAAATTGAAGTTTCCTTCTTGATAATTGTTGATTTTAAACCCGCTTTTATACAAGCGCGTTCCTTTGAACGAACATAGTATTGACTAGCTGGATTTTCACCAATTAATATCACTACTAAATGAGGTTGTTTTTTAAATTTTTCAACTAATAAAATTGTTTCTTCTTTTATTTCATTTCTAAGTTTTAAAGCTAACTTTTTTCCGTCTAATATCGTCGTCATAATTTAATCCTTTTCGTATAAATATTGATCTAGTATTTCACCATAATAAACAGTATGATTTGCTGTCTTATTATAGTATCTATTTTTAACAATTTGAGGTACAACATTTTGATCTAAAGTTTGTTTATAAATGACTTTACATTCGTAATGTAACTTAGCTTCTGCAATAATTGGAGTATCAATTTTTCTACCTTTAATTGGAGTCAAATTGCAGTGTTCAAATTTATTCATTTCTCTTAAAGATTTAGTTCCACATATTTTAATTGCCTCTTTTAAATTATCATCTAAAGGAGTGCTCACGGTGAATTCTTCACTGGATTCTATTAAGTCAAAAGTGGCTCGGGAATCTCTGACAAGAACGATAAAAATTGGTCTTCCCCAAATGACATTTATACCTCCCCAGCCTATGATCATCGTATTAATTACATCACCTTTTTTTGTGGTTAAAAAATTGCCGGGTCGCATTTTTTCTAAGACTTTATTACTATAATCAAACACCCCTATATCTTTATACATAATATCATATCTCCTTCTTGGTAATTATATCACAAATGAGTTAATCAAAAAAGATTTGTAGGATAGATATTATATATTATATTATATTTTGGTATAGATTAACAAAAAATCTAATAATATGATACAATATATTAAACATTTTAGAGGTGAATTATGAATATAGGTATAGTAGGTTTAGGTCTAATAGGTGGTACTATTGCTAAATCGTTGAACAAACATCATCACATATCTGCATATGATACATCAAAAGAAACAATTGACTATGCGATAGCAAATCAAGTCATACATAAAGCTTATGATAATATAGGCGATTTTTTAGCTGCCAATGATGTGGTATACCTTTGTTTATATCCAAAAAGCATTATTAATTTTATTTTTAAAAACAAAGATTTGTTCCCTAAAAATAGCGTTTTAGTAGAGATATCTGGTATTAAAAAACATATGATTGATACTATAAGCAACTTGAAGTTAGATGGGGTTGATATCATCTATACTCATCCAGTTGCAGGTAGTGAAAAGACCGGGGTATTCAACGCTAAAAAAAGCATCTTCAAAAACGCAAATTATATTATTACGCCTGTTCCCAGTAACAAGGAAAATAACATAGATCTAGTAAGAAATTTAGCTATACAAATGGGGTTTAAGAATATTTCATTAATTACAGCTGAGGAACATGATGATATCATTGCTTATACTTCTCAACTAACACATATATTGAGTTTATCGCTAGTTAACTCGGTTTCCACACAATTAGATACAAAGAAATTCATAGGAGATTCATATAGAGACCTCACTAGGATTTCTATAATCAATGAAAAGCTTTGGCCAGAGTTATTTCTCAATAATAAAGCATCTTTACTAGCAAAAATAGAAGCTTTTGAAGCTGAGCTACATAAATTCAAAGAAGCAATAAAAATGAACAATAATGAAATTTTAGAAGAATTAATGATCAAATCTACCTCGATTAGAACTAGTATCGAAAGAGGTGAAGATGATGAGAGTTGAAGTATACCCATCAAAGGTCGATGGGACAATTGTTCCACCTCCATCAAAATCAGTTTTGCATAGATCTATAATTTCTGCAGCTTTATCAAAAGGAACAAGTTTGATTTCCAATATTATTTATAGTGAAGATGTCCTTGCGACAATCAACGCTTTTAAGTCTATAGGAGTTAGCATAATTGAAGGTCAAAATACTTTAATAATAACATCTAGTGGTATAGGTGAATACGACGGTGATTTGACTATCAACTGCAACGAGTCAGGCTCAACAATGAGGTTCTTAATACCAGTTCTATCCAATAATAAAAATGTCTATTTCAAGGGAAAATCCAGTTTAATTAACAGGCCAATGACTATTTATGAGTCAATTTTTAAAGACCAGAAATTGGAGTATCAAAAGACAGCAACTGCAATCAGAACAAAGGGTCGATTGTCTCCTGGAACTTTCAAAATTCCTGGTGACGTTAGCTCCCAATTCATATCCGGTTTACTGTTTATCCTACCTACACTTAATGGTGATTCAACAATAGAGGTGGAAGGAAACTTAGAGTCAGCTAACTACATCGAGATGACCATCGCCACCCTCAAGAAGTTTGGCGTGACAATTTTGAAAGCGAAAAATATTTTCAAAATCAAAGGCAATCAACACTTTACACCTGCAAATATTGAAGTAGAAACCGACTTCTCTCAACTAGCATTTTATGCTGTTCTAGGTATCATAAATAATAATGTACAAATTACGAATATAAATTATAACTCACTACAACCTGACAAGAAGATTATTGAAATCATTGAGTCAATGGGTGGTGAAGTTAGTAAAGAAACTAACTCTATCACGTTTAAAAAGTCTTTCACTATAGGAAAAACTATTGATGTTAGTCAGTGTCCTGACATTGCTCCAATATTAGGAATACTTGCAGCTCATTCAAAAGGTCAAACCAATATTATTAATGCAAAGCGGTTAATAATCAAAGAGTCAAATCGCTTATTGTCAACTTATTTGATATTAAAAAAATTTGGTGTTCAAGTAACAATGGATCATGATTCTTTATCGATAACTGGCACAGATAATTTAAAAGGGAATATCTTCGATTCTTTTAATGATCATCGCATTGCAATGTCATTAAGTATTGCTGCTACAATCGCTGACTCAAAAGTCACAATTAATAATGCAGAAGCTGTTAATAAATCCTATCCTGATTTCTACAAAGATTTACAATCACTAGGAGTTAAGATAAAATATTTATAGGGGGTATTATGAAATCAATTCATATAAAATCTAAACATAGAAACTATTCTATTATAATTGAAAACAATCTCTTAAATAACCTAGGAGATTATTTGGATGTAAACAGATTTTATGTCATAATATCTGATGATTTAATTCCGCAAATATATATTGAATCTGTACAAAGATTTTGCCCTCAAAATTTGGTTATAAAATTCCCTTCTGGAGAGAAGTCAAAATCAATTTTTCAATACGAAAAAATTATATCAATTTTACAAGAAAATAATGTTGGAAGAGATGCTTGTATTATTGCTTTAGGTGGTGGGGTCACAGGAGACTTATCCGGCTTCGTTTCTTCGACATATTTAAGGGGTGTAGATTACATTCAAATTCCAACTTCTTTACTAGCTCAAATAGATTCTTCAGTTGGAGGAAAAGTTGCGATTAATACAAGTAAAGTTAAAAACTCTATCGGTAACTTTTATCCTCCAATAAAAGTTTTAATAGATCCCAAAACTATAAACACATTATCTAAAAGGCACTTCAATAATGGTATGGGTGAAATGATTAAATATGGGATGATTAACTCAAAACCATTATTTGATAAAATATTAAATGAAGATGTATCTAAAAATCTTGAATATTTCATTTATGAGTCTTTAATGATTAAAAAATATTATGTTGAAAATGATGAATTTGACAATTCAATTAGACAAATACTAAATTACGGGCACACATATGGGCACGCCTATGAAGCTTATTATAATTTTGAAAAATACTTACATGGAGAAGCTATTTCATTAGGCATGGTTAAGGTTTGTAATAAAATAGAAACTAAAGAAAAACTTATCGAAGTATTAAATAAATTCGATTTACCTACCTATGATAATGTTCAAGAAGATAAACTAATTCCATATATTAAAAACGATAAAAAAAATACCATGAACCATCTAAATTTAATTGTTGTAGATGAAATTGGTAAATCATATATAAAAAAGATAACCATTTAAGGGGGACTTTATGAATACAATAGGTCAAAATATTAAAATCACTTTTTTCGGTGAATCCCACGGATCACATATTGGTATAGTTATTGACAATTTACCTGCCGGACTAAAAATAGATGAGGACTTGATTAAATTTAATCTATCAAAAAGGAGACCTGCAAAAAATATTAGTACCACAAGGGTTGAGGCGGATCATTATCAAATTATCTCTGGCTTTTATAATGGTTTTACTACCGGTGGTGCTTTAACCTTCTTGATTAAAAATACAAATACTCATAGTATTGATTATAAAAATCTTAATCAAACTCCAAGACCATCTCATGCAGATTATCCTGCATATATCAAATATAATGGCTATAACGATTTTCGTGGTGGCGGCTTTTTTTCAGGCAGATTAACTGCTTTGTGGATAATCGTTGGTTCAATATCTGAACAAATTCTTAAAAAGCGGAATATTATTGTTGGTTCTCATATTTATAGTTTAAAAAATATTGAAGATGTTACATTTAACATGAATGATGTTAATTATAAACAACTTGAACAACTTAATTTGGATAATTTTCCAGTCATTGACTCTAAAATAAAAACAGAAATGTTGAATTTAATCGAAAACACAAAAGAGAACAAAGATGCAGTAGGTGGAATAATTGAATCAAAAATTATAAATCTCCCTGTAGGGTTAGGTGAACCATATTTCTTATCTTTTGAAAGTTATATATCTCAATTATTATTTAGTATACCGGCGATTAAAGGTGTTGAATTTGGAAAAGGTTTTGAAATCACACGCAAAACTTCTTCTGAAATAAATGATGAATACATAATCAATAGCAAAAAAGTGTCTACCGCCTCAAATAACAATGGTGGCATTTTAGGTGGTTTGACTAATGGGAGGCCTATCTTAATTAAAACAGCTGTTAAACCTACTCCTTCTATCGCTAAAGCTCAAAACACAGTTAACCTTGATACTTTAGAAGAAACAAAACTAGAAATAGTTGGCAGACATGATCCTCAAATCGTTTCAAGAGCAATTCACGTAGTTAACGCAGCTCTAAACTTTGCTTGTTTAGATTTTTTGTTATTTAGTAATAAGAAAGATGTGTTATCTTAATATGTACGGTTTAGTAGGTAAAAAATTGTCTCATAGTTTTTCTAAAGATATCCATCATATACTCGGAAACAAAAATTACCAATTATTTGAAGTAGACTCAATTGAAAATTTTATTAAAACCAATACTTTTAAAGGAATTAATGTTACAATTCCCTATAAAACTGAAATTATTCCTTTTCTTGATGAATTAGATGATATTGCAAAAATAACCAATTCAGTAAATACAATTGTTAATGTCTCAGGAAAACTAATCGGTTACAATACTGATTATTATGGGCTTAAAAAGTCTTTAAGTTATCACAATATCATTATTAAGAACAAAAAAGTGTTAATTTTAGGGAATGGATCCGTATCTAAGACGGTTGTAAAGTTATTAAATGATTTAAGCGCTTCTTCAATAGTAAAATTATGCAGAAATATTAAAAATAAAAACGAATTTCTATTTCAGGATTTCTCAAACTACTTAGATTTTGATATCTTAATAAATACCACACCTGTTGGTATGTATCCAAATAATGATGACCCTTTATTATTTGAGTTGTCAAAGTTTAAAAAACTTGAAGTTGTAGTTGATTTGGTATATAATCCTTTAAGAACTAATTTGATGCTAGAAGCTGATAAATTAAACATTAAAAATATCAATGGCCTTTATATGCTTGTAATGCAAGCTAAAAAAGCTCATGAATTATTTTTGCACAAATCAATTCCACTAAATAACGCAAATAAAATCTATAGTAAAATCTACAGTCAATATCTAAATTTGGTTTTCGTTGGATTACCATTAAGCGGTAAAACAAAATATGCTACAATTATCGGTAACTTAATTAATAAAAAGACAAATGATATTGACAAACTAATAGAAGACAAATATCAATCTTCTATACCTGATATATTTATTTCAAAGGGAGAAAAAGTTTTTAGATCATACGAGTCAAATATAGTAGAAACTATATATAGAGAGCATGGTATGGCTATTTCTACTGGTGGTGGTTTAATAGAAAATTCAGATAACATGAATCTATTAAAACAAAACGGTCTAGTTATATTTTTAAACAAAAACCCTGAATTAATAGCCAGAAAGAAAATATATGGACGACCATTATTAAAAAATGCTAGTGATATACTAATTCTCGCAAAAAAAAGAGTTCCAATGTATAGAGAACATTCAGATATAATAATAGACCTAAATAAAGATACACAATATCATATTAATGAAATTAAGGAGAAAGTTGATGAATATATTAGTCGTTAATGGCCCTAATTTAAATTTTTTAGGAAAAAGAGAGCCTGAAATTTACGGAAAGCAATCATATCATGATTTAGTAAATTTTCTTTTAGCCTATGGAAAACTAAGCAAAACTGAGATTGAAGTCTATCAATCTAATTCAGAAGGTGAAATAATTGATATAATTCAGGATAACTATCATCGTTTTGATGCTTTAGTTATTAATCCCGCAGCTTATACACACTATTCGTATGCTATTTACGATTGTATTAAATCTATTTCGATACCAACTGTTGAAGTTCACCTATCAAATATTGATAAACGCGAACCTTTCCGAAAAACATCAGTAACTGAACCCGCTTGCGTAGCGAAGTTCTACGGAAAAGGGTTCAACTCATATATTGAGGCAATAAATTATTTACAAGAAGGAAGTAAAGACAATGATAATTAAATTTAAAAACACCGCTACAGAAGAGCAAGTCTCAAAAATTAAATCAAAATTACTGAACAAAGGGTTCGAATTACATGAAAGTATTGGAGAATCAACTCATCTTTTAGGTGTAATTGGTGATACAACAAGTTTTGAAATCAATAGTTTGTATGCATATGAATTTATCGAAACTGTTTTAAGGGTTCAAGAACCATTTAAAAAAGTTAACCGTAAGTTTAAACCAGACGATACCATTGTAGATGTATCTGGTATCAAAATCGGTGGTAAAAACATTGTAATAATCGGTGGCCCTTGTGCTGTAGAATCCTCAGAGCAAATCGATGAAATCACACCTATAGTGAAAGAAGCTGGTGCTAAATTATTAAGAGCTGGTGCTTTTAAACCAAGAACTAGTCCTTATTCTTTTCAAGGAATGGGTTATGAAGGTCTTGTAATTCTTGAAAAAGCTCAAAAAAAATATAATATGCCTGTTGTAAGTGAAATTATGAGCGTGGACGAATTAGAACATTTCGTTGATAAAGTAGATTTAATTCAAGTTGGCGCTAGAAATATGCAAAACTTTACTCTTTTAAAAGAATTAGGTAAAGTAAATAAACCTATACTATTAAAAAGAGGATTAGCAAACACTATTGAAGAATGGTTGATGTCGGCCGAGTATATTATGGCTGGAGGAAATTCAAATGTTATCCTTTGTGAAAGAGGTATTAGAACCTATGAAACCTCTACAAGAAATACTTTAGATATTTCTTCGATACCAGTGATTAAAAAATTAACTCATTTACCTATAATCATCGATCCTAGCCACGCAGCTGGTAGATGGGAATATGTAGAATCTTTATCAAAAGCCGCTATAGCAGCTGGGGCAGATGGTTTAATTATTGAAGTTCATCAAAATCCTGAAATGGCTCTTAGTGATGGACAACAATCTCTTAAACCTGCGAGATTTAAAAATTTAGTTAAAAGCTGTAAAAGAATTGCCGAAGCAATTGACCGTACATTGGAATAATATAAATTTATAAGTTTAAGCATCTAACCAAAAAAAATTACATTGTTATGCTATAATTTTTTTAAAGGGGCGGTGATATTATGAAAGAATATATTAAATTTATCGATGGTTTGCCTAAAATTTTAAAAATTATTTTAGCTTTACCTGCTTTAGATGGTATATTTTACGGTATTTACAGAATCGCAAAAGGTCGTGTAATAATTGGAATCATTTGGATTTTTGTTGGAGCGTTTATTTTGTGGATTATTGATATCTATCATTTAGTTACTACAGGGAAAGTGAAGTTTCTAACTTAAAGCAAATCAAATAAAAGAGATATTTCGGATGAAATATCTCTTTTTAATTGGTTATAAGTTAATTATACGTGTTTTTTAAGTTTTCTAACTAATTCTGGAACGTCATTTAAATTCAAAGATGAAATAGCAACTCTAATTAATCCTTGCATAGGAATAATAAATACATGATCTTCTACTAAATCTTTAAAAATGTTTTTGTTTTTAGTTAATATACTGATAAAGAATCCACCACAATAAGGTAATATATCTAAATTTTGCTTTTCAGCTTCTTTTAAAAATAGTATAGCTCTATCTTTTAATAATTTTCTGCCGTCGTTTAGTTCTTCTTCAAATCTTTGTTTGTTTTCTGGGTCTGTAAAGACTTTTTCTATAACGCTCATACCAGATTGAGAAACGCTTGAGAACCTTCCTCTGACCGAATAATCACCCACTCTAGTGAAATTATCGATTGCTTCTTGAGATTTAGATAAACCAATTTGAGCTCCAACTCTAAATCCATACATAGAAAATGTTTTTGAACCAGAAAATACTACTACAACTAAAATTTCAGGATCTAATTCCACATAAGTTGAAAAGATATCCCTTGATTGATCAGTCGGTATCATTTGATAATCGATATACGCAATATCATGAATTAATATTACAGGTACTCCGGTTTTTTTAACTGTATTAAGTATTTTTATTACTTCTTTCCAGTCTTCAACGCTCATACATAACCCTGTTGGGTTATTACATGGATCATTAAGTAATAAACATAATCTACCTTGTTCGGCCGCTAAAGCTTTTGCGCCTTTTTCAAATTCTTTTAAATTGAATTTTAAATTTTCATCATACATTAAGTAGGTTTTTAAATCAATATTAGCTTCCAAAGCAAAATTTTTGTACGGAGACCAATGATAATTAGGAAGCAGGACTTTTTGGTTGAAATCATTAAAGTTATAAAAAGTATTACTGATTGCGCCAGACCCACCTGTAGTCGGTATTATGCTAACCTTAAAATGTTTTCTTAAAGTGTCTGCGTGTTTACCAAATACCCAATTAAAAACTCCTTCTCTGAATTTTTTTGTTCCTCGAACAGAAGCGTAATGATAAGTTTCTGCATCACTTAAATGGTGAAGTAAATCTTCTACCACTTGATACTTAAATACATTTCCTTCTTCTCGGTTAAGCATACCAATAGTTGCATCGATAACATCGTTATGTATTTTCTTCATCGCTTTCGCTTCTTGAGAAATTTGTAAGATGTTAGATTCTAACTTTTTGTGTTGAGCATGTTTACCAACGACTGAGTTTTGCATTATTTACACCTTTTCCTTCTAAAATATATTTTTTAAAGTTACTGTTTGTAATCTGTCAGGTCCAACAGAAAAAATAGTAACATTTACTCCTAAATGTTTTTCGATTGCTTTCAAATAATTTTTACAATTAGTAGGTAAGTCTTCAAACGACTTAATATTCGTGATATCTTCTTTCCACCCTGGATAAATTTCATAAATAGGAATGCAGTTTCTATATTCATCATAATCCGCAGGAATATAATCTATCTCATTATCATTCAATAGATATCCAGTACACACTTTTAAATATTCAATGTTTGATAAAACATCTAATAACATAATACATAATCCATTAATACCATTTATTCTTATAACATGTTTCAAAATCACTAAATCTAGCCATCCAATTCTTCTAGGTCGTTTAGTGGTTGTACCAAATTCATTACCTACAACTCTAATAGTTTGTGATACTTCATCTTCAAATTCTGTAGGGAAAACACCCGCGCCCACTCTTGTTGTATAGGCTTTAGTTACCCCAACAACTTCATCTAATAATTTAGGAGATATTCCTGAATTTAATGGAATTGAAGCTGCTGTTGGTGATGATGATGTAACAAATGGATAAGTTCCGTGATCCACACAAAGCATTGATCCTTGAGCACCTTCAAACAAAATGTTTTTATCATCGTTAATAGCTTTGTTTAACAGAATTGATGTATCACAAATATAAGGTTTCAGGATTTCGCCAATTTTGATGTATTCTCTATATAATTTTTCTGTTTCAAATAATGGTCTGTTTTCAGATTTCAAAAAAACATTTGCGAATTTAACTGGAATTTCTAATTTTTCTTTTAATGTTTTAGGATTAATTAGGTCACTGACTCTAATACCAATTCTCGCAATTTTATCTGAATATGCTGGTCCAATACCTTTTTTAGTTGTACCAACAGCTTTATCACCTTTTAAGGTTTCAAATAATTCATCTAATTCAATATGATAAGGCATAACAATATGGGCTCTATTTGAAATAAAGAGCTTATAGTTAGTTATGCCTTGATTTTTTAATACATCTAATTCTTCCAATAAAGCTTTCGGATTAATTACCATTCCGTTAGCCATAATATTTATTATATTTGGATTAAAAATACCTGAAGGTATTAAGTGAAGTGCATATTTGTTTCCATTGAATTTAATGGTATGTCCAGCATTATTGCCACCTTGGCTTCTTACAACTACATCTGCTTGGTTAGCTAAATAATCGGTAATTTTACCTTTACCTTCATCGCCCCATTGTGTTCCTACAACTACAACTCTTTTACCCATATTTTACACCTCTTCAAAAACACACTCATTATAACATAAGAACCATTACAAAAAAAGTCTATAAAATTCGTTTTTATAATTTATTTGTAGTTTTTAAAACAATATCTCTAGCAATCCAAATACCATTAGCGTTTGCTTGTGCTAATCCTCTAGTAATTCCAGCCCCGTCACCGCCGAAATATAGGTTTGTTATTTTAGATTCGAATTTGTTATTTACGTCTGGTCTTGCAGAATAAAATTTAGATTCAACACCATATAATAATGTGTGTTCTGAGGCTACGCCTGGCGTTATATTATCTAAAGCTTCTATCATTTCGATAATTGATTTCATAGTCTTATATGGTAATACAAGACCTAAATCTCCTGGTATAGCTTCTTTTAATGTTGGAGTAACAAAACCCTCTTCAACTCTTTTAATTGTGGATCTTCTTCCTTTTTGTAAATCACCAAATCTTTGAACAATTATCGCTCCATTACTTAACATATTAGCTAATTTTGAGACTCCGTGAGCAAATTCGTTTGGTTGATTAAAGGGTTCTGTAAATTTATGAGACACTAATAGAGCAAAATTTGTATTTTTGGATCCTCTATTTGAATCTTTATACGCATGTCCATTAGCTAACATAGTCCCGCTATGATTTTCAATAACTACATGTCCTTTTGGATTAGAACAAAAAGTTCTGACTGTAGATCCAACTCTAGTTCTATATATAAATTTACCTTCATATAAATTTTCGTTAATTTCTTCCATTATTTCATTGTTTGTTTCAACTCTTACTCCAATATCTACATGATTTGATTTCATATTTATATTATGTTCAATCGCTAAATTACTTAACCATGAAGATCCATCTCTCCCAGGTGTAATCACAACATAATCTGAATAGATTTTTTGATTTTCTTCTAAGATTATCCCTTTAATTACATCATTATCTACAATAATGTTTTTAACTTCGGTATTATATGCCATATCTACTTTAGTTTTTAAGTTTTCAAATATATTTTTTAGTACTTTTAAATTAACTTCAGTTCCTAGGTGTCTAACTTTTCCTCTTAGAAGTTTCAATCCAACAGCTAATCCTCTTTTTTCGATATCTTTTACCTTTTTTGTTGTTGGATCTGTAATTTCAATTGGAGCACCAAATTTTAAATTTATTGAATCAGCATAATTAATTAGATCTAATACAGTATCATCATCTAAATATTCATCCATCCAACCACCATATTCACTGGTTATATTAAATTTACCATCAGAATATGCTCCAGCACCACCAAAACCATTCGTAATAGAACAACTAGGCAAACAACCTGTTTGACCGTTTTTTTGTATAGGGCATTTAATAATTTTTTTTTCTATTATTGGACAATTTCTATGATATATATCTTTTCCTTTATCAATTAACAAAACTTTTAAATCTTGATTTTTTTCTGATAATTCATAAGCACACATCAAACCCGCAGGGCCAGCTCCAACAATTATTACATCATAATTTTTCTTCATATTATTACCCCTTTTTAAACCATTAAAATTTTAACATTAAAACCAATTTAAATCAATCAAATCAAAAAAAATAACGGAGATAAACTCCATTATGTTTTTATTCTGTTCTTACTGGTAAAATCAATTGAATTAATCCTACATCATCATTCCCCTCAATTACAAAAGGTCTGATTTCGCCGGTAAATTTAACATATATTTCCTCAGAATTAAATGTTTTTAATGCATCTAAGAAATATTTTGAACTGAAAGCTATTTTTAGTGGTGTTCCTATAGCTTTTTCTACTGGGTAGATTTCTTCTATCACCTTACCGATTTCTGGTGAATTAGAAGTAATTTCTACAATATTATCAGGTTTTAAATATAATTTAACAATACTATTTAAACTATCTTTGAAAGATAATAAAGAAGCTCTTTCAATAGCTACAAATAGATCGTTTGTTTTAAATTTAATAATAATTGGAAAATCGTTTGGTATTAATCTGTTGGTTTCAGGGAAGTTTCCTTCTAACAACCTAGATTGAAATAAAATATTTCCATATTCAAATAAAATAGTTTTATGGTTTAAATGAATTAATATTTCATCTAAATCTAACTCTAACACTTTTGATAACTCATCCAAACTCTTTCCTGGTATTACAACATTCATATTTTCGAAATTTGTAGGTATTTCGATGAATTTTTGACTTAATCTAAAAGAATCAGTAGCAATAGCTATTAATTTGTTGTTTTCTACTTTAATATTAACTCCGGTAAGAATAGGTCTATTTTCAATATTTGACGTAGCAAATGTGGTTTGTTTAATCACAGACCTCATTATTTTAGATTCAATTTTAATTGGTACCTCGCTCATAACGAAGTTAATTTCAGGGTAATCATCTACGTTTTGTAGATTCAAAGATAAATCTGTATTATGTGCGTGTATTTTTAATACATTATTATCTACAACTGAAATTTCAACAATACCTTTGTCTAATTTTCTAATAAAATCAACAAAAACTTTACCTGGAATTAAAACTTCTCCGGTGTTATCAATATTCAAACTTTCATCCTTGATCGAAATTTTAATTGCAATATCAGAATTGCTAGTAACTAAAATTAGTTCATTTTGCTTCACTTCAAGTTTTATACCTTGAAGATATGGAGCAGGAGTTTTAGTTGATAACGCTTTTTGTGAAACTAATAAATTACTTAACAATACATCTGTGTTAATAGAAAAATTCATAAAAAACCTCCTATGTTATTATTTATATTAATTTATAAATCTTTTTATATTATTATTGTTATTAGGGGTGTTGAAGAGGGGGAAAACTTTCTTTAAATATACTAATATTATACCATATTTAGAGATAAAAGTACATATAAACCACTGTTAATAACTACAAATAAAGCTATTTTTTTCCACATTTAACCAACAGTTTATCCACGTCATTTTTTTTATTTTTATCTACCTGAATATCGTTAGAAATTTGTTCAATACTATAAATAACAGTTGAGTGATCTCGGTTGTTAAATATTTGGCCTATTTTCTTATAAGTTAGATCATATAAATCTTTTAATACATACATTGCTATTTGTCTAGGGAAAACATATTGTTTTTTTCTATTTTTTGATAGAAGATCTGTAGTTGATATATTATAGTAATTACTTACTATATCTAATATGTTAGTATAATTTGTTCTATTTAATTTATGGTTTGATGCATTTTTAGAATTTACTAAACTTTTTAAAGCTTCTTCAGCGTTTTCTACAGTGAATTTATAATCAAAAGCAGTACAATAGAATAAAACTCTCTTTAATGCACCTTCTAATTCTCTTACATTATTATCAAATACACTTGCGATGTATTCTAATATTTCATCTGCAATTAAATCTGGGTCTTGAGTTTCGGCGTGTAATTTCTTTTTCAAAATTAAGATTCTGTGTTCGAGGTTAGGTCTATTAATATCTACAGTAAGTCCCCATTCAAAACGACTAGTCAATCTAGACATTATATCGTATAATTCAGAAGCTTGTCGATCAGAGGTAATTACTATTTGTTTATTACTTTCTTTAAGTCTTTCAAAAATTTTAAAAAATTCAAGTTGAGTTTGGTTTTTCCCAGATAAAAATTGAATATCATCAACCAATAACACATCAATGTTTTCATATTTTTTGGAAAAAGCATCATATGATTTTCTTTGAGCAGCTTTTCCATAATCTTCTATGAATTGATCGGTTTTGACATATAATACTTTAATATTAACGTTGTTTTCTAAAATATAGTTACCAACACATTGCATTAAATGGGTTTTTCCTAAACCAACATCTCCAAATATATATAAAGGATTAGCAAAAGCTCCAGGTTGATCAGCAACTTTCATCGCTGAAGTATAAGCAAGTCTATTACTAGACCCTACAACAAAGTTTTCAAATGTATATGAGTTATTCAAACCAGTTTTATATCTATTTTCTAAGTCTTTTTCAGGTGTGTTAATTGAATATGTATCAGTTTTAGCTAATTCTTCAGCGGCTTGATCTTTAGTTATAATCTTAAACATGTGTTTATGTTCAACATACTCATTTAAAAGTACATTCAACCTATTTAAATAAAAGGATTCAATTTTGTTTTTAACAAACGAGTTAGGAGCTATTAAATATACATAATTATTTACCACTTTAAATATATTAGATATATTTGAAAAATGCTCGTTGTAAACGTCAACATCCAAACTTATTTGCAGCCTTGATTTTATCTTACTCCAAATTCTTTCAAACTCTTCCATCGGAATCCCCCTTTACGTTAGTAATAATATAACATAATTTTAATAATGTGGATAAGTTAGTTTTCCACAAAAAATGTGGAAAACTTAAGAAAAACAACAGTTATTCACCAGACGATTGTGGAAAAGATATGGCTATAATGGTAGGTAATTTATAGTTTTCCACAAGTTAACATTATAGTATTTCAACATGATTGTGGATAAAGTAATATCTAAAAAATGTGTAAAAAAGGAACTAAAAAATTATAGATAAATAATTGTTGACATAAAATACAAAATTAAGTATAATTAGTTAGCATGGTTTTTGAATATCAATTAGGAGGTGTTGAATGTGAGTAGAACATATCAACCGAGTAAAACAAAAAGAGCTAAGACTCATGGCTTCAGAGCTAGAATGGCTACTGCAAATGGGCGTAAAGTATTAGCAAGAAGAAGAGCAAAAGGCAGAAAATCTTTATCAGTTTCTGACCGTTAATAATTAAATAGAATTAACACCAATAAATATATTTGTACTTGAAATCACCGGAATAATATATACTGGTGATTTTTTTGTTTTCTTAGGAGGAAGTTTTGAAGAAAGAATATCGAATAAAAAAGAGTTCTGAAATCCAACGAGTAATGAAGAACAAAAAAACCGTTGGAAACAGTTACTTTATCTTGTATCATCAAAAAAACCATGAAAACAAGAATTTTAGATATGCTTTGAGTGTTCCAAAAAAATATGGAAACGCGGTGCACAGAAATTTAATGAAAAGAAGGATGAGAGAAATTATCAAAGTTAACACATTTGATAGTACAATCAATTTCTTTATTGTCGCAAAACAGAAATCAAGAGGATTGAGTTTTGCTGAAATCAAAAAATTGTTAGAAAATCTATTCGCTCAAGCGAAAATCTTAGGGAAGTAGGATATTATGAAATTAAAGAACAAAATCTTAATGGTCGGACTGATGGTAATACTATTATTTGGTGTAACATCTTGTGGATCCAAAAGTGGAGAAGTATCACATAGTAATTATTTAAACATTGTATCTGTTTCAGATGCAGAAGTTGGAGAAGATCCATCAACATACAACGATACTATCGTATTGTTGGGTGCAGCTACTGATTATGTTAATTATGATAACGTAACAGGGGATGGTTATGTTGAATGGGAAACTGAAGATGGAGAGAAAGTAAAAATTACTTTTGATGACTTTGATGTAGTTGCAAAAGAACAGACCGGATTATACGCATCGGTTTATACCACGCCAATCGGAGTAAGAGGTGGCGCATGGGATTGGGTAATAACTCAATTAGGAGTTTTTACTTTATATGCAAGTAATTTATTTGGTTTATTAGGTAATACATACCTCTATTGGCTAGGTTTGTTAATTACAACATTATTAATTAGAACTATAGGGTGGCCAATATATGCTAAAACTAATGATATGTCATTAAAAATGCAATTAGCACAACCTGAATTAAATAAAGTTCAAGAAAAATATCGTAATCGTCAAGATCAAGCTTCGCAACAAAGAATGCAAATGGAAACGATGGATATTTATAAAAAATACAAAATAAATGTATTTGGTTGTTTGATGCCATTATTACAAATGCCTATTTTCATCGCGATGTATCAAGTTGTACAAAGATTCCCATTAACTGAGACATCAACATTTTTAGGTGGAGCAAATGTAACAATGAATACGAATTTCTTATGGACAACATTAGGAAATACTGATTGGTTACCTAACTTGCCACTTGCAATATTAGTTGCTGTATTGATGTTCTTAAGTCAATGGTTAACACAACATAGAACGAAAGTACAACAAAAACCAAATCAAATTCAAAATGCAAAAACTCAACAAAGCGCAAAAACAATGAAATATATGATGTACTTCATGGTAGTTTTCATGGGATATATTTCTTTACGTAATGCAGGGATAGCATTCTATTGGGTTATTGGTACTTCATATCAATTATTCCAAAGTTATATTAGTTTTAAAAACATGAAAAAACGACAAGAAAAATTACGTAATCAATTTTAAGGGGAAAGAATCGATGAAAACAATTAAGTTTGAAACTAAAGCATTAAACGATTCAGCAATTCAATATGCAGCTAAAGAATTACGTGTCAACAAAGATTTTATTGAACTAAATATTATAGAAGAAAAAAGATCGATGTTAGGATTGAATAAATCTTACGTAGTTGAAGCCACTGTGGACTTTGATGTAATTAAAGATGGTATTGAATACTTAAAAACATTACTAGAAAATATGCAAATTGAAGCTGTTATCGAAGCGAAACAATTAGAAAATAGACAATTACTATTTAGTATAGAAGCTAAAGAAAATCCAATTTTAATTGGAAAAAATGGAAAAACTTTAGATTCAATACAAACGTTACTTAAAAACTATATTAACTTATATGTTGAAAATTTCCATATGGTACTTGTTGATATAGGTGGCTATAAAGAACAAAGGAAAAAACAACTTGAAATCCTTGCTACGAAAACTGCAATGGAAGTCGTAAAAACGAAAGTTGCTACGCGCCTAGGCAGAATGAACGCATACGAAAGAAGAGTAATCCATACCAAACTTTCTGACTGGAGAGATGTTACAACTGAATCTGAAGGTGATGAACCAAATAGATTCGTTGTAATCAAACCTACCAAAGGAAAATGAAATTAGTAGTAGGCCTTGGTAACCCAGGGAAGAAGTATAAAAACTCTAAACATAATATTGGATTTATGATTTTAGATTCGTATGCTAGTTCTAATAATATAAAATACAAGAAATCAATTAGATTTATTTCTGAAATAACGAAAACAGAAACAACAATCCTTGCTAAACCAAAGACGTACATGAACAATTCAGGGTTAGCTGTAAGGAAAATAATGGAATATTATAAGATTTTACCTGAAGACGTTTTAATTGTGTTCGATGATCTTAATTTACCATTTGCAAAAATTAGATTAAGACAAACCGGCAGCGCTGGTGGTCACAATGGAATCAAGTCTGTTATTTCACATTTAGGTACTCAAGATTTTAAGAGACTAAGAGTAGGAATAGGGAGAGATTCTAATAAGGAAATGAAGGTTGATGTACTTGCTGATTTCTCAAAAGCTGAAACTAAAAAATTAACAGAATTAGAGATTGATATCAATAATATTATTGACAGTTTTGTTAACAATGAGGCTTTCGAAAAAATTATGAGTACGCATAATTAATCGACTATAAATATTTTAAAAATAAAACGACCTATTTCTCTATAATAGGTCGTTTTTATATAGTTTCAATTTTTTAATTTTGCAAAATATAGAACCCATAAGTAGGTATCAAAATATTTGTATTTAAATCAATTTCGAGCTCATTATATAAATCTGCAAATCTTTGGTTTTGTAACTCTTTAGGTAAACTTATATCTACTGCAAAATCATTGTTGTTGAGTAGTAAATATGTATTACCTTTTTTATAAATTAATACCTTATCACATGTATAGAGCCACTTAATATTTGTTGAGGATAAATCACTATTATTTTTTCTGATTATAATCATTCTTTTAAAGAAATTAAGCATATTTTCATTTTGCCTATCATCCCAAATCATAGGTCTACGACAGTCTTTATCCCTTAATTCTCCTAAACCAACCTCATCTCCATAGTACAATGCTGGAGAACCGCTAAAACTAAACAAAAACACATGAGATAACTTAACTAAATCATAGTTTCCGTTACATTTTTGAAGTATTCTAGAAGTATCGTGTGATCCAATCATATTAAACATGTTAATTGTAACATTTTCAGGATATGATAAAAGAAGTTTGTTAATTCGATACATAAAACTTTCGGCACTTATATTTATTAAATCTTTTTCTTTTCCGAAGAACTGCCAGATAGGATAAGCAACTTCATAATTCATCACGGCGTCGAATTGGTCTCCCCTTAACCACGCTGTTGAATCATCCCAATTTTCACCTAATATATATACATCAGATTTAATTGATTTAACCGCTTTTCTAAATTTTCTCCAGAAAGAATGAGATACTTCGTTTGATACATCAAGTCTCCAACCATCTATATCATACTCTCTAACCCAATAGGTTGCTACAGACAATAAATACTCTTCAGCTATTATGTTATCCGCATTCCATTTAGGCATCATTGGTGTGAAACCAAATGCTTTATATTTTGGTCTTAGATTTAACTTTTTATAAATTGGATGACCTAACTCATCTAAATCAAAATTGATGAAATCTTCATCATCTATGAAGAAACAATCCCAATATTTTGAGTTTTTCTTATTTCTAATTACATCTTGAAAATAGGGGTGATCATATCCACAATGATTGAACACTGCATCGAGCATAACTTTTATTCCAACCTTATGACATTCATCAATTAGAAGTTTAAGATCTTCATTGGTTCCAAAGGCTGGATCAATTGTAAAATAATCTTCTGTATCATATTTGTGAGGTGAATAAGCTTTAAAAATTGGTGTGAAATATATTCCGGTTATTCCTAAATCAACAAGATAAGGTATTCTATTAGTTATTCCATTAATTGTTCCGCCATAATAGTAATTATTAGAATCTGCATATTCAAAATACTTATTTTCAAGTTCTGTATTGTTTGAGTAATCATCTCTACTAAAACGGTCTGGAAATATTTGATACCAAATCATATTTTTTGCCCATTTAGGAGAGTCATTTAAGTCCCCAATGTTAATATATGGATAGTTGAAATAACCAAAAAGATTGGAGATGTATGATTTGCGATTTTCTTCGGTTAGTTTAACTAAATCTCTACACCCATAAAAATATTCACAATTACCATCATCAATTATAAAACTATATTTAGATCTTAGATTTATTGTTTTTACTTCAATAAAGAAATAGTCAAATAATTCAGTTGAATATTTTAATACCATCTTTTTATGTTCTAACGAATCACCACTCCAGACATACTTACCATCCAAATAAATCCATTCGAAAGGATCACCAATTACTAGCTTAACATTAACTACATCATTTTTAGCTGTTTGAATTAGGATATGAAGGTGTTCTTCGTCTATTGCATATGCCATGTGACTTTTGGGTATGTGATTTATAGCTTCAAAATTCATAGAAACAACTCCCTTACTCTTTATAATTTCATTTTACCACCTTTTATATACTTTTTAATGGTTATGTAATATGGAAGGGCTTACACAATGAGTTGCTCTGATATATATTTTTTATAAATCTCAATGTGTAGTATAATATAAACAAAGAAAAAGTTAGGTGATTAATATGCATAATTTCGAAAGAAGAATTAGAGGATTTTCTATAGATATATCGCTAGCTATGGTGATATTTTTTCTCATAATTATGATTATTAATGCTTTTGATTTAGGTACTGATACAATTAAATTATTAATAGGAGCGTCGGTTTCATATTTTGGTGCTTTGATTGTTCCAAACTTTTTTAGTCGGGGTCAGTCTTTTGGTAAAAGAAACCAAAAAATGATGGTTGTTAGTACAAAAACCAATAAAGCGCCAAAATTAATAATATTGATTTTAAGAGAAATATTTAAAGGAGCCTTACTAATATGGACATATGGTGTTTATATGGTGATAAGTGGAATCATGGTTAATTCTCGTAAAGACGGAAGAGTAATACATGACTTAATATTTAAAACAAAAGTAATTTGTTTAACAACTTATGTATCAGATAAAGAACAAGGCTATGTTTTGGGTAAAACCGAAACAGCTAAGAAAGGTTTAAAAGGATCAGGTTATGAATAAAAAAATAGCATTGTTAGTAATTATGGTTATAGCTTTTTTAGCCTTAGTGGCTTGTGGAAACCCACAAGACGCTATTGCTCAAGCGTATCCAGAAAACGATACATATTACGAAATATTTGTTAGAAGTTTCGCTGATAGTGATGATGATGGAATTGGAGATTTTAATGGAATCACCGCTAAATTAGGTTATCTAGCAGATTTAGGTATAACAGGATTGTGGTTAATGCCAATCCACCCTTCACCTACATATCACGGATATGATGTCTCAGATTACTATGGTGTAAACTCAGATTATGGAACTATGGAAGATTTTGAAAACCTAGTAACCGAAGCTAATGAAGTTGGAATAAAAATCATGTTAGATATGGTATTTAATCACAGTTCTAGCGAGCACCCTTGGTTCCAAGCTGCGTTAGAAGGCGATGAAACCTATATGGAATATTATAACTTTATCGATAATACGGTTGATACGTCCAATAAACTTGGTTCATGGAATCAATCAATTTGGCACTCTACATCAGTTGGTAAATATTGTGGATACTTCTTTTATACAATGCCTGATTTAAATCTTCAAAATCAAGTTGTAGTTGACGAAATACTTAATATTTCTAAATTTTGGATTGATAAAGGTGTAAAGGGATTTAGATTAGATGCTGCACACCATTTCTTTGGTGAAAACGAGTTCATTGGCGAAACTACGACATACTTAGATAATATAGTGTTCTTAAAAGGCTATACAAAGTCAATTGATGAATACGCCGAAAATATTTATATTACGGCTGAAATATATGAAAACCAATTATATCAAGTGATTGGAGATTATTTTGGAGCTGTTGATTCTCCATTAGATTTCCCAGTAGCGGCTCAAATAAGAACTGCCGCTCAAAATTACTCTAATAGAAGATATGTTACTGTATTGGAAGATATGTATGATTACTATCGTAGGATAGATAGAGATTTCATAAGCGCTCCGTTTATAGTTAATCATGATATGAATAGATTCGCATCTCAAGCTTTGGGGAATGATGATAGTATAAGATTAAGTGCTGAGATGTTACTTGTTCTTCCTGGGAATCCAATTATTTATTATGGCGAAGAGTTGGGAATGTATGGATATAAGGCATCTGGCCCAGACATATGGGATGAAACAATGAGACTACCACTGTCGTGGGGAGACGAATTTACTGCTGATTGGTTAGTTTCAAGTCATCAAGACTTAATAAATGTTAATAATTTAAATGCCACAATAGGTTCAATAGATAATCAATTACTCAACGAAGAATCTTTACTTAATCATTATAAAACTATGTTACAATTGAGAAATGATAATATTGCTTTAAAATATGGAAATAGTTTTATTAAATATGAAGATTCTACATCTTCATTACAAGGTTTTTATCGTGAATTTGAGTTTGAAAACCAACATCAAAAATTACTTATATTACATAATTTTGGTGAATCTGAATTAGATATGGTTGATTACCTAGGAACCATTATATATGTTAGTGATTTAACGGATTTAACGGATGTAACGAAAATACCAGCTAGATCAACTGTGATAATTGAAATAGACGAGGCGGAATAAGATGATTAAGTTTTTTGTAGATAGTTTAAGAATTAAGAAAATCTATGGGCTAAAAAAAACAAAAGGAAGAGTTATATTTTTTTACTTTATATTGTTAATATTAATTATTAGTTTTCCTCTTAATTTACAAATAATTAGATCTGGCGGCTGGGATTTATATAACTTTACTGCCGGTATGAGAGAAACTTACCCAGACTGGTTGCCAAGTGATTTGCCTGAAGATATAGAGATATCTAGATCAGGAATGTATTATGAAGATACAGAAAACTCAGTTTTTTTAACCAGTAATTTGGCGGAGGAAGATTTATATATAGTTTTTTCTCCTTTAGCTGATTATGTCCCAACTGATAGAACTTTAATGTTTGAAGTAGAAAGAATTAGCTATTATAACGAGGATGGAGACTATCAATTCTCAGCTAATTATTCAAACGTGGAAGAGGTTGTTAGGTTTAGTGAATTAAATCTAACAAACCAATCCGTAGCGGTTAATAAATTAGCCACAATAATTGAAGATTCCTTCGGAGGATATGCCCAATTTAAATCCGTAATTTACAATACCGGGATTAATTTGGTGTTGAATTTAATTTTAATTACTGTTGTAGCAGCCCTATTCTTATTAATTAGAATAAAATTTGAAAAAGTAACCAATTTTGGTGAAAATATTCGAATTGTAATAGCTTCTATGACGTTGCCAGCAATATTTGGTATGATTATAGGATTAACCGGATTAATAGAGTTAAGTGCTTTCTCTATTGTTATATTCCAGTTCGCTACCCCTATTATTGCTTATATAGCTATATATAAGGGAGCAAAGGCAAAACAAGCAAGTAGAAAGAGTTTATAGCAAAGAGTTTATAACAAAGTAAAAGGGATTCGAGTCGAATCCCTTTTTTTATTGTTAAATTTTCTTAGAATTTTCTTCTATAAATAAAGAAGCTAAACAATGTAATTACACCAAATATAATAATAGATGATGATAAAGAGTCACATGATGCACAACCACCATCGGTTGGTGCAGGTTCTACAACTTCTCCAGAATAGAAAACTAATGTTTCGTTTTCTAAAGCAACAAAATCATCGCCTTCTTCGTAAGTTTTAATGATTTCGTCTGATATACCAGAAGCATCTCCAACTAAATTCCAGATTCCTGCAGGCAATTCATCTTTAACGAAGTCTCCTGTGTTGTGAATAACGAGGATTTCATCGAATGAATCACCGTTAGCATAACTAGATATTTTATAAGCTAAAACTGTTTCATCTTCATATTCAATAAAATCAAGAGAAGCTAATACATCTGCTGCAGTTGTCATTCTAAATGCAGGATGATTTAATCTAAAAGCAATCATTTCTTTGTAATAATTATAAATTTCTTGATTTTCTTCTTCAGCCAATTCATCCCATCTCAATTGATTTGTAGAATCAGGAGATTGGTAAGAGTTTTCATCAAATCCAGGACCACTAGATGCTGGTTTTGAACGCATAAATTCAGCACCGGCGTGAATAAATGGAATACCTTGAGCTAAAAGCACGATAGCATTAGCTTGTTTTTGCATTTCTGGAACGAATTCTCTTTGACTAATCGCTGTGGATAATTTTAACTTGTCATATAAAGTATTATTGTCATGAGCTGAAACATAGTTAATTACTTGTGAAGGATTATTTCCCCAAGCCATTTCGTATGATAATAAACTTTCATCAATACCTGGATAGTCAGTTCCACCAACGATACCAGATTTTAATTTAGTTAATATTGATTCATTAAGATTATTTTGAACAAAACCACCTTCACTAGCGTTAAATACAGAACCTTTAACTCCATCTCTAATTTCATCATTGAAAGCAGCTACACCTGGCATGTCTGCCAAGTTTTCTTTGCCAGCTACGATGTCAGAATCTAGAGGAGAACCTCCACCAGTCCACGGTTCACCATAAACAATAATTGTTTCATCAATATCATGTAGCGCTGCGGTAATCATATTCATAGTTTCTACATCATGTAATGCCATTAGGTCGAATCTGAAACCTGAAATATTATATTCAGAAGCCCAAAATACGGTAGAATCAACCATAAATTTTTGCATCATAACTCTTTCCGAAGCAGTTTCATTACCTGTTCCAGAACCGTTACTAAATGAGCCATCTGCATTCATTCTATGATAATAACCCGGAAGAATTAAATTGAAATTTGAATCTCCACTTTGGCCTGTGTGATTATATACGACATCCATAACGATTCTTAGATCGTTTTCTGTGAATGAGTTGACTACTTGTTTGAATTCGTTAATTCTTACTGAACCATCATATGGGTCAGTTGCATAATAACCTTCTAAAACATTGAAGTTTAATGGCATATAGCCCCAGTTGAATTGAGTATCACTACCTGATTCATCAACAGCGTTACCGTAATCAAAGAATGGTAATAATTGAACATGTGTAACACCTAAGTCTATTATATGATCTAAACCAGTTGGGATGCCTTCATAAGTAGTACCGCCAACAGTTAAGCCCATAAATCTACCACGATATTCTTCATATTGTGCATCAACTTCCCAACTGCTATGAGTTGTTAAGTCTCTTACGTGAAGTTCATAAATTACTGAATCTGTATAATTTGTCATATTATCTGGTCTCACACCATATTCGAACCCGTTAGGATTAGTTTGTGAAAATTCAACAACCATTCCTCTTAAGCCGTTTACTCCAGCACTTTTTGCATATGGATCAACTACTTCATTAGTAGAAATTCCATTAGTGACTGAGAAAGTATAATACTTTCCGTGTAAGTTTTCTGATACAGTTGTTATCCAAGTACCGTTAAAACTCTCATTCATCTCAATTGTTTGAGTCGGAGTATCGGTAGCAGTAGAATCTTTTGCGATTAAATATGCAGGACTACCACTGTCATAAATATTTAAAGTTACTGAACTAGAAATTGGTGCCCATATTCTAAATGATGTTTCATCGCCATCAACAATAGCTCCTAAATCATCACCATCATAATAATATGAGTCTTCAAATTCAACTGTATCGTAGATGCCATCAAATGTAACAATATATTCCTTTATATTTCCATCAAAATCTACAATTAGTTCATAAGTATTGCCCAAATCAACTGCAGTAGGTAATGTAAGTGTCCCCGTTCTACCGGTAATACTAATTGTTGGTGTTGTTAATGTGCCATTAACTTTTAATGAAATATCTGCCACTTCAGCCGCCGTTGTCAATGAATATGTAATTGTATTAACATCCATGAAATATGCTGAGATTACTTTATTTGATTTATCAGGCCCATTAGGATCGTCTATTGAATAGCCAATTCTTTCATCACCTTCAACAAAGTATACATGTACTTCTCCGTTTTCTGAATTTTCAGGTATTATCATATAGCGGTCTTTGTCAACGTCTTTTCTTTCCCATTCGTTCATTCTCATTATAACGCCTATTTCAGTCGCTCCACCTAAACCTTCTTCAACCATATCTATTGTTGCTACAGCTCCGTAACCATCAGTGACAACGGTATCATCTATTTCATCAAAATAAAAACCTGCCCCGCTTCCACCACTTGGCCATAACCACATATTCCAACCTTCATCATAATCGCCGTTATAACGGAAATAATGGATAATTAGCGTATCCGTCGCTATTTCTTCAGCTTCAACGCTTGTTATATTCATCACTAAGATTGAGAAAAAACCTAATGTCAAAGCTAAAATTAATTTTTTTAACATAAAAAATGCCCCCTTTATTACTAAAATTCTTCACTCTTATTTTACCATAAATGGCTTTGTTTATATATATTTAAGACTGTAACCGATTACCCTTTGTTATAAAAGTAAAGCGCTTGCATAATTAGAACCTACGTAGTAAAATATGGATATAGTACTGCCTTTATAAAAAAAAGATAGTATAAAAGTTAATTATATATAAAAAAAATAGGAGGAAAAAATGAAGAAAAAATTGTTTTTACTGTTTTTTTCTGCACTTGCTTTACTAGGACTTGCTTCAACTGCTTTAGTTAATAAAGTAGAAGCTGCAGCGGCTGGTAAAGTAGTATTCCATTACCAAAAATGGTACGAAGACTACGATGACGTAGGTATGTGGGTATGGAACACTGGTACAGATGGAACAGCAGATGGTGTAGCTGTCACTGGCACGGATGATTTCGGAGTATACTTCGATATTTTAATTGGTGCGGACGCTACAGAAATGGGCGGTGTAGTAATTGCCGATATGTTCACAGACGCGGATGCGAATGCGAAATGGAATTACAAAGACACATATGAAGACATGGATTTAGCAATAGATGTAACTGCAGCAGCCGCTGGAGAAACAACACATGTTTACTTCTTTAGTGGAAGTGATACTGTATTTGTAGCTGATCCTTTACTTGTTAACTTATTTGTTGTTTTCTTTACCACAACTGAAGAATACGAAGAAAATCTTGGTGTTCATGCATGGGGTGGCTGGGAAAATGATATCGATGGTGCTTGGGGAACTCCTTCAGAGATTTTCACTGGAAACTTTATGACTCCAGAAGGAAAACTTGGTAAGGTTGGCTTAATGCAAGCTGAAGTTGATGTTGATCCTAAATTCTTGATTTATGCTGGAAATGATGCAACTAAAAAATCTGCGGATGTAGAAGATGCAACAGCTGATTTATTAGCTGGTGATGTTACAGCGGTTTATGCTGCTGGTGATGTTTATATGGGACTAGAAAATGTTAGTTTATTTGCGGATTCATCATTTGCATTTAAATTTGTTCCATTTGATAATGATAATTATATGTTATCAGGAACATACGCTTCTAAACCAGACACAATTTTAGTTAAATTCTCTGCTGATGTACCTGCAGCATATGAAGATGAAACTTCAATAATTGGGCAAATTGAATATGATGAATATGAAATCGTTGGTTATGAATACATAGCAAGCGAAAACCCAATTGTACAAGATACTACAACTTATGATGCTTATGCACCTGCAGCAATTCCTGCAGAAGTTGAAGGTAGAGTTGTATTCCATTATCAAAAATGGGATGGAGATTATTCTGACGTAGGTCTTTGGACTTGGGGAACTGGTACTGATGGATCTCAATCTCCAGTTGTAAAAGCTGGTGTTGATGCATTTGGTGCTGTAATGGAAGTTTTGATTGATGATGACGCAACTGAAATTGGATTAATTCCAATTGCTGATATGATTAATTCTGATGACCGTTGGGGATTCCGCGAAACTCCTGATGGAGATCACATTACATTTGATGTTACATCAATTGCTGATGGAACTGTAGATGAAATTCACATCTATTATTTCCAAGGTGGATTACAAAATTATTTTGTAGCAGATCAAACAAAAGCAAATGTAATCGTATTATTACTTAACGATTCTGGTGAATACACAGAAACTACTGGTATTCATAACTGGGGTTGGGATGTAAATGCAGCAGGTTGGGGTGAACCTCTACCTATGGTAAATGCATTCACAAATCCTGACGGATTACAAGGTGTGGCTACTTTATTAACAGTTGATCCTGCTAATATTGGAGATGGACCTGGAATCATTGTTCATGATGGCGATACTAAATATTCTGGTGACGCAAACATTCAATTCCAAGCTGATGGAACAACTTCATACTTTGATGGTATGGTAGCTGGCGATGTAAAAGTTATTTATACTGGTATTGCTGGCGATGTTGCTGATACTTATGGTTATACAGAAGTTCGTGCAGATTTCGTTGATGAATTAATGAATTTTGTAAAAGGCGATCCAATTTATGATTATGTAACATATACAAAAGATGAATATGAAAGAGTATTAGTAGATTTAGAATCTTTCTTCACTTTATGGGATGGTGAAACTGAAATGGTAGATGCCATTAAAGAACTTAACTATAATGAAGAAGATGATATCATTACTGAACTAGTTGTTGTTTTAAATGATGACTTAGTAGCAACCGGCGATTATATGTTGAAATTTGACAATGGTGAAACTGACGTTGCTGATCAACAAATAGCTGAAATCGCAGTAAACATTGATGATGAAGCTCCAGAAATTACTTTTATTAGTGATGAATCAGTATCAATAGTTGCTGGTGAAGGTTGGAGTTCTGAATTATGGCCTGTATTAAGAGCCATAGATAATCGTGACGGTACAGTAACTGACCTTATTTATGTTGAAGATGGCGAAGGTACAGTTGACATGAACGAAGTTGGTGTTCACGAAGTAATATTAACAGTTGTTGATGCTTGGGGTAACGAAGCAAATGCAACATTTACAATTAACGTAACAGCTCCAGAAACAGGATGCGGCGCAGCAAGTGCTAGCATTGCTGGAATTGGATTATTAGGAATCATTCTTTTCTTTGTAAAAAGAAGAGACTGGATTTAATAGGTGAAGGGAGAATATGATTATGAAAAAATTATTAGCTTTATTTTTATCAGTGTTCGCGCTTTTCACATTAGTTAGTTGTGATGAAGATTTATTACCTGACATAATTAATTTTAGTGAAAGTCAAGTAAAATCTACTACAATTACAGTTTGGATGGATGATTCAGATGGATTGTTCTGGGAAGAATTAGAACCTTTATTCAACGCAGCATATCCGGATATCGAAGTAAGATTCCAACACATGGGAGCTTTAGATTCTCGTGACAGACTTAAAACTTATGGTGTATCTGGAAATGGGGCAGATGTGTTTATGTTCCCTCATGACCACTTATCACTAGCTATGTTAGAAGATTTGGTATATCCACTTCCTAACGAGCTATATGAAGATTTAGACGAAACTATGTTAGACGTTGCTATGGAAATTGCAACAGCAGGAACAAGAGGAACGACTAACCCTACTTTATACGCAGTTCCAATTTCAATTGAATCAGTATTTATGATGTATAACAAAACAATGATTACTGATGAAGAAGTTGCTGCTTTAGAAACTTGGCAAGATTATATTGAATTTTCTGCAACATTTGCAGCTGCAAATGAAGGAAAACAATTACTTACTACCAATTCTCACTGGGCAGACAATTATTATAACCAAGCAATCTATTCTGCATTTGGTTGGAGACCTCACGGAACTGACGGAACTGACGGAACATTAGTTGGATTTGAATCAGTAAATTTAACAAATGCTTTAGATTGGATGTATACAGAATTAAAACCAGTTGTTACTGGTAATGATTCTCATAACTCAGTTGGTACAACAGCATTTGAACAAGAACAAGCTGCAATGATTATTGCTGGTCCTTGGTCAATTACAACTTTTGAAGAAAAAATTGGTGCTGAAAACCTAGGCGCAACTGTAATACCTGGTTTTGCTGCTCAAACTGCTGGAGTTACCGGTGAAGTGCAAACTTTTGCTGGATCTCAAATGGTTGCAGTGTATCAATATTCAAACAATAAAGCTGCAGCAATTGACTTTGTATCGTTCTTAGCAACAGAAGAAGCTCAACAAGCTCTTTATACAAGTTCAAATGATGCTCCTGCTTTAAAAGATTTATCAAATATTGAAGGTATTTCTACGGATGTTTATATGCAAGTTATGTTAGAACAACTTCAAACATCAATACCGATGCCTACTATTGCTGAAGTAACTTATTACTGGGCAGCTGCTGAAACTATGGTAATTAACGTATGGAATCAAGCTGCAGATATAGTAACAGAACAAAAGAAAGCTGAAGCATCATACGCTGCTTCTAAAGCGTTAGCTTCTTAAAAATACTTAGGAGTGATTAGGACGGCCTTCGTGAGAAGGCCTTCTTTCTTAAGTTTTATACAATAATATAGGAGAAAATAATGAAAAATAACGGAAAACACATTTTAAAAGGTGTAGCTTCTGGGTTCATTCCTGGATTAGGACAAATATTTAATAAGCAGTTCATAAAAGCGCTGTTTTTCTTTGTCTTTTTTGCGGCATTTTTAGGTATAGAAATATCTAGTAGCCATTATTTTGAAGAAGTCGATCCATATGATAAGTTAACAGCTGAAACTGGTGAATTATTTTCCGATGATTTTTCTAGAGTGTTTTATCAAAATTTTGCATTTCAAACCGCGGAAGGTGAAGTTGACTTTCCTGAATTTGAAGCATATTACCAAAGTGTAAAAGCAGACGGATTCACAATGTATGAATTACTTGATTATGTTGCAGAAGAAATAGTTAGTGCATCCACAGCTAGGTACTTTATGTTGTCTACGGACCTTATCACAACAGATGATGGAGTAGGAACATCAAATACTGGTATTATTAGAGATAGTGATTTGCTTATTGGTACAGATGATACAGCAATTGATGCAATGAACTTTACCGATGTAATATATGGAGTTAACATGTATGCAGAAAACGGTGATGAATACTATAGAGTAATCACTGGTGAAGGTGAAACTAGGGATGTATTTTATGTGAATGTAAATGATTCTTCTGATATAATCACAGACGTTACCGGTTTTACAGAATACAAAAGAAGTGGTTCCTTATATTATGATTCTATAACAGGGGTTATATATATAAAATCAACTATTAGTGATTCTGTATTAGGATCTTCGGATTATCGATATACAAACGTATTGGATAGCCATGATTTTATTGATGCTCAAGATGCAACTCAATTTTCATATTTATCATCACTAGACAAAATGGATATTAAAGGGGATTTAATCTTTTCTGACAGCAATGTTTTATACGTAAGATATATACCTGAATTATCATATGAAATAGTACACGGTTATAATGGAACAGAATTTACATCATATTTTAGAAATTACGTAACAGCTAGATATAATGGAAACACTAGTTTTGATTCTGGAAATTATAACAGGATGTTAATTGAAGTATATTTCTCAATTAATCCCGAGTTACGAGAAACTTTTGAAACTCAATATTACAATTTCTTTTATGACAAAGCTGGAAATTTCCTTAAAGGATTTTGGTCATTAGCGACTTTAGGAACAACTGAAAAAGTAGTATATTCATATAATAGTTTACATGATGCATTAAAATCAGTGAGTTATTCCGAAAGTGGAATTACCTACGGAGCAGTTGGGGGAGTTCTTGATGAAACCCCATTACTAGGCCACGTTTCATCATATTTATTAATCCAAGGATTAATTTATTCGCTATTGTTATTTTATTTTGCCATGATATATGTGTGGGGAATAATCGACGCTTATAAGACTAGCAAAAAACATGCGGAAACAAAGGAAGTTGTTAGTGATAAAGAGTGGTTCAATAATATTTTCACTCATGGATTTGAATATGTTATGATGTTACCTGCTGTATTTGTAATTACCTTTATTACTCTAATGCCAATATTATTTGGTTTCTTAATTGCATTTACAAGTTATAGTGGTTTTGACTCCGATACTGGGTTATTTACCTGGGTTGGATTTGAAAACTTTACTCGAATCTTTAGTTTCGGAGAAGGAATTCCTTTTGCTGAAACATTCTGGAGCGTATTAGTTTGGACAGTCATTTGGGCAATCGCTTCAACAGCTACCGTATTCTTTGGTGGTATGTTCTTGGCTGTTGTTATCAATTCAGAAAGGGTTCATTTTAAAAAATTCTGGAGAACGTTCTTGATTTTACCTTGGGCGATTCCAGCATTGATTTCACAGATGGCATTCTCGGTTATCTTTAGTGATCGAGGGGTCATTAACTCCCTTTTCGAAACTCTGGGGATTAACCAGATATTCCGAAACTGGGGAATATTAGGACAAGCTTTTAACGATAGTTTACCTGCGTTACAAAAATTGTTCTATTTAGGACACGATAATATTCAATGGTTTACTAACGCTAATAACGTTTGGTTTGTTAGGATAACATTGATCGTTGTTAATGTATGGTTGGGGGCACCTTATTTCATGGCTTTAATGACTTCTATCATGACTTCTATTGATAGGACATTATATGAAGCCGCAGATATAGACGGAGCTTCAAAAAGACAAAAATTCAATTTCATTACTTTTCCATTGGTCATGTACTCCCTTTCACCGATTTTAGTTATGACTTTCTCAGGAAACTTTAACAATTTCGGAGTAATTTATTTTATTACTCAAGGGGGTACTGGGGCCGGCGACATAGACACGGCATTTGCCGGAAGCACAGATATTTTGATATCATGGATGTATACACTGACAGTTGAAAAGAAAGTATATAACATGGCATCAGTTTTCTCAATATTAATCTTTATTCTTGTAGGGTCAGTTGCAGCATGGAACTTCTCTCAAACAAGAGCATTTAAGGAGGATTAATTATGGTTAGCACAATAATAACTGTCTACCTTATCGTTGTATTTTGGTTGATGCATAGTAGCATCACAGGTGAAATATTTGCGAAAAAGGGATATAAAAAATTAACCGGCAACTTCATTGGATTAATCCCTGTCTATGGAATAATCCGAGCATTAAAATTAGAGGAAAGGAAACAAATATTTAAAGGGTCTTATAGAGCAATATTTGGACCTAAAGAACTCCTAATGAAGTTTTTAACTTTTGGTTTCTTAGCATTAGCTGCGGGGATAGTTGCGTTCCCAGTTGTTTATTTACTTGGTAGTTCATTTACCAATACATCTGGATTACCTACAACCTTGTGGCCTGAACAAATAACATTCGGAAACTACGTTGAATTATTTGAAGAAACACAATTCTTAACATGGTATAAAAACACATTAATTATTGCGGTTTTATCTATGGCATTAGGTGTTGTCTTCGTTACAGGAGCAGGATATGTATTTGCTAGATTTAAATTTAAAGGTAAAAAAGCTGGATTGATGACAATTCTAGTATTGCAAGTTTTCCCTTCATTTATGGGATTGATTGCGATGTTTACTTTATTCCAAGTATTTGGATTATTAGGTAAACCAACTTGGCTAACGGTACTTTATGTAGGTGGTAGTATACCTGGAAACATTTGGTTGATTAAAGGATATCTATCACAAATCCCTAAAGACCTTGATGAATCAGCTATGCTTGATGGAGCTACAAAAACACAGATTTTCTTTAAGATTATCTTACCTTTATCAGTTCCAATCTTATCATTTGTAGCAGTAATATTATTCATGGCACCTTGGATGGATTATATGTTACCTAAGTATTTACTGGATGTTCAATTAGCAGGAACGATAGATCCTGATGCAGTTTCAAAACAATGGACAATTGCTGTAGGGTTATTCTCAATGATTCAAAACCCTCAAACTTCAAGTTATACAATGTTTGCGTCAGGTGCTTTAATTGTAGCTGTGCCAATTACAATTCTTTATATGATATTCCAAAGATATCTAATCGAAGGTATTGCGGCCGGAGCGACAAAAGGTTAAAATATACATTAATTATTTAAGAACGGGTTTCGACTCGTTCTTTTGTATTTATAGCCAAAAAAAACAAGAGATATGGTATAATTTTTATAGGAGTTGATGTTATGTATCCTTATTTATTACCTGACGTTTTTGGATATAATTTACCTATGTATGACATTATGATTATGCTAGGTTTATTTGTGATGTTAGCGTATGTAGCTAGAAGATTAGAAAAGCAAGATGGTTATACTCGAAAACAAACTAACAAGTTGTTGCTATTTTTAGTATTAAGTTTAGGAATAACCTTATTATCATCTTATATTGTTGATGGTGTTTTTCATTTTATAGGTAATTACCGCGAAATGGCTGACGCTGGAATGACATTTGTTGAAATTGTTAAGGGATCATTTGGATCCGTTACTTTTATCGGTGGATTAATCGGTGGATTAGCTGCTTTAATATTATTTATTAAGTACGGATATAAAGAAAGCAATAAAGACTTAAGAAAAATCCTTAACACAATCATAACTGGAGTAGTAATAGCGCACGCTATTGGTAGAATTGGTTGTTTCTTTGCTGGTTGTTGTTATGGAATACCGACTGAATCGTTTCTTGGAGTAACGTTCCCTCATGGACATTCAGAAGGTATATCAGTTTATCCAACTCAATTATTTGAATCAATTTTCTTATTTATCTTATTTATTTTATTAAACAAAGTTAAATCATTTAAAAATATGGAAACTGAAGTTTATCTAATTGGTTATGGAGCATTTAGAGTTCTTAATGAGTTTTTTAGAGGTGATGATCGCGGGTCTATATTTGGTTTTATTACAACACAATATAATACTTACCCATCTCCATCACAGTATTTAAGTTTAATAATGGTTGGTTTTGGCGTTTATCTATTACTTAAAAGAAAAAAAGCTAATCAACTAAAAAAAAGTGAGTAGGGTGATTTTATGTACGCAGTAGTTACAGGGGCTAGTTCAGGATTAGGAAGAGAATTAGCTTTCTTATTAGCAGAAGAAGGTTATAACTTAGTTTTAATAGCCAGAAGAGAAGATAGATTAAAAGAAATTAAAAAGGCATTATCTAAATATGAGATAGATGTTAAATTAGAAGAGTTAGATTTATCGGTTCAGGATAATTGTTTTGAACTATTTAATAGAATTAAGAAACTAAATGTAGATCTACTGATTAATAACGCAGGTTTTGGATATCTAGGTCTATTTTCAGAAACGGATTTAGATAAAGAACTTAATATGATAGACCTAAATATAAAAGCTGTTCAAATTCTTACTAAACTATATATTAAGAATTTTGATAAAGGGAATGTAGTTAATATTGGGTCATCGGCAGGATTTTTACCGATGCCAAGACATTCTACATATTCAGCTTCAAAAGCATATGTTAACCGCTTTTCAAGAGCTATTAACTATGAGTTGAAAAGACAAGAAAAAAATGTTAGAGTATTAGTTGTAACTCCTGGGCCTGTTAAAACTGAGTTCAATGAAGTAGCGAACGCTTCTATTAATAGAGGAATGACCGCTAATAAGTGTGCTAAGATAATAATCAAGGGAATAAAAAAGAGAAAAGCGTTAATTATCCCAGGATTATCTATAAAATTGTTATACTTTTTTGTTAGGTTTTTCCCTAACAAAATGTTATCAAATTTAGGGTTTAGAATCCAAAACAATAAATAAACAAAAAAATTATATATAACCCTAGCGAGTAAATTACTCGCCTAAAGCACGTGGAGGTACTAATGAATAAAGTTCTAGATTTCTTAAAATCAAATAGTTTAATGAAAGAAATTACACAGTCTATTAAGAAGAATAATGAGGTGTACATAAACAATACCAACGAGGATAATGCCTTGTTGTTAACTATGGAGTATTTCCATCAAAATAACGAAACAATATTCTTGGTTACACCAAATCTATATAAGGCACAGCTAATATATGATAAGTTATGTCAAGTTTTAGATTCAAATAAAGTTTGTTTTTTCCCACAAGATGAATTCATTACAAACGAGTTATTAGTTTCATCAATTGAGTTTAGAGTAGAACGAATTAATACAATCAAAAAGATAATTACTGACCCAAAAAGGATTGTTGTTATTAACTTATTTGGGATTCTAAAACCAGAGCTTCCGTTACAAAAATGGTTGGATTCGATAATTAGATTAGTTAAGAATAAAGAGTATTCTTTAAAACAATTAACTGGCAAACTGATTGACTATGGTTATAAAAAAGAATATACAGTTGAAAAGATTGGCGACTTCTCAATCCGCGGGGGAATAGTTGATATATATCCTCTAGGAGCTAAAAATCCGTTTAGATTAGATTTTTTCGGAGATTTGCTAGATGTTATTAAAGAATTTGATATTGATACGCAAAGGTCAATTAAAGAAGTAAAAGATATCGAACTGTTGCCAATGGTAGAGTTTTTCTATTCTGATGAAGATTTTAACTATCTGGAGAAACTTGTCGAAGAAAAAATAGCTAAGATTGATTTCAAAAGTGAAACAATTGATCTTATTAAAAAAGATTTGGAAAACTTAAAAAATCATGATGAGTTGGATAGGCTAATTAGGTATCTACCATTCTTAACAAAAGAACATTTTACTATTTTGGACTATAGTAAAAATGCTAATTTATTTCTGATAGATTTCCACAGAATCAAAGAACAAAACAAGATATTAATTGAGGAAATAAAAGACTGGTATATGTCGGCTTCTGATTATCCAAAATTAGAATTCAGTATGCTATATGATTTTAATGAACTATTAAACAATAAATCAGTCATCATGGATTACTTAGATTATCAGTATAAAAAAGATTATCCTATTCAATACTCGATCTTTGGTAAAGAAGCTTTGACATATAGTGACAATCTTGATTTTCTTTATAGGGAATTGTCTAAAAATAGCGGTATATTCACTCAAGTGATTGCGTTTAAGAGTTCACAATCTAGAAAGAAATTTGCTAATGTATTAAAATCAAAGTCAATTGATTACACTTCATTAAAGGTCAGAGAAAACTTGTGTAGCAACACAATAAACCTAATTGTCAGTGAGCATGTTTTTGATTTTTATTCTGATAGTTTTGAGATCAACTTGATTAGCGAAGAAGCGTTAACGAAGAAAAACATCTCTAGAAAAAGAGGTGATTATGTTTCGGTTTATAAAAAATCAAATCGCTTAAATAGTATCAACGATCTAAAAAAAGGTGACTATGTTGTTCACTACGATTATGGGATTGGTAAGTTCTTAGAAATCAAAACTATGAAGTTTGGAAAGGCTGTTAATGATTATATCCATATTGAATATCGCGGTGGCGATAAACTATATGTATCATTGGATGCGATTGATCAGATTCATAAGTACTCAGGAAATGAAGGTTTCTCTCCGAGACTATCAAAACTTGGTGGTAGTGATTGGTCTAAAGCTAAAAACAGAGTTAGAGATCAAGTAAAAGAAATAGCAGATCAGTTAATTAAACTTTACGCCAGCAGAGAAAATGCATCTGGATTTGCTTTTCAGGAGTTTCCAGCCCTAGAACAGGAACTTAAAGAAAGTTTTCCTTACCATGAAACTGTAGATCAACTAAAAACAATTAATGATGTGTTTAGTGACATGGCTAAAAAGACGCCTATGGATAGATTAATTTGTGGTGATGTTGGGTTTGGTAAAACAGAAATAGCTTTAAGAGCGGCCTTTAAGGCAGTGCTAAATGGAAAACAAGTGGCATATCTAGCCCCAACTACGGTTTTATCTAAACAACATTACACCACATTTAAGGATAGAATGGAAGAATATGGTGTTAATGTAGCTCTACTTAATCGTTTTGTTACTAAGAAATATCAAAAAGACATAATACAAAAACTGAAGGATGGATTAATAGATGTTCTAATTGGAACGCATAGAATTTTAAGTAAAGATATCGAATATAAAGATTTAGGATTATTAGTTATCGATGAAGAACAGAGATTTGGAGTTTTACATAAAGAGATAATTAAGGAAATCAAAGTTAATATCGATGTATTATCTTTATCAGCTACACCAATTCCTAGAACACTTCATATGGCTATAATGGGCGTTAAAAACATGTCTTTGTTAGAAACTGCACCTGAAAATAGGTATCCTATCCAAACATATGTATTGGAAAGAAACGATATAATAATCAAAGATTCAATCGAAAGAGAATTAGCTAGAGACGGTCAAGTCTTCTATTTGTACAATAGAGTAGAAGACATTGACTTTATAGCTGATAAGCTTCAAAGACTAATACCAGAAGCTAGGATAGATGTTGCCCATGGTAAGATGAGAAAGAATGACCTAGAAAAAGTAATAGACAACTTCATTAATCAAGAGGTTGATGTATTAGTATCAACCACCATAATTGAGACGGGTATTGATATACCCAACGCTAACACGTTAATAGTCCATGATTCCGATATGCTGGGGCTATCCCAGTTATATCAGATACGAGGAAGGGTTGGTCGAAGCGATAAAATTGCTTATTCATATTTGATGTATAAGAAGAATAAAATGTTGACTGAAGAGGCAGAAAAAAGATTACAAGTAATTAAAGAATTTACTGAGCTTGGTTCTGGATTTAAAATAGCAATTAGAGATTTATCTATCAGAGGTGCTGGCGATGTATTAGGTCGTGAGCAGTCTGGATTTATGGATTCTGTGGGTATCGATATGTATATGAAAATTCTTGAAGAGGAGATTTCTAACGCGAATGGAGAACCAAAAATCAAAAAATCGAAACGAGGTGTTAAGGCCCACGTTTCTAGATTTATAGACAATAAATATATCGAAGATGACTATATCAAAATTGAGATGCATAAAAAAATTAAAAAGATTAAATCGATTGATGAAGCCTTCGATTTACTCAATGAATTGACTGATAGATTTGGTAAATATGATCAACAATTAGAAATTTACATATACGAGAAGCTATTTGAGTTTTTAACTAGAGAAATGCAAGTAGAGAAGATAATTGAAAACAAAACAAACATTAGTTTAGTGCTTTCGTTGGATGGAACAAAGGCTTTAGCGGGAGACGAATTGTTTAAAACTGGAATTGAGATATCAAAGTATATTAGATTTGCATATAAACGTGAAAGAATATATATTATTTTAGATACAATTAAACTTGATCGACATTGGTTATATACAATGGTAGATTTCTTGCATAAGATAGTAAAAAAGTAGTACTTAAAACATACAAAAAAAGAAAACACCGCTTAAATTTAATTTAGCGGTGTTTTTGATGTTTTGAGTATACAAACTAAGACTCAAAAGAAAGTTAAAAATAAGGCCGATTTTGCATGAAAATCATTGAATTTTTCCTTATTATATTATATAATATATATATAAGTATATTATAAGGGGAAATTATGGAAAAGGTAGTTATTAAAACCGAATATATAACACTAGGACAATTACTTAAATTCGCAAGTATAGTAGGGTCCGGTGGCGAAGTGAAAATATTTTTACAAAGCACAGATATATTCTTAAATGGTGAATTAGAAAACAGAAGAGGAAAAAAGATATATCCAGGCGATCAAGTTAGGATAGAATATACAACATATCTTATCGAATCTGATGAAACTTAATGATTTATCGCTTTACAATTTTCGGAATTATAATAAACAAGAGGTTGTATTTGGTGAAGGGGTTAATTTCTTCGTGGGCGATAACGGAAGTGGGAAGACCAATTTACTAGAAGCAATCTATTTTTTGTCTTTGGCTAAATCATATAAAACTAGCGAAACTAATTTAATTCGTTATAGTCATGAATTTACAAGGATTAACGCTAATGCTTTTGCTAAAGGAAAAAACTTACAATTAAAAATAATAATTTCAGAAAAAGGAAAAAGAGCCGTTGTCAATAATCAAGAAATTAAAAAACTGAGTAATTACATTGGTACAATTAATATTTTATCCTTCCTACCTGAGGATTTATTAATTATTAAGGGCTCCCCAAAAGATAGAAGGTACTTCATTGATATTGTCTATGGCCAGATTGATAGACAATATTTATTTGAGTTATCAAATTACAAAGTTTTATTAAAACAAAGAAACGAGTTGTTAAAGAAATTATCTGAAACTGAAAATCCTGATTTAACTTTGTTGGATGTTTTAACAGAGCAGTTATCAATCTCAGCAAAACTTATAGTTAATTTTAGAAAACAATTTATTGATAAAATAAATGAATCATTAAAGAATATGTATCGTTTCTTATCCGATAAACAAGCAGATTTCATATTTAAATATAACC
This sequence comes from Mycoplasmatota bacterium WC30, assembly GCA_046529635.1. Taxonomy (GTDB): domain Bacteria; phylum Bacillota_I; class Bacilli_A; order Izemoplasmatales; family Hujiaoplasmataceae; genus 4572-104. Next base: position 1,131,513 of record CP134495.1, on the reverse strand, counting down.
CTTCAGTAGAAGGAGATATAGAAGCGAAGATGAAGTCAAAATACAAAAATGATCTCTATTTAAAAACAACAAACCTTGGACCGCACAGGGATGACTATGATTTTCTTATAGATAACATTCAAGCCAAAGATAATGCATCTCAAGGAGAACAAAGAATTATGGTTTTAGCAATAATATTGGCTATAAGCGATATTATTTATGCTAAAAACCAAGAAAGACCAATATTTTTATTGGATGATGTATTTAGTGAATTAGATTCTAAGAGACAAAACAAATTAATCAGATATTTAATGAAACTGAAAACGCAAGCGATAATAACTACAACACATCTGGACAATATTGAAAAATCAATATTAAAAGATTCGAAAATATTTAAAGTCCAAAACAACACAATTAGGGAGGAATATTAAAATGGATGATAACAACAAGTATGATGCCAGTAATATACAGATACTAGAAGGCTTAGAGGCGGTAAAGAAACGCCCGGGAATGTATATCGGAACTACTGCTTCAAGAGGGCTACACCATTTAGTATGGGAAATAGTTGATAATTCAGTTGATGAAGCATTAGCTGGTTTTTGTGATTCAATAAGTGTAGAAATTTTACCTGGCAATATAATTAAAGTAAAAGATAACGGTAGAGGAATACCAGTGGATATTCATCCAAAAACAGGAAGACCTTCTATTGAAACTGTTTATACAACATTGCATGCAGGTGGAAAGTTTGACCATAAATCATATAAAGTATCTGGAGGGCTACATGGAGTAGGTGCTTCGGTAGTTAATGCTTTGAGTACTTTTATGACTGTAGAAATTCATAAAGATGGAAAACAATACATGATCGAATTCGAACATGGATTTGTAGACAAAGAATTAAGAATACTTGGAGATACTGATGTATCTGGTACAATAGTTACTTTTTTGCCTGACGCTGAGATTTTTAAAGAAACTCAACAATTTGAATTTGAAATCCTAAGAACAAGAATTCAACAATTAGCATTTTTAAATAAAGGGATTCAATTTTCAATTAGCGATAGTAGATCTGAAGATTTATATATCGAAAAGAATTATCGCTATGAGGGTGGAGTAAAAGAATATGTAGAATTTTTAAATGAAGGAAAAGATGTTCTTCATCAAGAGGTAGCGTATTTTGAAGGTGAATTAGACGATATCATCGTGGAAATAGCTATGCAATACAACAATGGATATGCACAAAGCATTTATCCATTCACCAATAACATTACAAATGCAGAAGGTGGAACTCACGAAGAAGGATTCAAAAGAACTTTAACAACAATTCTTAACAATTACGGAAAATCAAATAACATATTTAAAAAAGACGAATCACTTCAAGGTGATGACACAAGAGAAGGTCTTGTGGCTATTATATCTATCAAACATCCTGACCCTCAATTTGAAGGTCAAACCAAATCAAAACTAGGGAATAGTGACGCAAGAACGGCAGTTTCTCAAGTTATGAAACAAGGACTAGACAGATTTTTATTAGAAACACCTACCGCAGCTAAGATAATCATAGAAAAGGCCATGATGGCTCAAAGAGCACGTTTAGCGGCCAAAAAAGCAAGAGAAGCTACTAGAAGAAAGTCACCTTTAGACGCTTTAGGATTTGCATCTAAGCTAGCGGACTGTAGATCTAAAGATGCAACTAGATCAGAAATATACATTGTGGAAGGGGATTCTGCCGGAGGTTCAGCTAAACAGGGTAGAAATTCAGAGTTTCAAGCAATATTGCCTTTAAGAGGTAAAGTATTGAATGTAGAAAAATCTAGATTAGACAAAGCTTTACAAAATAAAGAGATATTATCAATGATTCAAGCGTTCGGAACCGGTATTGGTGAAGAATTTTCAATCGAAAAAGCTAGATATCATAAAATAATAATCATGACCGATGCCGATGTTGATGGTGCGCATATTAGAACTTTATTACTTACTTTCTTCTTTAGGTATTTAAGAAATCTTATTGAAAAAGGTTATGTGTATATAGCTCAACCACCACTATTCAAAGTGCAATCAGGAAAAACAATCAAATACGCTTACGTTGAAGAGGAATTGGAACCGCTCTTAGCTGAGTTTAAATCAAAACCTTCAATTCAAAGATACAAAGGGCTTGGGGAAATGAATCCGGAACAACTTTGGGAAACAACAATGGATCCAGATACAAGAACTTTGTTACAAGTTTCGTTAGAAGACGCGTTAGAAGCAGATAGAGTATTCTACATGCTAATGGGCGATGACGTAGCTAGCAGAAGAGAATTTATTCAAACTAATGCTGAATATGTTAAGAATTTAGATGTATAGGAGGAAATTATGGGAGATAAAAACATTATTGACAATATTAACGAAGAAGAAAACGAAGTTAGTAAAGTTGTCGAAATAAATATTACTAATGAAATGAAGAGCTCTTTTCTTTCCTACGCTATGAGTGTAATAGTTGCGAGAGCTTTACCTGATGTAAGAGATGGATTAAAACCAGTACATAGAAGAATTCTATATGGAATGGAAGAACTTGGAGTTTATCCTGACAAATCATATAAAAAATCAGCGCGTATAGTTGGGGACGTTATGGGTAAATATCATCCTCATGGAGATGCGGCGATTTATGATTCAATGGTTAGAATGGCCCAAGACTTTAGTTTCCGTTACCCATTAGTAAATGGTCACGGTAACTTTGGTTCTATCGATGGGGATCCAGCAGCAGCATCAAGATATACTGAAGCTAAAATGAGCAAAATCACCATGGAAATTTTAAAAGATCTTAAGAAAAACACTGTAAACTTTGTAGATAACTATGATGGGTCGGAATCAGAGCCTAAAGTTTTACCTACAAGAATACCAAACTTATTATTAAATGGAGCTACTGGTATTGCGGTAGGTATGACAACTAATATTCCACCTCATAACTTAAATGAAGTTTTCGATGGATATATTGCATACATTCACAATAAAGATATTACTTTAGAAGAAATGATGCAACACATTAAAGGCCCAGATTTTCCTACAGGAGGTATTATTCTTGGCCAATCAGGAATTATTCAAGCTTATTCTACAGGTAGAGGAATTATTCGCGTAAAAGCTAAAACCGATATCATTGAATTGGCTAATGGTAAAAAACAAATTATCATTAGAGAAATACCATATCAAGTAAATAAAACGAACTTAATCGATAAAATTGCTGAGTTAGCTAAAGATAAAAAAATTGAAGGAATCACCGATTTAAGGGATGAATCAAACCTTAAGGGTGGTATGAGAGTTATTTTAGAACTAAGAAAAGATGTTAATCCTGAAGTATTACTAAATAACTTATATAAAAACTCTCAATTACAAGTTTCTTTTGGTGCTAATATGTTGGCTTTAGTTAATGATAGGCCTGAAGTTTTAGGTTTAATTGATATTATAGTTCACTATTACAATCATCAAGTTGAAATACTTTTAAGAAAAACTAATTTTGACTTAGAAAAAGCTAATCAAAGGCTACATTTGTTACAAGGATTTATCATTGCATTAGAAAACATTGATGAAGTTATAAAAATAATTAAAGAATCTTATGATGATACTGAAGATAAGTTAATTAATGCATTTGATTTAAGCAGCATTCAAGCAAAAGCGATTCTTTCAATGCAATTAAGAAGATTGTCTGGACTTGAAAGAGATAAAATAAATAAAGAAGTTACTGAATTACACGTTCAAATCGATGATTTAAACGAAACGCTTGGTAGCCCTGAAAAACAAAATAACATTTTAATTGATGAAGCGTTAGAAATGAAAGAGAAATACGGCGATGAAAGAAGATCAGAAATTGACTTATATGGAGATTATGATATTGAAGATGAAGACTTAATTCCAGTTGAAGATGTAATTATTGCTGTAACAACTAACGGATATGTTAAGAGAATGAACGTTGATGTATATCGCGCTCAAAATCGTGGTGGACGTGGTAAAACCGGAATGAACCTTAATGAAGATGATGTAATTGATTCTATTATCTTTACTCAAACTCATGATTACCTACTATTCTTTACAACACTAGGTAGAGTTTATAAGATGAAGGGGTATAAAGTTCCTAATTATGGACGAAATTCTAAAGGATTACCAATTGTTAATTTACTTAACTTAGTTGAAGGTGAAGAATTAGCAGCTGTTATGACGCTTAAAGATTTTGATGAAGGATACATGTTCTTTACAACTACAAAAGGCGTTGTAAAAAGAACAAAAGTAGCTGATTTCAAAAACATCAGAGTTAACGGTATTAAAGCTATCACATTAAGAGACGGTGATTTACTACATTCAGTTAAATTAACCGATGGAACTAGAGATATTATCATTGGAGCTTCTAACGGAAAAGCAATTCGCTTTAAAGAAACTGATGTTCGTAATATGGGTAGAACAGCTAGCGGAGTAAGAGGGATCGATCTTAAGGATGAGGAATCAGTTATTGGGGTTACATCAGTTACTGAGGATAGAAATCAAATTCTTGCTATAACGAAACTAGGATATGGTAAAAGAACTGAAGTTGATGAATATAGATGTCAAAATCGTGGTGGTAAAGGTGTAAAAACTATTAACATTACAGAAAAAAATGGTAATTTAGCTAAATTAATTAGTGTTGTTGGTGATGAAGACTTATTAGTTGTTTCTGATAAAGGAATTATAATCAGAACACCTATTGGTCAAATATCAATAACTAAAAGAGCTACTCAAGGGGTTAAGATTATAAACTTAGTTGAAGAACACACAGTTTCAACAATTGCTTTAATTGATGCTGCTGAAGAAGAATTACCTATAGGAGAAGTTGAACCAACAGAAACATTAGAAACTACAGTTTCTGAACCAGTTGAAGAAAAAACTGAAGAAGAAAAAGCTGTTGAAGAAGTTTTAAATAACACTTTTTAAAGAATACAAAAAACTAATGAAATAAAAACATTAGTTTTTTTCTTAAGGTTATTGTTAAATTGTATAAAGATACTGAAAGATGGTTTCAATAAAATTCGCTTGAAGGGGTTATCATGAAAAAAACGTCTAGAATCGTTAGTTTGATTATGTTTTTGGGAATAACAATAATTAGTTTCTTTGTCTATTTATCTTATAGCAAAGTTATAAAAGATAGTACAAGAAATATTTCTGAATTAACTACTATGAACATATATTCTGAAATTCATAATGAATTAACTAAACCAATTTATGTTAGTTTTACTATGGCAAGCGACACTTTTTTAGAGTCGTGGCTCGATAATGAGTTAACAGAAGATCAAGATAGCTTAACAAATTATTTGGAACAAATAAAGGAAAATTATGAGTATAATTCAACTTTCTTAATTTCTTCTTCAACTAATAATTATTATAATTATGATGGGGTATTGAAAACAGTTTCTGAAGATGATGCTCATGATGTATGGTATTATTCTTTTCTAGAAAACACTGATTCCTATGAGTTAGATGTGGATTTAGATGAAGCATCAGGAATTTTAACTATTTTCATTAATGTTAAAATGTATGATGAATCTAATAATGTCAGTGCTGTTGTAGGTGTTGGGTTAGAAATGGAATTTGTTCAAGCAATAATGCTTAATTTTGAAGAAAATTACGATTTATCAGTTTACTTGATTGATCCCACAGGTCTAGTTCAGGGAAGTTCAAATACAGATAGTATTGAAACACTAAATATATTTACTGAATTAGGTTATGATGATATTGAAGAAAAGGTTACAGGAAATAAAGATGATTTGGTCACTATATCCGAACATTCCTCATCCAAATATATCATTTCGAGATATATTGATGAGATTGATTGGTACATATTAGTTGTGAAGGATACAAAAGTATTTTCAAGATTCTTTTTAGATTATTTTTATATGAGTTTAATTGTTATAGCTATTTCAATTACTGCGGTATCAGTCGTTATTAACAAAGTGATTAGTAATTATAGAGAAAAAGTATCTGTATTAGCCAATCAAGACTATCTTACTCTATTGTTTAATAGAAGAGGGTTTATTGGAGAGTTTAATAAACTATCCAAGGACGTAAACCGAAAAGGATTATTGTTTATGTCTGACATTGACAATTTCAAGAAAGTTAACGATATATACGGACATAATCAAGGTGATTTAATAATTAAGCGGATAGCAAATATTATAAACTCTGTTGTGGGAAAAAGTGGAAAAGTGTCACGTTGGGGTGGCGACGAATTTACGGGATTCTTACTCGTTGATCAAGAATTTGCGATAATTAAACTAAAAGAAATACAAGATAGAATATTAAATGACGAAGATCTAAAGAAATACAAAACAACTCTATCAATTGGATATGCATATCTAGACGAAAATATTAGTTTAGAGGAAGCTTTTATTAAATGTGATAAAGCATTATATTTAGCTAAATCTAGAGGTGGGAACAAAGTTGTTTTAGACGAATCAAAATAATATATAACACAAATAAAAAGACTTAAAATCCTATATCGGAGTTAAGTCTTTTTTTTATTGAATATAAAAAAATATTGAAACAAGTTATTGTAATTAATTTAATTCGTCAATAATTTGTTGCTTAATTAGTTCAAATGTTGCTTTACTAGTATTCCCTTTATTGTTGATAAAATCAATATCTACACCGTCTTGATAATATCTAGGAATAATATGTAAATGAAAATGAAATACAGTTTGTAGAGGTTTTTCTGTGTTAATTATAACGTTTAAACCAATAGGATTAAACGCCTTTTTGATTGCATTAGCAATTTTAGGTACCACTCTGAAAATATTACCGGCTAGCTTTTCGTCAATATCATATAAATTTTTATAATGTTCCTTAGCAATAATCAAGGTGTGGCCTTTGGTTGCTTGTGAGATATCTAGAATAGCTATTACATTCTCGTCCTCATAAATTTTGTAGGTTGGTATTTCTCCGTTAGCAATTTGACAAAAAATACAATTCATTTTTTATTCCTCCTTATTAAAACTATTAATTATTTTTATTAAATCTAAAAAATCATTTATCCAGAAATCTGGATTCAGAGCTTTAATTAAATCTTTCTTGATAGACCAATCAACCCCACAAGTTAAAGCTGAGGCGTTTCTTCCGGCTAAGATATCAGAACTATTATCTCCTACCATAATTACTTTGTTATAGTCTTTAAATTGATTTAAAGCATAAAAAATAGGTTCTGGATGCGGTTTGTGCTCTGTTACATCGTCTAAAAAACAGTAAGATGTAATATATTTATCTAATCCATAGTGGATTATTGATGGCATAGCTGATCTTTTGAATTTAGTTGTGACAATACCTAAATTAAAATTATTTTCAGATAATATTTTTAACATTTCAATAGTGTTAGAGTATAATTTTATATAATCGAACTCAAGTTTTACGTAAACTTTTCTATAATAAACTATCATTTCATCAATGACGACTGGATCTTTACTAGCGATGCTAAAAGATTCCTGCAGAGGAGGACCAATCATATCTATGAGTTCTGCCCGTGATAAATCACGCTCAGGAAAGTACTTTTTCATTGTTTCATCTAAAGATTTAATTATTAATTCGTTTGAGTCTACCAAAGTACCGTCTAGATCAAACAACACTGTATCAATTTTACACATTTTTATCACCACAAGTATTATACCAAATTTTATTTTAAATAGGTTCTTATAATTTATAATTCTCTTAATATTAATTAAAAAATCATATGTTTAATTTTAAAATAGACTATGCTATAATTAGATAGGTGATTTTTTGAAAAAAGCAATGCTTATTTATAACCCCAAGAGTGGTAACCAAAAATTCGGAGATAAATTAGATTTCGTCGTAAATTTATTAAAAGATAAATATGACGATGTTTTTGTATGCAAAACAAACCATCCAGGACACGCAACTGATTTAGCTAATCTAGCATCTGTAGAAAAATATGATCTATTAGTTATTGTTGGCGGAGATGGAACTTTTAATGAATGTGTTAATGGAATGATGGAGAATAATTATCGTCCAAAAATTGGTTATATTCCATCAGGGACTTGCTGCGACATAGGAATGAGTTTAGGTTTATCAAAAAATGTTAAAAAAGCAATGGAAAACATTTTGAATGATGTTTCAGCTAAAATGGATGTTGTTAAATCTAACAACAGATATTTTTGCTATGTATCAGGAAATGGTGCTTTCATTGACATCAGTTATGTTACGGATTCAAATTTAAAAAAGAAAATTGGTTATTTAGCATATGTTATTAGAGGTGCTGTTGAGTTATTTACAATTCCTAAAATGAAAATGAAAATTAGACATGATAATGGTGATGAAAGAGGTAAATACTCTTTGGTACTAATTATTAATTCAAAACGTGTAGCGGGTATAAATATGATATACAAACCTTGTTTAGATGATGGATTAGTTGATGTTGTATTATACAGAAGCGTTACGCCATTTAATGGTTTAGTTTATCTAATATCATTTATCGTACCATTCTGGTCAACACCTTTAGTTAAGAGATTAAAATCCAAAAGATTAGAGATTAAAACCAATACAAAAGCAACTTGGAACATTGATGGAGAATCTGGCGGTACTGGAAATCAATATATTGATGTAAACCAAAAAGCCATAGAAATAATTATACCTGAAAAAATAAAGAGTCGTTATTTCCATCATCAAGAGGATTAAAATGTATAATCAAGTTATAGTCGTTGAAGGAAAACACGATGAACAAAAAATAAAAAGTATTTTTCCTAATGTTGAATGTATTGTAACTGGTGGCAGCAGCATTTCAGAAGAGACTTTGAATTTAATCTATCAGACTAGTTTGAAGAAAGAAGTAATTCTATTCTTAGATCCCGATTTTCCTGGCAAACAAATCACAAATAAAATACTAGAAACAAAAGGCTCATATAAAATTGCGTTCATAAACAAAGAAAAAGCAATAAGTAAAAACAGAAGAAAAGTTGGGATTGAACACGCGAGTAAAAAAGATATAATCGCGAGTTTGGAGTCTTATTTTACTGTAAATAATGAAACTGATAAAATTCTCATAAAGGATCTAATGAATAGAAAATTGATTAACTATGATGAATCTAAAATCAAAAGGATTAAACTCTGCAAAGCCCTAAATATACCGCCTTTAAATGGCAAGGCTTTATTGAAAACATTGAATTTATTATGTATTAGTTTAGAAAGGGTTGACGAAATAATTGGCTGAAAACAAGACAAAACCAGATAGAAAATCAATCATCAATCAAGATGATTTTTTGATAAAGAAAAAGTACAGTCAAAACTTTCTATTAGATGAAAATATTATCGATAACATAATTGAAAAATCAGGCATTGATGAAAACACAGGAGTAATAGAAATTGGACCTGGGCTAGGAGCTTTAACAAAAAAATTAGTTTTAAGAGCTAAAAAATTGTTAGTATATGAGGTAGATGATGACTTAATTCCTTACTTAAATAAGTTTTTTTCAGAATATGATAATTTTAAGTTATTACATAAGGATATTTTAAAAGCGGATATTAATTCTGATATCGAAGCCTACTTTAAAGGCGTAGATAAAATAATTATGATAAGCAATTTACCATATCATATTACAACGCCGATTATAATGAGGTTTTTGGAAGAAATTAATAATGTAGATTCATTAACAATGATGATGCAACTAGAAGTTGCGAAGAGAATTACATCAAAATCTAACACAAAAGACTATAATGCATTGAGCGTAATCATTCAGCACCAAACAAATGCAAAATATCTATTCAAAGTACCAAAAACAGTGTTTTATCCTCGACCAAATGTTGATTCTGCTGTAATTAAATTAGAAATTAAAAAGGAAATCAATAATAAAGATAACATTGATTTCTATAGGTTTGTCCATAATTGTTTTACTCATCGAAGAAAGACACTTGTAAATAACCTCAATTTTAATTACAATACTTTTTCAAAAGAGTTTTTCGCGAATTTATTAATAGAGAATCAAATTAATCCTCTAGCTAGGGCTGAGTCAATAGAACTATCTGATTTTACAAAGATTTACAAAGAATTCAGGAAATGATTTACGAGTTAATACTCGAATAATATAGGAGAGAATAATATGAAATTAGAAAATGTTGATAATGACCTTTTTCAAGTCATTCAAAAAGAATTAAAAAGACAACAAACTCATATCGAGTTAATTGCTTCAGAGAATTTTGTCTCAAAAGCAGTTTTAGAAGCTGATGGAAGTGTATTAACTAACAAATATGCTGAAGGTTATCCTGCTAAGAGGTATTATGGCGGATGTGAATTTGTTGATGAAGCTGAAAATTTAGCTATTGAGAGAATTAAAAAACTGTTTAACGTTGAATACGCTAATGTTCAACCACATTCAGGATCTACAGCTAATATGGGAGCATATAGAGCAATATTAGAACCTGGAGATAAAGTTATGGGAATGGCGCTTGATCAAGGCGGACATTTAACTCACGGGCATCCTCTAAGTTTTAGTGGAATTGACTATGAGTTTCATCCATATTTTGTGGATAAAGAAACAGAAATGATTGACTATGACGATTTAGAAAAACAAGCTTTAGCAATTAAACCTAAACTTATTGTTGCAGGAGCTAGTGCATATCCAAGAATATTAGATTTCAAACGATTTAAAGAAATCTGTGATAAAGTTGGAGCATTATTTATGGTTGACATGGCACATATCGCTGGATTAGTAGCTGCTAAATTGCATCCAAATCCATGTGAGTATGCTGACATTGTTACTTCAACAACTCATAAGACCTTAAGGGGTCCTAGAGGTGGCATAATCCTTACAAATAATGAAGATATTGCTAAACAAGTAAACAGAGTTATTTTTCCAGGCATACAAGGTGGACCATTAATGCATATTATAGCGGCCAAAGCAGTTGCTTTCCACGAAGCATTATCTGAAGAATTTAATACATATCAAAAACAAGTTGTGAAAAACGCTAAAGTATTTTCTGATAAATTTTTAGAATTAGGATATCATGTTGTATCTGGGGGAACCGATAATCATTTATTATTGTTAGATGTATTATCAAAAGCCAAGATAAGTGGCAAAAAAGCTGAAAAACTACTTGATAAAGCTAATATTACTTGTAATAAGAACACAATACCTTATGATACAAAAAAACCTTTTGTTACTAGCGGAATTAGATTAGGAACGCCTGCGATGACAACAAGAGGATTTAAAGAAGCCGATTTTGTAGAAGTAGCTATTCTAGTTGACATGATTCTTAGTAATCCAACAGATGAATTAATTTTTGATGAAGTTAAATCAAGAGTTAAAATTTTAACGGATAAGTACCCATTGCCTTATTAAAATGGTAAATTTGTTAGTTTGTGTCAATGATGGGTTATTAAAACTAAGAATTAATCGAATTCTATCAGAAAAAAACTATGCTTTCACATTAACCGGAAAACCAATTAAACGAGACGATTTAGTTAGATATGATTTAATTATTATCCATTCATCTTATAAATTGGCTAATCTATATAATTTTATTGAAAATGCGGTAATTCAGAAATTAGCTACTATTTTCTATATTACAACCAACATTAATTCAAATCCTTTTAGAAAATTCAAACAACATACTAATTTAGTATATATTGACGAGAATAAAATGGATGTTGAGCTTGCGTTATCAATATCATTATATGAAAAATATAATAATCAAATTGAAAAGTTAAGCGCAGAGAACATTAAATTAACAAAAGCACTTCAAGAAAAGAACTTAATGAAAAAATGTAAAAGATTTTTAATTAAGAAAGGTTTAACGGAAGAAGAAGCACATAAGTATATTTTAAAATACGCTATGAATAATCACATAGACAAAATAGAAGGATGTAAAAGGTTACTCGAAATCAATAGCGAGTAACCTCTTGCTTTTTTTAGGGGATAAGTTTATAATTTTTTAAGAAGCAAAGGCGCTTCCATAAAAGGAAAGGTTATAATTTACTCAAAGATGCACTGTATCGATTTGAGAAATTGTAAGAAAATTGGAAAATGAATAAATATACTAAAAGCGATATTCTAAAAATCGCAAAGGAAGAAAATGTACGTTACATAAGACTTATGTTTACGGACATTTTAGGAACAATTAAGAGTGTTGAGATTCCATTAGGACAACTAGAAACAGCTTTAGATGGAAAAGTTATGTTCGATGGATCTTCAATCGAAGGATTCGTAAGAATCATGGAAGCTGACATGTATTTAAAGCCAGACTTTAATACTTGGCTCATACTTAGTTGGGAAGAAACTAGTTATGGAAAAGTAGCTAGATTGATTTGCGATGTTTATACCCCTGATGGCAAACCATCAGAGGCCGATCCAAGATCAAATCTTAAGAGAATTGCGAAAAGAATGGAAAAACTTGGATTTTCGACGTTAAATATTGGTTTTGAACCAGAATTCTTCTTATTCAAATTAAATGATAACGGAGAAATCACTATGGATGTTACTGATAGAGGTGGATATTTTGATTTATCACCGATTGATGGAGCTGGAGATTGTCGTAGAGATATTGTGTTGGAATTAGAAAGAACTGGATTTACTGTTGAAGCTAGTCATCATGAAGTAGCTCCAGGTCAAAATGAAATCAATTTTGAATTTTCAAATATTATAGAAGCTTGTGATAATGTACAAACTTTTAAACTTGTGGTTAAAAATATAGCAAGAAGACATAATCTTCATGCAACATTTATGCCAAAACCAATTGCTAATATTAATGGTTCAGGGATGCATACAAATTGTTCTTTATCAGACATGGATGGAAATAATGCATTTGATGATCCTAGCGATCCAGCTGGACTAAGTTTAGTTTGTCGCCAATGGCTTACTGGTATTTTGGCTCATTCTCGTTCATTCTGTGCTATTACTAATCCAACCGTTAATTCATACAAGAGATTAGTGCCTGGATATGAAGCACCATGCTATGTATCTTGGTCAGAACATAATAGATCAGTTATGGTTAGAATTCCCGCAACAAGAGGAAGAGCAACTAGGACTGAAATTAGAAGTGTAGATACAGCTACTAACCCATATTTAGCTATGGCGGTTATATTAGCTTCGGGGTTAGATGGAATCGAAAAAGAATTACCACTAATTAACTCTATTAATGAAAATCTTTTTGCTTTAAACAAAGAAGAAAGAGAAGCTTTAGGGGTTAAGAATTTACCAGACAACTTAAAAGAAGCTATTGATATACTTAAAGAAGATAATTTAATGAAAGAAGCTTTAGGTGAACACATTTTTAGTAAGTTTATTGCACTTAAGACTAAAGAGTGGGATGAATTTAAAACTTGTGTAACTGAGTGGGAAATTAATCGATATATTAAAATGATATAAAAAAAATAAAGCCCTGATTTCAGGGCTTTTTGCTTGTATGTATTTATATTTTTTTAATAATATTATCTAATTCCTTGTTTGAAAAATTATACTGTTTACCGCAGAACTGACATGTTATCTCCACAGGTTGCGTTTTGTCAATTAGGTCTTTAATTTCTTTTTTACCCAAAGAAATAATACCCTTCTCAAATCTAGTTTTTGAACAATCGCATTTATAATATAATGGTATTTCTTCAACCAATTCATGGTCACCCTTTGTTATTAAGTTAACAATGTCTTCGGGTTTGTTGCCAGCTTGAATCAATTCTGATATTGGTTTCATTTCACCAATATTCTTTTCAATTTTTTTAATAGTTTCTTCTTTTGTTCCTGGCATAAGTTGTAAAATAAAACCACCGCTTGCAAAAACTTCATTCATTTCATTAACTAAAACACCTAAACCGACAGATGAAGGGATTTGTTCACTAACAACAAAATAATATGTAAAATCATCAGCAATCTCTCCAGTTTGTAATTCTGCACTTGAAGTAAAAACATCTCTTATTTTTAAATCTTTGGTTACGTGGATAAACCCATTATTACCTACTGCAAGTCCAACCCCTAATTTATCTTTTTGAGAAAAATGCACTTCTGGATGTTCTATTGTTCCCTTAATTTCTCCATGAGCATTAACTACAGCTACTATTTCTCCAGCAGGACCTCCACCATTAATTCGCACCGTAAGAGTTTGATCCTCTTTATACATTGCACCCATAATTAATGAAGCTGTTAAGACTCTACCAAAAGCGGCACTTGCAGCTGGCCAAGTACCATGTATTTTTCTAGCTTCCTCTACTAAATTAGTAGTAGAAGCAGCATATAATCTTACTGTTCCATCAAAGGCATAAGCTTTTACCAAATAATCATTCATATTAATCACTTCCCGAAAAAGATTATATCATATTTTTAAAATAAAACTATTGTTTTGTTTTTTGATATAGATATTATATAATATTATATGTTCAAAACGAAAGAGTGAGTAAAAGATGAAGTGGAAAATTAGAGATTTAGAAATAGATAATCAAGTTTTAGTCGCTCCTATGGCAGGAGTGACTAATTTAGCATATAGATTAATACTCAAAGAATTTGGTGCTGGGTTAATATACACAGAAATGATCTCCGATAAAGGACTGCTATATGAAAATCAAAGAACAAAAAATATGATTGAAATAGTTGATTACGAAAAGCCTATTGGATTACAACTTTTTGGTAGTGAAGTAGATAGTATGACAAAAGCAGCGATGTATATTGATGAATTTTCTAAGGCAAGTATTATCGATATAAATATGGGGTGTCCAGTTAACAAAGTTACAAAATCAGGAGCTGGGAGTAAATTGATGACAACACCTGATTTAGCCCATGAAATAGTTAAAGAAATAGTTAAAAATGTTAAAAAACCAGTAACAGTTAAGATTCGAATGGGTTGGGACCACGAAAATATTAACGCTGTTGACTTCGCTAAGAAGATGGAAAGCGCAGGAGCTAGCGCAATATGCATACATGGTAGAACAAGGAAAGATATGTATTCTGGCAAGGCAGATTACGGTATTATTAAGGAAGTTAAGGAGAATGTTAAGATTCCTGTAATTGGGAATGGGGACATCAAAACTCCAGAAGATGCAAAGCGTATGTTAGACTATACTAAGTGTGATGCGGTGATGATTGGTAGAGGTCTATTAGGCAATCCATTCTTGGTAAAACAAATCGTTGACTACTTAAAAACAGGCGAATATGAAAAAGAGGTAAGTTTAAAAACACGGAAAAAATATATATTAAAACATTTAAACAAATTAGTTGAATTAAAAGGCGAACGAGTCGCCGTATTAGAAATGCGGAGCCACGCTGCGTGGTATATTAAGGGTTTGAAGGGTTCCACAAAAATAAAATCAGAAATAGTATCGACTAATTCAATTCAAGAACTGGAAGAAATTATCGAAAAATATTTTAGTGAGTTAAAATAAAAAGTGGAAAAAATCCACTTTTTTTATTTAACGAAATTCTTATATTTATTGTAGTGATATTCATCAAGTTCAACTTGAACTTTAATTCCTTCATTCAAATATTCTGTTTCCAAAACATTCGAATTTTCTTTTAGATTTGAATAAATATCACTTCTGCTAAATGGAATAAGCATTTCAACGTTTTTAATAGTTTTGTATAACTCTTTATCGATCAATTTTAAGAGTTTATCAGTATTAGTATTATTCAATGCAGAAACAGTTATTGAATGCTCTTTTGTGATATGAGGAAGGGTTTCTATTTGGTCTATTTTATTGAAAACATAAATTATAGGTATTCCTTGTATACCAATATCTTTTAACACCTCTTCAACTGTGTGTATTTGATTTTCGTAATCACTATTTGAAATATCAATAACATGTAGTATCAAAGAAGCTTCCGAAATTTCTTCTAATGTAGATTTGAATGCTTCGATTAAATGATGAGGTAGTTTATCGATGAAGCCAACCGTATCAGTTATAAGAAAATTATGATTATTATCTAAGTGAATTTGCTTAGTTTTTGTTTCCAAAGTAGCAAACAACATATTTTTTTGGAATGCATAGCCTTCTTTATGTGCGGTTGCCACATCGATTATTGAATTCATCAAAGTAGATTTACCTGAATTAGTATATCCAGTTAGGGCAACGGTGAAAACTTCATTCTTCTTCCTTTTTTCTCTTTGAATCCTTCTCACTTTAACCAATTCATTTAAATCCCTTTTAAGTTTGGATATTTTATTCCTCAGAATCCGACGATCTAATTCTAGTTGTTGTTCCCCAGGACCTTTAGAACCAGTTCCTGATTTTTGTCTTGATAGATATTTGTATAAACCTATAACTCTAGGCATAAAATACTTAGCTTGAGCAAGTTCAACTTGTAACATAGCTTCTCTTGTTTTAGCCCTTCTAGCAAAAATATCTAAAATCAACACTGTTCGATCAATTACTTTAGTATTTATTACAGCTTCAATATTTCTTATGTGGCTAGGACTAAGTTCATCGTTAAAAATCACCAAATCAGCATCTAATGTGGTTATCGCTTCAAGTAACTCATTTATTTTTCCTTTACCAATGTAAAAATTCGATGTTGGTTTATCTCGCTTTTGAATGAGGGTATCTAAAACATTCACACCACAAGCGGTGGCTAGATTAGCCAACTCCAACATAGAATTATCAAAATTATCATTTATATTTTGGTCAAGCCCTACTAAAATAGCATTTTCCATCGTATCACCCACTTATTATTATATAGTATAAATAGTAAAATATACTAAAAATCTATAAATTGCGACTTTTTTTGAGTATCAACATATGATATAATATAACGACATAAATAATAAATTGAGAGGTTTTTATGAGTAAGATAAAAACAATAATAATTAAATCAAAGAACTGTTTCTCTACTTTTATAAAGGGAACTTTTTCTAGCAAGAAAAAAACACTGAAATATGTAGCTATTATTACTTTCACAATTCTATTCTTATTGGAAATAGGTATGATATTAATTAATAACAGCTTTTATAACAATGCATCGGATGATGTTTTACAATATTACACAATAATTGTTGATTTTATTAGTGGATTAAAAGACGGATCAGTATCGTGGTTTAATATCAATAATTATTTTGGAGCTTCATTCTTTTCAGATATTTATTATATTCCCATAGATTTATTTACGGGCACTACATTCTTACTAAGTTATGCTATGCCTATAGAAATAGCATATTCAGTAACCGAACTATTTAAAATATTTGTTGGGGTAATGCTATTCGCATATTACTTATCCTTGCAAGGAATGAAAAATCGGACAATCTTCTGGATGAGCATGATTTACTTTATTAGTGGTGGGACCGTAAGCTTTATGGCCTTCCCGGTGTTCTTATCGCTCACTGTATATATGCCGCTAGCACTGATAGTAATTCATTTCTTTTTCCATAAAAAGCGCTGGATTGTACCATTATTTGCGTTAGCCAGTATCTTCTATGACTTCTATTTAGGATATACATTATTAGCGTTTATCTGTATCGCATTTTTGATAGAATACTTTAAGAGACCAGGTTTTAAATTTTTTACATTTGTAAAAGAATTGCTAATATTTGTAGGATTATTACTTTTAGGGGTAGTGATGTCAGCCATAATTCTTTATCCATCGATAGTTTATATTTTAGAGGAAACATATCGAGGAACGAGTAATTTTGATGCTTGGATCATAAACATTGGTAGTTATGAATTAAAATTATTCCAACCAAACATCTATGTTAGGTTTGTAGCTAAATTATTTACCGAACAAAAACCTATAGGATTCTATGGGTTTGAGAATAGTTATGCTACTGAACATATTTCTTTGTATATTTCTATGGTTGGTTTAGTATTTATGAATTATGTCTTTTTTATGAAAGATAAAATTAGTAGAATCTATAAAGCAGCGATTTTAGTCGCAATGATATTTATGATTTTTCCATTATTTTCATATGTTTTTTCTGGAACATTGGATAGCCCTTATACAAGATGGATAAATATGTTGCCGATTTTTCAGGTAATGATATTAGCGCATGTTTTTGATAAAAATGGATTTGAAAAAGTTAAGATGAAGTTTATGACCATTATAATTAGTGTATTGTTAGTTGTATTGGGAGCTTTAATATATTATTATATTTCACAAATAAATTTAGATGATTATTTAGCTTCAAGAGATGTTTTAAAAGCGGATACTGTCTTATTATGTATTTCTGCATTCTATCTAGTCATAATGTTGATATTTGGTTGGTTGAAAAAATGGACCGTTGTTAAATGGTTCTTTTGGATTGAATTTTTTGTAGCAATAGGATACGCATATTCTGGACCATTATCTATTAATAACAAAATTGATACATTTGAAAATGCTCATCAAATAAATGAGTATTTAGACGAAGTTTTAGATGACGAAGAGTTCTATAGAGTTTATGTTGACATTGATAACTTAAGCGTTGAAGATACAAACTTTAACAGAATGACCGGATATGCAACTAATACTGGAATATTTCATTCATGGACTGATGCTGAAACAAATGAGATAAGTTTCTTGTTATATAGCACACATGAATATCAATCAAAAAACAAAATGAATGCATTTGGTTATTATTTGAATCACTTTTTAAGCTATAAGTATATATTAGTAGATGCTGATAGTAATTATGCTTTTGATGACCAGTTTTTCATTCTACACTCAAGAAATGAGAATTACAATTTATACGAAGTTAAGGACTCTAGTCCATTTAAAATTTATGAAACATATTTAACTTATGATAACTTTATTGCATACACCTGGAGAAATTCAGATTTAGCAGCCGAGAAAGTTCTTTTAATGGCGGCTTTAATTGATTCTGAGAGATATGTAACTACAGATTATAACTTAGAAGAATATGCGCCTTCAAATGAAGAAGGTAGCGACAATATTAATATTTATACTACAATTAAAACGGCTACGAGCGTTATAACAACAGGATTAACTGATGAATCAGAGAAACTATTCTATATGTATCTTAATGAAGATTTGGATATAGATTTCAATATGGGAGCTGTCTATTTTAAAGACATTTCTTTGGATATTGATGCATATAATGAAGTATTTATGGAGTTCTCTGACGGAACTAGAAAAGCTTGTTTGATTCAACCGGATGAAAGTCACCAAGTGAAGTGTGAGTTTTTTAGCACACCAACAGCTATTTTTATTCAAGATACTAGTTCAATGAATACAAGGCCTATATTACAGATGAGACAAGAAAGCGCTATTGATGGTGCTGCGTATTTAGTATATGATTTAAATGGCATTGATTTGCTATCTGATTCAGGTATAATTGGATTTGCTTTAAATACATCATTTAGTTTCCAAAGAACTTTTGTAGTTGATGAATTTGGTAATGAGTATGAATGTATAGACGGATTTTATTCATTTGAAACCAAACCAGATAAACTGTATATGTATAAAACAACAAAAATGTATGAGTATGAAAATTTATTTCAGTTGATTTTAAAATTTTCATATGATGATTTAAGTGACTCAAACTCTTTATTAATGCAAGATTTTATCAATGATAAGTATTTATCTATTAAAAATGGTAAAATTAATTTAAGTTATTTGAATACTAGTGATTCACTATATGATCAAATAGTGGTTATACCCGTTGTATACTCAGACGATTGGAAATTTATTACCGATGTTGAATATGAAACAATTAGTACAAGCGGTGGGTTCTTAGGAATTATTATTCCTAGTGGAACTGATAATATTGAAATCTCTTTAAAATTCGTTCCTAAAGGATTAACCTATGGAGGATTAGCTTCCCTAGGAGGATTACTAATATATCTAGGTATATTTATGCCTTCATGGATAAAAAAGAGAAACAAAAATGGAGATGAGATTTAATGAAAAAAGCGAGAATAATTGTACCAGCATATAATGAGGAGAAAAATATTTCTTTATTTTATGATGAGGTTATAAAATATTTAAGTAATGACAATTATGAATTTGACATTTTATATATCAATGATGGTTCAAAAGATAATACATTAGATGAAATCAAAAAACTAAGTAAAAAAGATAAAAGAGTTAATTACATTTCTCTTTCAAGAAATTTTGGGAAAGAAGCGGCTATGCATTCTGGCCTAGTAAATTCACAAGATAAGGATTTTGTAATTATTATTGATTGTGACCTTCAACAACCACCTTCGTTGATTCCTGAGATGATAAAATATCATGAGGAAGGTTATAAGATTGTTTTCACTAAAGGAAAGGGTCGTAAAAATGAGCCTAAGCTAAGAGCATTTTTAGCTAATTGGTTTTATCGTATATATAACGCCTATACAGAAATGCCTTTAGAAAATGGAACTAAGGATTATCAATTAATTGATAGAGATGTGGTTCAAGCATTTTTAAAAATGAAAGACAACTATCGTTTTATCAAAGGTATGTTTTCTTGGGTAGGTTTTCCTAGAAAATGTATTGAGTATGATTTTATTCAAAGACAGCATGGAAAAGGTACGTGGAGTTTTAGATCTTTGATGAAATATGCGTTTAATGGTATGAATCAATTTTCAACAATATTATTAATATTACCTGTATTAACTATATTTTTTAGTATCTTATTAGTAGCTATGAATATTGTTTTATTCAAAGTTGAAGTATTTAATACTCCAGAATTAATTTTGGGATTACAAACTAGTCTAATTTTATTTGTTATTGGAGTTATGAGTTATGTAATTATATATTTGTTATATCAAAACCGAAAACAGGTTTTAAATCGACCTATATATCTTATACATGAAACATCGGAGGGTTTAAACGTTGAATAAGATTTGGAATTTCATAAAAAAACACTTTTTAACAAAGAAGTTTTTAACTTTTGGGATAATTGGTGTAGCTAATACCGGCATTCATATGCTTGTGTATTATATATTTTATAATCAACTAGTTATTGGGCCGTTTTGGTCTAATACTTTAGCATTTATTTCGGCTTCAATTTTTTCGTATTTCGCTAATGCAATATTAACTTTTAAACCAAACAAGAAGTCTACTGTACAATTTTCAATAGTAATGGTTGTATATTTAGCTAGATTGCTTATTAGTTCAAGTTTGACTTCTCTATTTGATATGATATTTATAAATTGGTTCAAAATTAATTATGATGCAAGTAGTTTATTGGCATTATTAGCACCACTATTAGCGTCAGCTTTGTTGATACCAATTGCATATTTCGCTTTAGATTGGGTATTTAAGAAAACCGATAGTAGCGAAGAGAAATAATAAGATTTACTTTAAAACAAATCATAAATGAGATAAAATATAATTATAGAAAGGCGTGGTACGATGGATAATTTTACAATAGTTTTGCTTATAACTTATTTATATGCAATATTTCTATTGAACTTAAGGATTAAAGTTTCATACAATGCAATTAAGTATTTTAAAGTGTTGTTGCTACTATTCGCAATATCAGCTTTAGTGTTCTTAATTAAATACGATGGCGATTTATCTATATATGTTAGGATTATTGTCTTTATACCCGTGCCTTATCTCGTTATTATGACTTATATATCAGAAATTATGAATATATTAAAGAAATTCGGGTTGAATCGACTAGTAAATAGACCTTTGAAAATTGATAATGAGTTAGCTGATCATTTATTAAGCTCAGTAGATTTTCTATCAAAAAGAAAAATTGGGGCTTTGATTACTATCGAAAGAAATATTAACTTGACACCATTCATTAACAAAGCTTTAATGATTAACGCAGACGTTTCTAAGGAATTATTAACTTCAATATTTATTCCCTCAACACCATTACATGATGGAGCGGTAATTATTAGAGGTAATAAGATTCTTTGTGCTAAAACGTACTATCCTTCTACCGAAAGAACGGATTTGCCTATGACCTATGGAACTAGGCATCGAGCGGCTATTGGTATTAGCGAACAGAGTGATGCTCTTACGATTGTTGTTTCTGAAGAAACCGGTAATGTTAGCGTGACTGTAAACCGACAAATGGAATACAATGTTAGTAAAGAAACTTTAAATTTGTATTTCGAAAAATTTCTTCAGATAAATTAAGCGCTATCTGCGCTTTTATTTTTCGAAGGATTGTTAAGATATATTTAAGTATGGAGGTGATATTTTGAACCAATACGACTGTATAGTATATGGAAATAATGTGTACGGCTTAACCGTTGCACTTTATTTAGCGAGGAAAATGCGAAAAGTTTTAGTGATTCAAGATGCAACTAAAATACAAGACAATTTTGAGACTATGGATATTATTGATCCTGAAAACAATAAATATCATTTTGAATATAACCCTAAAGGGATTATATCAGGAATGGATAAGTCAGGGTTAATGTATGAATATCTTAATGATTTAGGTTTAGCAGAAGAAATTAAGGTTGTTAAGGTATCAGAAGATGTAATAGTTGGTTTTGATAATGTCCTAAGAAAAAGAATTAATACTTTTGAACAGTATCGAGTTTATTTAGTAAGATATTATCCGAAAAGTCGTGATCGAATTCATAAGTTTTTTAATGATTTAGAGAGACATTATGAAAACTATCATATGCAATATATAAATATGTTAAGGAATACTGAGTACACTTTAACTTCATTGATGATTGAATGGGGAGATTATAGTTTAGGAGCTTTATTAGATAAATACTTCACTTCTGAAGCATTGAAAAATGAGTTATTGTTGGATAATAACATCAACGGATTAAATAAAGACGAAATTAACTCTTACAATTTCTTTAGCAATTACTTTATTGGATTAAAATCCGGGTTTTATTATTTAGAAGATTCAGAAAAAGATTTAAGAGATAAATTAATTAAAAAACTTAAACTAATCAATCCAGATATTATTCTAAAAACACGAGTAAAAGATATCTTGAAAGACGAAGATGGTAAGATTAAGGCTTTTGTGGATAAATCTGATAAGGAATACTACGCAAAGTTTTTCTTTGTGGAAAAAGAACCAATTGCTTTCTATAAAAAGTACTTTAAAGATGTTGAAGACGATATGAAAGTTATTAAATCATATTTTCCAAACATTAATTCTAAAGTAAAAATCAATACAATGTATCTAGCGATTAATCGTTATCCAAAAGATGTGGGTATTAATGATTTAATCTACTATTTTAAGAATGAGAAATCAAAAACCTCAAGAATCATTAAAATGTTTAACTATTCTTTATATACAAAAGCAGATAAAAGAAAAAATCAAGGACTTCTATGTGTCGACTATACATATGATGACGTTATCGGTGCTTCAAAGGACGACTTATTAAAACGACTATACGAAGTGTTTCCTAAATTAAAGAAAACTGTTGTTGGAGTAAAAGAAGGAAAACCTAGAAAACACATCACAATGCTAAGTGATTTAAATCTTCGTCAAAATCGATCAATTAATGAAATGATTGAAATTGAAGCGTTTGAACACATTCAAGTGTTTGAGAACCTTTATACAGGAACCAATTTATTTAGGCCTGAAGCAGGCTCATACGGAGTGATTAATCAAGCAATAATGTTCGCAGATAAAATTGAAGATAAATTATATTTTGGTGAAGATAACGATATATATCATTATTTGAGTAATGACGAAATTATGACAATGATTAAGCATAATTTTGATAATAAAGTCTTTGGTAACAAAGAAATTCATGTAAACTTCCATATTGGTAAGAATACATATTATGTGAAAACCAAAGGTAAAAATGTTGTGGTTCATCACGGAAAATATTCGCGATCTGATTTATCTATATATACAACAAATGATAGATTATCTAATCTGTTGTTAAAAAAGATAACTTTTAACGAAGTATTAGAAGAAGGATCACTTAAATATCGTGGTGATAAGGAATTATTGTTCCAAGCTGTAAATGCATTTAATCTAGATGACTATCAAGAGTATAATCCTCTAGATTATAAAAAATCTAAATATAGAAACTTGGGAATTAAGTTCTTATTCGGATATTTTGGTATATATACCATAGCGGCTTTACTATCTAACTATATTAATGGTATATATATTTATCCATTTGCACTTGGTTTAGTTTTGGGATTAGGATATCTTAAATACCGCTCATATGAAGAAGTATATTGGTTTGATATATTTTTAGCAGTCATTTTCTTCATAGGCTTGATATTATCGATATTTTGGCCATACTTTAATCAATTGCGATTTGATGATCATTTACTTGGTATAATGGCACTGACATTATTAATCTCGGTTTTTGTTAATAAACCAGTAATTTATCATTTTAGCAAGTTTGACCAAAATATTGATTACCGTAATTCTACGCTATTTAAAATTATTAGCAATGGGTTAACTTTTGTATGGGGCAGTCTATTTATGACTATTTTAGTAGGGGCTTATATTACTGGGCATGAATATTTATCAGTATTATATAACTTTTTCTTCCTAGGAATTTTCCTAGTTTATTACTACCCAACCATTTACGTGAAAACAAATATTAAAAGATAGAGGTTATTTGATTTATGAGCGATTTATATATTTACATTTCTTTAGCTTTGATCGTATTATTGTTGTTTTTTAGCTCTATTATCTATAAAAAAACAAGAATATGGAAAATAATTATTGTTATCCTTACTGGCGGGTTATATGCTGTCATAAAATTTATGCCAAGTGCGATAACATTTATTTCAATTGAACAAGCTTTAGAATATTATACTTACTTTCTATTCTTCATAGTAATATTACTAGCTATAACATTTAAGAATAAAATTAAAATCACTCAGAATCTAACCGATTATGACTTTTTCGAACTGGAAAAAGAACTAGATGAAATTAAAGATGTATCTGATCTACTGAGATTAAGATTTATATCAACTATAGGGCTTTTAAATGAAGGATTGATATTTTATGACGAGGATTTAGAAGGCATGTTCGTAACCGAAAAAGCCTCGGAAATATTGATGATTAAAGATAGTAACTTAAAAACAGATGATTATGCAAAGTTAATTCATAAAGAGGATCAAACACAATATTTACAAACCATCAAAAAAGCCAGCAAAAAGTATCCTCATTATGAAGTTAAATACCGTGTTAAAAGAAATAATGGGTATATATGGGTTGAGGAAAAAGGAAAGTTATTTACCCACAATAATAAGAATTATCAAGTATCCTCAATTAAAGGGATTGATATTAAATTATTTCCTGATACGATGATACATGAGTTAGACTCAATACCTGATGAAGGACAATTAACCCAAGTATTAGTTCAATCTAGAAAAGAAAAAGAAGCATTTTATTTAGTTTTAATGCATCTAACAAATATTCCCGATATTAACCGCAGATTTGGTAGAGATGTTGGAAATTTAATGATTGCAGAATACATAAAAAAAATGCGATATAATTTTGCAAGAGAGCATAATTCTATATTTAGAATATCTGGAATTGAATTTGCTTTAGTTATTAAAGAAGAACAAAAATATGAAGTTTTAAAAAGAGCCTTATTAAGCGGTGGAGATTTAATCAATTTAAGATTAAACATCGGAGGTATTCAGCAGATTGTATATCCTAATGTGGGTATTGTAAAACATGACCCTTGGTCTAATTATGAAATAAATGATTTTTTGAGTTTAGGAAACAAAGCTTTAGATGAAGCGATTAGAAACAATAAGAAAAATTATTCAATATTTGGAGAGTAACTATGTTTTCAGCCGTAATAGTAGCCGCAGGTAGCGCTAGAAGAGCAGGATTGGGATATAATAAAATATTCTATAAAATTAAAGGTAAAACCTTAATTGAATATAGTATAAAACCTTTTTTGGACGATGAAGATTTCAAAGAAATTATCATTGTCTTGTCAAAGGAAGATCTTAAGGAAATAAGATCACTATTTTCTGACCCAAAAATTAAATATGTTATTGGTGGTAGTACAAGACAGAAATCTGTGTTTAATGGGCTAAGTCTGGTTAATGAAGAGTTTGTATTTATTCATGATAGTGCAAGACCAAATCTATCAAAAAAAGACATTATTAAAGTTAAAGAACTCGCCGCTACTGAGGACGCTATAGTTTTATATATGCCAGCGAAGGATTCTGTGGTAGAATATAGTGGGAACGAAATTAATAAGTATTTAAAAAGAGATTTAATAGGGTTAATTCAAACCCCTCAAGTATTTAATAGTAAGTTAATTAAAAATGCTCATTCTTTAGCCATTAACAATAAAAACACATACACTGATGATGCAAGTTTATACATGAAGGAGTTAAAGAAGAATGTATTCTTAGTAGAGGGTAATGAACTAAACATAAAAGCTACTACTAAACTAGATTTATTAATATTGGAGGAACTGTTATGATTAAAATTGGATTTTCTAAAGATGTTCACCCCATGATTGAGGGGCATCCATTTGTATTGGGTGGTATAAAAATTAAACATCACAAAGGTTCAAAGGGATATTCTGATGGAGACTGTTTATTACATGCGATCGCAGAATCTATTTTAGGCGCGATGGCCTTAGGAGATCTAGGGAAGTTTTTTCCTGATGACAATCCTAAATATGAGGGTTATGATTCAAAATTAATATTAAAAGAAGTATTTAATTATGTTTATAAACAAGGTTATGAAGTATCCAATTTGGATTGCATGGTATCCTTAGAAAAACCGCTCTTAAGACCTTATATAAAAGAAATGAGAATTACTATAGCTGAGCTATTAAAGTGTGAAAGAAGTCAAATATCAATAAAAGCTACTACATTTGAAGGTTTAGGAGCTATTGGTAGAGAAGAAGCGATAATGTGTGAAGCGGTTGTATTGTT
This sequence comes from Mycoplasmatota bacterium WC30, assembly GCA_046529635.1. Taxonomy (GTDB): domain Bacteria; phylum Bacillota_I; class Bacilli_A; order Izemoplasmatales; family Hujiaoplasmataceae; genus 4572-104. The sequence goes on along the minus strand of CP134495.1, from coordinate 1,104,832 downwards.
AGAAAGTGCAGCTTATATGGTTGATTAATTGGGCTTTCAATAGCCCAATGTTTTTTTCAAGTGATATTTCTTGGAAAAATTTAATTATATGTTAAAATAATATATGCTAGGAGAGATAAAATGATTGAAACAACTCACGGAGAATTTGAATTAGTTAAAAATTATAGAGATGCTTTTGTTTTAGATGACTTTAACAAAAGGTATTTAGATGTATTTGGTGTTTATCCATATTTAGTGGGAGATTATTCCGCTGGTCTTTTAAGATTGAAAGGATTTACAGCTGAAAATTATAATCTAATTCCTGATTACCTTATTGAATCATGTGCACCTAATTGTGCTTATTTTATCTTGAAAAATCCTAAGTTTAATCCATATCTTGATAGAAGAGAATAGAGGAGTATTATGACTTACGAAGAAATTATTGTAGAAATAAAAGAAGTGATTGAATTAATTAGACCATATATAAACAGAGATGGTGGAGACATAGAATTTGTTAAGTTCGAAGATGGAATTGCGTTTGTAAAACTTAAAGGCGCATGTGTTGGTTGTGCTGGATTTGAAGATACATTATCAGAATTAGTAGAAGATACAATGTTAGAGAGAGTACCGGGCGTAATCGGAGTAGAACACGTTTGGTAAGAGGGGTTTTATGAATAAAATAACGAATAATATGAGAGATATTTGCGTTAAGTTACTTAACGATAGAGGTGTGACCTTGGGGGATATAGCTGATATAGTTTATGATTTGCAGATAAAATATGTTCCAGATATAACAATAGAAGTATGTTTAGATGCAATTAATAGAGTTTTAGGTAAGAGAGAAGTTCAAAACGCTATATTAACTGGTATTGAACTAGATGTTTTAGCTGAAAAGAATTTATTATCAGAACCATTACAGACTTTAATTAATACTGATAATCCTCTGTATGGAATTGATGAAATTTTAGTTTTATCAATTTGTAATGTTTATGGATCTATTGGTCTAACCAATTTTGGTTATGTTGATAAAGTAAAACCAGGAATTATTGGAAGACTTGATAAGATGGGTAAAGAAACAAATACATGTCATACATTTATGGATGATATTATTGGAGCCATAGCTGCGGCTGCGGCTAGTAGCGTTGCGCACAACGCAGAAGACGACGAATAACTTTTAGAAAACTCACTAAAGAGTTTTCTTTTTTTTGTGATATAATATATACAGTTTCTTTGAGGGGTGTTTATATGAAAAAAGGTGACATCGTCAAAGGTCGGATTACTAGTATTAAACCATATGGGGCTTTTGTAAAAGTCGATGATTCAATTGATGGATTGATTCATATTTCAGAAATTAGTGAAGGGTTTGTTAGAAGTATAGAAGACTATCTTACTGTAGGAGATATAGTAAATTTAGAGATAATTAGTATATCTGAAGATAACAGATTATCTATGAGCTATAAATCCCAAAATAAGAGTAGACGAAAAAAACGCGAAATTGTAAACCTAGTGTATGGGTTTAAACCATTAGCAGATAATTTAGACAAATGGGTAAAAAAATATTTTGAGAAACAATAGAATTTTCTATTGTTTTTTCTTTTAGTTGAAAGAATATTTGTGATATAATAAATTGTAAAAAATTATTGGAGGAAAAAATGGAAAAATATATAAATTTAGATTATAGTTATGCGAAATCTTTTGTTAGTGAGAAAGATTTAAATGCAATTCAATCAGAAGTAACTAAAGCAAGAAAAACCCTTGATGAAAAATCAGGACTAGGTAGTGAATTTCTTGGTTGGGTTGATTTGCCAAAAGACTATGATAAAGAAGAATTTGATAGAATAGTATTAGCAGCTAGAAAAATTAGAAAACAATCAAAGGTTCTAATAGTAATTGGAATCGGTGGATCGTATTTAGGTGCGAAAGCGGCTTTAGAAGCTTTAACTCCTTACTTCCCAAAAAGAAGAAGTGTTGAAGTCTTGTTTGCTGGACACAACATGTCTTCAACATACTTGAATGAATTATGTGATTATTTAAAAAACAAAGATTTTTCGATTAATGTAATATCTAAATCAGGCACTACAACTGAACCCGCGATTGCATTTAGAGTTATTAAAAAACTATTGGAAGAAAAATATGGTTTAGAAGAAGCAAAAGAAAGAATTTATGCGACTACCGATAAAGAAAAAGGCGCTTTGAGACAATTAGCTGATAAAAATGGATATGAAACATTTGTAGTTCCAGATAATATTGGTGGTAGATACTCAATATTAACACCTGTAGGGTTATTGCCAATAGCGGCCGCTGGGATTGATATTAAATCAATGTTAAGAGGAGCCAAAAACGCTAGAAGTTATTACTCTAAACAATCTATATATAAAAATGATGTACATATGTATGTAGCTATTAGAAATATATTGTATAGAAATAATAAGTCCATTGAAATGTTAGTAAATTATGAACCAAAGTTGAATTTTGTAGCAGAGTGGTGGAAACAGCTGTTTGGTGAATCTGAAGGAAAGAATCTTAAAGGATTGTTTGTTTCTAGCGCGTCTTTCACTACAGACTTACATTCATTAGGTCAATATATCCAAAATGGCGAAAGAATATTGTTTGAAACTGTACTAAATGTAGAAAAACCAAATAAAGAGATTACAATTGTAGAAGATGATTTAAATTTAGACGGATTAAATTACCTTAAAGATAAAACTGTTGATTATGTAAACAAACAAGCTTTAAAAGGAACGCTTCTAGCTCATAAAGATGGGGGAGTTCCGAATCTAGTAATAAATATTCCAGAATTAAATGCTTATAGCTTTGGGTATTTAGTCTACTTCTTCGAATTAGCCTGTGGAGTATCTGGTTATTTATTGGGAGTTAATCCATTTAATCAACCAGGAGTAGAAGCGTATAAAAAGAATATGTTTGCTTTACTTGGTAAATCTGGATTTGAAGAATTAAAGAAAGAATTAGAAAAAAAACTATAAAAAGAAAAGTATAAAAAGAAAACCACTCATTTAATTTGAGTGGTTTTTGTAAAATCTACACAAAATTATAGAAAAGAACATATTCGTTTAAAGAATTATATATATCACTTACATATCTAATTTTTAAGTGATATAATATTTAGAGGATATATTCATTTTTGTTATAAGTACGTAATACAGTTTATCAACCGAACATGCAAAATCTTCATTTTTTAGTATTATATTTTCTGATTGGTATGGTTTTTAAACGGTGTGTATAATAGAATATGCATACAAATATAAAATGAGTTGAAGTAATGGTAGGTTATGAACACATAGTTGACAATAATTTTTATACATATAAAAGTAATATATATGACTCAGGAATCAATATGTGCTATTTAAATAGTAGATTCTATAATCCTAAAATTGGTAGATGTATAAACGCGGATGGCCTTTTAGTTTAAATAGGAAATATTCAATCTACTAATATGATACATATTGTGTAAACACTCCTGTAATGTATTTAGACATAACCGGGGCATATCCAGTTTTGAACAATAATATACCTAGTTCGTTTGTTATATCAAACCACGTAAACAAAACGAGTCAATCATTCAAATTGATATATGATCCATATTTAAGTACGATTTTTGGTAATGTATCATACACAATCACTGAATCAGATAGATCTGCTGGTTTGTTCTATACTTATTCCTGTGTAGGCACTTCATCTCTTAAGCATGGAGCTGGAGTAAATTTAGGGGGTTGGTTAGGTGTTTATGGATTTATTTCAACACCAGGAGAGATTGGTGTAGGTGTTCAAGTAACACCCTGGGTACACGCATCAGGTCAGATAGGATTAAGTGGAGTAGGTTTTTCTGTAGGAATTAATATAGGAAATACAGCTCATGATATTTCAGTAAACTTAGGTTGGGGAACTATTGGTATTATTGCTATTGCGTCCTTACCAGTACCAGGAGCTAGAGCTGCAGCTGCTACAGCTGGATTAATTTTGATTATTGTCGGTTTTGTTGAATATGGTGATGGAGGATATTATCTATAATGTTAAAGGATTGCATTTATTATGAGAATACTCATAAATATAGACAGTGGTACATTATTTTAGTAGTACTTTTTTCAATCGGATTTATATGTGGAATTAGTGCGATAATTATTTATCATGTTATAAAACCTATTGATGTATTAGCGGTATATCATCCAAAAGGAGAAGAGTTTGTAGGCACTATAATTAGTAGTATATTCATAGTTTACTTTGCTGTATTATCTTATAGATCAAAATATCATATTAAGTCTATTTGTATAAATGATAGTGAAATTAAATTAGTGATTATGAATACAGAAAAAGTCTTTAAAAAATCTGATTTTATAAGCTTTCGGATTTCTAGAAGTTACATGTTCCATGTAGAATATATCTTGAACTTCAAGGACATATCAAATGTTATTATAGTTTCACAGAAAAAGAAAAATATACCACATATTTTTAATGAAATAATTAAATATAATGTGGAGTAAGTAATGGTGAAAAAAATAAGACATAACTAAATCTATCGAATAATTAGTTATCCTTGAAAAACGTAACAAGCGCAACAAGTCGCGTTGTTAAGGCCTATTATACATGTATTAAACTAGTGTAATGCTTATGTCTGAATACATTAATCCAGTAATGTATCTAGATCCTAGCGGATATTTCTCGATAGAGAACTTTATTGAAGGGGCACTGATGGTAGTTACAGCTGTTGCAGCAATATCTATTTCTATTGCGACATTTGGAGCAGCAACACCTTTAATCATGTCAATTATTGCTGGAGTAACACTGAGTACCGGTGTTCTAACGGGTATTAATGGTGTATCCTCATTAGGAGAAGCATTCACTGATTACAATTTTATGAGGGATGGATTATTTAATGATGTTTTAGGATTATCTGATTCGGTGTATAATACTTATTCAACTGTCACAACAGCTACTGCAATGGTTGGGTCCATGGCATGTTCAATATGGCAGATTGCATCATCTATAAAAGGATTTACAAATCACGGGCTCAAACAAGCTTTATATAGAGATGGTCATGGTGTTGCTGGAAGTGCAATGAGAGATGCCGTTAGAAATCCATTACAAGTAATACTCCAGCAAAATGGAGCATTTAGGTATATAGGTCAAAATGCTGTAGTTGTTCTAAATGAAGTAGGCTACGTAGTTACGACTTGGGCGACAAATAGCTTTGGATGGAGGTTTTGATATATGATTAGAATACAGTTAACACCTCGCGAGAAACAATTATTTCTTAGTGTAATTTCTTTAAGTAACTATAAAATTAAGTATAACTTTGATGGAAATGATATATCTATTTCTGAAGACGTTAATAATTTAGAACAAATAACTTACCTTTTATTAGATTGCTTTTGTTCAAAAGGATTAAATGATAATGATGAACCAAATTCTTTGGGTGAAGAGTTAGAGAATTTAAACTCCAAATTTATAAAACAGTTACAAATTTTAAATGATAGTAATATGCTTGTTTAGAATATAGTATTTGCTACATTCTAGATACATGACTCCAGTAATGTATTCAGACATAACCGGATATGCACCTAAATGGGTTGATACTTTAGCTTGGATTGGCGTCGGATTAGTAGTTTTGGCTGCAGTCGTACTTACTGCTGGAGCTGCTGGTTTTGCACTGGGAGGATTAGCAGGTGCTATTCTCAATGGAGCAGCAATAGGCGCATTAATTGGCGCAGGAGGTGGTGCTCTCATTGGTGCAGTTGGCGGAGCGATATATGATGCTGTAGCTGGAAATGATTTTGGTTCAAGCATTTGGACTTGGACAAAAGCTGGATTTGGGATAGGAGCTATTGCGGGATTTATTGCTGGAGGAACAGTTGGGGGAATTGGTTACACACCAAGTGGTTTAAGTAGATCGGCTATCAATCAAGCAATTAAGAGCATAGAACCAAATAGAATGTCACACATTATGCAATCTAAACATGGGTTCTCAAATTCAGTGAGGGCAGTAAGTAATCTTATGCGAAAAACACTGATAAACGGTAATATTTCCATTTATGGAACTGCAGGAGCGTCGGGGTATGCGTATGCCGCATCTTGGAAGGCCGGTGGATCAAAAGTAACATATGTAATTATTGATGGCATATTAAGAATCTCAGATATGTTTCCATTATAAGGAGAAAAAATAATGAATCTATTTTATTTTGATGAAGTAATAAATGAATATGAACATCAACTCAATTTTAGTCCGATAATACACAGGTTAGAAAAACAATTTAAAAAAAATAGAGACTCAAAGACTTTGTCTACAATTATTGGGTGCTCTTGGTTCTATTTTGTTGAAGGTAATGTTAAGAAAGTTCCATATAACTATGATAAAGAATTTTTAATGAGGAAGTGGAAAGAATATGTGGATATTGGATTAAGTGATTTTTATAATAACTCGGATGTGTGTCTTATTATTGCCTATTCTCTCAATTTGCACTGGTTTTATTTGGGAAAAAAGTATGGAAATATATATCTTGATTTATATAAAAGAAGTATAGAATTAAGCAGAGGTAGTAATATTGGTAAGCTTGCCTACTATTTTTTAGAACATAAATTATTCAGTCAAATTGGTAATTCCAAAGCCGTATGCCAGGATTTATTTCCAACAGAATCCGCTTTGGATATGTATTTTCGGCAAATACTAAATTTAGTCATGGTCTCTTAGTATAAATACTTCGAGAATTTACTTAATTATCGTTCCATATATAATTAAATTTGGTTATCTCTGACTACATTACTCCAGTCATGTATCTAGATCCTAGCGGATATTTTTGGGAAACCTTCTTTGATGTTGGTTTTGCTGTATGGAGTTTTATTGACTTGATAAAAGATCCTAGTTTGAAAAACTTAGGATGGTTCGGCTTAGACCTTTTATGTATCGCAATTCCTTTTGTTTTAGGCGGTTCAGGAAAACTATCAAAAGCGATAACGAAAATCGATAATATAGATGATTTTTCAATGATAGCTAGTAAAGGATCAGATATATTTGTCATTGGGCAAAACATGAAAGATTGTGTTAAACCAGTAGCTAAGATTTTGGGAGCGAATATTTATGATGGATGGAAATATTATAATAAATACGATAATATGGGCAAAATTGGTCATCAAGTTGCTAAATGGGGTGGATACATTGACAATATGGCATATTTAGCCAGAAAATCTTTTGCTGGATATAGGTTTGTAGATACCGGTTATGATATTGGTAGAGTTGGTGTTAAAGCCTATAATTTTGGTAGATTTACATTACAAAGCGAGAGGTTCATTGTGAGTGCTTCTAGATTCAAAAATGTAGCTAGGATTTTTAGGGAGATATATTTATGATTAAATTAGAGAATTATTTCTACACAGTTTATAAGGACTTATTAGAAAAATATAATGCAAAAGTTAAATACACCCTATCCAATAAAGATGATAAATTTATTCTGGACATAGGAAATTTAAGATATGAAATTATTATAAACAGACAATTTCAAGACTTAGCTGTTTATAAACGTATTAATAAAAAAAATATTAAAATTGATATAGACATTCAATTATCGACTTTTTTAAAAAAGCAAGAAGAAAAATATTTATTCTTCTTTTCAAGACTGAAGAAACCATTAAATCAGTTGTTTGTTGACTTTTCATATACCTTTATTATAAATGAATTAATCATACAAAATGGTAATATTTAGTATTTAAATCATTTTGTGCTTCATTCTAGATACATGACTCCAGTAACACAAGTTATAGCAGACAACAAATTAAAGATAATAATAGATTGGTATGATTTTTTTAACTTGTAAGTTAGTTAATAGAATAATGAAGAAAAATATAAAATAAAAACCACTCATTTTAATTTGAGTGGTATTTTTTTGCTATAATGTTTTTAAAATCCTTTTTATTAAATGCAATGAATTCTCTTGATGCTACTTTTTTGATGTTAACGTTAGTTACGTTCTCAATCGCTTCACCATCGGTTTGAAAATACAACGCTGTAGGCACCTTGATTTCAATTTTTTTACCTGTTATGAATGTAGCTCTACGCTTAAAATATTTATGCCAACCTAGATATATTGTCACAAAAATCAATTGAATCAAGAAGTTATTCAGATTATGTGCTACAAGTACAATGAAGTTATCATTAGTAATATCCGCTGTAGAAGCTGCTTTCATTCCGCCACCAAAGTATTTTCCGTTTTGAATGGTTACGAAATATGCTTTTTCAAAAGCATAATTTTTACCATCTACTACGACTTCAAAATCAGTTCTTTTAAATTTTATAATAGCTCTGAAGAAATGGATGAAATATGATAATTTGCTTTTATTAGCGTCGCTATTTACATAATGACAAACTAACGAATCGATTCCAATACCCGCGCCGTTAATAAATTTAACTGTTTTATTGTCGGTCACTGCCTCACCAATCGTAACAGATCCTTTTTTGATTCTTTTTAAACTTCTTAAGAAATCATTACCAGATCCTGATTTAGCTAAATATATATTTTGTTTAATCTTAGATACATCGACGTTATTAATCAGATAATTTAAAGAACCATCTCCACCTAAATAAACAATATCTGTAAAACGAGGAGATTTATCTAAAAAATCATTTAAGTTTTCGATTTTAAGAGTAGATCTCAACATAAAAGGTATAGAATTTCGTTTGAAAAACTTGACCATCTTATTGGTAGTTTTTTTAGATTTTCTATTATTTGATAATGGATTATGTATTATTAAGAACATTAATGTCACTCCCAACATATATTCACGTTATTTTCTTCACAGTATATTATAGCACAAAACAATATATACAATTTAACAAAGTTCTATATACAAAGCCAATATTTGGTAAAAATATTAGAGTTTTGGTTAAATTATGTTATAATCTTACTATAAATTTATTGAGTTTAGGGGAGATTTTGTGGAATTAAAGTTATATATAAAGTCACTTGAAGATACTAACCAATTAGCTGAGATAATTTCTAGTAAATTGTTTCCTGGCTTCATTCTTGGTTTGACGGGTGATTTAGGCTCTGGAAAAACAACATTTACTAAATATTTAGCTAAACATATGGGAATTTTAGATAACTTAAATTCACCTACTTTTACTATATTAAAAATCTATGAGGGAGACATCAATTTGAACCATATGGATGTTTATAGATTAGAAGATGTAGGGTACGATTACGATTTAGATGATTATATCTTTGGTAATGGTATCAGCGTAATTGAATGGTATCAGTATATTGAAACAATGTTACCTAAAGAGTTGTTAAAAATCTCAATAAAAGTTTTAGATAGTAATAATAGAGAAGTATTAATTCAAGGGGAAGGAAGGTATAAATCAATTGTTGAAGAAATTAGTAATAGATACCGCGACTAAACATATGTATTTAAGTTTAGTTATCGACGAATTAGAAAAAAGAAGTATTTATCAAGAAGGTATTAACAATCACTCTGTGACAATTATACCTTTACTTGATAAGATGCTTAGAGAAGAAAATATTGGTTTAAAAGATTTAGATGAAATTATTGTTGGTGTTGGACCCGGGAGTTATACCGGTGTAAGAATTGGTGTTACAGTAGCTAAGATGATTGGATATCTCAATAACATCAAAGTATATACACTGTCTTCACTAGCTTTAATAGCGTCTGCTTCCGACAAAGAGTATATCCTACCTTATATAGACGCAAGAAGGGGAAACGCCTTTATGGCAGTGTTTAGCCAGCGTGACGGCGTATTGCATAGGATCGAAGAGGACTGCTTAGATAATGTTGAAGACTTTAAAGAAAAACAAAATATAGAATATGATTTTATATCAGCTGGAAAGCCAATAATACAAAAAATACTATCATCAAATTTATTAGAAGAAGTTTCTAATGTTCATGACTTGAAGCCCAATTATTTAAGAATAACCGAAGCGGAAAGAAACCGACAGTAAAAATGGATATAATTATTAGAGATATGCATATATCTGATATTAATAAGATCGCTAAGTATGATTTAATTATGCTTGGAGAAACAATGGGCGAAGAAACAATTAGAGAACATATAGAAAATAATAATTTAATGAAATACTTAGTTATGGAAACAGAAGATAAAAAATTTATTGGTCAAATGAGTTTGTGGATTGATGAAGACAAAGCCCAAATAAATAATTTCTATATTATTAAGGGGTACCAAAAACAAAAATTAGGGAGAAAATTCCTTGAGTATGTATTAAAATATTTTGAGACCATCGGAATTGATGAAATTACTCTAGAAGTAAAGAAATCAAATGAAATAGCAATTAAATTGTATGAATCTTACGGATTCAAACAGGTCTCAATTCGAAAGAATTATTATCCGAATGGGGAAGATGCATATTTAATGTATTTAAGAATTGGAAGTGATTAATAAATGTATGTTTTAGGAGTAGAGACTAGTTGTGATGAGACTAGCGTAAGCGTTACTTTGGACGGAAAAGAAGTTTTATCCAATGTAGTATTATCACAAATAGATATTCATAAAAATTATGGCGGTGTAGTTCCAGAGATTGCATCAAGAGAGCATATAAAAGGTATAACCTACGTTTTTGACCAAGCTATGAAAGATGCTGGATTAAAATATGAAGAGTTAGATTTAATAGCGGTAACTATGGGACCGGGATTGATTGGATCTTTATTAATAGGTGTTAATGCCGCAAAAGTAGTAAGTTTAAATTATAATATACCAATTATTGGAGTTCACCACATCAGTGGTCATATCTATGCTAGTCATATAGAGAATGATATGGAATTTCCACTAATTGCCTTAGTTGTATCTGGTGGCCACACCGAGTTGATCTTAATGAAGGAACATTTTTCATTTGAAAAATTAGGTGAAACTCAAGATGATGCGGTTGGAGAAGCTTACGATAAAGTAGCTAGAGTATTAGGGCTATCATATCCTGGAGGACCAATTGTAGATAAACTAGCCAGAAGTGGAGTAGAACAATATCACTTTCCAAGACCAATGATAGACTCACATGATTTCAATTTCAGCTTTTCAGGGTTAAAATCTCATGTTATTAATTTAAACCATAATATGAAACAAAGAAACGAAGAAATTAATGTTGAAAACTTCTGTAGAAGTTTTCAAGAAGCTGTGACTGATGTTTTAGTTAGTAAAACTATCGAAGCTAAAGAAAAATATACCGTTAAACAGATTTTAGTAGCTGGTGGAGTCGCTGCTAATTCAGGATTAAGAGCTAAAATGAAAGAAAGAATTACAGATATACCAGTATATTTTCCTAAAATGGCATTCTGTACAGATAACGCCGCTATGATCTCTATAGCTGGCTATTATAAATATCAAAAAGAACAAAAAGTAGATGACCTTATGCTAAACGGATCATCAAGACTTGACTTAGTGAAGGAGCGATAATTATGGAAATAGAATCTAATTTTATTAAAACGATTATGGAAAATGACTTAAAAGAAAAAAAAGTTAATGAGATTGTAACTAGATTTCCACCAGAACCAAATGCTTATTTGCATATCGGTCACGCTAGAGCAATTATCACTAATTTTGAATTAGCCAAAGTATTTGGTGGTAAAACTAACCTTAGATTTGATGATACAAATCCAGTCAAAGAAGATAGTTCATTCGTGGAAGCGATTAAAGAAGATATTCACTGGTTAGGTTATGAACCAGCAAAAATTCTCTTTGGTTCTGACTATTTTGAACAAACATATCATTTAGCTGTTAAGTTAATCAAAAAAGGGTTAGCTTTTGTTTGTGATTTAACGCAGGATGAAATGAAAGAATATCGCGGAACATTAACTGAGCCAGGTAAAGACTCACCATATAGAAATCGTTCAATAGAAGAAAACTTGAAACTATTTGAAGAAATGAAAGCTGGAAAATACGGTGACGGAGAAAAAACTTTAAGGGTTAAAATTGATATGAAATCACCTAATATGAATATGCGTGATCCTATTATCTATAGAATCATTCATATTGAACATCATAATACTGGAAACAAATGGTGTATATATCCTATGTATGATTTTGCACATCCACTACAAGATTCAATTGAAGGTGTAACTCACTCATTATGTTCTTTGGAATACGATGACCATAGAGTTTTATATGATTGGGTTATTGAAAAATGTGAAATGCCACATGTATCTCACCAATATGAATTCGGTAGACTTAATATAACTAATACTATAATGTCAAAAAGATATCTAAAACAATTAGTTGAAATGGATCTTGTACGAGGGTACGATGATCCAAGAATGCCAACCTTAGTAGGATTAAGAAGAAGAGGTTATACTAGAGATTCAATTAGGAATTTTGTATTGGGAACTGGACTATCAAGAATTAATTCAACCGTCTCTAGTGAAATGTTAGAAACTTCATTAAGAAACGATCTTAACTATAAAGTTAAAAGAGTAAATGCTGTTCTAGATCCTTTAAAAGTAGTAATTACTAACTATCCAGAGGATGAAATCGAATGGATTGATGTTCCATTCAATCCCGATAATGAAGAGTTAGGATCGAGAAAAATCGCTTTTGGTAGAAATGTGTTTATAGAAAAAGAAGACTTTTTAGAAGTTAAACCCAATAAGAAGTGGAAAAGACTCTCTTTAGGAATAGAAGTTAGGTTAATGCATGCATATTTTATTAAATGTAATGAAATTAAATATGATGATTTTGGTAATATTGTAGAATTACAGTGTACCTATGATATAAAAACTAAATCGGGTTCTGGATTTAAAGATAGAAAACCGAATGGTAATATCCATTATGTGGAAGCTTCTACAGCTAAAAAAGCTCAATTCAATTTATTCGAACCGTTGATGCTAGATTCTGATTCAAAAAGAGACATGGAAGAAAGATTAAATCCAAATTCATGGAAAGAACTAACTGGATTTGTGGAAACTTCATTAGAAAAAACTAAACCGTCCGAACGCTTCCAATTTATTAGAAAAGGTTACTTTGCAACAGATTTAGACACCAATGAAGAACAATTAGTATTTAACAGAACATGTGAATTGCGATCAAGTTTTAAATAAAAGCCAATTAATTTTGGCTTTTTTATTTATACCTTGACAGATTAGGTATAATTTAATATAATATACATAGACAGATTAGGTATGGAGGCAAATTATGCTACAAAAAATTAGAGAGTATGTATTTTATCAACTAAGATTTGACACCGAATCAGGTAATGAAGAACTAAAAGAAGAGATTATATCAAATATCAGTGATCGATATGATGAGTTTTATGATAAGACCAAGGATAAAAATTATGCTTATGTTCAAGCAATTAAATCTATGGGAGATTTTACTGAAGGTAAAAATCAGGAAGCAGCATCTAGAGCATACAAACCATCTATTCCTGAGTTATTTTTAATTTCGGGAGTGATTTTAGCTGTTTTTGGTTTGGTGATTGTGTTATTTAGTGTTTTGGTTGGAGCAATTGTAATTATGTTAAGCATTTTAGCTTTTTCTGTGGGAGCTAGTTATCTTTATCAAGAAAGTCAATATATAAAAGAAGTCGAGTTTGATATTGAAAAACACAACGATTATTTAACTAAAATCTTTAGTTATATAAAAACTTGTTTTGTGTTTTGGGCCATTGGATTATCATTTATTTTAGCTGCGATTCTGAATAGTATTATTTCATATTTTGTATTATTAAACGCCGGTATTAGTGGAAGTCAAAGTGGAATTATAACAGCTTTAATAGTTTCCATTTGGGGATTCATATTATTCTTCATAATATTGCTTTTCGTGTTCAAGAAAATATATCAGAGATTGTTGGATAAGTACTACGAGTTGACAGGAGTTAAAGATTTAAAATCAAAAATTGATGTTGCTAAAAACTTCCTGAGAGATGATTCAAAGGAAGGAAAAACATACAAACCCACTATTTTAGATAGATATTGGTTTTATCCAAGCATTATTTTAGTGACCTTGGTGATGGCGTTGTTTACTCAAGTTTGGATTGGTGGATATCATTATGGTATAAGTGTAAGCGAGATATTCCTCCTATTGCCATCTCACATTGCGGATGGTGGTATTGTAACAGTTTATGTTTTGTTGTTTTCAATTCCTATGTTAGCTATGTTTGTTGTAGCAATATTGAGTTTAACAAAAACGATTAAGAATAGAATAATATCTCCAGTTTCATATATAATCTTAACCGTATTTTATCTAGCGCTTATGACAATCGAACTTAAACAAAATCTTAATGTTGGTGCCGATGGGGCAGTATTATTCTTCTTTGTCAGCATAGCTTTTATCATTTTATTGATTGTTGGCGCTATAAGGAATTCATTTAAACCTACAGTAAAGGGTGAGTAATATGGATGTGTTTGGAGATCTATTAAGAGGTCATTCTGATATGATTCTGTTAAGTATCTTAATAGAAGAAGATTCGTATGGATACATGATAAACAAGAAAATTGAAGAAATTACTCAAGAGAAATTTACATTTACAGAAGCAACGCTATATACAAGTTTTAAAAGACTGGTAAATATGGGATATTTAACAACGTATTGGTTAGAAAGTGAATCGGGTAAAAAGCGTAAGTATTACTCAATAACTAATACGGGGAAAGAGTACTTAACTAATAAGAAGGATGCATGGGTTCAAATGCAAGAAGTTATTAATAAAATAGTTAACAAATAAAGGGCTAATTATAGCCCTTTTTAATATGTAAATTTATCGATATCGATATTTAAAAAAGTATAAAATATATGCAAAAATCTAGGTATATCATATATAAAAATTTGCTAAAATATGGTATAATATTTATAGGTGATAACGTGGCAAATGTATTTTTTGAGAACTTAAATGAAAGACAAATTCAAGCAGTAAAAAATGTGTCTGGCCCAGTTATGGCAATAGCGGGTGCGGGCTCAGGAAAAACTAGAGTTTTAACTAATAGAATAGCTTATTTAATTGGAGAAATTGGTATTGCTCCTAGTAATATATTGGCTATTACATTTACAAATAGAGCGGCTGAAGAAATGAGAAGCCGTATTTTTAATTTGATTGACTTTCCTGTAGGGGGAATTTGGATTTCTACATTTCACGCAATGGGAGCTAAAATCTTAAGGTATGATATTCATAATTTAGATTATGATAAAAACTTTCAAATTGTTGATGATGAAGATTCAAATATTATCATCAAGAACTTATTAAAAAAACATAATTACAGTCTTAAGGAATTTTCTTCTAAAATACTGAGCAAACTGATAGCTAAAGTAAAAGGAAATCAATTGGACGCTGATTTTTTAGAAGAACCTATAAAATCAGTGGTTAATCAGATATATCCGGAATATAACGATTATCTAAAGGATAATAACCTGGTAGATTTTCAAGATTTATTGATATTAACTTTACGATTGCTTAAAAACCATCCTCAAGTTTTAGAAAAATATCAAAGAATGTTTCAATATATCTTGGTAGATGAATTTCAAGATACAAATGACCTACAATATGAAATTGTTAAATTGTTAGCTAAATCTCATCACAACCTATTTATAGTAGGCGATGAAGATCAGTCGATTTATGCTTTTAGAGGTTCTAATATTAGAAATATTAAGAAGTTTATGACAGATTTCCCTGATCATATTAAAATTATTTTAAATCAAAATTATCGTTCTAGAGATAACATATTAAAAGCTGCTAACTCAGTTATTAAAAACAATCGTTCAAGGATACCTAAGGACTTGTTTTCTACTTTGGGGCCAGGAGAAAAAATTGTCCACTTTAAAGCTGGCAATGGCGATGAAGAAGCTTACTATATTTATGATAAAATTAGAATGTTAATTAATGAAGGATACAACAAAAAAGAAATCGCGATATTGTATCGCAATAACTCAATGAGTAGAAAATTTGAAGACATCTTCTTAAAATATAACTTAGCATACAAAGTCATTGGAAACGTTTCTTTCTATAAAAGAAAAGAAATTAAAGACGTTATTGCATATTTACATTTGATAATCAACAAAGGGGATGACTACGCTTTTTCAAGGATATGTAATGTTCCTAAACGGGGGTTAGGTGGTGTAACATACGGCAAACTAGCTGCTTATGCAAAAGAGAAACATCTAAAAATGTTAGATGTTATTGATGAAGATATGCCATTTGTATCAAAAAAAGCAAAACAATCATTAATTAAATTTAAAAACATGATTGTTGAATTACAAAAAGAAATTGAGAACAGAAGTTTATTGGAAACTTACGATTTGTTATTGGAAGAATCAGGTTATAAAGCGATGCTTGAAAATACTGATTTAACAAGAGAAAAAGCTTTTGAATCTGAACGAAGATTAGATAATATATTAGAATTCAAAACAGTAATTATCGAAAAAAGTAAAGATTATGATCCGACTTTTTCTAAATATGACATACTATATTCAACATTAAACGATTTAGCTTTGAGAGAAGAAGCTGAAGATAATATGGATGATAAAGATTTTGTTAGTTTGATGACAGTGCATTCATCTAAAGGTCTAGAATTTAGAGCAATATTTATTATTGGACTTGAACAATCGATTTTTCCATCTGGACAAAGTCTAAAAGAAATGAATAACGTTGAAGAAGAACGAAGATTATTTTATGTAGCTTTAACAAGGGCTAAGGAATTAGTTTTTCTAACAAATTGTAAAACCAGATTTATGTATGGGGATTTTAAGGAAAATTTAGATTCGCAATTTCTTGATGAAATAGATGATGATTTACTTGAAAGAAAAGGAATGTATAGACCCAAAAAGATTATTATTGATAAACCATACCATAGAGTACCTAAAGTGGCTAAACCAGCTGTTTATGAATATGAGAAAGCGAAACACAAGGTATTATTAGGCGATAAAATATTACACAAGAAATTTGGTAAAGGTGTTGTTGTGTCGTTATCAGATGAAAAAGTTACTGTAGCATTTAAAAGCGAAGTGGGTATAAAAATATTGTTAAAAGATCACCCAAGTTATGAAGTAATGGAGTAAAAATAATGGATGAAAAAAAACGTATTATTGAATTAAGAGAAATTCTTAAAAAAGCTAACTATGAATATTATGTACAAGATAATCCAACTTTAAGCGATTATGATTTTGATATGCTTTTAAATGAACTTTCAGTTCTTGAAATGAAATATCCGGAACTAGTGACCAAAGACTCTCCAACTCAAAGAGTGGGAGGAATAGCGACTTCAAAATTCACTAAAATCACTCACGAAAGAAGAATGTTATCACTTGGTAACTTGTTTAGTGAAGCTGATGTAATTGATTTTGACAACAAAATCAAAAAAGTTGTTAATAACTATACATATACTGCAGATTTAAAAATAGACGGATTGTCTGTTGCTATTAAATACAAAGATGGTTATTTACTACAAGCGGCGACCAGAGGTGATGGAGTTGTTGGAGAAGACATAACCGAGAACGTTAAAACTATAAGATCAATTCCTTTAAAAATTGACTATTTAGGTGATTTAGAAGTCAGGGGAGAAATTTTTATATCGAAAAAGAACTTTGAGAATTTAAATATAAAAAGAGAAGAGAAGAATCAAGATTTATTTAGAAATCCAAGAAACGCAGCAGCGGGAACTATGAGACAATTAAATCCAGCAATTGTATCAAAAAGAAACCTTGATGTATATATTCATTACATGATTAAAGATAACGATATCAAAAATCACTATGAATCATTGATGTATTTGAAGGAATTAGGTTTCAAAGTCAACAATGAAACTAAAAAATGCAAAGATATTCATGAAGTGATTTCTTTCATAAAAAAAGTTGAAGAAACAAGATTTGATTTACCATATGAAATTGATGGTGTAGTCATTAAAATCAATGAATTTGATTTATATGATAGAATTGGTTATACAGCTAAATATCCTAAATGGGCTATAGCATACAAATTTAAAGCTTTAGAAGTTGAAACAACACTAAATGAAGTACGGTTCCAAATCGGAAGAACTGGCGTTGTTAAGCCAGTTGCTGAACTTGAACCAGTTATGATTTCTGGGTCTTTAGTATCTAGAGCTACTTTACACAATGAAGATTTTTGTAAAGAAAGAGATATTCATATAGGCGATACAGTTGTGGTTAGAAAAGCAGGAGAAATAATTCCCGAAGTACTAAGAGTTATACCAGAAAAGAGAACTGGCTCTGAAGTTGAATTTAAAATGATAACAAATTGCCCTAAGTGTGATTCTTTACTTGAAAGAAAATCAGGGGAAGCGGATTATTATTGTATAAACCCAAACTGTGAAGCCAAACATCTTGAAGGCATCATCCATTTTGCTTCAAGAGACGCTTACAATATTGATGGTCTTGGAGAGAGTATTTTAACAGAACTATTTAACGATGGCTATGTAACTGATGTGGCTGATATTTTTGTTTTGGAAAATCATTATGAAGATTTGATTTTAAGAGAAAGATTTGGCGAAAAAAGCGTTAAAAATTTAATTAATGCTATAAAAGAAAGTAAAAAGAATAATTTAGACAAATTAATCTTTGGGTTAGGAATTAGACATGTAGGTAGTAAAGTTTCAAAAGTTTTAGTTGAAGAAATAAAGACCTTAGACAATTTCTATAATCAAAACGTAGAAGGCCTATTAGAAATAGATGATATAGGGCAAGCTATCGCTAAATCTGTAGTTGAATATTTTTCGAACGAGAATAACCAACGGATGTTGAATAGATTGGTCGAATATAATTTGAATACAAAATATACTTCTTCAAAAGTAACTTCGGTGACAGTATTTACTAATAAAACTGTAGTTTTAACTGGAACACTATTGAAATATTCTCGTAATGAAGCAAAAGAAATTATCGAGAACTTAGGCGGAAACGTTTCATCATCAGTTTCTAAAAAAACAGATTTCATATTACTTGGAGAAAACCCTGGATCTAAATATCAAAAGGGGTTAGATTTAGGAGTAGAAATTCTTACTGAATCAGAATTTGAAGAAAGAATAAAATAGCAGGTGGTATTTTGAGCGAATATATTACAATAAAAGGTGCGAGAGAAAATAATCTTAAGTCAATCGACTTAAAATTTAAGAAAAATCAATTAATAGTTATGACTGGCCTTTCCGGTTCCGGAAAGACGAGTTTAGCTTTTGATACTATATATGAAGAGGGTCGACGTAGATATGTCGAGTCTTTAAGCGCGTACGCTAGACAGTTTTTAGGTAACATGGAGAAACCGGATGTAGATTCAATTGAAGGTTTATCACCAGCAATATCTATAGATCAAAAAACTACAAGTCATAATCCAAGATCTACTGTAGGAACCATTACAGAAATATATGATTATGTTAGATTAATGTACGCAAGAATTGGAAAACCAATTTGCCCTAATCACGGTACTGAAATTAAATCTCAAACTATCACAGAAATGACTAGTAAAGTTCTTGAATATGATGGAGAAAGACTGATTATTTTAGCACCGATAATTAGAGGAAAAAAAGGTACTCATGAAAAAATAATTGATTCTTTAAGAAAAGATGGATATACAAGAATTAAGATTAACCAAGAGGAATTTGAGTTAGATCAAGAAATTAAATTAATTAAGAATAAACGATATGATATTGACGTTGTTATTGACAGAGTTGTAGTTAAGGAATCAATTACATCAAGAATATATGATTCTTTAGAGGTGGCTACTAAACTTGGTAATGGATTAGTAAAAGTGTTTGTGAAGGGAAATGAAGTATTGTTCTCAGAACATTTTTCATGCCCATTATGCGGTTTTACATTACCAGAATTAGAGCCGAGATTATTTTCTTTCAACTCGCCTTATGGAGCTTGTAAAACTTGCTCGGGATTAGGATTTAACCGTAAAATAGACGTTAATCGATTAATATTAGATGATAGCCTATCAATAGAAGGTGGGGCTTTTAAAAAATATACTGGCCAAGATTCTATATATTTTCAGCAGCTTGAACAGACCGCTAAAGCACATAATATAAATTTAGCTACAGCTTTTAAAGATTTAACTGAAAAAGAAAAAAATATACTTCTATATGGTTCTGAGGAAGAAGTACATTTTAAGTATGTTTCTAAGACCGGAAATATGTTTCATCAGTCTAAAAAGCCATTTGAGGGAGTTATTAACAGTTTAGAACGAAGATATATTATGACAACCTCTAAAGCAGTAAGAGATTGGATTGAAAAAATGATGACCGATACTCCTTGTCACACTTGCCACGGTAAGAAGTTAAATGAGGAAGCTTTATCGGTATTTGTTGCAGGTAAAAATATTTATGACTTTACAGAATTAAGTATTGTTCATCTAAAAGATTTTATTGATAATATGAAGCTATCTGATAAGGATTATGAGATAGCTAAACCAATCATAAAAGAGATAAAAGAAAGACTAAATTTTTTGATTAATGTGGGGTTAGATTACCTATCTCTATCAAGAACATCTGGTACATTATCAGGAGGCGAATCTCAAAGAATCAGATTAGCTACACAAATCGGTTCTAGATTAACTGGAGTACTCTATGTTTTGGATGAACCTTCAATCGGATTACATCAAAGAGATAATTATCGACTCATTGAAACCCTTAAAGGCATGAGAGACCTAGGAAATACAATGATAGTTGTAGAACATGATACGGAAATGATTACTTCCAGCGACTTGATAGTTGATATTGGGCCGGGGGCTGGAGTTGAAGGCGGAGAAATAGTATTTGTAGGAACTCCAGAAGAAATACTTAAAGACTTTAATTCACTGACAGGTAAGTATTTACGTGGAGAAGAAAAAATTGAAATACCGGAAACGAGAAGAAAACATAAAAGAGGATATTTAAAAGTAAAAAGTGCCCATGAGAATAACCTAAAGAATATTAACGTGAATTTCCCTATTGGATGTATAACGGTAGTCACCGGAGTATCTGGTTCAGGTAAGTCTTCACTTGTTAATGAAGTTTTATATAAGAATTTAGTTAATAAAATATCTAGAAAAACCGTTACTGCAGGTAAGTGCGAGTCAATTCAAAATTATGAAGAGTTCGATAAAATAATTGATATCAATCAATCTCCAATCGGTAGAACTCCGAGATCTAACCCAGCTACTTATACGGGAGTTTTTGACGAAATAAGAAACCTTTTTGCTAAAACTAAAGAAGCTAAATTGAGAGGTTATCAAAAAGGCAGATTCTCATTTAATGTTAAAGGTGGTAGATGTGAACATTGCTCAGGAGATGGTGTAATTAAAATTGAAATGCACTTTATGCCAAACCTGTATGTTGAATGTGAAGAGTGTCATGGTAGAAGATATAACCAGGAAACACTTCAGGTGAAATACAGAGGTAAAAATATTGCGGACGTCCTAGAAATGAGAGTAGAAGAAGCTCTAGAATTCTTTAAAAATATTCCTAAGATATACAATCGTTTGAATACCATAAACGAAGTTGGATTAGGATATATTAAATTAGGACAATCCTCAATAACCCTTTCCGGAGGTGAAGCGCAAAGAGTGAAATTATCTTCGGAATTGTATAAAAGAATCACAGAAAAATCAATATACATATTGGATGAACCAACCACAGGATTACATCCTCATGATGTAAAAAAATTAGTGTCGGTATTACAAAATATAGTTGATAAGGGAGCTACAGTTATTGTCATCGAACATAACTTAGACGTAATAAAAATAGCTGATCATATAATTGATTTGGGCCCAGAAGGTGGGGACCGAGGCGGTGAATTAATCGCGAGTGGCACGCCGGAAAGCGTGGCTTTGAATAAAAATAGTTATACAGGCGAGTATTTAAATAAGATTTTTAATTTGAACAAGTAGGTTAAACTACTTGTTCTTCTAATGGTTTTACTCGTGTTTTTACATGAATTATGTTATTATATTTATAGAATTATTAGGTAGGATTTTTATGGACAATAAAGACAAAGATATAAGAAAAGAAATTGAAGAATTAGAAAAATTAATCAATAAAGTAAAAAAACAAAACGAAGAAGAAAAAAGAAAACAAATAAAAAGACCGAAAAATACTGTTGTTAGAATCAACTTAGCTTCTATGTATTCATCGAACTTTTGGATAAATTTGATTTTCTCATTTTTGATTAACTTCATCGTTATTTTTGTAGTGTTAAAACTTTTTGACTTTGCAGTAATTACAAATGATGTATTTATTATATATTTAGTAGTAATATTTACTGGCTTTGAAGAAACCTATAGAAGATATTTGCTTTCCAAACAAGTTAAAGTTGTTTTATACACGTCAGGATTAGTATTTACATTCCTAAATATTTTGCTTTTCTACTTTATGGACTTAGTATTATTTGAAGAAACATTTTCATTTGTAAATTACCTTTATCCTATCGCTTTTGTGGTTTTATTTCAAGCTATAAGAGCTGTGATAAAGAATATTTATATAAGATTAAATCATCGAAACGCTTTAAAAAAAATTCGAAGGAAATAGGTGATTATTTTGGCAAGCATTCCAATTAAAGAAGTTATTAAAGGTTTAAAATTAGAAGTCTTAGCTGGAGAAAAAGGTGTTTCTCGTAAAGTAGCTAATCCAAGCTTATCCAAGCCAGGATTAGAGTTAGCGGGAATGTTTGATTTTTATGAACATGATAGAATTCAAATTATCGGATCGAAAGAAGGTACGTTTTTTCACTGGTTAGATGACGTTGATAAAACTGCTCGAGTTAAGTTGCTTTTTGAAAAGAACCCACCAGCGTTTATTTTCTCTACTAATGTTGTAGTTCCTGAATTGTTTATTAAGCTTGGAAACCAATTTAGTATTCCTGTATTAAAAAGTTCACAATCAACCACATCTTTATTTAGTGAGTTACATGCATTTTTACAAGCAAAATTGGCTGATAGAACATCGATGCACGGGGTGTTATTGGATATTAACGGTGTTGGAGTTTTAATAACTGGTAAAAGTGGTTTAGGTAAGTCAGAAGTTGCCTTAGAATTGATTAGAAGAGGTTACATTTTAGTCGCAGATGATATGGTTGAAATATATCAACTTGAAAAAGGCATTATTATTGGTGAAGCTCCGGATTTATTAAAAAAATATTTAGAAATTCGTGGTGTAGGTATAGTTAATGTAGTTTACCTCTTTGGGGTGAAGGCATATCGAGAAACTAAAAAGATTTCTTTGATAGTACAATTAGAAAAATGGGATGGAAAAGCTGAATTTGATAGATTAGGAACTAAGGAAGATTTGTATAAAATTTTTGATTCATTTATTTCTAAATCTTCAATTCCTATTACAGAAGCTAGAAATACCGCCACTCTAGTTGAAGCTGCGGCATTTGACTTTAAATCAAAACAACTAGGTTATCATTCAGCGAATGAATTTAATAAGTTGTTAAATGAAGAAATTAAAAAAAATCAACTTAATGGAACTGAGGGACAAGATGAATAAGTATTTAAAAGGACTTTTATTAATATTAATTACAGTATTTACTTTTACTCTAGTAAGCTGTGGAGATAATACTGAACCAGCAACAGATTTTTACGATGTTACTTTCATAGATTATGATGGAACTGTATTAAAAACTGTTACCTGTACAGTTGGAGAAATTTGTGATATAACTCCACCAGAAGAACCAAACAATAAAGAAAATTGTGATTTTACTCGTTGGTCATTATTTGATAGCGAGTATGCGGATATAGATCGCGATACCGAAGTAGAAGCTATCTACACATTAGATAACAGAGTTATAACTATTGGGAATAGATCAATAGTATTTTATTCTTTCTTCATAATTTCTGGTATAGTAGTTGCACTTCTATTAGGGCTAAAAGAATGTGATAGGTTAAGTATTAAAAGAGATGACTTTACGGATGGATTCTTATGGATTGTTCCTGTAGCGATTTTAGGTGCTAGACTTTGGTATGTTGCTTTTGAATTAGGTAACTTTGTATATGGAGGATTTTTTCCTTCGCTATTAAGAATCATTGGGTTCTCAAGTGGAACTTTAGATTTTTCTACCTTTGGTCTTGCAGGTTTAGCTATTCACGGAGCGTTTACAACGGCAATTATCTGTGCATATTTCTATACAAGAAGGAAAAAAATAGATTTATTAAGAGTTATTGACATCGTAGCAATTGGATTTATCCTTGCACAAGCATTTGGTAGATGGGGGAATTTCTTCAACCAAGAAGCTCATGGTGGAATAGTTGGTGGTATGACTAATAATATCGCGAATCTATCTATTGAACAACAATATAATTTCTTAAGAAATATACTTCATTTACCGGAATTTATTGTTAATAATATGTATATTGAACAAGGATTACATTCAATTGGAGTAGAACCGTTAACCGGATTCTATCATCCAACTTTCTTCTATGAATCTAGTATTAACTTAATTGGATTTGGAATTATGTTATTACTAAGAAGAAGTAAAAGAATCTATTTTGGTGAACTATTATCATTCTATCTAATATGGTATGGAGCTCTAAGGATATTTATTGAAACAATGAGAACTGATCCACTTGTATTTGATATCTTTGGAATAACAATGAAATCAGCTATTGTTACTTCTGTTCTGATGATTATAGGTGGTATAGCACTATCTACATTTATTAGGATTAAAAGAAAAGGCCAAACATATGGTACTGTACCTGGATATTTTGGAAGCAAAAAAGTAAAATCAGAAGAAAAAGAAGTATCGGAGTGATTTTATGTCATTTTCTACAGAAATAAAAACCGAATTACAAAGTTTAAAACAACTGGACTGTTGTAATAAAGCCGAATTATCAGCTTTATTACATATTGGTGGTTCAATTGAAAAGAATAGTTTAGGATTAAGCTTAGTCTTCCAAACTACTAATAATGCGGTAGTAAGAAGGTTTATGATATTGTTAAAATCTCTCTATGATATTGAGATAACATTAATTAAAAAACAAACTAACAAACTAAGAAAACATGATATTTTCATTTTGAAAATAGCCGATAAAATCAATTATATATTAAGTGATTTATCCTTGATTAATGAATCAGCTATATTCTTTCAAGATGTTGAAGAACGTATAATTGAAAATGAGTGTTGTAAAAAAGCTTACCTAAGGGGTGCTTTTCTAGCAACTGGGTCGATAAATTCTCCAGAAACTAGCGCTTATCATCTAGAAATTCAAGCTTTTTCAATTGTTCAAGCTAATGTATTAAAAGATATCGCAAATAATTTTTATTTAAATGCTAAAGTGGCCAAAAACAAAAGAGGTTATATAGCATATATTAAGGAAGCAGAAAAAATCGCGGATTTCCTAAGAGTTATTGGTGCGAGCAATTCCCTATTCGATTTTGAAGATTCAAGAATCAAGCGAGATTTTAAAAATTCAATTAACCGAGTGATTAACTGCGATATAGCAAACGAGAAAAAAGCGATGATGGCAGCAATAAACCAGTTGAAACATATTGAAATTGTTGAGAGAAGATATAAGGATAATTTGAGTAAGAGTATGAGCGAAGCCATATTTCTAAGAAAAAAATACCCTGAATCATCATTGTTAGAATTAAGTTATGCTTCTTTAGAATACTATGATAAACAAATATCAAAGTCAGCTCTTAATCATAGATTTAGAGCAATCAAAGATTTAGCTAACCGAATTTTAATTGAAGAGGTAGTAAAATGATTATCGGTATCGGGACTGATATCCTAAAAATATCAAGGATCAAACTAGAACACTCAAAAAGAGTTCTTAGTAGTGAAGAATTAGATGTATTTAACAATATAAAAATAGAATCAAAAAAAATAGAATATTTAGCAGGTAGATTTTCTGTAAAAGAAGCGATTATTAAAGCTATTGGACATACAAAATATAAAATAGGCATGAGAGACATCACGATTTTAAACGATGAAACCGGAATGCCATATATGAAGAAACCAATATATGATGACATTAAGATTTTCATAAGTTTGTCTCATGAACAAGAGAATTGTGTAGGTCTATGTGTAATAGAAAATGTGTAGTTTTGTTGAAGATAAAGAATTATCTTGCAAAAAACGTAAAAATTAAGTAAAATATATAATGCTGAGGTGAGAATATGGCAACTTATAAAAAAGGATTTAAAAAACAAAATTCGGAAACAGTTTTATTGAAAATTATCATTGGAATTATTGTAGCAGTATTTACATTCGTAATTATTGCATTTGTTTATGATTCATCAACACAATGGAAAGACTATTCAGAATATACTCAAATTACTGAGTATGCTGATATCTTTGACTATACAAATGGTGGAGACGAAGAGTTAGAAGACTATGTAATATATTTCTATAGTAATGATTGTGTTAACTGTGCAAACGTTAAAAATGATGTATTAAGAGATGGAAGTAGACTGAATAAAGATAGCGAAATGTTCTTTATCGCTAACGCTGATGAAATGACTGATGGAGAAGCTGAATTCGACGCTTATCTTGATGTTCTTGATGTAGTAGCTACAGACTATGGAACACCATTACTACTCGTTATTGTTGATGGAGAATTTTCTGAAGTGTTTATAGGTTCAAGTGATGTTGTAGAAGCAATCGACGGAATTGAAGCTGGAACATACGCGGGATTTAACGAATAATTACTTATTAAATCACTTTAAAAACCTTTACGTTATTGTAGAGGTTTTTTTAAATGTTTTTTTACACTCAGCAAATCATTACTTAAATAATTGTATTAGCTAAAAATAGATGTTTAGAATATATGTGGTATCAAATTATACAGAGAATTCTTTTTTGTAAAAACGTCCAGTTTATGGTAAAATATACTAGATAGGATTGGTGAAATTAATGGAATATATTAATACAAATTTAATTAAAGAAGTAGCTAAAAATCAAGGCATCAAAGTTAAACAAGTTGAAGTTGTTTTAGCTATGCTTGGAGAAGGAAATACTGTACCATTTATTGCTAGATATCGTAAAGAGCAAACAGGGTCTTTGGATGAAGAACAAATAAGAGCGATTGAAAAAGAATATGAGTATGGTAAAAGTCTTGATAAAAGAAAAGAAGACATTATCAGATTGATAGATGAAAAAGGAATGTTAACTGAAGAATTGAAAGCTGAAATTACAAAATGTAATAAGTTAGTAGATATTGAAGACATCTATAGACCATTCAAAGAAAAGAAAAAAACCAAAGCTACCGAAGCTATTAAAAAAGGTTTAGAACCATTAGCCAATACTATGCTAATGTTCCCAGATATTACAGATTTGAATGCTTTGGCTGAGCCATATATCACAGAAGAAGTAAAAACTATTGAAGAAGCTTTTGAAGGAGCTAAATATATTATAGCTGAAATGATTTCAGATAATCCAAATCACCGTAAATGGATTAGAGATTATACAAATAACAATGGATTAATTGTAACTAAAATTAAGAAAAAAGCTGAAGATGCATATAATACTTATCAAAATTTTTACGATTACGAAGAAGCATTAAATCGTATCAAATTATATAGGATATTAGCTATTAATAGAGCTGAAAAAGAAAAAATAATTACTGTAAAGATTAAGGTATCTATTGATGAAATTCATAGCTATTTAGAAAGAAAAGTAATCGGAGATTATGAATCAATTGTTATTCCATTGATTCAAGACGCATGTAAAGATGCATATAAAAGATTGATTAGTGGATCCATTGAAAGAGAAATCAGATCTGACTTTACTGATAGAGCTGAAAATCAAGCAATTCATATTTTTTCAGAAAATCTACGATCACTATTATTACAGCCACCATTAAAAGGTAAAATGGTTCTAGGAGTAGACCCAGCCTTTAGGACAGGATGTAAATTAGCTGTTATTGATAATTTTGGTAAGTTTATTGATAAAGGAGTTATCTATCCTCACGAAGCTTATAAGGGTGGACGACCAGATTTTAAAAAACTAACTGACGCTAGAAGAATAGTAACAACTTTAGTTAAGAAATATGATATCGATATTATTGCAATTGGTAACGGAACTGCATCTAGAGAAACCGAAGCATTTATCGTTGAAATAATTAAGGAACAAAAATTAACAGCTAAATACGTAATCGTTAGTGAAGCTGGGGCATCAGTTTATTCAGCGTCAGATTTAGCAAGAGAAGAATTCCCTGATTTTCAAGTTGAAGAACGTTCAGCTGTTAGTATTGCTAGACGTATGCAAGATCCTCTAAGCGAATTAGTGAAAATTGACCCTAAGTCAATTGGTGTAGGCCAATATCAACATGATGTTACTCAAGCAAAACTATCTGATTCACTAGATTTTGTAGTTTCAACAGCTGTTAACCAAATCGGAGTCAATGTAAATACAGCTTCATATTCTTTATTGAAATATATTTCAGGATTGTCAGCTAAACTCGCTAAAAATATAGTTATATATAGAGAAGAAAACGGTCCGTTTTCTAATAGAAAGAATATCAAAAAAGTTGCTAAAATGGGGCCTAAATCATTTGAACAATCTGTCGGATTTTTAAGAATCTTCAATTCTGATAATCCACTAGATAAGACTCCAATTCATCCTGAAAGCTATGATTTAGCGAAAGATGTTCTAAAATACCTACATTTAAACGCAGATGACATAGGAACTAGTAAATGCAAATTGATTATTAATAACTGTGATGTGAATAGATTAGCTAGAGATTTAAAACAAAACATGATAGTTATAGAAGATATTTTAGATGCATTTGTAGCTCCGACAAGAGACCTTAGAGATGAATTTCCACAACCACTTTTAAAAAGCGAATTATTAAGTTTGGAAGATTTAAAACCGGATATGGAATTACAAGGAACAGTTAGAAATGTAGTTGACTTTGGAGCCTTCATTGATGTAGGAATTAAAGAAGCTGGGTTAGTTCATATATCTAAAATGAGCAATCAGTTTATTAAACACCCACTTGAAGTAGTTAGTGTTGGTAATATTGTTAAGGTTTGGGTTATATCTGTAGATATTCAACGAAAAAGACTACAATTAACAATGGTTGACCCTTTAAAAAAACCTAGTTTCGTTCACTAAAAGAAAAATCATTTCATAAACTTAAATAGGTTACTACTATTTTTAATATGAATGTAATATAATGTAGTTATATTAATACAAAACTTAAGGAGGTTTTGAAAATGGCAAAACAAAAATTTGGTTATGGTTGGGTTATTAAGTGGGTTTTAGCTGCAATTTTAATAGCTGCTGGTATACTAATGAAGATATATGATGAAGAAATAGTATACGCTACAACTGGTTTAGCTATTGTAATATTCTCTTTGTTAAGAGTTGTTCCATTAATGAAAACTCTTAAAAAAGAAGTGCTTAGAACAATTAACTTGATAGAAATTATTTTTGATACAATTCTTGGGGGATTAATGCTATTCGTTGTGTTCTCAGGAAAATTAGATGTGGCTGGTAGTATCTGGGTTGGCTTGTATGGTTATATGTTGACGTTCTTCTTCCTTGTTAGGGGTATTATATATTTCGTATCGCTATATTATTTTGAAGAAAAAACAGAAGCAATAAAATTTTGGTTTCACTTAATCTGTATTGCTTTAGGACCAGTAATTTTAACTTTAACAATCTTAGATAAAGACATAATTACTACTTTAGGATGGATGATCTTATTTATCGCTATAGGTGGCGGTGGTTATTTAGGATATGATGGTTTTGGTGGATATAAAAAATATCGTGAAAAATCAAAAGCCTTAAACTCTAAAAAACAAGCTGAAGCAAAGCCTATTGTTGAAAAAGAAGTACCACAACCAATTAGAGACGAAGTAGAAGAAAAAGAAACATACGTTAATTAAATAATAGTTGACAGTTAGCCTTATTTAAAGTAAAATAATATGGCTGACTGTTATTATTGGAGCAATACTCAAGCGGCTGAAGAGGCGCCCCTGCTAAGGGTGTAGGTCGGGCAACCGGCGCGAGAGTTCAAATCTCTCTTGCTCCGCCATCAGAAATTAAAAGGCGATTTATTTCGCCTTTTATTATTTTTATGAGAGTAACATAAGCATATCTATATAGCTATTTCTTTATAAGTGTTATAATCTATATGGAATTATTTTAAAGGTGATATTATGAAAAAAGAAAGATATTTAATTGTAATGTTTTTTCTTATCCAAAATATTATTCACAACCTTGGTCACCCAGTAACACCTGAATTTGTTAGAAGCTTAGGAATACAAGACTATATGTTTGGTGTGTTCTTTGC
This sequence comes from Mycoplasmatota bacterium WC30, assembly GCA_046529635.1. GTDB lineage: Bacteria > Bacillota_I > Bacilli_A > Izemoplasmatales > Hujiaoplasmataceae > 4572-104. The sequence goes on along the minus strand of CP134495.1, from coordinate 1,074,686 downwards.
GACTATGAGTTTAGGGTTAATGATTGGTGGACCAATTTGGGGATCATTAGGGGATAAAGGAAAGAAAAAACTATATATAGTAATTGGACTATTGATGTACAGTGTAGGTCAATTTGGTTTTGGTTATGCTGGCAACCAATACATAATGGTTATATTTAGGATTTTAAGTGGATTGGGCGTAGTTAGTTCTATTACACTATTTACAAGTCATTTAATTGAAATTACAGAAAAAAAAGATCGCGCAAGATTTTTAGCTTATGTTGGGGCAGCAGTTACTTTAGGCGCTTCATTAGGTTATTATTTGGGAGGATTCATTTCTTCGAATGCATTTACTAGAGATTTATTTAATATCACAAATAATAAAGAAATATTCTTAATACAAGCTTTGTTGAATATATTGTATATAGGGGTTGTTGTGTTATTGTTTAAAGACAGAAAATGTGCAATGCCCTCTGGCAAAAAAACGAATCCCTTTGAAGGTTTTAAATTTGTTAAACAGATTGATTTTAAATTAATTTTATTCTTAATCGCTTTAGCTTTCATTACTATGGGCGCTATAAATTTAAATAAGTTTATAGATGTGTATTTCAATGATTTGAGTTTTGACACCTTGGAGTTAGGAACTTTTAAAATGGTTACAGGAATGGTTTCGTTGTTCGCAAGTATATTCTTAGTTCCATTTTTTGCTAGAATAAAAAAACGGATTGGTTTAATGATAGTAATTCAAATTTTATCGGCAATAATTGTGTTTTATACCTTTAGATCAGCTACGTTTTTATTAACCGTTTATACAATCTATATGATGTACATCATTTTAAAAGCAATATTTACACCTTTGGAACAAAATTATATCTCTTCACATGCTAAAGAGGGTGAATACGGTAAGATTATGGGTATAAGACAATCATTTTTATCAATAGGAATGGTTTTAGGTCCGCTAATAGGCGGGATATTATACGAATACAAACCTTTATGGTTATTTGACTCAAGCGCAATTGCGTTCATAATTGGTTTCGGAATATTGTTAGTAGTATTAATTTTATATAAAAAAGAAAAAATAACTAGTGAAAACGGATAAAATCCCAATTTCACTAGTTTTTTAATGACTATTCAGCTCATGTTGTTGTTTTTTTGGCTTTTCATCTCTATAATAATTATTATAAGGGTGTGAGTGATATGAAAAAACTTAAAGCGAGACTCTTAAAAGCTAGGAGTTTTTTAAGCGTCAAGACCTATAAAAACCCATTACTTTTTGTAATCGGAATGATGGTAATAATTAATATAATCATCTTATGTATAGCTGCGCTAATAGCTCTAGCTATAGATGATTCTTTTACTGGGTTTATTGATGCTTTAGCTAACGGGAGTTTAAAGTGGATGTTGACACCAAATGCGATATTATTAATCGATAACCCAAATCTTCTAGTATTAGCGGTGTTTGTATTAGTTATAGGGATGGTTTTATTTACCGGAACTATTATTGCCTTGACAACTAACGCAATAAAGGAATACTTCCAAAGGAAAAAAACTGGTTCTGGCAAAATTTACTTAGAAGATCATATAGTTATATTAAACTGGAACAACAAAGTCCCTGAATTAGTCGCAGATTTATTGCATGTTGAAGATAAAGATATCCAAGTTGTGATTTTAGCTGAGGTTGATAAATTTTTCGCTGAAAAACAAATATTAAATGCATTGAACAAAGCTAAGCACGACGACAAAGAATTATCGCGCATAAATGTTTTAGTTAAAAACGGAGATCCGCTCTTATATTCAGATTTAGATGATATCTCCATAGATGATGCAAACTCATTATTGATAATGAATAAGGATATGCACGAAACGATAATCAAGGATATGTCTAAAAGCGATTTAAATGTTATCAAAGTGATTTTAAGCATTGGACGAGTTAATTTTAAGAATGATCCGCCTATTGTTGCGGAAATAAAAAGAATTGAAACTAAAAATAAGATTAATACGATGTCTAAGGTTGTTAAAACATTACATGAACATAAAATAATGCCTATTTGTTTTGATAGAAGATTAGGACAAATTATTGCACAAACAATTATAAATCCAAATATGGAGGACGTGTACTTATCTTTGTTTTCATTTGATGATTCTGAAGTTTATTATCTTGAAAACACCGATTTCAATTATTGTTTATTCAACCATTCAGAAGCTATTCCAATATCAAAAAAAGGTAAAGATCTATTTGTGTTGTCACTTAATAATAAAAGCAAGTTATTACAAAATAAAAACGAATATACACCGAAGAAATTGAAAATTAGGAAGATAAAGAAAACCAGTAATTTAGATGTTTTTATTGTTGGTAGCAACAATAAATTAAAATTTATTATGGAATCATTCAAAGAGTATGAAGATTTATACAATAGCGAATTTAAAGCTGAGTACATAGATGAGAATAATATCGTCTCAATGGTTGAGGGCTTAAATATATCTAAAAAACCAGCTACCATTGTTTTATTAAGCGATGAATTACAAGAAATTGATAGTTTAGACGCTAATGTTATTGATAATTTAATATATTTGCAAGGAAATCTCAAAAAATCAAATATCAATATCATTGTAGAATTACTCGATCCAAAGAATGATCATATAATTAAAGATTTCGATATAGAAAATACAATTATATCTAATAAAATAATCTCTTTACTATTAAGCAAATTAGCTTTATACAAAGAAACAGCTTCATTCTATGAAAACTTACTTACAATTACATCTGATGTTACAGGTAAAGATGATCAAAACATCTTTATAGTAAAAGCAAAAACATTTTTAGATGAAGAGTTGCCAATTACATTTAGTTCGATTAGAGAATTGACGATTTCTATATATGAATCAACAAAAAATGAATACATACCAATCGGTTATTTTAGAGAAAACAAACTTACAATATATTCGGGTGATATGAGTATAACAGAAGAAACAACAATTAAAGAAGATGATGATATAGTCTTAATAAAAATCTAGACTTTAATCGAAAGGGTTTATTATGATCAAAGAAAAATCATGTGGATGTATTGTGTTTAACGAAGAAAACCAAGTTTTATTAGTTAAGATGAAATTAGGTCACTGGTCTTTTCCAAAGGGGCACGTTGAAGCTGAAGAAACTGAAGAAGAAACAGCTTTAAGAGAAGTAAAGGAAGAAACTAATATTGATTGTGTGATTATGAACAGTTTTAGAGAAATTTCAACATATTCTCCCTACCCAGGAGTAATCAAAGATGTAGTATTTTTCATCGCAAAATCAATTAAGAATGATATAACTATTCAAGAAACAGAGATAGCAGAATCTGGTTTTTATAATGTGCAAGAAGCAAAAAAATTAATAACTTTTGATAATGATTTAAAGATATTTGATATGGCACTAAAACACAAAAAACTTTAGTTTTTTTGTGTTTTTTTTAATGCGTAAGTATTTATACTTATTTAGATGTTGACAACGTTTTCATTATTCAGTATAATGACAATGTAATTAAATAATCACAGAGGAGCAGCCTACTGGTATTTTGTTGATTTTTGGAGAAGAACCTTCCAACAAATGAAGGAGTATGTTGCCGAAAGAGATAATCTGTTCGATTAGATTATTATCTTGATATTCAAATGCAAAGGTTTGAATATTGCCATTTATGAAAATGGAGAGCTGTTATATTGAAAAATATAATGGCTCTTTTTATATATTTAGGAGGAAGATATGAATAGTTTTACAATTCAAGATTTAAAAGTCGGTGATTCAAGTGAAATTAAGAAAGTATTTACAGAAACAGAGGTATTAGCTTTTGCTGATATCACATTGGACCATAATCCCGCCCATGTGGATAAGGATTATGCTGGTAAATCTATGTTTAAAAAACAAATTGCACACGGAATGTACGTTGGGTCTTTATTTAGTGCTATATTTGGAGTGCAAATGCCTGGATTAGGAAGTATTTATATTAAACAATCACTTAAATTTACAAAACCTGTATATTTTGGTGATGAAATAACAGCCAAAGTAACAGTCAAAGAACTTAAAATAGAAAGAAATAGAGTTGTGTTTGATTGCGTGGCAATAAATCAAAATGGTGATACGGTAATTATCGGCGAAGCTGAAATTATGCCGCCTAGGAAAGGGTAGTCTATGAAAAATATTATTAACGGAGATAAATTCAAAGTTCTACTTAAAGATGGCATGAGCATTATGGTGGGAGGATTCTTAACAAACGGGACACCGGAAGGCTTAATTGATTTAATCGTTGAAGCGAATGTTCAGAATTTAACTATTATATGTAATGATGGAGGATATCCTGATAAAGGAGTTGGAAAACTTGTAGTGAATAAACAAGTAAAAAAACTTATTGCCTCACATATAGGAACTAACCCTATGGTTGGAACCTTGATGTCTGAAAACAAACTAGAAGTTGAACTTGTACCTCAAGGAACCCTGGCTGAGAGAATAAGAGCTTATGGAGCTGGACTGGGTGGAATATTAACACCTACAGGGCTTGATACACTAGTACAAGAAGGAAAAGAAATAATTACTGTTAAGGGTAAGCGGTATCTACTAGAAGAAGCTTTAGGAGCTGATTTAGCTTTAGTTGGTGGAGCCATTGCCGATAATTTTGGAAACTTAAAATATAATAAAACAATGAGAAACTTCAATCCACTTATCGCAACCGCGTGTGAAATCGTAGTTTGTGAACCGAGAAAGATTGTAGATGTAATTAATTCTGAAAACGTAATTACACCTCATCCTTTTGTGGATTATATATTGGTAGGTGAGTATAATGACTGATAAAGATATTATTGCTTCAAGAATTGCACTAGAATTAGAAGATGGAAATTTAGTAAATCTTGGTATTGGTATTCCTATTTTGGTAGCTAACTATGTACCCGAAGGAAAAACTGTTACTTTTCAAGCAGAAAACGGAATTATAGGATTAGGCGGCTTAGTTGAAGATGAATATGAAATAGTTAATGCCGGTGGAATCGGTGCTAGTATTCTAGAAGGTGGAGCTTTTATTGACTCTGCTACATCATTCGCTTTCATTAGAGGTGGACATATTGACATTACAGTATTAGGAGCTTTGGAAGTAGATCAAGAAGGGTCACTTGCTTCATGGATTATTCCAGGAAAGAAAGTACCTGGAATGGGCGGAGCTATGGATTTAGTTACAGGAGCTAAAAGAGTAATTATAGCTATGAGACACACAAATAGAGGTATACCTAAGATATTAAAAAAATGTAAATTACCTTTAACTGCCGCTCATCAGGTAAATTTAATAGTTACAGAGATGGCCGTTATGGAAATAAAAAAAGATGGACTTCATCTAAATGAAGTGCATCCAGATTATAGCGTGGAAGATGTTATTAAAGCTACAGATGCAGAATTGATTATAAAAAATGTTTTACCTATGAAAGGAGTAAGTTAATGGAAACAAAATTGAAAATGAGAATGTCTACTCATGATGCACATTATGGTGGGAATTTAGTAGACGGAGCTAGAATACTTGGTTTATTTGGAGACGCGGCTACAGAATTATTAATTAGAAATGACGGAGATGAAGGCTTATTTAGAGCTTACGAAAAAGTGGACTTTTTAGCCCCTGTATATGCAGGCGATTTCCTAGAAATAGAAGCTAAAATAATCAAGACAGGTAATACATCAAGAAAAATGGAATTCTTTTGTTATAAAATAATCGAGACTAGAACTGATATCTCAGTAAGTGCTTGCGATGTTTTAAAAGAAAGATTACTTACGACATATGCTTTGGGAACATGTATTGTGCCAAAGGAACTTCAAAGAAAAAATGGATAAATTAATAATTACCTGCGCGATTACAGGCGCAGAGGTTACTAAAGATATCAATCCAGCTGTTCCTTATACAGCTGATGAAATGGCAGAATCTGCTTATCAAGCGTATAAAGCAGGAGCTTCAATAATTCATTTGCATGCAAGATTGGATGATGGAACCCCAACTCAAGATAAAGAAAGATTTGAAGTCTTAATTGATGCTATCAAAGAAAGATGTCCTGATGTAATCATTCAAGTATCTACTGGAGGGGCTGTTGGTATGACCCCAGATGAAAGATTAGATGTATTAAATGTTAATCCAGAAATGGCGACTTTAGATTGTGGAACTCTAAATTTTGGTGGAGATGATATTTTTGTAAATACGGAGAACGATATCAAGTACTTTGCTGAAAAAATGAATGATTTAGGCGTTCGTTATGAAATGGAATGTTTCGAAAAAGGACATATTGATACAACATTAAGATTCATTAAAAAAGGTATTATTAAGAATCACCTACATTATTCATTTGTGTTGGGTGTTAGAGGTGGAATGACAGGAGAAGAGAGAGATTTTATTTTTCTTAAAGAAAGCATTCCAAATAATGCAACTTATTCGGTTGCTGGAATTGGAAGATATGAATTTTCTTTAGCAGAACTATCAATTAAACACGGTGGTCATGTAAGAGTTGGTTTAGAAGATAATATATATATTGAAAAAGGAGTTTTAACAAAATCTAATAGCGAATTAGTCGAAAAAGTAGTTAAAATTGCTGAAAAATATAAAAGAAAAATAGCAACACCGCAAGAAGCGAGAAAAATACTAGAAATGGAGAATATGTAAAAAATGGAAAAACTTTGTAAATACGGGACACATCGAGTAATATACCCTTTAGGTGCTTTACCACAATCAGCTGATAAATTGGATAATAATATGGTTTGTATGGATAATGAAATCCTTATTCAAGTAAAAACTTTGAATATAGATTCAGCTTCATTTACACAAATAAAAGGTGCTGCAAATAGCGATATCGACGAGATGAAAGAAATGATTCTAAGTATTGTCAATCAAAGAGGAAAAATGCAAAACCCTGTTACCGGTAGTGGAGGAATGCTATTGGGTACGGTCAAAGAAGTTGGAAAAGATGTTAAAAAAGATGTTAAAGCTGGAGATGAAATTGCTTCTCTAGTATCTTTATCATTAACACCACTTAAAATTAGTAAGATTTTAGCAATTCATTTAGAAAAAGATCAAGTTGATATCGAAGGAGAAGCAATTTTATTTGAAACGGGAATTTTCGCTAAAATCCCAGATGATATGCCTCCTCATATTGCATTAGCTGCTTTGGATGTTGCTGGAGCACCAGCTCAAGTTAAGAGTCTTGTTAAAAAAGATGATACAGTAGTAATCTTAGGCTGCGCAGGAAAATCAGGAGTTTTATGTGCATATCAAGCAAGAAAAAGCGCTGGACCTAATGGAAAAATTATCGGTATTATTCATCACGATACTCATCAAGCAGAATTAGAAAGTCTTAAAGTTTGTGATCATATATTAATTGGTGATGCAAAAAGACCTATGGAGATATATGAAAAAGTAATGAACCTAACAAATAATGAAGGATCAGATGTAACAATAAATGTAGTAAATGTACAAAACACAGAAATGGCTACTATTCTACCTACAAAATCAACAGGTACAGTATATTTCTTTAGTATGGCAACATCATTTACAAAAGCAGCTTTAGGAGCTGAAGGGATTGCATCTGAAGCATTAATGATAATTGGTAATGGCTATACAAGGAATCACGCAAAAATTACTTTAGATATTTTAAGGGAATCTAAAGAAATGTTTGAATTATTCCAAAATAGATATGGAAAGGAATAATATATGAAAGTAACCAATGATAGTTATTTAATAAGGAAAGCAAAATATTTTCCTAATATAACTGATTTAGAATGGAACGATTGGCATTGGCAAGTAAGAAATAGAATAACAAAAGCAGAGGACTTAAAAAAATATATACCTCTTACTGATAAAGAATCTGGAGAAGTAAAAGAAATATTGGGTAAATTTAGAATGTCTATTACCCCATATTATCTATGTCTAATTGATACCGATAACCCTGATTGTCCAATTAGAAGACAAGCAGTTCCGGCTATAAGTGAAATGCATATCTCCAAATCTGATATGTTAGATCCTTTAGCAGAAGATACTGATTCTCCTGTGCCAGGACTAACTCATCGTTACCCTGACAGGGTTTTATTCTTAATTACTGATATGTGCTCAATGTATTGTAGACACTGCACTAGAAGAAGATTTGCTGGACATCATGATAAAGCTATGCCAAAGAGTAGAATTGACTTGGCAATTGAATATATTGAACAACACCAAGAAATAAGAGATGTTTTATTATCTGGAGGTGACGCTCTTCTTGTAGGAGATGAAACTTTAGAAGCAATTATTAAGAGATTAAGAGAAATTGAACATGTTGAAATCATTAGACTCGGTACTAGAACACCAGTTGTAATGCCGCAAAGAATTACTAATGATTTGGTAAATATGTTAAAAAAATATCACCCAATATGGTTGAATACTCATTTCAATCATTATGATGAAATCACTGCTGAAAGCAAAGCTGCTATCGATCGTTTAGCGGATGCAGGAATTCCTTTGGGTAATCAATCTGTGTTATTGAAGGGTGTTAATGATTCAGTTTCAATTATGAAAACATTAGTTCAGAGACTAGCGTATATACGAGTTAGACCTTATTACATATATCAATGCGATTTATCTTTAGGTATTGAACATTTTAGAACACCAGTGTCTAAAGGTATTGAAATCATTGAAGGATTAAGGGGTCACACATCAGGATATTGTGTTCCAACTTTTGTTGTGGATGCACCAGGAGGCGGAGGAAAAATTCCTGTCATGCCAAATTATTTAATATCTCAAGCCCCAGGTAAAGTAGTTTTAAGAAACTACGAAGGAGTAATTTCAACCTATAGTGAACCAGGAAATTATGTAACTAAAGAAGAGGATGTTTCACAAGCAACAGGTGTGAGTGCACTACTAGTTGGGAAGCAAATTTCACTAGAACCAAAGGACTTAGAAAGAAGGAAAAGAACATCAAAAAACTAACTCAAATATTGGAAAAATATAGAGTTATTAGTGTTGTTGGTAACTCAAAAAATGCTGGGAAAACTACGGTTATAAACTCAGTATTAAGTAACTTAAAATATAATAATATCGCAATAACTTCTATTGGTTTAGATGGCGAAGAAATTGACCAAGTTACCTTCATGGAAAAGCCAAGAATTTATGCTAAAAAAGGGTACCTAATTGCTACTGCAGAAAACACTTTAAAAGCTTTTGAAGCCAAATTTGATGTGATTCAAGAGACAAATATATTTACATCAATAGGGAATGTTGTGATTGTAAGAATAACAGAAGGTGGAAATGCCCTTGTTGCTGGACCTTCCGTTATTTTGGATATGCAAAAAACTATTAAAATATTAAATAATTACACCCCAAAGACAATATTTATCGATGGAGCATTCTTTAGACACTCATTAGCGAAAATTGCTGATGCAACAGTACTAGTCATAGGAGCTAACCTATCGGTTGATATAGATAAAGTCACTCAAGATGCTGTGGCTACAGTTAGAAAATTCAGCTTGCCAAAAGCGGACGAAAGACTAGCAGCCTTAGTTGAAAAGCAAAACGTATGTTTGGTGAACGAACAATTTGAAATTGAAGAATTGAACTTCGACACCGTTATTGGAAATACCGCTAAATTGTTTATTGAGGAAAATAAAAAGTATCGATTTTTATACCTGCCTAAGGCGATGACGAATGAGTTTTTATTAAAAATGATAGAAGAGAGATTAGACTACCATTTCGATATAATAGTTAAGTCGCCGGTCAATATACAGCTAAATATGGACAATCTTGGCAATCTATTTAAACTAAAAAACACAGTATATATTTTGGAAGAAGTCAATTTAGTAGCCGTTTGTTACAATCCGGTTTCTCCAAAAGGATATGCGTTTAATGACGTAGAATTCAAAAAAAAATTAGAAGATAAATTAGACAGAGAAGTGTTTAATGTTAGTAAGGAAGTGTCAAATGAATAAATTAAATTTAGATAACAAGAAAATAAATGACTGTAGAAACCATGCTCAAGCTATAGCTTTGGATGTTCAAAATTTTATTGATAGACATTCAACAGTTTCTGTAGAGAGAACAGTTCTTAGATTATTAGGAGTTGATGGTGTTGATGAATTTGGAGTTCCTATTCCAAATAAAATTGTTGATGATGTCCTTAAAAACGGAGATATCACTTTAGGACTTTCATATTACATTGCTAGCGCACTTAAAAGCACGAAATTGGATCTTGATAAATTCATTGATTATTACATAAAAAGTGAGACAAGTATTTGTTCATATTCTATAGTAAAAAAAGAAGAAATTGACGAGTTATTAAAACCATATTACAAAAAGAATTTAGAAACAATTAAAGCTAATAAATTAACTAGAGATAACTACTTAAAAAAGTTTCCGAAAAGCAATACAGAATTATATGTAATAGTTGCTACAGGAAACATAGATGAAGATGTCGTACAAGCTGTTGCTGCTGGTAAAGCTGGAGCTGATATAATTGCAGTTATTAGATCTACCGGACAATCTCTTTTAGATTATGTACCATATGGAAAAACTACCGAAGGTTTCGGAGGAACATACGCTACTCAAGAAAATTTTAAAATTATGAGAGCGGCATTAGACAAAGTTTCACTAGAAGAGAAACGATACATAAAATTAGTTAACTATGCTTCAGGATTATGTATGCCAGAGATTGCAGCTATGGGAGCAATAGAAAGATTAGATGTTTTGTTGAATGACAGTATGTACGGAATTATTTTTAGAGACATTAACATGCAAAGAACTTTTGTAGATCAATATTTTTCTAGATTGATTAATGCTTATTCTGGAATAATCATCAATACAGGAGAAGATAATTATCTAACAACTAGTGATGCTGTTACAGAAGCACATACAGTGTTAGCGTCTCAATTTATAAATGAGGCTTTCGCAAAGAAAGCTCACCTTGAAGAAAAACTGATGGGTCTTGGACATGCTTTTGAAATAAGCCCGGATGTAGAAGATGGTTTCTTATATGAAATCGCACAAGCAGAAATGGCTAGAGAAATATTTCCTAATTCACCATTAAAATATATGCCACCTACAAAACATATTAATGGAAATATATTCAGAGCTTATCAACAAAACGCAATGTTTAATATAGTAACAACTTTAACAAATCAATCAATACACCTTTTAGGTATGATGACAGAAGCTATTCATACTCCATTTATGAGTGACAGATTTTTAGCAATCAAAAATGCTAAAATGGTTCAAAAGTCTATGAAATCAATTGCATCTGAAGTAGAATTCAAAGAAGGTGGAATTGTACAAACAAGAGCTCAATCAGTTTTAAATGAAGCATTAGACTTATTGAAAAAAATTGATAAGGATGGAATGTTTACAAGTTTAGCAAATGGAGTGTTTGCCGAAACAAGAAGAGCTGTTGACGGCGGCAAGGGACTTGATGGTGTATTTGAAAAAAGTGTAGATTACATAAATGTGGTAAGTAAAAGGATGGAGGAATCATTCAATGAAGATTAAACCTTATGGCGATACTTTAAATGATGGTAAAATTCAGGTAAGTTTTACTTTGCCGGTCGAAAAAAGTCAAAAAGGAGTTGCTGCAGCTAAAGAAATTGCTAAATCAATGGGATTGGTAGATCCTGCAGTAGTTCACGCTGAATCAATCGGAAACGGATTTAGTTTTTATGTTTTATACGGTTCCTTAGTTTACTCAGTAGATTTTGATAAGATTCATGTTGAAGAAATAACAACGAAGGCTTTATCTAGAAAAGAACTAGAAAGCTTAATCTCTAAAGAATTTGATAGAGAGCTTGTTTTTGTTGGAGCTTCTACAGGAACCGATGCTCATACGGTGGGAATTGATGCAATTATGAACATGAAAGGTTTTGCTGGACATTATGGTTTAGAAAGATACTCAGGAATAAGAGCGTATAACCTAGGATCACAAGTATTAAATGAAGAATTTATAAAACAAGCGATAGATAAAAAAGCTGATGTATTATTAATTTCACAAACTGTTACTCAAAAGGATGTACATTTAAAGAATTTAGTTGAGTTAGTTGAACTTTTAGAAGCTGAAGGTTTAAGGGACAAAGTAATATTAATAGCTGGTGGAGCAAGAATCACTCATGAGCTTGCTAAAGAATTAGGATACGATGCTGGATTTGGACCAGGAAACTTTGCTGAAGATGTAGCAACATTTGCAATTACTGAATTGATTAATAGAAAATAACTCAGGAGGTAATTATGTATATAAAAAAAGTGAATCAAGTAGCCACAAAAAATGGAGATAAAGGTATTTCTAAAGACTACAGTAATATATCATATAAAAAAAATGACATACTATTTGAAACTCTAGGTTCTATTGATGAACTAAACTCATTTTTGGGATTAAGTTACCATTATACTAAATGTGAGGAACTAATATTTATTCAAAAAGAATTACAAAAGATTAGTGCCATAATAGCAACTAATCCAGAATCAGAATTATACAAAAAAATAGAGTTGCTAAATACTGAAAATATCACATGGGTTGAAGAAAAAATGCAACTAGCATTAGATAATCATCCAATTGAAGCAAGATTTACTTTACCGGGAAGTGAGAAATCATTGAATGGAGCCTATTTAGATTATGCAAGAACTTTGGCTAGAAAGGCCGAAAGAAGGCTCACTGAGTTTGCTGAAAAACATAATCGCAAGGACTTGAATACTATAAAAAGTTACATAAATAGATTGAGTGATTATTTATATGTTTTGTCATGTAATTTATAGGTAAAATTAGATATATTTTATTAAAAAAAATCTTTTGATTTTTATGTTAAATTTATCTTTTAAAGTTACACCTACTATGATATAATGATACATATTTATAAAAGCGCTTACAAACAAGGAGAGAATTTTGAAAACAATAGTAATAGGGGTCATTGGCGCCGACGTACATGCCGTCGGCAACAAGATTATCGAATTTACACTAAATAATACAGGTTATAATGTAATTAACGTTGGAGTTTTGTCTTCACAAGAAGACTTTATTAATGCCGCAATTGAAACTAATGCTGATCTGATTTTAGTTTCTTCACTTTATGGACATGGTGAGATTGATTGCCGCGGTATGAGAGAAAAATGTATTGAGTCAGGGATAGGAGATATCTATCTTTATGTTGGTGGAAATATTGTAGTTGGAAAACAAGATTTCAATCAAGTCAAAAAAACTTTTAAAGATATGGGATTTAATAGAGTGTTTCCTCCGGGAACACCAATAGATGACGCTTTAGCAGATTTAAAGGAAGATTTAGGAGAGTAATATGGCAAATTACTTGCTCATTGATTTTGGATCAACTTTCACTAAATTATGTGCAATAAATTCAGAAGCTGAAGATTTAATCGAGACGGCTTCTTCTTTTACGACGGTTGATACTGATATTAGTGTTGGTTATCATAAAGCTTTAAAAAGTCTTTATGAAAAAATAGGTAAAGTAATTAAATTTGACCAAGTTATAGCTTGTTCATCAGCAGCTGGCGGCCTTAAAATGGCCGCTATTGGTCTAGTTGAGGAACTTACAGTAGAAGCAGCAAAAAGAGTTTGTTTGGGAGCCGGTGCTAAAGTTGACTTGGTATTTGCTCACCATATTAACAAATCTGAAGCAAAACAAATCCTCAGCGATAAAATTGATATTGTATTATTAGCTGGTGGGGCTGATGGTGGAAATTCAGAATGCGTAATATACAATGCAAGAATGTTAGGTAAAATGGGAATTAAGATTCCAATTGTATTTGCTGGAAATAAATCTGCACAAGACGATATCTTGGAAATATTTGAAGAATATGACATGGATGGTTATATTTGTGAAAACGTAATGCCAAAGATTAATATGTTAAATATTGATTCCGCGAGAAATAAAATTAGAGATATTTTCTTAAAAAAGATTATCGAGGCAAAAGGAATAAAGAAAATTGAATCAGAAATAGATGAAGTAATACTACCTACACCGAATGCTGTATTAGAAGCAGCAAAACTATTATCAGAAGGCTTCTTTACAGAAAAAGGAATAGGTGATTTAGTTGTCTTGGATATTGGAGGAGCAACCACGGATATGTACTCAATATGTACAGCGACTAAAAGAAGTGATGTTTTAATTAGTGGATTACAAGAACCCTTTGCAAAAAGGACTGTCGAAGGCGATTTAGGAATGAGATATTCGGCTCCAGGAATTATAAAATCACTTAGCGAAGAAGAAGTAAAATTCATTAACTTAGAAAAAGACGTTGATATAGAAAAAGAAGTGAGAGACAGGTTTGATAATGTTAAGAGTTTGCCTCAAAATATTCATGATGAGTTTATAGATCAATTTTTGGCTGAAATGTGCGCATATAGAGCTATGCATAGACATTGCGGTAAAATTGAAGAGGTATTTACTCCAATGGGTGTAGTATATAATCAAAGCGGTAAAGATTTAAGTGATATTAAATATGTTATAGGAACTGGTGGAGTAGTAGTTAATTCTAAAGAACAAGATAAGATATTGGTTAGAACAACTAACATCTTAAATAACGTTACGGAGTTAAGACCAACTAATCCCCATTTTATGGTTGACCAACAATACATAATGGCTTCAATGGGACTTTTATCACAAAAAGAACCATTATTAGCCTTAAAAATATTAAAAAAATATATTAGGGAAATTTGAGGACAGGGTATGGATTTACAAAACAAGAAAATTACAGAAGAAGAGTTTTTAAGAATTAGAAAAGAAGTATTGTGCGGATGGGTTACGGGTAAAGACCATGAGTTGAATTTGGATAAGGCTGTACAATACTTAAAGTCAGTACCTGATCACAAAAATTTTGCGATTAAATTAAATAAAGCTAAAGAAAAGGGAATAACACTAGTACAACCTCGCGCTGGAGTTCCTGAGTTAGATGAGCATATCAAATTATTAAAATATCTTCAAAAATGTGGAGCTGACTTTGTTCCTTCAACCGTAGATAGTTATACCAGACAGAATCGTTATGTTGAAGCACAAAGAGGTTTAGAAGAGAGTGTGGAAAAACATAGAGCTCTTTTAAATGGGTTCCCTGTTGTGAATCACGGAGTTAAGAGTTGTAAAAAAGTACTTGAAGCAGTTAATGTACCAATCGAAGCAAGACATGGTACACCTGATGCGAGACTTTTATCAGAGATAATACATGCAGCTGGTTGGACATCAAATGAAGGTGGGGGAATTTCATATAATATTCCTTATGCAAAATCAATACCTCTAGAAGTATCAATTAAGAACTGGCAATACGTTGACAGATTAGTTGGTTACTATGAAGAAAGAGGTATCAAAATAAATAGAGAACCTTTTGGACCATTAACTGGAACATTAGTTCCACCTTCAATATCAAATACTATTATGATTATTGAAGCTTTATTAGCGGCTGAACAAGGTGTAAAGAATCTGACTGTAGGTTATGGCATGGGTGGTAATCTAATACAAGATGTAGCTGCTATTAATTCTTTATATGATCAAACGATATATTACCTAAAGAAATTTGGGTATAAAAAAATGGAAGTAACTACAGTTTTTCATCAATGGATGGGTGGATTCCCTCAAGATGAAGCAGAAGCTATGGCATTAATTTCTTACAGTTCTACCGTAGCCGCATTATCAAAAACAACAAAGTTAATTTCTAAATCTCCTCATGAATCTATTGGTATTCCAACAAAAAGAGCTAATGGATTAGGGATTAAAGCTTCAAAATTTATTGTTAATATGTTAAAAGATCAACGTATGGATCAAAGCGTTGAGCTTAAACATGAAATCAAACAAATTAAAAAAGAAGTAACTTGTTTGATGAATGTTATATTAGAAGTTGGCGATGGCGATTTAGCTGTGGGTATAGTAAGAGCTTTTGAGCAAGGATTAATAGATGTTCCATTTGCACCTAGCACCTGTAATGCTGGTAAAATTTTACCTGCTAGAGATAATGACGGGATGATTAGAATTTTGGAATTTGGGAATTTAGGATTTAATGATGAAATCAAAGCCTTCCATTTGAAGAAAATTCAAGAAAGAGCTAAATCAGAAAATAGAGAGATATCTTTCCAATTAACAGTAGATGATGTATATTCAGTTAGTAAAGGAAAATTAATAGGAAGGCCACAGGTTTAAAAATACTATGAAAATTAAAGATGTAATAATATCAAAATCATATACAGGTTTCTTTTTCGATGATCAGAAAGCAGTTAAAAGTGGAGCCATCAATGATGGCTTTCTCTATGTTGGAAAACCAGTTTTACCTGGGTTTACTTCAATCAGACAAAAAGGTGAAGCAATATCGATTCAATTAATCTTAGATAATGGAGCGGTTGGGTATGGGGACTGTGCAGCGGTTCAATATTCTGGAACAGGTGGTAGAGATCCATTATTTTTAGCCGAAGACTATATTCCTTTTATAGAAAAGGAAATCAAACCATTACTAATCGGAGAATCTATAGACACGTTTAAGACTTTAGCGGATAAATATGATAAAATGCTAATAGGTGGAAAAAAACTTCACACAGCTATTAGATATGGGTTAACACAAGCACTATTAAGCGCAACTGCAGTTAATCAAGGGTTAACAATGGCCGAAGTAGTAAGAAAAGAATATAATATTGAGGAAACAAAATATGAATCAGTACCTGTTTTTACTCAAAGCGGAGACGATAGATATGATAACGTTGATAAAATGATTATTAAAGGGGCGGATGTATTACCGCATGCTTTAATTAATCACGTAGAAACAAAACTTGGTGTTGATGGACAAATCTTATTAAAGTATGTTGAATGGTTAAGAAACAGAATTGAAACACATAGACAAACACCAGATTACAAACCAGTACTTCACATTGATGTATATGGAGTTATAGGAGTTGCCTTTAATAATGATATTGATAAGATGGTAGATTATATGATCAAACTAGAAAAAGCCGCTTATCCTTTAACGATTAGAATTGAAGGTCCCGTAGATGCTGGAAATAAAAAAGACACAATATATTATCTTAAGACTCTAAGAGAAGAACTAGAGAAAAAAGCTTCAAAATTGGAAATTGTCGCAGATGAATGGTGCAATACATTAGAAGATATAATTGATTTTGGAAAAGCGAAAGCCGGACATATGCTTCAAATAAAAACACCAGATTTAGGTGGAGTCAATAATGTAATAGAAGCGATTCTATACTGTAATAAAATTGGAATTGGAAGCTATTGTGGTGGGACTTGTAATGAAACGAACGTTTCATCTGAAGTTTCAACAAATATTGCAATTGCTTGTATGGCAACACAATGTTTAGCTAAACCTGGTATGGGTGTTGATGCTGGATATATGATAGTAAAAAATGAAATGAATAGAGTATTAGCCAGAGCTAATAGGGGGTAATATGAAAATAGGAACAGCCGGCAGTAAAGAATCAAATGATTGTTTCGTTACTGTAAAAGAAAGTACAGAAACTAAGATAGTAATAGATAGTGTTGTTGCTGCTTTTTTCTACGATCAAATAAAAGCGACCGTTGAAGAAACCTTGAAGGAAATGAATGTTAAGAATGTTATTGTATCAATTGAAGACAAAGGAGCTTTGGATTACACAATTAAATCGAGATTGATCAGTGCAATCAAAAGAATGGAAATAAATGTTTAGGTCCTTATTATTCATTCCAGGAAATAATCCTTCAATGATTCAAAACGCAGATGTATTTTTAACAGATGCAGTAATATTTGATTTAGAAGATTCAGTAGATATTTCAGAAAAGGATAATGCTAGAAACTTGGTAAACAATTATTTAGTTGATAGCACAACATATCCTTCTTTAGTTGTGCTTCGTGTTAATCCTATTAATACAGAATTTTTTAAAAAAGACATTGAGTTAATTTTATCCAAAAAAATTGATTACATATTGTTACCAAAAGCATCCATTGATTCAATAAACATCCTAGAAGAAATATTACAAGAGTATGAATCAAAGAATGACTTAAAAGAAATTAGGATTATTGCTTTAGCAGAAAGCGCTAAGTCGATAATTCAAATATTTAAAATTGCAAAGCATTGTAGAGTAGATGGAATTCTTTTAGGGGCAGAAGATTTATGTAATGATTTAGAAGTGGACCGAACAAATCAAGGGGAAGAAATATTGTTCGCAAGATCAAGAGTGATATATGCTTGTGTAAGCAATAATATAATACCTATAGACACTCCAAATACATCAGTAGACAATGATGAGGAATTAACGACAGATTGTTTAAATGCCAAAAATTTAGGAATGAAAGCAAAGTCTGCTATACATCCAAATCAACTTGATATTATAAATGAAGTGTTTTCTCCATCAAAAAAAGAAATAGAATGGGCAACAAAAGTTATTGAAGCAGTAGAGGTTAATAAAGGTAAAGGCGCTTTTAGTCTTAATGGAAAAATGATTGATAAACCAATAATACTGAAAGCGAACAAGATTGTCGAAAAGGCAAAAAAATTTAAGTTATTATAGGTGAAATATGATTAATGCAGTAAACAGATATATACCAGACAATTTAAAACCTTATCAATCAAGTGACTCATATAAAAAAACGAAAAGACGATTGATCGAAAAAAAAGAAAAACAGTCAAAAACTGTTTTTTTAGAAAACATTGAGTCTGCATTTGATTTATACAATATAAAATCAAACCAATGCATTTCATTTCATCATCATTTACGTAACGGCGATTTCGTTTTACAAAAAGTTTGTGAAGTAGTTAGGGATAGAAATCTGATGGATATGCATTTCGCTCCGAGTTCAATTTTTCCAAGCTATACTAACTTAGTAAGTTTAATTAAAAATGGTAACATTTCAAATATTAACACAAACTACATAAATGGTGAAGTCGCAAAAATAATTAGTCAAGGATTTTTAAAAGGTAAACTGATTATGAATACTCATGGTGGTAGAGCAAGAGCAATAGAGAGTGGAGACCTACCAATTGATGTTGCATTTTTAGCTTGTCCTGTAGTAGATAAATTTGGTAACGGCTCAGGGTCATTTGGTAAATCAGCTTGTGGTACTTTGGGTTACGCGATAAGCGATTTACAATATGCTAAAAAAGTGGTGCTAGTTACGGACACTGTCATTGAAAAATTAGATAACTATCAATTTGATGGAATTTACGTAGATGCAGTAATTGTGCTAAATTCCATTGGTGACTCTAAGGGAATAGTATCAGGAACTACTCAATTAACCAAAGACCCAATAGGATTAAAATTGGCAAAAGATTGTTCCGCATTATTAGATTATTTAGGTGTAATTAAACCAGGATTTTCTATGCAAACCGGCGCTGGAAAGACATCTTTAGCGGTAGTAAAATTTGTAAAAGATATCATGAAAAAGAACAATATAGTAGGGTCTTTTGCATCGGGTGGAATAACAAAAAGTTATGTAAATATGCTTGAAGAAAACTTGTTTGATTGCTTGTACGATGTACAATGTTTTGACTTAGATGCAATAAAATCTTTCCATAAAAATGACAATCATAAAAGTATGTCGGCTTCAGAATATGGAAATCCGTTTGAAAAAAATCCTATTTCTAATAGACTATCTTTTGTGATTTTGGGCGCTGCCGAAATAGATTTGGACTACAATGTTAATGTTACAACTGACTCAATGGGCAACCTAATTGGAGGAAGTGGCGGACACGCTGATATAGCTTATGGAGCAAAAATCACTGTAATAATTTCACCTTTAATCAAATCAAGAATACCATTGATCAAAGACAAAGTTATGACAGTAACAACTCCAGGATGTGATGTTGATATCCTAATTACTGAGCGCGGTATAGCTATAAATCCTAAAAGACAAGATTTGTTAGAAAAGCTTAAAAATAGCCGTTTTCCAATATATACTATAAAAGAACTTTATGATTTGACTCATAAAATAACAGGCGTTCCAAGAAGCATAACAATGGATAAGAAAATTATTGGTTATGTAGAATACAGAGATGGAACTTACATTGACACACTATATAAAACGAAAAATTAAACAAAATTTTAAGTGTTTTGCAGGCATAATATTCTTATAAATCTTGTGAAATTTTATTCAAAAGAAGGATATTGAAGTTAAACCAAACTGATCAAAAAACAAGAGGATGAGATAAGATAATGGATATTTTAAGCGAAAAAATTTTGGCTTCTAGAGAACATAAATTCAAAGAAATCCAATTTTTGAAAAGGTCATTTAACGCCGTAATTACGGTCAAATCTAATATTCCTGGAAGCAATAAAAAGCATTACATTTCTTATATATTAGTTGAGCATTTTAAAAAACTAATTCCTTTAAATATGGTTAAGCATACTAGCTTTCATGATGGGTATGATGGACCATATTTTCTTTTGGGTTCAAATTTAAAGGCAAACATGATAAAAGAATCTCTAATCAATCTAGAAGAGACTCATCCACTGGGAAGATTCATCGATTTGGATGTATTTGATGGGAATGAAACTTTATCTAGAAGTTTAATGAGAAAATGTTACTTATGTGATGATTTTGCATTCAATTGTATTAAAAATCGGAAACATAATATTGATGACTTGTTGAATTTTATTAGTGATAAAGTATTAAATTATTTTAAAAAACAGGTTCTTACACAAGTTGATGAAAGCATTATGATGGAATTGGATTTGCATCCAAAATTTGGTTTAGTAACACCTCTGACAAATGGATCTCATAAAGACATGAGTTACAGTTTAATGAAAAATGCAAAAGATTCTATACTACCTTTTTTCGTTGATATGTTTGAGGTGGGTTGGAGTGATAAAAACTTAAACACTATTTTTTCTGAAATTAGACAAATAGGTTTGAAAGCTGAAAATGAAATGATGATAACAACTAATAACGTTAATGCCTATAAGGGATTGATTTTTAATTTAGGTATAGTTGTAACAGCTTATGCTTATACATTATACAATCATTTAAATAGAAGAATGATATTTGAAACAGTTAGAAAAATGACTGCTTCTATTTTGAATGATTTCAAATCTGAAAGCAAAACTTTTGGTTATATTGCATATAAAAAATACAATATTCGAGGAGCTAGAGGTGAGGTATCTGAAGGGCTACCAAACGTCAAGAATGCTATAAACTATTTAAGTGATTTTTCGGATGATTCTAAATTAAAAGTCTTAATGTATTTGATTTCTAAAGTAGGTGATACTACTTTATTAAAGCGTTCAAAAGATTATAAAATGTATATTAATACTAGACAAAGATTTGATAAAAAGCGCGAATGGAATAGAGATGAAATAGAAGAATTGAATGATTATTGTATATCTAATAACTTGAGTTTTGGAGGCAGTGCAGATTTATTAGTATTAACTATTTTTTTAAAAAAGATATTGATGTGATTTCTAAAAAAGTCATTAATTAAATTCTTAGCGAAAAAAAATGACAAAATTGATATTTTTTGCTTGACATTACTAATGACTAATAGTAAAATTGTAATGCATAATTAATTTGGAGGTTTAGCTCAGTTGGGAGAGCATCTGCCTTACAAGCAGAGGGTCGGCGGTTCGAGCCCGTCAACCTCCACCATGCCGAAATAGCTCAACCTGGTAGAGCAACTGACTTGTAATCAGTAGGTTGCGGGTTCAATTCCTGCTTTCGGCACCATTCATACACGCTAACAATTTACTACAAAGTACTTTGTTTACTAGACAAGATGGACATCGGTTCATCTTTTTTTATGTGATTTTGAGACTATTAATGACTTGAAATAATATTCCGGTGAGTTGACCATGTGTTTCAAGGGGCGTAGGACAAATATATGGTGCCGATTAATAGTAATTAAATCCGGTTTTCACTATCTCTATGTTTGAATAATAAAAAATGAAAAAATATAAAAACCTTAGAAGTTAATATATCTGGTTCACAAAGTTGCAATTTTATGAATCACAGTTAATATAGGGTTTTGTCATCTAAAAACTTGTCCTTTTGGAGTTTGTGACCCTAGAAAAAAATAGTTCAATTTTCCAAATAATATTGAATGTTTCCTTATATGGGTTATAATATTAATATAAAGCATACTAAACTTAGGGAAGTTTGCTATAAGCGGAGGATATACATGAAAAAAACAATAATTATTGCGGGGTTAATTATAACTTCTTTTTTATTAGCTAGTTGTGATTCTTTAAATGCAACAACAGGAATAACTACTGAAAATGTAGAAACTACAGGAATAACTACTGAAAATGTATCAACAACAGATACAACAGATGAAATAACAAGTGATGTTGTTGTTCTTTTACCATCAATTGAAATTTCTGGTGACGGTATAATAATTATCGAACAATATACTGATTTTGTTGATCCTGGTGCAAAGATAGTCGGTGATTTGGATTTGGATATAACTGTTATAGATGATGTTGATACTGACACGATTGGCACCTATACCATTACTTATTCAATTGAGTATTTAGGCACTACTTATTCAATTGATAGAACTGTTAATGTTGTTGATTCCGTTGAGTTTAATCTTTATATTAATATATCTGATATAACTATCACAAATACAGAAGTAAGTTTTACAGTATCACTTGATGATCCAAACTATGATCTTAGTGATCCGGTAGTTGTTTTATATCAAGGAGCTACTGTTATAAGATCTTATCCCATATTAAATGGCGATACAGTTATTACAATTGATACATTTAGTGCAAATACTAATTATAAAATATCAATTGAGGGTAGCTATTTAGTTGGTAGTGTTGTTCAATATTTAGAAGGATATGAAGTAAGCTTTACTTCACTTAATGTAGATGCAGTTGCAGAAACACCTACTTTAGAAATTACAGCAGTAGAAGCAACTTATGATACAATCACATTTGATATAGATATTACAGATATAGATTCAGTAGGAGAATTAACAAATATAGAATTTTATCAAGGTGAAACATTGATTAATGGAGATCTTGATCTAACGATGAGAAATTTAACAGAGTTAACAAGTGATACTGAATATACAATAAAAGCTACCTACACCTATGATTTGTACGATGGGGTAGGAGAGCAAACTTTAGAAGCAACACTTACGGTAAGTACATTAGTTGAAATTGCACCTATAGTAGCGCTTAATGGTGAAGCAACGATGATTGTACTTAAAGGTGATGATTTTACGGATCCAGGGGCAATCATTACTAATGGATTTGACTTATACATGGGAACTACTTCAAATGTTGATACATCAACTGTTGGTTCTTATATAATGACATATAGCATAGACTATAACGGACAAACTTATGGTCTTTTAAGAAATGTTTTAGTTATTGATTTAACTCATATTAGAACGACTTCAAACTCAATCGTATATACTGTTGAATTTGCAGATCCTTATGGGTTATTAGAAGATGAAAAACTTGCATTATATCAAGGAACTACATTAGTTAATAGTAATATTATAAACGTTGGAATGAACACCATTACGTTTTCACCATTAACAGAAAACAATAACTATGAAGTGAAGATTGAATGTAGTGTTGAAGAATCCGGAGCTACTAACTTAATTGAAAGCAGTAGTGAAGCCGTTACAACGCTTGAAGAAATCCCTCTTGCGTTTACAAACTCAAATGAAGAGATTATCTTTGATGAATGGGGAGGTAACTATAGCTCTACCATTAATGTTGTTGATTTATATGATTCTTTATCAGTAGCGATTGTAAAACTATATAAAGGTGATTGGGTTGCTAGTTCTCAAACCCTTGTTGTAGGTGATAATTTATTTGATCAAGGGTCTTTGGATCCAGAAACAGAATACGTACTCAAGGTTGAATATACATACACACTGCAAGGTTCAACTACTCCAGTAAGTGAAACGATAATTTTATCTACATTTACAATAACGGTACCTAAACCAATTGTAGAATCAGTAACGCTCGAAAGTATTTCTGAAAATGGTTTTATTTATGAATACGTCCTTAATGAAAGTGGCTTTGACGATGTGGGCGTTTATGCTGTTGTTTATACACAAGGTGGTGTATTTTTAGGAGAATTCTATGAATCTATATTCGACCCTGGTTATATAGAAATTCATTTTCCAGTTGCTGAAGGCAGCTATATAATAAAACTTGTTGCTGATTACAATGATACATCCACTGGTATGACTTATTCTGATATAGTGCTAGATGAGAAAGCCATTAAATTAATAGTACTTGATGGTAATTACATTTATACATAAGATTGAACTGGAATGCTGATAGTAAATCGGACACTAAAAGTCGGACATTTTACAATTTAACTAACAGGAATCTTCAAATGAAGATTCCTTTTTTATGTCTTGATTTATCTATTTTTTGATATGATTTTAATACCATTACTGACTCATAATAATAAGTTTCGTTGGGTTGAACTTGCGCTTCTAAGGGTGTTTGATAAATGTATGATGGCAATCCATTGTAATTAGACCAAAAATTTCTTTTTCTAAACATATAGTTTTTTGGAGTTAATAACCTTGGAACAAATATATCGTCCATTTAGAATTAATAATGACGAACCTTATTACAAATGACCTAAAAGAATATATATATTTGTTTGCACATATTTCCTTAACATTTAAATAGTATATTTTAATATATTAGGAGGAATATGATGAAAAAAATTATTTTGCTAATTATTATATTGAATGTAATACTATTAGTAAGCGCGTGCTCAAACAATGGTGATTTAGCAAGTGTTGGTTTAGATGGTATTAGTAGTAAAGAGATACTTACTGGTGTAGGCAATGAGAGTATCGCTGTTAACGGATTTGGTTTATCAGTATACGATGATAAATTGGTTGTAATATTAAATGATAAAAGAGTATCTTTGTCAATGCCCGAAGATGAGTTTTATCTTTCAGTAGCTCCTTTCATCAATTATACACATGAATGTACTTTTCATAGTGCTACTGGTTGTAGAGGTGAATTAAAACAGGAAAGCTTTTTTGTAGAATTGATTGATTCAAATGGAAATATTATACTATCAGAAACCATGACATCAATGAGTAATGGATTTATTGATTTATGGTTGCCTAGAGATATTGAAGGCACATTGACAATCACTCAAGGTGAATTATCAGCAAGTAAAATAATATTCACCGAAGCCGGAGAACCCACTTGTGAGACAACAATGAAATTATTATGATAGAAATTAAGGTGGAAAACATGTTCTGTGGACACTGCAAACTTAAGGTTAAAGCCGAACTGGAATTGAATAAATACAAAGTAATAAAAATTGATATGGATAGGAATATAGTTTTCATTGATGCAGAGAGAATCGAAACTTATAAAATAACAAAAATTCTAGGTAGAATTAACTATGTTGTTAGTAACAGAACATCATCTGAGGATATTTTAGAACTCGAGGTGTACAATGAAAAATTAAATGATGATTCATATTATGGGTTATTTGTAACTTATCTTTTGGATAACATAATTGAAACTATTGGCTTTAATGATGGGGATTGTGGTATTATTATCTTGTGTACTAAAACTCAATATATAAATGCGGTAAAGTATTTAGACGAATTGTAAAAAAACGGTTATAGCAGATCAAATACAGTTATACGATTTATAAAAAATGTATAACTTAGTTGGAGTATAATTAAATATGCACCTGCACTAACTCAATATCAGGATTACTAAACGCTTTAGGTTGAATGGATATAAACGTAAAAAATATGAGGTGGTAATATGAGAAATATTATTGTTTTGGAAGATAATAAGGATATAAATGCAATTTTATCAAATATACTATTAAAAGAAGGATACAAAGTTTTTCCTTCTTTCAATGCGTTTGATGCACTAAAAGATTTTAAAGAAAATCACATTGATTGTATTTTAACAGATCTAATGTTACCGATAATGTCAGGAGAAGAATTTATCAAGAAGATTCGAGAAGAGTCCAACGTACACATTATGATAATATCAGCTAAAACTACCAATATAGATAAACTTGAAGGGTTAAAAAAGGGGGCTGATGATTATTTGTTTAAGCCATTCTTAGAAGAAGAAGTTGTTGTAAAATTGGCTAACTTATTTATTAAAAAAGATTCTAAAGAAAACATTACTTCATTTAATAAAAAAGAAATAGTTTTTCAAGAAGGAAAACCCCAATTAATTATTAATGATGAAGTAATTCCTTTAACAACAGTTGAATATCAAATGTTGAGGTTACTAATTCAAGAAAATAACAAAGTGATAACTAGAGATCAATTCCTAGATGTACTCTATTCTTTTGGCGACGAGGTTTTTGATAGAGTTATTGATGTTCATATAAGGAATATACGCAAAAAGATCAAAGTAGCCTATAATAGGGAATTAATAAAAACTGTGTATGGATTAGGTTATTCTTTTATAGGTGATCTTGATGACTAAATCTATAAACCAAAAATTCAAAAAGAATATTATTGTGTTATCTATAATTATTACTATTGTGTTTTTAGTTATTAATGTTTCATTATACATAATTAATAACAATTATCTAGTAAATAAAGTAAGCGAGGAAAACAGTGCATTTTTACAAATTACAACCCATATTATTAATGAAAATGAGATATCTGTAGCGCTAGAATATGTAGAACATTATACACATATACACGAAGTGGATATTGAAGTATTTGATGAAAATGAAAATATGCTTTTTTCAACAAATCTATCTCATTTGTTTTCAAGTCAATATCAAATTAGTACCTTAAAAGGAACTTTTGTTATTTATATTGATAATACTAATAGTATTACAGTAAATTCTATAGAGAAAACTACTATTTATGTTAACCTTTCACTTCTTTTTATATATATATTTGCCTTGGGTGTATTGTTAAGATATAACAGACTTAATTCTAAAGAAATTGATCAAGACATAAGTAATGTACTTAAGCTTATAGATAGCGAAACAATTAATGAAAGTGAATTTAATCATACTGAATTTCAAACGATACACAACATTATAACTAAATATCTGGAAAACATTGATTTATTAACCGAACAAAAATCGATGAATATGAAAGGGCTAGCACATGATATTAAAACGCCGTTAACAGTAATATACTCTTATTTTGAAAGAATACTCAAAAGCCAGAAATTAAATGTAAAAGAAGCTAAGACATCATTTGAAGCTGCGATTCGAATTAATGAATTATTGAATGATATTATTGAAGACAATAAAAGGCAAAGCAACAAAGAAATAAACATTTCAGAAATTTTGAAGGAAAAAATTGAAGAGTATACTCCAATTTTCAGTAATAAGGATATTATAATTAAACAAACAATCATCAATAATTTAAAATTTGAATGGAGAAAAAAAGATTTTGTTAGGGTAATAGACAACCTAATATCAAATGCTTATTATTATTCAAAAAAATCATCTGTGTTGGAAATAAATGTGAAAGAGGTAGATGGTATACAAATTGAATTTATTTCAAAACCAATTAACATTGTTGATATAGATAAAGATAAAGTTTTTAAAAAGGGAGTTAGAGGATCATTAAGTTATATTGAAAATAGTTATGGTAAAGGATATGGACTATATTTATGTAGATTGTTATTAGGCTCAATAGGTGGCTCACTTAATATAGAAATTTTAAATGAAAATGTGAAGTTTACAATAATTTTGTAATCTTCACATTTCTTTAATATTCTTTGTATATAATCATGTCGGGTGGTAAAAATGAGGAAAAAAGCAATAGTTTACATATTGATAAGTGTTTCGATTGGATATCTATTTTATTACTATACATTTACAGATTATGGTTATGGTATGATGATGAATCACCATTATGACTATTATGATGGCTTTTCTAGAACTGCATATTATTTGAATGCTATTTTAGTATTTGTATCATATACAATCATTATTATTTCAACCATATTTTTAATTACCAAGAAAACTGTATCAAAAAACAACTCTATGATAATTTTGGATGAGCGGCTTTCCAAGAGTGAAATATCAATCGAAGAATATCAAAAGATTAAAAGAGTTATTGATACTAAATGATTGGTATAGTAATTCTAGTAGCACTAATCTTGTTATTTATTGGAACAACTGTGCTAAATAATAGAACAGAAGTTCCTGAAGAATGCCGTGATTTAAAAATTGATAAGTGTTCAGGGTGTCTCAGTTATAGTTGTGAGAAAAGGAAGTAGGTGATTTTATGATGATATTATGGTTTGTGATAATTGGAGTTTTAGTTTATTTTTTGATAGGTGGTAATATTAATCTAAACTCATTTCAAAAGAGTAGTGCAGTTAATCATCTAGAAGAAAGACTTGCTAAAGGTGAAATTAGTATTGAAGAATATCAAAAATTAAAAAGTACCCTAAAGGAGAAATAGTATGAATGTATTGAGAATTGGATTGGTGTTACTAACTGGAGTAGGTTTTAGTTTCGGAGTGGATAGACTCGTAGATTCCGAAGCGTTACCAAACGATAGAGAAAGTCATTATACTTATAACTATGAAGGAAATTGTCATGGTGACAATGACTTCTTAGAACATATGTTAGATGATTTATCTAATGAAGAATTGTTATTGGTTCAAGAAAAAATTGATAGTCTATTAGTAAAGTATTCAATTACTCTTGAAGAACTATATGACGATTATGGTGTGAGATATGACTTCATGAGTGAGTTAATGGATTTTCTTGATGAAAACTATATTGATTACCACAATCACGAAGAATTCGATGATCACTTTGATGAAAATGAGTGGCATGGAGGAATGGGAATGCATTAAAGGTTTGAAATTTCAAACCTTTTTTCTTTTCTTTAGATAATAATTCATATAGGCAAAACATGAATCCGACTTATGATTAATTCTAAAATAGATAGCAGAAAGGTTAATCTGTTTCTTTTAGCATCTTCATAATTATTTAATAATATTGTTAGATAATATAAATAGAAGGAGTTTATATTATGAAATTTTTGCAAAAACTTAGTGTTTACTTTTTATTAATTTCAGGATGGATTAGTATGGTTTTTAAACAGTAAATATTAGTATCATATGTAAACAATAATAAGTTGCAACCAAAATCGTTACAACGAGAATTATCACATGTAATTATAAAATATAATATACATATAATAACAAAGTCTTTCTAGGACTTTGTTTTTTATATTTTCAACTCAACTATAGGTTGCTGTTTTTCAAATCGATAATATCTTATAATTTTTACGAGAGTTATAATAAAGGAGATTGCTATGAGTTATTCATTAATTAGTAACATGATTTACGTTTACAAGGAATCATTTAAACATTCAAAGTATATAAAATTATATTTATTCGTTAATTTCTTTACAGAAATATTGACACCATTTTTAGCCACTATACTAACCACATCTGTTGTATATGCATTAACAAGTGGGCAAGGATTATCATTTTATTTTTCAGTGATAATAGGACTTACACTAGCTACATTATTAGTTGAAAGTCTAAGATACTGGTCTAATATTATGTATACGTTTGAAAATATTTATACAAGAAACACTCAGTTTTTCTTGCATTTGTCTGATCATCAACTGAATGCAGATTATCAAAACATAGAACCAAAATCAAAAAGGAGACTTATTTCAAAAGCTTTTGAAGCTGTTGCAAGTAACATTTTTGGTATTGAGTTAATGCTTCGAAACGTCCCGTTATTATTAATAAATACAACTGGTATGTTGATTTATGGAGGATTAGTAGCTATTTACGTGCCGATAGTGTTGGTTATTCTTTTATCAATGACAGTAATTAATTTTATTCTTACGAAAAGAGCAAATACATACATGGAATCAAGACGTGATGATATTAATAATCAGCATGAACAAAAATTCTATTTAACTGAAGATGTAATCAATCCTAACTATGGGAAAGACATTAGATTATATAAACTAAAGGATTGGTTCAATAATATCCTAATCGGTTTAACAAAAAAAAGAGTAATTATCGCAAAAAAAATCGAGAAAAGATATATATTTGCTAACGTATCAAACTCAATATTTTTACTAATTAGAGATTTTGTTGTATTCTCGCTACTTATTTCGTTAGTTCTTAAGGGTGATATCGATATTGCTACCTTCACATTCTTAACAGGAATAGTAGCTGGATTTACATTGTGGCTTAATGGATTTGTTTTAGCTTCTAATAATTTAAGAACATCGACGATATCTGTTAAAGAATACCGTAAATGTTTAGATACAAAAAATCAACTTAATCACGGTGAAGGAAGAGATACAAACAAACTTAAAGTTCCATTCTCAATTGAATTTAAAAACGTCTCTTTCTCATATCCAAATACGGAAAAACCTATAATTGAAAAACTTTCGTTCAAGATCACTCCAGGAGAAAAAGTAGCCTTAGTTGGAGACAACGGAGCCGGGAAAACGACGATCATAAAACTACTAACAGGGTTATATAAAGCTGATGAAGGTGAAATACTTATAAATGGGTATGACATGCATTCGTTTAATATTTCTGACTATATGAATTTATTTAGTGTTGTTTTCCAAGATTCAGAACCTTTATCATTAACTATCGAAAATGTTATAACTTGTCAAAGAAATAGTGAAATCGATAAGGAGCGACTATACGACGCTTTAGAAAAGTCGGGATTAAAAGAAAAAGTACTGAGTCTTGAACACCAAGAGAATACGTACTTAACTCAAACTTTTGATTTGTCAGGTATAAGATTAAGTGGTGGAGAAATACAAAAATTAATGCTTGCTAGAGCGTTATATAAAAATGCTCCATTACTGGTTTTAGATGAACCAACAGCTGCTCTAGACCCACTTGCAGAAGAAAGAATGTATTTGTTATATGATCAATTCACAGAAAATAATACTTCATTATTTATCTCACATCGATTAGCATCAACTAAATTCTGCGATAGAATATTCTTTTTAGAACATGGTAAAATAATTGAAAATGGATCACATGATGAATTAATCGCATTAAATAAAAAATACAAGGAAACTTTTGATATTCAGGCAAAATACTATAAGGAGAATCATGATGAGTAAAATAAACTTAAAAGGTAATGTTTCAAAAACAATAAAAGTTTTAAGACTTATGTTTAGAATATCTAAGAAATACATGTTCACCTTCCTTGTAAGAGCTGTTAGTCGTTCAGTATTACCATACATATCTATATTTTTCTCCTATAAGATTATTGATGCAATAATCATAGGACAAACCAAAAACGAGATTATGCAATATGTTTACTTGTTGATAATACTCAATCTCATTTTTGGTGTACTATATAAAGTAGCTTTACATCTAAACAGAGCGTACTCAAATGAACTCGATTATACATTAGAACGTAAAATTGCAATGAAGACCTTTGAACTCGATTATACACAAATAGAGGATAATGAGGTTATGCAACTGATTGGGAAAGCCAATGATGGGTCAAATTCAAATGGTGGATTACAATCTTATACTGACCATGCTTTGGAAGGAATATTATCAAGTAGTCTTTCACTACTATATGGTTCTCTACTATTAATCAGTTTGTTCTTTGTCAGAGATACTGAATATAATCTGTTAATAGTTAAAATAATAAACCACCCATTGTCATTCATAATCATTTTATTATCTTTAGTATTTCCAACACTTATCTCATTAAAAGTTAAGAACAGTAACAATAAAAAATCTTATACTACAATGATGGGAAATATAGAAAGTAATAGAAAATCAAGATATTTTTATGAAATATGTAGTAACTACAAATATGGAAAAGATATTAGACTTTACAATATGCAAGGAATGATGAGAGATGAAATAGAAGATTGTAAACTTCTAGTAGAGAAAACGTGGAAAGGCTACACGATTTATGTAGCTCTAACTAACTCGCTTGTTGTTTTAGGCAATAAGATACTAGCCCTAGCAGCATACTTGTATGTTGGCTTCAAAGCATATTACGAATTAATTACAGTTGGAAACGTTGTAGTTTACGTAGGGGCGATTACTTTGATATCCAGAGGAATAACAAATATTATTACTTGTTATAGTAGCCTAAACCTTTTTAACTCTTACTTAGAACATTATTTCTCGTTCCTAAACATTGAACCAAAAATGAATTATGGAGAAGTTGAAGGAGACACTCTACAAGACTTCACCATAGAATTTAAGAACGTTTCCTTTATATATCCTAACCAAAAAGAACCAACCCTTAAGGATGTTAATCTAATTGTAAAGCCAGGTGAAAAAATTGCCTTGGTTGGTAAAAATGGAGCAGGTAAAACTACGCTAATAAAGCTTCTTTGTAGACTATATGAACCATCAAGTGGTGAGATATTAATCAATAATATCCCTTTACATGAATACTCGAAAGAATTTCTTAACAAGATGTTTAGTGTAGTGTTTCAAGACTTCAAGTTATTTAGTTATAGTATAAAAGAAAACATCATGTCTAATTTTGAAGGCGATGATGATAAAGTAATGCTAGCTGCAAAGCAAGCAGGAATTAAATCAAGAATTGATTCAATGGAAAAAGGGATTGATACAATTATATATCAGAGAAACACTGAAGCTGGAATTGAAATATCTGGTGGTGAAGCGCAAAAAATCGCTATCGCAAGAGCGTTATATAAAGACTCTCCTATAGTAATTTTGGATGAACCAACAGCCGCTCTTGATCCAAAAAGTGAAGCAGAGATATATGAAAAATTTAATGCTTTGATTAAGAATAAAATGTCCATATTTATTTCACACAGAATGAGTAGTACTAAGTTCTGCGATAGGATTGTCGTTCTCGAAGAAGGAATGATTAATGAGATGGGAACACATACTGAACTTCTAAAGAATAATGGAATATACAGTCAAATGTGGCAAGCACAGGCTAAGTATTATATCTAATATTAGTTACCATAATTGCTGAAAATCGCAAGTGGATTAGGATGGACTTCAACCAATGGTGAATAAATCCATCCTATACATACAATAAGATGTTGCAATTAAAATGTTATTAGTAGTAGTGTCGTTTTATTTCAAGCTAGTTTTACACAGATATCATGGTGATTGAAGCTATTGATATATTGAATAAAAAGCTCATTTGAAAATGTTCCTTTAGAACAGACAATAAAATAAAAAGGTCATATTAGAAGAAATTCTAGTATGGCTCTTTTTAGTAAAAACCAAACACAATTATGTTTAATTAACAGTTAAAATTAGGTTCTTGGAGCGTACTATCGTTAAGACAAGAAGGACAATGAATTTTAACATAACAGCAATAGGCTGAGTAATTAATAAGACTCTTTTACTAGGTAATTAGGCATAGTAAGAATAACATTTACTTAGTACTCAACTAGAAGTTGCTTGATAATGTTTTGAAAGTAAACTATTATTTAAGAATGAATATATGATGAGGTGAAGTATGAATAAAGTAGTATCTAAAAAAACCGTATTTAAGTTTCATATAGATGTATTAAAGGAAGATAATGAGATGTTCATGATTGGAGTTTTTATATTGAACATGATAATCACTGGCTCTATTCCTTTAGTTGCTGTTATCTTACCAAGATATATTATTGATGCTATTAGTAATTCTGATATAAGAATGACATTAATATATATTGGAATATTTGGCGCTGTCTCAATGATACTAACATTATTCAGTATTAAGCTTAATGCGATAGCTGATGGTAGATTTAGTGCAAGCGGTATGAGAAGAAGAAAAAATTATACTGAGAAATTTAAAAATGTTTCAATGTCCCATCTAGAAGACTCTAGTTTTCATGCCAGAAGAAACGAAGCGTTTGATACGATGAAATATTCAAATAGAGGGTTTCACGGAACGCTAACAATCGTGTTTCGACAATTACCTGAGATTTTTTGTATTACCGGCTTTATAATCATTTTGGGATTGTTTAATCCAATTGTTATTATAACCGCCTTCCTTTGTGCAATTGCTCAATTCTTTATAGCTTTAAAGTCAAAAGACTTCATGATTCATAATCACGGTGATTTAGCAGAACTTGATAGAAATAGAGAGTACTATTATGACATAACACACGATTCTGCTTTGGGAAAAGATATTAGAATTAATAATCTAGTAAATCCTTTATATAATCGATTTGTACAAAAAACTAAAGAGTTTTTAAAGTTATTAAAAGCAAAAGATTTAAATGAATACAAGTATAGTTTATTTGACGTTCTATTTCTACTGATAACCAATGGATTGACATATTATTTGGTTATAAGAGCTTATTTTGAAGGTGCAGTTTCACTGGGGACAATCTCAATGGCAATCATGACAGTCTTAGCAATTACAGTGAAACTACAAACAACATTTAAAGAAATCGCAAGGCTTAAAGAAGAAACTAGTAGAA
This sequence comes from Mycoplasmatota bacterium WC30, assembly GCA_046529635.1. Lineage (GTDB taxonomy): Bacteria > Bacillota_I > Bacilli_A > Izemoplasmatales > Hujiaoplasmataceae > 4572-104. The sequence goes on along the minus strand of CP134495.1, from coordinate 1,040,411 downwards.
CAAAGAAGTATATATCTTTCTTCAGTGAGGATTATGATTGTGATTCAGAAGCTGGTATAGAATGCAATTTTAAAGATATAAACATTGAGTTTAGAAATGTGAGTTTCCAATATCCAACTAACGATCAAGATGTATTACGAAACGTATCTTTCAAGATATCTAATAAGAGAAAAATCGCTCTTGTTGGTGTTAATGGAAGTGGAAAGTCTACAATAGTAAAACTGCTTTGTGGATTCTATTATCCTACTAAGGGAGATATTTACATAAATGGAATAAACACAAAAGACGTTAATTTAAGATCGTATCAAGAAAATATTGCAGTTGTATTTCAAGATGTGAATCTTTATGCAGGAACAATCCTAGAAAATATCACGGGACAAAATCCAACTGAGGAAGAAAAAAGTAGAGCCATTGATTCATTGAATCAAGCTGGATTATTGGAAAGAGTTAAAGAATATAAGAATCAAGAAAATCAGAACATACTCAAAGTGATTGAGAAGGATGGCGTTGACCTCAGCGGTGGTGAGGCTCAAAAACTAGCAATAGCTAGAGCAATATATAAAAAAAATACTAAACTTATTATCCTAGATGAACCGACAGCTGCTTTAGACGCTATTGCTGAAAAGAGAATTTATGAGAAGTTTAGTGAAATAGTCCAAAATCAAACAGCGATAATGATTTCACACCGTTTAGCTTCAACTAAGTTTTGTGATCACATTATTTTTCTAGAAGCTGGTGAAATATATGAAGAGGGTAGTCATAAAGAACTGATGGGATATAATGATGGGAAGTATAAAAACATGTTTATAACTCAAGGGAAATACTACCAAAATGATGAGGTGTTAAACGATGTTTAAATCTAATACAGCTAGACTGCTAAGTTTAACTTTTAAGCTATCTAAATGGTTTTACATGTTATCCTTCATAAAAGCACTGGTTATGGCAGCTAAAACACTTGTTGGCGTGTATGGGTTATCCTTGATTATTACTAGTCTAGTTAATAGGGATATGAATACTGCGCTAACTTATGCGGGGGCAATTGTCTTTGCAGAATGCATTTTAAGATTTCTAGATATTACATTAACTACCTATACTGAAGTAGCACATGATAAATTGGAACACAAAGTAAAAGCATACATGGCTAAGAAGATGATGAATGTTGAATATAAATATCTTGAACAACCAGAGTTTTTAGATTCAGTTAGTAAAGCAAAATTTGCGATAGATAGTTTTGATGCTCTTAATATTTTTTTAAGACATATAATTGATTTAATTACTCAATTTATAACAATATGTTCTTTAATTACTTTAATAGTATTTTTTAATCCAATAATTATTATCTTAATTTTAACTGGGGTTTCAATTCACTTTATAGTTGGGCAAGTCTCATCAAAAAAACAACAAGAATATTACAAGGAACTCGGACCTGTAAACAGACGCTATAATTATTATTCTAAAGTTTTAACTGAAACAAAATACCAGAAAGACTTTAGAATCTACAAACTTGGTGGATTAATGAATCAAAGGTTTAATTATTTTTTAGACAAAACATGTAAAAACATAATAAATTATCAAAAAAACTTAGGAAAATATCAAGTATATTTCATGTTAATTAATTATATTCAAATTATTGGAATTTATGGATTTATTGGATATATTTCAGTGACACAAAGCCTCGGGGTTGGTGCTTACATTTTACTTACTGCATCAGCAATGAAAGTTTCTGCAGCGATTGATGGTTTTGCATCTCGATTTATCCGTATAAAGCAAACTGTAGTTTTACTTAATTCTGTTTTTGAAGTTTTGGATAAAGAAGATGATATAACAATCTCACAAGAAGGATATCAATGCGACTTATTTCAAGAATTAGAATTTAAAAATGTCACATTCACATATCCGGATACAGAAAAGACAGTATTGAAGAATGTTTCATTTAAAATTGTAAAAGGAGAAAAAATTAGTATTGTAGGAATAAACGGCGCAGGTAAGACCACAATAGTAAAACTGATAAGTAGGTTTTACACGCCTGATTCAGGTGAAATTCTGTGGAACGGTAGAAATGTTATTGATTATAATTATCAATCATATATTAATCAGTTATCAGCTGTATTTCAGGATTTCAAATTATTTGCATTAACCATTAGCGAGAATGTTGATTTAGAAGAAAAAGATAGAAGCTATATTAAGGAATGTCTCTATAAAGTCGGATTGCAAAATAAAATAGAATCATTACCAAATAATATTGATAGTTTCCTATCAAAAATTTATAGCAAAGAAGGCATTGATATGTCTGGAGGAGAAAAGCAAAAGGTGGCCATTGCACGTGCAATGTACCAAGATGCTTCACTTATTATTCTTGACGAACCTACAAGCGCTCTAGATCCAATTTCTGAAGCGGAAATTTATGAAAAATTTTCAAAACTGATTAAAAGCAAAACAGCAATTTTTATATCCCATCGTATGTCTTCTAGTGTTTTTTGTGACAAGATTATTGTATTAGATGATATGACTGTTAGAGATATTGACACACATAAAAATTTATTAAGTAGAGAAAACACCAAATATTCTCAATTATTTACAGCACAGGCTGATTACTACCAAATCTAAGATAAAGAAAATGAAATTAAGAAACTTTCTTAATAAAAAAGGTGTATTTAAAGGTGGCAAATTGATATAATGTTCATGAAAAGAGGTAATAATGGGAATATATGAAAATTTTTTAATAGATTCAAGTAAATTGAATAGAGAAGTGAAGATTTATATGCATTTGCCTCAGAAATACCATGAGAGCGAAAAAAAATATCCAATTCTTTATATGCATGATGGTGAAATCATATTTAATGATTTTGACAATGATGAATCAGAAATAGGAATTTTGGATAAGTATTCAAAAACAAAAAATAAAAAGGAAGTAATCCTTGTAGGAATCAGTAGTGGTGAGGGAAAAGTTAGGAACGATGAATTATGTCCCTTTCCTAAAATGAATAAAAGAACTAATATGGTTGTTGGTGGGAAAACAGATTTATATTTTGAGTTCATCCTAGACGAGTTAATGCCAATCATTAATCAAAAATACAGAACAATAACAACTCCTGAATATACAGGAATGCTTGGGATATCTTTAGGAGGTATGTGTACGCTTTATGCATCCGCTAAATTGTCTTCGACTTTTTCTAATTTCGCTTTTGTTTCATCTGCACATTATCGATCACAAAAAGAGATGTTGGATTTTGTAAAGAACGAAGATTTTAAAAATGTATCAAAACTGTATTCAGATGTGGGTACACAGGAATCAAATAATCAAGAAATTGCCGAAAAATTTGTATGCTCAAATGAAGAGATATATGAAATTTTAAAAGCAAAACCACATATTAAGAAATTCGAATATAATATTATTGAAAACTCAAAACATGAAACTAGTTATTGGAATGAAAGATTTACAGATATCGTAGATTTTATGTTTGATTAGAGTAATGAAAAGTATCATATCGCTAAATACTACCATCTATTTTGCGCTATTTTCTTAATAGGGGTTATTAAGTATAGTAATACAAATTTTTATTGAATTATATATAAATAGCATTATCAAAAAAAAAACAGTATTTTCATTCGAATGAATTTACTGTTTTTATATTATCTTTAATATTATATATTATAATTTTCGATCATAAAGTCTGAACACTTTATATAATTCTCCTCCAAGTTTTTCGATGGCTTGACAGGATTTATAGTTTTTAGAACCTATTGTGGAAGCATCAATAAGTGTATATCCGCGTTGCTGAAGTATTTGAAAATACTCTTGATACATTATATTGACAATCCCCTTACCTTGATAATCTCTAACAACCATCTGAATCATCGCTCTAGCTCTGGTGATTTTGTTTTTATAATACAACAACTTGAGAATTTGGAATATATTCCACTTGCCTTTCAAATGGATGAGAGCTTGGTTAAAATCTGGGACTATCATAGCAAATCCAATAGGACGACCTTCATCAGTTCTTACTATTTTAATTAGTTCGAAGTCAAGAAAATTCTTCCAAGAGTCAAGAAGTTCATAAAGTTTATCACCCTCTGGGACTCGCAGGTCGTCATCTTCATAAAGTGCTTCATCAAATATCTGTACAACATCTTTGACCTCTTTTTCCAGGTGTTTCTTGTCAGCGCTCATGACATTCACATGGTAACGTTTCTTAAGTTTTTCTATAATTTCATATCGTTGATACGGAACTTTGTCAAATTTTAGTTTGTAAGCATAAAAATCATCGTTTGTCCCAAATCCATATGTTTCGAAAAGAGATTTATAATATTTTTTGTTGTAGACATTCATTATAGTTGGTATCATATCAAACCCTTCAATAAGTACCCCTCTTTGGTCATCAGGGTCTAATGGATTTGTATTACCGTAATAGTAGTCTAAACCTTGTAATCTAACCCAATTATCCGCTTGCGTGAAGATTGTATTAGCAACTTCCTGATTTTCAATTGATTCGAAATAGTTGAAGGCTGCTTGCCTGCGTTCTAAAGGCTTCTTTGGTCTTGCTGTAAATACTTCCAGATAGATTCTTGCGCTGATAATATCGTTGACATAAACATTGAATGCAACGCACGGTTCGATGTTTTTCTTGTATAATAATCTGTTATGCAGCATGTTTTTCATTTCTTTACGTATTGGAAATACATAATAAGGATCATCTTTATATAGTATTTCATGTAAATGAATGAAGTTATTGATTTCTTTCTGATTATCTACAATTCTAACTGTAATATCTTTGTTATTAGTGTTTGATTCATTTTTTGAATTCGATTGATTTTTCATATTTTGACCACCTTATATGTGTCATTATATTTGGAAAGATTTTAAATCTTACAAATATTATATCATTAATTATGTCAATATTGTTGTGGATGGGTATGAATTTTGAATGATTTTAAGTAATCATATATTCATTACATAACAAGTTGCAATTAAACCCGTTACAACTGGTGATGTGATAAGACTTCTGTTGACACAAAGTGTTACATGTATTTATTAGTATATATTTGTATAATTAAAGAAAGGCGTCAAATTAGTTGTTTTAAAAATATATTAATGGTCCGCTCAAATTTATTTGTGGAGGTATTTTAATTGTAAATGTTGTAAATAGCAAATACATTTGATATTATTTATATAAAGACATACAAATTTAAAAAAAATTGCATAAAAAAAAGAAGACGTGTATAAAGACATATGTATGTCCGCTAAATTTAGGAGGATCATTATGTTTAGAAAAATGTTTTTTTTTGTGTTTGTTTTTTTCTTTTTTCTCGCTTTTTTGGGATGTGACTTTGGCGGAAGAGTAACAGAAGACATTTCAACAATAGAAGCGGTTACTACAATAGAAGCGGTTACTACAACAGAATTAACTACAATTATGAACACTACTATGACAACAGAAGAAACTACGACAACAGAAGTAGTAACTACAACAGAAGTTATTACAACAACCACAACAGCAGAAGCAACTACAACAACAGAAGTAACTACACAAACTCAAGAAGTTCTAGAGGTCCAACTTGGAGCAGGCATGAATATGACCGCTATAAATCTTATGATACCTCAATTAGAATTGTTACTTGAGGAAGAACTTAATATGGATGTTAATGTTACAATCGCTACTGATTATAATGCTTTGATAGAAGGTATGAAAGCCGAACAAATTGACGTAGGACTAATGCCAGCTAGTTTGTATGTGTTAGCACATGATGAAGGTGCTGCAAACGTAATTCTCAAATCACTACTTTATGATGTAGATGATGACGGAGTTAAAATGTTAGATGATCCTTTAGTATCAGGATATAAATCTCAATTACTTGTAGGAAAAGATTCTGGCATAACAAGCATAGCAGATTTAGAAGGAAAAACAATTGCTATTTCTTCTTTCACATCTACATCAGGTTTTGTTTGGCCAGCTAACTTATTAGCTGACAATGGGTTAGATCCTATGACAGACGTTACTTGGGTAAATGCAGGTGGACATGACGATGCTATTCTTTCAATTCTTAATGGTGATGCAGACGCTGCTTTCACATTTAAAGATGCAAGATATTTTGTTGAAGGAGATTATCCAAATGTTTATGATGATGTTTTATTCATTATGAATACTGAATTAATTCCTATGGATACAATTTCTGTTAGACAGAATTTGGATGAAAGTTTAGTAGATAATATTATTCAAGCATTTCTAAATATTTCAGGTAATTCTGATACAATGGAGGAGTTAAATAGCGCATATGGTCATGAGGGTTATGCTATCTCTGTGGAATCTGATTATGATATTATAAGAAGGTATCTGGAAAGGTTAGAAACATGGTATATATGGTAGTATCTAGATATAATATATCTTTTAGATTGGTATAGATTTAAAAATTGATAAATGTAAACAATTTTTGTATTTTCATTAAATCGTAAAATGAGATTTCATTTTTTATGTATGTGAATATTAAGTAATATGAGAATCCTAAAATTTTATATATAAAGACTAAAAGTAAGTATTTCCTAATATAACACTCTGTAATAATATCCAATTCAATTTAGTCTATTCATTTTTGACTTGAAAGTGTTATAATTAAATGACAAGAATAATGTATAAAATGGATAAATTGAATTGAGTTAGGCACACAAATTAATATTTACATATATAAATGGAGGATATATTATGAAAAAAAGATTTCTTTTACTCTTTATAACAATCTACGCGTTCACATTTGTTGGTTGCGATTTTGGGGGAGCTACTTCAATTGTTACAACTACGATATTAGAAACAACAGAATCAGTTTGTGTTGTTTCTTTTGATTCATTAGGAGGTTCAATGGTTGATCCTGTTGATGTTCCAGAAGGGGGCATGATTTCTATTCCTTCTACAGAAAGAGAAGGGTATACTTTAGTTGGTTGGTATACTAGCTTAAATGATGGAGTAACCTTGGATGAAAAATGGTCATTTCTAACAAATGCTGTTAACAGTGACATTACTCTTTATGCAAAATGGGATACAGTTGTATACACCTTAAAATATATTGATGAAGACGGGTCGGTGTTATATAATGAAGAACAGGACTATAATATAAGTTTAAGTTCTTTAATTACTCCTGAAAATCCAACGAAAGAAGGATATGCATTTAGTGGTTGGGATATAATTCTACCAGAAAATATGCCAGCTGAAGACGTAACAATACAGGCTACATATTCAATAAATCAGTATAGTATTAATTTTGATAGTAATGGTGGAACTGAAGTTCAAGCATTGACCCAGGATTATAATACATATATATCGCAACCAATATCGCCAACTAAAGAAGGTCATTCATTTGAAGGTTGGTTTTTAGATGAACAGTTAACACAAAGTTATATATTTTCTACAATGCAAGCAAATGACATTGTTTTATATGCAAAATGGTCAAAAGATGCTGTTCCAGATTTGAATTGGAATATTGGAACTGAACCTATAATTCTAGATCCAGCACTTAACACAAGCTCAGCTGGTGGAGATGTTATCAACCAAACGTTTGAAGGACTTGTTCGTGAGGTTGGTGGAGTTGTTTCACCGGGTATCGCTGAATCTTGGGAAACATCAGCTGATGGACTTACAGTAACATTTCATTTGCGAGAATCAAAATGGAATGATGGATCTGACTTAACTGCAGATGATTTCGTATATGCTTGGAAAAGAGGTATGGATCCTGCGATATACGGGCCATATGCTTGGATTTGGCAATATACAAATATCGTTGGTGCAGTAGAGGCTGTTTATTATGGTGGATCCTTAAATAATGTTGGGATTACAGCCGTTGATGATTATACCTTACAAGTCGATTTGTTATACCCTACTCCGTATTTCGTAAGTTTAATGTCTTTTTATTATTTCATGCCGGTAAAACAATCAGCTGTTGAAGCTGAAGGGGGAGCAGATGGTGCGTGGGCTAAAGACCCAAATTTAGCTGTGTCTAATGGCCCCTTTAAATTAACTGAGTATGATTATGGATATGGTTTGAAATTAGTTAAGAATGATGAATATTGGAACGCGGACGAAGTTTATCTTGATAAAATTAATGGTTATTTTATCGACCTTGAAACTACTGCGTATGTTGCATACAACGCTGGTGAATTAGATGTATTACCATCAGTACCAAATGCCATGATAGCTGCTTTACGTGAAGAGAGTTCTGAATTTTATGTGTTACCAGTACTAGGAACTTACTTCTATGACTTCAATATGCAAGATGGTGATGGAACTTGGGATAATCTAAATTTACGTAAAGCATTAACTTATGCTATCGATCGTACATCTATCACGAATGCTCTAAGCGGAGGTGAAGTACCTGCAACTGGATTGATTGGCCCAGGATTCCTAGACAATAATGGTGATGATTTTGCCTTTGAAAGTGGAAATTATGGAATTCCTGTTGACGATTCTAAATTTGCTGAAGCTGTTATATTATTTGCAACTGCTGCCGGAGAAATGGGTATGACTGTAAGTGAATTACAATCATATCTTAGTGGCAAGGTTATAACTTATAACACAAGTGAACATCACAAACTTGTAGCTGAAATGGTACAAGAATCTTGGAGACAAGTTCTTGGTATCGAAGTAATTCTTCAAAACCAAGACTGGTCAATATTCCAAAACAGTAGAGAAGAAGGAAACTTTGACATTGCTAGAGGTGGATGGTTAACTGACTATATGGACCCCGTTGGATTGTTATCTATCTTTTATTCAGGTAACATATATAACGACCCGGGTTATTACAATTCTACATATGATACGTTAATTATAGATGCGCTTTCAACTACCGATAACGAAACGCATTTTGCAACATTATATGCTGCACAAGATGAACTTATGGGAGATTTACCTATTATTCCAATATACTATTACTCTGATGTCTATTTAATTAAAGATTATGTAACAGGATGGGGAAGATCAGTTCTTGGTTCGATAGACTTTACACACGCTAGAATTGATGAATAAGAGTTAAATAATTAAATTAAAACACGTTTCTTAATTGATACGTGTTTTTTGTTTTATGAAAAGACTTTTATTGTAAATAGAAAAGAAGGTATGTTATGAGAATTTATCAACGAAATGTATCATTCGTGAGCATATTTAAAGTTATAATCATGTTGACTATCATCTAATAACATTATATAATCTATAAGGGCACTCAATAATACGAAAAACGTATTTATGCATTTAGGTGACGCGCATTATGTGCGTTTCTATTTTTTTTCAGAGGAGGGTATTCATGGATTTAAAAGTAGAAAAGAAGTCAAAATTAATTTTACATGATAACCCTATATGGAAGGGGCTTGTTGTACTAGCCTTCCCTGTATTCTTAGCTAACATATTAAAAACTATACATGATATTGTTGATGGTATATTCTTAGGCCAAATAGCTGATGAAGCCATAGCAACATCAATGCAAAGTGCTGTTGCATTAACTTGGCCAATATACTTTATCTTTATTTCATTTGGGATGGGATTAAGCGTTGCTGGTAATGCCTTAATTGGTCAGTACATGGGAAAAAAGGACTTCAATAACGCAAAAAGGTATGCAACTAATATTATTTACTTATCAATTATTCTAGGGGTTATGTTTACTGCTGTTGCATATATATTAGCTCCAGTTATTTTAAAATTAATGGGCGCTCAAGGTTCTGATTTAGAATATGCAATATTATATTTAAGAATTCGAAGTTTTGAGTTACCTATTCTATTTTTATCATTTGCGTTTCAAGCTGTAAGAAGATCAACCGGAGATACTATTACACCAGTACTTATTAGTTCATTTGGTATTTTAATCAATATAGTATTAACACCTATATTAATATTAGTATTAAATTTAGGTATTAAAGGAGCTGCTTTATCAACATTAATAGCTCATATTGTAATGTTGCCTTTATTGGTGTATTATTTAATTAAATCTAAGAATGGTATTAGTATATCGTTTAAAGTATCATTTATTAATATTCCAATAATTAGAGATATAGTTAAAATTGCATTACCTGCTTCAACCGGTCAATCAATTCAAGCGGTTGGATTTGTAATTTTGAATAGTTTTATTTATTCATTTGGAACAAGTGTTTCAGCGGCATTCTATATTGGGAATCGGATAAATTCCTTAATTATGTTCCCAGTCTCCTCCATCACAGCTATTGTAGCTTTATATGTTGCACAAAATATTGGCGCTGGTAATATTCCTAGAGCAAAAGCAACCGTAAAACAAGGAATGTTAATGAGTGTTGCTATTATGATTGTTGGAGTATTGATTATTTTACCTTTTAGAAACTCTTTAGTCCAAATGTTTAGTCACGATGTTGCTACTATAAATTTAGCAGTCCAATATATGGTGTTTATTGGTCTTAGTTTACCAATAGTTGCTGTGTTCTTTACTTTTTCAGCAACATTCCAAGGAAGTGGAGATACAAAGTTTACCTTTATTTTGGCTATTGTCAGATTATGGGTATTTAGATTGCCATTTGTATTATTAACAATGCAGTTCACTGATTTTGGACCTGCCGGAATCTGGTATTCAATGTTGGCTAGTAATGTACTAGCGACATTAGTTGGTTTCTGGTTGTTTACTAGAGTGAAATTTTTACCAAAAATCAGGTTATCTGTAGCTAGTTAGGAGAATAACTATGAAAAATATTGTTTTTCCAGATTACAGTCATTGCTTAATGAATATAACTACCTCAATTTTGAAACACTATAGTGTTGAAACGGAGTTTTCTTCTTTATTAAGCTTAGAAAAAGAACTAAATAAGAACTATAGAAATGTCGTTTTAATTCTTGTGGATGCTATGGGGTCTGAGATATTAAAGAAACATCAGAATGAAACTAAGTTTTTAAGAGAGAATGAAATTGAAACTTTAACCACAGTATTTCCATCAACAACAGTTTCAGCTACCACAAGCGTATTGACTGGAAGACCTCCAGTGAATACTGGGTGGATTGGTTGGCTTCAGTATATCAAAGAAGAAGATCGATCGGTGATATTTTTCTTTAACAAGGATTTTTATGATGAAAATCATGAATTTGATTATTCTGTTTGCGAAAAGTACGCTCCAGTAAAACGGATATACGAGCTTATAGAAGAAAAGAACCCAGATGTTAATACAAAAGAAATATTTCCAGAGTTTAGAACTCCCGAACATAAAACATTCAGAGATGAATGCGAAACTATAATTAAGGAAACAAAAACTAAGGGAAAACATTTTATCTACTCATATTGGGATAAACTCGATACACTTTTGCATAAAACTGGAACAACATCTGAAAAGGTGAAGAACCATCTATACGATATTAATGAAGACGTAAAATATTTAATTGATGGACTAGATGATGATACTCTAGTAATAATTACCGCTGATCATGGTCAAATTGATATCGAGGAATTAGAGTTATGGAAGTATGAAGACGTAATTAGTAATTTCAAACATAATCCATCAATTGAAGCTAGAGCAACAGCTTTCTTTATTAAAGAAGGTCAAGAAGAAGAGTTTGTTAATGCTTTTAACAAACATTTTGGTGAGTATTTTATATTATATAAGTCTGAAGATTTCTTAAAGACTAAAATACTAGGTAATGCCGAAGAACAATATAAGGTAAAAGAGTTCTTAGGCGATTATTTTGCTATAGCCATTGATAAATACGCATTTAAACTTAGTGATTCTAAAAGAGTATTTAAAGCTCAACATGCAGGATTAACAAAAGATGAAATGTTGATACCATTAATTGTATTTTCTCCAAAAAAATAAGCCACTCATAGTGGCTTTTTCTATTGTAATGATTTTATCATATGCTCAGCTGTAGAACTATTAGTGGCTAGAGCTATCTTATATACATCGCTAAGCCTTAATAAAGCGCTAACGTCAGGTTCATGTGGCTGTGCGGTTAATGGGTCTCTAAAGAAGAATATTAAGTCTAAATCACCATTGGCAACTCTAGCTCCAATTTCTTGGTCTCCGCCAAGGGGACCTGATCTAAAACACCTAATATTCAATCCGGTAGCTGCAATAATTTTATGTCCAGTAGTTCCCGTCGCAACTAAATTGTGTTTTTTAAGAACATCCTTGTATTTTATTGCGAAATCAATCATTTCTGGTTTCATTTTATCGTGAGCAATTAGTGCTATATTCATAATATAATATCTCCTTGTTTAATATCTTACTGTCAATTATATCATGAAAAAAAATCATATTTAAGTTATTTGATAAATCAAGTAAATTATTCTTGCTTTTTAAAAATTGATTTGATATAATGTAATAGCGTAAAAAACAGTATATTTGGAGGGGTAGCGAAGAGGCTAAACGCGGCAGACTGTAAATCTGCTCCCATCGGGTTCGGCGGTTCGAAACCGTCCCCCTCCACCATTTTTTAATCAGAGCATAAAATACACGACTGAATCTTGACCAACTATAAGGCTCATATCTCAGTCGATAATACTCGCCTTATAGTCTCGAAGATGTAACAGAAGTGTTACACCCAAATATAAGATATCACATTTGGAACGGAAAAGCAACGCCAAATTGTGAATTTTTGGAAGGGAGACTATTTTTTTATGGAAAATAAGACAAGATTAAAGGAAATACGAGAAGAAAAAGGACTTTCACAGAGAGAGATTGCTAAATTAATTCAAACATCGCACACTTCAATATCTAGATACGAAAAAGGTGTTTCTATGAGTGATGAAACAATTAAGAAGATTTGCAAAGCTCTTGAAGTAAATGCAGATTACTTCTTAGGGCTTACTAATAAAAACAAAAAGGCTGATTGAATTCAGCCTTTTTTATTTGATTTCATCTATAGTTGTGCTTATATTCAAAACAAGAGAATATTCATTAAACTTTTTTTCAAAATCGAAGGCAGGCAAATTTTGATTTTGCGTTTTTATAAGAAATTCAATTTCATCCATATTGACTTGAAAAAAAACTTTTAGTAGTTGATTTCCTCTGTTATATGTCTTAAAAATATCTTTTAAGCCGCGTTCTAAAATTAAATCTTGAAGCTCACTGATACTATTTCCATCTGTATCTATTTCATAGTTGTATGGATTGTCATAAGCTTTTTTATTTTCTTTATGCTGAACTTCGTCTACAATTTTTTGTTCAAAACAATAATCATTTAATAAATCATATTGCATTTTTTCTGTATGAATTAAATTACCTAATTTTGCTACCGTCATATTGAATTCATTCAAGATTATTTTATCTATTTTTCTTATAATACTTAATTCGTTATTTAGAGTTGGAACGAAATGCAAGCAATCGTTATAAATGGATTCTATTTCCTTAATTCCGTCAACATAGCCGGATTTTCTAATTGAATAAAGTTTTATAAATGTAGATTTAAAGGATGCAAAATCTTTTTTTAAATCATTTAACCAGTTAATTTTGTATGTTACTATAGTGTTTGCAATTCTATCTTTATTTCTTTGTTCAATATCATTTTTAGACGAATTTGAAAGAGCGGCGTAATTGGTGATAGTGGTTGTAAGCGCAAGGACCAGTCCAATAATCGCTATGAAATCAGAGGTTTCTATTGTTGTTGTCTTAATAGATACAACAACTAAATAAACAATGAAGATCAGAATAATAAGTATTGATAAAATAATCCCTCTGTTTACCCATATTTTTACCCATATTTTCTTCATTATAATCACCTCATTATAATCATAACACTTTTAATCTTCTTTTTCCATATTATCAACTAAATTATACTTACGGTAATCTTCTTTTGTTTTTTTTAATGACATATGAAGATATATCTCTGTTGTACTTATATCCGTATGTCCTAGCAACTTCTGGATAGTATAAATATCACAACCATTCTCAGCCAAAGCTGTAGCCATGGTATGCCTAAACATTCTAGCATTAAGCTTTTTAAGTTTCAGATCCTTTTTTATTTTCTTCATGATCCATTCAAGATTGCGATAATTAAACTTTTGATAACTAATATAGTTCCAGAGAAGATATTGTCTTATAGGATCTACAGCTATATATTTAATTATTAAAGACCTAGTAAGCTTAGTAAAAAAAACAGTACGAGCTAACCTAGTTTTTGTCCTAGATAAATATATCGAATTTTCATTAAAATCTATGTTATTAATTTCAATATTTAACAATTCAGACTGTCTTACTCCAGTATCCAGTAAAAGTAATATTATAAGTTTTCTAGTTAAATAGTATGGATTATCTTCTTGAATATCAAAGGTATATTCTAAAATTCTTTTAAGTTCAGTCTCATGTATTACATCATACTTTAGCCTGGTTTCTCGAATTTTATTAGCACTTGATAAAGATTTGTTTTTAATATTGTAATGATTGAATACCTGTTTTAAATAGTTAATTCTTTTATTTTCTGTTTTAGCTATGCATGTTGTCCTTAAAAAAACCCTCAGATTATTAAGTGATTTTTCAGTTATTTGATTGGTATAAAGTATTTTATTGTTGTCAAAGAATCTGAAAAGACTATTAACATGTGATTGCTGATACCTAACGGTTTCATCAGCTTTGTTGATTTTTGAATATTCTTGGTATTTAGTGATGATGTCTTTAATTTTAATTTTCTTTGGTGTCATAAATTCCTCCGTATAATTTGGTATATGACATGTCATTTATTTAGGCCCAATGAGTATTATACACTATATGCTTAATATTGAACTTGATGTATTTGCGTGATATCTCAACCGATTCTACTATATCGTTTATTTTTAGACCATATATGACTACAAAAAATAGTTGCACTAAACATAGCTTTTATGGATTTCTTCTAATTAAAATTTTTAAAGTATATAGTTTATAGCATACACCATTATTCTAACAGTCGACTAAGAAAAAGGCTATGGAATCATAGCCTTTTTCTTCTTGTCTGAATTCTATTATTATATGTTTCTTTAATACGTGAATTTTGTCTCTTGAAAAGAAAATCAATTAAACACTTCCACATATCATAGAACACAAATTTTAAAGCTATGAGTATACCTCTATAAATATCTACTAACATTCCTATTACGCTCCTTCCTTCTTTCTGATGGTACTACTAGAAATATAATAAACTTCATGATCCCTTTAGGAATCTCTATTACAATAAACTTAACAATTTTACCTGCAGCTTTAAATACCAAAATTAATCCCTTACCAATAAACTGAATAATTGAAAAAATCCTCAGTACTAATGTTATCAATAGAATCACAAATATACCGATTCCAACATAAATAACTATCTGGATCCATTTAGCCATATCATCGATGTTTGATAATAGATCTAACCAACCAGGTAATGGAGTTGTTGTTCCTGGTATAACATCAATAATATCTCCTGAATCATAAGGCTCATCCACAACATCTATCTCTTCAAAGAAAACTCCTTCATAATAATAGCTTATTGTTAGAATCGATGTTTGATCGATGGATACCGTATTTGTTGGAAGCGGTCCATCTGCGTCCGCTAAATTAGCTAACTCAACCATCCAATCATAATTAGAATCAATTGATTCATTAATATAAGTGTGAACTGAAGCCGGTATAATAAAAGGCCATACACTCATATTACGATCTTCAGTAGCTACGATATTCTTTTCTACATGATTTATATCTTCAATAAGTAATACTGTTGTTATAACATCATATTCTACATTCAATGAATGGATCCTATCTATTGGTACTTTGTTTCCAAGTTTATCTTCAACATTAAAATGCATTTTAAATGTATATGAATGACTTAGGATTCCACCATAACTAATAGGCGCATATTCCTTTGTAATCAGATCATCATTGATATAGATTTTCCTTATTCTAGTTTCAACGGCCGAAACTGAGGTTTCTGGGCTATTTATGTACTCAAAACTTCCACTCAGCGACTTTATTAAATCACTATCCGTGACAACTCTCCATATCTTAAAGCTGAGAGCCTCTTCAGGAAGAACAAAACTGTATAAAATGTTATCAGTACCTATTTCACAAGATTCGGGAACTAAATCGACCTCAATTAGCTCAGACATTAGTATTTCATTAGAATAATAAGTATATTCGATTATAGCTAATTCAATATTATCAAAATCTGTGGTGAAAGTACCTGTTGTGTTTTCTTTATCTACTTCATAACCAAGAGGAAGAACCGCAGCTGAAACTGAAACTGAGCCAGCTGAGAAAAATATCCCAGCTGACATCAATATAGTTAATAGAATTGTAATGAGTGTTTTCTTCATGAGTTAACACTCCTTTCTTTTATACCTGGTTATATGGTGTACTTGTTGTTGCTGGTGGTAAGTCTGTTATTTGTAAAGTTACTGTTTCAGTTGTTACATATGGTAAGTCTATTACAGCCAACGTTGTTACATCTGTTGGAGTGTCAGTTGTTACGGTAGGAATTACATCCGGATTATCTTTAACAAATATGAACTCCCAAGCAGGTTTCAATAAGTGATCGTATACCCAGATTCCACCTGTCTTAATACCATTACCGATACTAGCGAAGAATTTCCCAATATTTGCTCCTGCAGTTTTAATCCAGTTCAATGCTTTTTGTAATCCTGTCATTGGTTCATCTGGGACTACTACAATTACATCATCTGCTGAATCTGCTTCAGGAACGTTAAGCTCAACTGCGATACTATCTTCTGATCCATCTTCATATACAACATTAAGAACTACAGAATAAGCGCCTTCGATTTGTTCATTGCCTGAATAGTCATCAGTAACGAAAGTAACTGTGTAAGAGATATCCGAACCTATCATTCCAGAAGCTTGAAGAAGTGATACAAGCTCAGTTCTAGTCATAGATTGATTAACACCTAGGTTAACAAAGAAATCATTTAAAACCCACGCTGGAGCCTGGTTATCTACTACCCAAACTCTAACATCATGGTAAGTAATGTTACCAGCTGCGTCTGTGGCTGAATATTGTACTAAGTATGATCCTAATACAAGATTGTTTCCTGTGTATCCATCAGATACCACAGAGACTGAGATAATTCCATCGATATTATCTGTAGCTGAAACTTGAGCTGTGATTTCTGATAAGGTTAGTGTAGCTGTAATACCTTTAACAATCTTGGTAGCTCCATTAATTACTGGTGGTATATCATCGATTACATTTACAGTTAAAGCTAATATAGCCTCATTTCCTGATGAATCCGAAACAGTTATATTCATAACAGTAGTATTTGGTACAGTAAAACTTGGTACAGCTGGAACCACTAAACTTAAAGTTAAGTCTCCATCCCATAAATCGGTAACAGTTAAACCGTCAGTAAATGTTTGTAAAGTAGATGTATCACTCATATTTACATTAATTGAATATGAACTAGTTCCAATTCCCTCTACTTTGATTACTGGTGCAGTTGTATCTACAACATTAATTATGATTGATTTTAGTGTTTCTTTACCAAGTGAATCAGTTGAAGATAATACTAAAGTGAATGTTCCTAGTGCTGGATTGTTATAATCCCATGTACTTGTGTTATCCACAACGACAGAAACAGATCCATCTTCAGTATCTGTACCAGTATATAGCCCTAATATATTACTGATATTTATATCTGTTGCTTCAATAGTAAGTTCTGATGTGCCAGTAATAACAGGTGAAGTATTTTCTAATACAGTTACATTGACTGTTACGTTAGCTTCATTACCACTTGGATCTATAACTTCAATATTTACAGTATAAGTACCTGGTGTATTTTCACTGTACCCAACACAGGTTGTATTAATAGTTAAATCACCTGGATCATAATTCTCATCATCAAAAGTAAAAAGCGCTTCAATTTCAGATAAAGTCAGTTGAGTAGCTACGCTTGAATCATCATACCAACTTAGATCTAACGAAGATCCATCATTATAAGTTGTACTGTTATATTCTGCATATGGTAATCTGTCATCAATTACATTGATATCGACTTGTAAATATGCAGAGTTACCAGCTGTATCATCTACTACAAACATAATGTAATAACTTCCGCCCACAACCTTGCTAGCTGAAGTGTAGGTATCATTATAGATTGATATTCTAGATGTTACATCTCCCTCTTCAGGATCTGTGGCTGTTAATTCAGCTTGTACTTGAGCTGCAGTAACTAAATTGTAATAAGGTGTATCTATTTTAGCTTGTGAATATGTGTAAGCTGGTGGCACTTCATCAACTGGTTCAGTGTTTCCATACCATATCAACTGAATATCTAAACTTACACCATCGTAGACAGTTTTCATATCGGTAGAGAAACCGTAGAAATTCATTTCAAATGTTGTATCTGAAGCACCTGTTGTAAATGTAACATCGATTCCAGTTGTCAGAGTAGTGTTAACATTTGGAGACCCATCGTAACTGTACTCTAAAAGAAGTGATCCATCTTCCGCAAAAATCTCGATAGATTCCATGTACCCATCTAAATCTTGATATTGAGTACTAGTAATTGCGGGAATTATTAACTGATACTCACTATTAGCCAATAGCACCATATCAAAACAATTTCCAGATATCTGGGTATCATCAATTAGATCCACCGTATCCGCTTTAACATTAATCACTAATACTGTAGCTGATAATGTTAGAATCATAATAAAACTTAATAATATCTTTCTAATTTTTTTCATTTAAATCTCCTTTTCTTTTTTTATAAAATGTTTTCTAAAAATATATTGATAACACTAATAGGAATTGCATAATATTTGCCATTTAATTCCCAGGTGTTAATACCAATCAAATTACCGTATAAATCTACTAACGCTCCACCAGATGAACCATTGGCCAACGTTGCGTTGTGTTCGATTACGCTGTGAGATAGTTCTAACTCCTGAAGGTAAGTAGCTCTTAGTACTGATCCATAGTTTATTGTGCCTATTTCACCAAATGGATTACCGATAGCTACTGCGATTTCATTAACGTGTACTACGTTACCAGCTAAGTTAAGAGGGATAATACCATCTCTGCCAGTTTTAACAATTTTGATTAAGGCTAAGTCTCTGTCCTGGTTCATGGCCACTACTTCAAAATCGCTTGAAACATCATCGAATGTAATGGCTAATTTAGAATCAATTACCTCGTTATTTCCGTCTATAACGTGATAGTTTGTTAGAGCATAATAATAAGACTCATCTTCATTAATTATCGTTCCAGACCCTATCTCGTACCCTGAGTCATAGTAAACTTGGATATATATGTTAGCTGCAGTAAGTTTGAGTTTTGTAGCTAACAAAATAGCTTCTGTATTCTCTTCTTCAGCTGTAGTTGTTATAGATGTATCTATAGGCTGATTACTCCTTATATAGTCATATGCAATATTACCGATTATAGTTAAAGCTAAATATCCCAAAGCAATCAGAAATATTGATAGAATAAACTTACCTAACCCACTGTCTTTCTTTTTTTTATACCTCATCAGTTTTCTCCTTTGCCTTTTGTTTGATTTCTTTTTGTTTTTGCTGCTTCTCTAGTTTGTATCTGTCAATACCAACGATATTGTCTAGTACTTTGTATCCCATGTACTCTATATGTTTTCTCTTAAGAATCAAGTCTGGATCCCAAGACATTACATCCTGGAACTGTTCAGTTGTTTTAGCTGCTTTTGATTCAGCAACAGATTCAATATAATGTGTGTTATAACCAAAGTAATTATCAATAAGTCTGAAACATAGCTTTACTGTGTAATTCTCATTAATGGCTTTGTCATATTTGAGGATTTTTTTAACAGTCATTTCAGGTGCTAAACCTGATATCTCTGACCTGGATATTTTTATATCAACATAAATATATCCGGAGTTTTTAAGCCTGGTAATTTTCTCCACCATTCTAGATCTTCTTCGATATTGTTTTTCTCTAGCTTTCTTCCTAGGAGATTTCTTTAACCAAAACTCTATCCAGGATAAAAGCTTATTGATTAGATAGATTCTTTTCTCTCCACCAAATACTTTTGTTTGTTCAATAACTCTTAAAAACACATGATCTAACTCTCTAATCGACTTTTCAGTCCTTGAAGCATTTTGACCTAAGTTAATATAAACGGTGTTTTCTCCAAGTAGATGAGCGATAAAAGCTTTAAAATTTCTAAAGCCAGTCTTCATGGGCTTATCATTTTTACCCATACCAACATTAGGATATAATCCATCAGCTTCAGTTTCGATAACGATAATGTTTCCATCTATTGGCCATGGCCACGAAGCGTTCTCTTTTTGAATGTTTGTAAAACGAGTTGAAAACACTTTAGCTGGTTTTTCATTTGTTTCCATAGTTGGCTGATTTGATATGATAAAGTTATCCAGGTAATGGATTCTGATGTATAACATACAGTACTTAATTAATAGTGTTAAATAGTGCTTAGGTTTTATGTTGTCATTGTATTTATATTTAATTGGATCAACATCTTTATCAAAAGGATTTTTTGTAATAAAGTACAACTCCTGAAGGTGTGATTGTGTATCAAAGTTTTTGGAGTAATACTTCTTAATAAAACAATTATTCTTTTCCATCATGTCGATAAAGACTTTAAAGAATTTGTTTTTTGAATTAATCATAAAAGAGCTATGATTTTCATTGAGGTACTTATCCAACAAATCAAAATTGTAAGGATAACAAATCATCTCAATATAATAGAGATCATCTTTTATCTTTTCAATTAGATCATCTCTTAAATGTTTTTTAATAGCGTTAATTGAACTGTCTTTACCAGACCTGGTATAACCTTCAACTTTAATCTTTCTAGGCAGCTTGTTTTTGACATAGAGTACAGATAATCTTTCCCTAGTTGCGTGGATGTACCACTTGCCAAATAATGCATGAAACAATTTAAAGAACAGCACCAGGATAAACACAACTACCCCAACTCTGATCTCTTTACCTAGAAACCAGATAAAATCAAAGTTTGTAAAAGCATAAATCAAATAATAAGCTGAAATCAAAACTATTGAAATGATGAGCCATTTACGTAGTTGCTTTTTGTTGTCGAAAGCAGAAGTATAGATATCTTGAAACTTAGCTAGTAATGTTCTATTATCTTGATTCAATTTTTTGCCTGCTTTCTTTCATCTTCTTAACCATCATCCTAGTTGCTTCTGGAGTAACAACTAAGTCCAATATAGATTGGATTCTTTGTTTATGCATTCCAGCTAGAATTCGAGGATCTATTTTGTCAGCTGGTATAGTGATTTCTCTAGACACTGTTTCCCATTCCAAAGTGAATGGATTCCTCGCCCTGGTATTCTCTCTTTCAATTAATCCGTGATTATTAAGAACCTTTAAATGTTTTTCGACAGTGCTAACACTAAGTTTTAGATCCTTAGCTATCACTTTGTTTGATTTAGTTAAGTGCTTGTTATCAATTATTTGATTTAAGATGTAAAGATAAGTAGTTGTTTGGCTGTAATTAAGGTCTTTTGTTATATCTTGACCTAATGGAGTAGAAACCATAAATAGTCTCCTTTCATAGAATTTGAACGCAAAAAAAGAGCATAGTTCTCCTATGCTCTATGATTTATTAATATTTTAAGATCGTCCTATTTATAATTTATCATAAATAGAATATTTTGTCACGGCAAATATTATTTTATGATAAATAATGGATTCTCAGTCGTTTCATGCAATAGAATCTACTGTTAATACTGTAATTTGCTTAACATATATAAAGCAATTTTATGGTCTTGGCTTACAGTTGCCACAATATGTAACCCGATAATAACTTGGGTACTCATTAATTATATCTTCAATTTCCAATAAGTTATCTGCATTATACACGCATTTATTTCCTGGAACGCTCGAAGCTCTTTTTGCGTACATACAACTTTCCCTATGAACAACAATGGTACGTGTATCATCATTCGCATTTATTATATACATATAAACCTCCTCAAATATTTCTTTAACCAAAAACTTCATTACCTCAAAAAATTAAAAGAATTATCCTATAGAACTACCGAGATAAGACTATAATTTGACCCAATAGTTCAAAAATCTTCGTAACAAATATTAAGACTGCAAAAATATGAACTAACATACTAAATCCAAAATAGGAATTATCAAAATTATTCATGATTTTTGTTGCTTTTTTTTCTGTAATATTTAAGTTTTCTAGCAAGAATACAAATGCCAATCTAATAATACGCATTTCCATTACTATAAGTGAAAGTCCAAACAATATTAAAAAAGTCATCATTAGAATTATTCCATCGGATATATCTTGACTAAATTCAACTTGATTTTCTAAAGAAACTATCATAAAGTTCAATATAAAAACTACTATTCCAAAATATATAGCGATAAGAAATCTGTTTAATAAGGAAATATATTTCACTGAACTTCTTCTTGTTTTATTTAAGTAGGCGTCAGACAAAGTTGTTTGATCAGTTTTTTTAAATAAGTTCTTGAAAAAACTTCTGAACTTTTCACCGCTCTCGACTTCTTCTTTAGCGTTAGTATAAACTTTTAAATGTATAACTACTTCGCAATCTTTTAATCCCAGACTTTTAATATATGCTAACGCATGGGATTTTTTGTTTAATAGTAATCTTTCTTCTTCATTACTTGCATCTATCCATTCGTTACTCGCTTTTAGGAATTCTCCAGTCTTATTTTGGATATACCATTTTGCCATTGTTTTACTCCTTTTTTTCTTTTTCAAAATATATGCCTGCTAAATACTCTGCTAATATCAGCTTACTAAAAATTATATTTGTATCTAACTCTATATAGGCCATTGGATTTTCAGTCGTTTCATGCAAGAAACTACAGGTTATTACAAACAAAAAAGAGGGGGTATCTATTAAATTTTCTCCTAGGTTAAGTAATAAAATACTCATTAAAAATTTGTAAACTTATATTCTTATTTAGAATTGTTCTATCTATTAAGTGATCAATAAATTTCCTCATCTTCCTGGATTCTTCTCTTAACTGATAAAGGCCTAAATTCTTTGACCTTTCAATTTCATAATTAATATATTCATTTTGGCTTTTTCTTATATATTCTACCTCATTGTACATCATTTTATTTACTAAATTTCTTTTTGTTTTATCAAATTTCGGAATTGGAATCAGAGAAAAATCATGTGATTTCATTTCCTTCATTTTCGACCCTGTTGTCATTGAAGCGCAAATTTTCCTATATAGCGTCGTATTAAATATCGCAGTATAAAAAAGCAAATCAGATTTCCCCCCCTCTACTCTGTATATTCCTTGATTATGATGAGCATCTCCAGAAATACCATAATCATAAAACATAGAAATTCCAACATATTCTCCATACTTCCCTTTAGAAGTTCTGTTTATAATGAGCATAGAATCTTTTTTGATATTATTACTATTTGGCATATCAATGTAATTGATTGAATCTAACAAACCAAAATCATTGATATCTGTTGGTGTTATCCATTTATATTTCTCATTTTTCGGATTCATGATTCTTGTTTTTGGTGTGCTTCCGCTTTTTATATTGCTTTTAGATAAATACTCTACTCCAAATTTATAATTATTAATATAGTAAAAATTCTCTTTAAATTGACACGTATACATCCCAGAATCAAATCTTGTATTTAGACTAATTTCATTCTTTCTTGGCCATTTGTAATTAAACTTTTCATTTGTTTGATTAGTTTTTAATTCCTCAATAATATAATTATCAATTGTTTTATATCTTTCATATATTTCCTTCTCTTTAATCAAGAGATTTTTTTGCATAAGAGATACTAATTCCTCAATTTTCGAGCTATCACCATTTTTATTAGATATCCTAGGTATAACTAGTCTATTTAAAGACTCTTTATCCATTCTGGGGTACATTGAGGTATTAAGAATTAACTTAACTTGTTCAAAAAAATAAGGTGTTCTTAGTATAGAAAATATATAATAAAGCGGAACAGTCTTATCCTTTCTTCTAAATACAATTATTGAATTAGAACATACATAATTTTCAACATTATCATCTACTATTCCTATTCCTCCTAAATATGTCCTAACTGTTGATATTAAAATATCATCTTTCCTTAATCTACACAGTTTATTAGAAGATAACTCTATTGGCATTCTAGAAGTTGGTTCAATTAATCCGTTTATTTTATTTATTGATCCTATTTCAACATAATAAAATCTCATTTTTTTGTTATTAATGCTAATTTTGTTACTTGATATATCTAATAAATCAATCAGATATGATTCTTTCTCGCTATTAATTACGGAAAAATGTCTTACTGGAGAAAAAATATAGTTGTTTGATAAAATATTAGATTTTTTTACCTGTGATATTTTGTCAATATAATTCACTTTTATTACCCCTTATTGTTAAATGCAGTTCTAATTTCTTCTTCTTGGTTATTTAAAAATAGTTTATATTCCCTAATCATATTAGAAAAATCTTCATTCAAGTTGTCGCTTTTATCAAATGTTTCTTCATCTATAATGTATTGAGGTTCAAATTGAATTGTTCTATTTTTTGTTTTAACCTCATATCCAATATTTTTTATATCCCAAATAAATACCTGATAATCCTTATCAAGAATCTCTAATTTATTCGCTTTAGGTTTATATGCAATAAAAACGGTTGTAGATACTCCCGTTTCACCAAACGTATTAGCTGGCAAATCAAATGTAGCAACCAATCTCATTTTTGATAAAAACCACTTTCTAATATTGCTCCATTCATTAATACTCGCTATTGAATTAGATAAAACAATGCCCATCCTTCCGCCGGGTTCTAATAACTTATAAGCATTTTCTAGAAAGAGAACACCCATATCCATTGAATTAGGGACTTTATCTTCTTCAAACTTGTTTGTGAATGTTTCATACATTCTTATAATTTTTTCAGATAAATCCCATGTGCCTGATTTTCCAGTTTTTAAATCTCTGCCTTTACCAAAAGGAGGGTTTGTGGCTATTATTTTAAATTTTTTAATATCCCTATCTGAATCACGCTTATGAGTCCAAGTGTCAATATTATAATTATCAGTATTAAAGTTTCCTTCTCTTATAACAGTACCATCAATTAACATTTTTTGAGATAAAGAATTCATTTGTTCTAGAGTGGCTCCACCATCTCCATTTAATACAAGATTTAATTCCGCTAATTTTAAATTGCTACTCTCTAAGTCAAATCCATAGTAATTATTTGCGTTATTTGGATAATCAGGTTTATTTCTATTTGCGTATCTAAAACTCATAGCTGGAAAATCACATATACCGCAACACGGATCACAAATTTCCTCGCCCTCTATAGGATTTAGCATTCTAATTATATTCTTCACAACAGGGATTGGTGTAAAAAATTGTCCTTTATCAGCTTTCTGTTTTTCATCACCAAAATTATTAAAAATTATTTGATTAAAACTTTCATTCTTGGCTTTTAATATAGCTCTTCGTTGAAAAATTGAAACCAATGCTACGAAAAATTTTTCATCAGATGATTTACTAGGTCTGTGATTTGAATCATATGTGAAAATTCGTTTCTCTCTGCCTAGAACTTTTGGATATTCTTTTACAGCATCTTTATATAAATTTTCAACCCTTATTCTAAACGATATTTCGGCTAAATTATCAGCCCTTTTTTCTGAATCAGTAATATAAAACTGTAAATATCTCCCCTCTCTTTTGCTTCTTTTTTCATCGAACACTTTAAGTGTTAAGAATTCAATAATGAGAGTTCTTAAAGGACTAGATGGTCTTATAGAATCATTAGCGCGTTTTAATAAATTCATTAAATCTGAAAATGATTGCTCATCAATAGCATCTAATGAATCAATTTTTAATTTTGACAAGTCCGATATACTTATGTTACTATCTGTGAAATTCTTTTGGGTAGGCAATTCATTTAATGAATCCCTTAATGTCGTATTCCATCCTAATATTCCATCAAATTGTTTTTCTCTATCTTCATAGTATCTTCTTAATTCAGAATTACCTATTTTTTTAAAAACTAATATCCCTTGTTTATCATCAAAATAAACACCAAAAATTCTATCTTTTGATGTATTAGTTTCCATAGCTGCTCTCAGTTGATTCTCTATTGCATCGTGGACAGTTTTGCTATTTTTTTTCGATTCAAAGAACACAAGAAATTGCTTTCTCATTTCGACAAAACTCTTACTCTGTAATGCTTTTTCATATATTGTTACCCAATCATTGGTCTTAAAAACAACTATATCAGGCTTTATGGATTTAGCTTTATTTCCTTTAGGTATTTTAAACTCTACACAAATTTTTTCTTTATCATATTTCCCTGTTTGAATTAAGCTCCAGACAAATCTGGCTCTTATATACTCTTCAGAAAAATTACCTTGTTTATCTCTTGTTTTTGATTTTGAGCAATAAGACATTACATCAATCTCATCTTTATACCATTCTCTGTCAATATATTTTAAACTCTTATACTTCTTATCAAACATTCTTAATTTTTCATCCATTACATTTCTCCTATACTTATATTTAGTCTTAATAACGCTATTAATTCTGCACTATAATAGCGGGGTTTTATAATATATATTCCTTAAATTATTAACTAAATTATATCACTTTTAATAACATCTTTATATAGTACAATCAACTTTTTTGTTTATCATAGTAATTAATAAATTTATTTAACTTAAATTGGCTTCATTTTGTTCTAGATAGTGTTTATTTGGTACTTAAAAAAGCAGCTCATGGATTTCAGTCGTTTCATTCATGAATCGCCATAAAAAATTTATGGCAAATCATACCAATCAACTTAGTAAATTATAACAAAAATAGATAAAAAGATAAATAGGATATATAAATTTATTATTTAAAACAGCTTGAATGTATCTAATAAAGACTATATTTATATAGTATTATCTAGTAAAAAACAACTAAAAACAGTTATTGACCTACGAGAAGTTGATAATCACCAACAGCTTTTAGTATATCACCTACGAGAAGTTTAAATATTTGCTACGACTATCTGTAATCAAGACATAAAAAAGACTTCTCAAGGATAAGAAGTCATTAGTTATTATGGAGTATTGTGTACATTATACTGTATTTAGTGTACGATTCAACTATAAACGACTCTATTTCTAGAGTCTTATATATTAAAAACTAGCTATCAACGATAGTTCTATACTGTAGTTGTCTTTGAATTCTGGAATCAAATAACTTGCAGCTTTAGATAATTCTTTGAATAGCACTTCTGATTTAGCTTCAATAACTAATTCAGGATGATTGTAATTAGATACAATATATTTTGTGTTGTTCATATATTCAGGAAATATAATCTCTTTATGTTTACCAAGGATATATTTAAGAATATACTTAGTGTCTTTGAAACTCTGTAAATCAAACTGGATTAAGTTCTTCAGATATCTATTCTTTTGAGCTTGCATTAAGTCAGCTAAAGCGTTGCTAAATGATTTGATAGAAGTTCTTAATAAACTAATGATTCTATACTTTATACTTTTATGGAATCTAATCGATCCAGAAGCCTTTGTGTTGTACTTAGAATACAAGTCTATAACTATATTCCAATTAGCTGTAATGATATGATACGAACCTTTTTTACCATATACATATTTTTGTTCAACTGCAATGGTTTTACGATCATTCTTTAAGATAGCTAAATTGTCAGTGACTTTTCTTAAAGCTGCAGCTTTAACTTTGTGATCTATTTCTCCTGGTGTTAACCATCCAAGTGCTTCAGCTATTCTTTTGTTTGAAACATTGGTATGTGATTTTTTTATTGAATAAAAATGAGATATAAGATACTGTTCCAACTTTAACCATGGATAATGATCCTCACACGCAAAATAGCGCTTGTAAGGATTTTTACCAACGTTATGGAATTGTATCCTATATCTCTTTCTAATTTCTTCATTTAAACGTGATTTAATCTCTACTTCAGATAAAGAAGAAGAGAGGAAAGGAGCTAAACCTATATGATATTTTGAATAACATATTTCGATAAAATTCTTAATTTGAGGTGAATAAGAATTTATATTCAATGATTTCTTTGTTATGTAATCTTGAAACTTCATCAGCTAGCTCCTTTCATTGAAACGCTATGTTCTTTTATCTGTAACAAATATATTATCTTTGTTGCTTAACTCTGTAAGTTCTTCTGAAGTTATGACTTCTGAATACTCGTTAGGATAATCTAATATAATTATGCATGTAGTCAATGGAGATACATCATTCATGATCACATGTAACTTTTCAGTTTGTTTACCCATGGACTTTCTCCTGGGCTTGCAATATCTTATCGATTTCATCAATTACAATCTTTTTGGAATTGATTCCATCTGTTAATAGAAATTCTTTCCACTGTTTAATCTGGGACATCAATTCTTGATAATCTCTTATAATTTGAATCCCTCTGATTAAAGACCGAACATCCTTATGCCATATGCTACCAGGCTCCTCAGACTTAGCGAAATCTTCTGAGTTTTCTTCTAGTGATTCAAGTTGTTCTATTATCTCTCCATATGTTAATTTTACTGATTTACTCACTATAGTTCTCCAATCTAATTATTATATTTTTGTTTCCTTTAGTTTGTGAACTCAAAATACAATCTGTCACGAAGTTTTCCATATTTCGGCCTAACATCTGAGTAAGTAGTTTTACAGTGCTTACACCTCATAATATGTGCATTTTCACTATAAATATTGTATCTTTTACAGTGCGGACAATAATACATGTGCTTAGTTACTGAAGGCAATCCTGATGTTAAGTCATAGCTAGGTACATTAGCCTTTTCAGGCTCAATGTATATCCTCTTGTTGCACCTTTCACATTCAAAGATGTATTTTCCTGAATAAGTTCTGCCTGAATATGTAAATCTATGTTCTAAAAGAAAGCATGTAATTTTTTTAAGTACCATATCAATTTGAGTCTCCTCTCAATTTCACTATAATGACTACGCAAAGCGCAGAGCCGACCGTGGCGGCGTTCACTTACAAACCAATAGCAAATTTAATATAATATCCTTATCAAGTATTTGTGATGAAAATCACAAAAATAATATCATTTCAATATCTGAACCGTAACGTAGTTGCGGTTCTAACCGCAAAATTTTCGATTTTTTAAATCGAATCCCTATCGAAGCTTAACCTGATGTAG
Source organism: Mycoplasmatota bacterium WC30 (assembly GCA_046529635.1). Lineage (GTDB taxonomy): Bacteria > Bacillota_I > Bacilli_A > Izemoplasmatales > Hujiaoplasmataceae > 4572-104. Next base: position 1,011,329 of record CP134495.1, on the reverse strand, counting down.
GTTGGACAATCCTAAATATATTCATTCATAAAGACTAAGGAGGATATTATGATGATTAAGCTTCGATAGAAACTCGATAAGAGTTTCGGTATTATTAAAACCTAGCTTTGTTTGTATTAGTGTAATAATGTTCGTTATACCAACGTTGATATACATCCATAGATACTATGAATCGTTCGTCTTGTTTGGATCTAAAGAATTTACAACCTGAACAGATAGCTAATTTCGGATTAAGAGCCTTACAAGAATTGGAATTATCTTTTACTAAGAAGAAGTAGCAATTTTGGTTATTTATCCTGGTGTTTTGTTCATCATGCATGGGCTTTTTCTTCCTGGTACTTTGTATTGAATAAACCACTATTTATTACCTGGTCTAATTTAACATCGATGTCAGGCATGTTTTTGTGATTATTTACACGTACAATGTACTTAAAATCAATTTCTGGAAGTATAGTATTTGTAAAATCTTCATCAATTGTACAGAAAGAATATCCAGTGTCTGATTGATGATAGAAAATATATGCTTTCAGCTGGGTTTGTTTTGGTATTGGTAGCTTAGCATTGACTAAAGCTTTATAGATTGCATTAGTCATATGTTTTGAATCAAGAATGAACGATTTTGGCAATCTAACGTCTTGATTCTCTAACCACTCAAAGTAATTTTCTTTAGCAGCCTTTTTAGTTAGAAAAGGTACTTTCTCAGTGTACCCAGATTGAATATCTGTTAAAGCTATTACATTGTGATCTAATTTAAGTTCCATCCACATATCTTTGCCAGCTGGATTCATATACAGTGCTTTTTCTGGTAGTTTTCTCATTAAATTTCAGCTCCTCTCAACCAATAAAAGAAAAACAACTCATTTGAGTTGTCAAAAATTCAATCTGTTGTCTTTTCAAAAAATGCATAGTATGAAGACTGTAAATCTGCTCCCATCGGGTTCGGCGGTTCGAAACCGTCCCCCTCCACCATAAAAAAAACTATCAGCTTATAATGAGCTGATTTTTTTATGTGAAATAAGTCAAGAATAGAAGAGTTAAGGAAAGAAAGAGCTTATTAAAAGATGTTAGTTTAGCCATGTGGCTGACTAACATCTAATTTTTGTCTTTTTTTGACCAATATTAAAATACAAAAAACATTTTCATATTATGGTTCTATATGACAAAAAGAATTTAACCAAGCATTATGGCAAATTTTAAATATGTAGGTGGTTTATTACTTGTGAAGCAAATCTAAATTCACGATTAATAAGTCTTCATTGAATGTTATTTCAAATGTTAGATCTAATAATTCCATCTCATCATAACTTACATCAAATACTGCTGTTATTATATTGCTTTCCTGATTTATTGTATCCGGTAGAGAAATTCTGATATTTGATATATTGATAGGTTCTTCAAAACATCGAGAATTCATAACCCAAGTAAACAGTGGCATTTCCAGATAGTCATCTACAAAAGATTCCAAATATTCTGGCTCATAAAAATCTGAGAATTTGTCAGTTAATAACTCTAATAACTCTTCAATATTTGATTCCGAAAACAATAGTTCACAACTAAAGCTGTCTTCGTTAGAATTGTCAAAATATTCTAATATGAAATTAGTTGTTTTATCCTCTAATTTTTCAGGCGTAATTGCATTTGATGAGCAAGAGGGAATTAAAATTAAAACTATAATTAAAATTAAAATTATGTAGATATTTTTTTTAATCACATTCCCTTTATTTACTTTCATTTTTTCTCCTTTGTAACTCTATTACTTAACTAAATTTTCAGGTCTTTCAATATTATTCGAACAAACTTTACATAAACTACTAAATTACTATCAACTAATAATGGGGTAGACCTGTTGTGAAAAAATTGTGACAATTAATTAACTATTTCAAAAACTTCCCACACAGTATAATATTCATTAGTGCCCAGAATTCTTAATTCAGCCAAATATATAGTTGAAGAATCATAAAAAATAGAGTATTCCGTATAGGTGTCATCTGAATATATATCAAAACGATTAGTTATATCATCTAGAAAATCAAAAATTTCCAAATTTATTGCTTCATCGATATTATCATTGATATCTGTATCTACATATATTGGATCAGCAACATACTTTAATTCCTCTGTATCCTGATTTAACGAAAAGAAATCCGTATTTAAGATTACTTGAATGAGACCAGAGTTTGTTTCGGTTTTGGATTCAATTGTAGAACTTGAAAAAGGATTAAGATAAACGCATGAACCATAGGTATAATCTCCATATAATTCAAACTCATTATTGTTATTTGAACATCCCGCAATAAGTAAAACAATAAGCATTGTTACAAAAATATTGATTGATTTTTTCATAAAGCCCTCCTATATACACGTAATTAGTTTTCAAAAATAACATATAAATGAATTGTAACATAGAAGTTTATTTTTTTAAATGGGTTTGAGTAAAAGATTATGTGATTTTTTTGTGAATAAAAAAGAACAGAATTAATCTGTTCTAGAAAGGTAATATTACGTTTGGTTGATACAGTTTTAAAGTAAGTGCGAATTCAGCTATTGTGGATTCAGGATAAGGTGGGACATCTATCAATTCTTTATCTACTTCCAAAAAATCACTTGGAGTACGATAGGGATTTAATATAAATCTAGGTACTTCAGGTATTTCTTTTGACATTTGAATTAAATCATTTAGAGATAACTGTGGAATTACAGTGGTTCTCACTTCAAATTTTTGATTGTTGTTGAGAAGAATGTTGATTGTTTGTAGAACATTTACTGGATTTGCTTCAAATCTTGCTATTTCAGGATATCTTGATGCTGGAGCTTTGTAGTCTATTGCAAAATAATCAACTACGTCTTCATCAATACATTTTTGTATAGTTTCGGGAGAACTACCATTTGAATCAAGTTTAGTTAAGTACCCTAAACTCTTAATGGTTTTTAAAAACGGTATTAAATCATAGTGAAGAGTTGGTTCTCCACCTGAAATTACTACGGCGTCAATCAAACCAACTCTTTTTTTTAGGAATCCCATTATTTCTTCTATTGAAATTTTTTCATTTATATCTTCGATTAGTTCTCTGTTATGACAGTAGAAGCAATTATAGTTACATCCAGGAGTATATAATACAATAGAGATTTTGCCTGGATAGTCCAGCAAGGAAGATTTTGTCATTCCTGCAAAAATCATATTTTTTTATCCTCTAAATCATTTACTCTGTCCTTTATTACATATTTAACTCGATCTTTGTATTCAGCTTTTTTACCTTTGTTAAAGTTTTGAACTGGTCTTAAATAACCAACTACTCGAGTATAAACTTCAGCCGGCCTGTTACATGTAGGACATGTAAAGTGTTCTCCAGAAATGTATCCGTGGTCATTACAAACTGAGAAAGTAGGAGTTAATGAGATATAAGGAAGTTTATATTTTGTGAAAGCTTTCTTAATCAAATTCTTAGCTGTTTGTGTATCTTTTACTCTTTCCCCTAAATATAGATGAAGTACAGTACCGCCAGTGTATAGTGATTGAAGTTCATCCTGCAAATCTAGGGTTTCAAAAATATCATCTGTGAAACCAACTGGAAGTTGAGATGAGTTCGTATAATATGGTACTTCATTTCCTGAAGTTATGATAGCTGGATATTTATCTTTATCCTTTTTAGCTAATCTATAACTTGTTCCTTCAGCTGGAGTAGCTTCTAGATTGTAATAATGGCCAGTTTCTTCTTGAATGTCTGTTAAAACATCTCTCATGAAGTTTAGCGTTTCGATTGAAAATTTTTGGCCTTCTTTAGTTGTTAGATCAAATTCTACACCTAACATATTTTGGCAAGCTTCATTCATTCCAATTAAACCAATTGTATTGAAATGGTTATACCAGTAAGAACCGCTTTTTAGTTTGATATTTGCTAAGTAAGAAGAACTATATGGATATAATCCATTTTCAGTTTGTTCTTCAATTATTCTACGTTTTATTTCTAAACTTTTTTTGGCTGTATTTAGATGTTCTAATAATCTAGCATAAAACTCTGATTGAGTATTAGATTGGTAAGCTAATCTTGGTAAATTAATTGTAACTACACCTATTGAACCTGTTAGAGGATTTGATCCAAATAAACCTCCACCTCTTTTTCGTAATTCTTTTGTATCTAATCTTAGTCTACAGCACATTGAAAGTGCATCTTCTGGTGATAAATCAGAATTAATATAGTTTGAGAAATACGGAATTCCATATTTAGCTGTAATTTCCATATATTTTTCTACTACTGGACTATCCCATTCCAAATCTTTAGTAACATTAATTGTTGGGATAGGGAATGTGAACACTCTTCCTTTGGCGTCGCCTGCCATCATTACATCACAGAAAGCAAGGTTGATTAAATCCATTTCCGGTTGGAAATCACCGTATGTTTCAGACATTATTCTGCCTGCATAGATAACATTTTGATCTCTCATTGTTGATGGTGCTTTGATATCGAATGTTAAGTTCGAAAATGGGCATTGGAAGCCTACGCGAGTAGGAACATTCAAATTAAAAATAAACTCTTGTAAGGCTTGTTTAACCTCTTTATAAGTTAAGTTATCATATTTAACGAAAGGAGCTAAATATGTATCAAATGATGACCAAGCTTGAGCGCCTGCAGTTTCACCTTGTGTAGTGAAAGTGGAATTGATTATTTGACCTAATAAAGATCTAAAATGTTTAGGTGGACTTGATTCAACTTTATTAGGAACTCCTCCGAAACCATCGGTTATAATTTGTTTTAAATCCCAACCAGCGCAATAAGGTCCAAAAAAGCCTAAATCATGAATATGAATATCGCCTTCAAGATGTGCTTTTCTAATATTTTCAGGATAGATTTCATGTAACCAGTAGTTTTTGGTAAATTCTTCTCTAACATAGTTATTTAATCCATTAATTGATTTTTGCGTGTTTGCATTTTCGTTAATTTGCCAATCACGATCGTTTAAATATTCAGTAAACATACCTATTGTAGCCCCAATTAACGCGTTTGATTCTCTTGAAGCTCTTCTTTTTTCTCTATATAGAATGAAAGCTTTAGCAGTTTTAGCATGACCGTTTTCAATAAGCACTTTTTCAACGATATCTTGCATTCCTTCGACTTCTGCGATACCATTTGGATATTTATGGTCAGCAATTTCACAAACTTCGTCAGTTAAAAATTCTGATTTTTGAAAATCAGAACCGCCTACTGAACTAGCTGCTTTAAAAATAGCTAAAACAATTTTTTCTTTTCTAAAGGGAACTATCGTTCTGTCTCTCTTGATTATCTTTCTTGGCATGTCATCCCTCTTTTCATAAGTATGTATTCAATAATATAGAAGATTTAAGTTTATGTCAAGCGAGTTTTAGAAATTTATTTTATGCCAAAAACAAACGCTTTAGTAGAGGATTGCACAGTTGCGCGATAATGTAGTTATCAAGAATATTTAAAAAAAACTAATGAAAATATTTTCATTAAAAAGTTACAGAAGTTTCTCTTCAAATTCAGCTATATTGTTTGACACTCAACCAATAAAGTAATATAATTATTGTATAGAAGTGGAAGGATATTGATTAAAATGAAAAAAGCTATTGTTGATGGCATATGTTGCGAAGGGTGTGCCGAGGAAATTAAACATATTTTTGAAAATATATATGGCGTTACTAAAGTATCAGTATCAGCAGAAGATAGTTCTATTACATATGACGGGTATGTGTCAAAAAGGATTATTGAAGAAGCGTTAGTAGGAACTCAATATAAACTAAAAGAAGTAGAAAAAATATAAGTCAAAGCTCTCCCGAGCTTTTTCTTTTTAACATACAGATACCATAGTTTTTATTACTCATATTCTATGTAAAGTGATATAATAAAAGTCGGGAAGGTGATTAATATGCCAAGTATCATCTCTAAAGTTACTGAATTAGATAAAGAAATGCGTATAAAGGTAAGGGAATTAGAGGAAGAAAAGTCTAAGTTACCTGTTTTTTTGCGTGAACAAAAGAAATTAATAACGGATAAATACAATGCGGAAGCAAAAAGACGTATAGAAGCAAGAAGATCTGAAATAGCAGCGGGTTTGAAAGAAGCGAAAAGCAACGCGGAATCAAATTTAAAAAAGAAAATAAAAGATATTGAAAAATTATATGATAAAAGCCATGATGAATGGGTAGAAAATATATACCAACAATGCATTGAAGACTATATGGAGGAATAATTATGAGCGGTTATGCAGGTAATGCAATAATAGCTAAGGCAAAATCCTTATATGGTAATAGACTTAGAGCTAGTGATTATGAAGCGTTATTAAAATTTGAGACGATTCCTGAAATTGTTTCATATTTAAAAACAAATAATAAGTTTAGTAACACTTTAAAGGATATAACTGAATATTCAATGCATAGAGGTCAATTAGAGGATTTAATAAAAAAGAGCTATTTCAATAATTTAGCTAGAATTGTTAAATTTGTCAGTACTAAAGATCGAAAATTCTATGAATTAGATATGATTAGAAGAGAAATTGACATTGTTTTATCAAGCATACGATCAATAATCTCGGAGAGCATTGAAAGTTCTGTAAGAGATTTACCGCTTTTTTTTAAGCGCCACGCAAGTTTTGACATTGGTGAGGTTTCCAAATCGCTTACATTGGATCAACTTTTAAAAGCCTTAAAGGATACAAGATACTACGATTTAATTAAACCTTATTATACAAATGATATAGCATATATAAGATATTCAGATATTGAACATAATATATATGTTGCTTATCATGATATAGTAATTGAAAGAATAAATAAGTATTATAAAGGTAAAAATCATAAGATGTTGATGGATATATATCAATCAAAAGTTGAAATCGAAAACATCATTAAGATTTACAGATTGAAGAAATTTTATAATGCTTCTGAAGGAGAAATTATGAATGCGATACTTATCAAGGGTATTCGCATGAGTATAAGTAAACTCAAAGAATTGATAAATTTAGAGGATCCTAATGAGATTCTTAAAGTATTATCTATTTCTCAATTCTCTGAATTTAAAGACGCAGATGATTATATATACATTGAGTATCAAGCGGAAAAAATTAAGTATAATATCTCTAAAAGGTATATGTATTTTTCAACTTTTCCACCAATCGTTTATTCGGTATTTCTAATACTTAATGATATAGAAAGACAAAACATATTTAATATCATTGAAGGTATTAGGTATGATATTGAAAAAGCAGATATTAAAAAGATGCTAATTTATTAAGGGGATTAATATGGCGATTGCTAAGTTAAAACTATTTACTATAACTTCAAACCTAACGAATCTAGACACTGTCTTAGAACGATTCGTTAATTTAGATTGCGTTCATCCTGTAAAAGCAAGTGAGTTTGTTGATCAAGTTCACGGACTAACTTCATTTACTTCTACAAATCCTTGTAATGTAATATTCAAAGAGATCGAAGATTTAGAAAAAGAAAATAATTTTACAATACCAGGAAAGATAATTAGCACCATCGATTATTCTTTAGATAGTATGAGTGAGTATGTATACACAACTCATGAAAAATTACAGAAGTTAACATCATTTAGAAAAGAAACCCAAGCCTTGATTAAGAAGTATCAAGATGCACTGACTCAAGTCAAAAACATCGAGAATCTGGACATTTCCCTAGATGATTTATTCTCTTGTGAATATATTAATGCTAGAGTAGGGAGAATTCCATTAGATAGTATAGAAAAATTGAAATATTATGTTAATAAACCATACATTTTTCAACCTTTCCACGAGGAAAAAAACTACTGTTGGTGTATGTATTTATCACCAAACAAACATGAAAGAGAGATAGATAATATTTTCTCTTCACTATTTTTTGAACGTATTCATATACCAGATTTCGTACATGGAACTCCAGAAAGCGCACAAGTTTCATTGGCAATGGAGATCAAAGTTGCGGTAGATAGTTTGAATGAAACACAAGCATTAATCGATAAAATTTTACAAGACAATATTGAAGAGTTGTCTTTGATTAAAGGGGAGTTAATATTTTTAAATAAAATTTATGACGCAAAAAAATACGTAGTTGGTCTAGGAGATAAATTTAATATTACGGGATTTGTTAAAATAAAGAACGTAAATAAAATTAAGGAAATATTTGGTGGAACCGAGGGAATTGAGATAGAATTCATGCCTCCAGATTTTGACAAAAGACTAAAGCCTCCCTCGACATTAAGCAATTGTTGGTTCGTAAAACCATTCGCTTCATTTGTTGAGATGTATGGAATTCCTGGTTATCATGATATTGACCCAACGCCAATTATGGCGATTACCTACTCATTATTGTTTGGTATGATGTTCGGAGACTTGGGACAAGGACTCTTACTCGCCATAATAGGATTTTTACTTTACAGGAAAACGAAAAAACTACTTTTCGCTATAGCTATAAGGATAGGATTGGCATCTGCTTTCTTTGGATTCCTTTATGGATCGTTCTTTGGTAACGAAGAAATATTGACACCTATCTTTACAAACGTTTTTAGATTTAACGGAAAGTTGATTCATGTCATGGAACCCAGCTTTACAATGACATTGTTAATTAGCACTGTTGCTTTGGGATCAGTTTTGATTATAACATCAATGATATTAAATATGATTTCAGCCTTTAGGAAGAAGAAATACGCAAACCTTTTCTTCTCTCAAAATGGATTGGCAGGATTGACATTTTATGTCTTTGTAATTTTAGCTGTCGTTAGTTCATTATTAAACGGAGTGTCAATCATCAAATGGTATACAATCATACCTTTCATAATTGTTCCATTAATTGCGATTGTTATGCAGCATCCATTTGATAGGATTATCAACGGAAAGAAGATGTTCCCAAAAAGTATTGGAGGATTCTTCATTGAAGCCTTTTTCGAGTTGTTTGAAGTGATATTATCATACATTACAAACACTATGTCTTTCTTGCGGGTAGGCGGATTTGTATTAGCCCATGCAGGAATGATGATGGTTGTATATACATTGATGAATATGTCCAGCGGTATTTTTGGACAAGCAATAATATTAGTATTAGGTAATTTATTTGTTATGGGACTTGAAGGATTAATTGTTGGTATTCAAGTCTTGAGATTAGAGTTTTATGAAATGTTTTCAAGATATTTCGAAGGTAATGGAATACCTTTCGAAACATTTGAGTAATAGGAGGAGAAGTTATGACTTTATTAGAATTTGTTTTACCATTAGTATTTGTAGTATTAATTACTTTACCTTTAATAAAAGTATTTAACGGGAAAGTAAATAAAAAATCAGCTAAATCAAGATTGTATACTCATATTTCATTATTTTTCGCTATGGTAGCTTTGGTATTTTTATGGCAACTAAGTGGAGTTTCAGTAATGGCCGCAGAAGGAGATGAAGTTGTAACCGGAGTGTTTGTTGGATCAATCGCTCAAGGTTTAGGATTCTTAGGAGCTGCTTTAGCTACGGGAATGTCATCTTTAGGTGCGGGGATTGCGGTTGCCGCTGCAGCGCCAGCTGCTATTGGTGCTTTTTCAGAAAATGAGAATAACTTTGGTAAATCATTAATATTTGTTGCACTTGGTGAAGGTGTTGCGATTTATGGTTTATTGATATCAATCTTAATTATTAACAGTTTGTAAAGAAGTTACATTATGAAATTCTATTTGTTAACTGATAATGTTGATACTTTAATGGGTATGCGCCTTGTAGGAATAGAAGGTGTTGTTATTCATGAAAGATTTGAGGTCATTAGAGAGTTAGACAAAGCCGTTAATAACAGCGAACTTGCTATTTTATTAATAACCACAAAACTTGTTGATCAGTGTCCGGATGTTATTTCTGAATTAAAACTTAAATTATCCAAACCGATAATTGTGGAGATACCTGATAGACACGTAACCCAAGAAATTGGTGAGTCCATTGATAAATATGTAAGTGATGCCATTGGAGTCAAGCTTAGAGGTGAGTAAAAATGCCATTTTTTCAAGATGATATCTATCGCTATTTTAAAAATGAGATAGAGACTAATGCTAATTTAAAAATTGAAGCCTTACAAGAGGAAATTGAAACCATCAAACTCAAACAACTTGGAATAATTGATGAAGAAATACATGATGGAATTTATAAAGCTCTTGAAAACGAATTAAATGAGATGAATTTAGACTATTCAGCAACTTTAAATCGCATTAAATTAGCATCAAACAAAGAAACTATTAAAAGAAAACGAGATCTTCTGGATTCCGTTCTTTTGGAAGTGAAGAATAAGTGCATTAAATTTGTAAATACAAAAGAATATATCAAAAGAATGGAAAAACTGATTCAAAAGATTGATAAAGACTTTTGTGGTGAATCAATATTATTCAGAGTTAAACAAAAAGATAAAGTAATTAAGGACATTGTTAAAGAAAATTTTAAACACAAATACAATATTGAAGACGACCCGGGAATTAAAATAGGCGGATTCATTGCTGTTTGTGTAAAAAAAGGAATATTAACAGACCAAACTATTGATAGTAAACTAGAAGAGAAACGAAATTGGCTACATCAGAACATTAAATTAGCCATTAAGAAGTAACTTGAGGTGAGTCATGAATAAAATATATTCAATAAATGGTCCAGTAATAAAAGTTAAAGATACTACCGATTTTACAATAATGGAAATGGTATATGTTGGAAATAAAAAGCTTCTAGGAGAAGTTATATCTATTAGCCAACAATATACTGTGATTCAAGTTTATGAATCAACCAGCAGTTTAAGACCTGGAGAACCAGTAATTAATACTGGAGAACCTATATCATTAGATTTAGGTCCGGGATTAATGGGTAATATCTTTGATGGAATTCAAAGACCACTAACTGAAATGGCAAGAAGAGATGGAAACTATATAGTTCCTGGTAGTAATATGAATGCATTGAACAGTGAGAAGAACTGGGAAGTTAAATTCATTGCTAAGGAAGGCGAAACAATATCACACGGTGATATTTTTGCCCATGTTCAAGAAACTGATTTAGTAATCCATAAGTTAATGGTTCCTAAAAATATAGAAGGCAAGATAATTAAACAAAAGAAAGATGGCTTATATAAAGTAGCTGATGTTTTAATTGAAATCGAAGATGAATCAGGTAATATTCATAAATTAACTATGGTACAACGTTGGCCAATCAAAACATCTAGACCATTTAGGAGAAGATTGCCTTTAGATACACCGCTAATTAGTGGCCAAAGAGTAATTGATACATTATTCCCAATCGCCAAAGGTGGAACCGCAGCGGTTCCTGGTGGGTTTGGGACCGGTAAAACCATGATGCAGCATCAATTTGCTAAATGGTGTGATGCGGATATCATTGTTTACATAGGGTGTGGTGAAAGAGGTAATGAGATGACTCAAACCCTCGAAGAATTTAGTGAGTTAATTGACCCAAAATCTAATAAACCATTGATTGATAGAACTATCTTAATTGCTAACACATCAAATATGCCTGTTGCGGCTAGAGAAGCTTCAATCTATACTGGAATCACCATGGCCGAGTACTACCGAGATATGGGGTACCACGTAGCTGTGATGGCTGATTCAACATCAAGATGGGCAGAGGCATTAAGAGAAATTAGTGGTAGGCTAGAAGAAATGCCTGCCGAAGAAGGATTCCCTGCATATTTGCCTAGTAGACTATCTCAATTCTATGAAAGAGCTGGATATGTTAAGACTCTAAACAATTTAGAAGGATCAGTATCGATTGTGGGAGCTATATCGCCTCAAGGAGCCGATTTTTCTGAACCAGTAACACAAAACACTAAGAGATTTGTTAGATGTTTTTGGGCATTGGACAAAGAACTAGCATATACGAGACATTATTCAGCTATAAATTGGAATATCAGTTATTCTGAATACATAAACGAACTTTCTAAATGGTACAACAGAAGTGTTGGGGTTTCGTTCCTAAGGGATCGCCAAAAATTTATATCACTTCTAGCTGAAGAAAATAAATTAATGGAAATTGTTAAGTTAATCGGTAAAGATGTTTTACCGGACGACCAAAAACTTGTTTTAGAGATTTGTAGAGTGATTAGAGTTGGATACCTCCAACAAAATGCTTTTCATAAAGAAGATACATTTGTACCTCTAGACAAACAATTAAAAATGATGGAAATAATTTTATATCTACATCGTAGATGTGAAATTATAATTAAAGAGGGGAAAGCATTTAGTTTGCTAACAAATACAAACCTTTTTGAAAAAATTATTAGAATCAAATATGATATACCAAATAATAAGTTAGAAATGTTTGATAAATATTACAAAATGATTGATGAAGCACTTAGCGCTATTAAATAAAAGGGGATAAATTTATGGATCTTCAATATATTGGATTGAAAGAAATAAATGGACCATTAATTTTTATCGATAATGTAAGAAATATCGGTTTTGAAGAAGTGGTTGAAATTAAATTGAATAATGGCGAAATTAGGCATGGTAGAGTGGTTGAAATCCAAGGGGATTTAGCTGCTGTTTTGGTGTTTGAAGGAACTAAGGGCTTATCACTAAGCAATACAACTACTAAGTTTTTGGGACATCCAATGGAATTTGGATTATCTGAGGATGTATTAGGAAGAATATTTAATGGTATTGGTAAACCCATAGATGGATTAGGACAAATATTTGTTGAGAAGAGTTATGATATCAACGGATTACCGCTTAATCCTGTTTCAAGAGAGTACCCAAGAAATTACATTAATACAGGAATTTCGAGTATAGATGGTCTAACGACACTTATTAGAGGTCAAAAACTTCCGATATTTTCAGGTGCTGGGCTACCTCATAACGAATTAGCTGTACAAATTGTTAGACAAGCTAAAATTGCCGAAGCTAAAAATGAGTCTTTTGGAGTTGTTTTTGCTGCAATGGGAGTTAAAAACGACGTTGCTGACTACTTTAAAAGATCATTTGAAGAATCTGGAGTATTAGAAAAAGTAGTTATGTTTTTAAATCTTTCAAATGATCCAATCATTGAAAGACTAATAACGCCAAGGTGTGCTTTAACTACCGCTGAATACTTAGCTTATACCCATGATATGCATATTTTAGTTATTCTTACTGATATGACTTCATATTGTGAAGCATTAAGAGAATTTTCTTCAAGTAAGGGAGAAATTCCTGGGAGAAAAGGTTACCCTGGGTATTTATATAGTGAATTAGCATCACTTTATGAACGCGCTGGTATTGTAAAACACTCCAAAGGTTCAGTAACGCAAATTCCAATTTTAACTATGCCAAATGATGATATTACTCATCCAATACCTGACTTAACAGGATATATTACTGAAGGTCAAATAGTATTAAGTAGAGATTTACACCAAAAAGGAATCTATCCTCCTGTGGGTGTATTACCTTCGTTATCTAGATTAATGAAAGATGGAATTGGTAAAGGATATACTAGAGATGATCATCAAGATTTGATGAATCAATTATATGCATCATATGCGAGAGTTATGGACGCAAGAAGTTTAGCATCTGTAATTGGTGAAGACGAATTAAGCACAATAGATAAAAAATACATTCAATTCGGTAATTTATTTGAAAAATATTACCTTTCTCAAGGAAATTCTATAAGTAGAACAATTGAAGATACTTTGGATTTAGGCTGGGAACTGTTATCTGTATTACCAAAATCAGAATTAGACCGCGTTGATGAAAAATTAGTGGACAAATTCTATAATCAAGAGAAAGCTTTTAAAGATTTCAAGGTGAATGACAAGATTCTAATTAGAGAACTCAATAATAAAGAGGCGATTTAAGATGCCTGATAAACAAGTATTTCCAACTAAGGGAAATCTATTAGCTTTAACTAAATCTGTAAAACTAGCCAAATTAGGTTATGATTTAATGGATAGAAAAAGAAATATTCTAATTAAAGAAATGATGTCGCTAATTGAGAATGTTAAAGACTTAAGAAAAGAAATAACAGATACATATAGGAAAGCATATTTTGCTTTGCAGGAAGCTAATATTACATTAGGGGTTGTAAATGATATTACAAAAGCAATTCCTATTGATAATGGATTGGATATTACCTATAGATCAGTCATGGGTGTTGAAATTCCTAAAGTGTTATATCAACAAGAAGAAGTAAAAATCAAATATGGGATATCTAGTACAAATACTAAATTTGATTATGCCTACAAAAACTTTCAAAAAGTGCGTGATTTGACCATCGCTTTAGCTGAGTTAGATAATTCTTTATATAAACTAGCCAATGCTATTAGAAAAGCAAGGAAAAGAGCCAACGCATTAAAAAATGTTGTTATTCCTGAATACAATGCGAATATTAAATTTATAAGTGAAACTCTAGAAGAAAGAGAACGTGAAGAGTTCACAAGAAGGAAAATTATTAAAAAAAATCAAGAAAGCAACTAATTGAGGACATGGTATATAGCCTATGTCCTCAATAAATATGAAATATACCTTGACTATTTAGTCTAAATGTATAATAATATTAACTGTCTCATTTTTGGGATGAGGTGTCAGTGCCAACCTTAGCACATAGACATCTAACACTAGTCTTTTATTTTTTAGGGGCGTAGCAAAATGGTTATGCAGCGGTCTCCAAAACCGTCTACGTGAGTTCGATCCTCTCCGCCCCTGCCATAGTAAAGAAATAGCAATCTAGCCACTAATATGGTCTGATTGCTTTTTATTTTACTTATTTTAAAGAAATAGAGGTCAGAAACTTTAAACCTTTTCATGATATTTACAACCAAATGAATATTTGATATAATCATGGTAATGATAAATATTTTTAAAAAGGAGGCATTCACATGACTAAGAAAAACAATGAGAAGAGAGTAATAAAAATAGTCAAAGATTATAATCCTAATAGTGATCTATTTGTTGAGATTAAGAAAGATGAAAAGGTTATATATGATAAGATGTATAAAGGCAATCTTGGGTGGGAAAATTGGGCTAAATGTAGTTATATGGGAAAAACATGTTATATCCCAAAACAGTATTTATATATAAGTGATAACCAATATTACTTAAATAGATACTATAATTCAACTGAGTTAACTGTTACAAAAGGCATGCTCTTTGTCATTGATTTTTGCCTAAATGGATTTGCATATGGTAGCTTATATGAGACTAATATAGAAGGTTGGGTACCTTTATCAAGTCTAGAAATTGATTAATGTATATAAGTCATATTTGAACGGATTTTTCCCCCAAACCAAAAGAACAGATTAAAATTCTGAAACTTCATCCATAAATAAATAATGCAATTTTACCTTTTAGGACTAATTGCTTTTTATTTAGTTTATTTGTAACACAGAGCGGAGTTTTCAACTCGTAGATATATAGTTTAAATATTTCAGGGGTGAATTTACTTATAAATAAATTTATGTTATAATCTATTAGATTTAAATTAAAATGTTTCAAAAGGAGAGTAGTTTATGAATAGAACCATTACACTATCTGCCATATTGATTTCCTTATCAATCATATTTGTGGGATTGATGTTAACGTTGAGTAATCCTGAAGCTGAAGAATTTCTAGTTAACGTGAGTGGACTTTTATTAATTCTTATTATTCCATGCTATATTTGGGTATTATTTGAGTTATTGAAACCGAGAATTAAGGAAGAAAATATTAAAAACATTGAATAGTGTGCTTTTATAACGGATTATTTGAAGATTTTTATTTGTATACAATCATTTCTTGAGAAGAAGGTGAAATTGTGAAAATACGCGTAGCTAAAATACAAGAATTCAAGAAACTATGGCAGTACTCGAATTCACCCACATACAACTATTTTATCAATCAACTTAATAGAAATAATGTTGAATTTTGGACTATAGAATTATCTGATAGTTTAATAGGTGAATTGTATGTTTTTTGGGACTCAGAAGATAAGGATGAAGCAAACGGAATTGATAGAGCTTATCTTTGCGCCTTTAGAATAGAAAAATCACATCAAGGGCATGGTTTTGGAAAAAAATTAATGAGTGCGGTTTTAGAAAGAGTAAAAAGTCAGGGATACAAGGAAGTCACTATCGGTATTGATAATAATAATTTTGCAAAATTAAAAACAATGTATGAAAAAATGGGATTTATAAACCAAATAAAATTTACAAATGTTGACTACCATTATAGAGATTTTAAAGGTAAACCAACTATTTATAAAGAACCATATATGTTAAAAATGAAAGTCTTATAAGTATCCTTTTTGATTTCCAAGACAGCTCGAATAAGTTTAAGTCCTGTAACTCTTATAAATCGATAAATTTAGCAATCATACCTTTTTGAGGTTTGATTGCTTTTTTAATGATATTCAGAGAATAAGAATCAGAATTTAACTTTATTTGTATTAGTAAAATATATATTGGTAAATTTACTTACATTTTTTTGTGTTATAATATGTTTGTAAAAACACAAAAAACACAATGAAAGATAAGAGGTTCTAAAATGTATAAAAGAATAATTGTATCAATTTGGACGCTGTCAATATTAATTTTATTAGCTGGTTGTAATACTTTGGATACAAATACAGCAGCAATTACATCGACATTAATAGAAACTACAGCATCAACTACAATAGTGGATTTTGAAGTATGGAGAAATTCAGATGAAGCATTAGATTTTAATGGTGACAGAAAAATTGACGAATTAGATTATGAAATATATCAATTACAATATAGTTATTCTTACTGGAGGGATTCAGAAGAAGCATTAGATTTAAATATTGACAGAAAAATTGACGAATTAGATTATGAAATATATAAATTACATAATATTTATGATTACTGGTTAAATTCAAACGTATCAGAAGACTTAAATGAAGATAGTGTTATAGATGAGGTTGATCATGAAATCTATAATTACTACGATAATTGGCTAAATTCAGAATCTGCAGAAGATTTGAATGATGACAATACAATTGACGAATTAGATTACGAAATATATGCAGAATTTGAAGAATTCATAGGTGATTACATTATTTCTAATTATACATATGACGGTTCTAGTTACAATGTCATAGGTGATGGTATGTACTTAACAAATTTAGACCAATACTTAGACCAAATTGTGATTTCAGTTGACAATAAAGGTGATATCAGCGTATTTATACCTGATAGCACCGTAACTTCATTAGGTGATCTATATCAAAATTTTGTTGAAGGTTTGAATAATATGTCTATAGCAAGAATTTCACCTTTTATTGTTGGAATAGACACTTTTATAACCGAAGATGATAACACATATAATTTCACGTTATACTTTACTGAAACAGAAAGTGGGTTTTCTACTTCATATGTTATTGACTATTTCTATGACGATCCAGAAATCACTTTTGACCTTATAAAGGTAGAATAAATATGGCTATAAATAATAAAGATGAGTTACTTGAAGTATTATATGTTAAGGCAACTCTTTATGCATTGATTACAATATTATTTTTAACTTTAATGATTGTTGCACCAAAGAAAGTATTTACCGAGGACACACCGTTTCGATTAGCTACCTCAATGGCTATTACAGATGACGATAATCTTTTACTTTATGATTATCAAGTTTATGGAACCGAAGAAAGATTTAACGATGGATTAATATATGACGTTGAAGAAATAAAAATAGCTTTTCAAGAAAGAAATGAGATTTTTTTAATTAAAATATATGGCATTGAAAATACAACTGAATTAGTGGATGGAGTAATCCTTATTACCGATCCAGACATACCAGAATTAAATATTGAATATCACCTTATAAAAGATATGGAAGTCAATAATATCAATATACAATGTAAAACTTTTATAATGGCATTCAATGATGTCTCAATTTTAGTAAATAGTATTTATTTGGCTATATATTTTGTGTTTTTTGTAATTATATTAACTCCGACGATTATCAAACTTAGTAGAAGTATTATATATATTATCAAAAAAACAAATCAAGAAAAGAACTTCAATAGTAATGAAATAAAGAAAAACATATAATACGAAATTCTCTGCCTACAAAAATCATTGTATATAAACAATTGTAAGATGAAACGACTGAAAATCGGTTATTCAATATATACTGACCTTTAAATATACAAAACAAATATTTTTAATTAAAAATAAATGATTTCATAAGGAGAAAGAATGAAAGTACATGATATGAATGATGAACTTATGAATAAAGTAAGATTATTCGACACAAGTGGATGTGAACTAAAGAACGGATATTGTGTAGATTTCATTGGAGTTGCCGATGGCGTTCTTTATGTGTATGGAGATAGAGTTAATTTAGAGAAGTGCTTAGGAAAAAGCAATATAGATACGTTGATCTTTACTAAAGTAAAACAGAATATTTTTAAAAAAGTAGTAGATGAATATAAGTTGTCTGTTAAACAAGTTTTTTTATGGAAATCAAATTTAATTCAAGATTTATCACCTCTTGAATCAATTTATAATCTAGAATATTTAATAGCATATTGGAACACAAAAGTATCTAGACTATGGAAGATGAGTAAAAACAGTAAATTGCTAGGGGTTTCTATAACAGCATATGGAAAAATCGATTCACTCGAAAGTATAGAACAATCCACCATAAAAGAATTTGAGATTGGTGGTTCGTACACTACTATGAAGTATATAAAACTTAATGACTATTCGATTTTGAATACATTGCCAAATTTAGAATATCTGTCATTACCAGATAATCAAATATCTACAGAACATGTAAAACAATTATCAAAATTACTAAATTTAAAAGGGTTATCTTTAAATGCAAATATTATAACCACTGAAGAGTTTGCATATCTTCGTGCAAGACTAAAAAAGGTTGAGGGAGATTCATTAGGTCCTTATTGGATGGTTAGAAATGAAGCTGTCATTGTTGGAAAAAGAAAACCCCAATTGACAGTTGATGAAAATCAAGAAAGAATCAAAAAATATGTAAGAGAATTCAATAAGCTTGTTGAATACTATGAAAAAAACGAACTGGCTGAACCATTGTAATATAGTTGATTCAATCTCTCAAACCGTTTTTGAGATGTTTGTTATTGTATGAAACGACTGAAAATCCACTATATGCATGCCATACTAAAATTAGAACGGAGAATTTTCTATGGGCTCAAGTTTTAACAGAAAGCAAAGTTTAATATTAATATTTGTAACAACTATAATTGGGGTGTTGACTCTATTTGATATAATACAAACCACTATTCCTTTTTTTGTTTGTATTTTACTAGCATTCATAATGGGAAATGTCATTGTGCCAATTATTGATAGTAAAAAAGCAAAGAAGGAATATAATGATTCTATTGGTAACACATCATTAACTTGTTTGACTATTAATCGAAACGTTCCTGAACAAATTGATATTAGTAATATAGTTGCCGTATCAGAAGGTAAACCAAGAAAGTTTTATCCAAGACAACTTATTTATATGATTGCTATTATAAATATTTTTGCAATATTGGCCACAGTATTCATTTTAGTCAGTTGGTTTATTTCGCAAGTTGAAATTGAGCATGAATTAATAGTTCTATTAAGCATTGTAGGAATTGTTCTAGTCCTATTGGATTTAGGCTTTGCTTATCTTACGAAATCAAATATAGTAATAGTAAGTGATACGAGATTAAAAACATATATGTGGCAGAATTTTGATTTATCAAAAAAAGGAAAAATAGAAACTATACTCTATTCTAATATTAACGAGGTAAATATCAAGAAGAATAAGTATATTAATTATAAGAACAAAGGCGTTATATTTGAATTTTCATTGAATGATGGTTCCAAAAGAATTTTTTTATCTAATGTTTTATCAGATAAACAAAGAACTGAAATAGCACATATACTTCAAGACAAAATTAAGTAAGGTAATTTTCTGCATGAAACGACTGAAAATCCACAAGTCTTTGTTTGCTTAAAATGTGGAAAAAAATAGAATGAGGAAGTGGCTTTATGACAAGAATGAAATTTTTGAAAATATCTATCGCTGTTAATATTATTTCGGGTCTATTGTATGGGATTCTTTGGCTTTCTCAAACAAACTCGCTTTTTATTGTGCGCACCTGCATAGCGTTATTTGTAATATCTTATATAAGCTTGTTAACATTAGTTTATAGTTTATTAGACAATAAATAATATATGCATTTACGTCCTCAAGCACGACTTGTATAATCACAATAGAAAAGAATTTAAATTAACTTCTAGCGTTGCATGAAACGACTGAAAATCCATGTGTCAAGGTTTCAATCCCCCCCGAACTACAATTAAGATTGAAACAAAGCCATTTTGAATATTATTTTATATTACTAAAACATAAAGGAGAAACAATGTTAACATTTGAAAACGAGTTATGCGTAGATACTTTGGACCCAGAAATTATCAGTAAAATAAAACAGTATTGGGAATCAAAGACATTTGTTTTTACAGAGCAGAATAGTAACAGATTTGTTGCGAAAAGAGGGTCCGCATTCAAGAATAATTTTACATTTAACATGATGAAATTAAAAAGCACTTTAAAAATCACTATTGAAGATAATGTAATTATGACATTACTTGAAGTTGATCCAATCGGGCAAATAATTACAGAAGCTGAAAAGAGGTATTGGCCGTTAGAATTAGATGCGTTTAAACAATATATATTATATGGTAGACTAATGGAAGACGAATTTAATCAATATTATAATAATGCTTCAAAAGTGGTAAAGAAAATCATTCTCAATATAATTCTTAGCGTTGGTTTAATCACTATTTTATGTTTAGCCTTCTTGTAAATCTAGAAATAAGTAATGTTATATTAATATTTTTAAATCCAGACTCAATAACTTATATTAAGGTATTTGTTGCATGAAACGACTGAAAATCCATATGTCATTTAGGCATCCAAAGATTATTACTCCATATGAACATGTATAGTGAAAAGGAGACATATATGAAACATAAGAATAAAGAGATATTAAAACAAGAATATACTTTTTATAGAATGAAATATAATAGGTTATCAACATTTTATACAATTGCATTTTTGCTTTTTGTTATTATATTAGTTAATATTGTTGTGTTTGGTTATGTTTCTTTGATAACTACAGTTTTTATTATCCTTATTTATGGGTATCCAACGTTTATAAAGTTACCAAAATATTTGTTTTCTATTATTCAATTTAGTTCTTCAGGAATGATATGGTTTTATAAGGGGACAATTATAGCAAATTTTGAATGGGAAAGTATTGTAGATATCAAAAAAGGATCATTTGGGATGACCGCTACTTTTGATTTGGTTTTAGATGATATTAAAGTAAAAGACTTAAGAGTAAAAGCGTTTCCTATTAATTGCGACAAGGAAATTTTAACGGCGATGATAGAATGTTGTACAAATCAAACGCTTATAGAGAAACTGAAAGAATTTCATTTGAAATATTAGGTACGTAATGTTTTTTTTGAATAAACGATTATTGCATTAAATTTTGTGCATGAAACGACTGAAAATCCATATGTTTTGATTACGTATTATAAGATACTAACATTCCTCATAAAATTGATTAGTTAGAAAGGAAAATGAATATGAAGAAAGCTTCATCGGAGAGGGCTAAATATATCTATAGTGATACAGTAAAATATAAGATATTTTTCAGAAATCTTGGAGTTTTACTTATAGCGACAGGATTTGTACTTTTCATTTGGGCAGGAACTCCAGCAGAAATTTTGGAAACGATAGGTTCACCACTCTTATATTCTTCGTTATTTGTGTTTAGCTTATATTCCATTATTATTGGAATATTGATATGTATTAGATATAAACATTTTTTCATTATTGTAAATGGGTCAGGATTTAAAATTATGAATCATCCAATATATGATTTAGAATTCTTGCATTTAGTTAATAATCCTAAGACAATAGTTATATATCATCGAGAAAATAAACTAGTTGTGATTCGAAAATCACTAATTGAAAATTATGAAATACTATTAGATCATATTAAGGAAAGTTAGAAGAAATAACTAATCAAATAAAGCAAAAATTGACTTGTGTATATTGCATGAAACGACTGAAAATCCATGTGTCAATTCTGTAAATAATCTTTTTGCACTAAATAGAAGGCGTTTTTTGGCTGCTATTAAATATAATAATTGTAATTATGAGGAGCGAGTGTAATGAAAATGGATTATAAATCAATTAAGAGTCATCTAAAAAATGTATATTTTATAAATGGAACAGCATATGCAGGCAAATCAACTGTGTGTAAGTTACTAGCTGAGAAATATAATATGTATCATTGTGAAGAAAACTACAAGTTTGGAGAGTTTCTGAAATTAACAAATGAATATACACATCCTAACATGAACTATTTTAAAACTATGAAGAACTGGGAAGAATTCGTCTTAAGAAGCAAAGAAGAATATGAGTCTTGGATTGACGGAGTTTCGTTAGAAACAACTGAATTTGAGATTGCTGAATTGATGTCTCTGAGTAAAGACCAGAAAGTAATTGTTGATACAAATATCCCGCATCATATTCTAAAAAAAATATCTGATAGAAATCATGTTGTGTATATGGTATCGACTCCAGATATATCAACCAATCATTTCTTTAATAGACCGGACTCAGAAAAACAATTTTTGCTGGATGTTATAAGTAAAATAGAAAAACCTAAGGAAGCACTAAAGAAATTTAAGGAAACTATCTCATACATAAATAGACAAGAAAGAATAGATGAATTTATAAACAGTGGGTATTATGTAATTAGAAGGAAAGATATTGATGAAGATATTAATGAGAAAGTCAAACTTGTTGAAGCTCATTTTAAACTAAAACAGAATTAAAACCCATGTGGTAATCAATTCGAATTTCAAAACTATTAAATTATAAATTAAGGTATAATCAAGGGGGAAAAATGGAAAAAGTAAAAGAAAGAAGACTTTTGTATTTCGCAAACATTTTCATACCAATTCTTTA
This sequence comes from Mycoplasmatota bacterium WC30, assembly GCA_046529635.1. Classification (GTDB taxonomy): domain Bacteria; phylum Bacillota_I; class Bacilli_A; order Izemoplasmatales; family Hujiaoplasmataceae; genus 4572-104. The sequence continues at coordinate 988,392 of CP134495.1, read as the reverse complement.
TGTTGTATTAATGTTAATGCTATTGAACGATAGTGAATTAGGTGTATCAGGATATACTGCTGAGCTTCTAATCCTTATTTCAGGCTGTTCTTTAACTTTTATCTTGTCATTAGGGCTTATTATCAAAAGATGGAATGATACCTTTAATCAGAAACAGATGGTTAAAGATTTCTTATGTTTTGCTGTTCTTCAATTGCCAGCTATAGGTTGCTTAATATATTGTATATATGGATTATACTTCAACGTAATGTAAAATATATTTGATTTTTAGATTTCAAAACCGTTAGTATTGTTACAAGTTTAATTATCCTAATTATTTAATAAAAAAGAAAAGCAACAATCTCTCATAAGATTGTTGCTTTTCTTTATATCAAATATTTTAACTATTTACATTTAATCATTTAATCTTTGCGCAATTCTGACTAATTCTATAAACTCTTCCTTATAATCATCATTGTAGACATTAGACGCAGCCACAATTATGTTGTTATAGTTGGCTTCATATTTGTAATCACTATCTAATAACAATAATCCAAACTCTGCTACACAAGATGCAAATACAAAGTTATCAGATGGTGTTTCAGTAAATTCATTACTATATACTATGTGTTCAGTTAATTCAGATACATCTGAATCTGGTTCTTTATATCTTATAGATAATGTTAATAATTCATCCGGATAATTTACTCCATCATATTTCAAATCCTCGGGTATTTCATAGGTTACTGGATCAATTACTTCATCTGAATCAAATGGTATGATTTCATATAATACAATTACTTCATGTCCAGCGCCTAAGTCTCCTGCATCTACTTCATCATTATTAAAATCATAATAATTCAAGATCCTATTTTCATAGCCTATTAATCTATAACCTTTTACTAGTGCTGGATTAAACTCCACTTGGAGTTTAACATCTTTAGCAACAGTTAATAATGTACCGCCTAATTCTTCTACAAATACCTTCTTTGCTTCTAGTAAAGAATCAATGTAATAATACACACCATTGCCTTTATCGGCTAATGTTTCCATTTTATTATCTTTCAAGTTACCAAAACCAAACCCACAAACACTTAGGAAGATTCCTGAGTCTTTCTTTATTGTAATTAATTCTTCCAATTCCGCTTCAGATGATACACCAACATTGAAATCTCCATCGGTAGCCAAAATAACTCTATTATTCCCGCCTTCAATATAGTTGGATGCAGCTAAAGAATACGCTAAATTAATACCTGCACCACCGGCCGTTGAACCGCCAGCTTCCAGTGAGTTAATAGCGTCAATAATACTTTCTTTATCCCCGCCATCTGCTCCGTCTAATATAACACCAGCTTGGCCTGCGTAAACGACTATAGATATTCTATCGGCTGGTCTTAATTCATCAACTAATAAAAGAATAGCTTGTTTTAGTAAAGGTAGTTTATCTGAATCATTCATACTACCTGAGACATCTAGCAAGAATACTAAATTAGAAGGTATTGCATCTTCATAAACAATAGCTTCAGTTTTTAATCCCATCATTAATAATTGATGATCTTCATTCCAAGGAGCTGTTCCTAGCTCCTTAGTAACGTGAATTATTTCATCACCATCAGGAGTGTCTAAATCATAAGAGAAGTAATTCAACATCTCTTCAATTCTAACGCTATTACGATTTGGTAAATCTTCATTCATTAACTTTTTTCTAATAATTGAGTAAGCAGCTGTATCAACATCAGCTGAGAATGTTGATACTGGCATATCTGTTGTACTTATAAACTGGTTTTCTGAAATTTCTTGATACTCCTCACTATTTTCTGGACTTTGAGCAACATTATACATCATAGTGGTTGAATAAATACCCATTTCCATATCCATAGAACTTGAACAACCTAACAATAATGATGATACTGCTATAACTAATAAAAAAGCAATTTTTTTCATATAATTCATCTCCTTATGTAAATAGTTTACAATTCACTTGTGACAAATTATTGACAAATATTAAAAAGATTTTATTATTGACATATTTATTATTTCTACTAAATATGGTATGATTTCTATTAGTGAGGAACTATATATGAAATTTTTAATTGTAGAAGATGATAGAGATTTAAATGATATCTTATATGACTATATAAAGGATTCATTTAAAGATTCTTGTGTGAATCAAGTTTACGATGGAGAAAAGGCATTAGAGCTTTTCTATGAAAACACCTATGATTTAATTTTGCTGGATGTAATGTTACCAGGTATTAATGGTTTCGATGTATGTAAAGAGATTAGAGAATCATATACAACGCCAATTATTATGCTAAGTGCATTAACTGACGAGGAAAATCAAATCAAAGGTTATAATTTAGGAATAGATGAGTTTGTTAAGAAACCATATAGCCCTAAATTAGTAGTAAAAAAAATTGAAGCTGTACTCCAAAGGTATGATGTATCTGATAATCTTGGGCTTAAGGTATATGGGCTCCTTAAGTTTGATTTATCAAAACATAAAATATATCTAAATTTCGATGAAATTAAATTAAACAATAAAGAGTTCGAGTTATTTAACTTGTTCATTCACAATAAAGGCATTGTTCTATCCCGTGATGTGATTCTAAACCGGGTCTGGGGATATGACTATTATGGAGATGAAAGAACTGTAGACACTCATATCAAGCGTCTAAGACAAAAAATGGGAGACGCAAGTTCTTATATAAAAACTATATATAAAACCGGATATAAATTCGAGAAATAAACAAAGCTATTAAAAGGAGGTATAAAAATGAAGATAAGTATTTTTCTTAAAACATTTTTAACCCTCCTTTTTTCTTTTGTCATATTGTTTTTAGCTAGTCAACTGTATTTATATTATCAGTTTTCTGATAAGTATGTAGATGAAAATATCACAGCGGTAAAGAACGCCATTATTGAATCCGCAGATGACTTAAAAAATAATGTATCATTATCTGATTCAATATTAGAAGAAGCCTCTAGTGAAACACAGTATATAAGATTTAAGAATAATACTGTAAGTGAAATGGTGGGGCCTACTATATTACAAGAGAACGAAATATTATTCTTTGTTATTAACCTTTATGATAATGAAGACTTAATTAACGAAGATAAATTAAGTTATACGATTACGGTTGATGATGATATCTATAATATAAGTTATATCTATCGTTTTGGAGAATCTGACTATTTATTGGTGTTAACCAAGATCCAATCATTAAATAATATTGATGCAGTTCTAAAAGATATTACAATTTCACAGGGAATATTCTTGTTGGTGACTATTGTTATATTATCATTATTGATTTCAAGAGGATTCACTAAACCAATTAAGAAAATTAATAAATATGCAAAATCACTCGCTAGACTTGATTTTAATAAAGAGTTAAGAATAAAAAGGAAAGATGAATTACAAGAATTAACAAGCAGTTTGAATGAGATGGCTTTTAATTTACAAAAGACTTATTCTGAACTTAACAAAGCCAACAGTCAACTCATTGGAGATATTGAATTTGAAAAGCTTCAAGAACAAAAGAAGAAAGAATTAATTATGACAATCAATCATGAACTTAAAACCCCTGTTTCTGTGATAAAAGGAATGGTCGAAGGAATGATTGATGGTGTAGGTAGATTCAAAAACAAAGATCTGTACTTAAATGAAGTCCTTAAACAACTAGAAAAAGTAGCAGAGATAACAAAAGATTTAACTTACTCACTAAAATTAGAAGACATAGCTAAGCCTAATGATTCATGTAATTTAAGCAGTTTAGAAAACTCCTTAAATTCAATCAAGGAATTTGCTGACATAAGTAAGGTTAAACTAGAATTAGATATTAAAAAATTATCGGTTAAAATGAATGAAGAATTACTAACAATTCTAGTAACCAATCTGTTAAAGAACGCTATTAGCTACACAGAAGATAATAAAGTTATTTTAAAAACTTATATATTTGAGAATACAGTCTATATAGAGGTTAAAAACAAAGGGGAAATATTAGAAAAGGACTTAGAAAAAATCTTTGAGCCATATTTCCGAGTTAATTTAAATAAAGAAGGTACAGGGCTTGGATTATTCATTGTTAAACAAATAGCTGAAATATATAAAGCTGAATATAAAGTGTTTAATGATAATGGATACGTAATAAGTAAGATAGGAATTAAAAACTCATAATTTGTCATAGTTTTGACATATTAAAATAATACACTAATAATGAAGGAGGTGTCTTTTATGAAGAAAATATTATTTGCATTATCGTTAATTGCTTTTATGTTTTTATCAGGTTGTTCTAGTTCAATAGAATCTACAACAACTATGGTAAATTTAGATAAAATTATAGAATATAACTTAGATAATTTAAAATTTTCTTATTTAAATGAAAGTGACCTCTTAAATTATGTGGTTAACGAAGGCAAAGACTTTAAGATTATGCTTAACATAGCATATGACAATGGAGTTATTGATTCATTACATGATAGTAATAACGGTGTAATGGATACTCTAACAGATTTATCAGATGCATCCGGGATAAAAATAGCGATTATGTTAAGTTATTCAGCTACTGAACTTAATGAATTAGCTGTAGCTAATTCTATTGCTTTAACAGTAGATGATATTGTCGGGTTCATGGACTTATTGAAAATTAAGGACCAATTATCTGGAAGTTTATTCATTAGTAAAATAGAATACCTAGAAATCAAATTAGGTAGAGAATTAACTTCAGAAGAAGAAGATGGGTTAAGCAATTTACAAGATGCTTATAATCAGTTATTTGTATATTCTAATTCTAATTATGATATTTCAGATAAAACATTCATACAATTAGTAGAGGATTTAGACGAATTGAGTTATGAATACACTCAAGAGGACTATGATTCCATTGAAGTTGGTTTTAATATAATAATTGAGATAATTAATTAAGATTTATATAGTTATATAACCCATTATCTTTAAAGCATTATTAGTAAAAAATCATTAAGTTTAAAAAAGAATTGTTTACTACGAGGTGTATTTTGAGAGAGATTCAAGCCAAAGATGTTCACAATATATATTCATTAAAATCACAAAATGTAACATATTCTTGACACGATGTAAAAAATATGTTACAATCTATTTGAGGTGATAATTATGAGTAAAAGATCAATGTTAGCATTGATAAATTTGATTGTATGGACAGTAGTAACAACGATGTTTCTAATTCTTTTCTTTACAAAAGATGGCCCAACAAATTGGGGCGCAGATAGCACAAAACAAATAATGAGTATAACTTTAGTAGCTACAGGATTTATAACTTTCTTCATTGTTCAATTTAAAGCTAACAAAGAACCGGTGGATGAGAGAGTTCGTTTAGTCCAACTTAAAGCTGCTAATGTTACTTTGGTTATTGTATTGGTGTATGTTTTTGTCTTTGGATTAACTCTTTATACAATTTATAATAACGAGCTAATGCCTTCTTCGTGGATTTGGTTGATAACATTTTCAACAGTTTTCCTTACATATATTACTAATAGTTCTTTATACATATACTTTGAAAAAAGAGAGATCGGTTATGGAAGTTAAAACAGTTACTAACACGATAAAGACACTACGTTTTAATAACAATAGCATGACTCAACAAGAATTGGCAGATATTGTTGGCTGTACTAGACAAACAATAATTTCAATAGAGCAAAACAGATACAATCCGTCTCTATCGTTAGCAAAAAAAATAGCATATATCTTTAATGTCAGTATTGATGAAGTCTTTAATATTGAGTTTGAATAGGGTAAAAGCTATACTGATAGTTACATATTATTTCAATTGTTTTCAAAAATACGATTAAACTATATTTAAAAAGCAATGAAGTCCATTATGGATTTCATTGCTTTTAATAATATTTAATTAAATTCAGGCATCATTAAAGTTGCTGAATTGTTATGTATTAATACAACTTCATCATACTTGTTTTTGTTTTCATCAATAATTACGTGACTAACATTTATTATTGTTATATCCTTAAGTGCTAAAATAGATTTTTCGATTTCAACTGTCAGTTTTCTATCTAAAGAAGCGAATGCTTCGTCTAAAAATATAATATCAACTTTATTTAATAGAGCCCTAGCAATTGCAACTCTACTTCGTTCACCACCCGATATATTCTTACCGTTATCAAGTATCATTCTGTTTAAACCATCTTCGTGGGTCGCAATAAAATCATGTAGTCCAGCCCTATTTATGGCATCCCATATTTCATCATCAGAATAGTCTTTATATAATGCTAAATTATTTAAGAAAGTATCTTCAAATAAAAATGTTTGCTGTTCTACATTTGCAATTCTTGAAAAGTAATCCATTTTCTTAATATCTGATAAGTTTTGACCATCTATTAATATTTCTCCTTCTAGTGGGTCAAAATACTTTCTAAGTAACCTAAGCATTGTAGATTTTCCTCCACCACTTGGACCAATTACTAGGTATTTTTTTCCTTTTTCAAAATTCATATTTATTGAATGTAATACAACTTTATCATCATATGAGAATCCAACTTCCTTGAATTCAATTGATTTGTTGAATCCACTATATGAAATTGTTTCTTCTTTGTTGTTGCGATTTTCTAAGGTTTCATCAATTCTAATGAATAATGATTTTACTGATAATATTTTAGGAATTAATTGTGACAACTGTGTTACTGGATTAATAATATCGCCAATTTTAGTTAATACTACAATTAGTCCAGCAAATAGTATCACGCCATCTATCATCAAATAGGAAATTAAGATCACTAATCCGTAGAATAAAAACTGAGTACTAGAATTTTGTATGGCATATATGTAGGACATAATTCTGTCTATAATAAATTTCTTTCCTTGAACTTTTTTTGCTTCTTTATTATACGTATTTGTGACAGTGGTTTCCAAGTTGTTTGTTTTGATAATGTGAAAGGCTGACAACACCTCTTTAATAAAGCCCCCGAATGAAGACATCATTACACTTCGTTCTTTATTATGTTTATTTACAGGTCTAGAGGATAATGCGGAAATTATCACATTTACAACAACCATTACTAAACCAATTAATATAATTAATGGGCTAATTATCGAGATTATAAGTATTGCAGTTGCAAATCTTATAATTGCTTCTAAAATATCTAGAATTGGTTCAATATAGTTTTTTTCAATTGTATTAAAGTCATTTGTAATAGCTGAAATATATAGTGCGTTGTTGTCGGCTTGAAACTCACTTATATTTTTATTAAATACCTTTTTCATATAATCGGTTTTCATTTTAGTCATACTACTTTTTATTAAACGCCCTCTAGTATATGCATAAATAATATTTGCAGGGAGAAGAAGTATAGCAAAGATTATTAATGTTTTACTGTGGATAAAAAACTCATCCCATAATCCAGATTGGGCAGCTGAAATTAGATCAAATAATGAAAATGCAATTTTAAAATCAAGATAAGACATTATAACTAAAATAAACAACGTTATATATGCATCTTTTACATAATAGATTTTTCTTCTCATACAAGTACCTCTTCAAAGTAGTCTTTTCCCTTATATGTTGTCATAAATCCATCTTTAATTTCAAAAACAGTATCATACTTGTTAGTAATTCCTTCGAAATGTTTATGGCTAATTGTAATTACTGTAGCATCTAGGCTTAGTAGAGTTGATTCTATTTGACGACCAAGTTCATCGTTTAAAGCAGAAGTAGCTTCATCAACAAAAATAATTTCTGCATTTTTACAAAGTGCTCTAGCAATTGAAATCCTTTGTCTTTCACCACCAGAAAGATTCTTTCCATTCTCACTTATCATTGTATTTATACCTTCATCAAGAGACTCTACAAAATCTTTTAACCCAGCCTTATTACAAGCTTCAATAACTTCTTCGTCTGAGTAATCTTTATATAGGCTTATATTTTCTTTTAATGTTGTTTCAAATAAGAATACATCTTGATAAACATATGAAACTTTTTCATTGAACGATGAAATAGAAATAGTTTTCAAGTCCACTCCATCAATATCAATACTACCTTTATAATCATCTAGTATGTGTGAAACAAGTTTAAATAATGTAGATTTTCCTGAACCACTAGGGCCTTTTATTATATGCTTCTTGCCTTTTTCGAACGAGAAGCTCATTGATTTAAAAACTTTATTATTTTCATATGAGAAACTAACATCGTTAATATTAAATAACTTTTTGAATTCAAATGAATTTTTAGATTCATCTAATTCAACAACTTCTTCAGGTATTGTGATTTTTTTAAAAATAGCTGTCGAAGCTTTTAATCTATTTACAAGTGGAAACATATTTACTAATGAAAAAATGATATTTGATGATAACTGAACCGAAATTATCATGATTCCATACCCAAGACCATTTTGTGTTTGGTAAATCATATAAACAACAAGTCCCAGTATCACAAAGTATCCAATAGTTAAATTAGAATAGAGTTGAAAAGATGTGAATATATTGTACTTAAACTTTTTGTGTTCGAGACTTTTTATTGCAGTTTTGTTTTTACCAAGAAATGTATTTTCGATGTTATTCAATTTAAGAATTTCAAGACCGTTAAAGATATTAGAAACATCAACGGTAAATTTTTCATTTGCTGATGAAACTTCTTTTTGATATCTTACAGTTCTTTTTTCAAAAAATTTAGATATAAGCAATACTAAAATCGAGACCATAAAAATAAGTGAAGCTACTTTCCAGTTTATAACTATTAATATAGCTAGTGCCGAAGCATACATAAATACTCTGAATATTACATTAATTAAAGCAAGAAAAAAATTTGATTCAAACGTATTTACATCATTAATTAAATTTGACACATAGACATCTCTTGATTTTTTATTAAATTGTTTATAACTCATATTAATAATTTTATCAAACGCTCTAATTCTTAATGTTAAAAGCACATCACGCATAAATGATATTCTCATTAATCTTCCTAAAATAAATAATACCCCCCCTAAGACTGCAACTCCTAGGGCAGAAAAACCAGCAATTTTTAAAGCCTCCATAGATTTATTACCTACAGCTTCAAAAATAAGTGCAAGAACACCAATTTGCGCTAATTCAATTATTACAGGAATCAGACAGGCAATAAGATATAATATAAATTTCCCTTTTCTTTCTAATAACAGTTCCTTCATAAACACACCTTCCTCAAAAAAACACTAATATCATTGTAATTGAAATTAGATAAAACGACTTATTAAACTTTAATTTATTTCTATAAACACTTAATGTATATGATACCATTTAAAGAAACTATTTGTCAATTACGGTATCAGTATTTCCTCATTAGTATTGGGATATAAATCATTAACTTATTTAACAAGAATATGCGTAAATGTTGAAAATATTTTGGACTATTTTACTAGTAAAAATCACGAATATTATTGAATAGTAATATAAATTCTTTAAGTCTATAATTGTATTAGTATTAAAATTTTTAACGACCAATCAAACTATTAATGATACTAATTTGTATAATTATATTAGTATATTTGAACTATTCATTTATATATGGTAAAATTTTTATTTAGGACGGAGGAATTATATGCGTATTTGCTTGGTTGATGACGATTCAACCCAACTTGATTATTTAAAATTAATAATTGAAAAATGGGCCAACAAACGTAATATAAATACTGATATTAATTTCTATCACAGTGCTGAAGAAATGTTGTTTGAAAATAACGAATCATATCCCTATGATATGATTATTTTAGATATACAAATGGGAAAAATCAATGGTATTGAACTGGCGAAAAAAATTAGGCAAACAGACAAAAATGTAATAATTGCTTTCATTTCGGGGATGGCGGATTATGTATTCGATGGTTATGAAGTTCAAGCAATCAGATATATATTAAAACCAGTCAAAGATATAAAAGTATATGAACTATTAGATTATGTCAAACTTCATAAAAGTAAAGAGAAAAGATATATTATTTTATCGGTATCTGGAGAAAAGAAAAAAATTAATTACGATGATATTATCTATTTTGAATCAATGGGTCATTACGTTACATTTCATTTAGAAAATACAGAATATGATTATAAATATAATATAAGTGAATTATGTCTTGAACTATCTGAATCGGAATTTGTTAGAACTCACCGTTCCTATGTTGTAAACCTAAAATATATTGAAAAGATTACTAAGAATGAGTGTCAATTAATCAATAATATAAAAGTTCCTTTAAGCAGGAGTTCATATAAAGATGTAAATGAAAAATTCATAAATTATTATAAAGGAAAAGGCGTCTAATGGAATACTTGATATTGATACCGATTTTCATAGTAGTTATCTATGGAATGGTTTTACTAAATAAGCATCCTAAACTCAATGGCATATTTATTGGCTTAGCTATTATAGCGATTACAGCGATAGTGTTTTTTGTTTTGCGAGGATATTTATCCTTATCTGAAAATTTAATAACATTACTTGTAGCAGATACTCTAATCATTTTTTTCTTATTACAGTTAGAGAACAAAATAACTATTGTATTCCTAATCCTTTTTATAATATCATTAGGGTTACTTATGTTCATTGGTTATAAATTTCAAGAAACGTCTATATACCTTAGTTTTATGATTGCGATAACATTTTTATTAACAGAAAACAATCAAATTTTTATGAGGAAATCTTATGAAGAATCAGCTACTGAATATCAAAATAAAATTTTAGACAAGCAAGTAGAAGAGGTTCAAAATATATATTTAACAATGAGAAGTTGGCGTCATGATTATCATAATCATCTTCAAAAACTTAAAGCTCATATAATGATGGATCAAATAAAGGAAGCTAACCAATACCTAAATGAATTAGAAATTGATTTAGATAATGTTAATCAATTAGTTGAGTCAGGTAATATAAATCTAGATGCAATTCTAAACTCAAAACTATCTTTAGCGATGAAAAACAATATTGATTTAAACTTTAAAGCAACAGTACCAAAAGAACTTACTATATCTGATATTGATTTATGTGTCTTGATAGGTAATCTAATCGATAACGCAGTAGAAGCGTGTGTTAAAATGCCTAATAAAAGCTTAAAATTTATTAGAATTTATATAGGTATATTCAAACAGCAACTATATATTTCAGCATCAAATTCTACCAGTGAAATAATAAGGAAATTAAATGAAGATTACATTACAACTAAACGTGGTAATCATGGACATGGTTTAAAAAGAATTAACAATATTGTTCAAAAATATGGCGGCTTTATTAATCGTCAAAATGAACCAGAAGTATTTGCTACTGAGGTCTTGCTACCATTATAATCAACCACTAGTGCACGAAATTTGACGTTTCGTGCACTTTTTTTAATGCCTTAAGATTTTACTGTATAGTTAAGATGAAGGATAGCAGGAGGGTAACAGATGAAAAATAATATTTGGAAAAATGCATTCTATGTATATTCAGTAGCGAATAAATTTAATAAAGCTTACAAATTCAGATTAGGATTTAGTATTTTTATTAGACTATTGATTCCTATATTTGCGACATTCATTCCAGCAGTAGTTGTTTACTTAATAATTAATGGATATGGAATTGAAACATTTGTATTGATAGTTGGATTAATTGTATTCATTTACGCAATGATTAATTATGCGAATACTTATTTTTCTCACGTTTTGTTTTTTGATAAAGTATTTATCAGGTTAAATGCATTTTATACAATATTAAGTAACAAAGCTATGGCTACGGGATATGAAAACATTGAATTTGATAAAGGCCGTGATAAATTAATGAAAGCTGTAGGTGCAATAGAACTTAACCGAGTGGGAGTAGAACTTCTCCTGCAATATTTCCCGATTTTCATTATAAGTATTGCGGGTATCTTATTGTATAGCACATATATTGTAACGATTAATTTTACAATCGTATTAGTATTGATAGGCATGGCAATTATGAATGTCTTATTAAATGCATATGCTCGTAAATACGAAAAAAGAACAGCGGCCGAATTAAACACCTATCGAACAAAACTAAAATATTATCAAGATGAAGCAAATAAATTATCTAATGCAAAAGATATTAGAATTTACAAACTTGAGAGATGGTTCTATAAGGGAATAAAATTTTTTACAAAAAAATTCTCTTCAACCGTGATGAAACAAAAATTTCGTTATTCCTTAGCTAATTTGTCAGATTCAATATTTTCAATCGTCAGAAACCTTATTGCATATACCATATTAGTAGCTATGGTATTAAATGGCAATATTAGTGTAGCAGAATTCACATTTATGATTGGAATTGTAATAGGCTTCGCTGTTTGGTTAAACCAACTATCTGAAAGTTACGGAAGAGTAAAAGAAGCCAGTATAAGAATTGATAGTTTTAGAGAATACATAGATATGGATGAAGGGATCAATACAGAAGATGGGAAAGATATTGATGAATTACTTAACAGTAAATTATCAATAGAATTCAAAAATGTGACTTTTACTTACCCCAAAGCAGAAAAGCCGACAATTAGTAATCTAAACCTAAAAATTAAAGCTGGGGAAAAGATTGCGCTTGTTGGAATAAATGGGGCTGGAAAAACAACACTAGTAAAATTACTAACCGGGTTATATAATCCAACAGAAGGAGAGATACTAATCAACGGAGTACCTATTGATGCTTTTAACAGGTATGAATACTACAAATTATTTGGTGTTATATTCCAAGATATAAATCCACTGCCATTTACTATAGCTCAAAATATATCAGGGAGAGCAGATGAAGAAACAGATTTAGAATTAGTAAATGTTGTATTAGAAAAAGCAGGATTAGCAAAAAAAGTAGCTTCATTACAAGAAAAAGAACATACTAACTTAACTCAAGTGATTGATGATAAAGGAATCATGTTGTCAGGTGGTGAGTTACAGAAATTGATGTTAGCTAGAGCACTTTATAAAGATTCACCGGTCTTAGTCTTAGATGAGCCTACTGCGGCGCTTGATCCACTCGCTGAACAGGAACTATATATAAAGTACAATACACTTACTAAGAATAAGACTTCGCTATTTATTTCACATAGATTAGCATCCACTCAATTTTGTACAAGAATTATTTATTTAGAAGATGGAAAGATTCTTGAAACTGGGAATCATAAAGAGTTAATGAAAAAGAACGGTAAATACTCCGAGATGTTTGACATTCAAAGTCAATACTATAAAGAAAATAAAAAGGGGGGAACTGAAGATGAAGTTGAAACGAAAAACATTTAAGGAAATTGTTGACGTTATAAAAATTTCAAACAAATCAGATAAATTATTTTTTCCTCTTATCATTTTTAGATCTTTAGTAACTGCCAGTTTTCCTTTTGTAGGAATTATCTATGGAGCTCTTATTCTAGATGGTTTTATTGATGAATTAGGAAAAGTCGCTATTATGGCCTATGTTTATCAAATGATCATAATAGGTTCTTTGCTATTAATAACTAGAACAATTATAAATTTCTTTTGTGATCAAAAAACAAATCTTATTACATTAAGACTAAATAGTGAAATCTCAAGAAAGACTTTAAACTTAGATTATGAACAGTTAGAGTCACAAGAAATCAAAGATTTAATTTCAGGAGCGAACCAAGGGGTTTTGTTCTCAGGAGGAATCGGGACTTTCATAAATTTATTAGGCTATTCAATTCAGAATATCATATCGTTTCTATACTCGATTACTTTAATTGTAGCCTTATTTCTAAGTGTAGATATAAATAATCCCGACACGATTACAAAGATATTTAATAGTCCTTTAATAGGATTGGGGATTATTTTGCTAATCGTCTTCTCAGTGTTTGTGAATTTTAACGTTATCAAAAAAGTGAACAAATTACACTATGATGTATATGAAGAAAATATTACTGTAAATAGGATGTTTCTATATTTGCGTGATTCCTCAATGGATTATAAGATAAGTAAAGATATTCGTCTATTTAATATAGACAAATTATTATCAAATAAAATAAATGATACATGTTCTAGATTTGGTAAGTCCTATTGTACTCTCGAAGCAAAAGCTGGGAAAATGACAGCACAGGGCGGAATATTGCATAATGTTGTTTTATATACAGCGTATGCAGTAATTGGTATTAAGGCGATATTAGGACTCATTACTGTTGGGAATGTTTTATTACTTGTAAGTGCTGTAACGGCTTTTAATACTGCAATAATTCAGATCATTAGTAATATATCTTCCGCTCTAACACAGACAAAGTATTTAGCACTTTATAAAAAATATTTAGACACAGAAACGAAACTTTATAAAGGAACACTCCCAATAGAAAAACGTGATGATGGGGACTATGAATTTGAGTTTAAGAATGTATCATTTCACTACCCTAACAATGATGAAATAATTTTGAATAACGTTTCATGGAAAATAACAACTGGTGAGAAATTAGCGATTGTCGGTCCTAATGGTGCTGGTAAAACAACGTTTATCAAACTGTTATGTAGGTTATATGATCCAACAGAAGGAGAAATCCTGCTTAATGGAATTAATATTAAGAAGTATGACCATAAAGAATATGTTGATTTGATGTCTATTGTTTTCCAAGATTTCAAATTGTTCTCAACCACAATAAAAGATAACGTAACAGGGAGTCAAGAAGAAACTGATGGAAAAGTTCTTGAGTATTTATCACAAGCTGGTTTGAGTGAACGAATAGAAAAATTACCTAACGGCATTGACACATATATTTACTCAAACTTTGGGGAACAAGGTGTAGAAGTTTCTGGTGGAGAATCACAAAAAATAGCTATAGCAAGAGCGTTATATAAAGATTCGCCTTTAGTTATTCTTGATGAACCTACTTCAGCTTTAGATCCAATATCAGAATATGAGATATATACAAAATTTGATACACTTGTAGAAAATAAAACAGCGATATATATATCTCACAGAATGTCGTCTTGTAGATTTTGTGACAAGATAATTGTATTTGATAAAGGAGAGATTATTCAATCAGGGAATCATGACGAATTATTAAGTAGTAGTGAAGGCTTGTACTATAATATGTGGACTGCACAAGCAACATACTACAATTTGTAATTATCAGGATGAATATTATTATCAATATTAATTGTCAGAGTCTATAAAACTCAAAAGTTGACATTGACTTACATTAAAACCAACCATCAAATGGATTGATGGTTGGTTTTATATTTCAGATTTCAAAAGGATAAGGAAAATAGTTTACATTCATCTGTAAATTTTTTACCACTAAATATTATAGCTATATCATTCATCTATTGTAAATAGTTCATTAATTGAAACTTCGAGTACTTTCGCTATTTTCATAGTAAGCTCTTGCTGGGGCAATTTCAATAGCTGATGATTTTTTTAATCTTATTTATCACTTCTACCGACTTAATATTTTAAACAATTTAATAAAAGTTGGAAATACATGACTAAATGTTGGAATTAAATAACATTATGATAAGTTTGCCATCTTTAATTTTTGACTAATCTGTAGTATGTGATAAAATGAATATTGATATGTATAGAAAATTTGTTTTATAATTTTATGGAGGGATAACATGGATCATATAGTATATTTGGATTTTAAATCAAATGAGTTAGAAAATCTCCTTAACGGAACAAAGGATATGATTTTAAGAGGAGCAACTGGCAGGAAACTACCATATGGAAGAATAAGCAACAATGATACTCTGTACTTTACGAACAATAATGGTGAAGGCTTACTACGTGCAAAAGCCGATGTAAAAAGTGTATTAGAGACAGATAAACTTGACAAAGAAACATCTGAGGAAATGGTTGATAAGTATTTGCCTAGAATCAAATTGAGTGCACAAGCATTGAAAAGATTTAGAGGGAAAAGGTATCTTGTTTTTATTGAATTAGTTAACATTAAAATATATGACTCAATTCCTTTTGATAAAACAGATTATGGAAATATGGATGATTGGTTGTTAGTAGGTAATATAAACAATGTTATCTTTGATTAATGTACCAAAAATGATACTCTCGATAATTTTAAAAAGCGAGTAAAAAGACTTGATTATGTCCTAAAAGAGTGATAAAATATTAACCGACCGACTATTCGGTCGGTTTTAAAATATAGGAGGATGAAATGAAAAATCTCGCAAAATTTTCTGTAGATAGAGCCATAACTATTTTTATGGCAGTATTAATTGTAATGATGTTCGGAGTTGTTTCTTATACAAACTTAACAACTGACTTGTTTCCAAGTATGAACCTTCCTTATAGCGTTGTAATAACGACTTATATAGGGGCTAGCCCTGAAGAAGTTGAGGATGTAGTTACAAATCCTTTAGAGGATGCTTTAGCAACTACTTCTAATATTAAAGAATTATCTTCTGTATCTCAAGAAAACATGTCGATGATTATTATGGAGTTTAACTCTGATACTAATATGGACAGTGCAGTTATTGAGATGCGTGAAACATTGGACAGGGCAACTGTTAATATGCCAGATATGGTTGGTAGTCCAATGATTATAAAACTAAATCCTGATATGATGCCAATTATGCAAATGAGTGTATCAAAAGGGGATTTAGATCAGCAAGAACTTACGCAATATGTATATGATGAAGTAATTCCTAATATAGAAAGAGTACCAGGAGTTGCGTCAGTAAGTGTTAGTGGTGCCTATGAATCTGAAGTACAAGTATTATTAGATGATGACGAACTAGCAGCTAAAAATGTTGAAATCGAAGCTCTTAATGTACAATTTACAAATCTATGGACGCTTCAAGGTTTAGATCCATCAACAGCTCCACAATTGCCTTTATTAGATAGAGGTCTAATATCAGATATATTGATGGCGCAAAATTTTGAGTTCCCATTAGGATACGCAAACATTTTGGATGATGATCCTGATGTGGTATCAGGAACTTACTTAGTGCGTGTTGGTGATGAATTTGATTCAACAGATGAAATTAGTGATTTAACAGTGTTTACTTTCGCAGGAATGCCAAACACTGCCTATGACCCTAGCGATCCAGCATCAGAAGTCTGGGCAATTAATCCATTAACAGTTACGATGAATGAAATCTCTGACATTGATTTTATCAATGCAAATGAGAAAGAATACAGTAAGGTTAATGGGAATAATGCAATTAGTCTTACAATTCAAAAGAGTAGTGAATTCGCAACTACTGATGTTACCGAAGCGATCAACGCTACTTTAGGTGAAATATCAGATATAGATACCGATGCAGTATTCACCGTGTTATTAGATCAAGGTGAATACATTAATTTTGCTACAGGTAGTGTTGTTAATAATTTATTATATGGAGCAATTTTAGCAGTAATCGTATTGATTGTCTTTCTAAGAAGTGCTAGAGCAACATTTATTGTTGCGATAAGTATTCCAATTAGTTTATTGTTTGCAGTGGCTCTGATTTATTTCTCAGGAATTACTCTAAACATTGTGAGTTTAGGAGGATTAGCTCTAGGAATTGGAATGCTGGTGGATAACTCTATTGTAGTTATGGAAAATATATTCCGATTTAAAAAACAAGGATTCTCAAATAGAGAAGCAGCAATTGAAGGTACAAGACAAGTTGCGGGGGCAATCTTCGCTTCAACAATCACAACTATCAGCGTGTTTGTACCAGTAATCTTTATTGAAGGGTTCATTAAAGAAATCTTTATGCAAATGGCATTAACAATTGCCTTTAGTTTAATAGCTAGTTTATTAATTGCTTTAACTTTAGTTCCAGCAATTTCTTCAAGAATATTAAAAGAAGATTCGAAAGAAAAAACAGGCGAAAGCAAAAAATTAGATAGATTCAAAAAAGGCTATGAAAAAGTATTTAATTTAGCATTTAAGTTTAAATACATAGTAATCATTTTAGTATTAGCATTATTTGGAGGATCAATTTGGTTAGCGCTATCGAATGGATTTGAATACTTCCCGACATCAGATGAAGGTCAGTTGGCAATTACAATTGAAAATCCAGTAGATAATCCTTTATCCACAGATGATTTCTTTGATGTATTAGATGACATAACCGATGATATATTAGAATTTGATGACGTTGAAGTTGTTGGTGTTACTTTAGGATCAATGCAAGGACAATTTATGGGATTCTCATCTTCTAATAGCGCAAGCGCAAGTGTTGTACTTTATGAAGATAGAGATTTATCAACCCAAGAAATACAAGTATTATTAGAAGATTTATTAGCGGATGATTATTCGCAAATTGAATATTCAGTTTCTGGTTCTCAACAACAAACTGCGATGTTAACTGGCAGTGGATATCAAGTTGAAATTAGAGGCCACGAATTAGATACTTTAAAAGCACAAGCAGAAGCATTAGCTACTGAGTTTAGAGCTGTAGAAGGAGTTTTAGAGGTTGATGATGGTGTAGGTATCCCAGCGGATGAAATCAGAATCACAGTGGATAAAGACGAAGCTATTAAATATGGATATTTAACTGCAGTTGTAGGCGGAATGATAGCTGAAAAATTAGCAGGAGAAGATTTAACGACTACAATTACTCAAGATGGAACCATGTATGATATTTATGTTTATGACAGTAATTCTAATTTTTCAGGAACAACTTATACATTTGATGAAATTAAGAATTTAGTACTTGGACAATCATTGGTCGGTACTCCAGTCAAAATATCTGATGTAGCTACTGTAGAAATGGTTGAAGGATTTAGTTCGATATCTCATACAAATGGGGTTCGCTCTATAACAGTATCGGCTGATTTTGATCCTGAATTCAATTCATCATTTGTAGCTCAAGATTTGGATACAGTTATGGAAGACTTAGAATTGCCTAATGGATATGATTTTGAAGTACAAGGTGAAAATGAAGAAATCATGGGTGCGATGGAAACATTGTTATTAGCATTGGCATTAGGAGTTGCTCTAATCTACATGATTATGGCAAGTCAATTCCAATCACTAAAATACCCATTAATCATTATGTTTACAATTCCACTTGCCTTTACTGGTGGATTCCTAGCATTATTCTTTACTGGAATGCCATTAAGTGTTGTTTCAATGATTGGATTCTTGATCTTAGTAGGGGTTGTAGTTAATAACGGAATTGTTCTTGTTGACTATACTAACCAATTAAGGAAAGAAGGAATGCATGTTAAAGAAGCATTGCTTGAAGCGGGTAAAACAAGATTAAGACCAATTATCATGACAGCTCTAACAACAATATTAGCATTGACTACAATGGCTATTGGTGTTGGTAACGGTGCAGAAATGATGCAACCAATGGCTGTAGCCACAATTGGTGGATTATTATATGCAACAATCCTTACTTTAGTATTAGTACCAATTATGTATTTCTTATTCAATAAACGTCCAAAACAAATGTTAAGCACTTTAGCTATTGTTGCCTTAGTCTTAGCTACAGTTGGTGGATATATGTATTTATCATTATGGTACATAATATTGATTGGAGCCCTATTAACATTAAGTGTAATTGCAAACTGGGTTTTCAATAAAAAGAAGGTGGCATAATGAATCGTAGAGAAGAAATTCTTGATGCATTAATTGAAATATTTTCAAGTAATGGCATTAACAATAACTTCACAATGAAAGAATTAGCTGAAAGAGTTAGTATAGGTAAATCAACTATTTATGAGTACTTTGATACTAAAGATGAATTACTACAACAAGCAGTATGTAGAATAGTTGAAACAAGTATTAAACAGATTTATAGCACCAAAATTAGTGAAGATGATGACTTTGAAACAAGTTTCAAGAAAGAATTACATTTTCTATTTAATCTATCATTAAGTAGTAGTAATGTTTTTAATATGATTAATATAAATTTTGAAAACTCGATGCCTATGGAACATAAACATGAGATTTCTAGTCAAATAAATCAAGTAAGAGATCACTATAACAAAAGATTTAATGACCTATTTCAAAAAGGAATTGAAGAAAAAGTCATAAAAGCTGAAAATATATTAACAAAAAACTTGATGATTTCAAGTTTAGTAGTTGGTAGTATAATTAGAATTGCTAATTCCGGAATTAAATTAAGTAAAAATGAGTTAACAGATTATATTAATGCAGTTTATATAACAGTTTTAAGAATTGCGAATTAAAAAATAAAATTCCATATTTTTGTGTGGATTCTATGTCAATGATATGATACCTCTAAAGTAGACACTATAAAAAAAGCAAGTAATCAATAAGATTATAAGTATAAGATTATAGTTAAATACTTTGGAGGTATTTTTATATGGGAAGAAATGGTAAGGAGAGGGATATTCGCTTTACTCATAAAATGATTGGATAGGGTTTTTGAATTATTATTTTACAATTGTAACTGCTGATTTAGCTCCGATAGTATGTCCACCATCATGGATTAAGAACTTAGTTCCTGTTTCAAATGCGATTGGATGAATTAATTCAATACTACAAGTATTAGCTCTTATTAAATCAATTATTTTAATATGGTTATTAGTTAATACAAATCAAGTATTATAAAACTATGCATAATAAAAAAGGAAATTTTCATCATTTCCTTTTTTATTATATTAATCACCCTACATTTTTTTAATAACTTCCTTGAGCAATCATAGCCTTTGCGACCTTTAGGAATCCCGCTATATTTGCGCCTGCTATTAAGTCATATCCAAAACCATATTTTTCACTTGCGAAAGCACATGCTCTGTAGATATTACGCATAATGACTTCTAATTTAGCGTTAACTTCTTCCCTTGTCCAAGAATATCTTTGTGAATTTTGAATCATTTCTAATCCTGAAACAGCAACTCCACCTGCATTAGCTGCCTTACCTGGAGCAATAACTATACCTGCTTTTTGAAGTATTTGAGTTGCTTCCCTTGTAATTGGCATATTTGCTGCTTCAACTATATAGTTGACATTGTTTTTAACTAATAATTGAGCGTCTTCTGCATTGATCTCGTTTTGTGTTGCGCTAGGAATTGCGATATCAGCTTTGACACCCCATGGCTTTTGACCTGGATAGAATTTACACTTAAACTTTTCAGCGTAATCCTTTAAGCCTACCTCGTTTTCAGTTCTCATTCGAAGTAAATAATTAAATTTCTCATTTGTTATTACCCCTTTTGGATCGTGAACATAACCTTTACTTCCTGATATAGTTATAACTTTGCCACCTAAGGTCTTAACTTTTTTACATACACCCCAAGCAACATTACCGTATCCACTAATTATTACTGTTTTCCCTTTAAGATTCTGTCCATCACGTCCTAACATGTTTTGAGCAAAGTATACAGCACCATATCCGGTTGCTTCAGGTCTAATTAAGCTACCACTGTATTCAATTCCTTTTCCAGTTAATACACCCGGTTTATATGAACCGATAAGATTTTTATAAGTACCAAATAAATATCCCACTTCACGTCCGCCAACACCAATATCTCCGGCTGGGATGTCTGTATCTGGACCTATATGATGATGTAACTGAGTCATAAAACTTCTGCAAAAATCAAATATTTCTAAATTAGTTTTCCCCTTAGGGTTAAAATCACTTCCACCTTTACCACCACCTAAAGGTAATCCAGTTAAACTGTTTTTAAAAACTTGTTCAAATCCTAAGAACTTAATGATACCTGAATTTACAGTTGGATGGAATCGTAATCCACCTTTGTATGGTCCAATTGCACTATTGAACTGGTATCTGAAACCTTTGTTGACATTTAAGTTTCCTTCTTTATCTCGCCAGGTTACCCTAAATTGAATTCCTTTTTCAGGTTCAACAATTCTTGCTAAGACGTTTTCTTCAATGAATTCAGGATGCTTTTCTAATACAGGTCCTAGCGTGTGTAAAACTTCTTTTACCGCTTGTAAAAATTCTGGCTGAGATGAATTTTTAGATTCAACGTCTTGAATTATCTTTGCGATATACTCATTAACACGATTACTAATTTCCATATAATTTCTCCTTATCCTATATATTTATAAGTCTAAACCTTTTTTACCATTTTTTCAATAAAGATTTGAAAATCAAACTATTTTTTTTTAGAATTAATGTTTAAATGACAAAAAAAGCGAGAAAAAAAAGCAAATTCTACTCAAATATGTTGTATCTAAGTATATTATAGTTAGTTTCTATTTTTGTTTGATATAGCACAACAAAGTATAAAAAAAACCCTATATTTTAGTGTTGTTAGAATAAGAAATTATGCCTATATCAATATTATAATGTGGTATAATAACTTTGGTGATAAAATGATATATATTATAAGCGGTACTTCAAGAAGTGGTAAATCTACAGCAGTAAATTTACTATTTAATAAAATAAATATTCCCTACTTACCCACAGATACAGTCATGATGGGTTTTCATAATGGAATGCCTGAAATAGGTGTTGATCCAGAAACGTATTCGTATGAAATCGCAAAAAAAATCTGGCCTTTTTTACGTAGTATGATTGTTTGTATGATAGAAAATGAAATAGATTATATTTTTGAAGGAGAAGCTTTTTTAGTTGGAGATGTAAGAAGTTTAATGGATAGTTACCCAGGTAATGTTAGAGCATGCTTTATGGGATACACTGATATTTCATTAGAAAGCAAATACAAACAAATTATGAAGTATAGCGCAGATAACGATTGGTTTATTAAAAATACAGAAGAGTATATAAAAAATCATTTATCTAATATGATTGAACTTAGTAAATCTATAAAAATAGAATGTACTGAACATAACATTAAATATTTTGACTCATCTAAGGATTTTGAGGGAACAATAACAGAGGTAGTAGAATATTTGAGGTAGATAACTAATATGAATCTTACAGAAATTAGAACAATTATGATTTTCAACTCATAGTTAAATCGACAAGGAAATACATAGCTATATAAACGACGATATTTCGACATACAATCTAATATAATGATAATAAATTAGCGAAGAGTACTGAAAGCTAACAATTCTATTCTTTGAAAGGGATAAAGTATGAAGAGTATATATCGGAAATACAAATGGTTTATATATATAACAAGTGTAATCTTGTTTTTCTTATTTATGGTTTTAGCTTTTACAACAAAAATTATAGTTACTGAAGACGAATCCTATTATACAAAAAAGGAAGTTTCATTATATATCTTAGAATATAAGAAACTTCCAGATAATTTTATTATGAAAGAGGAAGCTACAAACGAATTCACATCATATTATATAGCGATAGAAGAGGGGTATAATATTGGTGGTGATACTTTCAGGTATTATGGTACTATAATAACAATGACATCGAACACATCCTTAAAAGAATGTGATATATATATCAATAGGGATAAAGTGATTGAGCAGGAGAAACGTGGAACATACAGATTAGTTTTTTCCACTGATGGAAGTGAAGTTTTTTATACAAGGAATCATTATGTCACTTTTTCAAGAATGACAGTAGGAAAGATTCAATCTACTAGCACATTTTTCTGGATAATATTTATTCTATATGACATAGGTTTATTTTGTCTGTTCATTCGTTTAATTATGGATGATGATTTGAACAAGGAAGAGCCTATAAATAGTGCTAGAAAGATATTGTATATATTTTTTACAGTATTTACTATACCTTTTGTTTTTTGTTATATATATATTAGAAAAGGAATGGGAGTTATTAAAAAATAACTAAACTTAATTTGCAAGTAAAATTGTATGTTATTTAGTCCGAATTTATAAAAAAACTACTGATATATTTGTGAAAATACAAAGAATATTAAAAGGCCTGTACATTTCGAAGTATTTTTTAGTATAATATTAATAACCAATAACTAAAAAAAAGGAGCGATTGAATGAAAACTTCTCACAGAATCAAGGAACTAAAGGGAATTAATGAATTACAAGACAGTGTTGTCGAAGATGTTCTAGAAGCTTATTATTATTTTAGACGCGATGACGAAATCGAAACAATTGATGCAACAATTGCGATTATTAACGAGTACAAAGACATGACTAGTGTGTTTTGCGCTAATTGTACAAAACCTCATTTTTGTGAGGATTGTATGCCGATGAAAAAACGAAATATGTTCGAGAAAATCGAAAATATTCTGGTTAATCAAAAAGAAAATCTACCGGAAATATATAAGTAGATATTGTAAAGCCTATTAAACAAAGCATTGAAAAATGTTTTGTTTTTTATTTTAGGTTATACCACACAAGAAAATCAGATTTAAAAACTTTTCTTTTTTTTATATTATGATATAATAATATAGATTGAAAGCGTTTTATTTTGAGAGGAGATATTAATTTATGAATGAATATAAAGCAGAAGCTTTAAAAAACGTAGTTCTATTGGGGCATTTAGGTAGTGGTAAAACTTCACTAGCTGAATCACTTGCTTTTATATCTGGGAGAATCGATAAAAAAGGCAGCGTAGAAAAGAAAAACACAATATCAGATAGTACAACAGAGGAGCATCACAAGCAGAGTTCATTGTCAACGGGATTAGTTCCAATTGAATTTAAAAATTATAAAATAAACATTTTTGATGCACCTGGTGCAGATGAAATGATTGGTGATATTAACCATGTATTATCAGTTGCTAGTGCTGCTATTTTAGTTATTGATGCTTCAAGTGGAATTGAAGTAGGAACTGAAAAAATGTGGTTGGAAATAAAGAAACACAAATTACCAGCTTTAATCTTTGTTAATAAAATGGATAAGGAAAATGTAAAATTTGATGAAGTATTAGCAGAAATTAAAACAAAACTTGGTAAAGAGGCAGTACCTTTCTGTTTGCCACTTGGAAAAAGTGAAGAATTTAATGGATTTGCAGATATAGTTGAATTAAAAGCTAGAATCTATGATGGAAATAGCTGTGTGAACGGTGAAATTTTTGAAGATAAAAAAGAAAAAGTTAACTCTTTACGTCAAGAATTAATCGAAACAGTTGCTGGAGCAGACGAAGTATTATTAGAAAAATATTTCGAAGGTGAAGAATTAACAATGGAAGAAATCCAAAAAGGATTACATTTAAGTGTTATTTCTGGCGAAGCTGTACCAGTAATGGTTGGTTCAGCAACTAAAGATATAGGAGCTTTAACTTTACTTCATATGATTAGACAATATTTTCCAAGTGTTTCGGAATTAGAGCCTGTTAAAGGAACTGATGGCGAAGGAAATGAAGTCGTAAGAAATTATTCTGTAGATGAACCATTTAGTGCTTTTGTATTTAAAACACTAATTGACCCATTCATTGGAACAATTAGTTTAATGCAAATAAAATCTGGATCATTGAAAAAAGATCAAGACGTATATGTATCAAACACAGCAAATACTGAAAGAGCTACACAAGTATTTACATTGCTGGGGAAAACACAAATTCCTTTAGACGTAGCCTATGCTGGAGATATCTGTGCAATGGCAAAAGTAAGTGGAGTAAAAACGGGAACAACACTTTCTGAAAAGAAGATTAACGTAATCTATCCACAAATTGTCACACCTACACCAACAATGTATGTAGCAATTCATCCTGAAAATAAAAAAGATGAAGATAAATTATCAAGTGCACTTGCTAAACTTCAATTAGAAGACAATACATTAGAAGTCAGAAGAAACAAAGAAACTTCACAACTTCTAATTGGTGGACAAGGTATGATTCATTTAGGATATATTATCGATAAAATGAAAAACATGTTCAAAGTTCCTTTAGAAACTGAAGAACAAAGAATCGTTTACCGCGAAACAATTAAATCAACAGCTGAAGCTACTGGTAGATACATTAAACAATCAGGTGGTTCAGGATACTATGGTGTAGTTGTAATGAGATTTGAACCAACACCTGGTAAAGATTATGAATTTGCACAAGAGGTATTTGGTGGATCTGTTCCTAGAGGATATTTCCCTGCTGTAGATAAAGGGTTACAAGATGCTCTTGAACACGGTGTATTAGCTGGATTCCCAGTAATCGGTGTTAAAGGTATCTTAACTGATGGTAAATACCATGCAGTTGACTCAAATGAATTAGCATTTAAATTAGCTGCTGGGATAGCTTTCAAAGAAGCTTGTAAAACAGCTAGACCTACAATTTTGGAACCGATTTTTAAAATTGAAGTTAGCATCAAGGATGAATATCTTGGCGATGTTCTTGGAGATATCAACAAAAGAAGAGGTAGAGTTTTAGGTATGGAACCTGCAAACGCTCCTGGATATCAAAAAGTAGTAGCTGAAGCTCCTGAGCATGAAATTTCAAAATATACAATCGATTTAAAAGCAATGACTCAAGGGTCAGGAACATTTAGTAGAGAGTTTATTAGATATGAAGAAGTACCTGGAAACTTAATTGAAAAAATTGTTGAAGAACAAAAAAGATTTGTTGAAGAAAGAAAAAATAAATAATTATACAATAAGCGGTGAATTATACCGCTTATTTTTTTGGAAAAATAATATTAATTTTATTGACACTTAATTAAAATTTTGATACAGTATTATGAGTGACATAGTAATATCCCATATGTATTATAAAGGATGGTAATAATGGAAAAAATTGGACTACTGATTGACAGTACAACTTTAACAAGAGATGATTTAAAAAAATATGACTTTATAAAAATAGCACAATTAAAAATACAAGTAGATGGAATAACATATTCTGAGAATGAAATATCTAGAGGACAAATGGAGATTAATATAGTAGAAGGAAAAAAACTTTTAACCTCTCAACCCTCTCCAGCAGAATTCTTAGCATTATATGAAGAATATTACAAGGAAGGATATACTCATGTCATAACCATATGTTTATCCAATAAATTAAGTGGAACTTACCAATCTGCGATGCTCGCTAAAACAATGATTGAATTTGATTTGGAAGTAGAAGTACATTCGCCTAATTCAGCTGCATTTGGAGTAGCACTAGGATCAAAAATAATAGCTGATTTAATTAGAGAAGGAAAGAGTTTTGAGGATATAGTTAAGAAATACCATATACTATATAAAGAGCCAGCTGTAGCATTTACCTTAGGTGATTTAAACAATCTCCTAAGGGGTGGAAGACTAAATAGAGTACAAGCATTTGTTGGTAAAATATTAAAAATTAAACCAATAATAGAAATGATAGACGGAAAACTTGAATTGGTGGGAAAAGAAAGATCTTTGAACGCGTGTATTGCTCATTATATGAACAAAATTGATTATTATGCAGAAAAATACAATAAAGTATATTTAGATATAATCACACTTAATATGGCTGATTGGGCTATTAAACTCTTGGAAATTGTAAAAGAGAAATACGATTTTATAGATATACATATTACTGATTACCTAAGTCCGGTATTTTATTCTCATCTAGGAAATAAAGGCTTTGGGATAGCAATAGTAGCTGAATAGATTAAATTTGGTAAGCGGTCTAAGAAACCGCTTATTTTTTAATCACAAAACCCTCATTGTATAATAGTTGACAATCAATTAAATATTTGATAAAGTATTATGTGTGACATAGTAATATCGCGTAGTTACACTAAGGATGGATTATATGGAAAAAATAGGATTATTAATAGATAGCACAACGATTACAAGAAAAGACTTTGAGAAGTTTGATTTCATCAAAATAGCTCAATTAAAAATACAAATAAATGGCACTAGTTACTCAGAAAATGAAGTGTCAAAAGAAACAATGGAAAAAAATATCGATGAAGGAAAACATTTTTTAACTTCACAACCTTCTCCAGCTGATTTTTTGAAGTTATACCAAGACTTCTTTGATGAAGGATATACACATGCAATAACAATCGTTTTATCTCATGGAGTAAGTGGGACCTATCAATCAGCAATGATTGCAAAATCAATGGTAGATTTTGATTTAGAAATAGACGTACACACTCCAAATGCTGCTTCTTATGGATTGGCTTTAGGGGTTAGAAAAATAGCAGACATGATAGCTAAGGGAAAAGGGTTTGAAGAAATCACCAAAAGGTATCACAAATTATTCAAAGAACCTTTAGTATCCTTTACAATAGGAAGTCTAAAAAATTTATTCAAAAGTGGGAGATTAAGCAGAATTCAGGCTTATGCTGGTAGAATCCTCAGGATTAAACCTGTAATTGAAATGGTTGGAGGAAAGCTAGAACTAGCCAGAAAAGAGCGTTCATCAAAAGCTTGTATAAATCATTTTTTAAGTAAAATAGACTATTATACAAAAAAATATAAAAAAGTGTATTTGGACATTATAAACATTCATATGGATGAGTGGGGAGACAAACTATTACAACAGGTAAAAGAGAAGTATAAATCTGTTGAAATACACCTTACAGATTTCGTAAGTCCAGTGTTTTATTCTCATCTTGGAAACAAAGGTTTTGGAATAGCAATAGTAGCTGAATAAAAAACAAAGATTTCTGCTTGTTTGAGCAGAAATCTTTTTTAAGAAAAGATGATATATTTCTTGACAAATAATAATCTATTTAGTAAACTAATAGGTGCGAAAAAGATATGGCGACTGTGGCGAAGGGGTTAACGCATCGGCTTGTGGCGCCGACACTCGTGGGTTCGAGACCCATCAGTCGCCCCAAACATAAAAAAATTGGGCTATGGCCAAGTGGTTAAGGCATCGGACTTTGACTCCGTGATCCCAAGTTCAAATCTTGGTAGCCCAGCCATTTTTTTTATGACCCGCTAGCTCAGTTGGTAGAGCATTTGACTTTTAATCAAAGGGTCAGGCGTTCGAATCGCCTGCGGGTCACCATTATTACGCGGGTGTGGCGAAATTGGTAGACGCGCTAGACTTAGGATCTAGTGTCACAAGACGTGCAGGTTCAAGTCCTGTCACCCGCACCACACTAAAAAAAATAAGACTCTCTATTGAGGGTCTTTTTTTTTGGCTTCTTCATTTTCTTTAGCTAATTGTTCTTTAAGTTCCTTTTTGTATTTTGGTATTGGATCGTACCCACCTTTTGATAAAGGATTACATCTTAAAATTCTCCAAATTGATAGAATAGCTGCATAGAAAAAATTATAGTTCTCAAATGCTTGAATTGAATAATTAGAACAACTTGGTTTATATTTACATGTAGGATTTTTCCCACTAGTTCCTTCTTGATATTTTCTTATCAATTTAATTATAAATTTCTTCATATTACCACCAGACATATTTTAACAGATTTGAAAGTAAAAAGCACTTATTTTGATTTTTGACTCGTATTTTATAATATAAAATTGTCATTTTAATTAAAAAATAGAATAATTAATAAGTATTGAATTGTTTAGAAGTTAAAAATATGGTAATATAATCTAGACCGCTTATATTGTGTTGGTTTAGTGAATGGAGATATGATAATGGCTATTTTTAAGAGCTTTTATGTTAAATATTCATTTACATTTTCGCATTATGGCGTTATAATGTATTAAAGGATTTATAAAAAATAATAGGAGGAAATTATGAAAAAAGTATTAAGTGTATTATTAGTAGCATTTTTCGCAGTTTTTGCTTTCGTATCTTGTACGGGCAGAACTTACGAAATCGCATTAATTACGGACGTAGGAAACATCGATGACAAATCATTCAATGAAGGTGCATGGAATGGTGTAAAAGAATATGCTGAGGATAACGACATCTCTTACGCATATTATCGTCCAAGTGAAGATAGTGATGCAGCAAGAATTGAACAAATCGAAGTTGCAATTGACAAAGGTGCAAAAGTAGTAGTTTGTCCTGGATACCTTTTTGAAACAGCAATCTATGCAGTTCAAGAAGATAATCCAACAGTATCATTCTTATTGTTAGATGGTGAGCCACATACTGCAGACTATTTAACATATTTAACTGCAGACAATACTCATAATGTTTTATATCAAGAAGAACAATCTGGATACCTTGCGGGATACGGTGCAGTTATGGACGGATATACAGAATTAGGGTATGTTGGTGGAATGGCAGTTCCTGCTGTTTTACGTTTCGGTTATGGATATATTCAAGGTGCTGACGCAGCAGCGGCAGAACTAGGGTTATCTCAAGGCGATGTAACAATAAAAATTTATTATGCAAACGCATTTGCAGGTAGTGACGCATTACAAACTAAGATGGATGGTTGGTACTCAGGCGGTACTGAAATTGTATTCGCTTGCGGTGGAAAACTATATACTAGTGTATTAGCTGCAGCAGAAGATAGCACAAATGGTAAAATGATTGGTGTTGACGTTGACCAAGTAGCTGAATCTACATCAGGTAAAGATGTAATCATTACATCAGCGATGAAAGGTTTAACAGTTTCAGTTAAAGATGCATTAACTGAATTCTATGACAACGATATGGCTTGGCCAGCAGAATTAGCGGGTAAAACTGCAGTCCTTGGGGCAGTAAATGATGGTATTGGTTTACCAACAGCTGATGACTCTTGGGGATTCACAACTTTTACAGTAGCACAATATGAAGCATTATATGCTGAATTAGTATCTGGAGATGTAGTAGTTGATCCAACTATTGATTGGACAGAAGCAGAAGTAACAGCTTGGGAAACAGCTAACCCAGATTTAGTTGCAGCAGATGATATGCCAGCGTATGTTCCAACAGTAACATTAGTGGATGTAGATTACGACGCATAATCTAAGAAAAAAATAAAATATATTTACTTTGAGAAAAGGGTCCTTCCCTTTTCTTTTTGTTTAGAAAAATGATTGTATTTATGGTATAATATCTTAAATTATTATATAATTGAATATATAAACTATATAGAAAGAGGATTCTATGGAAAACTATATAATTGAGATGAACAACATTAGAAAAGAATTTCCAGGCGTTGTGGCTAATGATAATGTAACAGTTAAATTAAAAAAAGGCGAAATACATGCATTGTTAGGAGAAAATGGAGCTGGAAAGTCAACTCTTATGAGTGTTCTTTTTGGACTATACGTTCCAGAAAAAGGTGAAATCAAAAAAAATGGAGAGATTGTTAAAATCTCCAACCCAAATGATGCCAATGAATTGGGAATAGGGATGGTGCATCAACATTTCAAGCTAGTTGAAGTTTTTACAGTATTAGAAAACATCATTTTGGGGGCGGAGCCTACAAAGTATGGATTCTTGACCACAAAAGAAACTAGAAGAAAAGTTATAGAATTAAGTGAAAAATTCAATTTAAGAGTTGATATTGACGCTAAAATTGAAGATATTTCAGTTGGTATGCAACAAAGGGTTGAAATTTTGAAGATGTTATATCGGGAAAATGAAATTTTGATTTTCGATGAACCAACAGCTGTATTAACTCCTCAAGAAATCATTGAACTAATGAAGATTATGAAAAACTTGATTGAAGAGGGAAAATCTATTTTATTTATTTCTCATAAACTCAATGAAATCATGGAAGTTTGTGATCGAGTTAGTGTATTAAGAAAAGGTAAATATATTGGGACTGTAGAAGTAGCTAATACAAGTGTTAATAAATTAGCTAAAATGATGGTTGGTAGAAAAATTGAAGGAGTTAAGAAGACTCCAGCCAAAGTGTATGACGAAGTGGTTTTGGAAGTTAATAATCTTACAGTACCTAGTAAAACACATAAAAATAATGCTGTAAATGATGTATCTTTTAGAGTGCAAGCAGGGGAAATCTTGTGTATTGCAGGGATTGAAGGAAATGGACAAAGCGAGTTAGTATATGGAATTACAGGCTTAGAAAAAGTTGCTTCAGGTAACGTCATTTTAAATGGACAAGATATTACCAAGTTAAGTATTAGAGATAGAAATCTAGTTGGAATGAGTCATATACCGGAGGATAGACATAAATTCGGTCTTGTTTTAGACTTTGACTTGAAACAAAATCTGGTTTTGAAAAAATATTTTCAAAAAGGATTCCACAACAAAGGTTTTATTAATCAAGATAGAATATTAAAACATTCGGATCAACTAATTATTGACTATGATATTAGATCTGGTAAAGGATCTGAAACAATTGTTAGAAGTATGAGTGGTGGTAACCAACAAAAAGCAATTATTGCTAGAGAAATTGATACTGAATCAAAATTAATGGTAGCTGTACAACCTACAAGAGGTCTTGATGTTGGAGCTATCGAAAACATTCATAAAACATTAATTAGAGAGAGAGATAATCAAAAAGCAATTTTATTAATATCTCTTGAATTAGAAGAAGTGTTTGAGGTAAGTGATAGAATTTTAGTTATGTACAATGGAGAAATTGTTGCGGAATTGGATCCACAAAAAACATCACAACAAGAAATTGGACTATATATGGTTGGTGCGAAAGTACAGGAGAAATTCGTAAAAAAAGAGGTGATTGCTGATGCTTAGTTTTAAGAAAAAGAAATCACTTGAAGGTTTACAGAATAAAGAAATTTCTCAAGGCAAGGTTACATTTTTAGCCTCAGCTTCATCAATTATAGTAGGGCTGTTATTTGGGCTTCTGTTTCTATTTTTAATTGAAGTTATCAAAAGTCAACCTGACTTCACGAATCCTTTTTATGGATTCTCTAATCTAATAACTGCTGGTTTTTCATCAATTGGTAATGTCTTTAAGATATTATACAAATCAGCACCACTTTTAATGTGTGGTTTGGCAGTTGGTTTTGCATTTAAAGCTGGTCTATTCAATATTGGAGCAACTGGACAATATACTGTAGCTGCTTTCTTTGCGTTAATAGCTGCAATATTATGGCAATTTCCATGGTGGGCTGCATTATTAGTTGCTATGGTTGCCGGAGCTTTATGGGGATTAATACCAGGGATATTTAAAGCATTTTTCAATATTAATGAAGTTATTACAACCATTATGCTTAACTGGACTGCATTATTTTTTGTAAATTTATTGTTTTATAATAATCCAGGTATTTATACTTCACCTGAAAGGACTTCTCCACTTTCAACAGCTAATCCTAGTGCGATTTTACCGGATTTAGGTCTTGGAGAAATACTCAATAGTTCTTATATTAATATCGGAATATTTATAGCTATTATATTTGCAGTGCTTATTTATATTCTTTTAAATAAAACAACATTTGGTTTTGAAATCAAGGCTTGTGGTCACAATAAGAATGCAAGTATTTATGCGGGTATCAAAGCTAAAAAGACAATTATATTTACAATGTTAATTAGTGGAGCTTTAGCTGGACTTGGAGGAGGAATTCAATTCTTATCAGGTACAGTTCAATATACGGTTTCAAATACAACATTATTATCAATGGGATTCAACGGGATTCCAGTAGCATTACTGGCATTTTCTAATCCACTGGCTATTATTGCATCAAGTTTATTTATTTCATTCTTGCAAGTTGGTGGAGAATCAATGCAACCTGTATATAGCGCAGAAATGGTTAACGTTATCTTGGCGGTAATAATTTACTTTAGTGCATTTTCATTAATTATGAGTCAATTCATTAAGAAAAAACTTAATAAGAAAAATGGAGATGGAGATTTACTAAAAGATAACATAGAAGAAGTAAAAGAGTTAGAGGAAACACCTCCAGATCGGGTTGAAGAACAGGAAGAGGTTAAAAAGACACCACCAAAACCTAAGCCTAAACCTAAGAGTGCGGTTAAGAAAACTCAGGCTAAACCGACACCGAAAAGTAAGGGGGCGACTAAATAATGGAAATAATTGCGATTATTATTGCTAATACGATAGCATTCGGAATTCCTTTGCTATTAGTTGCCTTAGCTGGTATGTTTAGTGAGCGAAGTGGCGTTGTCAATATCGCTCTAGAAGGTATTATGGTTTTTGGTTCATTGTTTGGAGCTATATTCTTATCTACAAGTATTGTTAATTCTGGACTTGCGGATTCTAATCCTCAGTTAATTGTAATTATAGCTATGTTAATATCAGCGATTGCTGGTACATTATTCTCACTATTACTTGCTTATGCTTCAATTAAATTAAAAGCAAATCAAATTATCAGTGGTACAGCTTTAAATATGTTTGCGCCTGCATTTGCAATTATTATTGCTTGGGCTATTCAAGGTCAAGGTTTAACAGATATAGTATTGCCTGAAATGGTGAATATAGATTGGGGACTTGATCCCGCATCTGTTCCGTTGTGGGTGGATACTTTATTGACTAAGAAAATGTATATAACTACACCATTATCGTTAGTTGTTTTATTGGTTGCGTTTATAACATTATATAAAACTAAATTTGGTTTAAGATTACGTTCTTGTGGTGAACATCCACAAGCAGCTGATAGTGTTGGAATCAACGTTATCAGAATGAGATATATTGGTGTAGGAATATCTGGATTCTTGGCAGGTATTGGTGGATTTGCTTATGTTATGGCAAGTAGTAATTCTACATTTACTGGCGACGTAGCTGGATATGGATTCTTAGCGTTAGCAGTTATGATATTTGGTAACTGGAAACCATTTAAGATATTCTTTGCTGCATTATTCTTCTCATTCTTTAAAACAATATCTGCTTTAGCAGTTGATGATCAATTGGCTAGATTCTTCCCAACATTCAATCTTCAATCACCAGAAAACTTATATAGAATGTTACCTTACTTAATTACCTTAGTAGTTTTAGCATTTACTTCAAAAAAATCAAGAGCCCCTAAAGCGGAAGGTATTCCTTACGATCCGGGTAAAAGATAATAGACAATAATATAAACCATCCAATTTTGGATGGTTTTTATGTTTAATTTTAGTTGTGATTATACCTACAATGTGATAAAATAATAAAATGGTGATGGAATGATTAATCAAGAAAATATCGAGGCACTTTTTGATTGCCTTGACGAGTCTTCGACTCTTCTATATCAAAAATATAAAATTTCATATCTAGAAGGCTTAATTAAGACTTGTGAAAACATTATTTCAAACGATATTGAAGAAGATTATTTAGATATAGAAAACGAACTAAAAAATAAAATTAATAAAATAAAAAAGATAGAATTTAAAAAAGAAGAAATCAGAAAAGCATTTCAATATGCTTGTTTAAGAGGGTTTAAACACGGACAGATTTCTAATCAAATGATTACTCCAGATACTATTGGAGTTTTTATAAATTATTTAGTATCTAAGTTATATATCAGAAAAAAATTATTTGTTTTGGATCCTTTAGTTGGAACAGGGAATTTAGTAACCAGTTTAGCAAACAATTCTGATAAAGAAATGAATTTGTTTGGGGTTGATATCGATGTAACTTCGTATAAATTGTCAACTGCATTATTTGATATGTTAGGATATGGAGAAAATGTCTATTGTCAGGATACCTTGACTTATAATTCTCCATTAATGGATTTAATAGTAACTGATTACTCAGGAATACAAGAAGATGAAGTTTTCAATATTATTCAACATCATGGAAGTAATATTAAAACAGGTGGTTTCATGGTCGGTGTATTTGATGATGAAACGATTAAAGAAGATGTGTTAATTAAACATGCAAAAGATTTAAACGAGGCATGGAAATTATTTGGTTTAATTAAATTACCAGCAGGAATTCTCAAAAAACAAAATAAAAGTATTGTTATTTTTCAAAGAAATGGTGATGTAGTAATTCAACCAAAAGCATTCTTAATAGTTGAATTACCAGAATTTACAGAGAACGAAGAGATGTTAAAAGTAATTGACCAGTTAAATAATTGGTTTAAAAATACAGAATTTTATAAATTAGGAGAAAAATAAATTATGACAAAAATCATGGCTGTAAATGCAGGAAGTTCTTCACTTAAATTCCAATTATTGGAGATGCCAGAAGAAAAACTAATCACAAGTGGAATTGTAGAAAGAATTGGAATGAAGAATTCTGTTTTTTCAATCAAGTTAAATGGTGAAAAACTAGAAGAAACAGCGGATATCGAAAATCATGGAGTAGCAGTTAATATATTATTAGATAAATTAATTGAACTTAAGATAATTGAATCATATGATGAAATATCTGGGGTAGGACATAGAGTGGTACATGGCGGAAATAAGATTTCTGAATCTATCGCGCTTGAAAAGGCAGAAATTGAGTATTTAGAAAGCATTGTTGAATTAGCACCTTTACATTTAGGTCCTAATTTAATTGGAATTAAAGCTTTTAAGGAAATCTTGCCAAATGTAAAACATGTTGGAGTTTTTGATACAGCTTTCCATCACACAATGCCTGAAGAAGCATATCTATATGCAATACCATATGATTGGTACGAAAGATATCAAATTAGAAAATATGGTTTTCATGGAACAAGCCATAAATTTGTTTCTGCTAGATGTGCAGAAATTATGGGAAAAAAACCTGAAGAATGTAATATTGTTATTGCTCACATAGGAAACGGCGCTTCAATCTGCGCTGTGAAAAAAGGGATGTCAGTCGACACTTCAATGGGATTCACACCACTTGCAGGTATTCCAATGGGAACTAGATCAGGTGATATTGACCCAGCTATAATTGAGTTCATGATGAATAAAAAAGGGAAATCAGCTAAAGAAATTACAAATTATTTAAACAAACTATCTGGATATATTGGTGTATCTGGAATTTCTTCAGATTCAAGAGATTTGGTTGCTGCTGCTGCCGACGGAAACCATAGAGCAAAACTTGCGATTGATATTCAAGCAAAAAGAATCGCTGATTATATTGCTAGTTATTACGTATATATGGGTGGAGCCGATGCGATTGTATTCACTGCTGGAATTGGCGAAAATGCAAAATCGACAAGATCTAAAATCATTAAGCGCTTAGAAATATTAGGTGTTAAAATGGATGAGGAAAGAAATGATTGCCGCGGAGTTGAAAAATTAATTTCTACAGATGATTCAAAAATTAAAGTTTATGTAATACCAACTAACGAAGAAGTAATGATTGCTAGAGATACTTTAGCACTACTATAAAAAAGAATAAGAGCCTCTTACTAGTATTATTTATACTAGCAGGAGGCTTTTTATATGAATAAAATCTATTTGTTAGTCGGAATAGCATCCGTTATTTTTAATCTGAAGATTATACCGAGTATTCCTCAGGATTCACACGTTAAATATATGGGAGAGTACCAATTTGATGAATATATATTACAATACGGTGATATAAAACAATCTTCTAAGGATTGTGATGGACTGATAATTATAACTAACATAGAATCAAAGGATGAAATAATTGTAATATATGATGATTATGGATATGAGACAATTAGATATGTGTCTGATATTGGAAATGAAGAATTTATTGGTGTCTGTGATGAATACTACTACAGTGAAAATTCAAAGCTCCCTATATATAAATATACAACGTTAATAAAATATAATATATTGGGAGAAGAAGTTGAAAAACTAGTCCTTAACTATAAACCGGTAAGTTATGATAATCACCATAATTATTTGATCCTAACAGATAAAGACAATAAAGTTCATTACTTTGATTCTGATTTTAACGAATTCTCAAATATAGATATTGAAGAAGAATGGGTTGGGGTTCATAAAGTTCAATATCAAGGAGAATTATACGTCAATGGAGAATTAAGTCTGGATTCTGATTTAGTTTATCCAGGATATTATCATATAGAAATTAAAAATGGTGAGTATTCATTTGAATATTCAATTACAATTCACCCAAAAGTAATAATCGACGGAATTCAATATGAAGAGTTTTATACTAATAATATACATGTTTATTCTGCTGGAGATATATATATTAATGGTGACTCATATACAAGCGGTCAGGAAATAAATGATCCAGGAAACTATACTATAAAGATATTGGGTATTAATGATTATATATATGAAGAATCATTTGTTATCATTCCGGTAATAACGTATTTTGATGGCAACAATACATATGACTTTATTGATAACCTAGAGATAACAAGTGAAATTACAATTTTCTCGAATGGAACTTCAATGTTAGTGAATCAAGAAACATACAATTCAACTATAATTTCAAATCCTGGAGAATATCAACTTGTGGTTTCAGGAATAAATGATCTTCAGGTGATATTAAATTTTCATATTTACCCTACAGTTAAAGGGTTAACAGAGAAAACCATCTATGATTCAGTAACATTAAGCGTTTTTGGTGAAGGGATCTTAAATGGTCAAACAGTTGGTGGGGTGGTAATTGTGGATACTCCTGGAGAATATCGGCTTGATTTAATATATGAAGATGATATCTACAAAACTTTTGAGTTTACTATTCATAATATAGATCCCGAAAAGTTAGAAACGAATGATATTTCTAAAATTTTTACCTACGTGTTTATCTTGTTGATTGTGATTGGTGGATATTTTATTTTGCGTAAGAAATAGTTATTTAACCTTGATTATGTTATAATATTTTTGGTGAAATAAATGATAAATTTTGACTTATTTGTACAAAGTACATATTCTATGAATGGAAGTTTAATTGATGTAGATAGACTAGTTGACAAGGCTTCTGAATTAGGATATAAAACCTTAGCTTTAGTGGACCAAAACCACATGTATGGTGCACTAAAATTCTATAAAAAATGCTTGGCAGCAAATATAAAACCAATTATTGGGTTAGAGTTAGCACTAGAATCCAATTTTTTTGGTGGTTTAAATTTAATATTATTGGCTAAAACTAATAGAGGATATAAAAATCTAATTCAGATAAGTTCAATTTTGGCTACTGAAGAAAAACTGTCAGTTGAAAAAGCATCTGAATTTCAAAAAGATATTGCTTTTGTATTAAAAACTGATGAAGGAATTGTATCTAAAGCTATATTTGAAAATAAACTAAGCTTAGTAAGTGATATTGTTAATGAATTGAGTCAGAAAATTAATGAAGTATATTTTAGCCTTGATCTAAACGATTATAGTGTAGAAATGCAAATCGCTCCAAAATTGGCTGGATTAGGTAAAATATTGATAACTAACAAAGTAAAATATCTTGAAAAAGAAGATACTACTACAGCGAATATTTTATCTAAAATATTGAGAGAAGAAACTGATGGAGTAGGGTTGTTTCAAAGCGAAGAAGTGTACAATAATTTTAAATCATTAGCAGAGTTAGATAAGATGTATGCTGCATATCCACAAGCTATTAGAAATTCAATTAATTTCATTGATTCTTGTGATATTTTAATAGATATCAGTTCTAGACACTTACCTAAATACCCACTTGATAATATAAATGCTAACGAAAAGTTAAGAGAATTGTCTAACAAAGGTTTAACTAGAAGATTAATGCAAAATGAAAAATATAAATCTGAATATAAGGTATATAAAACTAGACTAGATTATGAACTTGGAATCATAGAAAAAATGGGATTTGAGGACTATTTTTTAATTGTTTGGGATTTTGTTTTATACGCCAAAAAGAACGATATTTTAGTTGGACCTGGAAGGGGTTCTGCGGCTGGATCACTAGTAGCCTATGTACTTGGGATAGTTGATGTGGACCCAATTGCTAATGATTTATATTTTGAAAGATTTTTAAATCCAGAAAGAATCACCATGCCGGATATTGATATGGATTTTCCAGACGATAAAAGAGAAGAAGTTATACAATATGTAATAAATAAATACGGTAGAGATAAGGTAGTATCAATTATTACATTCGGAACATTCCAAGGTAAGTCAGCTATTAGAGATGTTGGTAGAATATTAGAAATTGACAATGTAGTGTTAGATGAATTATCTAAAAATCTGTCAAAATCTAATAATTCTATAGAATTTTTTAGGACTGAATATCCAAAAGAATACTCTTACTATATGAATACACCTAGCATAAAAGAATTGATTGAAGTTGCTGAAAAGTTAAGTGGTTTAGTTAAACACACTTCAACTCATGCAGCTGGTATTATTATTTCTGGTGAGGACATTAGAGAATATTCACCAATCCAACCTGGATTAATGGGTGCCTACCAAACTCAATATGAGGCTTCTGATTTAGAAGAAATCGGCTTATTAAAATTTGACTTTTTAGGATTGAGAAACCTTTCAATCATTAATGACACCGTTAAATTAATCAAAAAATCAGAAGGCATCGATTTAAATATTTATAAAACAGCTTTGGATGATAAAAAAACCTATGATTTACTAAAAGAAGTCAGAACTCTAGGTGTTTTTCAACTAGAGTCTAGAGGTATGATGGATTTGGTAAGCAATATGCAGATAGACAATTTCGCTGATATAGCAACTTGTATTTCATTGTTTAGGCCAGGACCAATGGAGAATATTCCTAGTTATCTAAGAAGAAGAAACAATGAGGAAACTGTAACCTATCCTGATGTAGATTTACTTCCGATATTAAAACCTACTAATGGGATAATTATCTATCAAGAACAAATTATGGAAATAGCTAATAAGTTCGCAGGGTATTCTTTAGGTGAAGCAGATGTTCTAAGAAGAGCTGTAAGTAAGAAAAAACATGATGTACTTATTAATGAAAGAAATAAATTTGTGGCTGGATCAAAAAAACAAGGACACTCAGAAAAATCTGCTAATCTAATCTATGATTATATTGTTAAATTTGCTAACTATGGCTTTAATAAAAGCCATGCAGTTGCCTATGCTTTAGTCGGATATTGGATGGCATATTTAAAAGCTAATTATGGTAAATATTTCTTATCAGTATTGTTAGATTCGCAAATTGGATCAGTAACTGGAACAAAAAGATATATCATGGAATGCCAAAGATTAGGAATTAATATCTTACCACCAAGAATCAATAAATCTGGGGTAAATTATGTAACTGAAGCAACTGATTTACGTTTCCCAGTTAAAGGTATCAAGGGTATAGGGCCAACAGCGGCTGAAAAAGTAGTTGAAATCCAAACAGAACAGCCAGTTATTAGCCTATTAGATTTTATTTCAAGAAGAAGAGATATTCATATCAATGTTATTGAAGCAATGATTTATGCAGGTATATTTGATGATTTTGCTTATAATAAAAAAACAATGATTGAGAACTTACCTAAACTAGTAAATTTTGTGGATTTTAATTATCAAAATGAAGACTTTAAATATATCGAATATGATGAGTATGATTTTGAAACTTTGCACAATAAAGAAAGTGAACTATTAGGAATTAATTTTAAATATCATATAATATATAAGTACAAGGATATTATAGATAGAGAAAATTACCCGCTAGTATCAGATATTGTAGAGAGTAAGCAAAACAGAGCTGTATTCGTTGGAGCTATTTCTAGGATTGGCGAAATTATAACTAAGAAAAATGATGAAATGGCTTTTTTAGAAATTGAAGATTTATTTATTACAATTGACAGTGTAGTTTTTCCTCAAACTTACGCTAGATATAAATCAATGTTAAAAGTAGGACAGGTTTATATATTTGTAGGTAAAAAGGATTATCGGAACAACAAGTTACAAGTAGTAATAGACAGTATTAAAGAGATGAAGGAGTACTAAAATGAGAATAGGAGTTTTAACATCTGGTGGTGATGCGCCAGGAATGAATGCTTGTGTAAGGGCTGTTGTAAGAACGGCCATTCACTATGGATTTGAAGCATATGGGATATATAATGGATATAAAGGTTTAGTTGAGAATAATATTCATAAATTAGAGAGAAATGACGTTGGTCAAATTCTTAACCGCGGAGGAACTATTTTAGGATCTTCTAGGTTGGAATCGTTTAGAGAAAAGGCAGTTAGGCAAATTGGGGTAAACAACCTTAGAGCTGCGGGAATCAACGCCTTAGTTGTTATAGGCGGAGATGGTACTTATAGAGGTGGAATGGCATTAAATGATATGGGGATTAATGTTATCGCCATACCAGGTACAATTGACAATGATATTGCATCAACTGAGTACACGATTGGATTCTTTACAGCTTTGGATACAGCTATTGATGCAATTGATAAATTAAGAGATACATCATTTTCACACGAAAGGTGTACCGTAGTTGAAGTTATGGGTAGAGATTGTGGAGATTTGTCGATATATTCTGGTATAGCTTGCGGAGCTGAAATTGTTATAACTAAAGAAACTGGATATAATGAAGAAGATGTTTTAAGGCAAGTTAGATATGCCCAAAGCATAGGGAAAAGACATCTGATAGTTGTTGTTGCTGAAAACATTACTAATGTTTTTGATTTAGCTAAAGCGATTGATGATTCTTCTGATTACGAAGCTAGAGCTTCGGTTTTAGGATATATTCAAAGAGGTGGAACTCCAAGTGCTTTTGATAGAATTCTAGCTAGTAAAATGGGTGTGCACGCCGTTGAATTGTTAAAAAGTGGTGAAAACGGGCAATCAATCTATGCTAATAGTTTAAAAATTGGTAATTGTCCAATTGAAGAAGCGTTAACGGCGACTAACGAAACAACTGATTTATACGAATACTTATCAAAATTAAATTAAAAAAAAACAAAAGCCTATTTTAAATAGGCTTTAAGTATATGCATTTCTCTTTTTTGAGGATAATAGATTGTGATAAGGTAGTCTTCATTGTATTTGGTTACGACGCTGTACTTGTATAATTTGTCAATATTATAGTTTAAGTTTTCGGAATGGAATCTTCTAATGATTTCATTCTTTTTTATTTGGTTTTCCCAATAGATTTTAGGCTTAATCTTGTGATGTTTAAGGTAATCATACCTTATTGAAGCGGTAATTTTATCATCATTAATAAATTCTTCTAAGGCAATGAATATGTCAGTTAACTGATATCGATGAAATTTATAGCCTTTTGATAAATAGTATTTCCCTAGGTCATAGAAAAAATCAAATGGAGAAACAAGTTTAGATGTTATTTCTTGAATCGTAGGATTTAGAAATCCCTTATTCCAAAAAATTTCTAATGCATCTTCGGCGAGATGGATGGTCTTCCTATCTTCAGCGGATAGGTATTCGTTTTCAATAAATTCATAGGGTGCACATTTGTCAAATGTATAGTTGTAGTTGCTTTGCTGATAATATAGTTTTGTACCTTTTAAGATTTTTAAGAACCCTAATTGAAGTTCTTTTGCGTACAATTTAAAGGCAGAATTAAAAGTATTTTTGAAACTAGCTAAATCTTCATATGGTAACCCAGCTATTAAATCTAGATGCATGATGATATTACCCTTTTTCAGTTTCTTTATATTTTTGAAGAGTAAGTCAGTATCTTGTTTTCTGTCTACGGCTTCATTTACTTTATCGTTTGTTGATTGAATTCCAATCTCAAATCGAATTCTATTTTCTGGACAGTTTTGATTTAAATAATTAATAACCTTGTCGGTTAGAATATCACCATTTATCTCAAATTGGAAAACCGCTTTGCTAAAATCATTGTCAATTATGAAATGAAAAAGGTCTAATGCCAAATCTGGTTTTAGATTAAAAGTACGATCAAGAAATTTAAAGGTTTTTGCGCCTTTTTTATAAAGTGTATTTATGTCGCTCTTAACTCTTTCTAAACTAAAGAACCTTACTTTCTTTTCTAAAGATGCTAAACAATATGCACAATTGAATGGACAACCCCTTGAAAGTTCGACATATTGAATTTTGTTTTTTACATCGTCATTATCAAAAATATATGGGTTGTGAATAGCTTCCAAATCATCGATTTCTTCTAGTTTATTTCTAACCACTATATCATTGTCAAGATAACTAACATTAGGTACGTTTTTTATATCCTTATTATATATAAGGGCTTCTACTAATAAATTAAAGGCAATTTCACCTTCGTTTGATATGATATAATTTGCCAAACCTTCTTCCAGGTATTGATTAAATTCGTAGCTTACTTCTGGACCACCTAAGATAATATTTATGTTAAGTTCTTTTTCCTTAATTGTTGTAAGCAATGCTTTGATTATCTCCACATTCCATATATACACGCTGAAAGCTAATATATCAGGCTTTTCATTTATAATTTGTTCTAGAATTTGTTCTTGAGCATCTTTAATTGTAAACTCAATTAAATCCACAGGAAAAGAACAATTAGCTTTTAAATATCTAATTGCCAGATTTGTATGTATGTATTTAGAATTAATACCAACTACTAGAACTTTCATATTACACCTCGTATATATTGTAGCAGATTATTAATCAGATTAAAAATTAAATAAACTATGATATACTAAATGTGGTGATAATTATGCATGAATTTAAATTGGTTTCAGAATATTCGCCTAAAGGTGATCAACCCAAAGCGATAAAAGAATTAATTGAGAATATTAAAAACAATGTACGCGAACAAGTTTTATTAGGAGCTACAGGAACGGGAAAAACCTATACAATTGCTAATGTAATTCAAGAGGTTAATCGTCCTGTTTTAGTTTTGGCTCATAATAAAACTTTAGCAGGACAACTTTATTCTGAGTTTAAAATGTTATTTCCAGAAAACCGTGTGGAATATTTTATTTCTTATTATGACTATTATCAACCGGAAGCATATATTCCGGGTAGAGATATGTATATAGAAAAAGACGCAAAAATTAATGACGAGATTGATGAAATGAGACACGCAGCCACATCAAGCTTATTTGAAAGAAACGATGTAATAATAGTGGCCTCAGTTTCTTGTATATATGGAATTGGTGATCCTGAGACTTACAAATTAGGCATGGTTACTTTAAGAAAAAATGATTTTATCACTAGAAAAGAATTATTAGATAGATTAGTAAATATTCTATATGTTAGAAATGATATGGACTTTATTAGAGGTAGTTTTAGAGTGAGGGGTGATGTAATAGAAATATTACCTCCTTATAATAAGCATAAAGGTATCAGAGTTGAATTTGATTTTGATGAAATAAAAAGAATAAGAGAATTTAACGTTGTTACTGGAGAAATTTACCAAGAGTTTGAAGTGCTATCATTGTTTCCAGCATCTCATTTCTTGACGAATAAAGACAAATTAGAAGAAGCTATCAAAAGAATTAAAGAAGAATTGATCGAAAGAATTAAATACTTTAAAGATAATAACCTACTATTAGAAGCAGAAAGAATTGAACAAAGGACAATGTATGATTTAGAACTTCTAAAAGAAATGGGAACTTGTTCTGGCGTTGAAAACTACTCAAGACACCTTGCTTTAAGAGCTGAAGGAGAAACACCTTCCGTGTTAATTGATTTCTTTCCAAAAGATTTCTTATTAATAGTGGATGAAT
Organism: Mycoplasmatota bacterium WC30; assembly: GCA_046529635.1. GTDB lineage: Bacteria > Bacillota_I > Bacilli_A > Izemoplasmatales > Hujiaoplasmataceae > 4572-104. Next base: position 943,523 of record CP134495.1, on the reverse strand, counting down.
CACACGTTACACTGCCTCAAGTAAGAGGAATGTTTAAGGGTGATAGATCTAGAAAACAATCTCTTGTAGATTATGGGTTTAGATTACCAAGTGCTAAAGACAATCGCCCACTAAACTTTGAGGAGTTTAATGAGAAGATAAAACAAGTAATCTATGTGTCAGCTACCCCTGCTGAATATGAATTAGCTAGAACCGAAAAAGTAGTAGAACAAATAATTAGACCTACAGGACTATTAGATCCAGAAATATTTGTTAGGAAATCTGAGAATCAAATTGATGACTTGTTAATAGAAATTGATAAAACAATCGAGAGAAAAGAAAGAACATTAATCACGACTTTAACGATTAAAATGAGTGAGGACTTAACAGATTACTTAAAAAGTCTAGGATATAAGGTAGGGTATTTGCATTCAAAAGTCAAATCTTTAGATAGAATGGAAATAATTAGAAAGTTAAGATTAGGAACGTATGACATTTTAATTGGTATCAATTTATTAAGAGAAGGATTGGATTTACCCGAAGTTTCATTCATCGCAATTTTGGATGCGGACAAGGAAGGGTTTTTGAGAAGTGAAAAATCGTTAGTTCAAACAATTGGTAGAGCAGCGAGAAACGTTAATGGTCGAGTAATAATGTATGCTTCAAAAATGACAGACTCAATGAAAAAAGCTATAAGCGAAACATACAGAAGAAGAAATATCCAAGAACTATATAATAAGAATAACAATATAATTCCAAAAACAATTTTAAAAAATATACACGAAAGAATATCAATTAAGACTGAAGCGGAAAAAGAAGTCACAGATTTCAAAAAATTATCTCAAAAAGCTATTATTAAGAATATTAACATGCTTGAAAAACAAATGCTTATATACGCAAAAGAGCTTGATTTTGAAAAAGCAGCGGAAATAAGAGACATAATTTTCGAATTAAAAGGGCACCTAAAATAAGATATTTGATAAAAATATTAATAAAATCAATGTAAATATTAATAAAATAGAGAAAAAAGCCACGAAAAATGGCTTTTTTTAATAAAATTATAAAAAAAATTAAAAAAACACTTGACATTGTGTAAAAACTTGATATAATTAAGGTGTAAGTTAAACAAGTTAAGTTTAGGAGGGGAATAATTATGAAAAATGCAATTACACTTCAAGTAAATCAAAAATCTAAAAAAAGTCAATCAAGTTGTATTATAACTTTCAAGGGAAATGAAGTTGTACTACCAAACAAGAAGAAATTGTCATTTGAATTGTTTTTCGGGGAAATAATTCATAAAATAACTAATTTCTTCAGTAAAGGGACTAAATTGTTTAAAGAATTAATGTTAGGAAAGGGGATTTCACAAATGAAAAATATTAAAAAAGCAAAATATACGAAAAATACACAAAATAGTTATGGTCAATGTTTTGGCTGTACGGATCCAAAGACATACATAGATAATTTTCGTTTTCAAAAAGAAATGAGATAACATAAAAACTAGAAAATATAGTTGTTTATAAAACCAAAGTTATGGAAGGAGATTTCACAAATGAAAAAATTTAAAAGGGATAAATATGCAGAAACCAGACAAAACCATAGCGGTCCATGTTTAGACTGTATGAGTACAAGCGCATACTGGGAAAGCTTCGTATCCAAAAGAAAAGTCAAATTATATAAATAACCAGAAAAACGCAAAGGAATATAAATACAAAAACTATAAATTTCTCATATATGATATAATTCATATAAGGGAGTGATAATATGAAATATTTAGTTTTATTTCTATCATTAATTTTGACATTACTTGTGTTTTCAATGTCCTTTGCAACTGGTACAGATTCAGGATCATTAAGTTTAGGAATTACAAACTTTGTTTATAACATAACCTGTGATTTGTTTCCAAATAATCATATTGACATTGCTAATCTACACATATTTATTAGAAAGGCAGCCCATGTATTTGAATATATGGTTCTTGCTATATCTTGGTTTATCACAGCTAAAAAGTGGAATTTGACATTTAGTATTGTATTAATAATTGGATTATTAATTTCAAGTACAGATGAAATCATTCAGATATATATAGCTGATCGTGGACCGAGTATAGTTGATGCAATAGTATTTGATTATTTGCCGTTTATTTTAATGAGTAGCTTATTGCTACTAATAAATAATAGAAAAGGAGAGAATGCAATGGCTTCAACTACATTAACAAGACTCAAAAATAATTCAATTACTCCAAAGATTGCTTACAATGAGTTATTTAAAAAAGAAAAAAGAACAAGAATACCTATATTCAAAAGAGCACATTTTATTAAATTAAGAATCAAAATTCCAGGAGAAAAAGGAGTTAACAGATTTTTAAGAGTGTTATTTTTCTTACCATTTCCTATATTATTGTTAAGAATAATTTTAGGTTTTGTAAAGATTGATAAATATAGTGAAGATGTACCTTTAACCAAAAGAGAGATTATCAATTTGGTAGCTCATAGAGGCGTTAAAGTAATCGTAAATACCCATTCTGGGGAACAAATATTAATTAAAACAATATAGGAGGAATTATGGCTAAGTATAAATTTGGAAAGGATTTTGATATCCTTAAAAAAGTAACTAAACAAGCAACTAAAGGAATTGCGAAATACCCAGTATTATCTGAGTGTCCAGTGTGTCACCATGATCTTATTGTTAAAAAATTACAATGTACAAATTGTGAAACTGAATTATCAGGCGAATTCACGTTATCAAAATTCAATTATCTAGATACTGAAAAATTATATTTCATCGAAGTTTTCGTTAAAAATAGAGGAAGTATCAAAGCAATTGAAAAAGAAATGGGATTATCTTATCCTACAATTAAAAAAATGTTAGATGAAGTAATTGAACAATTAGGTTATTCAGCTAAAGATGATGTTGAACCAGAACCTAAAGAAGAGTACAGCGGACCATCAAGAAATGAAATACTAGATAAAATAGACAGCGGAGATTTAACTGTAGAAGAAGCAGCTAAATTACTAGCTAAAGTCAAATAGGAGGACTATCATGGGAAGAAATGAATATAAAGAAGAAAGAATGAAAATACTAGAACTATTATCTAAGGGAGCAATCTCAGCGGATGAAGCAGAAAAATTGTTAGCAGCAATGGCTGCACAAAAAGATGAACAAGAAGTAATTATGCCAGTTAAGAAAAAAGATCAATTTAAAATGTTAAAAGTTCAAGTTGATTCAGCTGACGGAGATGAAGTAAGAATTGAATTACCAATCGAATTTGCTAAATTATTAAAAAATAAAAAACTTACCCACCTTGATGAAAATGATTTGGATATTGATATAGATATGTTGATCCAAATGGTTAATTCAGGAGTTGTAGGCGAAATAGTAAACGTAAAATCAGCAGATGGAGATATAGTAAAAGTTATAGTTGAATAAGCTAATTACGAGGAGATCGTTTTATGGACAATTCAATAGCACCAAGACAAAACGTATTTAAAAATAAAAACTTCGCTTTATTATTTGGCGGAGTTTTAGTTTCGAATATAGCTCATATAATGTTTAACTTTGTAATGAGTTTGTATGTATTGAGAATCGCTACTGAAGCATTTGGTGAAGATTTAGCACCGATGTATCAAGGATACTATTTAGCGTTAGCTGGTATTGTTTTAGTGGTATTAATGCCTTTTGGCGGAGCTTTAGCTGATAGGTTGAATAAAGTTAGAACTATGTATATAACTGATTTCATAAGAGGAGCAACTATTTTAGGTGTTGCTTATCTTGTTTTCAGTTCTTCTGATCCTAGTCAGAAACTTATATATCTATTTATCATGAATGCTATTTTAGGAATAAACTCAGCGTTTTTTAATCCGGCTAGTTCATCCTTATTGAGATTTATTGTAAAAGAAGAAGAGATTCATCAAGCATCTAGTTACTTACACGGATCCTATGCTTTGCAAAATATTGCTGGTTTAGTTTTAGGAGGTATTTTATTCTCTCTATTTAGTGTTTACGTAATATTTTTGATTAATGGAATTGCTTATCTATTATCTGGTGTTACAGAGTTATTTATTAAATATAACGCAAAAGAACATGTTCAAAAAACTAAACTTGACTCAGTGTTTAAAGACATAAAATCAGGAATCAAATACTTATTTAACTATAAAGCTATGTTTTCATTGTTATTAATGGCTTTGTTCTTGAATTTCTTTTCGGTCCCTTTGTTTCAAAACGCTATTCCATATTTTATAGAATTTGGATTAGGTAAAGAAGTAACGTTCTTATTCGATGGGTTTATGACTGTAGAGAATTGGTTTTCAGTTATAATGCTTGCTAGTTCGGTATCAGGAATAATAATGTCTCTTATTTTGTCGAGAAGACGACCAAAAGAAAGTTATGCGAAAGACTTAAGAGTGGCTCTAATAGCTTTTTCAGTCTTTGGGCTATTTATTGGTGGGTACATGTCTTTATACCATCTTGGATATTTAGGGGTAAATTATATTCTTATTCTATTACCGGTAACTATGTTTCTAATTGGGTTTGCGAGTGTAGGCTTTAATGTTCCAGTGAGCATTACCTTTCAAAAGAAAATTGAGAAATCACAACTAGGAAAAGTAACTAGTTTATCCAGCGTTCTATCTCAAGCTTTAGTTCCAATATCTGCGCTAGTAGCGGGATTGCTAATCTCTAAAATTTCAATCATAGCTGTTTATGCTTTTTGTGGAATAGGAATGACTGCGGTCGTTATACTGTATCTTAGCAATAAAAATTCAGGCGCTATTTAATAGACTCGCATTGGATGCGAGTCTTATTTTATCTATATTGCGAATTTCTTATCTTTTTATGTTATAATATAATGTGTGGTATGGGGTTTTTTAACCAGCTATTTTAAGAAAGGATTACTCTATGGATCAGGAAAATACGCAAAATTATATAGTAAAAGCAATAGATTTAACTCATGATGCACTTGGAGTTGCTAGATTACCAGATGGATACACTGTATTTGTAGAAAATCTCTTAAAAGGTGAAACAGCAAGTATTGAAGTTATTGAAAGAAGAAAAAAGTTTGGATTTGGAAAAGTAATTGAATTACTTCAAAAGAGTCCTTACAGACTAGCGCCAAAATGCAAACATTTTGATCAATGTGGTGGCTGTAGACTTATGCATATGGATTATGATGTTCAATTAGCTTTTAAAAGATATCGTTTAGAATTAATGATGAAGAAATTAAATCAAGATGTTTCTTTAGTGGATGATATTATTTGCATGGTTAACCCATATTTTTACAGAAATAAAGTAGAAATAAAATTTGCCCAAGGTGAAAAAGGTATCCAAGCAGGATTTTTTAGAGCTAAATCGCATCAAGTAGTCGATTTAGATGAATGTTACATCATGGGGAAAAAATCATTTGAATTATTAACTTTAATAAAAAATATAGCAAATGAACTTGAAATCAAAGCATATGATTTTGAAACTCAAGAAGGTATATTAAAATCATGTGTAATCAGAGAATCATCAAAAAACAAAGAAATTGTATTATTGCTAAATATCAGCAAAAATACTTTTGCTCAGGAAACTGAATTTGTTAATAGAATAGCGGAAAAATATCCTTTAGTTAAAGGTATTGGAATTGCTAATGCTATCGATGAATCAACATTTTCATCAGATGAAATAAGATTAGTTTATGGTAAAGATTATTTAAATGAAGACTTATTAGGAAATAAGTTTGAAATTGGATTTAGATCATTTTTCCAAGTTAATACAGTTCAAACTGAAAGATTATATAAAAAAGCAATAGAATATGCTGAGTTAAATAGAAAACATAAAGTAATTGATGCTTATTGTGGAATTGGCTCAATCGCTTTATCACTTTCAAAAAAAGTATTTAAAGTATTTGGAATCGAAGTAATTGAATCAGCTATTACTGATGCTAAAAAGAATGCTGAACTTAATGGAATCAAGAATGCTTTCTTCGAAGCTGGGAATGTTGAAAAAGTTATCCAAAAATGGAAAAAATACAAATTTGATTGTATTTTTATAGATCCCCCAAGAAAGGGATGTACAAAAACTTTCATAAACTCATTATTGACCATGAAAATACCAAAAATTGTATATATATCATGCAATCCAGCTACTTTACAAAGAGATTTAGATTATCTCATCAAAGGTGGATATAAAATAAAAGCTATTACACCAGTTGATATGTTCCCACAAACAACTCACGTTGAAAGTGTTACACTATTAACTTTAGAATAAATAAAAATAACTGACTAACCGACTAAATTTAGTCGGTTTTTTATACTCAAATACAGTTTCAAATACTGACAAAATATTTTCTATATGCTATAATAAATGCAATATGAAAAGCAATAAATATGTAGGTTTTTAATATTTTTGATAGAAATTTCATTAAATGAACAGCTAAGAAATATATTATAAAAATCCAAAGGAGAAAAAGATGAAAGTTGCTATTTTTGGCGCTGGAGCCATGGGCACTATACTTGGTGCATATATTACAAGAGAAGGATATGATATAGATTTAATTACTAGAAATGTTTCTCATATTGAAGGACTTAAATCCAATGGCGCAAAAGTGATAGGGAAAACAGAATTTACCCAAAAAGTAAATGCATTATTACCAGAAGAAATGACTTGTAAGTACGACATAATACTATTGATGACAAAACAACTTCACAATAAAGAAACGGTACAAAAATTAGTCCCTTATTTATCGGAAAAAGGCATGATTTGTACTATGCAAAACGGCCTTCCTGAATTGTCAGTCTCAGAAGTGATAGGTAAAGATAAGACAATTGGATGTGCTATGTCATGGGGAGCTTCATTTGTGGGAAAAGGAGTTTCTGAACTTACTTCAGAAGCTACTAGAGATACGTTGACATTTAGTATAGGTAAATTTGGTAATAATGATGATGAAATTTTTAATTATATTGTCAAGCTCCTCAATGTTATGGGACAAGTTACAGTTGAGGATAACTTTATTGGGGCGAGGTGGGTCAAACTGTTAGTTAATAGCGCTTTTAGTGGGTTATCCGCAGTTTTAGGAGCTAACTTTGGTGAAATATCGAAAGACAAAAAATCAAGATTGATCGCTCAAAAAATAATAAAAGAATGTATTGATGTGGCTGAAAAAGCTAATATAAAAATTGAACCGATTCAAGGAAAAGATGTTGTTAAACTATTAGATTATAAGAACTGTATTAAACAAAAAATTAGTTTTATGTTAATTCCTATTGCGATGAAAAAGCATCGTTTAATAAAATCTAGTATGCTTAATGACTTAGCTAAAGGAAGAAAATGTGAAATTGAAGCAATTAATGGAGTTGTTTGCAAATATGGAGATGATGTTGGAGTAGAAACTCCAATAAATGATAGGATTGTTGAAGCAGTTCATAAAATTGAAAATGGAGAATTTACTTCAAAGTGGGAGAATATTGAACTATTCAAAGAGTTTTACTAGAATAAGGAGATTATATGAAAATATTTATGATTGGTGGAACAGGTTTAATTGGATCTGTAGCCGCAAAGAAACTATTAGATAAGGGACATTATGTTACTTCTTTGGCTTTACCTCCTATTCCTAAAGGAGCGTTAATTCCTCAAGATATGAAATTGATACTTAAGAATTTTATGAATATGACAGATGCAGAGTTAATTGATATTATGCATGGGAGTCAAGGGTTTGTTTTTGCTGCCGGTGTAGATGAGAGAATTGAAGGCAAGGCACCGATATATGATATGTTTTACAAATATAATATAGCACCATTAGAAAGACTTTTAAAATTGGCAAAACAAGCCGGAGTAAAAAAAGCAGTTATTTTGGGATCATATTTTTCATACTTTGCTAGAACATGGGAAGACTTAAACTTATATGAAGAGCATCCATACATTAGAAGTAGAGTTGATCAGGCAAATATGGCTTTATCATTTTCTGATGAAAATATGTCTGTTAGCGTTCTTGAACTTCCATATATTTTTGGGGTCCAAGAAGGAAGAAAACCAGTTTGGGTTTTATTGGTTGAACAAATTAGGAAAATGAAATATCGAACTTTTTATCCGGGCGGTGGTACATCTATGGTTACTATTGATCAAGTTGGACAATTGATTGCTAATGTTCTAGAAACTGAGACAAATGGAAATATACCTGTTGGATATTACAATATGACTTGGAAGGAAATGTTGAATATTTTCCACGAACATATGGGAATAAATAGGAAAATAGTAACCGTACCTAAATGGCTTTACAAAATTGGATTAGGCAAGTATAAAAGAAGATACAAAAAAGCTGGTTTTGAACCAGGGTTAACTTTTGATGGATTAGCTGAAATTATGAGTAGAAATGCATTTATTAATAAAGATAATATTGTAAAAAATTTCAATATCAAAGAAGATGACATTGAAAAAGCAATAGGGGATTCAATCAAATTATCTCTTGAAATATTGGATGGTAAAGAAGAGATAGTAGATATGAAGTTAAAATAGGTGTTAATATGTATAAAATAAAGACTATAGAAAACAATCAAGATATTAATAAATATATTGAATCCATAAGTGATGAAAAAAGAAGAAATGATTCAATCAAATTAATGGATATAATTAGCGAGGTAACTGACGAAAAACCAAAAATGTGGGGAAATTCAATTATTGGATATGGTACAACTGAGTATTCAAATACTACCCTAAAAAAACAGCCTTGGTTTCTGATTGGATTTTCTCCACGAAAAGCGGCTCTCACTTTGTATGTAAAAGCCTATTCAAATCACATATATGAATTAACAAAAAAACTAGGATTAAAACATGGTAAAGGATGTATATATATTAAAGATTTGGATAAAGTGGACCTAGTAATTTTGAAGAGTGTACTCAATTTTTCACTAAAAAAATAATGAAGGAAAAACATAGTTTTTTCCTTTTTTTTTATTTTTACTTACAAAACACATAAAAACCTCTTAAAAACGAAGTAATTTACCTGATTTTTATACTTATAATTAGAATTGCGTTGACATAAACAATTTTTATTTGATATAATTATATCAATTGTATATATAAGGAGGTTAATGTCTTTTTGTTCGAGGTTATATTATGAATAATATAATCGGTTAGTGTTACTGTATTATGAAGTTTTAAATCTATAATGTATTGAAATTTTCTTCGGGCTATATTATAGAAACTGTTTAAAATTGTCGAGATTTACTAAAAACACAAGGAGGAACAATGATTTTATTAAACGAGATACTTTCTAAGTATCCAAAAAAAGAAGAATACTTAATAGAAATTTTACTTGAATATCAGAAATCTAAAAAGAACCATTATATTTCATCGGAAGATATTTCAAGAGTTTCAGAATATTTAGGTGTTCCAGAAAGTCAGATATGCTCAGTCATATCTTTTTATACTTTGTTATCAATGAAACCAAAAGGAAGATACGTCGTACAAGTATGTCACGATGTACCTTGTTTTGTGAATGATACACTAAGTATTTATGAAAAACTAGTAGAAGTATTAGGAATTAAAGAAGGTGAAACTACAGCGGATGATCAATTCACTCTTGAAATTACAGAATGTTTAGGTTGTTGTAATGTAGCGCCTGCAATGAGAATTAATGATGATGTTTACACTAGTTTAACACCAGCTAAAGTTGAAAAAATTATCAATGGTTTGAGAGGTGAGGGAAAATGAACCAAATGAAAGTAGTTTCTAAAAGATTTGGAAAAATAAACCCTTTATCAATCGAAAGTTACATTAAATTTGATGGATATAAAGGTTTAGAAAAAGCAATCACTTTACACCCTACAAAGATAATTGATGAACTTGAAAAATCAAGAATTAGAGGTAGAGGTGGAGCTGGATTCCCTACCTTTATTAAAGTTAAAGCATTATCTCAAGAAACAGGAGAAAAATTTATCGTGTGTAATGCAGATGAAGGCGAACCTGGAAACTTTAAAGACAGAATGTTAATGGAAAATGATCCGCATGCTGTTATTGAAGGTATGATAATAATGGCTTATGCCACAGGAGCTAACAAAGGATATATTTATATTCGTGGCGAATATCAAGAATCAATAAAAATTATAAAAGCGACAATAAAAGCAGCTGAAGAAAAAGAATTTTTAGGAGACAATATATTAAATAAAGGTTTTGATTTCCATATCGAAGTAAGATCTGGGGCGGGTTCATACGTTTGTGGTGAAGAATTTTCATTGGTTGAATCAATTGAAGGAAAACCAGGACGCTCAAGAACTAAACCACCATTTCCAACCGAAAAAGGAATTCACGGTAAACCTACACTAATAAACAATGTTGAGACATTCGCTAATTTCCCACACATAGTTATAAATGGGGGAGATGAGTTTGCTAAGATAGGTACACCTTCATCAACTGGTACTAAATTAATTAGTTTATCAGGGAATGTTAAGAACAAAGGATTGTATGAAGTTCCTTTTGGTGCTTCTATTAGAGATGTTATTTTTAAATTAGGTAATGGCGTAAAAAATAACAGAGCTATTAAGATGGTACAACTTGGAGGAGCGTCTGGTCCGATTATTCCAGAATATATGCTTGATATGTCAATTGATTTTGACAGATTTGAAAATTTTGACTCAAAAACTGGTACTGGAGCCATAATTGTAATTGATGATCGTTTTGATATTTTTGATATCTTGCTGATTAATATGAAATTCTTCGTTCATCAATCTTGTGGAAAATGTGCTCCTTGTAGAGAGGGTCATATTCAAATAGTGAATTTATTAAACAAATTCAAGAGTCGTCGCGCTACAGAAAAAGATTTAATGTCTTTAGAAAATTTAGCTAAAGTAATCCAACAGACATCACTTTGTGGATTAGGGCAAACATCTATGACTTCAATTATCTCTTCTCTAAGATATTTCCGTGATGATTACTTCTCAAAAGTGAGGTATTAATTTATGGTAAACTTAAAAATTAATAATATTGATGTGTCAGTAGAAGAAAACACTAAAATATTAGATGCTGCTAGAAAATATCATATAGATATTCCTACATTATGTAATTATCCTGATTTAAGCATCAAGTCAGATTGTCGAATTTGTGTCGTAGAAATAGAAGGACAAAAGAAATTATTTACTTCTTGTTGCACAATAGCAAAAGAGGGAATGATTATTAACACAAATTCACCTAAAGTTTTAAATGCAAGAAAGACTATTGTCGAATTGATGCTTGCTAATCATGACGCAAATTGTACAGTTTGTCCTAAAAACCTAAATTGCGAATTACAAACCTTAGCTAATCAGCTAGGAATTGATAAAAATCGCTTTCCAACAGTTTTAGAAATACAACCTATTGATGATACAAACCCTGTTTTAGTTAGAAATATCAATCGTTGTATTAAATGTGGTAGGTGCATTGATGTATGTAAGAATGTACAATCAATGAATGTATTAGAAATCATGGGTAGAGGACAAAGCACTACTGTTACACCTGCATATGGAAAATATTTATCAGATGAATTTTGTACTTTCTGTGGACAATGCGCAAGTGTTTGCCCAGTTGGTGCTATTATTGAAAAAGATGAAACAGATTCAGTTTGGGAAGCATTAAACAACCCAGATTTACATGTGATTGTCCAAGTGGCACCCGCAGTAAGAGTTTCATTAGGTGAAGAAGTTGGAATGGGTCCTGGATCAATTGTTACAGGTAAAGTAGTATCTGCTCTTAAATATTTAGGTTTTGATGCAGTTTATGACACTGATTTTACTGCAGATTTAACTATTATCGAAGAAGGTAATGAGTTAATCCATAGAATTACAACTGGTGGAACTTTACCAATGATGACTTCATGTTGTCCTGGTTGGATTAATTTTGCAGAGCAAAAATATCCAGAATTATTAGACCACCTTTCATCATGTAAGTCTCCTCAACAAATGTTTGGAGCTTTAGCTAAATCATATTATGCTGAAAAGATGAATATGGATCCTAATAATATATATGTAGTTTCAATTATGCCTTGTACTGCTAAAAAGTATGAAGCACAAAGAAAAGAAATGCGTATTGATAACGTTAATCCTGATGTTGATTTGGTTTTAACTACTAGAGAATTAGGGAAAATGATTAGACAAATGGGTATTAATTTTGAAAACATCAAAGAAATCCCATTTGATAAGCCTTTTGGAATTACAACTGGAGCGGCAGCTATATTTGGCGCTACAGGTGGAGTTATGGAAGCTGCTCTAAGAACAGTTTATGAAGTTGTAAACAAAGAAGAGCTAGTTAACATTGATTTTAAATCGGTAAGAGGATTAGAAGGAATAAAAGAAGCTGAAGTTGAACTTGGTGGCCAAAAAGTTAAAGTTGCTGTAGCACACACATTAGCTAATGCAGAAATAATTTGTGAGCAAATCAAAGCCGGAACATCTCCTTATGCTTTTATTGAAGTAATGACATGTCCTGGTGGATGTATCGGTGGTGGTGGCCAACCTTATGGTACTACTCAAGAGGTTAGAGAAAAAAGAATAGCAGCGATTTATCAAGTTGATGAAAACATGACTGTTAGAAAATCTCATAATAATCCAGATATTAAAGCATTATATGATGATTATTTAGAAAAACCTTTAGGAAATAAGTCACATCACTTACTACATACTCACTATCATTCAAGAAATAAATAAAATTTTTACAAGACGGTTATTTTTATTAGCCGTCTTTTTATTTGCATTACTAATATTCATTTACTATATATCACTTATATAGTATAATTATATTGATGAAGATTACTGATTATTGTGAATAAATACTGGGACAGTCAATTGATGCTTTTTTATACTATCTATTTCTTGATATCTCATGATTTTGTGATTATTTAATTACAATTTTCTTTTTGCTTTTAAAGAATTAAGGAGGACATAATGCAAAAATACGCACTACCACCATACAGAATTAAAATGGTGGAACCAATTGAATTGATTACTAAAGAAAAAAGGATTGAAAAGCTAAAAGAAGCTGGATATAATCCGTTTAGATTAAGAAGTGAAGATGTTTATATTGATTTATTAACTGATTCAGGAACTGGGGCTATGTCTCATTTTCAATGGGCTGCCTTAATGCAAGGTGATGAAGCATACGCTGGATCTAGAAGTTTTTATCGATTTGAAAAAGTAGTTAAGGAAATCACCGGGTATAAATATATTATGCCAGCTCACCAAGGCAGAGGTGCTGAACAAGTAGTCATACCTGAATTGGTAACTAAAGAGGGAATGTATTTTATATCTAATATTCATTTTGACACAACAAGAGCTCACGTTGAAATAGCTGGAGCTAGAGCAATCGACTGCGTTGTTAAAGAATGTTTTGATTTAGACGATTATCATGCGTTTAAAGGTAATTTTGACGTTAAGAAATTACAAGAAATTATTAAGGAAAAAAATTCTAGTAATATAGCTGGGATTATTATGACTATAACAAATAATTCAGCTGGTGGTCAACCAGTTTCTACTGAAAATATGAGACAAGTATCCAAAATAGCTAGAGAAAATAATATACCTGTTATTATTGACGGTGCTAGATATGCTGAAAATGCGTATTTTGTAAAACAAAGAGAACCGGGTTATGAAAATAAATCAATCAGAGAAATTGCTAGAGAAGCATTTGACCTAGCTGATATTTTCTTGATGAGTGCAAAAAAAGATGGTTTAGTAAATATTGGTGGCATTATCGCAATTAAGGATAATTTTGAATTATTCCAAACATGTCAAACAAATATCGTTCCTAAAGAAGGATTTCCTACATATGGAGGATTAGCTGGTAGAGACATGGATGCTTTAGCGGTAGGCTTAGAAGAAGCTTTAGAAGAAAGCTATTTAGCTTATCGCATTGATGAAGTAAAGTATTTAGGTGATTTATTGAGGGAAGCTGGAGTTCCTATTCAATATCCTACAGGTGGACACGCCGTATTTGTTGATTGTGGTAGAATGGCACCACATATTCCATTCTATGAATTTCCTGCTCAAGCAGTATGTAACGCCCTATATGTTGAAGGTGGAGTTAGACCTGTTGAGATTGGATCTTTACTTTTAGGAAGAGACCCAGATACCCGCGAAAACATTCAAGCTGAAAAAGAATTCATGAGATTAACAATTCCAAGAAGAACATATACTATGGAGCATTTAAGATATGTTGCGGAAAGTTTAATAAATGTATATAAAAATAGAGAAAATATTAAAGGTTTAAAATTTACTTACGAATCACCAATGTTAAGGCATTTTACTGCTAAATTTGAACCTGTGGAATAGGAGATTGTATGACTAAACTAAATGTAACATCTGAAATAGGTGTCCTGAAGAAAGTATTATTGCATAGACCAGGTGGAGAACTTGAAAATTTAACCCCAAAATGGTTAACACAATTATTATTTGATGACATTCCTTGGCTAGACTTAGCTCAAAAAGAACACGATGCTTTTGCTGAAACTTTCAGAAAATCAGGTGTTGAAGTATTATACTTAAATGATCTAGTAGCGGAAAGTTTAAATACTTCAAGTGAAGTTAAAAGCAGATTTATTTCGCAATTTATTAAAGAAGCTTCAGTTACAAGTGAAACTTTAAGAAAAAAACTAGAAAGTTATCTAAAATCATTTGATTCTACTAAAGAAATGGTTTCTTTAACTATGGCTGGTATAAGAAAAAAAGATTTACCTAAATTTGAGAAAAGAACTTTGTCAGATCATATAAGAGATTATCCTTTTATAACTGACCCAATGCCTAATTTATATTTCACAAGAGACCCATTTGCAGTAATTGGTGATGGAGTGGCAATTTCAAAGATGTTTTCTAAAACCAGAAGCAGAGAAACAATCTATGGAGAGTATATTTTTAAATATCATCCAACCTATGGTGCTCAAGACATACCAAAATTTTATAATAGAAATATGATTCCAACAATTGAAGGTGGAGATATATTAGTTTTATCAGATAAAGTGTTAGCTGTTGGAGTATCTCAAAGAACTCATCCTGCAGCCATTGAAAAGCTTGCGAAAAGTTTATTTTACTTTAATGAAACTAGTTATGAAGTAATCCTTGCATTTGATATACCTAAACAAAGAGCTTTTATGCATTTGGATACTGTATTCACACAAGTGGATTATGGAAAGTTTTTAATTCATCATGATGTTAAAAGCATCCTTAAAGCATATGAAGTAAAAAGAAATCCAAACAAAAAAAATAAACTTACTGTTACGCCCGTAGAGGGGAAACTAGATGAAATTCTAGCTAAATATCTTGATAGAGAAATTACTTTAATTCCATGTGGCGGAGAAGACAGCGTGGCCGCTGATCGCGAACAATGGAATGATGGTGCAAATACAATAGTTTTAAGACCAGGAGAAGTAATTGTCTATGAAAGAAATCATATTACAAATGATATATTAAAACTCCATGGAATAAAAGTTCACACTATACCTTCAAGCGAACTTTCCCGAGGAAGAGGCGGGCCGAGATGTATGAGCATGCCTTTTGAAAGGGAAAATTTAAAATAACAAATCAAAGTAGTTGATTTATGTCATAAAAGTTGTATAATAAAGATATAGTTATTGACATATGTCAAATATACGGAGGTGAATAATATGCCAGGTGGAGACAGAACTGGACCTTTAGGAAGAGGACCATATACTGGAAGAGGACTTAACAATGGGAACCTAGGATATCAAAATGCCAGACCTTGCTTTAGAAGAGGATTAGGCAGAGGACTAGGAAGAGGATATGTTCCCGTTGATAATAGTAAAGACAGTTTAGACGCAGAAAAAAAAGTTCTGGAAGAAAGAATCAAATACATAAATTCACAACTTGACAAACAGTAAAAAGCGGCCAAAAAGCCGCTTTTTAAGAATTATAAGGAGGAAATATTATGATAATCGCATTACCAACAAAAACAAGTGGAGAGAAATCATTTATCTCAGAACACTTCGGAAGAAGTAATTTTTACTACATTTATAATACTGAAACAGCAACAGGTAAAGTATATATAAACCCGTTTAAAGACGCTCAAGGTGGAGCTGGTATAAAAGCTTCTGAATTTATTTTACAACATAACACTGACGTATTGATAACCCCAAGAGTAGGAGAAAAGGCTTTAAAAGTCTTTAAGGCTTCTGAAATATCTATTTACAAATCAACTGATAAAATTGTTAAAGAGAATATAGCTAGTTATCTTAACAAGGAGTTAGAGGAACTTTTTTAATGCAGATAGCTGTATTAAGTGGTAAGGGCGGAACGGGAAAAACTCTTTTAAGTGTAAATCTCTCTTACCTTGCTAAAGATTCAGTTTATGTGGATTGCGATGTAGAAGAACCTAATGGTTTGTTATACTATCAATTGAGTAAAACAAATATTGAAGAAATCTTTAGAAAGATTCCGGTTGTTGATCACAACAAATGTATAGGATGTAAAAAGTGTTCCGAGTTTTGTAAATTCAATGCTTTAGCGTATATATTAGACAAAGTACGAGTTTTTAAAGAGCTTTGTCATTCTTGTGGTGGGTGTTCATTAGTGTGTCCAGTTGATGCTATTGAAGAAAAAAATAAAGGTATAGGAAGAATTAAATCGGGCATGTATGAAGATACATTAATATATTCAGGTGAGTTAAATATAGGTGAGGAATCCGGAGTGCCTATAATCAATGAATTATTAAAAAAAGTAAAAGATAGTAAACAGGAAGTGTTTATTGATTCCCCTCCAGGGAATGGATGTTCAGTAATGGAAAGTATAGGAGATGCTGATTATTGTTTATTAGTAGCTGAACCTTCTATATTTGGTTTGCATAATTTAAATATGGTATATAATCTAGCAAAAGTATTTAAGAAGAAAATTGGATTAGTAATTAACAAACAAATTGATAATGACTTGATTAACAATTTTGCTGAAGAAAACAACATCAAAATTGTAGGTGAGATTCCAATGGATCTTGATTTGGGTAGAATAAATTCCAACGGAGAAATTGTTGCAAAGAATAAAAAGTATAAACCACTCTTTGAAACCATTTTGAATAATATTCATAAGGAGTTATTATCATGAAACAATTACTAATTTTAAGTGGTAAAGGTGGTACCGGTAAAACAACTATTGCCAGTTCATTCATAGAATTGTCAAAGGCAAAAGCATTTGCTGATTGTGATGTTGAAGCTCCAAACTTGCATTTAATAAATAGAGTAGGAACAAAAAAATCTAAACCGTATTATGGTATGGCAAAAGCATATATCGACGAAGATAAATGTGATAATTGTGGTTTGTGTAAAGAGAATTGTCGTTTTGATGCTATCGAAATTAATGAAAAACACCATATAAATCCATATATTTGTGAAGGATGTTCAGTATGTCAATATGTTTGTCCTCAAAATGCAATTGAAATGATACAGACTGTTGATGGGGAAACGACTATACATAGGGATAATTACATATTCTCAACAGCTGAGTTAAAAATGGGTAGTGGTAACTCAGGACACCTAGTTACCGAGGTGAAACAACAACTTCTTGACAACACAACAGATGAGCCAATCGCAATCATAGATGGATCACCTGGAATCGGTTGTCCAGTCATTGCATCCTTAAGTGGAGTGGACATGGTTTTGATTGTAACAGAACCAACATTATCTGGAATTTCAGACCTTGAAAGAATACTTAAAACAGCAAAGGTTTTTAGAGTAAAAACAGCTGTTTGTGTAAATAAATCAAACCTTAATTTTTCCTTAACTCGAAAAATTGAAAAGTACACTTTAGACAATGATATAGCGTTTTTAGGAGTAATTCCATACGACTCCAGAGTTGTAGAAATCATCAATGAAGGAAGAACAATTGTGTCAGAAGATTTTGAAGTCTCAAAAGCAATTAAAAATGTATATTTGAGAACAATGGAAGTATTTTTTGAGTGAGCATATTAGAAACAGAATTTCTTATATTATGGTATAATCTTTATATTAAATAATAGGAGAATAATACATGTTTAAAACTATATTAGCTATGCAAAAAGAGAAAAAATTTATAATACAAGGTGTGATTGTATTTTCAGTCTTTATGATCTTATATTTCTTGTTAGATTCACTTAACTTAGATTACGGCGAAATGATTATTGAGTATGGAATATATTTAGTGGTAATTAATATTATCTTAAATATTGTGATGGCATCACTAAGTGCTTTTATGTGGAATATTTCAACTGGCTTAGTTAAGATAACTGGTAAAGAAGGAAAGGGTTCATTCGTATCTGGAATTGCATATATATTCGGATTATTAACTTATGGCTGTACGCCATGTGTTATTGCATTGTTTTCGGTTATAGGTCTTACATTTAGTGTCGCTGTTTTACCGTTAGCAGGATTGCCATATAAATTTATTGCATTAGGATTATTAGTTATTGGAATGTTTTGGTTAATATATGAAACAAATCATGTTAAGTGTAAAGTAAAAGATAAATAAAATATTGATCCTCGCCTTGAAAAAGGCGGGATTTTTTTTATTTCATAAAGTATAAGCTATATTGAAATAATACCCTTTTAATGGTATTATTAGTTAGTAACAAATGTATCATTTTGATAGAAAGAGGATAATATGAATGTTATTAAAACTGTTGATTTGAGAAAGACGTTTACTAATGATTTAATAAGTCAAGAAGTATTAAAAGGAATTAACATTGAAATAGAGAAAGGTGATTTTTCTGGAATCGTTGGTCCTTCAGGTTCAGGTAAAACAACACTACTATACTGTTTAAGTTCCCTAGAAAATATCACTTCAGGTGAAATCATTTTTCTTAACAAAGATATTTCTAAATACACAAAAAAGGAAATAGCTGATTTAAGAAAAACCGAACTTGGTTTTATCTTTCAATTTTATAATCTAATTCCTAATCTAACAGTTTATGAGAACATTTTGCTGGCTAGGATTATAGCAAAAAAAGATGATAGTTATATCGATGAGATATTGGAAATAGTTGGAATGAAAGATTTTAGAGATTATTATCCAAATCAATTATCGGGCGGTATGCAACAAAGAGTAGCTATTGCTAGAGCGTTAGTTAATCAACCTAAAATTATCTTTGCTGATGAACCTACAGGAAATTTAGATCAACAAAATGGATATGAAATAATGGAATTGCTAAAAAAACTAAATGCGGATAAGGAAATAACTATTGTATTAGTAACTCATAATGAAGATTATTTAAAATATTGTAACAAAGTATTTAGATTAATTGATGGCAGTATTCAATGAGTTTAAGTAAGTTTAAATTTCTTTTCGCATATCGCAATGTATCTGCAAATAAAAAAAGTTCTTCGATAGTAATACTGACACTATCCTTGGTTTTTTGCTTGCTGATTTTATTGCTAAGCATGAATTCAACTTTTTCAAAAATATATGAGTTAGATGCTACTAATAAATATCAGAATATAGATATTGTTATGACCTATGATGAATATTCTAGTGCTCGCTTAATCAACAAAAGGAAAGTACAGGAAGAAGTTGGTGATTATTTAGATTATTCGTTATCTTTTTTTAACTTGAATTTACTTACAGAATCAGGTGAAGAAAAATATTATACTCAAATGATGTCTTCTTTACCACATGAGTTTGAGATTCTTGTCGATCAAGATGTATTAATCCAGTCAGGGTCAGCTATAATTACTGAAACATATGCTGAGGAGCACAATCTATCTATTGGAGATACATTTAAATTCTATATCTTAGAAAATGAGTTTATTTACATAGTAGGAGATATATTTCCAGACACTGGATTATTTTCACATTTGACTTTTTACGTAGATAAAGATGAGATAATGAATGAACTATATGGAACAACAATCCTAAGCAATTTTGGAAACACACTATATTTAAGTGTAGGCGATGGATACGAGATTGAAGACACGCTTGAAATGTTGAAAGCTAATGATGATTTTAGTGGCTACTATACTTTCCCTACAGTAAATTGGGATTACATTTCAAATAGAGCCATGGATTTAAGCTCGATGATGTTAGCGCTAGGTTTAATTGTTTTGTTAGCTACTGTAATGGTATTAGATTCTTTATTTCCTATTGTCAATCGTGATGTTAGACATCAACAGGGAATTGTTAATACTTTGGGCGGTGAAGAATCCCTGGTTTGGCACGTGAACCTTTTACAATGGATAATATTTATCATAATTTCATTTGTTTTGGGAGTAGTATTAAGTACTATTGTTGTAAACTACGGTATTTATATCTATGGCATAGATGGTTTTATTCTTATTAAACCAATACCAATTCTATTAGCTTTAGGGTTAGTTACACTTTTTATAATTATTAGAGCTTATATAGCCTATAGCCAGTCGAATCAATTATCCGTAATTAATTTAAGCAAAAATAAAAGGTATAAACTATATAAAACAAGATATCCTTATATTGTAGTCGCTGCTATAGTGCTTTTTGTAGAGTGGAAGTTTGTGTTCTTCAGTTTAGGAATTCATTCACTAATTATTGTGCTTCTATCCTTATATCTTGCATTAAATATATCAAGTATTATTTTGATATTACTAGCTAATTTATTTAAAAAATTAAAGAAAAATTCAGTGTTTAGAATTTTTCAAATAAAGTACTTGAAAACCAATAAACATATTCATCAATCTATGAGAGTCTTATTTATTTCTCTTATAAGTTTGGTTCTTATATTTTCAGTTAGAGCTTTCATGTTTCAAGAGTTAACCAGCGTTGATGACTCGATGAATTTTGATTTGGCTATAGTAAATATCCATGATTATGATGAAAATTTACTTGCTGAAGTGGAAACATATGACGTTGTTGAGGCTGATGAAGTAGTTTTTTATTATGATACAGTGATTCATTTTAATGAAGAAGATTTTCAGTCTAGTAAATTTTTTGTTTCAATGGAATATTCTAAATTTGATACGTACTTTGATTTTCAAGAACCTGTAATTGATAATATATATATATCAGCTGAAATTCCATATGTAGTTATACCCAAGGATTTTGGAATAGTCTATGACTTAGAAAAAGGGGACATAGTTAATTTAAATTTAAACTACTTATTAGAAGATGTGGATATGGTAATTGCTGGGTTCTTTGATTCGAATTTTGATAATATAATTTATTCAAACATATACGAACTAGATTTATACACTGAAACAGCTAAACCGAATTCAATATTCGTTAAAAGTAATAATCCAGATTTATTGTTTGATGAATTTGTGAGAGATTATAGTTCTAAAATGTATTATGTTCTTGATCCAGAAATAGATTTTGATAGATATACAAGCGGGGTCGAGAATATAGTTGACTATTTTACAATATTCACATCATTTATGATTTTATGTTTTATAATAGTAATATTTAATAATACAATATTGATTTTCTACGGATTAAAATCTGATTTAGCAAAAATAAAAATCTTGGGTGGAGATAGATATATATTTATAAAAACTTTACTTCAAGAATTTTTATTAATATTAAGTATTGTTTTGGTGATTGGAATAGTAGAGTTAAATATACTATCAATTTACCTTAAAAACGTTGTATTACTTACTAATTTTTATAAGGATATTAGCGCTACATACTTGACTAATCTATACGGCTGTGTTATTGTAAGTTGTGTTTTATTTACAAGTTACTTATATTATTTTTATAATATAAACAAAATTAAAATAATTAAAGAAATACAAATATAATAGGAGGAAAAAATGAAAAAATTAGTAGTTTTATTGATGTTTTTTGCTTTAATAATCGGTTTAACAGGATGTGACAAATCTAACACAACTGAAATTACAACTTCTGATGTAACTACGGTTGATGTAACAACGGTAGATGTTACAACAGAAGCCACAACGACTACTGAAGCACAAAATATTATAGATGAGTTAATAAGTCCACCAACTAATTTGACAATAACCGGAACGGTATTAAGTTGGACAGCAGTTGCTGATGCTGATGGATATATCGTATACGCAAATGGAGCAGAAGCGGATGTAGTTACTACTACAAGCTTTGATTTCGGTTCTTTAGTAGGAGATAGATTGATTTTCCGCGTTAGAGCTAGAGCACCCCGTGGAATGGAAGATTCACCATTAAGCGCACAAGTAGCTTATGTAGCTAATAAAGATGCTGAAATAATAGAAGCAAATTTGGCGCTTTCAAATAGTGATTTTGATTTGCCAGAAGATTTTGCTGCTGAGCTTATTGATAAGGGTATGCTAGGAGAAGAAGTTGAAGATTTGGTACTGAGAATGGATACATTTTCGTTGGCTATGGAAAGTGTAGAGGGTTTTGACGATTTCTTTACAGCTTTGGATGAAATGTTAGCTGAAGTTGATAATATTGAAGCAGTAGTATCGGCGTTGGTAATAACAATGTTACCAGAACAAATTGCAATTGCGATTTCTGATTTAGATGAAACAATATCAACCTATGAAACGATGCTTGAACTTTACCCAGATTACACTTGGTATGAAACGTATATAGAAAATGCTGAGCAAGAAAAGGCTATGTTAGTTGACTTGTTAGGATCAATTGAAACAGATGCTGAAAGAATCATTTTAGCAATAACAACAACAGTTGAATATTTCATTTCAATAGAGGAAATGATTTCAGATGACTTTATTAATTCTATTGTTGGGTTATCTGAAATTGATACGGTAAGCAACTTAAATGTATCAGAAATGGTGTTAATTAAAGAAGAAATGGTAACTATTTTAACAGAAACAATGCCTACTCAAGAAGATATGTTATTGATTATGGAAGTTTATGATCTTTTAGTAGTAGCTTCTGGAGCAACAGTTATAGATTCAGCAGTTGATAATTACATGGGTAAATCAGTAACACAAATGTTATATACTTTAGAGGCATTCATTAATTTCTTAGATACTTTGGATGAAGATTTCTTTACAGATATCAAAGGTTACTTTGCATCAGACTTAAGTTATGAAATGATAAACGGGGAAGTGTCAATCTTATTGATTAAATACTTTAAAATATTTAAAGATGCTAACCAAGACTTACTGGATACAATGAATGAAGTATTTACCGAAGAAGAAAGAGAACTTTTATTAGATGAGTATATAGATATGGTTGAAACTATGGAAGGTGAAGAATACAATCTTGCATATGACTCTTTATCAAATGTTAGTTTTCAAACACTTATGTATCTTCAAGTTATGATGGAAGATTCATTTGATAATTTATTAGATATGTTTGTTGAACGTGATGGAGAAGTAGTTAGATTGGCTATAATTAATTCAAATTATTACTATTGGTATTCAGAAACTTATGGAAACTATGCATTAGATGAAACTTATTCAAGATCTGAATATTACCATGAAATGGCTTTGAGTGAATATAAATTAATGGAAGAGGTTGTTTATTTGGTAAATGCAGTTTTAGCTGAACTTACTGATGCTGATTATGAGAAAGTAATTGAAATAATATTCGATATGCTTCCAATAGATCCAGATATGTTTTATGATGAATATGATGAAGCAACTTTGACTTTAATAGCAGGCATAATTGAATCTGCAATGACCGATACTAGTGCTAATCAATTAGAACTAATTCAAAATCTAACTCAATATATAGTTGATGAGAATGTATTTGAACAATTTTATAATTTAGAAGTTAATGTTGAAGCATACTATGTTAGCGAATATGGAAATGACTATTATAATAACTATGAGTATTGGGATGATGATTATTCAGAAAATGCAACGTTAATATTATTTGCTGATTTCTACACAGAGTTTATGATAACCGTTAATAGAGATAATTTAGATAGCATTTTAGAAGTTGTGTTCGACACAATGTTAGAGGGCGATATTCAATTAGTAATTGGAATGACGACTTCAGAAATCGCTGAAATGGAGACTAATGTTAGTGATTTATTAGACTATGTTAGTTTACAATTAGCTGATATTAAAACCTTAGATGCTGAAAATCTAAGTACTATTGATTTGCTATTAATTGAAAATTTTAGAACAGGTCTTAGCACGTTAATGGTAGAACTGGTTGGCGGAGCCTACGAGTAAATATTTATACATTTTAAGCAAGTTTTGCTGTATAAGTTAATATTTAATAGACACAAAAAAAGCAGTTAACTAAAGTCCAGTTCAGTTCTATACTGAATTGGGCTTTTATATTTTAAAGGATAGGCTAGTCTGATATTGTTATAGAATGTATCTTCTTTTAGCAAATATATGTGATGTTTTAATAAGGATTGTATAAATTATCATCAAAGTAATTGACATATGACCAATATAAAGATATTATATATGTGTTGATATCACTAAGTGATACCTCAATCTGTATAGTATTTAGCAAGAATACTATGCAAATAAAGATTCTAGGAGTTATTATGAAAATTTCTCTTCTAGCAAATGATAAAGCAGATTTAAACTTCGATGCAGAACACGGCTTATCAATCTATATTAACCATCCTATATATAAAATATTATTTGATACTGGGTATACAAATGTGTATCTGGAAAACGCAAAGAAGTTAAATATCGATCTTACTAAAACCGAATATATCATCTTGAGCCATGGACACTATGACCATACAGGCGGGTTACTTCACTTTCCCATCCAAAATAAAATTCAAGGAATAGTTATACACGAGGATGCTTTTCATCCAAAATACGCCAAAGAAAACTATTTAAGATATAACGGAATACCTTATGTTAAAGACGACTTATCATGGGCTACTGGACTTCTAAAAGAAGTAAGAGGTTTTTTAAAAATAGCTCCTTGTTTCTATGTTATGGGGGACATAGCTCACAAACAAAATAATCCTAAATATCTTGTTGAAAAAGAAATAGATGATTTTCACGATGAAATTATTTTAGTATTAGAAGAAGAAAATGAATTAAGCCTATTTATGGGATGTTCTCATTTTGGTGTTATAAATGGAATTGAAAGTGTTAAACAACAGTTTCCTAATAAAAAAATTAAGAACTTAATTGCTGGGATGCATTTAAAATCAAAAAATATATTGGAAATCAAAGAAATCGCGGATTATCTTGAAAAACTTTGTTTGGATAAAGTTATCCCATTACACTGTACTGGAGATTTGGCATCTGCCTACTTTAAAGAGCGTTTTAAAGAAAAGTGTATCTTGTTAAACGCTGGAAATCAATTAGAAATCTAAATAAAAAGCTATTTTACGTTATTAAATCACCTTAATTATTTATATATTAAGGTGATTTTTATGTAAAAATCTACATTACTGTTTACAGAAAATCAATACAATTATTATTATATTTACGTTGTTATGTTATAATCTTTTATAAAGGTCGTGATATTTTGGGCATAAAAGAAGAGTTTTTCAGTTTTCTTGCGAAAATTTTTTATCGAACTAAGTTTAATTTCAAAGTAAATTTCAATGATTTTGAACCAAAAAGAGAAGATGCGTATATTTTAGTTGGGAATCATCCATGTTTGCATGATGGAGTTTATACTTCAACCTACCTAAAAAACCCACCAGCTCCAGTGATAAATACTTTTATGTTTACAAGCAAAATCTGGAAATATATACTAACTAAATTATATCCCTCAATACCCAAAAGAAAAGGGCAAAGTGATATAATTACAGTAAGAATGATGATGAAAGTAATAAAAAATGGCAGAGGTGTAATGCTATTCCCAGAAGGAAATTCTTCTTATTATGGGAAAGAGAGCAAAATACCTTATAGTACTGTTAAATTTATGAAAAAAATGAAGAAAGATATAGTTTTTTGTAAGACTAATGGAGCGTACCTATCAATGCCTAGATGGGGAAGCAAACAAACAAGAAAAGGATTAATTGAACTTAATTTTTATACTTTGTTTAAGGGTAAAGATTTAGAAACTCTATCTCTTGAAGAGATTGAGACAAAAATTAATGAAGCAATAGAATATAATGATTTTGATTGGAATAGAGAAAGAAAATACATATATAAGCCTAAAAAAAGAGCTTTAGGGCTAGAGAGGTTTATATATATTTGTCCTAAATGTAAAAGTCATCAAACAATAAGTACAAAGGGCAACAAGATTTATTGTAGTAAATGTGGAGAGATTGCTGAATTTAATAAGTATTCCTTATTAGATGGATTACCATTTGATAATCTAGTTGAATGGGGAGAATTACAAAAAAAAGAATGGGAAACACTATCAAAAAAAACACTTTACACTTCTGGAATTATGTTTGATGTAGATATGGAGAAATATACTTCAGAGAAGATAGGTATAGTGGATATTAAATTATTTGAAGAAGTGCTTTATGTACAACATCTTCTCAAAGAATATAGTTTTGATCTTGAAAAAATTAAAGGCTTAACATTAACTAAAAAAGATGAAGTTTCATTTGATTATGAAGAGAAGACATATTTTATTAAAATGAAAGATCCGATGTTGTTCTATGATATGATAAAATATAAAATTGGAGGCTAGAGATTTTTATGGAAAAATGGGAAATTATTATCTATTTTTTATTCATGGGTGTTTTACTATTTGTTGGAAAAATTTTAAAAACTAAGTTACCATTCCTGAATAGAATAGTTTTACCTACTGCTTTATTGGGTGGGGTCATTGGTTTATTATTTTCAAGTGTATTTATACCGGGTTCATATACCATTGATGTAACTATAATGACAACAATTGTTTATCACTGTTTGGCGTTAGGTTTTATCGCTTTAACTTTAAAGCGGAAACAAAGTGATAACAAGAAAAAAGTGTGGTCAACAGGAATGGTTATTACAAGTACCTATGCTTTACAAGGTTTTATCGGTATTTTATTGATATTATTATTCTTTGGAGATAAATTTGTTGGTGGAGGTATGTTGCTTGCACTAGGATTCGGACAAGGACCAGGCTTAGCTACTAGTTTTGGTGGTATGTGGTCTGAAATGCTAGGTGGACACGGAATTGCCTTAGGAGCTTCTTATGCGTTTATAGGTTTTGTATTTGGTGGGACTATAGGAGTATTATTAATTAATGTTATTTCAAGAAAGAGAAAAATTAAAAACACAAAACGTTATGAAGATTCACCTGTTCAAAAACATACAATTGAAGTACATACAGTAAAAGAAGTAAGTGTATTAGATGGATTAACTATTCAAATTGTTATCATCTGTGTTATTTATATGCTTGTATGGTTAACTTTATTCTTATTAAGACTTGTTCTAAATCCAGACGCTGGAGGAATTGGTCAAACAGTTTATGGTTTATTAGAAGGATTTAACTTTATTATTGGTATCTTCTATGCATTGTTATACAAATTAATTTTAGGGAAAATCGAAAAAAGAGGTAAAAATACAAGTTTTATTACAAATGACTATGTTTTAGCTAATCTAAGTTCTTTATTCTTTAATATAATGATTTGTGGTGCTGTATTAACTATTACCATTGACTTCTTAGCTGATTATGGTTGGTTATTGATGACTATAGCAATGGTAGGTGGTACCTTGACATTACTATACTTAAGATTTATAACTCATAGGGTTTATCCTAAATTTAAAGACGAATATTTTGTTGGTTTATTTGGTATGCTAACGGGTACAGCTTCAACGGGAATTGCATTATTAAAAGGTTTAGATAGAAATCTTGAAACTCCAGTAGCTGAGGAAATGGTTTTAGGCTCAGGAACTGCAATTACTATAGCATTACCGTTGTTTGGTATTCTATTGTTACCATCGATGGGATATGGTACTGCAAATGCTGTGTTATTTGATTATATTGCTCTGTTTGGTTGTTTAACTTTTGTAGTAGTTATATTTATAATTTTAATGTATCGCAGTAGATCAGCTAATAATATAAAAGCAAAAGAATAATTCAATCTATATATATTCAAAATAAGGTGAATGACTTTTAAAATTATAAGTCTTATGATATGATAAAAATAGAAAGAAAAGGAGTGTTGATAATGAATATTTATTTTTGTAAACATTGCAAGAGAATTTGTTATACTTACCCTGTAGATTCAACTTTAGTTTGTTGTGGAGATGAAATGACTTTATTAAAGGCAAAAACGGAAGATAAAGGTAATGAAAAACATCTACCAGTTGTTAAGAAATTGGGCAAAAACAAAATTGAAGTAAAAGTTGGATCAGTTACTCACCCAATGTTAGAAGACCATTGGATTCAATGGATATTTATCGAAAATGGTGATAGATACCAAATCAAAACTTTCAATCCAGGTGAAGAACCAGTTGCTGAATTTGATGTAGATTTATCTAAATCAGTTAAGGTTTATGAGTTCTGCAATTTACATGGTTTATGGATGACTGAATTATAATAAAAAGGTTAAAAAAAAGCCGAGAATATTCTGGCTTTTTTTTGTTGCATTGCAAAAATCCAATATATATAGTAAAATCTTTAAGAAGGAGTGATATACTTGGATATTTTAGAAGCTATAAAGTACTTGATATTAGGAATAATACAAGGAATTACTGAAGTTTTACCGATCTCATCTAGCGGGCACGTTCATATTGCACAAACTTTTTTTAATATAGATATGGACAATGGATTACTATTTTTAATTCTGGTTAATACAGGATCTTTATTAACATTTTTGATTATATATTTTAAACGTTTATTGACGCTTATTAAAGATTTTTTTATCTATATTTTTAGAAAAGATTTGAGAGAGATAAAATATAATAATTTCATTTTTATGACTAGAATCATCATTGCTTGTATTCCAGCTGGGCTAGTAGGGTTGTTCCTAAGTGATGTTATTGATACCTTGCTGATAACCTATGGCTCATTATTGGTAGGTGTTGGCTTATTAGTAACAGGGACTGTTTTATATACGATTAGAGATACAAGAATTTTAAAGGGAAAAACCATGATTACCTGGACTGATACAATTTTAATTGGCTTAGCGCAATCAGTGGCTATATTTCCTGGGGTCTCTAGATCTGGACTTACAACGACAACCAGTATTAAAAGAGGAATGGGAATAGATTCTGCATTAAATTTCTCTTTCTTATTATATATACCTTTATCTTTTGCATCACTTATTCTTATGGTTTTTAAGATTGGTGATCAAGGGTTAGGAATACCAGGACAAATTTATTATTTCTATTATTTTCTAGCATTTATAGGAGCTGCAATAGCTACATATGCTGCATATAAGCTTATATTTAATATATTTAAGAGTGGTAAATTAAAATATTTCAGTTATTATTGCTTTGCAGTAGGTTTAAGTTCAATTATATATTTTATGTTTAAATAGAAATTCAATAGAGGTATTAGAATGTCGTTTTTAGAATTACTGAAGTACATATTTTTAGGGGCTGTTCAGGGCTTTACTGAAATTTTACCAATATCGTCAAGCGGACATGTTAGTATATTTCAGGTAATATTTAATCTTGAAACAGATACAGGGTTATTTTTTATAACGCTTCTTAATTTAGGATCATTCATAGCAATTGCTATATTCTTTTGGAAATTTGAGAAAGAAATAATAACCGACTTTTTTAAATACATTTTTAAGAAAGATCGAGAAAAGAAAGTTGTAAATAATTTCAAATATTCAATCTCGTTAATAATTGCTTCAATCCCGATTGCTCTTGTTGGATTTTTATTTGCAAATAAGCTATACATTTATTTTCAAGACTATACATTGATTGTCGTAGGAGTTGGCTCTTTAGTTACAGCAACAATTCTTTATCTAAGTAAGGATATTGTAAATAAATACGTTAGTAAAAACCTTACATTGAAAGATGGAATAATCATTGGATTAATTCAACCAGTATCAGTTATACTTGGACTTAGTAGATTGGCTTTAACTACTTGTACAGGATTAAATAGGAAAGTTACAATGGAAACAGCTTTAAAGTTCTCAATTCTACTATATTTACCTATATCTTTAGGAGAATTAATCGTTAATATAGGTAAATTAGTTACCCATAACCAGACATACTTTTCTGTTTTTGAATCTTCACCTGATCTATATTTTTATTACTTTGTAGCTTTTGCTATAAGCATTGGTGTAACATTCTTTGCTTTAAATAAAATATTTATTTGGGTAAGAAAAGGCAAATTTATGTTCTTTGCCATATATAACGCGATTATAGGCTTGATTGCTTTGTTATGCGGAATCATTACTTATTAAAAACACTATAAATTATTGTTTTAAAATATACATTATTATATAATATGTATGAAATATAAATTACTATATATTGAGGAGACTTATATGAATGAATTAAATCAACAACAAATAATTGAAGATGAAGGTATGACTCTGCAAGAACTTTTTAAAATAGTTTGGCTGAATAAAGCATTAATTATCTTGGTCACTCTATGGGTGATGGTTATTGGCATAGTGTACACATATGTATTGGTTACCCCAACATATACCGCAGAAACATCACTTATTGTTCAAGTAGATGTAGAGAGTAGCGGAGGTTCAGAAGCGTCTGGAATATCCGTAGCACAAAATTTAATTGGTACATATAAAGAATTTGTTGTATCAAATAAAGTTTTAGAAAGTGTTGTTGAAGATGTGGATGGATTAGCTGATGGTTATTCTATAAGTGGTCTAAGAAACAACATATCAATTAGTACTACATCTGGAGTTCTAATTATTAGAATCAAGGTGGAAAATGAAGATCCAGTATTAGCAGCAGAAATTGCTAATCAATTGGTAACAAATTCAATTAATATAGCTAATGATGTTGATGATGAATATTTATTGCTACAAAATAAACTTAAAGTTTTAGATGTAGCAAAAACTCCGGTTAATCCTACTTCTCCAAATAAATTATTAAATGTAGTTATTAGTATTTTACTTGGAGGAATTATATCTTTAGCAATTGTATTTGTTAAAGAACTATTTAACAATAAATTCCAATCTGTGAACGAAATGGAAAAACTTCTGGGTATAAAGGTTATAGCAGCTGTTCCTGGAACTATGAAAGAAAGAAAGTTGGTGGAATAGATGGAATTTTTTGAATATAGAAATGTAGTTATTGAAAATCCTAATTCACCTGAATCTGAAGCTTACAGAAAATTAGAATTAAATATTAGAATGTCAGGTTTAGATAATCCTTTAAAGATAATTCAATCTACATCGGCTACTCCTCAAGACGGAAAAACAACTACCGCTATTAATTTAGCAGCTGTTTATGCTGAAAAAGGGAAAAAAGTTATAATTTTAGACTTTGACTTAAGAAGACCAAAAATTCAAAGAGCTTTTCATAAATCAAACGAAGTTGGATTATATGATTTTGTAGTGGATGATAAAGATATTCATGATTTAATCATTAAGGATGCCTCAGGAATTGACTTATTACTTACAGGAAAAAGACTTACATATCCACATATTGTTTTACAATCAAAAAAAGTTATTGATATGGTAAATTCCTTAAGAGATGAATATGACTTCATAGTCATAGATACACCACCAGTGCTTTCTGTTACTGATGCTTTGGTTGTATCAAAATACGTTGATGGAGTTATTTATGTAGCCGCGTTTAATCAAACTAAGAAAGATAACGCAAAAGCCGGATTAGAACAACTTAAAGAGAATAAAGCCAATATTATCGGAGGAGTACTAGCTAACATTGACGTTAGAAAGACTCAAGGTGTTTACGGATATTATAATTATTCAAGATATGATTCAGAGGAGTGAGTTAAATGATCGATATTCATACGCATATATTACCTTATGTTGATGATGGGTCACCTGATTTAGAAACTTCTATTGCATTAATAAAATCTGAGATAGAACAGGGTGTTACAGACATATTTGTAACACCCCATTATATGAAATATAGAAATTTTTTATCAACTTATGACAACAACAAGGCGATATTTAATAAATTAAAAGAAAAAGTTAAAGCAGAAAAGCTAGATGTAAATCTCTATTTGGGTAACGAGATTTACTATAATAGTAAAACTTTAGAAAACTTAAAAAATGAGATAGTAATTCCTTTAGATAATTCTAAGTTTGTTTTGATTGAGTTTTCTTTGTCTCATGAAACAGAAGATATCCCAGAAGCAATTCATAATTTAGTAGCTATAGGATATATTCCGATTATTGCCCACCCAGAGAGATACCCATACATTACTGATATAAGAGACTATAAGATAATGAGAAAAATGGGAGCGAAAATTCAAATCAATGCTGGGGCAGTTAATGGTAATTATGGTAAGAAAATTAAAAAAATAGTTCTAAATTTGATTAAAAATGATCTTGTTGATTTTGTTGCTTCAGATGTTCATGATTTTAGAGCTAGTGGAATGTTAAATGCATATGATGTGGTAAAAAAAGCTGTTTCAGAGGAAAAAGCCGACCAGATATTTAACAATAAAATGATTCTTAATCAAAAAAACATTGAAATATCACAATATCAACATATATAAATATTATAATTATAATAATTCAATATATTGATTCTTTCCCCCTGCCTAGAAAATATATATTGAATTTTTTAATGAAAGGAATGTGATGAATATATGAGAAACACATATGTTTTAGTTGTAGATGATGAGTTCAGAATTAGAAGACTTTTGTCTGATTTCCTCAAAAGAGGAGGATACCGAGTTATTGAAGCGGCGGACGGAGAAGAGGCTTTAGATATATTGTTTGAATCAAATCAGAAAGTTGATTTGGTTATTTTAGATGTTATGATGCCTAAATATGATGGTTGGTATGTATTGGAAAGAATTAGAGATTTTTTAAGTGTACCAGTTATCATGCTAACGGCTAGAAGCGATGAATATGATCAGTTAAAAGGATTTAAACTTGGCGCTGATGATTATGTAACAAAACCTTTTTCGCCAAGTGTTTTAATGGCTAGAATAAATAAACTTCTAAAAAATGACTTAAAAGTCCATGAAGAAATAGTTTTTGGAAAAATCCGTATGGATTTAGCCGCTAGAGAAGTATTCGTTAATCAAGACAAGATTACCTTAACACCTAAAGAATATGAATTATTGAAATTTTTTATAGATAATAAGGGAATTGCATTATCAAGAGATAAAATACTGAACGCTGTTTGGAATTATGATTATTTTGGGGATTTAAGAACCGTTGATACTCATATTAAACAATTACGAGCCAAATTAAGAAACTACTCATATTATATTTCAACTGTCAGAAGTATTGGGTATCGACTAGATTCTGAAAATGAAATCGTCAATTAGATCTAAGCTTTTTCTCTTAGTATATGGAATAATCTTAGCCTTTATTGCTGGGTTAATTTTATTAAACAATTCATTTCTCGATAATTATTATATAAAAAATCGTAAATTAGCACTTATTGAAGCATTTAGTCAATTAAGCGAAGTTAGTACTGAAGACCCTGATTTAGTTTTTAAATTGCAGGAAGTTGAAAGTGACTATAATTTGAATGTTCAAATATTAAAACAAACCGAAGAATTTGGTTATGAGTTTGTCTGGAATAATTTCGATAATGTTCCCGATATTTTTAATAGAATATATGGGAATATGTACAGCATTCCACAAGGAATTTTGGGTAAAATAATTTTTGACTTTAATCAACAGGAATTAGGATCTGAATCATCTTATGCTACAGAAGTAACATTGACATCTGATTTGGAATATCGAGCATATTTAATGGATATTCAATCTGAATTTACTGAAGACGATATGGAATCTCAGATGTTAGGGTTATGTGTAGCCGTTGAACAAGATGATGGATTTGACTTATATTATGTTATGACCATTACTTTTCAGTCCATAACCGATAGTATTAAGATTTTTAATTCTTTTACAATCTTAGTTGGTTTTGTGTTTATGATATTTTCATTTTTCATTATGTATTTTATAAGTTATTCATTTACTAACCCAATTTTACAAATAAATAAGATAGCTGAAGAAATAGCTGGCTTAGATTTTTCTAATAAAGTAACTATTACTTCGGATGATGAGTTTGGTGATCTGGGCGAGAGTATAAATCAGATGAGTACTCAATTAGAAGCCAACATTAATAACTTGCAAAAGACTAATAACAGATTGGCAAAAGAAATTTTACATAAAACTGACATTGATAAGATGCGTAGAGAATTTATTGCTAGTGCTTCACATGAATTGAAAACACCATTATCGTTAATCATGGGATATACAGAAGCTTTGAAACTCTCTGACTTAGATCAAAAGTCAAAAGATGAATATATAGCTATTATTTTAGATGAAACAAATAAAATGAATAAGTTAGTTATGGAGTTATTGCGATTATCTCAACTAGAGTCGGGCAATATCGAAACTGAATTCACTGACTTTAATGTAAAAGACTTATTAAAAGAGTCTGCCACACTATTTAATTTAGTATTTAAAGAAAGAAATTTAAATATTGAGTTTGATATGATAGATCATGTAGTGAATTCTGATTTTAAGCAACTCCAATCAGTATTAACGAATTTTATTAATAACGCAATAAACCATGTTGATGATAAAAAAAGCATAAAGTTATCAATAAAATTGATTGAGAATAACAATGTCAGAGTTTCGGTGTATAATAGCGGACCGAATATATCAGAATCAGAAGTTAAACACATATGGGAAAGTTTCTATAAGGTTGATAAAGCTAGAACTAGAACGTATGGTGGACAAGGATTAGGGTTATCAATCTGTCGAACAGTCTTGGACTTGTTGGGCTATGATTATGGAGTTAATAACCTAGTTGATGGAATAGAATTTTACTTTGATATATACTATACAGAACCAAAGGACTAAATGTTAGTCCTTTTCTTTCTATTTAGCGTAATTCATTGAATTATATATTTACTTATGTTAAAATTATAATGCAATTTTAATTTAGGGGGAGCAAAATGGCTAACGGAAAAAATTTCTTTAAGAGATTAAGAATAGTTAGAGTATGGCAGATGATGATTTACGATGTATTCGCCATCTGTTTGACCTATGGACTAGCAATAGCTGCGTTGACATTTACGTCTGTAGCCGGTTTTGATCACAAAAATGCAATATATATTTTACCAAGTATAATCTTAGTGAAATTTATAATTTATATAATTTTTAAAGTCTATCGCTTAGTTATTGATAATATAGGATTTGATGAAGTAATCAGAATCGCTGTAGCCGTAGCTGTAGCTAATATATTTATAGGTATAATTACACTTTCAGTTCCTGATTTTGAGTTCATTCCTGAAATATATATTATATTTACCACAGTATTTGAAGTATTCTTAATGGTAATACCACGAATTCTTAAAAAACTCATTACATATTTCATGCCAAACAAAGTTTTTCTAGGTGGTAAAAGAACGCTATTAATTGGTGCTGGGGCTGGCGGTAAATTAGTATTAGATGAAATAAGAAATAATCCTTCTTTATTAATTAACCCAGTTGCTTTCGTTGATGATGACGACGCAAAAATCGGGAATATTATGTCAGGATTTCCGATTTTAGGTCCAATAAAAGAGATTCCTTATATAATCGATAATTATAACATTGAGGAAGCGATTATTTGTATCGCTAATATTGATGAGAATCGTTTTCAAGAGATAATTAATTTGGTAGCCAAAAGACCGGTTAAAATAAAACGACTACCTAAGTTTAAAAATCTAAAAAAAGACGCGCCAATAAAAAAATTACAAGAAGTAAGAGTTGAGGATCTCTTATCAAGAGATGTAGTAGAACTTGACACTAATGGTATTAAGGATTTTATTTCAAACAAACGAATTTTAGTTACTGGAGCTGGAGGATCAATAGGTTCTGAGTTAGTAAGACAAATTATTAAGTACAATCCAGAAGAAATTATGTTATTTGACATCTATGAAAATGGGGTTTACGACTTACAAACTGAATTAAATCATATGATGGAAAAGAATATATTGAAAAATGTTAATTATAAAATTCAAATAGGTTCAGTATATAATTATAAAAGAGTAGAAGAAATATATAAAAATTTTAATCCAAATATAGTATTTCATGCAGCGGCTTATAAGCACGTTCCTTTGATGGAAGGCTCATCAAAAGAAGCAGTAAGAACTAACATAATTGGTACATTCAATGTATGTAAATTAGCTGATGAATACAACGTAGAAAAAGTAGTACTAGTATCATCTGACAAAGCTGTAAGACCGACAAATGTGATGGGTGCGACTAAACGTTTTGCTGAAATGATTATTCAGTGCAGAAACAGACTATCTAAAACCAATTATTCAGCCGTTAGATTTGGAAATGTCCTTGGAAGTAACGGATCTGTGGTTCCATTATTCAGAAAACAAATCGAAAATGGTGGTCCAGTTACCGTAACACATAAAGATATTATTAGATATTTTATGACTATCCCTGAAGCAGTAGGGTTAATTCTTCAATCAGGTACATATGCAGAAGGTGGAGAAATATTTATATTAGATATGGGTGCGCCTGTTAAAATCTATGATTTAGCTGAGAAAATGATTATGTTATCTGGTAGAAAACCACATGAAGATATCAAAATCAAATTAACTGGGTTGCGACCGGGTGAAAAATTATATGAGGAATTATTAGTTGATAAAGATAATGGAAATATAAAAACAGATAACGAAAAAATCTTTATCGAAAAGTTAGTTGATGAAATTGATGTTGAGTGCGATGTAGAAGCCATTTCTGACAACTTTGAGTCACTATCTAATTTGGATATTAAAAAAATAGTTAAAAAATATGTTTCATCATATACAATTAAAGAATAGAGACAGTTTACTGTCTCTTTTTTTTGTTCTTTTAGGCTGTTTTCTGTTATAATTAATGTGGCGGTGATAGGTATGAACCTAGTTGTAGGAGATAAAATAAAATTAGATGTAAGAAAAGTCGGAATTAATGGTGAAGGTATCGGCTATTATAATAGAACTTTGGTATTTGTTCCGGGAGCTATCTTAAAAGAAAAAATATCATGTGAGATAGTTGTTGTTAAACCTAATTTCGCAATTGGAAAAATAGTTGAGATTAATAGAGTTTCTACTAAAAGGGTAACACCACCTTGTAAATACTATGATGAATGTGGTGGATGCCAAATGCAGCATATAGACTACAAAGAACAATTGAAAATTAAACAGAGTATAATTAAACAAGCATTGAATAAGTATACAAAATTGAAAACAGACGAAGTTGATTTACGCAAAACTAAAGGTATGGATTATTTTTATAAATATAGAAATAAATCACAAATGCCATTCAGGAATGCAAATTTTGGTCTAGTTTTAGGTTTTTATAAAACAGAATCAAATCTATTTGTGTATGTTGAAGAATGCATGAATCATCATGATAAGATC
The DNA here is from genome assembly GCA_046529635.1 of Mycoplasmatota bacterium WC30. Taxonomy (GTDB): domain Bacteria; phylum Bacillota_I; class Bacilli_A; order Izemoplasmatales; family Hujiaoplasmataceae; genus 4572-104. Next base: position 906,327 of record CP134495.1, on the reverse strand, counting down.
AATAAGATTAATGCTTTAGTTCTAAAAGTATTAAGAAAGTATAATATTAAGGCTTATGATTCACAAAATAAAGATGGGATACTTTTCTTTCTAGTTACAAGATTTTTAGAAAAAACAAATAGCGCTTCTGTTACTTTTGTTGTTAATAAATCTACTGAAGATTTAAGGAAAGTCTCAAAGGAAATTATGAAACAAATGCCACTAATTAAATCAGTTTCTTACACTATCAGTGATACAAATAGTAATTTGATAGTATCAGATAAAATCCATTTGCTTGCAGGAGCTACTTGGATTGAAGATAAGTTTGGTGATTTAAAAGTTAAGATTTCACCAGATGCATTTCATCAGTTAAATACTAAACAAATGGAAGTTATGTATGATTTAGTACTAGAAATAGCTAATTTGAATCCTAAATCGGTTGTGTTTGATCTATATTCAGGAATCGGAATTACTTCAATACTCTTAGCTAAACATGCAAAGAAAGTATATGGAATTGATTTCTCACAAGCATCAGTTAAGGATGCTGTGGAAAATGCTAGAATTAATAACATAGAAAATGTTGAATTTATAAAAGGCAAAGTTGAAATTGAAATGCCAAAACTTATAAAATCTGGAGTGAAACCTAATTTAGTTTTATTAGATCCACCTAGAAAAGGTTTATCTTTACCAGTGATACAAGCGTTGTTGAAATCTTTACCAAATGAAATTATATATATTTCATGTAATCCATCAACATTGGCTAAAAACATTAACGAATTAAGTATGAAATATAACGTTGTTTCAATTCAACCAATAGATATGTTTCCTAATACCGCTTCTGTTGAAAGTATTACTTTATTAAAATTAAAATAATCATTGAAAGGATAATATTATGAGTGTAAAGAGAGATTTTGCATCAAGGTTAAAAGATTTAGGTATTGAAATTTGCAATGCAGCTAAAAAAGAATATGAAGTCGTCGTATCAGGCGCAGAAAAGACACTTCATAAAGAAAAATTAAAGAAAAGATTTAATTTGGAAAATCCTTATAAGTTCGTTTTACTAGATAGTGGGCTAAGAATTAAAATACTCGATAATTGGCTAGCAAAACATGCAAAAAGGTATGATGAGGATGATATATTAGTTTTCTTTGGGGATAAGAAGTACAATAAATTTAAACCAAAACAAAGAATTAAAGACCTAAGTGATGAAACTGTAATGGAAATAATTGAGTTGGTTGATGTTAGTATATCTGTTAGTTTAAATAATAAGGAAGTTGATGTACCTTGTACAGCTGTATATGGTAAGATATTATGATGAAAGAAGAATTTATTGAAATATATAAAAAATATATAAATAGACCTGGAGCTAATGACCTACTAGAATATTTATTGTCTAGTAAAAGTGATTTCTTTGAAGCTCCAGCTTCAACTAGATTTCATTTATCTAGGAGCAAGGGATTATTAGAGCATTCTTTGAATGTGTATAAGTGTTTAGACGATTATTTAAAAAGACCTAGAGTTAAAGAGTTATATAAATTGAATGTTAGCGATGAGTCAATCGCTATTGTGGCTTTATTGCACGATTTATGTAAAGTTAATGTTTATAAAAAAACTTTGAGAAATAAAAAAGATGAATCCGGTAAATGGGTTCAAGTACCTAGTTATGAGTATTCAGATTCATTACCATACGGACATGGTGAAAAATCCGTATATATTATCTCTGGTTTCATGAAGTTATCTAGAGAAGAAGCTTTTGCAATAAGATACCACATGGGGTTTTCTGACACAGAAAACATTAGAAATGTTGGAGAAGCATTTAGTAGATTTCCATTAGCTTTGGCTTTGTCAACCGCGGATATGGAAGCAACCTATTTTTTAGAAGATTAATTACTACAGAAACTTCTGAGGAAGTTTCTTTTTAGAGGATATTTATGAAGAAGATTTATGATTTGACAGAAGGATCAATACTTAAGAAGTTATTATTGGTAGCTTTACCTGTGCTATTAACGACAATAGCGCAAATGGCATATAATCTAACCGATATGTTTTGGATCGGTAGAGTTGATCAAATAGGTATGATAGAAACAGACGCTGTGACTGCAGTTGGGACAGCGTCGTATATAACATGGTTTGCGTTTGGTTTTATTTTAATAGCTAAAATTGGAGCGAGTGTAAAGATTAGCCATGCAGTTGGTGAGAAAAAACCACACAAAATAGACGTTTTTTCAACAAACGGATTGTTTCTTGAGTTAATATTTGGTTTATTCTTTTCTGCGATGGTTTTAATATTTAAAGAAGAGTTTTTATCTATCTTTAATATAGAAAATCAGCGGATTATTGACTATGCTTTGATGTATATACCTATTATTGGAGGGTTCTTATTCTTCCAATTTTTGAACAATGGCTTTTCTGCGATTAACCAAGGGTTAGGACAGACAAAAATTAATTTAATAATTTTAGCTATAGGTTTTCTGTTAAATATAATACTTGATCCTCTATTAATACTTGGATTGGGAATGGGTATTAGAGGCGCTGCCATTGCGACAGTCTTCTCACAGGCAGTTACATTTGTGATATTCTTCCTAGTATATAAAAGACATAATCCAAACATTAAGGTGTTTAAATTAAAAAATATTAATTTAAAGGCAATTAAGGAAATTATAAGGGTTGGATTACCTGTAGGAATTCATTCAATGCTTTTCACAAGTATTTCAATATATATAGCAGTCATGGTTTTTAGATATGGTGAACACGTTGTAGCCGCACAAAGAATCGGATCTCAAATAGAACAATTAACTTGGATGATTGGTAGTGGGTTCCAAACCGCTATTACGGTCTATGTGGGACAAAATTTTGGAGCCAAAGCGTTTGGAAGAATCAAAAAAGGAATTTTATACATTTCAAGTATTTTGGTGCCCTATTCCTTCTTGGTAGCCGGTCTAATATATTTTAAATCAGAATGGTTAATGCGAATTTTTGTTGACGATCCAATTACGATAGCAAATGGAGTAAAATACTTAAGAATCATTAGTATAGCGCAAATATTTATGATGTTAGAAGCTATAGGGGCTGGTTTGTTCAATGGATTGGGTAAAAGTATTGTGCCTTCACTCACTGGCGTTTTTGGAAATATTGCAAGGATACCAATGGCGATCTTGTTCGCAGTTAGTTTAAATGAAATTGGGATATGGTGGGCTTTAAATATAAGCGATATATTTAAGGGCGGAATCTTATTAATAGCATCAATATACATATTTACCAGATTAGATAGAATTAAAGTTAAAAACAATATCGCAAAACAAGAAAGCATGGGGTAAGTGGAATGTTTAAGAAATTCGTAAGTTACTATGGTAATCATAAAAAAGTGTTTTATTTAGATATGCTTTCTGCTTTCATGATGTCTGCAATGGATTTGTTATTTCCATATGCAACTAGTTTGATATTAGACGATTTTATACCAAACGAAAACATGAAAATGATAATTTACATTGGATTAGGATTACTATTTATCTATATGTTTAGAGCTAGATTATCTTTTTATGTTACATATAATGGACATATAATGGGCGCATATATTCAAAGAGATATGCGTAAGGACTTGTTTAAGAAGTATGAAGAGTTAGATTATGAGTTTTATGATGATTTTCAAACTGGTGTTTTAATGAGTTATATAACTAGTCATTTAAGAGATATTTCTGAAATGGCTCATCATGTACCAGAAGATTTGTTTATATCTGGAATAATGTTTATTGGTTCTTTTATATTTTTATCTACAATTAATTTGTTGTTAACGACGATTATTTTCTCGTTTGTAATTTTTATTGTTATCTTCTCTTGGTGGAGAAGAAAGAAGTTATTAGAAGCACAAAGAGGTGTAAGAAAAGTCCATGGAGAATTGAATTCCAAGATTGAAAATTCTATCTCGGGTATTAGATTAACTAAGGCATATAATAACGAGGAATTTGAAATTGATCGTTTTCAAGATGTTAACGAATCGTATGCAAATTCAAGTAAAGAAGCATATAGACAAATGGGAATATTCCATGTAGGAAATGAATTCCTGTTAAAAATGTTAACTTTGATATTGGTAATTGTCGGCGGTGTATTTGTATATTTCAAACAAATAAGTGCAATAGAATTATTTACATATTATATGTATATTACTTTTCTGACAAGACCAATAAATCGACTTATTTCAATGATGCAACAAATTCAGCAAGGGATGGCTGGGTTTGAAAAGTTTTATCAAATAATGCAAATCGAACCTAAAATTAAATCTAAAGTAGACGCTGTATTATTAGATAATCCAATAGGTAAAATAGGGTTTAAGAATGTAAATTTCTCTTATAATAACGGAGAATTACAAGTGCTTAAAAACTTTAGTGTAGATATTCAACCTGGTGAAAAAATTGGTTTAATAGGGGAAACCGGAGTTGGAAAGTCAACCATTTCAAAACTAATTCCACGCTTCTATGATATCGATTCTGGAGCTATTACTATTGATGGTACAGATATTAGGGATTACGATATATATTCGCTTAGAAGAGCTATTGGACATGTTCAACAGGAAGTATTCATATTCTATGGAACTATTAAAGATAATATTTTATATGGTGATCCGGATGCTTCAGATGAAGACATAGTAGCCGCAGCTAAAAATGCAAATATTCATGAGTTTATTGAGAGTTTACCAGAGGGATATATGACGTACACTGGAGAAAAAGGAGTTAAACTTTCAGGTGGTCAAAAACAAAGAATAGCTATCGCAAGATTGTTCTTAAAGAAACCAAAAATTGTAGTATTGGACGAAGCAACAAGCGCTTTGGATAATGTTACTGAAAGATTGATTCAAGCAGCGTTTGATGATTTAGTTGAGGGAAAAACTTCAATAGTAATTGCACATAGACTATCGACAATTATGAACGCAGATAGGATTATTGTCCTAGGAAAAGATGGGATTATGGAGATGGGTAATCATCAAGAACTAGTAGATTTAAAAGGTATATATTATAAATTGTTAAGTGAATAAATATATTGGAGGAAGCTTATGCCTACGTATGGATGGATATTAATTATAGTTGGAATTCTACTTTTTATAAGTTGTCTTTTTGGCTTGGTAGTAGCTTTTGGAATGACTAAACCCAAAAGAAGATCATTACTGGATACTAGCATTAATGAAGAAAATTTAAACCCTGGAGTAATGGATTTCTATAAAAAAAACAAGACAAAAGAGTATGATGTAAAATCAAGTTTTGGATATGATTTACGTGCATATTATTTTAAAAACAAAGTAGAATCGAACAAGTATGTTGTTATGGCACATGGTCATACATATACTCATCATGGTTGTGCAAAATATGCAAGAATGATGATGAACCATGGATACAATATAATCCTGTTTGATGAAAGATTTCATGGTAACTCAGGAGGTAACTTTACTAGTTTAGGTCACTTAGAAAAGACGGATTTGGACGCTGTTATCACCGATACATTTAAAAGATTTGGACCAGATATTTACCTTGGAACTTACGGTGAATCAATGGGAGCTGTCACCGTTTTACTAGAAGCTGAATTTGATAAGAGAATTAAGTTTATAATAAGTGATTGTGGCTTCTCAAATTTAGATATTTTAATGGATGAAATCCTTAAAAATGTGTATCATATACCAAAATACCCATTTAAATTTCTTGGAAACGTGTTTTTTAGATTAATTACCGGTTCTAAATTTTCTGGAATATCTCCAATTAAGGCGCTTAACACAATTGATGTTCCAATACTATTTGTACACGGAAAAAGTGATAATTTTATAAGTTATAGTCACGCTGAAAGAATGTATGATTTTTATCAGGGACCAAAGAAAATATTTATTGCAGGCAACGAATCTTTTCACGCTGGCTCATACTCTAGAGACACAGAAAATTATGAAAAAAATGTCTCTGATTTCCTTGGTGAGTTTGTTAAAGAATAAAAATAAACAATACTTTAAATATTGCGCAATGTATGATAGAATCTACACTACAAAAATTTTTGGAAAGTAGAAAAATCAAAAAATGAAAAAGTATACTTATGATAGTAAAATAGGAAAGATAACCATTTTCGCAGACGAGATTATACTTCATCAAATCAAACTCGAATCTAAAGTAATATACAATGATGAACCAAATTTCATAATTCTGAATACTATAACTCAATTAGATGAATATTTTGACAATTTGAGAACCACTTTTGACTTGCCATTTAACATAGTTGGAACGGACTTTGAGAAGGAAATATTATCCAAAATAATTGCCATTCCATATGGCGAAACTCGCTCTTATAAAGAGTTAGCGAGTGCTGCTAACCACCCCGGAGCTTTTCGAGCAACAGGTACTGTTTGTAAGAACAATAAACTACCTTTAATTATTCCTTGCCACAGAGTTATAAAAAGTGATGGTTCAATTGGAGAATACTTGGGTGGGAAAGCTATAAAAAAGTCATTAATTGAATTAGAAAATAAGTTAAAAAGCAATTGACACAGACAACAATAAAAGTTATAATGTTAACGCAAGCTAACAATGTAGCTTTATATTTTTCTTTTGTTAGTTAGTCACGGCTAACAATAGGGGGTTTTTATTATGACATTAAAAGAAATATTACCAGGTGAATTTTGTATCGTTAAACAAGTATTTACAAATAACCTAAGAAAAAGAATTATTGATATGGGCTTAATAACTGGCACAAAAATATTTGTGAAAAAGACTGCACCTTTAGGGGACCCTATGGAAATAATTGTTAGAGGGTATTCTCTGACATTAAGAAAAGCTGAAGCAAGAACAATTACAGTTGAAAGAATTGAGGAATAACATGCTTAACATTGCTTTGATAGGTAATCCGAATGCTGGTAAGACTACATTATATAATGAATTAACTGGAAGCAATCAGTCTGTAGGAAATTGGCCCGGAGTTACAGTAGAGAAAAAAACTGGTAAATTAAAATCAAATATTATTGACGCAAATATTATTGACTTACCAGGAATATATTCGCTATCAACGATTTCTTTGGAAGAAGAGATTGCAGCGAAGTATATTATAAGAAAAGAAATGGATCTCATAATAAATATTGTTGATGCCTCAAATTTAGAGAGGAATCTTTTTTTGACTTTACAGTTACTTGATTCTGATATACCAATGATTATCGCTTTAAACGCTATGGACATTGTGGAGAAGAAAAATGAGGAAATTGATTACATAGAATTATCCAATTTAATTGGGGTACCTATTATTCCGATTTCTGCTAGTAAGAAACAAGGAATAGAAGGTCTAATTTCTAGAATAGAAACATTAGATATTAAATCAATACATAAACCTAATAAGTATGATGACGATATCGAAAACACAATTAATAGTTTTGATAGATTTATTAAGAATCGTTTTACCTCAATAAGATTTTTAGAAGATGGATTAACAGCTTTGGATGATGTGACTTTACCAAATGAAGATACCGCAAAACTTTTAGAAGCATTTTATTATGAATCAAAAAAATATAAACTAGACTTTGATATGGTTTTACCAAACGCAAGATATGAAAAAATAATTAAACTTGTAAATGCTACTCATAAAAAAAGTGACATTATGCAAGAAACTGAGACTGACAGAATAGATGCAATATTAACTCATAAATTTTTTGGGTTACCAATTTTCGGATTGATTATGTTTTCTGTTTTCTTTTTAGCATTTGGACCACTAGGAACATTTATAACTAATCAATTTGTTTGGTTGATCAACCAATTTTTTACTTTTATTATTAATTCTGTAGAGAGCTTAGGAATGGCTCCTTATATATCATCATTAATCACAAATGGGATTTTTGGTGGGTTAGCTGCAGTAGTAGGTTTTTTACCTCAGCTAGCTTTACTGTTTTTTGCATTAGCGATATTAGAGGATTCAGGATACATGGCAAGAGCAGCCTTTATTATGGATAGAGCATTAAGAAGATTTGGATTATCTGGAAAATCATTTATTCCAATGTTAATTGGTTTTGGGTGTTCCGTACCCGCTATGGCAAATACAAGAACTTTGGATAATGATGAAGATAGAAAAATCACCACAATGATTATTCCATTTGTTTCTTGTGGAGCAAAAGCTCCAATTTATGGAGTGTTTGCTGGAGCGCTATTTGGTGGAGGATCGTTCTTGGTAGTATTTTCTATGTATATTCTTGGATTACTAGTAGCAATTTCCTCAGCTATTTTATTTAAAAAAACAATATTCAAGAGTGCTAAAGCTAATTACATTATGGAATTACCCGAATACAGGAAACCAACCCTAAGAAATACTTTGATGCACACTTGGGAAAGAAGTAAGGAATTCTTAATTAAAGCTGGAACAATCCTACTGGCTGCATTTATAATAATTTGGTTTTTTAGTTATTTTGGGTTCGTTGATGGAGAGTTCCGATTATTAGCAGAATCGGAAATTGCAAATAGTTTATTAGGAAGCATCGGTAGATTTATCTTACCAATCTTTAAACCAATTGGATTTACCGATTGGCAAGCTGCAGTTGCGATGATGACTGGTCTAGTGGCCAAAGAGTCAGTAGTCGGTACTTTGGGTATATTATATGGAGTTAACGGTGATGTAATTCAAAATGGCTCTTTATTATTTACTTCTATACAAAGTAATTTTACAGCCGCACAAGCATATTCATTCATGGTCTTTGCTTTATTGAGTACACCTTGTATAGCTGCTGTTGCAGCTATGAAGAAGGAACTTAAATCTTGGAAGTGGTTTTCATTCATCATTGTTTATGAGTTGGTTGTTGCTTACCTGGTAGCGTTTGGTATCTATCAATTAGCCAGTTTACCTACAGGAGATTTTCTAACCTATACATTTACAGCTGTTTTAGTGGTATTCGTTTTCTTTATGGTTAGAAAATTTATTAGAAACAAAGGAAAGGCGTGTGGAGATTGTTCATCATGCGGTAAAACATCCAAATGTGATTTAACTAAATACATAAAATACAAAGAAGAAATAACAAATGAAGATAGAGGGGTAAAAGATAATGAGTAAGAAATATTCAGAATCTTTGGAAAATTACTTAGAGGCTATTAACATTTTTGGTGGGACACATGTAAAATCCATTGATTTAGCTAAACATTTAAATGTTTCAAGAGCTAGCGTCAATAAGGCTATTAATACTTTAATAGAAGAGGGATTAGTAGAAAAAGAATTATATGGGGATATATCCCTTACTGAAGAAGGAAAATATTTATCAAGCAAAGTGTTGTGGAAACATAATCTTTTAAAGAAATTTTTAATTGAGATTTTAGAGGTTACTCCAAAGGTAGCCAATCAAGAAGCTTGTGAAATCGAACACTCAATTTCAGATGATACAGCACTAAAACTTGAAAAATTATACTACACTTTAAAAACAGAGGAGTAATCTTCTGTTTTTTTTAATTTAAAAGACAGCGTCATATTTACAGGAAGTTGTGTAAATGGTAAGATTAAAAGAGTTATTATACGAAATAAAGGAGGAGTTTATGCAATATAGAAAAATGCCAAACTCTGATGAAAAGTTATCTGTACTTGGATTTGGATGTATGAGATTACCAACTAAGAGTGGTGGTTCTTATTCAGGATTAATTGACAAACAAACAGCAAAAAATCAAATTAGACTAGCGATTGATAACGGAGTTAACTATCTGGATACCGCTTTCCCATATCATATGGGGGCTTCAGAGACTTTTCTAGGCGAAGTAGTACTAAAAGACGGATATAGAGAAAAAGTTAAGTTAGCCACTAAATTACCTTGTTTCTTTATTAATAAGAAAGAACAAATCGAAGAGTACTTTCAAAAACAATTAAAAAAACTTCAAACAGATTATTTTGATTACTATCTTATGCATGCTTTAAATTATGATACCTGGAGAAAGATGGTAGGTTTTGGAATTATTGAGTTTATGGATAAAATAAGAAAAGAAGGCAAGGTTAAGCATATTGGTTTCTCATTTCATGATGAACCGGAGTCCTTTATCAAAATAGTAGACGAATACAATTGGGAATTTGCTCAAGTTCAATACAATATTATTGATCAACATTACCAAGCTGGAATTGAAGGAATTGAATATGCTCATAAAAAAGGTTTAGGTATAATAATTATGGAACCTTTAAGAGGTGGAGCATTAACGAGTAAAACCCCAGCGAGAGTTTTAGATATTTATAATTCACAAAACATAAAAAGAAGTCCGGCAGAATGGGCATTAAGGTGGATTTGGAACAATCCAATGGTGACACTAATATTATCTGGTATGAATAATGAAGAACATATTTTAGAGAATATAAGAGTTGCTAATGAAACATTACCTAATAGTGTCTCCAAAGAAGATTTGTTAGTAGTGGACTCTGTAAAAGCAGTATATGATGATTTACTTCAAGTTAACTGTACCGGGTGTGGATACTGTATGCCATGTCCTGCAGGGATAAATATACCAGCTGCATTTAAGAATCTTAATGATTTCCATATGTTTGCAAAGCGAGGAGCGAAGATAGCTCATTTACAAAGCGCTGGTATTTTAACAAAAGATGGGAAAAATCATTTTACTTCAGTATGCATTGATTGTGGTGCTTGTGAACAAAAATGTCCTCAAAATATTGAAATAAGGAAAGAATTTAAACATGTTAAAAAACATTTAGAAGGACCTGTAATGCGGATGATCGCTTGGGGCGGAAGAGCATATTTTAGTAGAAAAAATCGTAAAAAGAAAAAAGAAGCCTAAATAAAAACACCTTCTACAATTTGTAAAAGGTGTTGTTTTTATTTTGTTGTATCCCTTTCAATAAGTTCAACGTCAATTTGTCTATGGAAGAACTCCAATTTTTCTTTATTGATGAGCTTCATTAGTGAGTTAACCGCATATTCACCAATACTTTTTCTTGATTGAGAAATAGTAGTCAGATTTGGTTTTAATACACTTGCTAATTCAATATCATCAAAACCAATTACTTGAACTTCATCTGGAATTTTTTTACCAGCTCTTTGGAGCGCTTGGATTGCTAATACTGCAATATAATCCGAGTCACAAAAAACCCCATCACAATCCAAATTTGATTTAATTACATTGTCGATATCGTCTGCACTTGGTGCTTTAAAGTCTAAGTCATAAGAAAAATTGTATATTTCTTTTTCTTGAAGAATAGACTTAAAACCTTCAGTTCTTTCTCTTACAGTTACTAAATCTGATGGACCTCTAAAATGGATTATTTTTTTACATCCACCGTTTATTAATTTTTCAGCTGCTAATTTACCACCTAAAAAATTATTAGATGTGATTGAAGGTATATCTTCAGCTAAGTTGTGATCAATTTCAACAATTGGTATATCTAATTTCTTGTAATCATCGATTCTGTGTGTATTAGAAATTAAAATCAAACCATCAATATTGTACTGATCAAATATTTTTAAGTATTTTGATTCTTTTTCAGTGTTATCTTGGGTAACACACACCATTAAACGATAATTAGTGTTAACAGTTAAATCCTCAATGAACTCTAATAACTCCGCAAAATAATCTGAAGTTAAATGAGGAACAACTACAGCTATAATGCTTGATTTCTTTTGAAATAAGGACCTAGCTAATTCATTAGGTACATAATTCAGTTCTTTAATTGCTTCTAAAACCATAGCTCTCGTTTCAGAGTTAACATAACCTTTTTGATTTATAACTCTAGAAACAGTCGCAACACTCACGTGAGACAATTTAGCAACATCTTTAATAGTAGTAGACATAAATACCACCTCTTTATATGTAAAATTATACATACATTTGTGGGTTTTTCATAGGACTTTCTATTATTTTATGTAACTTTTTACATAAAACCTACTTAATTTGCTGATTTAAGTCTAAAAACAGTCAAGAAACATGTAAACAATTTCATAAAACTAATTCTCTTAATATAGTGTACATTGCGTTACATATATAGTAAACTAGTGTTTAAAAAGAAATACATTGGAGGAAATATGAAAAAAACAAATATTAAATTAAGAAATCTAGTGATTTATCAAATATACGTCCGCAATTTTTCTGAAGCGGGAACATTTAAAGCTGTTGTAGCTGATTTAGATAGAATCAAGTCACTGGGAGTTGATGTAGTATATTTATTACCGATTCATCCAATAGGAGTTGTTGGTAGAAAAGGTCGATTAGGTTGCCCTTACTCAATTAAAGATTACCGCGCTGTACGCGAAGAACTAGGAACTAAAGCAGATTTCCAAGATCTAATTGATGAAGTTCATAATCGTAAGATGAAAATCATGATGGATATAGTATTCAACCACACAGCTAAAGACTCACTTTTACTAGAAACACATCCAGAATACTTTTACCAAAATAAATCTGGTGAATATATTACCAAAGTAGAGGATTGGTCAGATGTAACTGATCTTGATTTTACCAAAGACAAGGGATTATGGGAAGAATTATCTAATATATTGGTTGAATACTCTAAAATGGGTGTTGATGCATATAGATGTGATGTAGCTTCTGTTGTACCAGTTGATTTTTGGAAGTTCGCTAGAAAAAAAGTTAGTAGAATCAACAGAAATACATTTTGGTTAAGCGAATCAGTTCATGGCAGTTTTACAAAATGGATAAGGGACGCTGGACATTACTGTGCTAGTGAAGCTGAAATATATGAAGTATTTGATATGGCGTATGATTATGATATTCAACCATATTATGAAGAATACTTATTTGGTCAAAGACCTTTAAAAGATTATTTAGAAGCTATTAAAAGACAAGAGGAAATATATCCAAGCAATTATGTTAAAATGAAAAACCTAGAAAATCATGATTTTGATCGTATTGCTAAATACGTCAATAATGATTTAGATAAAATAAAAAACTGGACTGCATTAAACTATTTTCAAAAAGGCGCTGTTATGTTATATGCTGGTGAAGAATACTGTGCAGACATTAAGCCAAATCTTTTTGACAAAGAATTATTTATTCGCAATGGTGACATTTCTGGTTTAATTATTAAGTTAGGGAAACTAAAGAAAAAAAATATATTCGCAAAAGGTATTTTTAGTATCAATATACCTGAAATTGATGGAGTTGCTTATAATACAGTAGAAAACGATATTGATAAGTTCTATGGTATCTTCAATGTTGGTCAAGTCAAAGGGGAATTATCTATAGATATTGCTGACGGTCATTATAGGAATTATTTGAACGGTAGAATTGTGAAAGTTTTTGAAGGAAAAATCAAGTTGCAAACCGAACCCGTGGTAATAAGAATTAAGAAATAATTATAATGGTATAGAATTTAAAATATATTTAATTAAGGCGGATTTACCGCCTTTTTATTTAGCTGTTTTTTTATCTGTTGTGTTATAATATATATTGAGGATGTGTTTAATTTGAAAAGAATAGTTAATGTTATAGGGGCTGGGTTAGCTGGTTGTGAAGCCGCATACCAATTAGCCAAAAGAGGAATTGAAGTAAATTTATACGAAATGAAAAAAATCAAGAAAAACGATGTTCAAAACAGCGACTTCTTTGCTGAACTTGTTTGCTCCAATTCACTTAGATCTAATGACGTTTCAAATGCTGCTGGATTGATGAAAGCAGAATTGAGAAAACTTGATTCTTTAATAGTAAAGACAGCGGATTTATATAAAGTACCTGCAGGTAGTGCCTTAGCAGTAGATAGAGATATGTTCTCAAAACATATTACAGATGAAATAAATAAAAATCCTTTAATAAATATATTTGATGAAGAAGTTAAGAATATAAACTTTGACTTCTATACTATAATAGCTTCTGGGCCATTGACTAGTGATAGTCTAATGGCTGATATTAAGTCTTTTATTGGTGAAGACACATTATATTTTTTCGATGCCATCGCTCCGATAATTGAATTTGATTCAATTAACATGGATGTAGCGTATTTTAAAAGTCGATATGATAAAGGTTCAGCGGATTACATTAACTGTCCAATGACCAGAGAACAATACGATGTTTGGTATAATGAAGTTATTAACGCTAAAACAGTCGATATAAAAGAGCATGAATTAAAAGTTTTTGAAGGTTGTATGCCTTTTGAAGAAATAGCTAGAAGAGGTTATCAAACTTTATTGTTTGGACCAATGAAGCCTGTAGGTTTAGAAAAAGATGGTGGCAAAAGGGCTTTTGCAGTTGTACAATTAAGACAAGATAACTTAATAAAAACGATGTTTAATATAGTAGGGTTCCAGACTCATTTAACTTTTCCTGAACAAAAAAGAATAATACGAATGATACCAGGATTAGAAAAAGCTAATATTATTAGATATGGGATAATGCATAGAAATGCTTTTATAAATGCACCAAAAACGATAAATCAATATTATCAATCTAAAAAAATACCCAATATCTTCTTTGCAGGGCAATTAAGCGGAGTAGAAGGATACGTAGAATCTATTGGGTCAGGCTTAATTGCGGGAATAAATATGTCAAGACTAATTAGGGGACTTGATTTATTTGAGTTTTCACAGTTTACAGCTTTGGGATCTCAAAGTTATTATATTGCTTCAGCTGAAGAGAAATATTTTCAACCAATGAACACAAATTTTGGAATATTCCCATCATTAGAAGCAAAACATCATAAAAAAGAACGTAAAGCACTATATGCAAAAAGAAGCCTTGAAGCAATCGAGGAAATGATAGGAAGTGGTGTTCTTGACTAATATAGAAATCATTGTTATGTACCAAGATTATTTATTACATCAAAGACAATATTCAGAAAGCACTTATAAATCTTATACTAACGATATAGGTAATTTAACAGCTTTTTTAGATAAAGAGGATTTAGGGGATTTAATTCACGTGACCAATCGAATTGCTAAATTTTATGTGTCTTACCTATACAATCAGTACACCCCGAAGTCGATTTCACGAAAAATAAGTGCTGTTAGAAGTTTATATGATTTTCTTGTAGAAGAAGAAATAACTAATGAAAACCCATTTAAATTTGTTGTTTTACCTAAAGTTAATCGAAAATTACCTAAATTTATCTACCCAAAAGAAATGATAGAATTTTTAGATAACATAAACACTCAAACTGCGCTTGGAAAAAGAAATAAAGCAATTTTTGAATTGCTTTATGGCTGCGGATTAAGAGCACAAGAACTTACAAATATAAAATTACAGGATATAGACTATGTAAATAGAACAATTTTGGTACATGGGAAAGGTTCTAAGGATAGAATAGTCCCAGTACATGAAACCGCAGTTATGACAATAAATCAATACGTTATGGCTGCTAGGCCAGAGTTTGCACTAAGAAACGTAGAAAGTAATGATTACGTTTTTCTTAACTTTAAAGGTGGTAAAATCTCCAATCGAGGTATAAATTTAGTTCTCGATAAAGAGTTAGAACATCAATCTTCAACATTGAATATTTCACCACATTCATTTAGACATTCATTTGCGACTCATTTAATTAATAACGGAGTAGATTTAAGAGTAGTACAAGAATTGTTAGGGCATGTATCACTATCTACAACGCAAATCTATACCAAGGTATCAAAGGAAAAACTTAAATCAGAATATTTAAATACTCACCCAAGAGCGAAAAGAAAAATATAGGAGGACATTATGGATAAAATAAGTTTTAAAAAAGCACTCAAATTTGATGGATACATGAGATCTGCATTCGTTACATTTATCGTAACGGTGATTGTTGGCATAATTATGCTTGTAAGTAGACCAGATGAAAACACATATTTAATATTTGCCGGGTTAGCAATAGCGTCAATTATTGTGTTTACACTGAGATATTATTTATTGACATTGAGAGTAATTGATTGTCGAGAAGTCGAAGGAACAATAATTAAGGCATTCTATTACAGAGGTGCAAAAGCAATAACATATACATATATTGTAGATGGTGTGACTTATAAAGGTCGTGGATTTATCAATATGACCAATTCATCTAGAGATCTTAAGGCGGATGTAAAAGTAGATTTATTGGTTAAAAACTCAAATCCTAAGAAGTCATTAATCGGTGAATTTTATGTAGAAAAAGGTATACAATAGAAAAAGGTTGGAATGCCTAAAAATGTTATGGACATAAATAAATTTGGACACTAAAAAACACTCATTGAGTGTTTTTTTTATGTTTTGATACACTTTTTTCTAATTCTTGTAGTAAAATAATGTTAATAAGGAGGAAAAAAAGATGGTTAAAAAATTTTTGCAAATCAAAAACGGCGAGAAACTAGCGTACATAGATGCCGGTGAAGGGAAGCAAACTATAGTCTTAGTTCATGGTAACATGAGTAGCGGGGTACACTTTAAACCGTTAATTGAAAGATTAAAATCTAACTATAGAGTTATTGCACCCGATATGAGAGGATTTGGGGATTCTTCATATATTAGAAGGTTTGATGATTTAGAAACGCTTAGTGACGATTTAATTATGTTGTTAGATGCATTAGAAGTTAAGCATTATTTCTTAGCAGGCTGGAGCACTGGTGGAGCAGTTGCTTTAAAAATGGCTGCCAAACGTAGATACAATGTAAAGAAAGTAATTCTTATTGAGTCATGCTCTTTTAAAGGTTATCCTATATATAAAAAAGACGCGGCTGGTCAGGCAATATTAGGTAGCTATTATGAAACTAAAGAAGAAATTGGCTTAGATCCTATTCAAGTGAAACCAATGTTAGACGTATTTGAATCTGGTAATATAGCTGTAATGGGAGCTGTTTGGGACCAAGCAATTTATTCGGTTAATAAACCTTCAAAAGAAGATAACGATTTATACCTTAGTGAAACTATGAAACAAAAGAATCTTTTAGATATTGATTGGGCATTGACTAGATTTAATATGTCTAATACATCTAATGGAGTAACTGATGGAGATAAATCTATTAACGATGTTGTTTGTCCAGTTTTATCATTATGGAGTGATACTGATTATGTGGTATTAGAATATATGGTAGATGAAACTGTTAATGCACTTAAAAATGCAAAAAAAGTTGTCTTAGAAAAATCAGGACATAGTCCTCTTGTAGATTGTCCAGATAAATTGGTTAAAGAAATTAAAAAATTCATATAAAAAAAGATATCAAAAAGCAACAGATTATCTAAGGCTTGACTCCGCATCTTAAGAGGAGTTAAGCCTTTTGTTATAAACCTAATCATACATATATACCTATAACTTCATTAATGAATAATTATTAATCAAATTAGTTTTATTGTGATATAATATACTTATGATTTCAAAAAAATATAATAATGGAGGGTAATGATGTTTAGAATAATTAGAGAGTATGAAAGTGGAGTAAAATTTAGATTTGGCAAGTATATTAAGAAATTAGAACCGGGATTAAGACTTGTAATTCCTATTGTACACGAGATAATAAAAATTGATTTAAGAACTATAACACAAGATGTTCCTCAACAAAGATGTATTACAAAAGACAATGTTACCATTACCATTAATGCGGTTGTATATTATAGAGTTAATGATGCAGAAAAAGCAGTTTTAGAAGTTAAAAATGCATTTAATGCAGTCACTCAACTTGCCCAAACAACGCTAAGAAACTCTATTGGTGGCGTTAAATTAGATGAGTTATTATCGCACTTAAAAGTGATTTCAAAGGAAATTAAGGATATAGTAGACCTAGAAACTGATCCTTGGGGAATCAAAGTAGAAAAAGTCGAGATAAAAGATATAAAAATCCCCGATGATATGGAGAGAATTATTGCTAGAGTCGCTGAAGCTGAACGTGAAAAAAATGCAATTATCGTTAAATCTATTGGTGAAGTTGAAGCAGCTGTAAAATTAGCAGAAGCTGCTGATATTATTGCTAAAAGTCCTGGGTCTATGCATCTAAGAACTTTAGCTACTTTAAATGATTTATCTTCTGACAAATCAAATACTATTGTTTTTGCTATTCCTATTGAAATATTAAAATCTTTTGAATCAAAAAATACCAGTGGAGTCACAGATTTAATCAAAGCAATTAAAGCTAAAGATTAAATATATTCAATTTAATTTAACTTATTGATTTGTAATTATAACAAAAAGAGGTGGAATCCTGTTGGAATCCTACCTCTTTTTTAGCGTCTACTTTAAAATCGACAAAATAGAACTATGATTATTTTTTATATATTTCAAAATCCGTTGTATTATCATTTCGATCTTCTAGATGAGATTTCATTAGGAACAAGTTATTAAATTCCCCGGCATTCCTTCTGCATAGAATCGCTGTATTTCTATCAAAAAGTTCTAATCCTAATTTTCTAGCCGCTGTAGCTGTATCCTCATCTTTTAGTAATAACACATTTGGATAATACTTTTTAAGATTAGCTTTACACTGTATAAATGCTTGAGGATGAGAAGCAATGATCTTTATATCATTTTCTTTTACTTCTTTGTCCTTCACATAAAGATAATGGTGGATAGGCAATGTAATTTTATCAAATAGTGTTAACTTTAAGAATTTTAGAGTTTGTATAGATTCGGTCACTGTACCACCGGTATTATTTCTAATAGCTATAACTCCATAATCAATATTTCCGTTATTTACATTATCTAAAACATTGAAAGATGAAACTAATGGCAAAAATAATACCTGATCGAAGTTGTGTTTTTTTACTAATTGAATAGCTGCTTCTTCGCTATTGCTTCCCTGTATTCCTTGGTATCCTACTCTAATCATTTCATTCACCTCCAAAACATTTTTATTATAATAACATATATAGTTTAAAAATTAAATATAAAATATAGTTTTACTGCTTGAATTTAGGTTTTATGAAACAATGTGAGTAATTAAATGACTTAGGACGGTGCTTATATGAAATTAGAAGAAAAACAATTAACCCATAAATTAATGTATCAGTGTTTTTTCATGAAGTTATATGAAGATGAAGTAGTATTACCAAATGATGAAACAAGTAAAAGAATATACGTAGAGCATGATGGAGCAGCTGCTGTTCTACCAATTACAAGCGATGGTAAGATTATTTTGATTAAACAGTTTCGTTATCCAGTAAACCAAGTTCTAATCGAAATACCAGCTGGTAAAAAGGATGACGTTAATGAAGAAGGTTATGATTGCGCTGTAAGAGAATTAGAAGAAGAAACCGGCTATGGATCAAATGATATTAAAAAAATACTCGATTTACATAGTTGTGTCGGATATAGTAGCGAAATGATTGAAATATATATTGCCAGAAACTGTAAAAAAATGGAAAGTCCAAAAACTGGAGACGATGATGAGTTTATTGAGTTAATGATTTTAACGAAAGAAGAAGTAAAGGATCTATTAAAAACTGGTAAGATTACAGACGCTAAAACTCTTGTAGCTATACAACAATATTTGTTGGAGGTCATCTAATGTTTAGACCAATGAGAAGAATAAAGAATCAAATGAAAGATAGTGATGCTCTAAAACTCCTTAATAACTGTAGAGAAGGAATATTAGGAACAATCAGTGAAAATGGATATCCCTACACAGTAATTGTTAATTATGTTGTATATAATGGTAAGATATATTTTCACAGTGCTAAGGAAGGTCACAAAATTGATAACATAATCAAAAACGAAAAAGTATCGTTTTCAGTTTTTGATAATGTAAAAATAATTGAAGAAGTATTTACCACAAAATATCAGAGTGTGACCGTGTTTGGTAAAGCTAAAATTATTCCTGGAAATCAAGAAATATTAAAAGAACTAATTAAAAAGTACTCAAGCAATTTCCTTCAAAAAGGTTATAAATACGTTGAAGAAAGTTACAACACAACAGTACTTATAGAAATAGAAATTGAACACCTAACTGGTAAGGAAAGACTATAAAAAAAATAGAACTTTTAGTTCTATTTTTGTTTGATTTTATTTAAAGAAAGCAGCTCTTACAAATATGCTTTTATCTTTGTTAAAAGGCCATTCAAACCATTGGCTTTTTTTAATGGTCCATGATTCAACAAAATGATTAATGCCGTAATCGCCTACACCTACTCCGAACTTATTTACGTAGTCTGAATAGAAATTAAACATTTCAATTTGATTATTTATGATGGGATTTACTTTCCTATAGAAATCAGAGTCAATTTTGGTTTCAAAAATATCTGATAATACAAATAAACAGCCTTCATCACTTATCAACATTTTAACATTGTTATTAAAGACTTCAACAACTTTGGGCATTATCTCTAAAGCCGATGTTTCTAGACACCTAAGAAGAGGTTTTGGGTAATTTAAAGAGTCAAGGATAGAGATATTCTTCAGGATTTGTTGAAGTAAAAGTTGAGTATATATTGGGGTAACAATCACTACATCATATTTGGTGTGTTGAGTGAATCGATGTTTCTCGATTTCTTTTTCTAACTTAAAGAAGTACTCTTTGATTTCTGATTCATTTGTTAGTAGTAGTATGTTATTAATAAAGTTATTCCAATCATCGTAATCTTTTAATCCAGTGTATTCTGCTTCAATAATTTCAACTTTATCACAAGCAGATTTATATTTATTTTTGGCTATTTCTAATGCATTAATATCAATATCAGATAAGGTGATTTTTTCGAAAAAATATGCTATTTCATTTATGTTGATATCGTCTAAGTTTCCTGCACCTAATATTATGAGATTACGATACTTTTTGTTGTTAAGACACTCAAGCAAAAAAGTAGTTACTTCTTTTCTGTAGTCTCTCCAAATTTCAAATCTATTTTGTTCGGATGAATTAAGGATTTGATTAAACTGTTTTATAGAGTTCATACTTATCTCCTGACTTTGGTAATATTTGATTTGGGTTTCTAGTTACCATAAAAAATTTTATAGTCTTCAACATCTGATTTGTATATTTAGGTTTTATTAAAAGTTTATTTAATAAATATTTTATACTTTATTATATCACTTACAGCAACATGCTGTCTTGCTTATAGTTCAAAATGATTGAATTTTGTCAGTTTAAGATTTAGAGCACATCGCTTTTTATTTGATATCATCTATGATATAATTTTAAAAAATTAGTCTTTATATATAATATATTTATAATATATGGTATGCGTGAGGATTCATGCTTGATATCAATCGAGTTTTTGGTTGAGATCATTCGGAAATTTCATAATACTCATATGCAACTTTTTAAGTTTATGTCACTATAAATCATTGCTCATGAGTTAATGCTGACAGTAGTGTTTCAATACTACTGTTTTGTTATTGGTTTGTGTTTAATATAAAAAATATATAGGAGGATGGAAATGAAGTATTTAACTACTTTCATTACTTTGTTGCTGATTTATCTGCTTCTAGCAGGCTTTACGGTAGACGAAGTAATCTTGGGAAGTGTAGTAAGTGCTGTTATGACCTTTATGTTGGTAAAATACGTCAATTTTAAAATTGATGTTTCTTTTCCTGTCAAATTGGTCAAATTTGTATTTATTTATGTCCCAGTATTCATCTGGAAACTTATTCTTGCCAATCTAGATATTGCAAGAAGAGTTCTCAGTCCTAAAATCCCTCTGAATCCGGGAATTGTAAAAGTGAAAACGGATTTAAAAGGTGATTTAGGAAAGTTGACATTGGCTAATTCAATTACGCTTACCCCGGGTACGCTGTCAATTGATGTAGAAGGAGAACATATTTATGTTCATACTGTTGATGTCAAAGGTAAAGACGAGGTCGAAAACAAAAAAAATATCTCTGGACCTTTTGAAAAAATCTTAGGAGGTATCTTCAAATGATTGAAGTAATGGATATTATTGTTTTTGCTTTGATGGGATTAGGGATATTATTTACCCTAATTAGAATGATTGCAGGTCCAAAATTAAGTGATCGAGTTGTTTCTTTGGATACATTTAATATGATTATTATTGGTGTAATAGTTGTATTAGCGTCCGTATTTGAAAGCAGTTTATATTTAGATATAGCGATAGTTTACGCTATATTAGCTTTCTTAGAAACAATTGTTTTCTCTAGATACTTGGAGGGTAAAAAAGATGGAAATAGTTAGTTATATTTTTATGACCATCGGTGGTCTTTTCTTTCTCTTAGGTGGACTAGGTGTTTTAAGAATGCCAGATACATTTAATCGAATTCAAGCCGGAACTAAAGCGACTACTTTAGGTGCTTTTTCGATTTTAATAGGTGTTGCTTTTGCTAATCCAAGTTGGACAGCTAAGATTATTATTATAATAGTCTTCATAGTTATTTCTAACCCAATTGGATCAAGCGTTATTGCAAAGGCAACTTATAAATCAAAAAATATTCCTACTAATCTAGTTCAGGATGATTTGAAAGACAGAGGTGAAGAAAATGACAGCATTTGATATCATCTCTTTGATCGTAGGAGTTTTGTTGTTAGTGATAGCTTTCTTAGCTATTAACTCGAAAAAACTTATTAAATCAGTTTTATTCTTATCAGCTTTAAGTATGTTAGCTGTAGTATCTTTTGTGCTTATGAAAGCGCCTGATGTAGCTATCACGGAAGCTGTTATTGGTAGTGGGTTAGTGACTGCACTATTTGTTTTCACTCTATTGGCTGTGCGAAGGGGGGAAGCGAGATGAAAAATTTATTCGGATTATTGATTTCTCTTTTACTAGGAGTATTTATAATCTTAGCTTTAGATAGTAGTGTTTCTTTTCCTAAGTTTGGTGAAGTAGAATTATCAGATAGAGTTTCAGATGAATATCTTGATGATGACAATGTTGATGAAATTGGATCTGCTAATATCGTAACTGCAGTAGTAGTTGGATATCGTGGGTTTGATACATTAGGTGAAGTTACAGTTTTATTTATTAGTGCTTTAGGTGTTGCTTTAATATTTGGTGGATCGGCAAAACAAAAACGTCTTGATTTGAAATTTAAACCTAATTTCATGTTAAGGGTAGGTTCAAAAGTATTATTTGTAATAATTCTAATGACAAGCATCTATATTATTTTACATGGACACCTTACTCCAGGTGGAGGGTTCCCTGGTGGAGCTATTATAGCTAGTGCAATGTTGTTGATGTATCTAGCAGATGATAAATTTAGAAGTAATATTAGAGGCTTCAAAATTTTAGAAGGTGTTGCTGGTAGTGTATTTGTAATTATCGGTTTACTAGGATTAGTATTCGCAACTTATTTCTTACAAAACTTCTTACCTGTTGGTACAGTTGGAGCGTTAATAAGTGGTGGAATAATACCAATTATTTATATTTTAATTGGTCTAAAAGTAGGTAGTGAAATATCGGGAATCGTTGATAACTTCCTAACAGAGGAGGAACCAGTATGATACAATATGCAGCTATAATCTTATTTGTATTTGGTCTATATGGTTTATTTACAAATAGAAATGTTATTAAGATGATTATTTCATTAAATATTATGGAAATCGGCTTAAATATATTTATTATAAGTATTGGTTTTGTTTATGATGGAATCGCACCAATTATTACTAGTACAAGTGGAGCTGGATTAATTTATGTTGACCCATTACCACAAGCATTGGTTTTAACAGCTATTGTTATTGGTGTAGGTACTACTGCATTAGGATTAGCAGTAGCTAAAAGCATTCATTCAAAACACAAAACTTTTGAACTTGATGAAGTGGAGGAATCTGTATGATAGCGATATTGTTAGTAGCTATTCCGCTTTTAGCGGCGTTCCTAGCCATTATTTTCAAGAAACTTGCGCCATATATTTTACTTGTTGTGGGGCTTTTCAATGTTGTTTTATTATTAATCATACCTGAAGGAACAGTAGTTCTTGGCGGATTAACTCAAAATCCAGCTATAGGTATTAACTTATTACTTGATACTTATTCAAAAATAGCTTTATTACTAGTGAATTCATTGGTTGTAGTTATTGCCTTCTTGAATATTAAGAAATATGGTAAGTTTTCAGGTATCTTATTAATCGCTCTTGCAGGATTAAATGGATTAGTTTTAACAAATGACCTATTTAACTTATTTGTTTTCCTTGAAATATCAGGGATAGCAGCTTATTTGATTTCAACATCTAATAAGAAACCAGTTAAGACATTCCATTATTTAATTTTAGGGGCTGTTGGTAGTAGTTTATTCTTGTTTGGAGTTATAATTCTTTATTCAATGTTCGGAACATTGAATATGGTAGATTTAATTCAAAAAATACAAGCAACCAATAATTATTCAGAACTTATTTTACCGTTCTTGTTGATGTTTATTGGTCTTG
This sequence comes from Mycoplasmatota bacterium WC30, assembly GCA_046529635.1. GTDB lineage: Bacteria > Bacillota_I > Bacilli_A > Izemoplasmatales > Hujiaoplasmataceae > 4572-104. Next base: position 882,182 of record CP134495.1, on the reverse strand, counting down.
GGGTAGAAGCTAAATTACTTCCTTTCAATTCTTGGGTTAAAGGTATCTTAGGTGAATCTAATACGATGTCAGGCCCAATGATTGCTAGTGTTTATGCAGCATCATTAGGATTTGTAATGGGTAGATTAATTACTAATTTATTTTTGTTTGAAGGAACTTTATTAACAGTTGTTACAGTTATATTAGCTTTAGGAATTGTTATGGGAGACGCTATGGCGTTTTCATCTAGCAAAACAAGAGAAATATTACTTTATAGTTCTGTAGCACAGGCAGCTATCGTAGCGATGTTGTTTGTTAATGGAATTGTAATCTGGGCTGTCTATTTATTAGTAGCTAATGCTTTAAGCAAGTTAGTGATGTTCCTAGTTATTAATAAAGCCACGAATGATGTTGGTAGTGATGAATCCGATAAGTTACAGGGATTATTCTCTAAAAATGTCTTAGTTGGGTTAGCTTTCACTTTAGTAACTTTAAGTGTTATGGGATTACCATTATTAGTAGGGTTTACAATTAAACTTAGTTATTTAACTGAACTTGCGAGCAATGATCAAATTTTATTAATCGCAATTATCTTAATTGCTTCGGTAATTGAAGGTATATATTTTGTTAAACTGTTATTGAAACTCTGGTATAAAGGCAAAGATGAAGCGAAAATCGATGTTAAGTATAACATCTCCTTTAAAGTTATATTTGTGGTTATTGCATTAGCTTTATTAGCTTTTGGAACCTATTCAACACCTTTAGATAAACTGGATAACTCCATTGATACTGTAACGGAGGTGGTTAATAATGGCTAGTATTGAATTATTGATTTTATTTCTAGTAGGTTCAGCGATAATCTCGTATTTATTAACTAAAATTAATGCGACAGCTGGATCAATCTTTACAATATTCGCAACTATGTTTGTGTTTGTTTCGTTAGCTGGGTTTGGTTTCGGTATGAATCTAGACACTACCGTAAACATTTTACCTGGTATAACTTTTTCACAATCATATCTTGGATTTTACTTTGTAATCATAATTGCATTCGTGTATTTAATGGTTAGTTTCTTCCATCCATATTTTATAAATAATTATAAATACAAAAACTCTTATAATTTTTTGTTCCTAATGAGTTTAGCAGGAATTATTGGAGCGTTCTATACAAATAACTTCTTACAATTATTTTTCTTCTTTGAATTAATAATTTGGACTACGATGTTCTTGATTCCTCAAGGAAAGAGTAGAGAAGCAGCGGTTTCATATTTTGGCTTTAGTGTTGCAGGATCTGTCTCAATGTTATTGGGTATCTTCATGATATTCCAACAAACAGGTACTTTTGATATCAATGTAGGATTAGCGGCTTTAAATGGACCAACTTCAGTATTTGTATTCGCATTATTCTTAATTGCAGCGTTTGCTAAGCTTGGAGCGTTCCCACTTCACATTTGGTTGCCGATAGCTCATGGTAATGCACCACATCCATTCTCTCCAGTATTATCTGGGGCTTTGGTTAAGTTAGGTGCTTTCATTGGTATTTTAGCTTTAATAAAAATCACTCCTGATACAGGAATGATAGGAGCTCTGAACTTACCTATTGGGCAATATATTGTGGCTATTTTAGGTGGAATGTCCATTGTGTTTGGTACACTAATGGCTATTAAAGAGGATGACGCTAAGAAATTATTAGCTTATTCATCTATGAGTCATGGGGGATATATATTAGTAGCGTTTAGTTTAATGAATGGACTAGCATTTGCTGGTGGGCTGTATCATATTTTAGCTCACGCATTAGCGAGTGCAGGAGCTTTCATGGCTATCGCAGCTGTAGCTAGAGTTACAGGTACTACTAAGATGAAAGAAATGGGTGGGATGATTCATAAGATGCCTATTACTTATTTAGCTTACTTAATCGCTATTATCTCAATGGCGGGGATTCCACCTATGGGAGGATTCATTTCTAAATGGATTATATTCCAAGCGGTTATCGACCAAGGATTAATCTTTGTAGGTATAGCTGTATTCTTTGGTAGTATCGGTTCATTCTTGTACGTGTTTAGACCTTTAGCTGCTTTATTCCTAGGCCAAGAATTAAGGGAATACAAACATGTTAAGGAAGCACCATTGTTAATGTTAATCCCAACATTTATCATTATGGGATTAAATGTTTACACAGGAGTATTCCCGGCGGGAATCTTAAAATTCATAAATAATATAGTTGTAGAGTTAGGTTTTGTTCCTATAACTGTAACTACATTTGAAATAACTGGTACTAACGGTATATTAAATCCGGGATTGATTACATTAGTCTTCGGTCTTGGTATAGTAATAGCTTTCATAATCTTCATTCTATTGAAGAAATCAAGAAAAGTGGATTTAATGGATACTTATACTGCAGCTAACTTTGTTCATGATGAACATCTATTGCATTATACTACTGATTTTTATGCTCCTCTTGAAAGACTATATGAGAAGCAGAGTCATTGGATGACTAAATTCTATAAGGCTTTAGCTCAAAAAGTTAAAGATCTGGGTAGATTAGGTAAATATCTGTTTATGTCTAAAAACATAGGCAAGACTTTACTGTGGATTATTCTAATAATAATCTTGTTATTGTGGGGTGAAGTACTATGATTGTTAATTTATTAGTAGGTGTTGGTATCGCTTTGTTTGGTTTTGTATTACAAACTGGACTTGGTGGTGTTAATAGAAAAATAATTGCGAGAGTACAAAAACGTCATGGACCTAAATGGTACCAAGAGTATCTTGATATCTTTAAATTATTAAGCAAGAGAAGTGTAAGTCATGGTTGGGTATTTGACTTTGGAGTAATTATGGCTGTCGGTGGTATTATCGGTACAGCTATGTTTATGCCTCTAACAAATTCTTTCTTGGCTTTCCAAAACTATGATAATTTCTTTATCTTTGTATATTTACTAGCTGTTGGTATGCTAGGAATGGCAATGAGTGCCAGTGGATCAGGTAATCCATGGGCAAGTATTGGGGTAATGAGAGCTTTAACTACAATGTTAGCTTATGAAGTTCCATTCTTAGTTGTAATCTTAACTATAATTAATTTATCTGGAACAAGCTCCTTAACAGGGATTGCATTATATCAACAAATGGCTGGTAATAACTGGTTTATAGTCGCTTTACCACTGGGTGGTATTGTTGGTGTATTAGCTCTGATGGGTATGCTTGGTAAAAAACCATTTGAAACTTACATCGCTCCTGCGGAAATTGCATCAGGACCGATGGTTGAGTATGGTGGAAAACAACTAGGTATGTTATTCATTATGCATGAAATCACAGTTTTCATCGAAGTAAGTTTATTTGTCCACATATTCTTAGGTGGAGCGTCAAATATATTTATCTTCTTAATCAAATATGCAACTGTGTATACATTCGTTAATCTTATATCCAATGTTAATGGACGTTTTAAAATTGATCAGGTTGTTAAATTCTTCTATAAATGGCCATTATTAATGGCTGTTGTACAAGCAGTGATAGCAATCTATTTTGGATGGGTGATATAAAATGAAAAGCACGAAATTTACTCCGGCAAGTAAATTGTCGAAAGAAGAAACTGATCGTAAATGGTGGGAAATTGGTGATTACTTTAGAAGAAATTCACTGTGGTTGTTAATGTATTGTACAGGTTGCTGCGCAATTGAATTACCACCAGCTATGACTTCAGCTTATGATATGGAACGTTTAGGAATGGGGCCAATGGCTACACCTAGACAAGCTGATATTTTATTAGTATCAGGTTATTTATCTTTAAAAACGTTAAGAAGACTTATTTATACTTATGAACAAATGAGTGAGCCAAGATATGTGGTAGCTCTAGGAAGTTGCCCTATCAATGGGGGAATCTATCACGATTCTCACGCCGTAATAAATCAATTAGATCAATATATTCCTGTAGATGTTTATGTTGCTGGCTGTATGCCTAATACAGATGCAGTATTAAATGGATTTGTTGATTTAATGGATCAAATTAAAAGAAAAACAGCTGTTGGCTGGAAGAGATACCATGATCATTTTGAATGGTATAAACAGAATCAAAAAGATTCACTTGGGGAGGTGATTGTCCATGATGAATTCCATGAATAATGTTGAATTTGTAACTGAATTAGTCAATGGTACAGTCAAAGTTATCAAAACTGATGTTGTTGATAAATACCAAGTAAGTTTTGAGGTAGAAAAAAATGATGTACATTTGCTCCTTACAAGATTAAAAGGTGCTGGCTGGATTCAATTATCTTATTTAAGCGCTATTGACTGGTTAGAAGAAAACAAATTTGAATTAGTTTATATTTTATTCAACTGGGATAAACCAGTATATATTCAAGTTAGGACAAAAATAGATAGAGAGAATCCAGTTATGGATTCAATTCTACCAATTTTTCCTGGTGCTAAATATTATGAAAGAGAAGCACATGAGTTCTTCGGAATAGCATTCCCTGGCAATCCAGATTATATGAAACAATTAATCCTAGAAGGTTGGGATGATATTCCACCACTAAGAAAAGACTTTGATCCACAAGCGTATAGTGATAAGAAATTTCCAAAAAGGGATTATCCTCAAGACTATGCGGTTAAGGATAAAAAAGAAAGCAAACAAGCAAAAAGACAAGTTAGAACTGAAAGAGCTATGTCACTGCGTGGAGGTAAAAAACAATGAAACAAATGAAATTGTTTTTAGGTCCTCAACATCCTGGTATGCATGGTAATGCATCAGTACATATGTTTGTGGATGGAGATATTATCAAAAGATCATATCTTCTACCTGGTATGTTACACCGTGGATTTGAAAAAGGTATGGAAAGAAAACTTTGGGTACAAAACATTAGTTTAATCCCACGAGTTTGTGTTCCTGAACCTGATACTAATGAAATGGCCTATGCACAAAGTGTAGAAAAACTATTAAAACTTGAAGTACCAGACAGAGCACACTGGATTAGAATGATAATCCTTGAATTCGCTCGAATATCAGCGCATTTAATGGCCTATGGTGGGTTAGGTGGTCCAACTGGTAACTATACATTAATGTATCATGCTCATGCGGATAGAAACTTAATTCTTGATATTTTTGAAAAAATTACTGGCGCTAGAGTTTATCACCAATACATTGTTATTGGTGGAGTTAGACAAGACTTACCAGTAGGTATCGAAAAAGATATGCATGAATTTATGGATAGTTTAGAATCTAGACTTGTTGAATACCGTGATTTAGGGGTAAATAATCCATCAATTATTGTTCGTGTTAAAGATACTATTATGTTGCCAGCAGAAGTTGTTTGGGAACTTGGAGTTACTGGTATTGGTATGCGTTCTGCTGTTGGTAAAGCAAATGACTTACGTAAAGTAATGCCTTATGCAAAATACGATGAAGTAGAATTTGAAGTACCTACCTCTACATATAGTGACGCTAGATGTAGAGTAGATATTAAACTTAAAGAAATACAACAATCAATAAATATTATTAGACAGTGTCTAGCTAAAATGCCTGAGGGACCTGTTAGAGTAAAACCAGGTAGAGGACAGTCTATGCGTTGGACAGTTCCAAAAGGATATGTATATAGCCCTGTTGAATCTAGTAGGGGTGAATTCGGATATTATATGGTTTCAAATGGTGGAACTAAACCATATCGAGTTGGAGTTCGTGGAGCTAGTTATCCGCAAGGATTACTGGGTATTGAAAAATACTTGCCAGGAACAAGAATCGATGATGCTGCCCTATGGGTAGACACTATGGGGATTTGTTCTCCAGAGATAGATAGGTAGGAGGATATTATGGACGAAAATAAAAAATACCCAAAATCAAGTATCTTCAAACCACTAGCACATTGGAAATACTTATTTAAAAAACCAGTAACCCATCCGATGAATACTATTTTGACAAAGAAAAACGCAAAGTATTTAGATGATAATTCAATAATTAAAAGTAAATCAAGAAGAGACTCAGCTCCAAGAACTGGACCTGATAATTTAAGAGGATTCCATGTTAATGACTGGGAAAAATGTATTGGTTGTGGAACCTGTGGGGAAATCTGCCCAACAGATGCAATCACCATGGTTGAAAGAACTGATTTACCATTGGTTGCTGGTGAGCATCAACAAAGACCAGTAATTGATTATGGTAGATGCTGTTTCTGTGCATTATGCGTAGATACTTGTACTACTGAATCATTAAAAATGAGTAAAGAATACATCTATGCAGATTCAGATCCAAATAGCTTCTTATTAATGCCTAAAATAGATTGGCAAGATGAAGAAGTTGAATTAGGATATGTGAAAAATGAAACAACTGATTTACTCGATTTAGAAAGAATTCAGATGGAACATATTGAACCAGATGAAAGAGTAAAAAGTTATATTGAAGTTGTTAGAGGATATTCTAAAGAATACGCGAAACAAGAAGCTGCTCGTTGTGTAGAATGTGGAGTTTGTACTACGGCTTGTCCAGTACAAATGCACATACCACAATACATTAAAGCTATTTGGGAAGATGATATCGAAGGTGCTCTAAGACAAGTCTACGAAACAAACCCATTACCAGGTGTTTGTGGACGTGTTTGTACCCATAATTGTGAAACAGCTTGTGCTATCGCAGTTAGAGGCGAAGGCATCGCAATTCGTTGGTTAAAAAGATACATTATTGACAGTGCACCAGATGATATGTACGACAAAATATTTAGTGAACCAGTATCAGAAATAATCGATGCTAAAATCGCTATAGCTGGTTCTGGACCAGCAAGTATGAGTGCTGCATATTACTTAAGAGGATTAGGATATAGTGTTGATGTTTTTGAAGAAAAAGACCGACCTGGTGGAGTCGCAAGCTATGGAGCTCCACAATACAGAATTCCTGACTATGCAGTTGAAAAAGACCTCAATTTCATCAAAAAAATTGGTGTTAATATTAAAACTAATACTAGAATTGGTAAAGACATAACTTTAGATGAATTAAAGAAAAAATATGATGCAGTATTCCTAGGAACTGGTTTCTTCAAAGCAAGAAAACTTAACATTCCTGGGTCTGATCACGAAGACGTAATAGGAGCTATGGATTTCTTGCCACTAGCTAGAGATTTAGCTAGAGGTTCGATTAAATTAGAAGATATTAACGTTAAAGAATCGGCTGTTGTTGTAGGTGGTGGAGATGTTGCATTTGATGTAGCTAGAAACCTTATAAGAATTCAACTAATGAAATACGGTAAATCTGATGTAACACTTACATCTCTTGAAGGTTTAGATATCTTACCAGCTAGTGAAGAAGAGTACGTTGAAGGTGGAGAAGAAGGAATCAAATTCCACTTTGGATGCGGACCTCAAGAAATCATTGTTAAAAAAGGTAAAATTGAAGGCTTAAGAGTTTGGAAATGTCTAAGCGTGTTTGATGAAACAGGTAAATTTAATCCTAAAATGGATAAAACACAAGAAACTATATACAAAGGGAAACAAGTTTACTTCTCAATTGGACAAGCTCCAGATTATGATTATTTACCAGAAGCAATACAAGAAAAAATGACAATTGCTAGAGGTAAAATCAAAGCGGATGAGTATGGACATGTAGACGGTTTAGATTGGTTATTTATTGGTGGAGACATCAATAGAGGACCAGATATTATTACTGCAGTCGCAGACGGACATAGAGCTGCTTTAGGTATTGATGATTACCTTTATAAAAAATCTAAGAAAAAAGAATCATCTGCTTATTTCAAAGAAGTTAGAGAAGCAATCAAGTTTAATAAACCTGATTTGGCTTTAAAACCCAAGAAAAGGTAGCAAAACGTTAGAAAATCAAGCAATATCTCGGTGAGGTATTGCTTATTTTTTTTATATGATATAGAATTTTTACAAAGCAAATACTTATTTGTTTATATATATATTATATATTTCTATTAGGTGCACATTGTTTGATTTTTTTTTATTGATGTGAGAAAATATTTATAAAGATAACTAGGAGGAGATTCAAATGGTTGTATTTAATTCAATATTACTAGTTGTAATCGCAATATTATGGATGGTGGTAGGCTTAGTAATATTGTCCGACACTAAAAAGAAGGACGCATAATTATGAATACAGGTCAAGTTTTATATTTTTTATTTATAGGTTCCCACACAACGCTTAAAATATTTTTAGGTGCCTGTTTAGTTGTCTTAGGTGTTTATATATTTTTCCTTGAAGGAAGAATAGTTCTTATTAAATTAAAAATTAGAAAATTATTAAAAAGAGATAAAGGACAAGATGGTACAGATGGGAGTCCAGAAGTTGAGTTGAATGTTTCTTATTCAGAAAAGAAACTAAAAAAATTAATCATCTTATGGAGCATTCTTACTATATTATCTATCGTTCTAATGATCACGTATTAACTAGGAGAATTTATGAGATCTTTTAAAACGGTATTTTTTGGAATTTTCGCTATTGTTGTTGGTATAATTCTTTTACTTCAATTTGTTGATGATACGGTAGAAGAAATAGCATTTGGTGGTTCTAGTTTATTGCTAGAGCCATATGATGGACAATTATCCACAACAGAAGTCAATTATTCTATTGGTACACCAATTTCAGAACTACCAGAACCAACTATGGATGGACATATTTTTATTGGTTGGTATACAGACGAAGAGTTTACAGAAGCTGTCGAACCAGGAGATGTAATTCATCGTAGAACAATTTTGTATGCTAAATATCAACTAATTGATTTCATGCTACAATTCGTTGATGGTTCTAGAGTTTTATTTGAAGATGAATATGGTGTTGGTGACGAAATCATTTTACCAGATGAACCAACTAAAATGGGTTATAGTTTTGGTGGTTGGTATCTTGATGAGGGAACCACAATGCTGTTTAACTTAACTACAATGCCTAACGAGGATATTGTGGTTTATTCTGCATGGAATATAAATCAATATACAATTACATTTGATTCTAATGGTGGAAATGCATTAGAATCAATCACACAAGAATTCAATTCACAGATCACACAACCTGATTTTCCAACAAAAGAAGGATATTCTTTTGAAGGCTGGTTTATTGACAGTGAATTACTAATAGAGTATTTCTTCCCTACAATGCCAGGGGAAGATGTTTTGTTATATGCTAAATGGTCAATTAATCAATATGAAATTAATTTCATTGAAAATGGCGGCAGTGAAGTAGAAAATATAATAGATGATTTCAATAAAGTAGTAGAAGCTCCTGTTTCTCCTACAAAGGTTGGACATACATTTGCTGGTTGGTATCTGGATGAATTATTAGTAGAAGAATACACGTTTAGCACTATACCTGCGAATGATATTTCATTGTATGCTAAATGGTTAGTTAATCCATATACCATTACATTTAATTCAAATGGTGGCAGTGATGTTTCTTCTATTACACAAGAATATAATACAAATTTAACTCTACCGGAAAATCCAGTAAAATCTGGATATAATTTTGGTGGTTGGTATATAGATGATGAATCAAACAACGCTTTTATATCGACTACAATGTTAAGCGAAAATATAACATTAAATGCAAGATGGATAGCAAACGAATACAAAATTGAATATGTGAATCATGATGGTGTAGTTATTCAAACTGAAAACTTCACATATAATTCAGATATCACAGGTGTAACTGTGCCAAGTGATCCGACTAGAGTTGGATATGAGTTTACTGGTTGGAGCGATGTTTTACCAAGTTCTATGCCTTCAGAAAACATTCAAATAATAGCTGAATACTCAATCAATAATTACACAATCGAATATTATGATTATGATGGAACTTTATTACAAACTGAAACTTTTGAATTTGGTATTGATTTAGACATAGCAAATGTACCAATTAATCCTTCAAGAGTAGGGTATACATTTATCGGGTGGGATATTTTAGTTCCAGAAAATATGCCTGCTCAAAATTTAATAATTACAGCTGTTTATACTATCAATACTTACAGTCTTATTTTCTTGGACGATGATAATACAGTTTTAGATACTTTAGATTTTGAATATGGAGCTGATTTATTAGCTGTTACTGGACCAACGGTACCAGACAGAGTTGGTTATATGTTTGACGGTTGGGATGTTACTTTACCAACGGTGATGCCAGCAAACGATATTACTTTCAAAGCCCTTTATTCAATTCTAAAATACACAATTACATTTGATACAAATGGTGGAAGTTTAATAAATCCATTATTAAGTCAAGAAGGTCAAGGAATCTCTGCACCAATAGACCCGACAAAAACTGGATATGTTTTTGCTGGTTGGTATGCAGATCAATCTTTTGACACACCATTTGTGTTTTTAACAACTCCCCCAAGAGATATAACAATCTTTGCAAAGTGGGTTGCTGATACATTTGTTGTTGAATATCAAGATTTTGATGGCAATGTTTTACAAGCTACTTCATTCGATTTTGAAGCGGACTTAAGCGGATTAACAAGTCCTGCTAATCCTACAAGAGTAGGATATACATTCTTTGGTTGGGATTCTTTAGTTCCAGCAACAATGCCAGCTAACGATGTAATAATTAAGGCGACTTATACAGTTAATAGTTTCACAATAGAGTACCAAGATTACAATGGTATAGTAATTCAAACAACTGATTATGAATTTGGTGAAGATCTAAGTGGAGTTGTAGCTCCTCTTGATCCGACTAGAGTAGGATATACATTTACTGGTTGGAGCGATGTTTTACCAAGCTCTATGCCTTCAAATGATATTACTATTACTGCTACATATACGATTAATCAGTACACAATTATCTTTAATAGTAATGGTGGTTCTTTAATAAGTTCAATCACTGATGACTATGATACTAATATATCAGCTCCAGTTAATCCTACAAGAGCCGGATATACATTTGCTGGTTGGTTTAGTGATGCGGGATTAACAAATTTATATACTATTTCTACTATGCCAGCTAACAACATTAGTTTGTATGCAAAGTGGACGGTAAATCAATATACAATCACCTTCAATACAAATGGAGGTAGTCTGATTGATTCAATAATACAAGATTATGGTACAAGTGTTGTATCTCCAAGTGACCCTACAAAAGTAGGACACACATTTACAGGCTGGAATATTTTAGTCCCTACTGTAATGCCAGCGAATGATGTTTCTATAACTGCTATATATTCAACAAATACATATACATTAGAATATCAAGATTATGATGGCGCAGTAATTCAAACCGCTTCATATAGTTATGCTAATGACTTATCTGGGGTTATATCGCCAAGTGATCCAACAAGAACTGGTTATACATTTAATGGTTGGAATCTAAGTACTCCAGCGATAATGCCAGCTAATGATGTTATAATCACCGCTACATATACACCTAATACTTATTCTTTGACATATAAAAATTACAATGGAACAATTCTTCAATCTACTACATATAGTTTTGGTGCAGATTTATCTGGGGTTATTGCTCCTGAACCAGATCTAAAAACTGGTTATACATTTACAGGTTGGAATTTAGCGCTACCAGCAACAATGCCTGCAATTAATCTAATTATTATTCCAACATTTACAATAAATCAATATACAATAACCTTCAATAGTAATGGAGGTTCTTCGGTAAGTTCAATTACAGAAGATTATAATACAGTTCTTGTAGCTCCTACAACAACAAGAATTGGATATACATTTGCTGGTTGGTTCAGCGATGCTGGATTGACAAATGCATATACATTGACAACAATGCCAGCGAATGATTTCGCATTATATGGAAAATGGATAATTAATCAATATACAATTAATTTTGATACTGATGGAGGATCATTAATTAATTCTATCTATCAAGATTATGATACGGCAGTTATAGCTCCAAGCAACCCAACGAAAGCTGGGTATACATTTGCTGGATGGGATATATTAATTCCAAGTACGATGCCAGCAAATGATTTAACCATAACAGCAACCTATACAATTAATAGTTATACATTAGAATATCAAGATTATGATGGAACTGTAATTCAAGCAGATTCATTTGATTTTAATGATGATTTATCTGGAGTAATAGCTCCAGTAGAGCCAAGTAGAATTGGATATACATTTGCTGGATGGGATATTTCAATTCCAGTAAATATGCCAGCGAGTGATGTAATAATTACAGCGACTTATGTTGTTGATAGTTATACATTAGAATACCAAGATTATGATGGAACAGTTTTACAAACAGGCACATATAACTATGGAGCTAATCTTAGCTCAGTTAATGCACCTAGTGATCCAACAAGAATTGGATATACCTTTAATAATTGGGATTCTATAATACCAGTTACGATGCCTGTGAATGATGTGACTATTACAGCTACATATATAATTAATCAATATACAATAACCTTCAATAGTAATGGAGGTTCTTCAGTAAGTTCGATTACAGAAAATTATAATACAGTTCTTGTGTCTCCAGCAGACCCAACAAGAACTGGATATACATTTGCTGGTTGGTTCAGTGATGCTGGATTAACAAATGCTTATACATTTACTGCAATGCCTGCAAGCAATATTAGTTTGTATGCTAAGTGGAATATTAATCAATATACAATTACTTTTGATAGTAATAGCGGCTCATCAGTAACTGCAATTACTCAGGACTACGCAACTAATGTTTTAGCACCGACCAATCCAATAAGGAGTGGTTATGCATTTGGTGGTTGGTTCAGTGATGCTGGATTAACAACTCCTTACATATTTACAACCATGCCTTCAGAAAACATTACTTTATATGCAGATTGGGTTGTAAGTAGCTTCACTTTAGCGTTTAAAGATTATGACGGAACTGTACTTCAATCAGGTTCTTATGACTTTGATGAAGATTTAAGTGGTGTAGCAGCTCCATTAGATCCAACTAGAACCGGATATACATTTGCTGGTTGGAATATTTTAACTCCAGCAACCATGCCTGCGAGTAATATTACTATAATTGCTACATATACGGTTAATAGTTATACCATAGAATATCAAGACCATGATGGAACTCTTTTACAAGCAGATACATTTAACTATGATGCAAATATAACAAGCGTGTTACCACCTGTAGAACCAAGTAGAAGTGGTTATACATTTAACGGTTGGGATATTAGTTTACCAACAAATATGCCAGCTAATAATATAGTTATTATAGCTACTTATATAATTAACAGCTATGCATTAGAATTCCAAGATTATGATGGAAGTGTACTTCAAACGACATCATATGAATTTAATGAAGATTTATCAGGAGTAACCGCTCCTGCAGATCCAACTAGAACCGGTTATACATTTAGTGGTTGGGACATTGTTGTGCCAGCAAATATGTTAGCGAGCAATGTAATAATCACAGCGACTTATACAGTTAACAGCTATACTTTGGAATTCCAAGATTATGATGGAAGTGTACTACAAACAGCATCATATGAATTTAATGAAGATTTATCAGGAGTAACCGCTCCTGCAGATCCAAGTAGAAGTGGTTATACATTTGGTGGTTGGGATATATCTGTTCCAGCAACAATGCCAGCAAATGATGTAACAATTACAGCTGAATATTCTATCAATAGTTACACTTTGGAATATGTGGATTGGGATGGAACGGTTCTTCAAACAGCATTGTATGAATTTAATGAAGATTTATCAGGTGTAACACCACCTATAGATCCGAGTAGAATTGGATATACTTTCAATGTCTGGGATTCAACATCTCCGGGAGTTATGCCTGCGGCTGATGTTACTATAACAGCAACTTATACAGTGAATAGTTATACATTGGAATATCAAGATTATAATGGTGCAGTTTTACAAAGCGAATCTTATAATTTTAATTCAGATTTAACTGGAGTAACAGCTCCAGTAGACCCAACAAGAACTGGTTATACATTTAATGGCTGGGATACATTATTACCAAGTACCATGCCAGCGAATGATCTAACTATTACAGCAACTTATACAATTAATCAATATACAATTACCTTTGTTAGTAATGGAGGTTCTTCAGTGAACCCAATTACACAAAATTATAATACCGTAGTTGTAGAACCAGCAGATCCAACCAGGACCGGTCATACCTTTGCTGGTTGGTATAGTGATGCTGGTTTAACAACAGCCTATACATTTTCAACTATGCCTGCAAACAATATTAGTTTGTATGCAAAATGGGATATAAATCAATATACAATTACTTTTGATAGCAACGGCGGATCAGCGGTAAGCGCGATAACGCAAGATTATAGTACTTCAGTAATTGAACCATCTGACCCAATAAAAACAGGCTATACATTTGATGCCTGGTATAGCGACGCAGGCCTAACAACGCCTTATTCATTTACAACCATGCCTGCAAGTAACATTACAATCTATGCAAAATGGATTGTTAATAGTTACACATTAACTTATGAAGATTATGATGGAACATTATTAAAAACAGCTTCATATGATTTTGGTGAAGATTTATCAGGAGTAATAGCTCCAGTTAATCCAACTAGAACCGGTTATTCATTCTCTGGATGGGACACACTAGTTCCAGCAACCATGCCAGCTAGTAATGTTACTATAACAGCAACTTATACGGTTAACAGTTATACATTAGAATATGTTGATTGGGATTCTGCATTATTACAAACAGCTTCATATAATTATGGAGCAGATTTAAGTGGTGTCATAGCGCCAATTGATCCAACCAGAACCGGTTATACATTCGCTGGATGGGACTCAGCTGTTCCAGCAACCATGCCAGATAACAATATAACGATAACAGCTACTTATACAATTAATCAATACACAATTACCTTTGACAGTAATGGTGGTTCTTCAGTGAGCGCCATTACGCAAAATTATAATACAGTTGTAACAGAACCAACCGATCCAACTAAGACAGGATATACGTTTGATGCATGGTATAGTGATGCTGGATTAACAACGCCATATACATTCACAACTATGCCAGCAGAAGATACTACAATCTATGCTAAGTGGATAGCGAATCAATATACAATAACCTTTGATAGCAATGGCGGAACTGCAGTTACAGCTATAACCCAAGATTTTAATTCTTCTGTATCTGAACCTTCAGATCCAACTAGGACAGGCTATTCATTTGATGCCTGGTATAGCGATGCAGGATTAACAACGCCTTATGCATTCACGACCATGCCAGCTGAAAATATTTCAGTTTATGCAAAATGGATTGTGAATCAATATACGTTGGAATACCAAGATCATAACGGTTCGGTGCTTCAAACAGAATTGTTTAACTTTGGAGCAGATTTATCTGGTGTAACACCACCAGCTGAACCTTCAAGAACAGGCTATACATTTGCTAGTTGGGATTCCACAGCACCAGCAACAATGCCAGCTAGTACAGTAACTATTACCGCGACTTACATAATCAATAGTTATACACTTGAATATCAAGATTATAATGGATCAGTACTTCAAACTACATCATATGACTATAATGATGATTTATCTGGAGTAACAGCCCCAACAGACCCAACCAGAATCGGTTATACATTTAGTGGTTGGGACACTGTGATACCTAGTACTATGCCAGAGAATGATTTGACTATTACAGCCTCGTATACAATCAACCAATATACTATCTTATTTAATAGTAATGGGGGATCATCATTAACTCCGATTACTCAAGATTACAATAGTTCAGTATCTGAACCAAGCAACCCAACAAAAACAGGTTATACATTTGTTGGTTGGTATAGCGATGCGGAATTAACAATTTTTTATGCATTTACAACCATGCCAGCAGAAAACATTACAGTTTATGCTAAATGGAATATAAATCAATACACAATAACTTTTGCTAGTAATGGTGGTTCTTCTGTTACGGCAATTACTCAAGATTATAATACTTCAGTAATTGAACCGGCAGAACCTACAAGGTCTGGTTATACATTTGATACATGGTACAGCGATGCAGGATTAACAACACCTTATACTTTCACAACAATGTCATCAAGTAATATAACCCTTTATGCAAAATGGATTGTTAATAGTTACACATTAACTTATGAAGATTATGATGGAACAGTATTACAAACAGCTTCATATGACTTTGGAACTGATCTAAGTATTGTAACAGCACCTAGTAGTCCAACAAGAACGGGTTATATATTCAGTGGTTGGGACATTTCCAAACCAAGCACTATGCCAGCCAATGATGTAACAATAACGGCTACTTACTCTGTTAATTCTTATACATTAGAATTTGTAGATTATAATTCAAATGTTTTACAAACAGCAGATTATAATTATGGTGTAGATTTATCAGGAGTTACATCTCCAAGTAATCCTACCAGAACAGGCTATACATTTGATAGTTGGGATATATCAGTTCCAGCAACAATGCCAGCCAATGATGTAACAATAACAGCTACGTATTCAATTAATCAATATACAATAACCTTCCATAGTAATGGAGGTTCATCTGTAACAGCTATAACTCAAGATTTTAATACATCTGTTTCCGCACCTAGCGATCCTACCAGAACTGGATATTCATTCGGTGGTTGGTATTCAGATGCAACACTTATAAATTCATATTCATTCACAACAATGCCATCAAGTGATATTAGCTTGTATGCTAAGTGGATTATAAATCAATACACAATTACTTTTGTTAGTAATGGTGGTTCTTCAGTAACTGCGATTACCCAAGATTATAATACTTCAGTAATTGAACCGACTGAACCTACTAGAACAGGCTATACATTTGATACATGGTGTAGTGATGCAGGGTTAACAACACCTTACACATTTACAACAATGCCATCAAGTAATACTACAATCTATGCGAAATGGACTGTTATTAGTTATACGTTAGCTTATGAAGATTATGATGGAAGTTTATTGCAATCAGCTTCATATGACTTTGGAACTGACTTAAGTACTGTATCAGCACCTAGTAGTCCAACAAGAACCGGTTATTCATTTAATGGTTGGGATATTGTAAAACCAAGTACAATGCCTGCTAATGATGTAACCATTACAGCAACCTATTTAGTTAATAGTTATACGTTAGCTTATAAGGATTGGGATGGTTCAGTACTTCAAACAGCTAACTATAATTACGGAGCTAATTTAAGTAGTGTAACACCACCAGCTGACCCAACAAGAACCGGATATACATTTAGTAGTTGGGATTCAACAGCACCAGCAACCATGCCAGCAAGCAACGTAACAGTTAATGCAACCTATTCAATAAATCAATATACAATTACCTTTGATAGTAATGGTGGTTCTTCAGTGAGCCCGATTACTCAGAACTATAATACGGCAGTATCAGCACCAGCAAATCCTACAAAAACCGGATATACATTTGGTGGTTGGTATTCTGATGCAGGACTTACAAGTTCATATTCATTCACAACCATGCCAGCAAACAATATTACAATCTATGCGAAATGGAATGTGAATCAATATACGATTAGTTTTAGTAGTAATGGAGGAACAGCGGTAACAGCAATAACTCAAGATTATAATACTTCAGTATCAGCACCTACAGAGCCAACTAAAACATCATATATCTTTGGTGGTTGGTATTCTGATGCTGGATTAACTAGTGAATATTCGTTTGATACGATGCCAGCAAGTAATATAACTCTATATGCAAAATGGAATTCTAGTTTATATACAATGACATTTGATTCTAATGGTGGAACAGCTGTTGGATCAATAACTCAAACAGCAGGAACAGCTGTAGCACAACCAACTGACCCAACTAGGACTGGATATACTTTTGTAGATTGGTATAGTGACCCAGGATTAACTAGTTCATATACATTTACAACTATGCCAAGTAATAATATTACTTTATACGCAAAATGGACTGTAAATTCTTCTACAATAACTTTCAATAGTAATGGTGGTTCCTCAGTGACGGCGATAACCCAAAATTATGGAACTAGTGTTACAGAACCGAGTGAACCAACCAAATCTGGGTATATATTCGATGATTGGTATAGTGATATTGGACTTACAACACCTTACGTATTTACTACGATGCCAGCAAGCAGTATTACTATCTATGCTAAGTGGATAACCGACAATAGTACTATTTCCTTTAATAGTAATGGAGGAACAGCAGTTTCAGATATTACTCAACAAGCAGCAACAAGTGTTAGTGAACCGGCAGATCCAACTAAGACTGGTTATACATTTGATGCATGGTATTCTGATTATGCATTAACATCCGCATATACATTTACCACAATGCCTACAGACGATATAACATTGTATGCAAAATGGATAATTAACAGTTATACAGTAGAGTACCTTGATTGGGATTCATCTGTACTCCAAACAGCAGATTATAACTATGGAGCAGATTTGAGTGGAGTTACAGCCCCAAGTAATCCGACCAGAACTGGATATACATTCAGCGGTTGGGATTCAACAGTACCAGCAACGATGCCAGCGAGTACTGTAACTATTACAGCTGAATACACAGTGAATAGTTATACGTTAGAATATGTAGATTATGATGGAACTGTACTCCAAACAGCAGATTATAATTACGGAGTTGATTTATCTGCAGTATCAGCACCTGGGAATCCAACCAGAACTGGTTATACATTTGACGTTTGGGATACTTCAAAACCAGCAACAATGCCAGCTAGTGATGTAACTATCACAGCTACATATACAATTAATCAATACACAATAACTTTTGATAGTAATGGTGGTTCTTCAGTGAGCCCAATTACTCAAGATTATAATACACTAGTATTAGAACCGGCAGAACCAACAAGAACTGGATATACATTCAGTGGTTGGTATAGCGACATCGGACTTACCAGTGCATATACATTTACAACCATACCAGCTGAAAACATTACAGTCTATGCAAAATGGACAGTTAATCAATATACAATTACCTTTAATAGTAATGGTGGAACAGCTGTTTCAGCGATAACCCAAGATTACAATTCTTCTGTATCCGAACCAGCAGATCCAACAAAAACAGGATATACCTTTGATGCGTGGTATAGTGATTCTGGATTAACTACTCCTTATACATTCACAACTATGCCAGCAAATAGCTTCACTGTTTATGCAAAGTGGACAGTTAATAGTTATACTTTAGCATATGAAGATTGGGATGGAACGGTTTTACAAACTGCATCATATAATTATGGTTCAGATTTATCAGGAGTAACAGCACCAAGTGATCCAACAAGAACAGGTTATACATTCACGGGATGGGATTTAAGCTTACCAGCAACCATGCCTGCAAATGCTATAACTATTACAGCTGAATATACAATTAATAGTTATACATTGGCTTACGAAGATTATGATGGAACTGTACTCCAAACAGCAGATTATAACTATGGAGCAGATTTATCAGGTGTAACACCACCGATAGATCCAACTAGAAGCGGATATACATTTGATGTTTGGAATTCAACAGCACCAGCAACCATGCCAGCGAATGATGTAACTATCACAGCTACATATACAATTAATCAATACACGATTACTTTTGACAGTAATGGTGGAACAGCAGTAACAGCGATTACGCAAGATTATGACACTGCAGTATCATCACCAGCAAATCCAACTAAGACTGGGTATACATTTGGCGGTTGGCATTCTGATGTTGGACTTACAACACCTTATACATTTACAACCATGCCAGCAGAAAACATTACTGTATATGCTAAGTGGGATGTAAATCAATATACAATAACATTTAATAGTAATGGTGGAACAGCAGTAACTGCATTAACCCAAGATTTTGGAACAGCTGTTGCAGAACCAACCGATCCAACAAGAAGTGGATATTCATTTGATGCTTGGTATAGTGATGCTGGATTAACAACACCTTATGCATTTACAACCATGCCAGCAGAAAACATTACAATATATGCTAAGTGGATCGTAAATAGTTATACATTAGCATTTGAAGATTGGGATGGAACCGTATTACAAACAGCAAATTTTAATTATGGTTCAGATCTCAGTGGTGTAACAGCACCAAGTGAACCAACCAGAACTGGTTATACATTCGACAGTTGGGATTCAACTGTACCAGCAACAATGCCAGCGAGTGATGTAACGATAACTGCTACATATACAATTAATACTTACACATTAGAATATGTAGATTGGGATGGAACTGTATTACAAACAGCAGATTATAACTTTGGCGCAGATTTATCAGCTGTAACACCACCGATAGATCCAACCAGAACCGGATATACATTTGACGCTTGGGATTCAACTGCACCAGCAACAATGCCAGCTAATGATATTACAATTACAGCAACTTATACAATTAATCAATACACAATTACCTTCAATAGTAATGGTGGTTCTTCAGTAACGGCGATTACTCAGGATTATGGAACTGCAGTTACGGAACCAGCAGAACCAACCAGAACCGGATATACATTTGATGCATGGCAAAGTGATGTAGGATTAACAACACCTTATACATTCACAACCATGCCAGCAGAAAATATAACAGTATATGCAAAATGGATTGTAAATTCTTATACCTTAACTTATGAAGATCATAACGGAACTGAACTTCAATCAGCTTCATATAATTTTGGAGCGGACTTAAGTGGAGTAACAGCACCAAGTGAACCAACCAGAACTGGTTATACATTCGATAGTTGGGATTCAACTGTACCAGCAACCATGCCAGCGAATGATGTAACGATTACAGCTACATATACAATAAATACATATACATTAGAATATGTAGATTGGGACGGAACTGTATTACAAACAGCGGATTATAATTATGAATCAGACTTATCAGCTGTAACAGCGCCAGTAGATCCAACCAGAACAGGGTATACATTTGCTAGCTGGGACTCATTAGTTCCGACAACAATGCCAGCGAGTGATGTGACAATCACAGCTACATACACAATAAATACATACACATTAGAATATGTAGATTGGGATGGAACAGTACTTCAAACAGCGGATTATAACTTTGAAGCGGATTTAAGTGGAGTAACAGCACCTGCTAATCCAACTAGAACTGGTTATACATTCGACAGTTGGGATTCATTAGTACCAGCAACCATGCCAGCGAGTGATGTAACAATCACAGCTACATATACGATCAATCAATATACAATTACATTTGATAGTAACGGTGGAACAGCAGTAACAGCAATAACTCAAGATTATAATACTTCTGTATCATCACCAGCTAATCCAACTAGAGTTGGTTATACATTCAGTGATTGGTACAGTGATGCCGGATTAACAACTCCATATTCATTCACAACCATGCCAGCAGAAAACATTACAGTTTATGCTAAATGGAATATAAATCAATACACAATTACATTCAATAGTAATGGTGGTTCTTCAGTAACGGCAATTACTCAAGATTATGATTCAGCTGTTACAGAACCAGCAGATCCAATTAGAACTGGATATACATTTGCTGCCTGGTATTCAGATGCCGGATTAACAACTCCATATACATTCACAACCATGCCAGCAGAAAACATTACAGTTTATGCTAAGTGGATAGTAAATAGTTATACCTTAGCTTATGAAGATTGGGATGGAACCATATTACAAACTGCATCATATAACTTTGGTTCAGATTTAAGTGGAGTAACAGCACCTGTAGACCCAACCAGAATTGGCTATACATTCAGTGGCTGGGACATTTCATTACCAGCAACAATGCCAGCGAGTGATGTGACAATCACAGCTACATATACAATTAATACCTATACTTTAGAATATGTAGATTGGGATGGAACGGTACTTCAAACAGCAGATTATAACTTTGAAGCGGATTTAAGTGGAGTAACAGCACCTGCTAATCCAACTAGAACTGGTTATACATTCGACAGTTGGGATACAGTAGTACCAGCAACTATGCCAGCGAGTGACGTAACTATAACAGCTACATATACAATAAATCAATATACAATAACATTTGATAGTAATGGTGGTTCAGTAGTAACAGCAATTACTCAAGATTATGGAACTGTAGTAACAGAACCAGCAGATCCTACTAGAACTGGATATACATTCAGTGCTTGGTATAGTGATGCAGGATTAACTACACCTTATACATTTACAACGATGCCAGCGGAAAACATTACGGTATATGCTAAATGGAATATTAATCAATATACGATTACCTTTAATAGTAATGGCGGAACCGCAGTTTCAGCGATAACCCAAGATTATGGAACTGTAGTAACCGAACCAGCAGATCCAACTAAGACTGGCTATATATTCGACGCTTGGTATAGTGATGCGGGATTAACAACGCCTTATATATTCACAACGATGCCAGCTGAGAATATTACCGTTTACGCTAATTGGACAACAGACAAATATACAATCCAATATCTAGATTGGGATTCAACTGTTTTACAAACAGGTCTATATGATTATGGTGAAGATATTTCTGGAGTTACAGCTCCAGCAGATCCTTCAAGAGTAGGCTATACGTTCAGTGGTTGGGATACTGTATTACCAAGTACAATGCCATCTAACAATATAACTGTAACAGCTACTTATACTGTTAATAGTTATACATTAGAATTTGTTGATTGGGATGGGACAGTACTTCAAACAGCAATTTATGACTTTGGAGCTGACTTACTCGGAGTAATACCACCTGCCAATCCAGCTAGAACCGGATATACATTTAGTGGTTGGGATGATGCAGCACCAGAGACAATGCCAGCTAATGATGTAACTATCACAGCTACATTCACAATAAATCAATATACAATAACATTTGATAGTAATGGTGGAACTGCAGTAATAGCGATTACTCAAGATTACAACACTTCAGTTACACAACCGAGTGATCCAACCAAAACTGGATATACATTCAGTGGTTGGTATAGTGATGCAGGATTAACTACACCTTATACATTTACAACGATGCCAGCAGAAAACATTACAGTTTATGCTAAATGGAATATTAATCAATACACAATTACTTTCAATAGTAATGGTGGCTCTTCAGTAAGCGCAATTACTCAAGATTATGGAACTGTA
The DNA here is from genome assembly GCA_046529635.1 of Mycoplasmatota bacterium WC30. Taxonomy (GTDB): domain Bacteria; phylum Bacillota_I; class Bacilli_A; order Izemoplasmatales; family Hujiaoplasmataceae; genus 4572-104. The sequence continues at coordinate 859,199 of CP134495.1, read as the reverse complement.
GTAACCGAACCAGCAGATCCAACTAAGACAGGTTATACATTTGATGCTTGGTATAGTGATGCGGGATTAACAACTCCTTATATATTTACTACCATGCCAGCAGAAAATATTACAGTTTATGCAAAATGGATAGTAAATACTTATACACTAGCTTATGAGGATTGGGATGGAACCGTATTACAAACTGCATCATATAACTTTGGTGCAGATTTATCAGGTGTAACAGCACCAACTGATCCAACCAGAAGTGGATATACATTTAGTGGTTGGGATTCAACAGTACCAGCAACCATGCCAGCGAGTGATGTAACTATTACAGCTACTTATATAATTAACACTTATACATTAGAATACGTAGATTGGGATGGAACGGTACTTCAAACAGCAGATTACAACTTTGGGGCTGATTTGAGTGGAGTAACCGCACCAGTTGATCCAACCAGAATTGGTTATACATTCAGTGGTTGGGATTCAATCGTCCCAGCAACAATGCCAGCAAACGATGTAACTATCACAGCTACATACACAATAAATCAATACACAATTACATTTGATAGTAATGGTGGAACAGCTGTAACAGCAATTACTCAAGATTATGGAACCGCAGTTACACAACCGAGTGATCCAACCAGAACTGGATATACATTCAGTGGTTGGTATAGTGATGCAGGATTAACAACACCTTATACATTCACTACTATGCCAGCAGAAAACATTACAGTTTATGCAAGATGGAATATAAATCAATACACGATTACCTTTAATAGTAATGGTGGAACTGCTGTAACAGCGATTACTCAAGATTATGGAACCGCAGTAACTGAACCAGTAGATCCTACAAAGATAGGTTATACATTTGATGCTTGGTATAGTGATTTAGGATTAACAACACCTTACACATTTACAACAATGCCAGCAGAAAACATTACAGTTTATGCAAAATGGATAGTAAATAGTTATACTTTAGCATATGAAGATTGGGATGGAACTGTACTTCAAACAGCAACCTATAACTTTGGCGCAGATTTATCTGGAGTAACAGCACCAACTGATCCAACCAGAACTGGTTATACATTTACAGGTTGGGATACATTAGTTCCAGCAACTATGCCAGCTAGTGATGTAACTATCACAGCTACCTATACAATTAATACTTATACATTAGAATACGTAGATTGGGATGGAACTGTACTTCAAACAGCAGACTATAATTATGGTTCAGACTTAAGTGGAGTAACAGCACCAACAGATCCAACCAGAATTGGTTATACATTCAGTGGTTGGGATTCAGTAGTGCCAGCAACCATGCCAGCAAACGATGTAACTATCACAGCTACTTACACAATAAATCAATATACAATAACATTTGATAGCAACGGTGGAACCGCTGTAACAGCGATTACCCAAGATTATGGAACCGCAGTTACGCAACCAGCTGATCCAACTAGAAGCGGATTTACATTTGGTGGTTGGTATAGTGATGCAGGATTAACTACACCTTATACATTCACAACCATGCCAGCAGAAAACATCACTGTTTACGCAGCTTGGTCGCCAATTCTTTATACAATAACTTATAAGGATTTTGATGGAACAACACTTCAAACATCTTCACATGAATTTGGGGCAGACTTAAGTGGAGTAACCGCACCTGCAGATCCAACAAGAGTTGGTTATACATTTGTTGGCTGGGATAGTGTATTACCAGCAACAATGCCAGCAAGCAATATAATAATCACAGCCACATACACTATAAATACTTACACATTAGAATATGTAGATTGGGATGGAACGATACTTCAAACAGCTACTTATAACTTTGGGGCTGATTTAAGTGGTGTCATAGCACCAACTGATCCAACTAGAATCGGTTATACATTTACAGGTTGGGATACTTTAGTTCCAGCGACAATGCCAGCGAGTGATGTGACTATCACAGCTACATACACAATTAATCAATATACAATTACTTTCGATAGTAATGGCGGAACCGCAATAACGGCTATTACTCAAGATTATGGAACAATAGTTACACAACCTATTGATCCAACAAAAGTAGGATTTACATTTGCGGGCTGGTATAGTGATATAGGATTAATAACTCCTTATACATTTACAACCATGCCGGCTAATAACATTACAGTTTATGCAAAATGGACAGTAGTTCAATATACAATAACTTTTGATAGTAATGGTGGAACAGCGGTAGCGCCGATTACAGCACAAGAAGGAACTGCGATAACCGCACCAGCAGATCCAACAAAAACTGGATTTATCTTTGCGGGCTGGTACACCGATAATACAACATTTACAAATCAATTTACATTTACAACTATGCCACCATTGAATCTAACCCTTTATGCAAGATGGTTAGATGATGCAGGATTGGCACAATTTGTAGCTGATGAAATTCAAACTCAAATTGATAATGGTTTGTATCAAAATATTGATGTTGCGAATAAAAGCACAACTACGATGGAAGCCGGAATTCTTGCGGTAACAGCAGATTTACAAGCAACATATCCTACAGCTATAATTACACTTATTAATGGAACTAGATCAGGAAGTACATATACATTTACGTTCCAAATAGTAGTAAATGCATCAACAGTAACAATTCAAACAGTAGTAGCTACGTTTGTCTAAAAATCCATTTTCCTAAGGGGGAATAATTATGAAACATGTTTTTGTAACATTCTTAATTTTAATTGGCTCAGTATTTTTAATAGCTTGTGATTCTGAAAATGGCGATACAGGCTTGTATAATGAAGGAGTTTATTATGCGGTTGATCCACAAACACATATGTCAGCCCATATCGTGGTTAATGATATGGGATTCATAGAAAATGTTATATTCGATCAACCTTATAAATTATCAACCTTGAATACATTAGGTGATAATTACGAATTAGTTAGCGGACATTCTTGGAAGGATGAAGCTACTTATTTAGCTGCGTACTTAGTCTATAATCAAGGTTGGGAAGATATCGTACTCGATGTAACTGATATTACCGGGATGAATACAGTAAATGTTCCTGATTATTTCGCTGAAATAAATTATGGCGCAAGTAATGATGATTTGGATTATATTACCATACCAGTTGATGGTTTTGTTTTATCGTGGAATCTTGCGATAGCTGAAGCATCTAATTCTAATGTTGGAGTTGTAACTGACGTTCCAACATCAGAAGAATGGTTAGAAGCTAATCAACCTCCTTATGAATATATAGATGGAATCTATTATGGCGCTGATGAAGACCATGGATACATTGTTAGAGTGGTAGTAGAAAACGGATTTATTATCGATGTTGTATTTGACGCTATTACAGCGGTAAATACAAGAATAGTTTGGAATAACAATGGAACTCCAAGTGACGAATCAGATGATTTTCCACAAGTAGAATTAGTTTCAATGACAACGAAACAAGCATTACAAGATGGGTTGGTTTTAATAAGTGGAACTCCATGGCATCTAGAAGCAGAGTTAATGAAATTTGCGATATTAGATAAACAAACCTGGGATCCTAATTGGTTGTTCTCTGTCGCTGGAGCTCATGAATACTTTAATTTTACTGATTCAGTTACAATTGATGGTGTAGCCGGAGTTACTCTAGCAATTGAAGGCTTTAGATCTACTTTTGAGGAAGCGATAGCTAAGGCGATACCAAATTCATAAATATATACAATAAGAGCTGTGAAATTCAATTTTTACAGCTTTTTATTTTTGGGCTATTAGTTATATGTAAATATGATATAATCTAATAAGAATACAAGGAGATACGCATTAACTAGATTTTTCTAGTAGTTAAGGAAGTTATCGTTTCAAAAATATAAGGAGGAATTATGAGAAATGTAATATTAAATGTAGCAATATCTTATGATGGATATATATCAAGAGAGGATGGCACAGTAGATTTTTTAGGGAATCCTGATCTTATTACCGATGATTTATTAGTAAGTTTTCTTAAAAATATTGATGTCGTTATCATGGGAAGAACTACCTATGATCAATATAATCGTTATGGATGGGATTATCTGAATGGCAAAAGAATAATTGTTTTATCTTCAAAAGCTGGCGATTCAGACCAAGTTGAATTCTATAATGGTGATGTAGTTGAACTAGTAAAATCACTAGACTGTGGTATTTGGTGTTTTGGTGGTGGAAAAGTAATTAAGGCTTTCCTTGATGCGGATTTAATTGATGTATTTCATATAACCACTATGCCTACAATTATTGGTAGAGGAATCAGGCTATTTGAACCTGGAGATTATAGTTATAAGCTTGAATTAATAAGTACAGAAGAAATGGGTAGTATGGTTACTCATAAATATAAAGTAAAAAAATAGTTTATGTAATATAAATTTGTGTTAATATATTGGATAGGATTCCTTAGGAGAATCCTATCCGTATTATTATTTTAAGAAAAAGTGAGGAATTAAGCATGGTGTATTTTGAAGTAGTATTTGATATTCTGTATTTGGTTACAGTTATATTACTAGGATTTAAATTAATTAAAAGTAATCGGAAGCAAAAAGTTACCTATGGTATTATGGCATTGATTTTAGGGTTTGGAGATATGTTCCATTTAATTCCAAGAATTATTGGACATCTAACTACCGGTTTAGATGATTATACTCTATATTTAGGATTAGGATCAGCTATAACATCAGCGACAATGACAGTATTCTATTTCTTGTTATATCGTGATTTTGAAAAAACATTTAACAAAAAGAATATGATTAGTAGAATAGTCATCTATTCAATGTTAATTTTGAAGTTCGTTATTACGTTCTTCCCACAAAATAACTGGTTCACAGCTGACGCAACCTATGCGTTTGCGATTATAAGAAACGCTCCATTTATGGTTATGGGTATCTACTTAGTAACAATTATGTTGATAACTGCTCATAAAGAGAAACATACTTTATATAAGAAAATAGCTTATGGAGTTTTATTTAGTTTCTTGTTTTATATGCCGGTAATATTCTTTGTGGATTCTGTACCAGCATTAGGGGCTTTGATGATGCCTAAAACTATAGCTTATGTATTTGTTATATATAGTGTATTTAAGTCAAAAGATGAATTAAATAAATAGTGAAATAACTGCTTCTTTCTGAGAAGCGGTTTTTATTTTATTTAATTAAAGTATTTAACTGAATTCTATATGTGGTAAAATACTACTAGTGAGGTAAATATGAAAATTAAAGTTATTACTGTAGGTAAACTAAAAGAAAAATACCTTGTAGAAGGTATTAAAGAGTATATTAAAAGATTATCCAAATATTGTAAATTAGAATTAATCGAAGTAAAGGATGAACAAGCACCTGATAATCTATCTGATAAAGATATAGAAATCATTAAGAATAGAGAAGGAGAAAGAATTCTATCTAGGCTAAATGATGAATACATCATTGCCCTAGCAATAGAGGGAAAACAACTATCCTCAGAAGAACTAGCAAAGAAGCTGATTGAAATTACTAATTACAATTCATCTTCTATATGTTTTGTGATTGGTGGGTCTTTAGGATTGGCAAATGATATATTAGATAAAGCTAATTACAAATTGTCTTTTTCTAATATGACTTTTCCTCATCAATTAATGAAATTGGTATTATTAGAACAAATATATCGTTCATTTAGAATTAATAACAATGAGCCATATCACAAGTAAGTGAAACTAATAATATTGAAAAAATATTCAAGCAAACTTTTTTTTATTCATTATTGATGATATACTGTTGATGGCAATCAGGGTGGATATTTATGAGTCCCTGTAGCAACTCGGTAGGAGAGAATATGGAAGATAGATTAAAAGAAATTCTAAATAAAGTAATTGTTTTTCAATTTGATATGGATTCGAGCAAATTGCCTGTATCAATAACTAATTGGATGGATCACGTATTTGGAATTGATGGAGAAAATAAGGATGTTAGTGAAATAATTTTTAAGGGAATTGTTGAGTACGCTTTTAATGAAAGAAATATTGATATAACAAAATTTAATGAGCAGCAATTACTAGCGTTAGAAAGAAAACTACGATTTGATAACAAAGCAACAGACACGGCAAAGTTAAATTATGGGTTTTACGGCGAGATACTTTTAGATTTAATATTAAAAAATTATTATAATACAGAAGCGATAATATCTAAAGGGTACTTTTATTATCCTTTAGAAAACAACGAATCAAAGGGATATGATAGTTTCCATATAATTGAAAATGATGAACGTATAGAATTGTGGTTGGGTGAATCAAAATTTAGACAACAATATTACTCCAGCATAAATGAAATTTTGGATTCATTTCCTAAAGTATTCAGTGATGATTATTTAAACCTTAACTTACTAGCAATATTGGATAGATTTAAAGATTTGAACAAAAATGATGGAAAACTGTATGAACTTCTAAGCCTGTGGAAGGATTCTGTAGGATTTAAAATAAGTGATTATATAATTGATTATAATATTCAATTATTTTATCCAATCTTTGTATCATACGATAAAGGATCTAATTTAGTAGAATGCGTTGATAAAATTGTTGCATATATTAACGATAAATATATTGTTAAAGGTAAGAAACAATGTAATCCTAAATGGAAACGTTTCTTCATCTTTCTACCAGTAGACAGCGTTCATGAGATTAAGAAAGGTGTTATTGAATGGATAGAAAGTATACTATAGAATTATTGGTCCATAATTATAACCAATATATCAACAATGAATTAGAAGATATGAAATTTATAAGGTATCTAATAGAATATCTATACGAGAATCAAAATATATATCAATCGAATGAGTTTTTATTAATAAGAAAGGTAATAAATGAGGTTGGCATTCCACAGTATTTAGGTCTTCTTAATTTTGATGACAACTTTGTAGAGGATTTTTCTCTGGATTCTCTTTCTGTACTAATTCAGGAATCTTCATTTCATTATTTTGGTGAGCACAAATTTCATAGGAAACAAATTGAAATACTCGAAGAGTTTAAGAATCCAGAAAATAGATTTTTTCTGACTGCTCCAACGACTTTTGGAAAAACTTATATTGTATATGAGGTTTTAAGGAAAATGGATTACAATAATATTTGCCTTATATTTCCTACAATAGCGTTAATGAGTGAAAATATACTTAGAATCTTCAATGATGAAACTCTAGTTTTTTTGAGAACAAAATATAGTGTTCATACACTTAGTAAATCAAAAATAGGTAAAGATATGAACTTGTTTTTGTTCACTCCCGAAAGATATCTTTCATTTAGAGACCAAAGTGATATCAATTTTGATTTTGTATTTGTCGATGAAGCTTACAAACTCGATAACTCATACATAATTGATGAAATTCAATCAGAAAATGAAAGGGATATATCTTATAGATTATGTATTGATGATGTGTGCAAAACCACAAGAGATATTTTGCTTGCTGGGCCTTATCTGGAATTCTTTAGATCAGACGATGAAAGATCGTTATCTTTTTACAAATTTTTGAGTAGCAATAGGATACAATTGCTAGATTATAATGAATATGAGCTTGTCATACAAGACGAAATACTGATAAAAAGCGGGAAAAAGTTTATAATTGATTCTACACAATATGAGTTCACTTCTGATACCAAGGCTTCTCGTTTTATTGAATTAAGCAAAATATTACTTAAGAAAAATGAGAATTCATTAGTATATTGTTCGAGAATTGCCGATACTGAAAGATATGGTAGAATTCTTTTTGAAAACGGAGTAAACTGTATTAAGGATATAGATAGCAGATATCAGGATTTTCTGTCTCATCTTTCAATAACCTATGGGGCCGAATGGATTTTAGTGAAACTTTTGAAAGTAGGAATTGCTGTACACCATGGTTTAATTCCGAAGTATATTCAAAAAGAAGTAATCAGATTATTCAATAACGGGCAGTTAAATATACTGTTGTGTACCACTACAATTACCGAAGGAGTAAACACAACAGCCAAAAACATGATAGTATTGCATGAAAGAAAGGGCAGGAAATTTCTCAGAAAGTTCGATGCCAGAAATATTGCAGGAAGAGCTGGAAGATTTACTAAACATTTCAAAGGGAGAGTGTTTATCTTACAAAATAATTTTTTGAAGATTAAGAATAGTGAAAAAATAGAAGGGTTGAAACATAAAAACTATGATTTGAAAACAGATAAGGAAGAATCAGATTTACTTATTACTGATGAATTATATCTTTCTAAATTGGATACCGAAAGATTAAATAGCTTGATTGAAATTTCAAGAAAAATGGAAATCCCAGATAGAATTTTAGAAAGATACAAGTCCGTGAATTATTCAACAAAATTTGTTATATATGAAGAAGTTTTCAAACTTACACATATTCAACTAGCTAAGATTAGAAGGATGGTTGGAATATTAGTTGCATTTAAAGGTCAAAGGATTTATTTAGAAGGATTAGATATAATAATTGGAATAATTGCGCCTTTTTTTAAAGATAAAACATTACAGTTTCTTCAAGAAAGAGAAGTTTTGGCATATGTTATTTCAAGTTACTTGAAAACCGGGTATAGAGGTATGTTGCAATATAATATAGTTAAACTTAAAAAAGATATAGATGTTGCTATTAGAAGTACATCAAAAGTAGTTTTTAGAGCTTTTAAATATGATTTCGTTAAACTGCTTGGGATTTTTGATGAAATCTATAAATACAGATTATTTAAAGAAGGTAACTATGAATCAATTGAAGATGTTGTAGGTGTTTCTGTACTTCTAAATAAGCTTGAGTATAATGCTTTATCTGAAATCGGAATGTTAGCGAGTGATTTTGGTGTATCATCAAAAGTACTATCTGTAATTGAGAATATAGAGAATAAAAAAAATCTTGATGAATATGAATTTCGCTTGCTGGATGATTTTATGAAATATTATGATATGTAATAGAAAGTATATTGCTATATGTTTGCATACTGTAAATTTTTGGAGTAATTAATGATCAGTTACTAATTATATATATTATATAATAATTTTTAGACAACGATACTTATTTTATATTGTTAATGTAGTATAATAGTTTATTGATGAAAGAGAATAGGGGGAGAATTTATGGAAAAACTAATATATAAAAATGATAATGGTAAGTGTTACTTTACTTTTCAAAGAGATAGTTTTAAGAACATAAATGTATCTTCTGTATTTATTAGGGCTATAAAATATAATATTAAACATGAAGTAAAACAAGTATATATTGATTTTTCGGAGGTAAGAGGGGGATATCCAAATTTATTTGTATCAATTGCAGGATTATTGAAGTTGTTTAAAAAAGAATTTGATGTATTTGAAATAACCCCAAAAACGCCTAACTTTCAAAGTCTCAAGTCTGCATTGGTTCCGATTGTTAAAAAAAGGGGAGGCAAATTGAAGAGCTTGTTGAATAGAGTTTTTGAGTTTACTTCTGATGAGGAAGTTGAGTACTATTCAAATAGAATTGTAAATGAACTGTCTAGAGAACTTGATTTTGCCGAAGGCACTCTTGTAGGATTTAGTTGGTGTGTAAATGAGATTATGGATAACGTTCTAAATCACTCAGATGTTGAAAAAGGATTTATTTTTACTCAAATTCATAAGAATAAAAGTTCAATTGTTGTATCTATATATGATACGGGACAGGGAATGTATAATTCATTAAAACATTCTAATCATGCTCCTAAAAACAATCTTGACGCTATAACAATGTCTATTAAAAAAGGTGTAACAAGGGATATTAAATTTGGGCAAGGTAATGGGCTGTGGGGGCTGTCTTCAATCACGATTAATAATGGTGGAGCATTTACAATAACTTCAGGTAGCAATTCGTTAAATGTCTCACACAATGATTACGATGGTAAAGAGCACGTCTCTAGGCACTTTGATAAAATTCCATATCCAAATAAAAATCATAGAACAACACTTGTAAATTTTACTCTTAGATATGATAAAGACATAGATTTGTATAGCATATTGGATGATTATGAACCTTTTGAAGCTTTTCAAAGAGAAATAGAACTTCACGAAGGGGATGACGGGGTTTTATGTTATAATATATCTGAAATAGCTCATGGGACCGGAACAAGACAGTCTGGGAAAAAACTAAGAAATTATATTATTAATATTTTAAAGACATCAAAACAGAAAGTTATTCTAGATTTTAATGACGTATCTGTAATGACATCATCTTTTGCGGATGAATTTCTTGGGAAAGCAGTAAATATTCTTGGGTTTGTCAGGTATAATGAGTATGTACAACTACAGAATTGTAATCCATTAATTTCGGAAATTATCAACAAAGCAATAATTGATAGGATGAGAAGTTGAAATTGATTGACAAAGACTAGTAAAGTATGATATTATAATCTTACTTTGATTTAGAGTTATTCGAATTGCGAGATAACCGTGCGGAGTAAAATTATACGAAAAAAAGAACTGTTCTCAGTTCTTTTTTAATGTATATTCGATATGAATGGTCAAATTAAAGTGAAGATTTTCATGAAACTTGGCTAAATACGGATAAACTTCGTAATATTGCTCTACGTCGTTAGTGGGACTATTCAGATGTACATAAGTCATTAGAACATACTTATTAATGTGTGACCTTGACCTTGATTTTGATAGATATTTATCAAGTTGCAATTAAAAACGATACAACGAATGAATTGGAAAGATGTTAGTATACACAAAGTAAAACATGTGTTTATTAGCATCTTTTTGTATAATTAATGGAGGAGTGAAATAAATATTATAACAAAGTTATATATAAAAATTTTAAGTGATAAGCAATATTGGCAAAGTTGTGTTTATTTTATAAGTTTAAAGTTGTATAATGGTTATAGTTGAGAAATATATATTAAGTGATAAAAAAACCTAAGGAGATAAATGTGATTACAGGAGAAATTAGAAATAAAATTGACAATATTTGGGAAACATTTTGGACAGGTGGACTTGCTAACCCATTATCTGTTATTGAACAAGTAACCTATCTGATGTTTATTAAATTATTAGATGACAATCAAATAAAGAAAGAAAAAAACGCGCAAGCTTTTGGAGTTGAACCTCATAATTTGTTATTTAAAAAAGGTAATTACGTTGATGAAACGCTGAATATAGATGAACCATATTTTAATTTAAGGTGGAGTCAGTTTAAAAATTTCGAACCTCAAGAAATGTATATTGTAGTTAAGGACAAGGTGTTTCCTTTTATTAAGCAAATCAATAATGGCAAAGATACTGCTTTTTCAAGATTCATGAAAGATGCAGTGTTTATGGTCCCAACGCCAAGAGTACTTATAAAGGTTGTTGATGGGTTAGATGCTTTAGATTTAAACAACAAAGATATTATGGGGGATGTATATGAATATCTTTTAGCTAAAATTGCTAGTAGTGGTACTAATGGACAATTTAGAACCCCTAGACATATTATTCGAATGATGGTTGAACTTGTTAAACCAACACTTAAAGATGTTATTGCAGATCCCGCGATGGGGAGTGCAGGATTTATTGTTGAATCTGCAAGATATATTCAAGAAAATTATTCAACAGAGCTAATGAAAACTGAAAATAGAGAAAAATTTTCTTCTACAATGTTTAGTGGATATGACACGGATCAAACAATGCTACGTATTGGTGCTATGAATATGATGCTTCATGGAGTAGATGGTCCAGATATAAAATATCAAGATTCATTATCAGAAGAAAACATCTTAAGAAACCAATTTTCATTAATATTAGCTAACCCACCATTTAAAGGTAGTTTAGATTATGAAGCGGTGTCAAAAGATTTATTAGCGATAACAAAAACGAAAAAGACAGAAATTCTGTTTCTAACGTTATTTTTAAGAATGTTAAAAGTAGGGGGAAGAGCAGCATCAATTGTACCTGATGGTGTTTTATTCGGAAGCAGTAACGCTCATAAATCAATTCGCAAGGAAATTGTTGATAATCACAAACTAGAAGCTATTATTTCAATGCCTAGTGGGGTGTTTAAACCATATGCTGGAGTTTCAACAGCGATTATGATATTCACAAAAACTGGTACAGGTGGAACAGATAATGTTTGGTTCTATGATATGAAGGCTGATGGATTTAGCTTGGATGATAAACGTCAACCAATAGATGAAAATGATATACCTAATATTATTAGTAAATTTGAATCTAGATATAATAGTGAAGTAGAGAATGCAAGAACAGAAAAATCGTTCTTTGTAACTAGAGAAGAAATTCAAAATAGCGATTATGATTTATCTATAAACAAATACAAAGAAATTGTTTATGAAAAAATAGAATATGACAAACCTTCTGTGATTATTGAAAGAATAGATAAAATAGATGAAGAGATTGATCAATTAAAAAAAGATTTAAAAACCCTTCTTAATAAAGATTTGTAGGGCTGATCAAATATGAAAAAACAAGTAAAACTAAAAGATGTAGCAATTCACTCTAAAGGGAAGCAAATTAATGGTGATGATCTTATTTTAGATGGAGAATTTGACTATTTAAATGGGGGAGTTAATCCTTCTGGTAAGTGGAATAAATTTAATGCTTCACCAAATACCGTTACTATTTCTGAAGGTGGAAACTCAAGTGGTTATGTTAATTTTATGTCAAATCCATTCTGGTGCGGTGCACATTGCTATTACTTATACAATTTGAAAACAGAACCTAGATATTTATATTATGCACTTAAGAGCCAAGAAGTAAGATTGATGAACCTAAGGACTGGATCTGCAATGCCAAATATAAAGAAAAGTGTCTTAGGGGATTTTGTCTTCAATATTGATAATGATAAGAATGAACAGAAGAAGATTACTAATGTACTAGACAAATTATCAATGATGATTCATCTAAAATCAAAGCAACTATCTGACTACGATCAGCTTATCAAATCCCAATTTGTTGAGATGTTTGGCGATCCTAAAGTCAATCCAAGTAAATGGATTGCTTCTCCAATGGGTGATTACATGGACGTACTTACAGATTTTAGTTCAAATGGTAGCTATAAACATTTAGATTCAAATGTAGTAATGTATGACGAGCCAAATTATGCACTTATGATTCGAACTACAGATTTAGAGAAAGGTGACTTTATAAACGGGGTAAAATACATAAACAAGAAAGCGTATGAAATACTTGGTAAATCAAAAATCTATGGTGGAGAAATAATAATGAATAAGATTGGTAGTGCTGGAAGAATCTTTCTCATGCCTAAGTTAGATATTCCTGTATCTTTGGGTAGAAACGCTTTCTTATTCAGATTTAATGATAACATCAATAATATTTTTCTTTATTATTTATTGAGTTCCGAATATGGTAGAGTGGAAATTAAACAAAAAGTTAGAGGAGCTGTAACACAAACGATTACTAAAGACGGAGCAAGATCAGTAAAAATTATAGTTCCACCAATAGAATTACAAAACCAATTTGCAGAGTTTGTAAAACAAGTCGACAAATTGAAATTTGCTGTTAAAGAGTCATTAGATGAAGTACAAACATTATTTGATTCTTTAATGCAAAAATATTTTGGATAAGAGGTTATATTTATGAATTTCTCTTTTTTATCTAATTTAAATGAGTTAAGCGAACTATATGTTTTTTGCAAAGATGCAGAAACATTTGTTTTGTCACGACCAGATTTAAGTGCTATACAATCTAGAAAAGCGCTTGAATATCTTGTCAAATTAGTATATCAATTAAGGAATTCTAACATTCCACAAAGAAGTTCTTTGTTTGAATTGGTAACATCTGAGGATTTTACAAGTTTTGTAAATAATGATGAGATGATATCATCAATTCATTACATAAGAAAAGTGGGAAATATAGCAGTTCACAACGAAGAAATATCAAAAAATGAGGCTATGTTTTCTCTAAAACAATTACAATTCTTCGCTGGAGAATTGTTGACTAAACTAAATCTTATTACCTCATATCCAGTTTTTGATGAGACTCTACTTGTTAAGACTGATAAAACACATATTAACGATAAGGAAATAGAAATACCAGAAAATATTAATGAAAAGATAAATACTAGTATTGATAAAAAAACTACATTAAGTGTAAGACCAAACATAAGCGAAAAAGAAACCCGTCAGTTATATATAGATTTATATTTAAGAGAAGCTGGATGGGAAGTTCTTGATAAAGAAAATATGATTCTTCCTAAAAAAGCAGGAATAGAAATCAAAGTACAAGGTATGCCAAATAATCAAGGTATAGGTTTTGTTGATTATGTGTTATATGGTAGTGATGGCTCACCTCTAGCGGTTATTGAAGCTAAAAAAACAAGTGTATCACCAATTAAAGGTAAAGAACAAGCAATACTTTATACAAAGTGTTTGAAAGAACAATATGGATATTCACCTGTGATATACTATACCAATGGATATCAAATTTGGATTATAGATCAACTTGGATATCCCGCTAGACAAGTATTCGGATTTCATAGTTTAAAAGAACTTGTATACATAAAATATTTAAGAAAACGCGGAAAAATAGATGATTTAAATATTAATCAAGAAATAACAGATAGACCATATCAAAAAATAGCTATAACAAATATTGCTGAATCATTTAATAGTAATAAACGGAAATCATTACTTGTAATGGCTACCGGAACAGGTAAAACAAGAGTTGCTATTTCTCTTGTTGAATTACTTCAAAGAAATAGATGGATTAAAAATATGCTTTTCTTAGCAGATAGAACTGCTCTAGTTACTCAAGCTAAGAGAAAATTCAATAAATTTCTACCAAACAATACTTTCTCAGTATTGTCTGATAAAACCAAGAAACCTGATATGAATGCTAGGTTGGTTTTTTCAACATATCAAACGATGATAAATCTTATAGATGGTGATTCACGAGAATTTGGAATTGGACGTTTCGATCTTATCATTATCGATGAAGCTCATCGCTCTATTTTTAATAAATATAAAGCTATCTTTACATACTTTGATTCTTTACTTGTTGGATTAACAGCTACTCCTCGAAATGAAATAGAAAGATCAACATATTCCATATTTGACTTAGAAGAAGGGAAACCAACGTATCATTACGAAATAGAAGAAGCTGTAAGAGATCATTATCTAGTAGGATATACTGTATTAGACAGAACGACTAAATTCCTTAAACAAGGAGTTAAATATAGTGAGTTATCTGATGAAGATAAGAAGGAGTATGAAAATACTTTCTTAACACCTGAAGGAGAATTGCCAACTGAAATCAGTGGAGCTGATTTCTTTAAGAAGATATATAATGATAATACGGTTGATTTAGTATTACAGACCCTTATGAATGAAGGATTAAGAGTAAATGCTGGAGAAAAAATAGGGAAAACAATTATTTTTGCTTTTAATCATATTCATGCTGAGTTAATAGTAAAGAGATTTGAAAAACTATATCCTGAGTGTGGTCCTGAGTATTGTAAACTTATTGATAATTATGTAACCTACGCTCAAAACATTATAGATACATTCACCGTAAGAGAAAAAATGCCTCAAATTGCTGTTTCAGTAGATATGTTAGATACTGGAATTGATGTACCTGATGTACTTAATTTAGTTTTCTTTAAACGAATATATTCAAAAATTAAATTTATTCAGATGATTGGCAGAGGAACAAGAAAATCAGAGAATATATTTGGAGTTAACAATGATAAAGAGTTATTCTATATCTTTGATTTTTGTGATAACTTTAGTTTTTTTGAAATGAACCCAGAAGGTAGAAAGGTTAACCAAGGTTACTCTTTATCACAAAAACTATTTCAAATGAAATTAGATTTGCTTTATGAACTACAAAAGCCAGAACACCAACTCAACGATTATCATAAGAAGTATTATGACAATCTAAAAAAAGAAGTATTTCAAATAGTCAAGGATTTTAAAAAGAATAGAATTCTTGTTAGATCTAATATGCCAACTGTTGATAAATACTCAGCAAAAGAGAAATGGGACTATTTATCTAAGTATGATATTCAGGAAATGAAAAATATTCTTACATTACTTGTAGATAGTGATGGAGACATTGAATCAGCTAAAACATTTGATTTAAAGGTTCTTTATGTTATGTTATCTTTATTATCACCGGATGTTATAGCAAAACGGGCAATAGGTCAAATTATAACAATTTCACAAGTGTTACTAGAAAGGTTGACAATACCACAAGTAGTAGCGAAAAAGGATTTGTTACTAGAAGTGATTACTCAAAATTATTGGGATAGTACTAATGTTGAAAAGCTTGAATACTTAAGAAATGAATTGAGGTATATAATTCAATATATCATGGATGGTACAGTCGGTATATATTCGACAGATTTTAAAGATGAACTAATAGACCAAGGAACGAAAGATGTTAATATAATTGACTTTAAAACTTATGAAGAAAAAGTGATTGATTATCTAATAAAAAATTCATTTAGTGAAACGATAGTTAAAATTAAAATGTTGGAAAAACTTGATCAACATGACCTTAATGAACTAGAAAAAATACTTTGGGAAGAATTAGGAACAAAGGATGAATATTTTAAAGTAATCGGCAATGAAAATTTAGCTGCATTTATTAGAAGTCTAGTAGGTATTGAACAAAAAGCAATTAATGAAAAGTTTAATGAGTATTTAAATACAAATATATTGAATTCTAAACAACAAGAATTTGTAAAAAGTATTATTACTTACGTTCAACAAAATGGAGATGTTACTAATAGTGACTTAGTTAATAATACTCCATTCAATGATTATGATGTTATTGCTTTGTTTGATAATAAAGTCGATGTTTTAAAAGATGTTATTTTTAGATTACATGATAGTATTGTCGTGATTGGTTAACTATCTCTACAAATTTAAAAAGCTAAATAATAAAGGAAAGATTTAACTTATTACCCTAATATAAGTTTTTATGTGGAATAATAATAAAAAATAGAGGTGCGCAATTTATGTGGAATAGAGTTAAGGCGAAAACTGCAGTTGATAGATTTCAAAAAGAGAACAATCTTGCTTTCCAAAGCGTAGAGTTAATACGATTTGGTGAGAATGCAATATATGTTATTCGCGATGAAGAATTAATATTAAGAGTTTATAGACCAAATAAAAGTGATAGTGTAATAGAAAACGAAATTCAATTATGTGAGTTTCTTTGCCAAGCGAAATTCCCTTCTGTACAACCCAAATATTTGAGCGGTAAAAATTTATTTACTTACGACGATATAAGAATATCCACTTGGAAATATTATGAGGATAATACAGATAAAAAGATATGCTATTTTGAATTAGGTAAAATATTAAAATTTTTTCACAGAATTGTTAAAAAAACTAAGTTAAAAGAGTATTTGAAATTCAGTCCAATTTTAGTAATAACTAGTAGATTAGAGATGATAGAAACCACATCAAATGATTTATTGGATGCGAAGGAATTCCTTTTGAGTAAAATATATGATATTAAGGAAACATCAGTTCACTTATTTGAAAATAATATTCAAATAATACATGGTGATTTTCATCAAGGAAATATTCTGAATACTTCTGAAGGGCTAATTGTAATTGATTTTGAAAATACTAGTTATGGAAACTATCTATTTGATTTAATTCCTATTGCTGTAGGAAATGAAAGATTTTCTATTGATGATTGTGATTATAAAATGTTTTGTGATGGATATGGATATGACATAAAAAAGCATCAAGATTATAGAACACTAAAAAGTATTAGAGAAATTTATATTATAGCTTGGTTATCACAGTTCTTAAATGAGGATAAAAAAAAGAATGAATTTCTTAAGCGAGTTAACACTCTAAAAGTAGGGGGAAACGAACATGAAAAATGGAGTGCAAAATGATAAGAAGCAATTTGATGATTTTGTTAAGCATGACCATAAAATATTAACAACCATTTACTCACTTGATTGGGTAGTCAGTTATGACGATATGAAAGACTATTTAGTAGAAGACGAGACTTTTTATCTTGGACGATTAAAGAAGTTTTATCTTCAATATATGGATCAATTTCCAAAGATAGTTGGCGTATATGAAAAAGACAAGCCTAAAATCATATTTGAGAAAGCAAATTCAAATGTAAAAGTTGATTCCATTAAAACATATTTATTAGTTTTACCCAGTAATCAGATATTAGCAGTCGACATTCTGAAATTTAATTCTAGTTTAAAAAACACAGTATTAGTTATGGAGGATTTTTATTATCATTCCCTAGAAATAGAAGGTTATGCGATGCTTAATTATCATAAAAACCTTTTAAATGACAACAATAAAAGTGTAGGAGGTTACGGATTTACCTATCACCAGATTTTAACATCTGACAAGAAGTATATTGCCTCAGAAATAAATAAGGATTTAGTTCAAAAAATAATATATCGAGCTGATTTACCATATAGAGAGGAGTATAGTGCAATAAAATTTCCGACTGAATTGAACAGAAGACCAAATACATTTTGTGGTGTTGGACCCTTTGTTACAGCTAATGGTGGTCATCAAGGTTATATGGAAAATTGTATGTTATTGTCAGCTTTGTCAATAGTAGGATCTGTGAATAAAATAAAACTTATTAGGGAAGAAATTAGAGAATCACTATTAATTTTCGGTAATATTGAATACAAAAGTATGAATTATAAGCAAAAAAGAGAATTAATGAATAGAATGAATGAGAAAGCCTTACAAATGAAGCTTGAATCAAGTTTATTTGTTGAACTTGTTACTAATATAGGCTTGCTTGTTCCATCTCTTAGAGTTGAAAGTTACCATTCCTCTATTTATTCTGCTAATAATATTCAAAATTTAATAAAAATGACTAGCGAAATGCTGGGAGATTTTGAGAAATTAATCTTATTTGAAAAAAATAGAATAAGTATATATGAAAGGGGTAATGATGAAGCTCATAAATCCATGTGGGCGGTAATAATTTCATTTATTTCTGTCATCTCTATCCCACCTTCAATAATACTTGCTTTCCTAAGTTCGGGAGTTCAAGAGGTTGGAACAGATTCACCTTCATTGTTCGATTTGAAGACATATGGGGGATTATATGGAACGATTGTAATTTCTATTTTGTTAGCAATTGCAGTAGGCGTTATTGTAAGATTTTACTCAAAACCGAAAATAGACAATAATAAAAGCACAAAAAGATGAATTACTTTTCCTCTTGATACTTAATCCAGACACTTTAATTTTTGCGCTCTTTTATACGGAGAAGTTTGAAAGATTATATTAACCAACGCATAACACAAATCAGGAATATACTTTTTTATATCATATATGATTTTGAACTGTTATGGTGAAGTTTATCACAAGTGAAAGACCGAATTTTCGTTCTTTAATTAATTAAATATAAAAGTGATAATAAGTTGCACTAAAAAATGTTACAGTGAACCGTATCATAAATAGTTGCAAAACATGATATAAACAGCATAAAAAATCTATGAAGAGGTTCAGGGGTAAGAGGAATATTAAAATGGAATTTACGATATAATTCTTGTGTCACTGATTCTAGGCCAGTATGCTCATATTTTATATATCCTTAATTTAAGCTGATAGCTGTGTTATAATAGTGATTAGTTAAGAGATAATAATAAATATTGGAGGGGTTTTATGTCATTTCAAACACCAATTACAGTTGCACAAGTGATAGAAGATATTGATAACAAAAATTATTTATTGCCAGCTATTCAAAGAGAATATGTATGGGATCATTCAAAAATAGAATGGCTATTTGATTCTATAATGAGGGATTATCCTATAAGCTCTTTTTTATTTTGGAGAGTTGAAGGAGATACTAAAAGTGATTATAAGTTTTATTCCTTTCTAAATGAGTATAGGGAGAGATATAAAACACATAATGAGGAGTTTAATACTAGCGGAGTAAATGACTTTAAAGCTGTCTTAGATGGACAGCAGCGTCTTACCTCACTTTATATCGGGCTTAAAGGTAGTTATGCTTATAAAAAGAAGAATGTGCGATGGGATGATAGTGAGAAAAATATTCCTACAAGACATCTGTACCTTAATATTCTTGAACCATTAGTTGAAGAAGAAGATGGTAGAATTTACGAATTTAAATTCTTAACAAGAGAAGAATATGTTATAAATGAAAACAAGTGGTTTAGGGTGGGAAAAATTTTAGAGTTAAGTTCATTTATTCAATTTAAAAGGTATTTGGATAAAGATAAATATAAAGATAACGAGTTTGCTCAAGAGTCTCTTGCCATTTTACAAAATACTATATTCAATTCAAGACTGATAAATTATTTTGAAGAAAAAGATCAAAATATCGATAAGGCATTAAATATATTTATCAGAGTTAATAGTGGTGGAGAACCGTTGAACTTTTCGGATTTACTAATGTCAATTGCAATAGCAAACTGGACAAAAAGAGATGCTAGAAAAGAGATATATAAAGCGATAGATGAGATAAGAGATTTAGGTTATTTTATCAGAAAAGATTTAATCTTGAAGACTTTTTTATTTCTTTATAGTAAGGATATTAAATTTAAAGTTACAAATTTTTCAAATGAAAATGCAAAAGATTTCGAATCAAAATGGGATGAAATTAAACTGGCAATACTTTCTGTCTTTAAATTAATAAAATCTTATGGCTACACTGAAAAAACATTAACATCTAAAAATGCATTAATACCAATTATTTACTATGTTTATTATAGAAATATTTCTGATGGATTTGATTCAAGAAAGCAATATGAGATAGATAGAGAAAATATTCGGAAATGGTTGAATTTAGTTCTAATCAAAAGAATATTCGGTGGACAATCAGATAATGTTCTATCCCAAATACGAAGAGTTTTTACCAAAGATATTACGAAGAGTTCTATAGAAGAGAATATTTTAGAGTTTCCTAAACAAAAAATAGTCCAAATTCTGAGAGGAACAACTAGTGATTTATCTATGGACGAGGATTATTTAGATAATATTTTGCTAACTCAAAAAGATAATGCTCTTGCTTTTAGTATATTAGCCTTGTTATACCCTAATCTTGATTTCAAGAATGATTTTCACAAAGATCATATACACCCAGCAGATAACTTTAAAAAAACTGCAACATTAATCAAACTTGGAATAGATGAAAGCAAACATCAAATTTACCAAAATCAAGAATTATGGAACAGTATACTTAATTTACAATTATTAGATGCAAATGAAAATATGAGTAAACAAGAAAAGCCCCTTAATGAGTGGGTTGAAAATGAAATAAATAAAAATAAAACTGATATAAATAAGTTTTGTTCAGATCACGTTTTTCCAAATATCCTGGAATTCGATAAATTTGAAGAGTTCATATCAATCAGACGAAGTATGATTAAGAAAAAAATACGTAGTGTAATATAAAAAAGTCCTTGGCGCATGGGTAATACGAGAGCAATCTTGTAAATAATTTGGCTAAAAAGCCAGAAGGAGATACTTATGAAAAGTATTGAAGTTATTGTGCCAAGGAAACTAATATCAGAATTTTATCCTCATCCTGAATTCTATGGAGATTTTGTTGTGAAACTTGTTAATGGAATGTATACAGATGTGTATTACCAAGATGAAGCAAAATTCATGACAATCACAAATGATGAAGAACTAATTGAATATCTTGATAATCAAAATCCTCAACCAATTGATTACTTATTTAGAAATGGTGTTTTTGCATTTAGAAAGATTGAATCTGATGACAAAGAGTTGCTGAAATCTTGGAAATCGATTTATGCAAAACACAAAATAAAGAGGATTATAAATTATAAAACTGTTAGTCCTTTTCCTGAAAGAATAATAGCAACATATTATTGTATTGAATTTGGAATTCTTGAATTTGATTTTAAGGACAAATCTCATATTGTTACACTATCGGTTTATGATAATAGATGGATCGATGAATTGGATATTAATGTTTGTTTGGATGTCTTAGAAGAATATCTAAACGAATAGTAATTAGAAAACTAAATCTGTATAAAAAATATCATCGGACCAATTTTTTGGTCCGATTTTACACTGATCGAAATAAGTTGTTCAAGAGCCAAACACAGTTCCTAGAAACACTTGATTTAATTTGACTTGATATGGGTATGCTTCAGGGGCTCCTCAGATCTGGATTGGCATAAAAATTAAACAGTGGTAAGTTGTATTATCATATGCATACAATAATTAGCTGTAATATAATCGTTTCTAAAACATGTATTAATTCGTAATTCGACGATACTTCGCCTGATACTCCAATAGATTTATTTACACTTTAAATCGTTATGGCGAGTAGTATCACACATATTTGCAAACATTTGCTAATATTTACACATATTATATATCAAAGCCTTGAAATAGGCTTTTTTATTATGTATTATATATATGGAAAGTTTATTATTAAAAATATGAAATGATTTAGTTTCTAGTGGTATACTTTTCAATTTCAATTACAAGATTGAATTAAAAGAAGGGAAAAAATCATATGAAAAAACTATTAATTATTTTCAGTTTATTATTTATTCTAATCGGTTGTGGAGAAACTACCTCTAAAGCAACAACTACTACAACAGTAGCTGCTACAACGTTAAATGTTACAACGACAGCTACAACGACAAATGTTACAACGACAGCTACAACGACAAATGTTACAACTACAACCCCTGCAACGACATCTACAACAATGACACCAGCAACTACGACAGCTGCGATATCAAATCAACTAGGGTCAACGGCTCTATCAATGATTGCTGGGCTTGCTAATCTATTTACTGTAACTCCAGATGAAATTATTCTAAATGAAATTGGTGAGATAAATTCTACTATATCTCAAATAGATTCACTAACAGGTAACGGATATATGAATGATGAAGATATTATAACAAGTTCAACATTTAATACATTAACAGCTCCTGAATATTTAGAAATAGTTGATACATATAATTCTAGCCTATCAACTATGAATAGTTATTTAGCTATAGCGGTACCTATGTTAGCCAATATTACTGAGTATGAAACTGAATATTCAATTGGTGGATTTATATTCTCAATGTCAAAACCAAATGATGATCAGTATCAAATTAGTATAAGTGGAACTATTCTAATGCAACCAATTCAAATTTCGATTATTGTTGATGAACTTTCACTTCTTGACAATTTCATGTATTCTATTGAATTTACCACTGATATTGCTACTTGGTATTATGAAATAGTAAGAGATTTAACTGGAGTCCAATCAATAGCCGAAGTTATTGAGTTTTTAGGAGATAATCTAGGAGTGGTATATGCTAATGTATTCTTCATTGATGGAAACAATTTAAATGGAATAATCTTTAAAGATGAGATCAGTGTTACTAGAAGAATGTACTTTGAATTTAATGAAACAACTAAAGGGATTTACTACCTAAATGATGATACTGGTACAGAAAAATATATCTCATTAAATACAAATGGAGATTTGGTTTTTGAATATGAAAATTATCAACCAAACATACCATTAGTAGGTAGCGAAAAAGTCAGATATTCACTAGATCAATTTAGCGGAATAGATTCTATTGAGTTTAATGATGGATTTTTCTCGAATTCATTTAATGTTAATGGTACTATAGATATAACTGAATCTAGCACCTTCAATATAGAGGCCAAAGAATATGTAGTATATTTATATGATGACGTTAATCAAGTATACAGTGATGAGATTGCTGGCAATTGGTTCTTAAGAATAGAAGGAGATTATGAGTCTGATTTTGATTCATTCTTCGAGTTTGAAGATTTTATGACACCACTGTTTAATTATGATGTTGAACAACACATAATTAATATTGAAAATAATAAAGATTCAATTACTATATTTGGCATAAATGCTATTACAATAACAAAAGAAGAAATTTTAGCTGGTATGGAATAAGATTTAAATGGGTAGCAGAAGAAGCTGATGGATATGGATATGATGTTTTATCATTTGATGAAGATGGGAATGAAAAGTATATTGAAGTTAAGGGGACAACTTTAATGAATACCGTACCTTTCTATGTAACTGCCAACGAGTTAGAAACTTCTATTGAAAAAGGCGGTCAATATTGGGTATATCGAGTATATTATGTAAATGATTCTTCGCCTAGATTTTTAAAAGTGAATGGTAGCTTTGAAAGAAATTTCTGTTTAGAACCATATGGTTATAAAGTATATATAAAAGAATAGTTAGAATATTAAAAGGAGATTTTAGCATATCTCCCTTTTTATTTTGTCCATAATTTGATATTTTTCTTTATAAATAAGTAATTATTAAATGATAAACACATCTTTTCTGTCTGTTGAAATATAATGTACAAATAATTTTGAGAAAATTGTATATATTTCACATTATTTACATAGTATAATATTACTAATTGAAAAAAATATAAGAATAAATACATGGTGAATTATGAATAATTTTGAAATCGCGATAAATGGAGTTAGATTAGCATCAAACCTACTGGGTATTAAACCGCCTGAGGTTACTTGCTTTATCGATGACAATTTGAATTGTAAAGGAATTAATAGTATGTTTCTAAAAGATGCCTATGAAATTTCTTTTTCGAGCGAATGGATAGAAATGTCTACATGGCTTGAAATTTTAGCTGCTTGCTTTCATGAAGCAAGACATGCTTTTCAGTATGTTTTTATAAGAGCGGAATATAATGGCAAAGAAAAAATTAGTGATGAAGAAATAAAAGTATGGAAACAAGAAATATCTAGTTATGAACAACCAAGTGGGATATTAGAAAACGATGAATTCTACTTAAATCAAGAAATAGAGATTGATGCAATAGCTTATGCACATTATCAAATGTATAAACAATTTAAAGTTAAAACTGTTATACCGATATCAATATTGTGTAAAGTAAAATCAAGGTTAACTCTTTTTGTGTAAGATTGAACAAGTATTAAAATATAATTAACTAATCATTCAGTCATGATATATGATTATGTTTTTTTATTAATATAGAATGTTATGTTTTTTATGTATATTAAAATAAAACAAAATATATTTCTTCTTGGTGTAGAATTAACTACTAAAAGGATATATAATGAAATAAATGCGAGATGAAAGAATTACAACCATTTACTAGATGGCATTAGTTAAGAAGCACTTAACTAATATTTTTGAAGTTATGTAATAATTCAGTATTAATTAACTTGAAGTTAAGTAGTAACGGTTAGTAATTTATTGAAATATCAAATATAATAGTATTAAGGGGGAATAATTATGCCAGAAATAATTGATAATATCCAAGTCGGAAATTTTATAAAGACATTATTGAGAAAGAATAACATGACTCAAGATGCACTTGCTCAGAGGTTAATGATTTCTAAATCAGCAGTATCGCAAAATCTCAATGGGAAATCTTCTTTTGATATTCAAAATCTCCTATCAATCGCAAAATTTTTTAATTTGTCACTAGATGATTTGTTGAATTGTAGAGAAAATACTAAGTCAGATGAGTATATATCTGAATATTTAAGATTTGCTAACAAAGGATTAGAGGAAATTAAAAAGTATAAATCATCTGATTTGCAGGTTCAAGAACCAGACATATATGGAAAGGTATTAATTGATTACTTAATTGATCAAGATGTTGAAGATGTATTTGTCTATTTAAAAAACGAAGACGTCGAATTTGTTAAGGATTACTATCATAGAGCAAAAGATGTATATCTAA
The DNA here is from genome assembly GCA_046529635.1 of Mycoplasmatota bacterium WC30. GTDB lineage: Bacteria > Bacillota_I > Bacilli_A > Izemoplasmatales > Hujiaoplasmataceae > 4572-104. Next base: position 833,557 of record CP134495.1, on the reverse strand, counting down.
AAATCATTATCTATATGTTACGGAAAGATATTGAAGGAGTAATTAAATACATAAAAAGATTTTCTATGATTAACAACAATTTTGATATTATACAATCATATAATGGATTGGAAATATGGAATTTATTAAATCTTAACAAGAACAAAGATCTAATCAAACAAATTATGGATTTAAAAATTTACCAACAATTTATAATTATGGGTATTAAAAGAAAAAAAGAAGTAAAAGTAATGACCCAAGATAATTGGATTGAATGCATAGGAGTTTACAAATTGAGTAACGTTCTAGACGTATATATTAACTATTACGCTAGGGCTGAAGAGTTATTTACCTTTACATCCTCAATGTTATTATATGAATTTTCTTTGGGGGTTGAGAAATTTATTGATTTCTTTTTTAAGAATAAGCTTAGTTATGGTGCAAAGTCGTCATTTAATTTTCAAAAAACAGCTGTATTAGTTGTTAAAAAAGGTAATTTCAATCTATTTAAAAAATTTATAGATATGTTTATATATGAAAGTTTAACAAACACAATCGTTTGTTCCATAGATGAACACAAGAAAGAGTTTTACGAATACTGTTTATTAAATAGCGAGAACAAAGTATTAGAACCAATTGATTATTCTAAGTTAGGTTCTGCAGCAGTTAGACAGGAAAACATTGAACTTCTAGAAATTATCAAACATCATTTTGATCAAAACACATTGAACTTTTTAGTTAGTAAAGTAAAACCAGAAAACACAGTACTCTTATATTACTTAATATCATTAGGAGCCAAATTTGATTTTAAATACTACAATTCCAATACAATGAAAAATTGTAATGCAATTATAGATTATCTATATAAAAAGGGAGTGAAATAATATGCCATTTATTATCGAGAACTTTGAATATGTAGTTACTAGTGTTTTAATTATAATTTTAGTCGTTTTGGTCATAGTATTTAGATATAACGTTTATTTAAGTAAATTCTTTTCAAATAAGAAGTTTAAAGTAAATAGTAAATATGAGTTTGAACCATTGACCGGTAACAAATTTTTCTCATTAAATATCTTTAACAATAATGTCAATGATACTAGAATTATTGGGTTTGGTTATATTTATAAGAATCATAATATTGATTACTATAAAACATACTTAAAGAACAATGATTTACCAGAAATAACTAAAGTGAATATACCCTCAAGAGATTGTATCAATAGTAAGATTAATGCATTTAATCTTAAAACAATCATTTCCGATATGAATAAAGGAAAAAGAAGAGTAACTAATTTAAAATCATTTGTATCTGATTCACAAGGCTTAACATATAAATCTAGCACAAAAATGGTAGCCAAGCAATTAACATATTTATTGAAGCTAGACTATATTGAATCACACGCAAAGAAAAAAGAAATCAGAAAAAAGATGAGATTAGAAAAACAAGCTGTAGCTAGACAAATAAGAATTGATAAGCATTTAAAACGAAAAGAAAAACTTGATAAATTAAAATTGAAAATTAAGAGCATCTTACCAAAAAGAAAGAGCAAATAACTCACAACCCATATCACAAGTAAATACAACATAAATTAATCACGGGGATTTAGACTTGTGTGTTTTTTGCTTTTAAAGTTTTTGCTTAATTATTAATTACTTAACTTTAATTATAGACTGAATTAATGTTTATTTATATAATTCATAGGAGGGTTATTATGAGTCAAAATCGATTAAATAAACAAGGAAGAGTTTTACCTGCAATAATAATTATTATATTTACCATTATTATTGCGGCTATATTTATGCTACCAATTATTCCGGTAAATAAAGATATGGTAGTTGATGCGGTTGCACAAACACTAAATCAAGAGAAATTCAATTCCGAATATCAGATGTCTGGATCAATTTCTTATGACTTACTTGGTGTTGCACCCATTGATGTTGCGATAGAAGAGCGTGGTATTTATAGTTGGGATAGAACAGATTCTGATACAAATTTCGTTGCTAAGAGAGTGAGAACATTTTCATTGCTTGACCCTTCTATTAACTATTTCTATAATATAGGAGATTATTTAATAGAAGTTTTGGATGAAGAAAAGGCGCCTGATATCACATATTTAAATCAAGCTATAAATTATAATTATTTTGGGGCTAACGATCTCTCTAACGACATATTAAATATGAGCCTAACTACTGATGCTTCATTTGAAACAAAGACATTACTAGGTAAAGCTTATACTATAAACAATATATATCTTTTAGGAGCAAACTATCTAAATATGTTGTTTGAGATATCTGATCCAAATTTATTGACTAATCTTATTGTTGGAATGTTATCTGTAGAAGTAAGAATGCATATGATTATTCAAGATGGTTATATGACAGAGTATTCTTATGATATCAATTATACAAGAGATGATTTGACTTTTTCGATATCATATAGCCAAACATTCAAAGAAAATAATCTTGATGAGATTGGTTTGCCTGATAATAGTTTTATAAAATACGGCAATACTTTTGACAATGAGATGTTAATAATTGAAAATGCAATAAATGAGATTTTAAATGAAGATAGTTTTACGTATGATTTTAGTTGGCGAAGCGAAGTAGATCAAGGAATTTTATATCCATCTATTGGACTATACCTTAGAGGAACACACATGCAAACAACGATTAATGATGAAGTATATTTCAATAATTACTATGAGTTGGATAGTGATTATAAACCTGATCTTGAGGATGTGAAGAAATATCGTGTAAAACTAAATAATGATGACAAAGAAGTATGGGACGAAATAATAATAGCCTTGTGGCCAAATGATTTCAATATTATTGAGGATTACTCCGCGAGTATAGAAGAAGACTTTATGTTTGTAAATATATGGAATATATTAGACAATATTGACTTTTTGGGAAGCACCTACGATGATAATGAGAAGCTTTATATTGTGCCAATTAACAGACAATACATATTGCTTTTTATAGAAGAACTAGAGAATATGATTGATTTCGATGTTTATGATATTGATTCAGAATTACTATTTGAAAATGTAGAGGTCTCTATTACGCTGCCAGATTCCCTAGATGAGATATCAATTTCAATTATTTTGAATGGTTCATACTTAGACTCAGATGATATAGTTCAATATTTTGATTGTGAATATGAAATAGAGTTATATTATTTTGATGTTGGAAATGAATATATTCCACCTGTGACAAAAGAGGATATTAGTTAAATAGAGTTAAACTGGTAATATAATTAAATTGAATTGGTATGGGTTTTAATCAGTGGGAACTAAACCATTATATGCATAGACAAATAAGTTACAACTAACTATTGTTGTGGCGAGTCATATCATAAGTAAATGCGACCGTTGATATGTAGAGTCTATCAAAGCTGTCTTAAACAGGTAGAATTTGACACGACATGATATTCTAATTGTAACAATCTATTTATAGACACTGATTCTATACGATTATTATTCACCATTTTGACCCGTGTACTGAGAAATTATCAAATTGATTTACTACTGCGATATTCATGGGTTTATGTATGGTCAGAAAATGCTGATTTTTAATCGTTTTTATTTAAATGTCACCTCAAAAAATATGTTTTTAGGAAACTCTTTTTATGGCTCATAATTTGTTCCTTGTAATTATTTTAGTATCCGCAATATGGATCTGAAGGCACTATTAATTATGAGTAATCAGATATTTTCGAAGTTTCATATTTTAATATTTGATCAAAAATTGAAAATCTTTGAATTTGATTTCTACTAGTTATTAAGTTTTAATTCATATATTATACATTTTATTTTATTAAAACCGCCAACATGTTATAATATTGTAGATTGGAGTGTTAGACATGAGAGACCATTTATTTAGAACATATAAAAAATATATTAAACATTTTAATTTAGAGGATATTGAGAATACTTATAGTCAGTTTTTTGATTATGTTATTCTAATTGAATCAGCTGAGCTTTTGGGGCATACAAAGCACTTTCATTCTGAAACAATAGAAACACATATAAATTATCTTGTAAGTAATCTTTACACTAATAAGGTGAAAAAGATAACTCCTGACGCAATTGGAGAGACTTTTGAAAAAGTTGTTAATAGAAAGAGTATTGGAGCATACTATACACCTAAAATTGTTACAAACTATATAACAAAAGAAAGCATGAACTTGGCATTAAAGAATTATTCTATTGATGAACTAAATACCCTTGATCCCACTTGTGGTGCAGGTGCGTTTCTAGTTTCTGCTTTTAAATACATCGTTGACTATAAGGTTGAAAATTTTCCCAATGAGGATATAGTGAAAATTGTTCTTGATACTTCAGATCAAATTAGTGGCGTTGATATAAGCGGGATTGCGATTGAAATTGCCCGATACAGATTGAATATCATAGCTTTAGAGTATGGTTTACCAATAAATAGACTTGATGATTTAAAGTTTAACCTTTTCGAAGGAAATGCAATTTATGGTTACTTAGAAGGTTCATCCGGAAACCTAACTAGACTTCATGAATTAAGTGATAAGGAGTTAAGTTTTGAGAGATGGAAGAAGTTTACAAAACCTTTTATCTGGGGGAATGTATTTACTAAAAAGTTTAATGTTATTGTGGGGAATCCACCATATATTGAAACAAGAAAACTCTTTAATTATAAACCTAATGTTTCTAAATATTTTTATGGAAATATTTACGCTGATACTTTGGAAAGATCATACCAGCTACTTTCTGATAATGGGATTATGGGGATGATTGTACCTATTTCCTTTACTACTACTAATAGGATGAGTTTTATATTGAATCATATTATTGATAACTCTGGATTGTTAAGGGTTCAATTTTATGCTGATAGGCCTGGTTGCTTGTTTTCTGGAGTACACCAAAAGTTAAATATAGTATTTTCACAAAAAACAAAAAATCACAGATGTAGAATTTTCACTTCCAATTATATGCATTTTAATAAGTTAGAAATAGACTCTTTGTTTGATAATATAGACGAGTTTGAAGTTTTTAATAGGGGATTAGGTGTCTTTTCAAAAGTATCTAATAAGTTAGAAGAAGGTATTCTTAGGAAGATAATAAAAACTGATGGTAAGATTATAGGAAATAAAGGAGAATCTACCGTTTTTTTAAGTAGCAGAGCATGTTTCTGGATAAAGGTTTTTGTCGACAAAAAAATATCTAACGATTATATGAAACTCAATTTTGAATCTTATAAAACGGCAAGACATGTTTATTCGATATTGAATTCTAACCTTTTCTTCTGGTTTTGGGAGAAGGTATCCGATTGCTGGCATATAAGAAAATCTGATTTAAAATTTTTTGATTTTAAGTTGGAAAACATAAATGATAGTTTAGTTGAGTTGAGTTATATTGTTGAGGATATGCTTGAATCAACAAAAAAATATATTGGTTCTAAACAAGTTGATTATGAATATAAACATAAACTGATTAAAATGCAATTAGATGAGATAGATTATGTACTTGCATCAATGTATAAACTGTCGAATGAGGAGTTAGAATATCTGATAGACTACAATTTACAATATAGATTAAATGGTGAGTTAAGTAGTTATTTGAGTGCTAGGAGGAATAAAGATGTATAGAGTATTGGATTTGTTTTCTGGAGCAGGAGGATTTTCCTCAGGATTTATAAAAGCAGGGTTTAAAGTTCTTGCTGCAAATGAAATTGATCAGGAAATAGCCAGCACTTACATTCATAATCATCCAGATACAATTATGCATATTGGGGATATTGCAAGTGTTAAAAATGATTTATTTGAGTACCAAAATATAGATGTTGTTATTGGGGGACCACCATGTCAAGGTTTTAGTCTGGCGGGTGCTAGAAACAGGACAACCAAACATGAACGCTTTATGAATGATGAAAGAAACTATTTGTTTAGAGAGTATTTGAACATAGTAATTAAAACCCGACCTAAAGTAATAATTATTGAGAATGTAATTGGCTTAGTAAGTATGAAAGATGGCGAAATACTCAATGAGATAATTAATATTTTATCAGACGATAAAATCATGAATAATCAATATAATGTTGAGTGGAAAATAATAAACATGTCAGAATATGGTATTCCTCAAAATAGACTAAGGGTGTTCATTGTTGGTATAGATTCTTCAATTAATAGAGGTAGCTTTTTTGCTAAATTGATAAAAAAAAGAGAAGATAAGACAATAATTCGTGATTGGATTTTTGATTTAAGAAATGAGAAGACTGATGGAACATCAAGTTTTTACAATCACGTACAGACAAAACATTCAAAAATTGCAATTGAGAGAATGAAAAAAATTAAACAAGGACAAAATTATCTAGCATTAAATGATGACAAAATTAAGTCGGTACATAGTGGAGCTTATGGACGAATGAGATGGGATTCACAATCAAAAACTATTACTACTAGGTTTGATACTCCTTCTGGTGGTGAATATATACATCCAGAGTTTCATAGAACTATTACTCCTAGGGAAGCAGCGAGAATTCAAACATTTGACGATGATTATGAATTTTTAGGAAATAAAAGTTCAATTACTAAGCAAATAGGCAATGCAGTACCACCAAAGATGAGTAATAAAATAGCATTAACAGTAAAAGAAATTTTGAAATAAGGAGAAGGAGTTATGAACGTATATGATGCTTTGATAAGTAGACTTGATCTAATTAATACCACAAAGGATTTTTGGTGGGTTCCTAAACACACACCTAATTTAGAAATACAGTTAGGTATATGCAAACATTTAGAGAAGTTTAAAGAAATTGGAGTAGTTGGGTCATTTAAGACGTATTTTGGTAGAGTTCAAGATGCTAATGAAGATCAGTATAGAAAGTTCGATATTTCTAGATATTTAGGTCTTATTACAAATGAGCAGTTTTATAGGAATTGTAATGTTACCAAAGTCTATAAAGATTTAAAGACGGTAACTAATTCTGATTTTTCAAAAATATCTGAATATAAGCACATGACTGATAAATTATTTGAACAATTAAGTGCAGGAAAGAATAAACAACCTTATATAAAAATGTTTAAAATATTTATTAATTATATCGAAAATCTTCAAGAAGATTATATTTCTGATGAAGAGTTTTACACTATTGTATGTACCACATGGACTAAGAGAGATTATTTAAACGGGTTAAAAATAATTCAGTATGTTAGAGATAATAATATAGATTTAGATGATGTTAGTACTTATAGTTATTTGAAAGACAAAATTAGATTGCATAAATATTTTGAACAACATTCTCAAGTTATTCATCAAAATGGAAGATTTACTCTTAAAAATATTGATGTCAAAAAAATATCTGAAGAGATGGTGGAAGACGAGAAGTATCAAAATGAAACACAGGATGCTTCAGGTTACAAAACTGATAAGGAACTAAACGAATCTAACAACAGAATCCCAGAACTACAAGGAAGTCCATCATCTGGATATGGTTATAAGAAGGATCCGAAAATATCTAAGACAGCATTAAAAAAAGCTAATTACCTTTGCGAATATGCCTATGTAAAGGGATTAACACATCATACTTTTACAAATAAAAGAGGACATCAATACTCCGAAGGACATCATCTAATTCCTATGTCTATGCAGAGTTTTTATGGAGAAATGAATATAGATAGAATTGAAAATATTGTATCATTATGTCCGATTTGCCATAGACAAGTTCATTATGGAGATAAAAGTGAGAGAAAAAAAATACTTGAAGCCCTACATAATCTTAAAGAAAGTGATTTGAGATCTGTTGGGTTGGAAATAAGTATAGATGAATTACTTAGTTATTATTAATGGTTAGATGTTAAGTGAGATGAAATATTATCTCGGTTTTCATATAATTAGGCATAAAAATACGTATTTGTGTCATCAATTTTATCTTAGTCATCAAAATCTACCTCCATTCAAAAGGAAATGTATTTTGGATTGCTGATGGAAATTAAACAGTGGTGTGTAGTATTATCATATCCGTACAATAATAAGTTGCAACTAAAATTGTTACAACGACTCTTATCACAAATAATTTCAAAAATAAAAATATACATAAAAACAAAGACTTTAAAAATCTTTGTTTTTTTTCTTGACAAACACATACATATACTATAAAATATGTTAGACGTTAAAATAAATTAAACGATAAAATAAATTGTGCGCTGAATTTTACTTTGAGGAGACAACAGTTGAGAACAATAATAAATAGAAGCTATACAAAACTATTAACCGCTACATTTATTACTAGGTTTGGAGATAGTATTGATAGTATTGCATTTAGTTGGTTAGTGTATGTTATGACAGGCTCAAAAGTTCTAATGGGAAGTATATTTGCAATTAGCATGCTGCCAAATCTGATTGTAATGCCATTTGCAGGTGTGATTGCTGATACATTCAATAAAAAGACTATAGTTGTAATTGGAGATATTTTAAGAGCATTAAGTGTTGGAACACTAGCGTTATTCTATTTATTCAATATATTAGAAGTTTGGCAGCTATTTGTATTTGTATCGATTAATTCATTATTTGAATCATTTGCTAATCCTGCTAGGAAAAGTATGTTACCTAGCATTATTGAAGAAAAGGATTATTTAAAGGGTTCTTCATGGTTGGGAACTTCATCAAACGTTGGAGAAGTAATTGGATTAGCAGTTGCTGGTATATTAATTGCTACTGTAGGAATCTGGGGAACAATACTAATTGATGCGCTAACTTTTATGATTTCAGCTCTATTAATCATTTTTATGCGATTTAAAGATAAACGAATTGAAGTCAAAATCAAACCTAAAGTAAGAGATTACTTTACATTAATAGGACAAGGAATAGGATATCTTAAAAAGAAAAAAATATTACTATCCTTTCTCGTCTTAGCAGCATTTGTCAATTTTTCTCTTGTTCCTCTTAATGTACTTAAACCAGTATATGTTGTTGAAGTATTAAATCTCGGAGTAGAAGGACTTAGTTACTTAGGAATCGCTTTTCTTCTAGGTATGGTCGTAGGCGGATACCTAATGGGTGCAAAATTCAAAAATGTCAATCCAATTAATGCAATGGGACTAGGACTATGTTTACAGGGGTTAATGTATATTCTACTCGGAGTACCAGCATACGTTAATTTTGGACAAGTATATAACTTTATTTTTGTAATTGTAGTTACATTTATATTCGGTTCTGCATTTCCTTTGGTGAGTGCGCCTATGCAAAGTATAATCATGAAGACTACTGCACCAGAGATGATTGGTAGACTGTCTTCTATTATTGGGGTAATTGCTCTATGCGCAATGCCTTTAGGTGGAGTATTCGTATCGGTTATTGGAGACAAATTGTCAGTTCCATTCCTATTTATTATCATGGGGATATCTGGAGTGACTATTTCATCATTGTTCTGGTTTAAAAATCGATACGAAACACTATCATAATAAATTTAATGAAATGATATAATAAATATAAGGGGTGATAATATGGATGAAAACAATACTAGAATTATTAGCACAGGTGAAGAATTAAAAATAATCTCTGATCCTTATCGAATGGAAATCATAAATACATATCGAAGCAAAGATAAAGCACTGACTGCTACCGAGTGTGCCAATCTCATGGGAGAGATTCCTTCAAAAGTCCACTACCACATTAAAAAACTACTGAAAATAAATATTTTAGCTTTCGATCACATAAAGGTAATAAACGGAATTAATGCAAAATATTACAAATTACCTAAACCTAATATTTTGATTAGATTAGAAGATGAAGAACAGCAAAAGATGTTTAGCGGTTTAAACAATGCTGAATCTGTTGTCGTAAATATGATTGATACCTTTAAGTCAAATTTCATTGAAGCAAGAAAAAAAATTGATTCAAACGTTACAGATGAATCTGAAATAGGCAAGGTAGCAACAACAAGACTCTATTTGTCAGAAGCTGATCATAAAAAACTAATGGATGATATGGAGACATTGCTACAGAAGTACATTTTAAACGATGATGAAAGCAAGAAAAAGTATGATTTCCTTGTTGGAATAATGGAAAAAATTAAATAGATAAGAAATCAAAATTTTAATAATAAATATGATATTATGTTGTATTGAATTTTTTTCTTTTTACCTATGAGTAAGTTGCGTAAAAATTATTAGTTTAGAAAGCCGTGAAGGCATCTAAAACTATAAAATATGAAAGGAAGTAAAAAATTGTTATGATTGAAAAAAAGACAATAAAATTGTATTGTATGAAAAACCAATTACCTGAATTAATCTCGCTATTAGAGAAGGATGATTCTGATGATGTGTATTATTCAAGGTATAAGAAAAGGTTTATTGACAGAGAGAAGAAGCAATATGATATTAAGAACCCGTTATTAGTATCAATACTGCATGAATATGAGGAATACTTTATATCTGTTTTCTATGATTGTGTACCTCGTAAAAAGGCAAAGATAAATTTAAGATTAAGTTTATGTAAAATTCTAAAAACGCATAAACTAACTATGCTGTTTTTAGAAAAACAAATAAAGAGAATTTTTGAAGAAGAGGGGTTCCATTTTCTAGGAAATCCAACATCGGGATATTATGGTCCTTATATATGGCGCAAAACAGAGGAAGTTAAATATAAAATTGAGATACCTAATGGTAAAGTTGAACTTCCAGTATTTTTTATGCACGGGTTTATTATGAAAAGTTGGCTTGATTACATTTCTTTTGGAGAAATAGGAACTGGTGGTTGGGCTGAAAAAGAAGGGCTATATTGTGTTTTTAATAGCTATAAGGATGTTCTAGAGAAACCAGATTTCAAAATTTCGTATCTAATTCATGAAGCGCAGCATAACATTGATAGTAAGAATAAGAAATACAGCATGAGTTCAGCTCTTCTTGAATATCGCGCTAAATTAGCTGAACTTGTATATTATCCAAACTTGGAACTGTTTGAGAGTTTTTTATTACATGCAAAGAACGATAAAAAACTATCTCATCCTCTAGCTCAATTTTGGTTAATATCAGATCTTTCACGATTAATTTTTGACCAGGATTATGTTAACGATATAAAACAATGGGAATCAAAATTAACCGATATCCAAAAACATAGTAGTGAACTGCTTCTTAATTACAATCGATGTAAGACGAATTGGATAATGGGAATATTAAATTACTATATTCGAGCACTTTTTGTTTAAAATTGATAGTTTGTGTGGAATCTTATATATATTGGATTGGTATAGTTTTTAAGCAGTGGGAAAGTAATCCAATATATGCATAAGTATACAAGTTACAACGAACAATAGCTGCGGCGAGTGTTTAACAAATAATTACAACTTAAGTTATAAATCTCATAATAAAGGGATTTAACCCGCAAACGTTATGACACGATTAGTTAATTTAGATATATTAAAAGGTATCCGGACAGTGGGTCAAATCCCCTCAGCTCCACAAAATTTACCCGTATTCCGAGAATTTAGCGGTTTTAATCCACCGTATATAAATTCTCGGATTTTTGTTTGGAGAAAAATATTAATTTTTTTAAGTTTTGATGATAAGAAAATATTGGAAAACATGTTGTGATAGAGAATTCTTTGAAAATGCAATTTTTTTGATGAATATAATGAATCAACTATTCTATATTCACGGATGGTGATATAATACTAACAAGATTGCGACATAATAAAGGAGTTGTATTTGTGAAAAAAAGCTTTTTATCTGGTATAGCCATTTCTGCAATAGTATTAGTTATCGGTGCAACGTTTTTTTTATTTTATATTTTTGCTGATTATGAAGGTTATGATGGAGATAATAAGGATTTATATACGGAAGCTATTTTCAGCCTTATAGGAAATCGAGGCTATTTTTTGGATGGTGAGATATTAGATGATCCTGAGATTATTGTAATAGAAGAAGATAATTACGGTCGAACTATGTTTTCTTATGTGGAAAGTAATGATATTAGTTCTTATAGCTACTTAATCGCCCAAAAATCAGATCCTGATTATGTATATTTCTACCCTGACTATAATTTCATTTCATCTGAATACGATTATTGGAATAATCAGGACAAAGAGATGTTTACTGACGATGAAATAAATGAGTTAAAGTTACTAAATGATTGGGATTTACCACTAGACGAATCCAAGATGGTACATTTTGAAATTACTACTTTAAAGGAAAAGCCAGAAACTGCTATTGAAGAAGAAGTTTTTGAAAATTTGCTGAAGTCATTATCAGGTAAATCAGGTTATTTAGGAGATGATAGCTTATACAGGTATTCAGAGTATTTTATGACGGATGATTATGGGAGAACTATTTATTACGTTTACGGAGTAGGTAGAGATGCAGAAGGTACTGGGGTTAGTCCCGATTCAATTTCGCAATACTTTTATGCTGTAGTTATATTCCAGCCAGACGGTAGCTACGATGTAAATGATAGTATAATGGGTTTAACAAATTTTCAAGAATATCAAAATGAGTTATGTACATTTAAAACTCTCAATAATTGGAATCAGTCATTAGATTGAATAATGCTGCTTGAGATAGAGTTTAGGAAAAACTGATTTGGACTGGTGTTGGTGTTAAACAGTGAGTAAGTAATCCGTCATATACATTTAATATTAAGTTGCAATCAAAATTATTGCAAAGAATCGTATTAAAACATATGTGATTTAGAGCGATAGCAAAACCACCGATTGATATCGAAATATAGACGTTTTAAACATATAAAAAAATGAAAATGGCACGGATACGCTTCAGGGACCCTCAGCTCCACCAAGAGATATTCGAGCATAAAAATAATATTATTGAAAAAGCTACGCATTTGGCTGAAATTGCATATGATCTTATAAATAAAACATTTCCAGTCATTAATTAGATTGATTTTCATCCGGAAGGTCATGTTTTGTACAATGGAGAAGTAGCAATAAAAGGAGATTCAAATCTGCTAATTAATAATTGTCTTTTTGATTTCAAAACAAAAAAAGACAGTAAATCCATGTGTCAATTTGATTTCTAAAATCGTTTTTAATATAAGGAGTAATTATAATGAAAAAAATATGTTATTAGTATAGAAAAGAAACTGTTAACCGAATAATACGAATTATAAAAAATCATAAAGATGTTCAGGAAATTCATAGCATATTATATAAAAAATTGAAATGCAATTCTAAACAAACTGAGTTCATTTTGAAATACAAATTAACTGATTTAATATCAGAATTAAGGGATTATAAAACTTTCTTTAGTGGTTTAAAGGAATTAGAAGATAAGAAATAACTATAGCAAAATTACTATATTCTAATGGTAACCGTTGCATGAAACGACTGGAAATCCGTTATTTGAAGAAAGGACTATATATGATTTCAGAAAAACCAATCAAAATTCTTAAACGATGCTACACAGGAATCGTTACAAAGGATAAGAAGTATTATATAGGCACTAGCACGTCATCTGTTTACATTTATGATTATGAAACAACCGAGCTGGTTAAAAGATTTAGCGATGTCCGTTATCAAGATAAGTTATATTTAAATGAAGATAATACTTTACTTGTAGTTAAAAGTACAAATCCTCAGATTGCTGTATATGATTTAAAGACTCTAACTTTAAAACATAAAATATATGTAAAAGGCACTTCTCAACCTCAAGGCTCTAATCTCTGTTTTAGTCATTGTGGTAATTATCTATATAATATTGTATATGATAACGACCTACTATCTTTTATATTAAAAATCGATTTGAAGGATGGATCATATAAAAAAATAAACATCCCTCCTTTCTGTGTGTTCACTCAAATACTTTATGTAAAAGAACATAAACAGTACTATTTGTTTGGATACGAGAGAACTTCAAAATACAAGAGTACTGATTTCATACGATGCTACAATCAAGATTTTAAGGAGCTAAAATACATTGAAATTCCAAATTCTTATTCCCAAGTAATATACTCGCCAAAAGAGGATTTATTCTATACACGTAGTATTAGTGGTTATGCAATACAAGTGTTCAGAAAGAATTTCAAAGAAGTTGTTAAGGTATACTCTTCTGAAACTAAAATAAAAGTTATAAAAGGTAATCATTCTCAAAGAGAAGAAACACACTCGATATATTCCTATTCAAGTGGGTTTTCATTAAACAAGAATACTTTAAATATTGGCATTGCATATGCTGAAGCAATAGTCATTATGAATAATGATGGTAAAGAATTAGGAGTGTATCCAATGTCGCTTGGTACTGTGAACCTTTCAAACATTGATGATGAATTATTTTTAAATGGAAAAATCTATAAAATAACTTAATAATATGTGAAAGCTGTGTTCAAAATTGGAGAGTTTGGTCATAAATACTTTTTTTGTTATATTAGTTGCATGAAACGACTGAAAATTAAGCAAGAAAGAGAGAGCACAACTATTTGCATATGCTCTTCATAAATACATGAGAGATGGAGAAAATTACGAGAAGGTTTACTTCCTTAATCCAAGATTCAACATATTGGAAGAATTAGTATTACAATTGTAAAATCATATGAAGTAATGCTGTAATTTTGAAATGTGGAATCATTAGAATTGAATAAGGGACATTAAATCTGACTTACATCGGAGTGAAACATATGAGAAAATTTAAGTATTTACATTCAAAGAAAATTGAGAAAAAACAACTCAAAAAAAGAATTGATCTTCTAGATCCTGAAACAAGAAAAAGGTACAAATCTAATCAGCTCTTTTCAAGGGTTTTTGGTGTGCTTTATTGGTCTATGATGGTTATTTTTCTTGGAACTATGACTTTCTTAGAGCGATATATTGAGCCTACAATTGGCAAGACTTTATTTACAATTTTAGTAATAATTTGTACATTCTTTTTACCGGCGTTGTTTTTACTATATCCATATTTTAAGTTAGCAAAAAAGTATCCGCGACAAGTACTCGAAGATATTCCAAAAGATGTCATTACTGAATGTAACACAACCTTGTTTAGATTTTATAAAATTCCTGATAACTATATAATCACAAAATGTTATGATAGTTCAAATCAAAATCTAGTAGATAAAGATTTGCTTTTATTCTTCTACAAAGATAAATTAAGAGTTGTTAACGATTTTACGACTACCATTAAGGATTTTGGTTGCTATGAGTTTGAACTGCCTGAAATCGAAATTACGTATGGAAAAAAGGGAGAGTTAACAACTGCAGAGTTGAAATCTAAGAAGTTAAACTTGTCTTTAGGTAAAAGGGCAAAACCATTTATAGCAAACAAAGGACTTTCAAAGAAGGGCTTGAATACATGAAAAGGTTTATTTCAAAAGACGTAAGATCAATTACAATGTATTTAAGTATGGTAACAATGGGTCTAGGAATAGAAATAAGTGCCATTATTTCAAGAAATCCAATGATGTATATATTGCCTTTTGTCGTAATTTGGATTATTATTGGCGGTTTTTTTGGATTATTTAGCAGATTTATAATCAGTGAGACTTCAATAGAAATTAGTGGCGACTTCTTAGTAGAAGAGAAAAGAAAAATTCAAAAGAAGCATAGCATTCGATTTTCTCAAGTTGTTGACTATAAAAAAGAGCAGTTAAATACTGGTTTAGACTCATATTTTAAACCAATAAAACTTACAGCAAACACAAGGCAACAATATCTTACAATATATGGATATAGCACAATTAAGTGTATAACTCTTTATCTTAAAGATGGAAGTAAAGAGTGTTTGATTACAAATCGATATTCAACAAAGCAGATGGAACAACTTGATACGTTACTTGAGAAATACATTCATAAATCATTTGATGAAGAAGTTGAATATAATTCTCAAAAAGAATTTGATAACCAAGAAGCTACAATTTCAAGACTTAAGTATCCGAAATATATTAACATCTTCTTTGTTTTGTTTTTTATTACATTTGCAATTTTTGCAATTCACTCTGGTATTTTAGGAGGAGATGCACATAACGGTTTTATCAGTGGAGATGATTATTACGTAAGTTCTCACGGTAATGATACATTAGTAACTTACGATGAATGGAGGTTAAACTATAACTTGGGGATATTGATGTTTGTTTCAGCAGGATTATTATTCCCAAGTGCTATCCACTTCCACATTAAACAATGGTTGAAAGATCGTAAAAATTAAGATTAAGCACTTACCAATAGATAGTATAATTACCTAGAGGATGTGATTGCTTTGGAAAATGGATTGGTGTGGAAATTAAACAGTTGTAAGTTGTATAATCATATTCATACTACAAGTATGATCAATGTAAATAGAATGGAAGATAACTCTGTTACTGAATAACTTAATGGATGGATAAAATCTGATTTAAAAAGATTAAGAATCCATAATTTTTAAGATCTCTGTAAAGGTATTGAAGTATACGTAAATTACATGAATAACCAAGACCACCTTGAAAGCTTAATTACTTAAACCCTGAAGAATATAGAAAGAAAAATATAACAAGAAAAACATTTGAAATAATATATTTAGTAAAGATAAGTGAATATTTGCATTTTTACAACATAAAGGTGGTATAAGGGCCCTGTTATCTTGTAGCAGATGATAAAAAATAAATTACTGTAAATATCTACTATTGACTTTAAAACTTAATATATAAGTTGTATAATGAGAATAATATGATAAACAAAAAGTTTTAAAATTAACAAATCAATCTTTTTTACTCGACGGAAGAACATAGAAGTATTAGTTTTATGTTTAATTCAAAAAAATAAATAAAATTCATAATCAATTTGCTATCAGGAATCTTTCTACGAGAAGAATCTGTTTTTTTTTATTGATAAAATTAATTTCTTATCAGATCAATAATTTTTTATATAGTATAAGAATTATCTACAAGTCTGTAAAAAAATTATATATAAACTTAATGTTATAAGTAATTACCAGAAACAAATTGTTAATGAAAATATAAAGTTTCAAGTTCTATTGTAAATATTTTTTGCCAGAAAAGGAGAATGTGTACTCAAAACAATGGAACTATTTTTAATTTTGGGTATACGCATTTTTTTATGAAAAAAATATTTATTATTTTAGTTTTTGCTATTTCTTGCGCTTTATTAGTTGCTTGTAGCGGAGATGACACTGAAACAAGCGTTACTACAACAACAGAAGATTCTGTATCTACAACAACTACAACAGAAGATTCTATATCTACAACAACCACAACAGAAGATTCTATATCTACAACGATTACAACAGAAGATTCTGTATCAACAACAACCACAACAGAAGATTCTGTATCTACAACAACCACAACAGAAGATGGTGTAATAACGAGTGGTGTTGATGATGTTGATGAATTGTTGTTATCTACAAATCGAATTCAAAACGCTAATTTTAACATTGATTTTGATGCCGTTTTTGCGGACAATAACATTGAAGTAGATGTTAATAACCTTTTAGTTTATCCGCGAAATCTATCAAATATAAGACTTTTATCAGACAATTATATAATTGATGATGATGATTATATTGCACATCCTTATTGGACTGAACAGTTTTATAATAAGGCTTTATTTGAAACGCCACGTGAAGATGGAGATTTTTATGTATTTGATACATATTTAAACTCCTATAGTAATAATTCGTTAAACAATATATATGAAACCGCTGGGTTGACAACAGCGAAAGCAAGAACCAGAGCTTATGATGCTATTGATAATATAACAGTTATGAATAAATGGGTAAGAGATGGTTATATTAAATATATGATGAAGTATGATTCAGCTAATGATGTAGTTGATGTTTATTATATACAGACTTTAAATGATGTAAACACAATATTATATGAAAAAGTATCATTATATTATAACAAATATGGTGAAGAAGTAATTGAGTATTGGGATAATGAATATGTTACCGACGAGTCTGGAAGTCGTAAAGTTTATTCTTATTATAATTCTGTTGGTGCTAGAGACTATAACAATTATTCTCGCGTAGAATATTCGGATCCAGACAATCCTGAAAATCAGCAGTTATATGTTGGTGTTAATTTGGATAGAAGTACCAATAACTATGTTTTTTATGCAGGCTCAGAAAAAGCTAGAATTTCAGGTGATTATGGATGGTATTCTAGTAATCCTGAACTTGTATTCAATGAAGAATCAGGGGACTTAGAGATGTATGAAAATCAATTAGGAGAAATATATTCTCCAGATGGATTATCAAGCGTAATTAAAGCCACTTATAATTCATTTGAATATAATATTGATTTGTATTTGCCTTCAATGGATGGGGTTTTAGGCATCTTGATTGATAAACAATGTCTAGATGTAACTAACATTGATCCAGATTATGTAACGGATTGGTTAGAGGAACAAGGGATGACACCTTTGCCGGATGTTTATCTTTCAACTAATGAAAACAATATATATAGAGTCAATGGGTTTGAAACAGTTAATGGTAAATTTCTGCTAACAGATGGAGAATGGGATAATTCAATTACTCTTACTGGAGTTGATCTTCAAGTTGGGAATGAAGCTTATTATGAGTATCATAATTATTACTCATATTTGGGAATATTACATTTCTCAATCCAAGAAAATGATCTTCAAAGCGCTTTATATGAATTATCTAAGTATCTTGACTATTCAGGTTTAGTTTATAAATACGGAGATATAGATGACCTGTTTGCAGAATCGATAGAATATCTTAATAATAGACCAGAAAATTTAACAACTGTAATTAATGAAAATGATATATTTTCATTTCAGAATCATCCGTATGAATCCAATGAAGCTTATTTAAAAAATATAAACGATATAAATTCATACATTAATATAAATGAAGAATTTACTATTTTACAAAGTAATTATAATATAATTGAATATGATGAAATGCCAAGTCAGAATGATATAGATAATTTAACTTTTTGTAACATAGGAGATAGTTCTACAGGATCAGCTATTTTAACTGCTAATGGGATAGATACATCAAACATTAGTTATAATTTTGATAGAAGTCCAGTTTTACAAGAGGATGAAAGCTATTCTGTTATTTACGCTTTAGGAGTTAATGATTATCAATCAGTAATTGGTCAAGAAACGCCAATTGTATATCATAATGAAGCCATGAATTTTAGCGGAGAATCAACCTTTGATTTAGAATCAGTTGACATTTCTGGTAATTTTGAGTGTATTATGTTTTTGGCGAAAATAACGAATGAAGGATTTGTTAGAATTAGTAATATGGTTCAAGTACCTTTTGAAAATACGACAGACACTCTAGTTTTAAAGCACTTAGATCAAGAATCTGGCGAAACAATAAGTTATGTTTATACTGTTGTTGATGGAGTTTTACAATGTCAGATTAGTTGTTCTTTAGACCTATATACTTTAACGTATGGAATTATAAATTCAGAATATAACAATACCTTATCAATACCTTTAAATATAGGGGAAAAGATAACCCAAGTAAGTTTAGGTGGCACATTTTCTATTATTTTAACATCCTACGGAAGAGTTTTCGATTGGGGACACAATGGATATGGACAATTGGGCGATGGCACCACGGTAGATAAGTATTCACAAATTGAAATCACATCACAATTCAATCTTCAAGAAGATGAAATGATTATAAACATATCCGCAGGTACAGATTACTCAGCTGCTCTAACATCTTTTGGAAGAGTTTTTACTTGGGGAAATAATGAGTATGGGAAACTAGGGGATGGAACTAATACAAACAGACATACTCCAACTGATATAACTTCAAATTTTGATCTTAGTAGTGAGGACAAGGTTATAAGTATTTTATTAGGAGATAAAAATTCATCAGCTTTAACTTCAAAAGGAAAACTTTTTGTATGGGGATGTAATGGATACGGACGTCTTGGTGATGGGACAACTGTCAATAGATATATTCCTGTTGATATAACTTCTAACTTCAATTTATCAACAGGTGAAACAATTATCCAAAATTCTCTAGGAAATTACCATTCCGCAGCAATTACATCAGCAGGTAGAATGTTTACTTGGGGGTATAACGATTTTGGTAGACTAGGTGATGGAACAACGACTGAAAGTTATAATCCAATAGATATAGGTTCAAGTTTTATCCTCAATGATGGCGAAAAGTTTGTCCAAGCTTCGTTAGGATTAGTGAATACTTCTGTCTTAACTAATGAAGGTAGAGTATTTAGTTGGGGAAATAATGAGTATGGTAAACTTGGAGATGGAACAAATTCAGATAGATATAATCCAGTAGATATAAGTTCACGTTTTATGCTTCATGACGGCGAGACAATTACTGAAATAAATTTAGGAGAAACTAATTCATCCGCAATTACGTCGGAAGGAAGACTTTTTGTATGGGGATGTAATGGATACGGACGACTTGGGGATGGCACAACAATTAACAGATTTAATCCTACTGATATTAACTTACATTTTAATATGCAAAATGGTGATATTATTGTCAAAAATTCTCTTGGTAATTATCATTCATCCGCAATTACATTAGAAGGTAGAATATTTACATGGGGTTATAATGATTTTGGTAGGCTAGGTGATGGAACAACGGATATTTCATATAATCCTAAGGAAATACAAATATATTATCCTGAAACAATTAACGTTGATGTTTATAGCTTTCAAGCGGATATAAATGAATATGTTTCAGAAGTATACGGGAATAGTATTGATGGTTGGTACATTGATATGGATTTAACAATTCCGTATACGTTGACTGCAATGCCTTCAAAAGACTTGATTCTTTATGGTGAGTATACTTTAAATGAATATACAATAACCTATAATCTTTTTGGTGGAGAAAATGGTATAAATCCAAGTGCATACACAATTAATAATTCTGTTATTTTTAATCAACCTATAAAGAATGGATATTCATTTAAAGGTTGGTACAATAATTCTGAATACATAGGAGAAATAATATCTGAAATTGTAGAAGGGTCTTCTGGAGATATAGAATTGTATGCAAAATGGGAGATCAATCAATATACTATAAAATATGGAGACACATCTGAAGTATACAACCATCCTTATCCTATACAATTAAATCCAGAAGAAACAATTATTTCTGTTAATTTAGGAAGATACAGTTCCTCAGCTATCACATCGGATGGGCGACTTTTTGTATGGGGAAGTAATACGTATTATAATCTAGGAGATGGCTCAAAAATTGATAGATTTGAACCAGTAGACATAACTTCAAAATTTTATCTACATAATAATGAGAAAATAGTATATTCTGAATCTGGGTATTATAATTCAGCAGCTATCACATCTGAAGGCAGAGTATTTGCATGGGGTGTTAATTTTCAATATACTCTTTCTAATCATTGGGAAGTGTATTATCCCAAAGATATTACATCATATTTTAATTTAGAAGATGGAGAGATAATAACGCAAATATCAATTGGGTTTCGCCTGTTTGGCGCAATTACATCTAAAGGAAGAGTCTTAACATGGGGAGATGTAAATCATACTGGGAGTATTTTTAGCGTAAGGTATTCTCAAATAGACATCACTTCAGAATTCAATTTGAATGAAGAAGAAACAATTGTAAAAATCTCAAACATTGGATATTATTTTACTGCTTTAACATCAGAAGGAAGAATATTTGTGTGGGGTAAAAATCGCTATGGAGTGTTTGGAGAAAATACGACAGAATATGAATTGTCACCGATTGACATTACCTCACAATTTGACTTGAATGCAGAAGAAAAGATCATTGGAGTATTTCCGGGATTATATTTTTGTATGGCTTTAACGGACTCAGGAAGGGTATTTACATGGGGACTTAACTCATATGGACAATTAGGTATTGGTAGATTAGATGAAGATAACTATTATACTCCTATAGATATAACTCTAAATTTTGAATTACAAGAGAACGAGACTATAATTAACATGGCATCAGGCAGTTCTCACGCCTTGGCTTTGAGTTCGAGTGGAAGAGTATTTACATGGGGATTTAATGATTATAGACAATTAGGTTATGCAGGTTCATATGATGAATCAAGTTTTTGGTCTCCAAGAGAGGTGAACTCATATTTACCAATTTTAGAAGGAGAAACTATTAGTAGTTTAGAATCAGGGGGATTTCATAGTTTGGCTATTACATCAGAAGGTAGAATATTAATTTGGGGACAAGAAAGATATGGGCAACTAGGATTCGGAGATTGCAGTATAGATGAACCTTTTGGTTTAGGCTTTTTTACACCACATTGTTTAAATAAGGTAGATTATGATTTTAACTCTAATATACAAGATTACATACCAACAAAAGATGGATATATATTCGACGGTTGGTACGAAGATTATAATTTAACAATAAAATTCTCGTTAACATCAATGCCAGCTGAAGATTTAAATCTATATGCTAAATGGATACCTGTTTCATAAAATAAGCAGATTATGTATTTTTTATCAGGAATAATTAGTCGCACTAAAATTGTTTCTAAAGCATATATTAATTCGTAATGCGGCGATATTTCACCTGATACTCCAATAGATATATTTACACTTTAAATCGTTACAATGAGTAGTATCACAAGTAACAGAAACTTATGGGATAAACATAATAACAAAACCCTTTCAATAAGGTTAGAATTATATTAAATAATAAAAAACCCCCTATACACTGTCAATTATCCTAGACACCATGTATAAGGGCTTTTTATTTATAGAATCCAATATTGTAAGATTACTAATGAACCATAATTCTCTTATTTAATATAGTTTGAGAAATCAAAGTTTTTGATGTAATCAATAATTTCATCCTTAGGAATTGGTTTACAAAACAGATATCCTTGAGCTAATTTACATCCTGCTTCAATTGACAATTCCAATTGAGAGGTTGTTTCAACACCTTCCACGCAAATAGCGCTTCCCGAAGCTTTTATTGCATTAATAACTGTTAAGAATCCAGCAGTTTTTTTATCGTTTTCTTTTTTGGAAGGTAGTAGTGATTTATCTGTTTTAATTGTGCGTAATTCTCCGGATAAAACATCAGATAGCTTAGTAACTCCTGATCCAAAGTCATCGACAGAAATAGCGTATCCTTTATTTTGAATGTATCGTAATGTTTCCATTGATATAGTACCCAAATTCATATCTTCAGAAATTTCAAATACTATCATTTTTGTAGGTATAACCCTATTCTCAACGAATCCATCAAATTTTTTGTTGGTTTTTTCAAAAATCATTAATGATTCAGCTGACAAGTTAATTGCGAAGGATAGATCTTTTATTTGACTACATTCATTGAGAAGTTCAACGTATTCCGTCTGTAGTTTATTAAATAAGTTTATGTCTACAAGGTCAACGTACTTGATTTTTTTAACTATATCGATAAACTTTGCGGCAGTACGTATTTTATCTTTATATAACCACCTAGATAAGACTTCAAAACCTTCAATTGCACAGGTTTCTAAGTTGATAATTGGTTGATAAAATAGGAGTAAATTATTTTTCCTAATATCCTCAATTAATTGTTGCTCTATTACTTTAGTTTCATCATAAATTTTCATTAATTTATTATCAACAATTGTAAAACTTCTATTTTCTTTTTTTGCGTCATACATTGCGTAATCTAGGTACATTAACATAGATTCAAGAGTGATATTTTTTGTGATTTTTTCTAATATACCTATAGATAAAGCTAAATCAACGTCTTGTTTAAATTCTTCATTATAGAAAGTAAAAATATTTGAGGATAACTGGTTTTCAAATTCTTCCACTGACATTGGTGCAGTTGAAACTAATATAAATTCATCTCCACCAATACGATAAGTTCTTAAGTTATTCATGCTATTAAATTTGCTTGATAATTGTTTAAGGCACCAATCTCCAAATGAATGTCCTAATGTATCGTTTAACAACTTAAACTTATTAACATCAGAAAAAGCAATTAACATTCCTTCAAATAGGTTGCTGTTGTAATCGCTTATAAACTTCGATCTATTATAATCACCTGTCAATGAATCATGATTAGCATTATGCATTATCCTTTTATTTAAAATGTTGCTTTTATATAAGAAATAACATATTGTAAAGGTAATAGAAAGGATAATTAAGCGAATTATTATATCTTGAACTAAAGTTGATTGTATTTCTGACTCTGAAACCTCAAATGTCCAAGAAAAATATTTGTTGCTATAGTTAGTTGAGATATTTTCATCATCAATTACATCACCATTTATAAAAAGGTCAAAGTCTGAATCCTGCTCGAATATTCTTACTGTAAGACTATTCAATTCGGCCTTAGTCTTGATTGATTGAATAAACAAGTCAGCGTCTAAAACTACTGCGATTTGACCCCAATATGAATCTCCATCCAATATTGGAATTCGCAATATAAATGCCAATCCACCCTGTACTAATTCAACTGGACCAATAAATAATGGTTCCTGGCTATTCTTAACCATCAGTATATCGTCCCGTTGAGTCGCAATAGTGCTTAAATCAACGCCTATCGAAGATTGGTTTTCTTCATAAGGATAATTAAACTTAATAGTTGTATCTTCAATAACAGCTATATTCTTTACATAATTTTCATCATAAAAAAATAAATGATTCAAAAATGTTTCTGTATCTTCTTTACTTGCATCTAAATTACTAGTCATGTAAGATAAATACCCATCGGAAATTGTAATAGTACTTTGGAAAACCTTTTCGATTTGGGCACGAATCGTTTCAGCCTTTGGGCGCAAATCATTTATTGCACTCTGTTTATTAGATGAAACGAAACCTAAAACAATCATCTCAAACATAACAAAGATGACTATTCCAATAAACATAACTTTTAAAAATATAGTTCGATCAAAAGATTTCATGTATTACCTCATAATAATTTGTGTCTTTATTATAACATATGAAAAGTTACTAGCGAGGGGGATTAAATAAATATATTAGAATAGCATAAAATATAAAGTGATTTGGTAAAGTTTTGTAGTAAGAAATTAAATGTATCACTTTAAAGGTAATAATTCTTACGAAATATTATTTATAAATGTTATAATATTCATTGGTGATAATGATGAAAAAACGAAAAAAACCAATCCGAAAAATGCCACTAGAAAATTATTCCAATTCATTGGTAATTTTAGATGATTATCCTCTTTTGGATTACAAACATGTTTGTGATTTAACATTAAAGGGACAAGATGATTATCGGATCATTCTTGATGCATGTATATTTGAAAAGGTATTAATTAATCAAAATAAGTTTTTTAGAACTGAGTTTATTGATTGTACGTTTATTAACTGTGATCTTTCAAATAATACCTTCACTGATTCCTCATTCATAAGGTGTGAATTTTTAGGTTGTAAATTTATTGGTAGTTATTTTGTTCAAACCCATCTAAATAATGTTCTGTTTGATAATTGTAATCTTCATTATTTAGACTTAGCTGAAAACAAATTTAAGATTGTTGAAATTAAAAACTCTCTTCTGAAAGAATCTAATTGGTTTGAAAACAAAATAGATGGTATTACTTTTGATGAGAATGATTTAACAGAAGCAATGTTTTATAACAACCCTTTAAAAGGCTTAGATATTTCCACATGTATTATTGATGGTATAAAGATGGACAGAATAAGCATTGAAGGCATTACTATAGATAATTATCAAGCTAGCATATTTTGTCATTTGTTAGGGCTTAGAATAAAGAAATAATTATGTGAATATATGATTCTTTGTATCAATTAGTACTGTAGATAGTTATAGTTTAGATAGATTTGATCTGTGCCATCACACATATGTTGTTACCTATGAGATAACAGATAAATATAAAAATTCTTTGTCCAAATATAGCGGACAAAGAATTTTTTTATGTAATATTTGTTTAAATTTGTAAAGTATTAATGGAAAAATCTCTAAATATATTGTCTGATGCCAATTTGAACATCCTCTTTGAATCTATCTATATAACTTGTTATATAATCAGAGATGTCCATATTTGGGTCCTCAATAAGTGGGGTTAAATCAATTGCGTAGGTTATAGATTTCATTTCATCAACCGAATGAGAAGATGAATATGTCGCATTTGCTAGTTGTCTACCTTTTGTTGCTAAATCGTACCTTTTTCCACCAGATATTTGCGAGTCAAAAACTTTTAATAAGCTTTGAGAAAGATTTGGTTTATCTGAAACATCCAAATATATTTTTTCTTCATCATTTACCCAATCTAAATCTCTCCAGATTTCACAACCTAATACTTTACTAGGTCGTTTGTCTAGCGGTAGTTGTCTTATTGCTTTTATTACTTTAATAGATACTGCCACGTGAGTAGAATGTTTATCTGCTAAATTATGAGTGTATATAATTTCTGGATTTGCAATAGATATTAGTTCGGAAAGTTTAATAACTAAAGCATCATTATCTTTATCTTTTACTTCCTTACTGCTATATCCAAACAAAGTTAAAGCGTTATATTTACCTATTTTTGCGGCTTCAATTTGCTCTGTTTTTCTTACAGCAATCATTTCTTTATTTGAATAATTTTTATAAATATCATTCCTTGCACTATTACTTCCATTAGTTACTACACAACCAGAAAAATGCATATTTTTCCGGTTATAGCACTCTTCGATACCATTATAAGCCATTATTTCTAAGTCATCAGGATGAGCACCTATAGCCATATGAGTAGTTCTTTTTAATGCTTCAGTAGGATTAATATCTTCAAATACATATGTTTCTTCTAAAATGTTATTTATCATTATTTTTTACCTCATTTCAAATTATTGGCAGACTTGCGGCTGCGACACTTTGGCCAACCCTGCGATTTTTTTCATCCGGTAAACTAAGGTGTATTTTATTATATAACAATGGAAAAGTCTTTTTTATAATTTTGTTTGCTTCTTCAAGAATTATT
This sequence comes from Mycoplasmatota bacterium WC30, assembly GCA_046529635.1. Taxonomy (GTDB): domain Bacteria; phylum Bacillota_I; class Bacilli_A; order Izemoplasmatales; family Hujiaoplasmataceae; genus 4572-104. The sequence goes on along the minus strand of CP134495.1, from coordinate 806,744 downwards.
TGTCCACCAAGGCCGCTTGTTACTCTGCCTAATATTAAAATGTTTTTAATTTCATAGAATCTTGAGTAGTAAGCAATAGAATAGCCTAGGTATACACCAATAGTTTTAAATATTTCTATAGCACTTTCATCTTTATTTTGAACTAAATTTTGGATGAACTTTAGTTTTTCTGCTGGTGAAAGATTGTTGTCGAAACTAATATTTGCTGCGCCTGCTAATTTGATTACAGCATCTTGCGAAAAGTATTTGACTCCAACACCATAATCACCGCTCCATTCATCTAACAAAGAATTTTGATTGTAATCTACTGGAACAAAAGCGAGTTCATTTAACCAACCAGTAATGTTTCCAACATTATCTATATATCCAGCTGCTTCACTAGTTCCCATAGCAATACCCAAAACTTCGTCTGAATCCAAACTCATTGCTCCGGCAAGTGCTGTTACATCGCCATCATTAGCAACTACTAAAGGAATGTTATTAAATTTTTTTTGAATATCAAAATAAATATTTTTAACTTTTTCATTAAAAGTGTCTTGAGGTACTTTTAAGAATAAAGAAGCTACAGCCACTCGATTATTAATAAATATCCCTGCACTACTAACGCCAACTGCATCAATGGTATCAAGTTTAGAAGCGGCTCTATTTAGTGAATCCATAATTCCCTTGTAATGATAACTTGGATCACTATTCTCTTTAGGATACCAAACCACTTCTTCACTAAAAATAGTGGTTCCATTAACTACAGCTGAAACTTTTCTATCACTTCCCCCAGCATCAAATCCGATGCGGGATCCGTTCAAATGTCTGCCCAATGGTTTGCTTATCTCATAAGTTTCAGGTATGTTTTCTATATTTGTAATTATAACATCAAAATCACGCTCATAAACTTTTGACATGAAATTTTTGTCAAAATCTCTAAGTCCATTATCTGTGTAAGCTTCTTTGATACGCTGAGAAATATATTGACTTCCTCCAATGTAAATTCTGTATCCACCCTTTATCCACAGTAATGATTTTATTAATCTCTCTACATATATGAAGTTAGCTTCATTAAATCCGTAAGTTTCATTAAATATATAACAACTAGTTGTATAAAACTGATTATCAGATCTTTCAATAGAAATGCGTATTAATGTAGAATTAATACTTTTATTAACTTCTAGTTCATAAGCTAAATTGCCTAGTATAATTGGCGAATAATCCTTATCTAAGATTAATCTATCTTTCAATTTTGTAGAAAATTGAAAATCCTTCATGTTCTACCTCCTAAGTAATAATAAGTTCCTGCAAGTATTTGAAAACAGTATTTTGTCAGTTTTCAAATGTAATTATACTGTATTTGAAATGTAAATAACATCATTTTTGTGATAATGAAAAATATTACATTATTTGTCATGGAAAAACCATATTCTTTTAAAAAATAAAATGCTATACTCTTAATGGGAAAACCACCCAATCAATAAATATATGCAGATTTACCCAAATACAGAAAGAGTTAAATTGAATTATGAATATCATAGTGGACGACAAAAAACAGATAGAATCTCTAGTAGCTGAAGAGATAATTAATTGCATAGCACAGAACAATAAAGCAACATTAGGTTTAGCAACTGGAGAAACTTTTATTAATATATATAGATTGTTGGTTAAAGAGTATAAAAATGGCAAAGTTGATTTTTCAAATATAAAAACATTTAACTTAGATGAATATATTGGGATAGATGAGCTTAATCACAATAGTTACCATTTTTATATGAAAGAACTTTTATTTAATCACATTAATATAGATTGTAATAATACACATATTCCTAGAACATCTATTAACTTTGATGAATCAATAGGGATATATAATAGATTGTTAAAGAAACACCCTAGAGATATTCAACTTTTAGGAATTGGAAGAAACGGTCATATTGGATTTAATGAACCAGATACACCATTTGACTCAAAAACCCATAAAATTAAATTATCGGAAGAAAGCCGTCATGATAACTCAAGATTTTTTTCATCCTTATCAGAGGTTCCTACTCACGCAATAACAATGGGAATAAAAAATATCATGAATGCTAAGAAGATAATCTTGATTGCGATGGGTGATGCTAAAGCGGAGATTGTTAACGATCTTATTAATGGAGATATTTCTGAAAAATGTCCAGCATCTATTCTTAAAACGCATCCAAATGTAACAATATATTTAGATTCTAAATCTTCAAATAAATATAGAAACGCATAAAATACTTAAAAATAAGGAGACAACATGAAAAAAGCAATACTAACATTATTGATTTTAACATTATCAACTGTTGTGTTCGCTTGTGATAAAACAAGTTTAACAACAATGTTTATTAGTTCTACTACAAACACTACTACAAACACTACAAATACTACAAACACCACGAGTATTACAAGCACTACTGAAGTGAGTACAAATTTAACTACAACCGGAGGGAACGTTATGGGGATTTATGGAACATATAATAGAGCTTATCCAAGTTATTATGAAAAAGGCAAAGCTTTAATTGAAGATGCTCATGTTGTGTATATAAATTGGGATGGATTCGCAAGATACTATTATGATGAATTGTTAAGACAAACATTAGAAGAAAATGCACCTACCTTATATAAGTTGGTAGAAGAAGGTGTGTTTTTTAATAATTTAAGGAATACAATGCCTTCAATTACTAATCCAGTACAAAATCAAATTTTGAGCGGTGGAACATCTGCTATAACTCATAATGTTTATCGATATTATAACAAAAGTACAAATACTGTTATTCAACAACTTAGAGATAATGATGCTGATACAATTGTGAATGTTGCTGTGGAAAATGGGTTGTCAGTTGTTGGTGTAAATCATTTTTTAGCTGAGCAATATTTAACTAGGAATGATCCTACAGCATTGTATGTAACTGCTGATCCAACAAACCCTGAAGTTGTTCTAAGAGGGGAAGAAAAGAGTTCAGATCATTTTTCTCGATCTGAACAACTAGAAAAAATATTAAAAGGTGAACCTGTTAATACTTATGGTAATTTTGTAACAGTTACCGAATTACCTAATTTAATGTTGTTATATGCAGATGATTTAGACGCATTAGGTCATAATTTTACAGATAATTATGGTTATGAAAGACAACTTTCTGAAGAAGGAAGAATGAATAATATTATCACTGCTTTGAAAGAAATGGATGCGAAACTATCTGAGATAATTGCTGTAGCAAAAGCAGCAGGAGTATATGACGATTTAACATTTTTCTTAACTACAGATCATGGAATGACACCTTATGGGGCGTCATCATTATCAGACACTGGTGATTATGTAATGTCTAAATTTGGCGAACTTAAAACTTTTATAGAAAAATACAATAGCAATTTTAAAGTAGAATTTGTAGGACCAAACAAATCACCTGCAAATAGTACTAATGTAGTTGCTGTGGGTGCTAATTTAAACTTGCAATTGACTTTTAAGGAAGGTATTTCTGATGAAGAGATAGCTGATCTAAAAACTGCTTTATTACAACAATATTATGTAGGTAAAGTAATGACAAGATTAGAATTAGAGGAATCAGGTTATTGGATGGAAGGCGCAGATATGGTTGTCTCTCCATCAGAAAGATATTGTTTTAGTGCTAGTTATTTAGGACAATATATTGCTAAGGGACAACATGATTCTCTAGCTGACACTTCCAATCAAATAGTTGGTTGGATTTGGGGAAAAGGAATTAAAGAAAATTATGTGTATGAAGATATAGCATATAATTATGATTTCGGAATAACAATGGCTGCTGCTCTTGGATTGGAATTACCTGAAGCGAACGGAATTGTTTTAGACGTATTTGATATCGAGGAAGACGAGTAATTGACTAACGATAAAAGAGGTAAAAATTATGAATAAGGTAAATGTATGTATTGCTGGAGGTGGATCTACTTACACACCAGGGATATTAGTTGGAATGATTAAAAAGATGGAAGAATTTCCCATCAATAAGATAATTTTATATGACAATGATATGGATAGAATATCAAAAATGGGGAAATATGCTCAAATATTATTCCGTGATTTCTATCCAGAAGTAAATTGTATTTATACTACTGATCCAAAGGTGGCTTTTACGGATATAGATTTTGTATTTTGTCAAATACGTACTGGCGGTTTAAAGATGAGAGAAACTGATGAAAAAATCTCTCTGAAACATGGAGTTATTGGTCAGGAAACGTGTGGTCCTGGTGGATTTGCGTATGGAATGAGATCAATAAAAGACATGATAGATTTAGTTGCTGATGTCCGTAAATATAGCGAAACAGCTTGGATTTTAAATTACACAAATCCAGCGGCTATAGTCGCTTATGCTCTAGATCAAATTTATCCAAATGATAATAGAATTTTAAATATTTGTGATCAACCAATAAGCCTACTTATGGCATATTCTAGATTGCTTGATGATATTAGTTATAAAGATATGATGCCTTACTATTTTGGGTTAAATCATTTCGGATGGTTTACTAAAATAATCGATACAAGAACAGGCGAAGATCTAACAAAAAAAATTAAGGATTTAATTCTTAAAGAGGGCTTTGCACCTGCTGACAAAGAACAGAGGGATCCAAGTTGGTTATTGACTTATAGTGCAGTGAAAAGAATGTTGGAATTAGATGATACATATTTACCAAATACATATTTACAATACTATTTGTTGCCAAATTCAACTATTAAACATCTAAATCCTAATTATACTCGTGCAAATGAAGTTATGGACGGGAGAGAGAAAGCTGTTTATTCTGAGTGTGAAAGAGTAATCAAGAATGATAACTCTAAAGATACCACAGCTATAGTCAAGGATTATAATCGTAAAGATGCTCATGGAGAAATGATAGTTGAAATAGCTGAATCTATTTATTTAGATCAAAATAGATTTTATATAGTAATGACCAGAAACAAAGGGATAATAGATAACCTCGAACCAGATGCAATGGTAGAAGTACTTTGTAAACTTGGAAAAACCGGTTTGATTCCCTACAACGTAGGTACTATAGGCACTTACTATAAAGGCCTTATAGAGCAACAATATGCTTTTGAAAGATTGACTGTGGAAGCTTTCTTCGAAAAATCATATAAAAAAGCGCTTCAAGCTTTAACTTTAAATAGAACTGTGGTTGATATGGAACTAGCCAAAGAAATTCTTGACGAATTGATATTGGAAAATAAAAAATATTGGCCAGAATTAAGGAAATGATAATATGAATTTAATTATAAACGCGGATGACTTTGGTATTTCCAAGGGCGTGAATTACGGAATTTATGATGCCCATATCTATGGTGTTGTAACTTCCACATCGTTAATGGTAACCATGCCAGAAGTTAAACACGCACTTGGATTAGCAAAAAAAATTCCCAGCTTGAAAATTGGATTACATTTGAATATAACATTTGGACAACCGATTACTAATTGTAAAAGTCTGCTTAAGCCAAATGGTAATTTTTATAAACCTTTAGAAAACCCTAATCAAGACAAATTTGATGAAGAGGAAATTTACCAAGAATTTCTAGCACAATACAATTTGTTTGTTAAAGTAATGGGGAAAAAACCAACACATCTTGATTCTCATTTATACGCTCATCAAAAATATGAAAAAGGTAAAAGAGCAGTTATAAGATTAGCAATCGAGATGGATATTCCAGTCCGCGCACTGGACATAGAAGGTTATAAGACTTCAAAATTCTTAGATTTCTTTAAATACAAAAAAGGTGATGATTTAATTGCAATATTTGAAGAAAATATTCCTAATATAAAAAACCATGAGATTTGCGAACTAATGGTACACCCGGGATATGTGGATGATTTTTTATTGGAATTTTCAACATATAATTTGCCTAGAGTAGAAGAAATTGAAATATTAACGAGTGATAAGCTAAAAACATTGTTACAAGAAAACAACATTAATCTTGTTAATTTTGAATTTTTAAGGAGATAATCATGTCAAAAATAGAACTTAAAGACTTAACAAAAATATATGGCGAACCTAAAAGAAAAGGTTTATTGCCTGAAGGTGAAAGAGCAGTAAACGATGTTACAACTATAATTCCTGAAAGAAGTTTCACTGTTTTAGTTGGACCATCAGGATGTGGAAAAACAACCTTACTTAGAATGATAGCTGGTCTTGAGAAAATTACTCTTGGGTCAATTACAATTGGTGGAGTTAATGTTACACATTTAGAACCAGGCGATCGTGGGATTGCAATGGTATTCCAAACCTACGCACTTTACCCACATATGACGGTTTGGAATAATATTGAATTTGGCTTAAAGAATGCTAGAATACCCGAATATGAAATTAATCAAAGAATAAAAGATGTTTTGAAATTAGTTAACTTAGAAGAATTTGCAAATAGACGTCCTGCTCATCTTAGCGGTGGACAAAGACAAAGAGTTGCTTTAGCAAGAGCTATATCTAAACAACCACAAGTATTCTTGATGGATGAACCATTATCAAATCTAGATGCTAAGCTTAGATCTAATATGAGAACAGAATTAATTCAGATGCATAAGAAACTTGCATCAACTTTTGTATATGTTACTCATGACCAAATAGAAGCTATGACCATGGGAGATAATATTGTCATAATGAATGAAGGTGTAATCAAACAATCAGGAACTCCGTCTGAAATTCATGACAATCCTAATTGTGTCTTTGTTGCGCAATTTATTGGCGATCCAGGGATGAACACTATAACCCTAACGTCTGGGAAAAACATAGGGTTTAGACCAAGAAATATAGCTTTTATGAACGAAGATATTACCGTTAATAAAGATGACATTGTAATAACAGGAGAAGTTCTTGCAGTAGAAAATCACGGTTCTGAGAGACTCTATTTCATGAAAACAGGTAAATCAAGAATATATATTAAAGATGCTGACAGATTAATACGTAAACCAGGAGATAAAGCTCAAATGGTTTTAAAATTCAAAAATATATATGTTTTTGACGAGATTGAAAATCGGATTTATGACGAATCTGAGGTGAGAAAAGTTTATGAAGAATTCAGAAAAAATTAATAACTCACCCAATCGTAAATTTCAACTCCGTATTTTTGAAGAACTAGATAAAATTAGAAATAACTATTTGGAATATAAAAACATTGTGAATAGTCATAAAGACTTGAATATTACTGAGATTAATAAACTAGTCGCAATAATAAATAAGGAAAAAGTCACATTAAGTACTTTTTACTCTTCAAGAAAAGACGCGATGAATGGTGTTCACCACAAAAATAAGTTACACCTAAGCGTTTTGGCAGAAGATAAGAAACTAGCCAATAAAGCTGTAGCGGAACATTCTAGATTACATTTGGTAAAAATAGAGACTGTTTACAAAAAAATGGTTAAAGATTATACTGCAAAATCAAAAAATGGTGATGAATCTGCATCGTTAGAATTAAAAAAACTTGAACAAGACTTTCGTAGATTTTATAGTTCAGAAAAAATAAATGAAGAAAGTGTTGTTAAAGAGGCACTCTTAAAATTAAACTCAGAATTTTCAAAAAAGAAGCAACAATTAGAAAGTGATAAATTACTTCAGATACAAGAAATTGAACAGAAGTATAATATTCAAGAGTTTGAAGCCGAAAAAAGAAACCGAAAAATATTAATTAAAAACTCTATTAAAGAAATTAAACAATTGAAAAAGGAAATGAGAATTTCTTTAAAAAACAAATCTGATTTTTTTAATGAAAAAAAAGAAGAGTATTTAAATCAAAAAAGAGAATCAAATAAGAAAATACAGAAAATAAAACTAGAGATCAGAGAGTATTATGATAGTTTATCTAAAGAAGAGAAGAAAGACTATAGATATTACCAAAAATATGTTAACCAGTACTATAGATCAAGAAGAAAAAAGAACTACGATCAGACAGAGAAAAAGTTATTAAAAAATGTTAATGCTGCCTATCTATACATAGCACCAGCAATATTTGGAGTTACATTTTTTACTGTTTTACCATTTTTCTTTATGATCATAGCATCTTTTTTCAAGCTAAATTTAACAAAATTAACTCTTTCTAGATTTGTTCTATTTGATAATTTTATAAATGCGTTTACTAGAGATACAGAATTTCAAAAAGCGCTTAGTAATACAGTAATATATGCTTTTGTGACAGTAATACTTTTATCAATAGTAACAGTGAGTATGGCTGCTTGGTTATCTAAGAACACTAAAATTCACAACATTGCTCAAACAATGATTTTTACACCACATATTGCATCTTTAGTTGCTATATCAATTCTATGGATTGCTATGCTGAATCCAACAGGAATTATAAATCAAGGATTAGCTTTATTTGGCATTGAAGGACCGGGGTGGTTAATTCAAGAAAACACCTCGCTTATTTCGGTAAGTTTTGTTACCGTTTGGAAAGACATTGGATATTACGTATTGATAATAATATCAGGTTTACAATCAATTCCTGCATATGTTTATGAAGCTGCTAAATTAGATAAAGCTAAAAAATCGACAGCTTTCTTTAAACTAACATTACCATTACTGACACCAACATTGTCATTTGTATTTATTATGAAATTCATTGGGTCATTTAAGGTTTTTGCACCAATTGAAATTATGACAAATGGTGGCCCAATGGGATCATCAATGGTTATGAGTTATTGGATATATAAAGTTGGTAGAATTGGGTACAATTATGGAACCGCAATGGTAGGAGCTATTGTCTTGACTATTCTGATTTCTATATTTACCGTTATCAATTTTAAATATTTTAAGAAACAAATTAAATACTGATAGGGGAGGGCTGAAATGGAATTTGAAAAATTAGTAAATGAATCAGAAAACCAGAATGATGGTCTTCACTATTCTCCGATAATAAAGGAATTGACTAACAAAGAATTACAGCGGTTAAAAATAAAGAAGCGAATAAAATATATTTTAAAAATATTAAACTATATTCTCTTGCTTGTTGTAGGATTAACCTTTGTGTATCCATTTATTTGGATGTTCGTCATGTCTGTAAGATCACAAGCTGAAGCTGTATTATTTTCTCCAAGTATATTTGTTAATGAATGGCATTGGGAAAACTATATTGACGCTTGGAATCGAGCAAAATTTGGAATGTACATTGGAAACTCAGTTACATACGCAGTTCTAGTAATTAGTTTACAATACATCTTTATTGTACCAGCAGCGTATGCGTTTGCGAGAATGGAATTTAAGGGAAGAAAAACTTTGTTTGCATTAAAACAACTAGGTATGATGTTACCAGCTGAAGCGACTTTAATCCCAGTATATTTTTTCTATTCAAAGATGGGTTTGGTAGATACATGGACCGGGTTAGTATTACCTAGTTTATTCTCTATGTTCGGAATATTTATGTTTATGAATCAGTTTAAGACTGTTCCGAATGAAATTATTGAATCAGCGATGTTGGATAAAGCTAAAAATAGAACGATTATGATAAAAATCATGGTTCCAATGATTTTTCCAACATTTATAACACATTTATTATTAACATTTATTTCAAATTGGAATAGTTATTATTGGGTGTTGGTAATGACCAATAGCGAAGCATTAAAAACACTGCCTGTTGCGGTTAGAGGGTTGCTAAAAGCGGATGGAATAATGCCGCCTTGGCACTTAGTAATGGCTGGTAATATTATGCAGTTGGCACCAATTCTATTAATGTATATAGTTGGTAGTCAACAAATGAAAAGAGCTATGATTGGTGGCCGAAAGATTAAGTTTGGTGGAGTAGAGAAAGATGGTTTATTTAAAAGAATCTTTTCTAGTCTAAAGAAAAAATTAACTAAAACAAGTCAGACGATTACATATCGAGAAAAGGGGTAAATATATGACAATTAAAAAAGCAATATTATTGATGATTGGGGTGGTTCTTGCATTTACAATCGTAAGTTGTGGAGAGACAACAGAGGTTAATGGAAATGGAGAAATATATGTAGAACAAGAGTGGGATGTTAATGAGAATACTCACTTAGTGGATGCTCCAATAGAAATTAATTTTTGGTCTGCTAACTCTGCAGTTGATATTCAAGGATCTAGCATGGCTGATTTAGTTCAAATGTTTAATGATTATCAGTTAGAAACTTATCCTGATTCTGCGATTAAAGTTAGACCTTCATTTCAAGGTGGATATAATAATCAAAATTCTAAATTACAAGCATCGCTAATTGGAAACACAAATCCTGAAATTGCTATGGTTGGAGTTTCTTCAATGGCTTTATATGTTGATAATGCTGTTGATATGAGAAATATATTTACATATGAAGAAATTGAAAATATTTTTGAAGGATTCTTACAATTTGCAATGTATCAACATAAATTTGTTGCTTATCCATATTTTGCTGCTACAAATGTCAATGTAGTAAATAGGACGCTGCTTGAACAAACAGGTCTACATATTCCTACAGTTGATGAAATAATTGCCGATCCTGAAAATTCAATTTGGACTTGGGATTACTTTGAAGAAGTACTTACTGAAGCAAGAAAATTGAAAACTGATGAAACAGATATATATGGTTGGGCTACAGGTGGAATTCCTTTATATGAATCATTCTATACACAAGGAGTATCAATATATAACGAAACAGCTACAGAAATAAATTTTAATAGTGACTTTGGATTAGAAGCACTTACTTACTGGCAAAATTTAGCTAAAGCCGATTTATATAAAAATCCTGTACTTGATCCAAACCATGGAACTAGGATTCAAGGTGAATTCTCATCTGGTAAAGTTGGCATGCTTTGGTCAACATCTTCAATTATAAAATCTTTAATTCAAAATATATATGAAAATCCAATGGCATCAGGCCAAGATCCATTATTTGAATTAGATGTTTTACCACATCCAAAACAATCAAATTTCTACTCTAATCAAAGTGGGGGAGGATTGATTGTATTTAACAATAAATCTGATGAAAGAACAAATGCTGCAGCTGAATTTTTAAGATGGCTACAAGCAGATGAACAAAGTGTATATTTTTCTACACATACAGGATATTTAGTAACTACTAAAACTGCAGTAGAAACACAAGCTTGGAAAGACTTTGCAAATATTAATCCTGTTATGGATAATGTTATCAAGTTAATGATCTTTAACGCTCCAGACGGTACTAGAATTCCTATTGGTAGAGCTAAAGCTTTAGCTGATGATGATTTTGGTAAATATTCAAAAGGAATATTCTATGACGACTTTTTAAGAACACCTGCGGACGTTTTACAAGACTGCGTGAACAGGATTTCATATATTTTGGAGACTAATAGTTAAAATGAGATTAACGAATAAAGATGAAAAAATCACAATTAGCATTGTTGGAGCTGGAAATAGAGCAACTGCATATATTAAAACGATGGAACGTGATTTTAAAGGATTATTCACAGTCGTAGCGATTTTCGAACCGAAAAAAGAACTTCAAGAATATTTTAGAAAACAATATAGTATTGATGAATCAATGATATTTGATGATTACAAGTACTTTCTTAAAATGGATAGAATTAGTGATGTTGTTATCATCGCTACCTTAGATGATATGCATCTAGAACCAGCTTTAGCTGCGATAGCTAAAGGTTATGATATCATCCTAGAAAAACCAATTAGTAAGTCTTTAGAAGAGACAGTTAGAATTGGGGAGAGACCAAAAAAATACGATGATCAACTAATTGCTGTATGTCATGTGTTACGTCATTCACCATTCTTCGCAAAACTAAAAGAAATTATCGATTCTAAGAGATTAGGTGAAATAATAGATATTCAACATAATGAAAACGTGGGATATTACCATTTTGCTCATTCATATGTAAGAGGCAATTGGAGAAATACAGATATCGCAGCGCCATTTATAGTTGCTAAAAGCTGTCATGATATGGATATTTTATTATATCTATTGAAAGACAAACACTGTTTGAAACTATCATCTTTTGGAAACTTAACTTTCTTTAATCACAATAACTACGATGATAAAAAGATGGCACCACGATGTCAGGACTGTAAAATAGAAAAAGACTGCCCATATTCTGCATTAAGTATTTATAACAGTGGAAAAATGAGAAGTGTAGTTTTTAATAATTCTTCAGTAGAAACATTAAAAAATGAATTAGCCGATAGTATTTATGGTAGATGCGTATTCAATTCAGATAACAATGTACCCGATCATCAAGTTAGCATAATCGAATTTGAAAACGGAGTTCATGCAACATTTAACTTAAGCGCATTCTCTAATGAAATACACAGATCAATTAAAATTATGTGTGAATATGGAGAAATTAGAGCGATTGAATCAAAGGAAGAGATAGAAATAGCGCCTTTTGGAAAACAAAAAGAGATTATATATACAGAGAAGTTAGCAGGAGGACATGGTGGAGCAGATAGCGGGTTTGTAAAAAATTTTATGAACACATATATTTATGGTCAACCATTTGATTCAACGCTTGAGATGTCTATAGAATCACATATCATGGCATTTGCAGCCGAATATTCTAGAATAAATAGTGGTGAAGTTGTAGAAATTAATGAATTTCATAAAGACACTATTTCAAAAATAAGGAGAAAAAATATATGAAATATATTACTAAAAAAATATTAACACTATTTATATTGGTTCTATTGAGTGTTATATTTATTGGTTGTCAAACTGATGAAACAACTGTAACAAACACATCATTTACTACAAATTCAGTAAATACAACAAACTTAATAGATACAACAAACACAAATAGCGAGATAACGCAAACGACTTTGATTGATCCTTCAACAACTACAAGGTTGACGACTCAAGAGCAATTATTATCATTCGCTTATAATATTTCTTTACCTTCTACAGAATTGTTAGATAAAGCTGAAGAATTAAGTGTTGTAGAGGGAGCACCAGATTTGATGATAATTGGTATGGTTCTTGATTCATACTATTTTTATCATTACGAAACCATGAGTGGGTTTGAATATGTAAAGGTTTTTAATAATACAACTGAATCTTATAATATGAAAGACCATAGAATAGTGCTTGCTAATCCAATGCAAGGACAAAATTACGAGAATGAAGATGCAAGAATTGGAAACAAATCAATGGCTATTGGACATTTGTTCAATGGACTAATTGATGAGGATTTTGTAATACCACCATTATCTACAGGACTTATTTGGCTACAGCCATATTACTGGACTTGTGGTAGCGGAACTGGAGCTTACAATAAAATATTTAGCGCTTCTGTGATTCATAAAGATACTGATAAAACCGGAGCTATCAATCAAACACTTGAAGATTTTAAAGGATTTTGGGATTTAGAAAATTCAGATATTCCTGTGTATAAACTAACAAATATGGGTATTGTTAGCAAAAGACCTGAAAGTGGTACTGATAATTTCTTCCCTATCTATTCTCCAGGTTCTGGAACGCCTTATACTCACTTAAATTCTAAATTACTAAGATCATTAGAAATCCAAAAATTTGATGACCAAGGTGGAACAGCTACGATAGATTTATTAAACAAATATAGTGAGTTATCTTCTGAAAAACAGTCTAACCCTGATTTGGTATATGGAAAGATTGCATTTAATGTTATGGAGATTTTGGATGATGGTGTCGTTCAAGAGGTATATAGTGATTTCGAAAACTGTTGGAAATATTTCAAACCAGTTGTAAAAGCAAATTTTTCTGGATTAATTGATACTTCAACAATGTCACCAGGGCAAACTGAAGTTAACTTCCTTAGTACATCTAGTCCAGGTGTAGGCGAATGGCCAAATACAGTTGAATTACAGTTTAGGCCACCTTTGATAGGTGAAAGAGTTATGCAACTACAGTTGCCATTAAGAGAATATTCTAAATTAGAAACTTATATGTTACCTTCTCAATTTAGTGTTATGAGATTTGTTAGTGAAAATGTAATAAATTATAGATTTGTTGAGAAATCAATCCTTTTAACGGTAGACCCTGATGTAGTATATGAAATAAATTGGCGATCAGATGAAATTTGGAGTTTTGGAAGGTTAAGTAACGCTTCTCCTACTGAAATTCACGTAATCAATTTGACTAGGCCAGCTAATTAACAAGTGATATAAATTATGTTAAAAAACAGGTTTAGAATTGTCACAATAATTATTTTGATATTCGTTGTTACAATATCAACTATTATATTCGCGGTTCTATCAAAAGATATTGATTTACTACACTTGAATGGGCAAACAGGATTTATTTATAAAGGAGATATAGATAGCGCTATATTAGATGAACATGAATATAGCTTATACTCAACAATAAAAGAAAACATCACAATCAAATATGAATCTTTAAATCTGGATAACAATTACACGAATGAAATTCAAATCGGTGATTATAGAATAGATTTAGAGTCTCAATCAGATATACAACTTGAATTTACAAAAAATGAGATTGAAATTCTAGGGACGAATGTCAGGGGTTCAGAATTGGTTTTAAATATCAAATCGGGAGTAAATATTTTTAACACATATGATACTTTCAAATTACGGAATATTAGAATAGAGATTGGGAACTTAGAAATTTGGTCGAATGAATATAACAAAGACAATTACGAAAATACTCCACTAAATTTTGGAAGTGATGATCTAAGTTCAAATTATCGAACAAATTATACGCGAACAAAGACATTTACTTTTAATATTCCCGATGAATTACTTAAGTATACGGGAACATTATTAGACATTGATCAAAAATCAAAAATATATTATGAAATTGGAAATAAGAGAAAGTTGTTAACGAATGATTCATATCTTGATTTCAATGTAAATATAGATGATGAGGATGTAATTGACAGTGATTTTGAGTTGCAGATTGATGCTAGTGAGACAATTACAAATGTTAATGCATATATGGATGGAATACTGATACCAAATAATCTAAAGTTTTCGGCAAATGCATGGGCAGATGGAGAACACAACTTATTAGTTATAGCTGAGAACGAATACGGTAATATTCTGGAAAAATCATATAAATTCAATTTAGACAGTTGTCAAAAATCAGATTCTAGTTTGGAATATAATATGTTTGAAAACGGGATAAACTTGGAATTGAAGAATGAAGTAAGTAATTTGGGTGAAGAAATTACAGATATATATAATTGGGATTCACCATTCTCCAAATATGCAGTTCAAAATTTTATCATTACTGATAATGATGATGACAAAACTATAATATGGGAAGGAAACGCTCCTGAAAAACGAACGTTATATATGCAAATTTATAACTGGCAATTAAGTAGTTATGATACTGTTTCTACTTCATATCAATCAGGCGTTGAAGATGTCAAATTGGGATTTGATTATAGTGGTGATGTCTTATCATATCTAAATGATGGCAAGGTATATATGAGAATCGTTTCTCAAAATATACAGACAGACTTTAATACAGATACAACATTATTTCATGTTACTGATACACAATATATTACTCAAAAAGGCATTAGTTCATCTAGTTATATTTCAGGAGAAGCAGCTTCTGCATTAAATTCAATGTCAGATTACATGATTGACCAAAAAAATAATGAAAAATTAATCTACACGATGATGACAGGTGACTATGTTCAATCTGTTAGCAATGGCACTAAAGAATGGCCATTTGTAATGGATGAATTCTTTCAACCTTTAATAAATGAAACCGTTAATTTTGGCGTTTCTTCTGGAAACCATGATATTGGCGCGTTAAGTGAAATTAGTGTTAATGGAGTGAATGCGTTAGATTCAGATTTATATTATGACTACTATAATTTATATTTAGGTGAGGATACATTTGATTACCAGCCTTCATATATCAATAATTTTCAAGACAATAGAAGTCATTATGATGAAATTTCAATTAATGGTGTTGAATATTTATTCTTATATCTAGGTTGGGGATCTTCTCAATTTGGTATTCATGTCTCATCAAAAGATATTGATTATGCAAAATCAGTGTTGGCTAGCCATCCAGATAAAACAGTTGTATTACTAACACATGATTACATGGGAAATGAAGGGAATAGAACTATAACCGGTGAGTACATATACTATACCTTAGTTAGAAAGTACTTTAATATTCAATTTGTTTTCTCTGGACATGTAAATGGATCATCAAGTAGGATTGATACTTTTGATACTGATGGAGATGGAATTAAAGATAGACAAGTTTTACAACAATTAACAAACTTTCAGGAAGAGGAAGAGTTATTTGGAGCAAGTTATATAAGAAGAATAAATTTTGATTTTACAAATAATTTTATGTTATTTGATATATATTCACCATATTTTAATGATGCGGATATATATGTTAGTAATCACGAAGACACAGTTAAGGATAATCGATTTTTTGTATATGATTATGATTTAAACAATGTAGAGTATGGATTACACACTGAGTATTTAGGATAGAGGTTACATTCAATGGCACAGAAAGAAATAAGAAAAAATATTGATGGTGAAACTATTGATTTTGATAAAGACGATTTAGTTAATGTGTTGACTTTCGAATCAGCAAATTTTATAAGAAGGATGCTTGCATACTTCATAGATGTATTGCTGATGATTGTTATATGGTACTTAATTACTAAAGGGTTTTATAAGGAAATAGATCAATTTGTTGAAACATTAGGATCTGGTCAAAATGATTTTTACAATTTTATGCTATATGAAGAATTCAGAGATCTGTTTTGGCGCTTGATTATGAATTTGTATTTAGTATGGATAGCAGTTCAAACTATATATTTTATGCTAGTTCCTGCATTTATTGGAAATGGAAGAAGTGTTGGAAAGATGTTAGCTGGTATTGGTACTGTTGATGCAAAAACTTTGGAAGAAGTTACCCCTACTAAATTGTTTATAAGAGAGTTTTTCTGCAGAGGAATTATAGAGACTGTATTTATAATACCGGGAATAGTTTCTATATTGTTTGCATTCTTTAGAGAAGATTCAAAGTCTATGCACGACCTTATATCTAAAACCGTAGTTATAAAATTGGATTTATATGATTTTAAATAGATAAGAAAAGGAGATTGAAATGAAAAAAGTATTAGTTTTTATGTTTGCAATAATTTTAACATTTGGATTATTCGCATGCGATCAAGTTACTACAAATGAAACAACAAGTAATACCACAAATGAAGTAACGAGTGTTACTACAAACGAAACAACGAGTATTACGACAAATGAAACATCAGGCACCACTACTAATGTAACAACTGAAACTGCAACCTTAACAACTACTGAGGAAAATTTACCAAATACAGTAATTGTTGAAGTGACAAGAGAAGTTATTGTAGAGGTAGAAGTTGAAGTAGAAGTTGAAGTTGAAGTAGAAGTAGACTTAACTCCTTCTCCTGAATTAGAAGGGTTAGTTTATCATTGGATTCCTGGCTCATTAGGCGCTAATGTAACCGCAACTATTGACTTGCTTAACGGTGACCCAACGACAGTTTTAGTAATCTTCGAAAATGAAGTGTTAGAAGACTTTGTTGATTACGAAATTGCTGGAAACGAATTGACAATATTCGGAGCTTACTTAAGTGAAAATGCTCTTGGTTTAGGAACTCACACATTTAAAGTTGTAACTAATCAAGGTATGACTGAATTGGAAATTGAAGTTGTCGACAGTCCTGAATCAACATCAATTGAAACTACAACAACATTAGGAATTGATATGTCAGATATTGCTAATTACACATTAGCAGCTCCTATAGCTGGAGCACCTGAGTTATTAATTACAGAATTATCAACAGATATGGGTAAATATGAATTTATTGAAGTATTCAATAATACTGCTTCAGAATATAATTTAAAAGGCCATAGAATTGTATTTTCTAACCTAACTAGACAAAATATGCTAGGCGATGGCGTTTTTGAAGAACCATTTGGTATGGCAGGAGCAGCATTTATTTATCAAGAAGATTATGTTATTCCAGCTTTATCTTCAGCTATTATTTGGGTTGTTAACGCATACCCATGGGAAGTTTCATCAGCTGATGAAACTGGAGTACGTAGAGTATACGAATCTGAAGGTGCTTCAACATCATTGTTTGGAAATGACGCTGAAAATTTAAGTGTTGAAAAATTTAGAGAAATCTATAATATAGATGAAAGTGTGTTAGTGTTCCCAGTACGTCCTCAATATATGTTAATGAATGGAACTTACAGTAACACTGAAGATGGATTAGGAGCACCTATAGCTAAATCAGCTTCAAGTAGATGGACAGGAGTTAATTCATCTATAGCAGACAGAGGAGTACAAATTCAAAAATTTGATACTGAAACTCATTTTGATGTAAATGACGTAACTATTGGTGATACTGCTTTAGAATTCCCAGTAGGAGCGACATATTTCAAATTTGAAGTAGGAGTTCTTAATCAAGAAGCTGATATGTATACTGATGGAGTCTATGATCCTACTAAAATGGTAGCTTATGGAAAAGTTGGAACACAACGTGAAGGTGTAAATATTTTTTATGCTAGAATGATGTTCTATAATGACGCTGATGAGTTTGTAGGTTATACTACATCTGCTCAATCAATTGACTGTTATAACGCAGACAAAGTTGCATATATGAATATGTATGGAACTGCAGTTACACCATTGGTAACAGCTTTAGTTTTCCCTAATTTAGTAACAGTAGATGATACTGTAACTGCAGAAAAATGGGGATCTATGCATAGTTTAGAATACACAATTCCATTACCTGGGTCTACATATGTTAGATTCATTCCAAGAGATGAAGTTGCTGGTTATGCTGATTTCTATGCAGCTAATGCAGAAGAATTAAAAACTATTAAATTGAATGCAATTGCAACAGCTGTAGAAACTATATTTGCAAACCAAATATTAGTGGTTCCAGTAAATGCAGCATATGATTTATCATATTTATCTGATGGATTTAATTCTATAGGTAAATCAGGATGGTTTAATTTCTTAGAAACTGAACCAACTGAATAATTATTATTAATGAAAGAACAGGACATTTAATAATGTCCTGTTTGATTTTATATTAGAAATAAGAGGTATCATAAATGAAAATAGTTGTAGCTGCAGATAAATTCAAAGGTACACTAAACGCTGTAGATGTGTGCAATATCATTAAAAAGGCATTTTTATCAGTATTTGAAGATGCTATTATTGACGTTGCACCAGTAGCTGATGGGGGTGAGGGAACTCTTGATGTTTTTCTTCAACAGGAACACACACACAAAGAGCGGTGTCTTGTAAGGGGTCCTTTAACTAAAAAGATAGAATCATTTTATGTTATGAATACAAAAACTAACAAAGCAATTATTGAATTAGCAAAAGTATGTGGGATTCAACTAATTAGAGAATGTGATTTAAATCCGAAAATCACCACAACATACGGGGTAGGTGAAATGATCATACATGCTTTGGATTTGGGAGTTAGAGATTTTATTATTGGGTTAGGTGGAAGTTGCACAAATGATGGTGGAGCTGGAATGATTCAAGCATTAGGCGCAAAATTATATGATTTTGATGGAAAAAAACTAAACCAAGGCGGAGTGAACTTAAGAAAACTTTCAAAAATAGATATTTCGGCTTTAGATGAAAGACTTAAAGATTCAACATTTCTTATTGCTAGCGATGTTAAAAACCAGCTGACAGGACCGCTTGGAGCTACAAGAGTTTTTGCTTCACAAAAAGGTGCTAATGAGGAAGATGTAATAATGCTTGAAGAAGCGCTAATTAATTACAAATATATCATTACTAAATTGACAAACAAGAATCTTGATATAGAAGGCATTGGTGCAGCTGGGGGATTATCAACACCACTTTTGGCTTTTTCTAATACAAAAATTGAAAGTGGAATAGATGTTGTCTTGAAAAACATAAATCTATCAGAGCGATTAAAGCAAGCTGATATTTGTATTACCGGAGAAGGTAAAACCGACGAACAAACCAAGTATGGGAAAGCTCCTTATGGAGTTGCTAGTCTTGCTAGAAAAGTTAAACCCGATATAGTAAACATCTGCATTTCTGGTAGTGTTACAGAAAATATTTCTGAATTATTTGATATATTTGATATAATAATTCCAACTATAAAAAATTCAAGTGCTTCATTAGAAAACATAAAGAAGAATAGCGAAAAAATGTTGTATAAAGCAGCATTTGGAGTGGCTCAAAGTATTTTTACGAATCTAAAAATGCATAATAGATATTTATAATTTTTTTATAGACAAAATATTATTTACAAACAATAAAAAAAGCTTGCTCATAAATTTGAGCAAGCTTTACTGTCTAAAGTACTTGTATAAGTATGTTTAACATAACACGAAGAGCTGTTAATCATTTTATACTTCTTTAATATTTTTATTGAAATACAGCTTCAAAATTATATTCAGTATGAATAAGACTTGGAGTCTTGATGAAACATCGCTAGGTCGTACTGTGTATTTATCTCTATAAAAGCCGAAAGAATAAGTTCCTAGTTTAGCTAGTTCATTAGAAGTATTTCCAGTAATAGTAACAATCACAGCGTTTTTACTTTTAGCTATTTGAGCCATCTGAACGACTTGACTTGTTTCACCGCTTAAGCTAGCTAAAAATAATACATCTCTATCACCCATTTTTTCAGCTGCTATATGTGCTATATGGGTATCCTCGTAAAAACTGTTTACTACCCCATTGGTTAATAATAGTTTTGATGCGTAAAGTAAAACATTGCCGGATAATCCTTTTGCGAAAAAATGTATATGCTTTGAGTTTACCATCTCTTCAATTACTTTCATAACTGTCTGAGGAGATAACATTTTAGCAGTTTCAGTAACAGTTAAAATATTATCATTAATCAATTCTTCAAAAGAATCAAAAGTGTCATTTTTATTACTCTCCATCTCTCTTTTCAAATTATATTTGAACTCAGTAAATCCAGTGTAACCTAATTTTTTACATAAACGCATAATTGTAGCCGTTGAAATGTATGAACAATCAGAAATTTGTTGAATACTTTGCTCAATTACATCTTTTTTGTGAGACTCAATATATCTTAAGGCCTCTATTTCAAGATGTGATAGTGAGTTGATTATGTTGATATTTATTTTAGAAATCATTTATATATATTCAGCTAAAGCTGATTCCTCCTTCATAAATATTTAAAAAATAGGATTATGAGTTATAATTTAAATTTCATAGTGTTTATTATATCATAATATATACTGTAAATCTATAAATTAAGCATTGAGTTATCATCTCTTATGTGCTAAGAAGTCATATGGAGAATAGAGAAAATTTGATTAAATACATTATTATTTTTTTAATTCATCATTTGAATAAGTTTACAAACTAACATTTGTATTATTTATCTTAAGAAAGCATATCTATCAACGATTATGGATCTGGCAACGAGAGAAATCGTCTCACACACATTTACTAAAAACATGAAACTAACATTTGAATCAGATTCCATTCATATCTTGGCAGATAAAACATATATTCTTTTTGCGAAAGAAGCATATAGCCACTCTGATCAAGGAACATGTTATACGTGTATCAAATTTCAAAAACTAGTTGCATAGATTATTTCGAATCACCACTTTCTTTTTTGTAAAGCGAAATAACGGAACATAAAATCTTTCTAATCAAAAAGAAAGATGATTGTCCTTTCAAACAATCATCTCTAAATACAAATAACTAAATACCTTTTTATTTATCCTATGATTTAATAGTTCCATTTAGATGACTAAATTTCATCTAATCCGCTTCAATCCAAAAAGTATATTCTGGTACAATGTATGATCTGGTATTGTAAATTATGAGATAGTAGTTTCCTAGTTCGTAATATTCCGAATAATTTGTGGAGATTTCAAAGACTAAGACATCTATGTCTCCTAAGTATTCTAATGATGAGATAATTTTGTTGTCATAACCAATGGAGCGCCCTCAGAATATGTTATCTCGGTTACAGTTAAATCATCAGCAATGTTATTACACGAAAACAAAAATGCACTCAAAACTATTATTAGCAAATATTAAATTATTTTCATCATTTTCTCCTTAGATGATAATAAATAGAATTTTAATCCACGTAATTTTTATTGTAATAAACAGTATAAATTAATACAATATTATGTGAATTAAAATGGAAATGATTTTTATAACAAATTACTTTTTTCGGATATGTATGATTTTGGATATTAATATAATAATAACAAACCCCATTAATATTCCCCCACCAATATAATAATACTCGTTTGGAATCCCGTTCTCGATTTCTTCATCTTGGCCAGGATTATCATCAACAGGTTCATCGATTGCTTCAGAATACAAAGTGTTTTCAAACCAAGTTATTGAATCAGCATAGTAATTAGCTGATACTATATCAAAATCTCCATCACCTTCTACATCAATTCCTCTAGCAACTTTTACGCCAATAACAGAATCTGAAATCAATATTTCTTCTGAGAAAGAACCATTACCATCATTTTGAAACCAATATATTGAGTCTGCCTGAAAAGCAGCAACTAATATATCTTTATCACCGTCATCATCCAAATCAATTGGAATTGCTGAATTAACCCCATCCATCGTAGTAGATATAGGTGTTTGCTCTATGAATGTACCCTCACCATCATTTTTAAACCAGTGAATTGTATCTCCATTCAAAGCTGCTGATACAATATCAATATTTGTATCGTTGTCTAAATCTGAGGCACTAACAAATATCGCTCCATCTACTTCATTGGAAATAACATTTATATCTGAGAAAGTTTCATCTCCATTATTTAGGTACAGCCCAATTGTATTATCCGTCACAATAGCTCCTAGAACATCAATATCTCCATCTTTATCAATGTCTACTGTAAAAAGCGAATATGACCCAATAGCAGAAGTTGTAATTATTATTTCATTTGAGAAAGAGCCATCACCATTGTTTTTGTACCAAGCTACCTTGTTATCACCAAAACTAGAAGATAATATATCTAGATAGCCGTCATCATTGATGTCGGCTGTTGTAACGTTATTAGCGTTTATTGTGTTTAGTGAAATAGCTGTTTGTTGAGTAAAGGTCTCATCTCCATTATTTTTAAACCATAAAACTGAATTATCACCATAATTTGCTGATAAAATATCAGTGTTTCCGTCATTATCTAAATCAGATGCACAAACTGAAAAAGCACCATTTATATCAGAGGATACAATTAATTGATCCGAGAAAGTAGAATCCCCATTATTCTTATACCAAGATACCGTGTTTGCGTTGGTATTTGCTGCTATAATATCTAGTTCTCCATCTTTGTTTAGATCCGAAACATAAACTGAAAAGATACCATCTGCTTCGGTGGAAAGAATTGGTTTAGATACAAATTCTATAACACTATCAGCGTAGATAATGGTATAAGATGAGAAAATAAGTAGTGATATTGAAATTATAAGTATTTTTAGGGTTTTATTCACTGCGTCATCCTTGTATAAAATCTTTTTTATACATTGCCTTTCTTTCTGATTTTATATTAGTTATTACATATGCCGTGTAGGGATGTATATATTTATAATAACATAGGATTGAATGTCACACCAAAACTCAACTGATATTACATATAGTTGTGGTTATTGGTATAAACGCTACAAAAACCTGTTTTAGCAGTTAATTTTACTTGTATGAAAGAATGTTGTTGACAAAGATTATAAGATAATATATACTGTGACTAAATATAAACAATTAGTCACAGGAGGAAAATATATGCCAGTAGCTCTATCGAGTAAAGAGAGAAGTATTATAAAAAAGAAACTTCAAGTAGCGGCTGAAAACAGTTTGATGAAATTTGGGGCGAAAAAGACTACAGTAGATAATCTTGTTAAAAGCGTGAATATTCCAAAAGGGACATTTTATTTATTTTATCCTTCAAAAGATATGTTACTTTATGAAGTTTTCCAGATTAAACATGATGAATTGCAGCACGAGTTCGTGAAAAGAGTTCTTGAGATTAAGGACGACCTTTCACCATCAAAAGTAACCAATCTAATCTTTGACGTTTATAAGAAACTAGATTCTACATTTCTTATGTCATTTATGACAAGTGGTGATTTAGAATTAGTAATCAGCAAGTTGCCTTTAGAAGTAATACAAAAACACATTGAAGGTGATGAAATAAGTATGGAAAAGATACTTTCAATAATCCCTAATGTGAATGAAGAGATGAATGAAGTATATAGTGCAGCACTAAGGCTTGTTATGACTTCAGTGCTTCATAAGAAGGAAATTGGCGTAGAATATTATGAAGAAGCATTAAAGCTGTCAATAAGAGGAATAATAAATCAAATATTTGAGGATATAATAATATGATTAAAGTAAAAGACTTATCATTTAGTTATTCAAAAAGCCCCTATATGCAAGCTATTAACTTTGAAGTTCAAGATGGAGAAATATTTGGCTTTTTAGGTCCATCAGGTGCTGGAAAAAGCACATTACAAAAAATTCTTACAGGTGTGCTTACGAATTATACTGGAAGTGTTTCGGTAAACAATATAGAAGTTAAAAGTGCAAGCACAGATTTCTATGAAAATATAGGCGTTGATTTTGAATTTCCTAGTTTGTATGAAAAAATGACCGGAGAAGATAACTTGCTGTTTTTTGGATCGTTGTACAAAAATACTTCAAACGTAAGTGAATTATTGCATAGTGTGGGTCTTCAATTCGATTCAAAGAAGAAAGTTTCAGAATACTCCAAAGGAATGAAATCAAGATTAAACTTTATCAAAGCTCTTATTCATAAACCACAAGTTCTTTTTTTGGATGAACCGACAAGCGGATTAGATCCAACTAACGCCAAAGTTATGAAAGAAATAATACTTGAGGAAAAAGCAAAAGGAAAAACAATTATACTAACAACTCATAATATGCATGATGCTAGTGAATTATGTGATCGTGTAGCATTTATTGTTGATGGTGCAATTAAAGTGATAGACACGCCTAGAAATTTAATAATGTCACGAGGAGCTGCTAAAATTGAATATATATTTAAGAATGATAAGAAGGAAAAGAAATCTACAATTAAACTATCTGAAACAAATAATGATACAGAACTACAAGAGGCTCTAAAGGAAAATAGATTAATGTCAATTCATAGTAGTGAACCAAACTTGAATGATATATTTATTGAGATTACAGGAAAAACACTTCAATGAGATTACTAAATCTAATTAGAGGAGACATTCGTTTCCAATTTAAATATGGGTTCTATCTATTGTTCTTTCTATTTAGTTTTATCTATATAGTAACTGTAAAGGTATTACCGACCTCTTTGTGGAGTAAAGTTGGAGCGATTTTGATTTTTACTGATCCAACTGCTTTAGGTTTAGTTTTCATGGGAGCAATTGTTCATTTTGAAATTTCGGAAAAAACTATAAATTCTTTGTGTATATCACCAATTTCACCTATGGAGTATTTATTATCAAAGTTGCTATCGATTGCTTTATTATCAACAATCTCTGGGCTATTAATAGGCATATTCACACAGACTATTAATAATTACCTTAGTTTTACTGTTGGAATATTTGTGGGATCACTAATATTTTCAGCTCTTGGATTAATAATTGCTTTTAAAACAAGCTCGATGAATCAATTTATATTATCAATAATTCCTACCATGATCTTTGTTATTCTTCCTGGAGTAGTATATATAATTGGACTTGATTCTTTTTGGTATCTTTTCCATCCTGGGATAGCGGTAAGTGAATTGATAGTAAATGGTAGTAATTCTATCTATGCTCTAATATCGTTACTTTTATGGCTCTATATTATCGTATTATTTGCTATCAAAATTGTAAAAAATAGATTTAAAAATGAAAGTGGTGTTTTCTAATGAATGCTATTAAAAAATCTTTTAGAATCTTTGTTTTACAGTTGACAAAAGATGGAATGCTAATTATGATTTTAATAGCACCAATACTGGTCGGAACAATTTTTAAATTCGGAGTTCCATTTATTGAATTACAACTAACAAGGTATTTTGTTAAGGATGTTATTTTAGGGGATTATTTTCTCTTATTTGATTTATTACTCGCTACACTTACACCTTATTTAATTAGTTTTGCGGCGTCAATGACAATGCTTGATGAATATGATTCAAATCTAATAAATCACTTGTGTGTTACTCCCTTGGGGAAAAGGGGGTACCTTATTTCAAGGGTAGTTCTACCACTTTTACTTGCTTTTATAATTTCAATTGTTATTGTGTCAGTATTTTCTCTTACATCTTGGAGTTTACTTATGGTGATTTCAATTTGTTTATTAACAAGTTTGTTAAGTTTAACAAGTACACTAATAGTTTTTTCCTTTTCTAATAACAAGATTGAAGGATTAGCATTAGCTAAATTGTCCGGAGTAGTGATGATAGGGATTGTTGTTCCTTTTACTATTACATCTGAAGTACAATACTATTTCTTAATACTTCCATCATTTTGGATAGGTAAACTCACTCTAGATTTAAGTCTAAATATTTTCATAATATCATTTTTTTCTATATTGATCTGGGTATTCGTTTTATACAAAAAGTTTCTAAGAAAATTATCAAAGTAGTAAGTGAAACAAACAATAAATTAGATATATACATTTAATTAGATTCAACTAATGATATGCTAAGCCCAAAAACTTTTTGGGCTTTTAATTACTTATAAATCGAGAGTGAAAAGTTTAAATAAAAAAATAAATGTAAAATAAACTTGACATTAGGTAAAGTATGTGTTACATTATGTGTATGGAACTTGACATAGTGATGTGTGTGAAGTTTAAAGGGGGAATAAATTATGTCATACAATGAGAAAAAAAGTTTAACAAATATTATTAGTAGTGTATTAATAACAACAATATACGCATTTATTATTTATCAAAAGTATTTAAATGGGGTTTTAGATGACTCAAATATCTTCAAATTTTGGGCTATTATAATCTTGATCTTCATACCTATATCAATTGTGGCTCGTATAATCATAATGATTATCTTTCACATACTAGAATCTGTAGTTCGAGCTGCACAAGGAGAAGATATTGAAGACGAAATGGATATAACTGATGAAAGAGATAAACTTATCCAAATGAAGTCAACAGCTATTTCAACATATATCTTCTGTATTGGATTCATTCTAGCACTTGTAACACAGTTATTTGATATTAGTAACCATGTCTTCTTTATCGTGTTAATCGGCTTTGGTTTAATCACTGATGTCGTTTCAGAATTATTAATTATTAGATATTACCGAAAGGGTGTTTAAACATGAAGAAGCTCATTATTGGGAATAATGTAAGAAAATTGAGATTCTTAAAAAATGAAATGACTCAAAAGGATTTGGCTCAAGCTGTGAGTGTATCACGCCAAACAATTGGCGCAATTGAAAAAGGACAGTATTCTCCAACATTAGAGTTATGTTTTAAATTATCGATTATATTTGAAACTCCAATAGATCAAATCTTCTTTGTGGAAGCTATAGATGGAGTGAAATATGATAACAACAATGAATGACACTAGAAGCCCTTTTTGAAGAATATATGTTACATTTTAATATAATTACCTAAAACATCAATATTTCTAAAAAATGTTGATGTTTTTATTTATTTAAAAGAAAATAAAATGTATAATAATTGAATAAGAGATATTTTATGAAATATGTAGATGATTTTTATAGTATTATTTACAAAATAGAGGGAGATAGAAATGCTTAAGAAAAAGATTTTGTTATTTTTAATGTTATTCTTGCTGGTTTTTACTACAGCTTGTGTACAAAAAAATGATTATGGAATTATTAGAAATTTATATGTTAAAGATACAGTTATTCAGTGGTCTGACGTAAAGGGAGCCACTTATTATGAAATATTTGCGGTAGATGCGGAAAATCCTAATCAGTTATCACTTGTTGATTACACATTCGCTTCTGAATTTAGGGGTAATGATTGGTTAGAAGAAAATGCAGAAACCTCTTTTAAAATTAAGGTTTCTTTTGAGGATAAAGAACCAGAGTTTTCAGATGTTATTACTGTAAATTTTGAAACTGAATTTCCTATGCCGGGTCAAATTTTTTGGAGTGATGAGTGGAATACTTTATATTGGCAACCAGCAGCTAAAACTAGTGGATTTTTAAATTATACACTCATGATTAATGGTAATGAAATTTTTCTAGAAGATAATGTTTATGATTTTTCAACTTATGTAGATGAACTTTTAGTCGTTCAGGTTAGGAGTAACTATGAAGATGGATTCTCCAGATACACTGAACCAAGATACAGGTATAATTCTTTAGAATTTGAGAACATAGATATTGAGTATGATCCAGATTCAGACGAAGATTTAGTAATTGATTTTGTAGATACTGAAAGTATAATTGTGATACTTGATTTAACTAGCAGAGTATATGGATTCTGTGAGTCAGGAAATAACATTTATGATATTAAAGATTCATATATATCAGTAAACGATGATTATGTTGATAAAAGGACTAAGTATATCGACACTAGGATTATGTTTACCGTGATTATAACAGAAGATACTTACTATGTTGTTTATATATCACCAATGGAATAAGAGCTTCCGTTTGAAGTAATTTATTATTCTGAAACATTGCAAGGAATTCCTTATATAATTTGTTTTACTATAACAAATAGAAAATTGTTTCTTTATATATATGGAGGATTATAGAAGATGAAAAAAGCTTTAAGTTTAGTTATGCTTTTATTGTTTATATTTGGAATGGTTAGTTGTGTTGAAGAAACTTCAACAGATACAACTACTATAACCACGAACGGTATACTTACAACTACTACAGCAACTACAACCGCTATAACAACCATAACAGCTACTGAAGCTACACCTTTAGGAATTGAGTGGTTTGGTGAGCCGGGGTTGTTACCTGAGGTTTTTGCTCCAGGATTTATTAGTACAGAAGCAAATACGGAGTTTGCAGGAACGTTTTCTCCAGATTATGAACAATATTTTTATACTAGAAGAACTGTTGGTGGAACAAATCGTCTTTATTATACTGCATTTATTGATGGGAGTTGGACAACTCCAGAATTGTCTCCGATTAGCCTTAATGTTCCCGAATCAGAGCCATTTATTACTAATGATGGATCAATGTTATATTTTCAATCTCGAAGAGATAACCCTTTAGAATATGCTATTTATCAAAGCAGTTTCATAGATAATATGTGGGAAACTCCAGTATATGTTGAAAATGGATTAAATGATGATTTTGCCATGTATATTACTGTTGCAGATTCAGGAAATATATATTTTACTGGAATGAGCGGTACAGGTACAATTGGTATTTATGTTATAGAGTATGTTGATGAAGTGTATCAACCGGCTGTATTTACAGGAGTATATGGAGCACATCCATATATTTCTCCTGACGAATCATATATGTTATTTGATAATGGAGTTGGAGAAGCTACTTATATATATATAACAAAAAATGTTGATGACAATTGGAGCTATCCAGTTAAATTAGATTCAAACGTAAATCTAGAAAGTGCTAATCAAATATGTTCATCAGTTACTGCGGATGGAAAATATTTTTTCTTTAGTCGTTTTATTGATGGTATGAGTGATATATTTTGGGTGGACGGAGATTATTTAAATCAATATTTATCATAAATATTTAATGATCACTAATAATTTTTTAGAAATCTTATAAATAATTTAAGAAAAAGCCCTTTTAAAGGGCTTTTTATATATTCATAACTATTTATAAAACATATATTAAATAGGTCATTATTATAATTCATATCTAATATTGGTAATAATGTTATATAAATAGTTTATTATATAAGGCATATATGATATAATTCATACATATGAATATTGCAGTTTGTATACCTATGGTTTTTATACTAAATGAAGAAGAGGGTTACATGCACTTTTCATATTATGGGAAAAAGAAAATTCTGATTTGTAGTAACGGACAAAATTCTAAGTTCAAATGATTAACAATTAAAAAACATAATGTAGGAGGAAGAAATGGCAAATTATTCAGAACTAGGTTTTGAAGAACCAAAGAAAGAAGATTACAAATCACCTTTGGGTGATTATAACTTTACACAGGCGAAGTTGTTGTTATTCGGCAAAAGCAAGAAAATGATGATTTTCATGTGTTTACAAATGATGATATTGCTGACAAATATCATTTCATTTATTATTCTAATGAAAATTGATTATTCATTTATTGACCCAATTTCCAATCAGGTTACTAATTTCAATTTCATTAAAATCTTTCTCGTGATTGTAGTTGTAATCTCATTAATTATACCTATTTCTACAGCGCTAATCTACATAGGTAGTACGAAACTTAATATGACTATATTGAACAGAGGTATAAAAATAGTTAAAAAATATCTTCAAATATCACGGTATTTGTTTGTGGTTGGGATGATACTCATATCTATTTCTTTTATTTTAGGTCTTAGATCAAACATAGTTATTGTATTCATATTTTTATTTATATTAGGCGGTTTTGCATATATATATTATAGATTTTTGACTCTTGGAATTGATTTTTTGGAAGAATCAGAACGCGGCTTGAATGGACAATCTGAAAATTTACCAGACCCAAGTAGCCTAACAAATTTTTTCATTGTATTCTTGGTTCTAGCAGTAATAAATCTTATATCAGCATTTGTTACATCAGGAGGAATTTATGCCAATGGATTTGAATCATTTAATATTTTAGCTGAACAAATGCAAGGACTTGAAACAATACAGAGGATATCTTCAACTTTGGGGGTGATTAATCTGGTATTAACCTTGATTATGATAAATAGTTTTTCAGAAATGTAACTTTTGTTTAAATGACGAGTTATTAAATTATGATTCATTATATAAGTTCTAGTTTTAAAACATCGTATTATAAAATTGTATTCAGTAGATTTATTTGACTTTATATGATATAACTTTGTATGTATCTCAATGCATAAATGTATAAGGTGGTAATAGCAATGGATAATCAAGATAATACACACAAAAGACGAGTTAGATATAAAGGAAAATATCCTAAAAAATATAATGAAAAATATAAAGAATTACAACCAGAAAAATATGGCGAAACTGTGGAAAGAGTTATCCAAAAAGGTAGCACGCCAGCGGGGATGCATATATCAATAATGGTTAAAGAGATTCTTGAATTTTTACAAATTAAACCAGGACAAATAGGTTTAGATGCTACTTTAGGCTATGGAGGACATTCCAAAGAGATGCTAAAGTGTTTAGATAAAAAGGGGCATCTGTATGCTTTAGATATAGATCCTGTAGAATTACCCAAAACCAAAGAACGCCTTGAAAAACAAGGCTTTGATTCAAGTATACTAACAATTAAACAAATGAATTTCTCAAACATCGATGAATTAGTATTAGAATCAGGACCACTTGATTTTGTGCTCGCAGATTTAGGAGTATCATCGATGCAAATAGATAATCCTGATAGAGGATTTTCATATAAAAAAGATGGACCATTAGATTTAAGAATGGATCCAGAAAAAGGCATATCAGCCGCAACTCGCTTAACTAGACTTACTCAGTTAGAACTAGAGGGAATGCTAATAGAAAACGCTGATGAACCTTATGCAGATATAATATCAAAAGCTATAGTTGCTGAGATAAAAAACGGCACATATATAAGCACAACTAAACAATTACGTAAAATCATAGAAAAGGCACTTCACTTTATTCCTGAGAGTAATAGAGATTATGAAATAAAAAAATCTTGTCAAAGGTCTTTTCAAGCTTTAAGAATTGATGTAAATCAAGAATTTCAAGCAATTTATGATTTCCTAGAAAAACTGCCTGATGCTTTAGCTCCAGGCGGAAGAGTTGCTATTTTGTCATTTCACTCAGGAGAAGATAGATTAGTTAAAAAATCATTTAAAAGGTTATTAAGAGCTGGTGTATATAAAGAAATCGCACCTGAAATAATAAGACCATCAGAAGAAGAATGCAATTTAAATAGACGTGCTAAGTCTACTAAAATGAGATGGGCAATAAAAGCATAGTAAATGGGCATAATAAAATAATGTTTTCTATTATGGATATAATATGCATTTATTTGCTTCATGTTAGTAGGATAAAACTAATTATAAAGCCCTTAGAGTTAGTTTCCTTAAAATGGACAATTAAATAAAAAGAGTCGAAAGAACTTGTTTCCTGAATTGAAAAGGAGCGAGTTCTTTTATTTTTTCTTGTAATCTTTCATTATTGTAATAGAACATGTACTCATTTACAATAGCTTCTACATTATATGTATATAAATCATCTTGTAAATAGATACATTCGGTCTTTAATGCACTAAAAAATGATTCTATAGGCGCATTATCAACACTGCTGCCTTTAGACGATATTGATTGAGTAATATTATTCTCTAGAAGTTTTTCTCTATAATCTTTATGAGTAAAATGCCAACCTTGATCGGAATGAATAACTAATTCTTGACGATTATCACATGGAACTAAATCGATTGCTTTATTTAATGTATCCATAACTAATCTAAGGTCAATGAACCTTGATATAGTCCAAGATACTATTGATTTATCATACATATCCTTAATAGCGCATATATATGATAATCCATCTTTGCAGAAAAGATATGATATATCAATAGACCATTTCTTATTTGATATATCTGTGTTAAAATCTCTTTGTAGAAGATTTGGTATTTCATGGTGTGGAGCTTTTGAATATCCATGTGTCTTTCTACGGATAATGGACTGAATTCCATTTATCTTCATGTAGCGGTATACGGTTTTGTTGCTTAGACAGAGACCGTATGCCGTTTTTATTTGCATTCTAATTTGCCTTATTCCCCATCTGTTATCTTTTCTATGCATTTCCATTACTAAGTTGTTAATCACTTCATCAAACGCTTTATATTTCGGTCTACCTATCTTTATCCAGTTATAGTATCCACTTCTAGAACACCCCAGCGTATTACAAAGTAATTTCACCGGATAACGTTCTCTAAGCATATCTATTACTTGATAGTATTGTTTGATTGTTGCTTCATTAGGTAGACCAGGGATTTTTTTATGTCTTGATACATCTTTACTTTATCAATCAGGTCTTTCTTTGACATTTCTTCTAGAGGAAGGGTGTTTTTCTTGGGTCGTCCCTTTTTGGGAAACTCTGCACTAGTTCCCAGTCCTCTTCGATCCATACAAGTTCCAAACTCCAGATATTGTTTTATCCAGTTTTGTAATACTGATTTTGAACCTATATCATATTGCCTTCGTATATCGCTTTGTCGAAGGTGCTTATCAAGATATAGTAATACAATCTGATTTTTCTCCTCAATTGAATATTGTTGATGTTTTTTTGTTTTTCTTTCTCTCATCTTATCCTCCAATTAATCGTGCTTCATTTTGCTTTTTGTGGATAACTTTGTTACCACAAAAACCTTTCTTTCTTATTTAGTTCTCTATTATATCAAAAAGCCATACTAGAATTTCTTCTAATATGACCTTTTTATTTTATTGTCTGTTTTAAAGGAACACTTTCTTATGGGCTTTTTCTTTTTGGTGGATTGTATTGAATTTTATTATGAAACCACATACAATATAGATAAGTAAAAACTTTATAGGAGCAGACAATGAAAAAACAATTTTTTGACATCTTAAATGATTTAGAGGTTGATTTTAATTATCGATATATTCAACCACCACAAATAGCATATTTTGTAACAACTATGGATGAATTTGGTAACCTAAATTCAACTCCAGTTACTTTGGGAACTTGCAACAGCGCTAATTTACCAAGAGCCGGTAAACCAGCTGAGTTTTATTATTCATTCGCTTTGAGAAATAAAGCAACTAATGATTTAGATGATATTAATCGGCCAAGAGATGGTTATATTAATTTATTGAAGAGTGATGAATTAGTTATTAGTTATATTGGTAAAGATATAATGAGAGAGAGTATTATCACTAATTTACCATTTCCACGTGGGATTAGTGAGTTGGATGTAGCTGGACTTAATACTTTCCCATCAACGAATATCTCAGTCCCATCGATTAAAGAGTGTCCGATTAATATTGAATGTAAAGTTATTAACAAAATGCAATTAGGTGAATACTACATGCTATACGTTTGCAAAGCAGTGGGTATTAGCATTGATAACACATTGATTGAAAAAGATATAGATGGATTAGGTGTATTTCACATTAATCCTTTATTTGAAATCAATATATCAGATACGGAATCAGGGAATACTAGACTGAATTATGGCGAAATGGACTATACCAAAATATCAGTTCCAGGTGATGATTTCGGTAGCATCGGAGATTGGGTAGGAACTTTTGAACATTTCATTGATAGCGAGTGTACCAGGGGT
This sequence comes from Mycoplasmatota bacterium WC30, assembly GCA_046529635.1. Taxonomy (GTDB): domain Bacteria; phylum Bacillota_I; class Bacilli_A; order Izemoplasmatales; family Hujiaoplasmataceae; genus 4572-104. The sequence goes on along the minus strand of CP134495.1, from coordinate 772,425 downwards.
AAAATATCTATTTCCGAAAAAGCAGAAATATTTAAATTAGCTAAACAATTCAAAAATGATAGAAGCAACATAACTATAAAAGAAAAATTAACAGCTTTAATAAAAAAAGCTGTTGGGTAAAACATATTAACTCGGAGGATTATATTTTGATAAATAAAAATTTAACAATAATTGAAACAACTGAAAAAGATTTAGATAACGTTGTATCTTTATGGAACAATGGAGACGTTATGCACTTTGTTGGATATCCAAATGGTCTCGGTGTAACTGTTGAATCGTTAAGAGAAAAATGGTTGCCAGGGATTAACAAAAACAATAAAAGAAGACATTATTCGATTTACCACAATGAATTAGGTTATTGTGGTGAGAGTTATTACAATATTGAAAATAATGGAAAAGCTGCTTTAGATATTAAATTATTGCCTAAGGCAAGAGGTAAAGGAATTGCCTATGAAGGACTAAAATATGCAATAACAAAAGCTTTTGAATTAGGTCATGCTGAAAAGGTCTACGTCGATCCACATAAAGATAATGTTAAAGCAACGGCTCTATATATGAAGTTAGGATTTAAAGAGTATACACATCCAAATCAAGAATATGCAGAAAAGCATTATTATCTTGAATTGTCAAAAAGTGACTGTACGTTAAAAATTTAATTCTCTCTATAATTCATTATATATTGAGTAAAAATTATCAATATGATATAATTAAATATGAAATGAATTTACAAATAATTTACTATAAGAATAGGAGAACTACGTGTACAGAAAACCAGTTGCTTTAAGAGGAGTAGCCTTGTTTGTTGATTTGCTAGTGATAATGGTCATTGGCTTAATATTAAATGCCCTGTTTGGCTTTGGTACTTTGGAAGTATCTAGCAACAACTTTTACTTTCATATGAATCTATGGGAGACAACTTTTGTAGCGATATTATACTTTGCTATATTAGAATACATTTTTTATGGTAAAACACTTGGTAAGGCCATATTTAGATTAGAAGTAAGATGTGATGATATGACTAAAATTACCAATAGGCCAATATTATTGCTGCGAGGTTTAACAAAAGGCTTGCTATTTATCACAACGATCATTTCTTGGATTATAATGCTTACAAGAGATGATAAGAAAGCCATCCATGATCTTGTTTTTAAAACTATAGTTGTTAAGAAAATTAAAGAATTCGAAATAATTGAAGAAAAAACAAACCTATATTCAGACGATTTTTTATAGAAAATATCGTCATCATTCAAAATAAATAATCATAATCATGTCAATACATTAGTAAAATTATTATAGGTATATTATATCTAAGATATTTGACACAATTCCTCTGAGGTGAAAGTAATGAATAGAAGTTCGAAATACTATTTTATTATGAAAAATATGGTGGTAGGATTTATAATCGTTCTGATTATTTCTGTTATAATTAAAATTTCTAATATATACTCAAACTTAAATGAAGATTTTTTTCAATCAATAATAATTATATTAAAGACGAGTAATACATTATTAATAATTTCTTTATGTCTAGCTTCAATATTTATAATAATTCAAACAATAGCGTATTTAAATTCAGGCTTTTATAAAATATATAAAATAAATATATTTGAAGCTTTTTATAAAGGTATTTTGGATTTATACTTAATCCATGATAAAATCAAACAATTTACAAACTCAAAAGACATTCAGATTGATTTTCAAAACAACATATTATATTTTTCTGATAAAGACAAATATTACTCAATTATTTTTATGGACATATTTGGGCAAATTGAGGGAACGTTAGATAGTGATTTTTGGAGTGTTGGTAGAAGAGCTAGGAAACAATTCGGTAGAAAGATATACACACGACAAATAAGATTTGAAAACCCATTTAGAGTTAATAATGAGTTTATAAAAAAACAGAAATTGAAAACCGGAAAAAAATTCGAAAGTTATGTAATTATCTCGGGATACTATAAAACCAGAAAGAATATAAAAAATATCATTTCACCTTATGAGATTATTTCTATCGTTACTTAGGGAAAGATAATGAAGTTATCAGCTATTGAATCGCTAAAAAAGTTTTTTGGAGAAACACTATAAAATGATATAACAAAAATAAAGATACTCATTTCTCAAGAGTATCTTTTTTTATGATAAGTTATATAAATCTTCTATAATTTCAATGATATCAGTTTTTGAAATGTTCAGAGCTTTACACTGGATGATACCGTCTTTAAAAACGCTCTTAATTAAGTCGTTTTTCATTTCTTCTAATGTTTTTTCAGTGTGAGCTGAAACATAAGATCCTTTTCCTGGAATAGTGTTTATATATCCATTTTTTTCTAATTCGTCCCAAGTTTTTTTGATTGTAATTACACTTACTCTTATTTCTTTAGCCATTGTTCTAATAGAAGGTAAGGTTGAGTTAGATTTTAATTCTCCACTTAGAATTTGTGGAACCACCTGATCATAAATTTGTTTGTATATCGGTATTTCAGACATTTTATTGATAAATATACTTTTCATTATTTTATCTGCTCATAGTTTCTAGCGCTTCTGTTCAAAGCTAACCAATTTAAACCAACAAACATTCCTATGCCGACTATTAATATACTAATTTGATAAAGTGTATTTGGATTATCTAAAATTTTGGCTGCTTCAGGCAATAATAGAACTAGCAGTTCTAATCCAATTCCAAAAATTGTGGATACGATGACGCCTAAAATTAAAGGTTTACCAAAATAATATGCTGTTCTAAAATACAATGGCAAGAAAACTATATTGAATAATGCGAACATTATTAAAACATATCCAAAAAATGCTGGACTAATGTCTAAGAATATATTCGCTGAACCGTAGATAAGAACATGAATAATACCTGCGATAACGGCTAATATTATATGATATAATTCTAAAATAATTATTGTAAGGCCTTTTGCTTTTGCTATATCACTCTTTTTAACAGGTAATACAGTTGTAAATTCATAATCTTGTTGAGCCAGATAAGCAGAAAAAATTTGGGGAACACTTATCCAAAAGAAGTACATAAATACCAACATGAATATCCATTGAGGAATCATTATTAATCCCGCGAGTAGGATAGGCAAAACATAGAAGAACTTATTCACAGATAAAAATAATTCTTTATATATTAGTTTTTTCATACAGAAGTACCTCTCTCTGCATAGAAAATCATGATATCGTCTAAACTTGGAGTGCCAACTTTAAGGGCACTATTTGATTTTAGATGCTCTTTTTTAATTAAACCTGTAAATCCAAAAGCATTTTTCTTATAAGCCACCATATCAGTTTTTAGCAAATCTATGGAATCCAAACTTCCATTTATTAGTCTATACTTATCTATTAAATCATCTTTTGGTAAACTTTCGATAATAAGTCCATTTTGAATAAACGTAACATAGTCAGCACATTTTTCTAAGTCACTTGTTATATGTGTAGAGAACAAAATACTAACCTCACCATCTTCAATGATGTTTTGGAAAACTTCGAGTAAAGAGTCTCTAGCAACTGGATCTAAACCACTTGTAGGTTCGTCTAGAATGATTAGCTTAGCATGGTGAGATAGAGCTAGTGCGATAGAATATTTTAAACTCATACCTTGAGATAGTTCATCCATTTTTTTGTCCTGATCTAAATCAAATTTCTTAAGATATTGAAAATAGATTTCTTCATCAAAATTCTGATAAAACTTCTTAAAGACATTCGTGATTTCTTTGATTTTCCGTTTTGGATAAAATGACTTGCCTGACATAAATGCAATATCCTTTTTTATGTTAATCTCAGATATATCCATATCTTCACCAAAGATAGTCACTTGACCACCATCTTTGTTGATAATATTTAACATTGCTTTTAAGGTAGTGGTTTTACCTGCACCATTTTCGCCAATAAATCCCATAATATAGCCCTTTGGGACGCCGAATGATACGTCATTCAAAAGGAACTTTGGATATTCCTTTCTTAGGTTTTTAACATTTAATACGTTCATTTAAACACCTTCTTTCAACTGTGTATGTAGTGTATGCACAGTATACACGATAAATATTAATATGTCAATAGTAAGTATTATAAATTCCATTTTTTAAGGTTTAACATAAAAAAAGTATTTCTCTTTTTCAGAAAAATACTTTATGATTATAAGTCAGTGAATATTTTAGTTTGAAATATAGAAAGTGAATAGTTCTATATTTACCATTGTAGAATCGATTGATAGAATATTTAAAGTGGATTCTTGAACATAATACAATCGATCTAATAGAATTATATTATCAATATAATCTAGAGCTAATTCTGGATCATCTGTAGAAAAAGAAATCCTTATTTTTACATAATTTAAATCGCCATTAATATTTTCAGCAAATGGATTCTCACTATCAAGTGTGAAATCAACACTGAAGTTACTTGCGGCTTGAAGACCAGATAAATTTCTTGTTAAGACAATTTCATTATATACCGTTGATTGTTTAAATTCATTTGGTAAAAATGGTATAAGTTCTTCAATAGATCTGTAAGTTGTGCTTTGCTCATTCAACAATAAAATATTTATGTTTTGTTGGATCTGACTGTTTTCTGTTTCTATGTTTGATAATTTAGTAGTAGAATACAAAAGCAATACAACATAGCCAACAATTACAGCTAAAAAAACAATGGTAAGCGCATATAACGGTTTAGAATTATTAATCTTTTTTCCGAAAACGTCGAATTTACGCATAATATATAGTCACCTCCATTGTATTATCAGATACAATAATTAGCGGTGTACTAGTAATCCACTTAATTGTAGTTTCTGTATCAGTAATTCCAAACTCCTCATATAGGGTAATTGAAAAATCATATAAATATACTTCATCAATAGAGGTTAAAGTAATGGAAATACGCTTTTCAGAGTCGTTCAATTCAATATTAAGAATTTCAACCTCATCGTTAGCTAGACTCAATATATCCGTAATGTATTTAGAAGGAGAAGCAGTGAGTATGGTAAGTTCTTCATAGGCTGAATTATAATTTTTTTCAAACGAACTTGATGAATCATTGTTTAAAATATTGTCTTCAAGCATTTGTTGACGGGTTAATAAGTTAGTATTTATATTTTCTAACTCTTGGATATCCCTACTATAATTAACTAAAGGAATATATATAAGAGATACTGTAGAAAAAATAAATAAGGTTAATACAAGTAAGTAGCTGGCAATAACATTACATGCTTTTGTTCTTTTAATATTAAAATTCATTGATTTATTAAAATTCTTTGTTTGTGCTAAAGACGCAATAGAAGCGACGTTTGAGTGTTTTTCTTTCCATGATAAATCACTATTTATATCCGTTATATCAAGTTGGATTGAGTCAACATCAAAATCAATTGCGTTTTTGATAGTAGCTTTTGACATTTTTTCTGAAAAATTAACCAGAATGACATTACCTACTTTTCTTTCGCCTTTTCTAAGATTAAATTCGTAGTAATTAGCGATACGCTCTATAAACTCAGAAACAACATCACAGACACCATCTTTCATCATTTCGCATTCATGATTGATACCAAAAACTAGGATATCGTCTTCCACGACATGAACAGAGATATTATGATCCATAAGAGAAACTATTATCGAAGTTTTATCTTTATCGTTAGCTACTTCGTTAAAAAGGTAATCAATATTTTCTGATAATAAGCTCATTTGGATGTTTCTTATACCTGATTTTTCAAAAACATCAAAATAATCTTCAATTATATTTTTGTCTGTGATAGCAATTATTATTGATACTTCTTCATTTGTTTCATTTTTAACGTTATATGTATAGGTAGCCTCTTCAAAAGGAAAAATTAGAGTTTCGTTAATTTGTCCTTTAATATAGTCGCTTATACTGATTTTAGTGAGTTCTTTTTTATCAATTGTTAATTCTCTTATCAGAATATTTTCACCCCAAAAAACAAAATTAATGGTTTTAGGCACAAATTTTATTTCCTTAAAAGCCTTATTTAATTTTTCTAAAAGTATAAATGGTTTTTTAATATTACCATTTTCGATAATATCAGCTTCCAAAATAATATTTTTAGAGATACTATCGGCAATATTGATTTTGTTGTGACAATAAATACCAATAGCGTTATCGGTTACAAAAATACTTGTTATAAATTTGTTTCTTCTCAATAAAATCACATCCCAATTAAATTTAAATACCAATTAATGATTACATCACCGAAGAAGTATGTTACTAATACTCCGATAAATATAAATGGTACCAGAGGTATATATCTTTTTTTTGATCCTTTTCTAATTAATGCAAATATCAAAGCGACTACAGAAGCCAAGAATAATGATAATAAACTATTCCATATGGTTATTGTTAACCCAATGAAGAAGTATAGTTTTATATCACCACCGCCTAAAGCGTCTTTCTTAGCTATTTTTTTGCCTATATAACCGATAAGGAACATAACACTAAACATAATTGTTGCTGATAAAATGTAGTCTAAGATGTTTCCTTGTATTATTCTAATTATAAAAACTATTACAGCACCAATTATCCATATTTTATCAATCACAATCTGATATAAAACATCACTTACTATTTCTACTAAAAATACAGATATCAGAGTTAATGCGATGATTAACTCTAAATCCAGACCTAACATTAGATAAGCGAAAACAAACAGTATTCCACCTAATAATTCATAAAGCAAATATTGGATGTTTATTGGTTTTTTACAGTGATGACATTTTCCTAGATTAATTAAAAACCCTAGAATAGGAAACTCATCAACAAATCTGAGTTTCTTTTTACAATGATTACAAACCGATCTCCCTGTAATTGCAATCTGTTGGGGAATTCTTTCTCCAACTAGGAAAAAAAACGATGATAAGGTTGCACCTAAAAAAAACAATATTATTATGTATACAATAACCATGACAACCTCCCGCAACAGTTTTAAACGCTAACAAGGTCTTCTTATATAAAATTATACTAGTTATTATCTTTTTGAGCAATAGCTATAGCGATAATTAAAAAAGGTTCTCACAAGAGAACCTAATTCAATCTTTAGTTTTTAAGGTGTTCCGTATACAAGAAAACCATCTATGTAAATAACAGTCTCACTGGCTGTAATTATTACATCAGATCCGCTGACCTCAAAAATATCATCACTTGAAGTGATAACAGTACCTACGTCATCAGATTCTAGTACTACATTTTCAGATATATAGTCACCGTTGAACAAATCATCCATAGAAAAAGCTGTTTCACTTGAATTACGTACTGAATAATATCTTGCTGAAGAAAGTATATTAGACCATTCAGCTTCAGCTGCTCTTTCTTTTTGGGCATTAATTGTATTACCAATTGTAGGAATAGCGATAGCTGCAATAATTCCAAGTATTACTAACACCGCAATAAGTTCAATTAAAGTTAATCCTTTTCTGTTCTTAAGAGTTCTTAACATTTTTAATCCCCTTTCATTTTACTATTCAAATTATAATATATTAAGCAAGCAAATACAATAAGCCCTAAAGAAATATTTATATTTGCTCCCCTAATGATAGCATTGGTAGCATAATAGCTAGTAATAACAAACCAACAATAGCGTAGACAATTACTAAAAGTATTGGTTGTAATGCATTTTTTATTTTTTCGATTCTAATTTCTGACATGTCATTATAATATTCAGCTAAATTCACCATAAAATTAGGAATATCTCCTACTAATTCACCGGTGCTAATCATTTTAGCCATTACTCGATCAATATAATCACTCTCTTGGAATGATTTTGAGAAGGCTTGACCATCTTTTATGTAATCAACAGTTTTACCTAAAACATCTTTATAAATAACGTTGTTTAACAGTTCTTTTATAGTAGATACAGCTAATAAAGAATTGATACCACTAGACATCATTTGAGCTAGAGAATTAGCAATTACTATTTGGTTAGATATCTGAATTAATTGACCAAAAATTGGAATTTTTAGAAAAAACGCTGTAAATTGTTTATGTGCATCTGGAATATATCTGTTTAGCAAATATAGTATAAGCGCAAGTGATACAATTCCTGCAAGTACTATTAAACCATATTCTGCGAAAAAATCACTTGCGTTTAAGAAAAACACGGTGACACCTGGTAATTGTGCGTTGCCTAAAGATGCAAATAAAGTTGTAATACTAGGAAATACAAATAGAACCATACCCACTGCGATTAGCAATGTTACACCTAAATAGATAAGTGGCATTCGAATAGTGGTTTTAATACTAGAAGTCAGCTTTAGCTGCTTTTCATAATAGTCGGCCATTTTTAAGATAGTTTCCGCCAGTTTTCCCGAAATTTCTCCTATTTCAATCATCTGAACTAACATCTTGGGAAATTCTTTTTGATATAACGCTAAAGAATCAGAAAATGTAAAACCATTGTTAATGTTTTGATTGATTTCGAAAAATAATCGTCTTCGATGTTTGTTTTTTTGTTGAAGGGCTAATAACTCTAAAGCGGACATTATATCAATGTCAGCTTTTAGTAGCGCGCCCAATTGTTTTAAAAATAGAATTAATTGTTTTTTTGGAAGTGCACTATCTAATACAATCTGATTAAGTCTAGTAAATATATTAGAAACATCTTCTAATGCTTTTACTTTAAGATTTTTTGACTCTAAGTATTTTAAACAAGTATACCTATTTATAGTCTCAAAAGTGCCTTTAACGAGTTTGCCGTCGGGATTAATAGCTTCATATTTAAATTTGTGAAGTTTCATTATTGCCTCCTAATCGTTAGCTACTTTTAGTACCTCTTCTAAAGATGTTTCTCCAGTTTTTACACTATTTAATCCAGATAATAATAATTCAGTGAATCCTTCTTTGATAGCGAGTTCTTCGATTTCACTTATAGATTTATTTTGAGAAATTAATATTTCTAATTCTTTTGAGATTGCGAGGATTTCAAATACCCCAACTCTGCCAGAGTAGCCTTTAAAGTTACAGGAAGGACAGCCTTTGGCTCTTTTGATTTTTGAAATCTCAATTCCATATTTTTGGAATATTTCTATTTCATTTTCTCTTAATTTATCCCAGTAACTACATTCGGGGCAGAGCTTTCTAACTAGCCTTTGTGAAATAACCCCAGAAAGAGAAGAAGCGATTAAAAATGGTTCAATCTCCATATCTAACAATCTAGTAATAGTTTTAATAGCGCTATTAGTATGAATGGTTGATAATACTAAATGTCCAGTTAACGAAGCTCTAATTGAAATTTCAGCTGTTTCTTTATCTCTGATTTCACCAATCATGATGATATTAGGGTCTTGCCTAAGGATAGATCTTAATGTATTAGCGAATGTCAAGTTGACTTCTGGGTGAACTTGAACTTGATTGACACCCTCCATTTTAATTTCTACAGGGTCTTCAACAGTAACGATATTCACACCTGGTTTATTCAATTCATTGATGAAGGAATAAAGGGTGGTTGTTTTACCAGAACCGGTTGGTCCACTAACCAAAATTATTCCATTAGGTTTTGATATCATATCTCTGATAATTTTCTCTTCTTTTTTGTCAAAACCTAAATAGTTAATCTCATTGTTTGAACCATCAATATCTAAAATACGCATAACTACTTTTTCACCTCTAACTGTAGGCAAAGTAGAAATCCTTAAATCAATGCTTTTATTCTGAACAGTAGTTTGAATTCTTCCATCTTGGGGAGTCCTGGTTTCCGTTATATCCATCTTTCCCATGACCTTGATCCGGTTAATCATTTGTTTGTGAATGCCAATAGGTAGCTTTCTAACGGTGTCTAACACTCCATCAATACGGTATCTGATGTGACTTAAGTTATCTAAAGGATCAATATGGATATCGCTGGCTCTTTGGAAAATCGCTGCGGTTAATATTTGATTAACCAATTTTATCATTGGGGTTTCTTCAGAAATCTCAGTAATAAACTCTTCCTCTTCATCAGTAACACCTAAATCTCTAAGGGTTTTGGTAAAAGCATAGTGTTTTTCGATTTGAGTTAAAATTTCATTTTTTGGAGCTGAAAATGGTTTAGGTTGAAAACCTGTAAGCATCCTGATTTCTTCACTAACTGCGAATTGTAAAGGATCATTAGTTGCGTAGAACAACTTGTATCCTTCAATCTTAAATGGCATTATGACGTTTCTTCTACAAAACTCTTCAGTTAAATATGTTAAAAGTTTTTTATCTATTTCTTCATTTTGAAGTGATACTCTTTTAGTTCCGGTTGAAACTTCAAGAGCTTTTAATATTTGTAGTTCATTAACTATTTTAAGTCTAATTAAAGTTTCCCCAATTTTTTCGTTGGGTTTTTTATTTTTGAGTGCATTATCTAATTGTTTTTGAGTGATGATTTTTTCTTTAACTAAAATGTCACCTATACGTTTTAAAGCCATTTTATTCACCAGCTTTCGGTATTATATTTTCCTGGAAAATTTCTGGGGTTGGAAAATAAATTTCTCTGTAAATAATTTCGGTCGTGATGGTTGAGTCGGGTTTAGTTGAAGTTTTAGTAAATACGACTACTTTACCATCGATACCACTTTGTTCTAGGAGACGATAAGTAGTTTCTGTTTCATCATCAGTAATTATGATGTTTTCTGTTGTCTCATCTAATAACTCATTATCATAATAGAGAGTAGAATAAGCTAAAACAGATTCATCAGTTTTCGTTACCAAATATTTTGTTGAAAAAGGATAACCAACAAGTTCTAGAGATACTGAACTGTCTGATACTTTTTCTATATTAATAACATAATCGAAATCTAGAGGATTATAAAAACTAAAGTCATAATCATTTGTTTTTAAAACTCTTACATTTAGACCTTCTAAGCTCCATACAGGAGCAGTAATATTTTGTTCAAATATGTAACCATTAAAAGGAGTATTTAAGGTTATTTTCTGAATACCAGAAGCAATAATACTCAATTGATTGTTCGTAAGAATTAAATCTTCACATTTATCTAATATGGAGAATCTATCATCTTTGGCGACAACAAGTTGTTCTAATGTATTGGTAATGTTGTTTACATCAACTAAATCAAGATTGGTTATGGTGACTGTATCAATAATTGTTTCAGAAACTGTCTGATCAATAAAATCCTCTAAATTATATGTTTTAAAGATGTTCATATCTTCAAGATGAATATTTATAGTCTCAAGAAAAGTATCTAAATCAAACAAATCAATAATGTTATCTAAAAACGTATTAAAGAATTCACTTAATAACATCACCTTGGAAGCATCACTTATACTAAATATGACTTTATTGCTTTGTCCTCTTTCAATACCACTTATTGTGCTATCAATCTCTAAATCAAAATAGGAAAGATCTATATCTAAACAATGTCCTTGGTAGTTAACTTTGTATGTGGATTTATTTTTCCAATCGTTTATCTCGCTTGATATAAAACTAGCATATTGAAGTTCATCAATATTTTCTAAATAAATGGTACCTACTATAGTTTGCTGGTTTAAATTAAAATATCCCATCGAATTAAACATTGTGTATGAAAAAAATAAAGAAAAACCTAATAGTAATATAGCTACTATTAGTACTAATCTTTTTTTAATTGATAACATAAAGTTACGCAAAGAAATCACCTCTATAATAATATTATATCAAAATACCAAATCATAACAATAGATATCAACAAAAGAGATTTAAAAGAAAATTATTAACTAAATCACATTTTCGCTTAGATATATATTATAATGATATTATAACAAGAAAGGAGAGATTATTGTGCGCACTATGAATAATAAGGGAATAACACTTTTAGAAACAATAGCTTCAATTATAATTATCTCTTTTGTTGTTGTCTCAATTTTCACGATAGTTGTTAATATTAGTACGCAAACAGTGGCCGCTAATGAAAGGATTAATGCTATTGAAATCGGAACTTTAGTAAGAGAACAATTAGAGAACAACTTAAGTTATTCAGATTTGAATACATTATTAGATGGAGATATTACTGTAACTAATAATGATTATAGTGCTATCGATAATTTTCCAAATGAAGTATTCTCTCAAACCCTGGATGGTACAGATTTTAGCGATTTAATAACAATCACTTTTTTTGAAATGACAAGTGATCATACACGTTTTGGGGTCATAGATTATAAGATAACTATAAACTATTTTTCAAATAGAGAAGTAGAGTTAGAAGGTATAATCTATGAATAAAAAAGGATTTACATTAATAGAAACCCTAGGTGCTATTGTTATTCTTGGAGTTACCTTGACACTTCTAACTTTTATTATAGCTTCTTTTATAAGCGCTAATGAAAGAATTTCCATAAGCACTTTAGCAAATCAAGAAGGTAATCTTATTGTAAGAAGAATTCAAGAGGACCTTAGGGAACTCAATCCAACTACTTATGAAACCTGTCCAGGTACTATTTGTTATGTTTTTCAACAAGAATTTTCCTATGAGTTTAATGAAGTTTCTGAAGAAATTGAATTAATAGTACATGATATACCTCTAACATATAAACTGCAAATTGTAAGTGGTAATCTTAACATTAATGATGATACTTATGAATTTGAAAATTTTATTTTTGATTCAAGTTCTTCACTAAATGTTACTGAAGAAACTGGTGAAATTTTTGTGAACTTTAATATTGTAATTGAATCAGAAAAAAATGATCTTTTTGAATTTTTGATGAGTTACTCATTTGAAAGTTTGGTGATTCCAGATGCTTAATACTTTGAAAAGTAAAAAGGGAATTGGACTTCCCATGATTTTAGGTATAACATCATTTTTATTTATTTCGGTTTTGGTTTTAACTACAATGGTTCTATATCAAGCAAAAGCACAAGAAGCAGATTTTCAGTATCAACAAGAATATACACTAGCACAAACAAAGATTAATGCTACACTAGATTCAATTATAGAAAATGAAGATACATCTGCAGGCTTTTTAAATGATATATCTACTTTTATGGATGTAGATATAACCCAATACAATCCATCTATAATTTTGATTTCTAAAGTTCTTACTAGCGGTAGTATAGTCAAATCATACCTTTCTAGTTCAACTGAATCTATTTCATTAGTTGATGAGTATTTAATATATGATGGTTTTGAAAGTGGTTTTGAGTTAAATCCTATATTTACACCGACTATATTATTAACAAATCATTTAAAAGAATTTTTTTCAGTTAATTTTCCAAGCATTGAAGTAGCAGACAGTTATCAAGATATTGATGATATATTTGCTTTTATCCAAGGGTTGACGAGTACTAGTGAAAACTATATAGAGGTAGATAAATCTGTATTAACCGGTTCTAGTAATCCAACTGTAAATGGACATTGGTATATTAATGATGATGTGCTTTTTAATAAGAATATTGATTTGACAATACCTGAAGGCTATATTCTGTTCATAGATGGCAATCTTACTTTGAAAGACAACGCTATACTTAGAGGGAATGTAGTTGTCAATGGAAATGTACTAATGGATACAAATAAAACATATGGAACTGTTGAAGCTACAGTATATACATCAGGAAATTTCACTGCGGATGATTATACTTACTTAGGAACTAGTGCTAGACCTACATTTATATATTCTGACGCAGTAATTAGATTTAAAAAAGTTGTTTTAGGCTATGGATTTTTACTGGGAAGTGAGATTAGGGTTGATAGACGTGACACTACTATAAATATAATTGGTGGAACTTATAGTGCTAAATTAACAAATCTAGATTCTACTGAAGTATCGCCTAATACTAGTTTGGATATCGACGACCTCTATAATTTTGGGGTTAGTCCCAATTTATCTGTTTCCAGTGCAGGCGGAAGTGGATATTTATATACTTATCCTAAATGATAAACATAAAATAATAAGCCAAAATTGATTGGCTTTTTTATTTAGTATTTACAGATTTCAAAGTAAAAACGTTTATGCTTATTTCATTTCTTATCATAATTTCTCATCAACATTTCTCCGATTATCAATATCACTAAATTCATCTGAACGGTCTTGGGATATTGATTTATTAGATTAAAAAAACTTGTAAATTATAAATGTTATTATAATAAAAATATATATTTTTAGATATGATATAAGTTTTTTAAAATTATTAATCAGTTTCTAAAATTGTCTAGGAAAGTTGCATTTTAGCATAGTAATTTTTTTTAATATAGTATAATAAGCATATATTGATAACAATGACTTTAAAAAAATAGAATCACAAATATATAAAAAAATAGGAGGGGATTTAGAAAATGAATAAAGAAATAACGTTCAGTAGTTTAAAAAGATTCAATATAATTATGGGAGGAATACATCTATTCCAAGGGCTAATGATGATAATTTTAGGATTATCTCTAACGCAATTAGGAAACTTCAAATTACGTATATTCCAAAATTATTTAGTATTTGTTGAAACAAATCCAGGAGAAGGGTACTTAGATTTTGCTAGAAGCATGATTTTCACATTACCATTTTTTGTTCTTGTGGCTTCATTTTTACTTATATCAGCGATGGCACATGCATTAATTTCGATTCCAAAGAAATTGAACACTATGTATAACGAAGATTTATCTAAAGGGATAAACAGACTTAGATGGTTTGAGTATGCTTTAAGTTCATCAGTAATGATAGTTTTGATTTCATATTTATTCGGAATTTGGGATATTGCTTCATTAGTTTTAATATTCTTTGTTAACGCAGCAATGAATCTGTTTGGACTAGTAATGGAACAATTGAACTCGGGTAAAACAAAAGAAAATATTAACTGGGGACCATTTGTATGGGGAACTATAGCTGGACTTGCACCGTGGATTGCAATTGTATTTTATATGACGGGAGCTTCACCAGAAGCAACTGCACAAACACCTTGGTTTGTATGGGCAATTGTTGGAACATATTTTATAGCTTTTAACACATTTCCAATTAACATGTTATTACAGTACTTTGGTAAAGGAAAATGGAAGAATTACCTTTATGGTGAAAGAGGATATATTGTACTTAGTTTAGTAGCAAAATCAATTCTAGCATGGTTAGTTCTTGTTGGAGCATTACAACCAAGCTAAAAAGTTCATCAGAGTAATTAGATTTAGTAAAATATTAAAAAAGCGGATATAACTCCTTTCTGAAAGGAGTTATTTCTGCAATAGATAATTTAAGAAAATAAAAAGGAGTCATATTATGAAATATTTGAAAATGTATATTATCGCATTGGTTATTTTTATCGTTATTGATGCCGTATGGCTTGGATTAGTTGCTCCTCAATTTTATAGTGACCAAATTGGACATTTAATGGCAGAAGAAGCAAATTTATTTGCAGCACTGGTTTTTTATCTTATTTTTGTTGTAGGAGTTGTATACTTTGTAGTTAATCCAGCAGTTGAAAATCAAAATATGAAACAATTATTGGTTTCAGGGATTCTATTTGGTTTTATTACTTATGCTACTTATGATTTAACAAATCTAGCAACATTAAAAGACTGGCCTATAACTGTAACAATAGTTGATTTGATATGGGGAACTACTTTAAGTACTTTAATTGGACTTTTCACATATCTTATCTATAACAAGTTTACAAGTAAAGAAAGAAGTAATAAATCATGAAATTAATTATATTTAAAATCTTCATAGCTGTATCTTATTTCTTGATGATATATATAAATTATCTGGCAAATTCATTGCCGATAAATAACCGAAATACTGGTCAAATATCTAGTGATTATCCCTCATTATTTACACCTTCTGGATACGCATTTTCAATTTGGGGTATAATTTACGTGCTTTTAGGAATTTATGCATTTAAAACAATACTTGCGTCAAGTGATAATTTTACAGAACAATATACTTACGTTGTAATGGGGTTATTTGTTTTAACTTCTATTCTTAACGTTTTTTGGTTACTCTCTTGGCATTATGATCGTATAATACTATCTACTATAGTAATGTTATTGTTTTTAATAACTAATATAATAATAGTTAATAAAATACCAGCGACAGAAGTATTGATGAAGACTACGTTTAGTATATATGCGGGCTGGATTATGATTGCTTTTGTAGCGAACATTACGATAATGTTAGTTAAATTAGATATCCCATTGTTTTCGAATAATGAAGTATTATGGTATTCACTGGTTATTACGATTTGTTTAGCCATAGCGTCTCTTTTATTAATCTTTGATAAAAATGTGGTTTATGGTTTGGTATTTATTTGGGCTTTTTTGGCGATTTTTCTGAAACATTTTGCAAAAAATGGATATCACTTAACTACAAGTTTACCAGTTATATATACAGCAGCTATAATTGTAATGATTGCTGGATTAACAATCTGGCGATTTATAAGTAATGGATACAAGTTTTTTGCCTAAATAATATATAGATATTCTATTTGATATCTTAAGAAATATTTTTAAAATAAAAAAAGGAGATTATCTAATGCCAAGTGATAAAGTAAAACAACTAATCTTGAAGGGTAGAGAGTTTTTAAAATTAAACGATTTTGGAGTTGAAGAGTTAAGTGATCAACAAAAGAAGCTACCTCAACCACCACTCACAAAAGGAAAAATGACTTCTTCACAAAAAAGTCTTCCTATTAATTTTGAAGATTTAGAAATTGATCCAAGTATTTTGAATGTTTTAAACAAAAGACAAAGCCATAGAGTATACACAGAAGAGACAATGAGTCTTCTGCAATTATCTTATTTGCTTTGGACAACACAGGGAATTAAAAGCATTAGAGGAAATAATTACGCAACGCTTAGAACCGTGCCAAGCGGTGGGGCGAGACATGAATTTGAGACCTATTTTATTGTTAAAAACGTTGAAAATCTTGAAGTTGGAACCTATCACTATTTACCTCTGACTCATGAGATTGAGTTTTTAGGTAAGGTAGAAAATCTAGAAGAATCAGTAACCGCAGCTTTATTAGGACAAAGCTGGGCAAATAAAGCAAACATCATCTTTTTTTGGAGCGTGATTCCTTATCGTAGTGAATGGAGATATTCATGTTTTTCTCATAGAATCATACTAGTAGATATAGGACACGTTTGTCAAAACCTATACATTGCCTCAGAATCGATTGGACTTGGAACTTGTGCCATAGGTGCTTTTAATGGAGAAGCATGTGATTTAATATTTGGACTTGACGGAAAAGAAGAGTTTACAATTTTAGCTTCACCAGTGGGGAATGTTTCTAAAGAAAATGCTGCTACAGAAAATGAGTTTTATGCTTTTTTAAAAACTCAAAAGGAATAAGTATAATAATTCAAGACATAAGAAAAAATGATACAATTAATTTTGTATCATTTTTATATAATCTATTTAAATTTAGGGATTGATTTGGATTGAAATAATATAGTCTTGATTAGAAAAAGTTTTCATATTTCCAAATTTTTGGTAAATGAATGTTTTCTCAAAACGCTGAAGTCCAATAGAAAAGTGGCAAAGCGCGATCCCGATATCCAATGCTTGGATATCATAACCTAGGGAAACAGAAGGATACTTATTTGTACGTTCAATATAAAAGTGTATAACATTATTATCAACATAAAGTCTCCAAGGTTGTTTATTGGAAGCGCTAGGACCTAATTGGACTAGTTCAAGACAAGTATTGATTGAAGATTTATTCATCATATCGACTGGTAATTCATTTTGATATTGTTTAAATAGAATGTCTTTAGATATCCGATTTTGGGCACCAGCCAGCTTTCTCATAGTAGCTTCAATTAGCGATCTTTTTTTTGCTCTATGACCAATGGGAGAAATAGCGGGAATTATTTCATTATCAAGTAATTGTTCGCGATATTCTTTTCTTTTAAATGTTCCACCTAACCAGCAGGTATCAAAACCTTTGGCAGTCAACGATAATAAGAGATTTTCAAATACAAATCCGAAATCAATAATGGATTCCATTGTATTTTTAGAAACACCACCAACAAATGCAGGGACATTTTTTATAATTCCATAGGTGCCTATTTTTTGACCTTGTGGTTGATTTGAACTATTTAAATTAAATGTGAAATTGAAGTTATTTCCAAAGGGCCCTTTGATATTTTGATGGGTATTAACAACCTTCATTATTTCTTTAATTTCATCGTCTGATAGTATTTCATTTTTATATGTTCTTGTGCTTATTCTTTTATAAATGGAATTGATCATTTTCTTACCTCTTTGTGTTAGTATTTTTAAAAATATATGATGATTTATTACTCTTAGTAGAATAATCCGTTTAATTAGAACTTCATCTTTATCTCTGATTAAATATACCATAATATTACTGCTTTAAACAACTATTATGTATTGGGTTATTATAGAAAGTAAACAATGATTCCTTGAAGAGTTGCATTTATAAAAAATTACAAACCTAAGCTAAATCTGATTTTTAGAACTATATCATAAGCTTAATGGCTAAAGAAATTGTCATATATATTGTGTTGCCATTTGTGATTTTGACCGATTTGGAACAGTGATAATTTGTATGCTATAATAATTTATATTAAGAGAATGAAAGGATGATACAAATGAAAGCTATAATGAGAAAAAGTTATGGTCAAACTGAAAAAATGTTGTATCTGGAAACACCGAAACCGAAATTAACTGAAGATAAAGTTTTGATTAAAGTTCACGCTGCCGGCATCAATCAAGCTGATATATATTTATTACAAGGGAAACCATTCCTCATACGTTTATTGCTTGGTTTATTTAAGCCAAAATTCAAAACGCTAGGATCTGACGTATCAGGGGTAGTTGAAGAAGTAGGTAAAGATGTTGAAGGTTTTAATGTTGGAGATGAGGTCTTTGGGATATTTGTATTTAAACAAGAAGGGGGATATTCTGAATACGGTCTAATCGGTCCAAAACAGATAACTCATAAACCAAAAAACGTTACCCATAGTGAGGCGGCTTCAGTCAGTATGGCTGGTGTAACTGCGTTACATGCGCTTCGATTAGCTGAAGTGAAAGAAGGAACAAATGTCTTGATTTATGGTGCCTCTGGAGGCGTTGGAACTTTTATGATTCAAATAGCAAAATACTTCAAAGCCCATGTTACAGCTGTTGTAAGCACAAGGAATATTGATGTAGCTAAGGCATCTGGGGCTGATATAATTATTGATTATAAAAAATCAAAATGGGATCAGGACAACAAAAAATATGATGTGATTCTTGCTTGTAATGGAAATAATAAACTCTCACGATATAGAGATGCGTTAAATAATGATGGAAAATTAGTTGTGTCAGGTGGAAGTTCTAAGAATATATTTGGCATCTCGATTCAAAAATTGTTCTTGAGAAAAAAAGGAAACAGAACATTTCAAAATTTTATGGCAAGAATAGCAAATAAAGATTTAAAGCTTTTAGCTGAGTTATTAGAAAAAAAACATATAAGACCTCATATTGATAAGGAATTCTTATTAAAAGATGCAAAAGAAGCTTTTGAACACTTTATCAATCACAAAACAATAGGGAAAACAATTATCAAAATTGTTAAATAAAATTTTTATCAGAAACGGATTTTGTCCAATGCTCTTTACTAAGAAATATCTGGATCATTTTAGCTACCTAAATTAACTGTTTAATCCAAATATAATCGATAAACTACATTTACTATGTATGTATATGGTAATATAAATATATACGTAGACTCAAGGATAGTTAACTTTTTTCAAGATACCCATAAGTGTGCATGTTTGACTATTTAACAAGGTATAGTAGAACAATGCGGTTTAACAAGTAATATATTTCTTATTTTTCTGTTCTTTAGGAGGAATGTATGAAAGAAAATATAATTCAATATATGGATTTTAATAGGATAGATACACTGCTTGAGGGATTTAACAAATCCACAGGTTTTGTTACGGCCATTTTGGATTTAGATGGCAATATCTTATCTAAATCAGGTTGGAGAAAAATCTGTACAGATTTTCATCGCGCTAATCCTAATACAAATAAAAATTGTATTATAAGCGACACTAAATTAGCTAATATAGGCGATAAAAATAACTATAATATATATAAATGCCACAATGGATTGTATGATGTTTCTGTACCAGTAATTGTTAACGGGGAACATATAGCTAATCTTTTCACTGGACAGTTTTTCTTTGAGGAACCAAATATTGAATTTTTCAAAAAACAAGCAAGAAAATACAATTTTGACGAGAAAGCCTATTTGAAAGCACTTAAAGAAGTCCCGATTGTTACCAAAACAAAAGTTAAAGAAATTACTAAATATTTATTGAATATTACACGTATAATTATTGATTTAACGACAGAGAAAATTGAACAAGAAAAAATAGTATTAGAACTTCAGCATGCTCAAACATTATTACAAGCAAGTTTAAATAGTCCTGTGGACATAATCATTTTGTCTTTGGATAAAGAATATAAGTATTTGTATTTCAATGAAGCCCATAGGATAACCATGAAAGTTTCATACAACGCAGATATTGAGGTAGGAAAATGTGTTTTTGATTATATGACTTCTGAAGATGATATTAAGAGAATAAAGGTGAATTATGACAAAGCTCTTTCTGGAGTTTCTCATACTACAGTTGAACAACACGGCAATCTAAATGTTAATGTGTTTGAGACTATATTTAATCCCATTAAAGATATCAATAATGTTATTATCGGTGTTTCTGCTTATGCTAGAGATGTTTCAGAAAGGTTCCAAGCAGAAAAGGATTTACAGAGAGAAAAAGATTTAGCTCAAAACTATTTGAATATTGCTGGAGTGATGATTATTGTTCTAAACAATGAAGGCATTGTTACAATGATTAATAAAAAAGGATGCGAAATTATAGGCGCAGAACAAAAAGATATTATTGGCAAAAATTGGTTTGACAATTTTCTTCCAAAAGATACAATTAAAAGCGTAAAAGAATTATTTGATAAAATATTTAAAAAAGCAATTGATCTAGAAAAGAATTATGAGAATCCAATTGTTAATACTCGTGGTGAGGAAAGAATTATTTCTTGGAGTAATACGATTTTATATGATGTTAATTCAAATGTTGTTGGAATCTTGAGCTCTGGGAAAGATATCACTGAAATAAGATATGCAAATGAGAAATTGAAAGAAAGCGAAACCAGATATCGAGAATTAATAAAAAATTTAGAAGCTGGTGTTGTTGTTCACGCAGGTGATACTTCTATTTTGTCATTTAATAAAAGGGCTGAACAATTACTAGGATTAAAACATTTTGAGTTGAATGGGACATCAGCTGATTCAAAATTGTTTGATTTTGTTGATGCATATTCAAATAAATTAGGATATTCTGAATACCCTGTAAAATTAATTATAGAGAATAGAAAACCTCTAAAAAATTACATTTTGGGAATCAAACATATTCATGAAAAAAAATTAGTTTGGGTATCAGTAAATGGAGTGCCTTTATTCAATGCTGATGGTAGTATAAGAGAAGTTGTAATTAGCTTTACTGATATTTCACTAGATAAAACTAAACGAGATGAAATTATTCATTTAAGCAATCATGATTATTTAACAAATCTCTATAATCGAAGATTCTTTACTGAAAAATATAAAGAATTAGACAACGAAACGTTTTATCCTCTAGGGGTTATGATGATTGATGTTAATGGACTCAAAATAATTAATGACGCTTTCGGACATGATGTAGGAGACATAGCTTTGAAAAAAGTCGCCCAAGTATTATTGAAATCATGTAGAGCACAAGATATTGTCTGTCGTATTGGAGGCGATGAATTTGCTATTATATTGCCAAACTTGAAAGAAGATGAAGTGGAACGCATAAAAGAATCCATTAAAATAGAATCAAAAAAAAATAAAGTGGAAAACGTTTTGTTATCCCTAGCTACAGGTTATGAAATTAAAACCAAGAAGTTTAAGGGAAATCTTGATGAAATTTTAAAATTAGCAGAAAACCATATGTATAGACACAAACTCACTGAGGGAATTAGTGTTCGAAATAATGCCATAAAGGCTATTTTAGAAACTTTGACTAATAAGTATGAAGAAGAAAGAATTCACTCAGCTAAAGTAAGTTATCTATGTAAAAGAATGGGTCAAGTACTAGGACTTAATGAAGAAAACATAAAAGAATTAGAATTAGCTGGTATGTATCATGATATTGGTAAGATATCGATACCTGATGCTATATTAAACAAACCTAGTAAATTAACTAAAGATGAATTTGAAATTATTAAAACGCATCCTGAAATATCATATCAAATCTTAAGAGCCGCAGATGAATATTCTGATCTTGCAATCCATGCACTCTATCACCATGAAAGATGGGATGGACAGGGATATCCGGTCGGAAAAAAAGGCAATGCTATTCCGCTTTTCTCGAGAATTATATGTGTTGTAGATGCATTTGAAGCGATGACAGCAGAGAGAGTTTACAAAGATAAAATATCAGAAACTGATGCTATTAGTGAAATTGTACGTTGTTCTGGAACTCAGTTTGATGAACGAATCGCAAGAATGTTTGTAGATAAGGTATTAAAAAAAGAATGGAAATGAAATCCCATTAAAATTAAAGATAATCTACTATAAAAATCAAATAATTCAAATTAAAAGAACTCATTTCTTGAAAACATAGAGAGATGAGTTTTTTTTATGTAAAACCAGAATATCTATACGCATAAGTGCAGATTAGTAGGTTCTCTATAAAAAAAATATTAGTATTTCACTACTAATATCTTTAATTAATTGACTCTATAATTGTTTTATATGTTTGTTTGTGGAAGCTAGTAATCCGGTAACAAAGATTGAAGTCGCAGCAATATAGAAGATAACTAAAATACCAAAGTTATCTATAACGATACCTGCAAGTCCTATTGCTATTGGGGTTAATCCATTAGATATTGTACCAATTACACTGGATACACGACCTAACATTTCTTTATCAACTGTTTTCATAACTGCGACATTAAATGGAATATTTATCATCCCATTAAATATTCCCATAATTAGGATTGATACAACGCTAATAACCATAAATAGCCAGAACGGAATCTTTCCACCAACTATGAAATGAGTTACTATTACAAAAACAGAGAATGATATTGCCATACCATATAGACCTTTAATAATTGTTGGACTAACACGTTTTTTTTGAGCAACTGAACCTAAGACTATACTAGTAATTATTATACCGATCGGATAAAAAGAATTTAATATTGAAAGGTATATTGGTTCGGTTTTTAATTCAACTGCAAATAGATATGGTAGACCATTTACCACAACAGGTGCAGTAAAGAAGTTTAATAATGATGCGACAACAACTAGCATCAATATTGGTTTTAATTTTAGTAGATAGATGAATCCGTCTTTAATATCAACAACGATAGTTACCAATGACATTTTTACTTTTTCAAGTTGTGTCCTTAACTGAATGAACATCTCACTGAATCCGGATAAGATAAAACTCACACCATTTATAATAAATATCCACTCAATTTTTAGGAAAGAGTATATAGCCCCACCTATTATTGAACCTAGTATCATATATAAAGCGAACATTCCTTGTGTTAAAGAACTAGATTGTTGTAATTGATTTTCTTCCAAAATATGAGGCGGTAAACTTCCCGCAGCTGGATTGAATAGTGCTCCAGTGATTCCCAGTATCACACTTGTGATGAATAGGACGACAAGTGTGATTGTTAAACTAACCCCAGAAAAAATAACAAAACCAGCAACAACGACACTAAAACCTCTAATGTAATCTGTCATCCAGACTACTTTGACCTTATCGAGTCTATCGACAATCGCTCCACCAAATGGGGATAAAATGAAGTAAACCAAACCACTTGTAGCTAAATATATTCCAGCAATGGTTGGTGTAGCTATTTCATATATATAGTAACTTATTGCGAAATTATACACATGAGTACCAAGATTAGAAACAACACTACCCAGGAATAGTAATAAATAATTTTTGTTTTTTAAGACGCTTTTACCCATTTCACTACCCCCTTTCCGTAATTATATCATATGATTTTCATTATTGTACGCAAAAACATAATTTTATCGGTAGCTACTAATGGGTAAATACATAGAATTCTAGGAGATATAAAGTAAAAGGTCTCAATTTAATAAGACCTTTTTAAGTTTATTTAATTAGTATTGCTCTAGCGAGTAGCGCTTCCACATTTTCAATTTTAAGTGGTAAACAGTAAAAATCATATTCATCTTCTTTAATAGCTTTTAGTCTTAATCCTTCTAGTATAATGATGCCATTACCTAACAATAAATCATGAGTTGGATGATTAGGTTGGGCACGTTCAATCCCCAACGAATCTATACCTACTCCTCTGATTTTTTTATTAACTAGATACCGAGCCGCACTCTTATTGAGAAATACAAAGTCTGGATTAAATGTTTCATCAAAACTATTTTTTGTTCTCAATAAGATAAAGTCATTCTCTTTGATGTCTAAAGCAATTAAATCGGATTTGTCTATTGAAAAATTAACGTGATCCAAATTAAATACCTTTGCTTTCCCAACTAGCTTATCAAGGTAATCAATATTTGATGTATTACCATCTATAATTGTATGTAAAGGAAAATCGATGTGAGTTCCAGTATGCATGTTTAATGAAATATCAGTTTCATAAACCCCATTTTCTGTAAAAGACGCGGTTTGTGTAAACACTGGTATTTTTTCAGTTTTGTTTTTGTAGACTTGCATATTTTTATGAATAGTCATGCTTATATCATAGATCATTATTAACCTCCATATAATTATTTAACAGAAAAGGTTTTAAATCAGAAAAGTTGTTATAAATGAATGGATCATCTAACTTTTCTTTTAGACTGTCAACAATGCCCCAAAATGTTTCTATTTCATCCCATCTTGTGAATAGTGTTGAGTTTTTATTAATTAAATCTAACAACAACTTCTCATAAGCTTCGGGAGTATTTCCTAAAACTTGGCAACTGTGACAATAATCCAAATCAGCTGGAACTATTTTGTTGTTTAGTCCTGGTTCCTTAACGTTAAATTTGAAGTTAACACCTTCTTTAGGTGCAACTTTTATAATTAGCTTATTACTCATATTTGGTTGATTAGGCCAAAGAAGAGTAGAGGTACTGCTATCTTTAAATTTAATAATTATTTCGGATCTTTTTTCATCTAGTTTTTTACCAGTAATAAAGTAAAATGGGACACCTTTCCATCTATCATTATTTATAAATGCCTTGAAGTATACGAAGGTATCTGTTTTTGAATCTTGGGAAATATTCAGTTCATCTTTATAGCTAGCGTATTGTCCTAAGACCACGTCTTTTGGGTTAATTGTAAAGTGTTGCATTACTTTTATTTTTTGATCCTTAATCGCTTCTGAATTATGAATAGTAGGAGTTTCCATAGCAATTAATGATGCCATTTGTAGTAAGTGACTTTGAACCATATCTTTTAAAGCGCCGATTTTATCGTAGTAATTACCGCGTTGCATTACTCCTTCAGATTCTTTAGCAATTATACTAACACTTTCTATTGAATCTTTATTCCAAGTTTTTTCAAAAATACTATTTGCGAATCTGACTACTAATATATTTTGGATCATTTCCTTTCCTAGGTAATGATCTATTCTATATATTTGTGATTCATCAAAATATTTCCAAAGGTTTTCATTAATATTTTGAGCGCTTTTTAAGTTTTCTCCAAATGGTTTTTCGAATATGATTCTACCTTGTGGATTCTGTTTTTCTATTAATTTTGATTCGCTAATTCCTTTAGCAATTATTGGAAATAATACTGGAGGAACGGCTAAGTAGAACATAGAATCAATTTCGCCATTACTATCAAGTGTTTGTTTTAGTTTAATGTAGTCTTCTACGTTGTTTATATCCATCTTAATATATGTTAAAAATGGAATGATTAAATCCCAATCAACATATTCGGTGACCTTCTGTTTAGCTACTTCAATATAATCCTCTAATGTGCAGTCGATTCGAGCTACACAATATATTTTTGCATCATTTTTAATATGACCTTTTTTTATTAGTGATGATAGCGCTGGAAATAGTTTTTTATACATTAAATTTCCGGTACTTCCAAAAACTGTTATTATTTTTTTCATTTTTTCTTGTACACCTTGTGCCCACCAAATTCATTCCTCATAGCAGCGACTACTTTTTCAGAAAACTTTGTGTCATCTTTTGATTTGTATCTAGAGAAAAGAGCTTGAGCAATAACTGGAGTTGATACTTTTAATTTTAGAGCTTCCTCAACTGTCCATTGTCCCTCACCAGAGTCATCAACTCGACCTTCGATTGATTCAAGTTTTTCATCTTTTGACACTGCGGATAAAACAGTTGACATTAACATTCCTTCAATGATTGAACCATTTGCCCATACTTTAGCGACATCTGGATAATTAAGATCGAATTGACTTGCGTTGAGTAAATCAAAACCTTCACCAATCGCTTGCATCATTCCGTATTCAATACCGTTATGGACCATTTTAACAAAATGTCCACTTCCAGGAGCTCCCATATATGCATATCCGTCTTTTGTGGCTACTGAGACGAATAGATTCTCGATAGATTTAACGATTTCTTTCTCTCCACCTACCATTAAGCACGCGCCGTTTCTAGCGCCATAGACGCCACCACTGGTTCCAGAATCAATCAGATGAACTCCTCTTTCTTTGAAAGTATTATATCTTCTTAATGTATCAGTATATTTTGAGTTTCCACCATCAATTAAGATATCGCCTTTATCTAGAAGAAGTGATAATTCATCTAAAACACTCTCTGCGATATCTCCTGACGGTACCATTACCCATACGATACGAGGAGAATTAAGAGAACTAACCAGTTCTTTCAATGTACTCATATATCTAATTTTGTTATACTCTTTTTTTACTTCATCTGTAATATATTTGTCAAAGCCATAAACTTCTATCTTGTTGTCTATCATATTTAATGCTAGATTTAATCCCATTTTTCCTAATCCAACCATGCCAACATTCATTTAAATCATCTCCTAATTATTAATCTTTTAATTAACCTTATTATATCACGATTGTGTATAGTATCTTGAATAGGACGCATTTATAAGATAGAAGGTAAATATTTAAAACAATAGTTAATATTGGGAAATGATGAAAAAGTATATAATTCTTTTTATAAGATGTTTATTCCAAAGGAGTTTCCAAAATTAGCTTATTGAACAAATATATCGTTCATTTAGAATTAACAACAACGAGACGTATCACAAATGACCTAAAAGAAGGCAAAATATTACGTATTTACATTACTATCTTTAATAGATAGTAATTATTTATTCATTTTTGTGATAAAATAATATTTGGATTGGCATAAAATTAACAGTGGACTAGGAGTATTTATATATGTATAATGTATTTTTATTATTTATTGAAATTATAGTAATTGTAATAACTTTTAGATTATTTAAGACCAGCAAGAAAATTGTTGAGTATATACCAAGGTATAATGATTTAGTGTATATGAATAGATTAAGCAATAAAATTAGAATTTTGGTGCAAGGCCTTTTTATGATAATTATGGCTATTCTTTTTGTTTTGAGTATTGTCAGTTTATTTCGAGAAGAAAACTTTAATTTCTTATTCTTTATCGGTTTTCTTTTATCAGCTATTTTCTTGAGTCTGTTAAATCAAGGTTGTCTTGGTAAGGGTAGTTTAAGCTATACTGAGGAAGATACCTTCTTAAATAGCAAATCAAAAAAAGCTTTAGTAGCTTCCATATATGTATTATTCTTTATGGGATTTATTTCTATAGCTTATTTCATGTCGAGATCAAGTATAATAAATTCAAGCGTTGAAGACTATGATTTTAAAGTAGCTGTACAAGATGAGTTTGATATTGATGCTGAAACAATATTATTTATTCAACATGATTATTTATATTTGTATAGTGATTTTACTAGCGGATTAAATATTTACGATTTAGATGGAAACTATATAAAAAGTTTTTACTTCTTTGTGTCGCCTAATGGAGCATCTAGTTTATATATTTGGAATGATAGTATTTTCATAAAGACTAGAAATAACCAATTGATAAAGTATACGGATGGGGAGTATAAAGGAAGAGTAGATGTTTATGGTTTAGAAGAAGCAGACAGATATTCAGTATATGATGAGTTTGAGCAAATTATAGTCTCCGGGCTTATTATAGATTACAGATACAATCCAGTAGCATTTGATAACGAATACCTTTATCTCGATTCATGGGATGAAGGGGGAATGAAACATAACGGAGTAATTTCGTCGAGTTGGGTTCCCCAATATGATGATGTTGCTCAAGGAGATTATATTTCGGATGGTACTTATCAATTAATAGGTTCACAAGTTTATCAAAACCAAGAAGCAATAATATCTACAAGCAATTTCTATTACGTTTCAATGAATTTTGGATTGATTTGGATTATTGGATTCTTTGTCGCAATGTCAAGTTTAGTGATTATTAAGCTAAACAATCTTAATAATATGACAATTAAGTTAGAAGTAACTAAGAAAGTATAGCAATAGAAGCATCTGAAATTGAGGTTTATCAGTTATATAAAAAAAGTGTTCGTTTTGATCTTGTAATTTCTTTTATTCTATTATTCTCTTCTTTCTTGATAAGTTCATGGATATCTGCAATTACCGATTCAGAATTGTTATTCTTTCTACCTGTAATTGTGTATTTGTCATTCTTTTTATTAAGCGATAAAATATACCGAAATCAGAGTTTTGGTAAAAAGAAATATGGAATAAAAATTGTCACTATGGATGGTAAAATACCTTCACTAAAACAAATAGTAACAAGGAGACTTGGCGAGTCTGTAACAAGGATGAGTCATTTTAGTATAGAAGACTATCATCAATTTAATGATACAAATATAACTAAAATAACCACTAATGGTAACAACTAAAATTTTTGATTGGCTCAGTCTTTTTACCAAGTTGTAATTAAAAATGTGACTTAAGTTATATCACACTTCCTGTTTGTAAATATAGGTAATACATTGTACGTAACGACTTAAAATCTATGTATTTAGTTTGTGTAAAACTAAGTTATATATTTATACTTTTTTGGAGGAATTAAAATGTGCCAACTTAATGTTTTTTTAATATTTAGAAAGATACCTATTGATTCAGTTATGAGTTTAATGGATGATTTTGGTATTGATGGAGAATGCATAACAAATGACTTTGAATCAAATGAGTTGTCATCTATATATAATTTTTATATCAGTCCATCTTATAGATGTCATTGTAATTCATTTGTTACAAATTTTTCAAATGAAGAATACAAAGGTATAGATCTAGTAAACAAACTTACAAAACAACACAATGATGAATTAAAGATTCTCTATGAAATGAAAGAATTCATGTCTAGTAATACATATCTTGAAGAGAAGGAATCTTTCATAAATATATATGAAGAATTACAGGCAAAAGTCATTAATATTGAAAATGAATTTTTTAATAGGCATAGTCATTCTAATGATTTTAATTCTAACTTAAAAGACGAGATTAAAAAATCATCCTTGCATAAAGAGTTTAGAGAATTTTTATCTAAAAACAGCATGATGTATGATTCTCTTATGCGTTATTCAAAAGATTTTAATCAAGCTGCAGATGATTTAGGTGATTTGATTAAGAATGCCGAAGCAGAAAAATTCAAATATGAGCAAGAATATATTCAATTAAGAGACTGGATTCTAAATGTTATAGACAAATATGGAAATATAATGTATTTTTCATATTGGCAAGACAACTCTATACCTAAGATTCAATCTACAAGGAAGATTACTATAAATCAAATATCATTCGAGTTGTTCGCAAGGTTAAAGTATTTAGAATTACTTGATATTTCTAAATAGATACCTACATGAAACGACTGAAAATATATGTTCGAAATGAAAGTGAGAAAACATGAAAGAAAAAAATACAATAGAAAAAGACATGGACAAAATAGTTTTTAGACCAGTAATCATTATAGTGGGTTTTGCATTTTTGCTAATATACATGCTTGCAATTGATACTGTTTGTTACGTCATGTATTTCATTAAACATGCAGATATTGAATTACTATACGGTGCTCTATTTTTTAGTGCACTAATATTTGTTTGGTTTGTTTTAGGATTTAAAATATCAAAGGACTCATCTGTTACAATCACAAAAGACGCTATTTATGGAAATTTTTTAATATGGTCAGATGAAGAAAAGGAAAGACTTAGACCAAAAAAAGCATATAAAAAAATAGATATCAAACAAATAAAAACATTTACTGATATATATGCTCCTAAACCAAGAAGTGGGGCTCAATATGTATTTCTTTTTGAAACAAATAGCGGAGATAAAACATATTTAATAATGCTTCCTTTTATAAAAAAACATCAAAAAGAAATCAAAAGCTATATCACTAGGATGTTAGAATATATAATCAATTGATTGTCATTTTATGCGATTTCAACAAAAAATTAATTGAAGGAGTTTAGCAATGCCATTCAACAAACTAATGTTCAAAGAAGTATGATAGCAGCATCAGAAAGCGATCCCTACAAAGTAAATGCAAAATCATTTCTCATAATAGGAAACTTACAAGATGAAATAGCATACCATGAATTAGAATCAAATGACATTGAGTTAAATCTTAATATAGTTAAATATAACAATAAGGACTGTGAAATCATAACATATGATAAATTACTACAAAGGATTGATAACTTACTTGTGAAATTGAAAAGCACAAAAAAATAAGACTTTGGGAGTATATTATTAAAAATATAATATTCATAAACGACCAATAGATTTAGAATGGAGAATGTAATGAACTCAAGATTAAGAAGATATAACACTATTATATCAATGCCGATAATTGTAATACTTATGGTTTTGGTTTTCCAAGAGATAATACCTAGTATAGTGCTTATAGTTTTGTTTATACTAGATTTTACTTTTACTTTGTTTGTTTTGCCTTTTATAGAAGTGAGGGGAATAAATGGAGAGTATAATAAGTCATTTACTGATTCTTCATTGACAGAGTTAACAATTAATCTTGATTATAGAGATAGAAGTGGTTTTGCTGAAGAAAATTGTGTCTTTATAAGTGAAGTTAGGAAGTTCCATCCTAGAAAACAAGTAAATTTTATTATCTTTACTTTTGTCTTTGCGACGATAGGGCTCTTAACATTATTGTTATCGCTCATATTAGAAACGGGTATACCAATTGAAATGATTATTGCATTAAGCGTCTCTATAGGATCCTTTTTGATACTTGGTCTTGTATGGTTGTTAAAAATAATTAAGAAACCTCTAACTATAGATAATTTTGGTATTAAAACATTTTTTAGAGAAAATTTTACCTTTAATTCAAAAGGAGTAGAAGAGAAAATATTATTTGAAGATATTAGCGAGATTAACATCAAGAAGAATAAATATATCTATTTTAAAGATAGAGGAGTAATATTTGAGTTTGTTATGAATGATGGATCATTCAAATTGTTAAATACTCAAGTATTCTCTGATAAACAGAGAAAAGAAATAGAAGAATTGCTTTGTATTTTATCTTAGTGAGGAGTTAGATATGAATAAAATTAAAGATGTAAAAATTGGTAGCGATGATAATTATGTAATGTTTCACGATATACAAATATATGAAGATACTAATATATACAATGCTGTAATGTATTTCACAGCTAAGAATGATTTTTTACAAGTTACATCTAACTCATCTACCTTTCACGGAACGGAGCTATTAGATTTTTTTAGAAAATTGAAAGAAGTTTATGATACTTTGAAAGGAAGTATAAAGATAGAGTCAGTAGAAAACAATCTTGTTATTAATGTAGAAGCAAAACTGCAAGGTCATATTTCTTTTACGGGTATAGTTAGACAAATAACAGGTATGGATAATGAATGTCGATATCATGTTGAAATTGACCAATCATATTTTATGAACAAATTGAATGAATTCTAATAAGCAAGGAGTAGATTAAAACGGAAAATAAAGATGGTTTAGTGATGATGCATATTTATAATTTGTTTCATTATATTTTTCAACTTGAAGAAAACAATCCATTTGGGTTTATAGTGATGGCAATCTTTACTATATTATTGTTATTAAGTACTATATATTTTATATACATTAAAAAATATGCAAAGGATATATTGAACTTTAATTTAAAGATGAAGGATTTTACTGTGAAATTAGATTACTACAATATGTTTTTCTAGTATAGTATCTTGAATAACAGATCTTCAAAGAAATCAAAATAGTTATTATTTGAAGATGGGAGAAATTAATTTTATGAAACATGAAAAGAAAGACGGCTTAATATTTATTATGATCGAAGAAGAGTCTAGTCTTTATGATATTTTGTTTGAAACTATGACCACATTTAATGAGTTGATTCCTTATGAAAAAATGGATATGGGTTTAAATAGGTTAATATCTAATAATCTTGTAGGTATTAATAAAGAAAATTATTCTTTTACAAGAACAGAAAAAGGAAATTCGATGTTTGAAGAGTATAAGAAATCAAATATGAATTTTGATTGTAAAAGATTGACCGACTTAGAAAACTTTTTAAATAATGTTGAAATGGATAAGGAACCTGAAGGACTTGGATTTATGCTTAGCCAACAAGTATATATTTCAACTTTAGAATTGCTTAAAGAAGATTTTACCGAAGAGGACTTGGGAATTTATATTTGGAAACCTAAACCTTACAATCCTAACGCATACAAGCCAAGTAAGTCTAAAGAGATAATAAATAAAATCATTGAAGAATCTAATATAACTAAAGAAAATTTCAACTTGGATATTTTCTGTGATGTAATCAGGAAGTTTATGAAAATAGAGTTTAATGCTGAGGATGATGATTTATTATATGAGACAGAAGTATTTTTTAAATCGGAAAACTACGAAATATATTTTACTAGACAATTTGCTATTTATAATAAAGCTACTGATAACATATATATAACTCAACTTCATATTAGACTTGAATATGAAAATAATTATGTTTTTGATGATTTAGTAAATGAGAAAACATCAAAACTTAAAGGAAATGGCATATGGAGTATGGATTATGAAAATCTAGATGT
This sequence comes from Mycoplasmatota bacterium WC30, assembly GCA_046529635.1. Taxonomy (GTDB): domain Bacteria; phylum Bacillota_I; class Bacilli_A; order Izemoplasmatales; family Hujiaoplasmataceae; genus 4572-104. The sequence continues at coordinate 739,386 of CP134495.1, read as the reverse complement.
ATTCTTTCAAAATATAAAATTAAAAGATTCTTATAAAATCGCGAGTGAAGAAGGCAACTTAAAGAACATTTCAATATCATATACTAGAGTGTAAACTTTATAAGACTTTTTGCACAACTACTATTTATTTTAAATTAACCATGTAGAGAATATTAAACTGATTTGTATAATATAAGAGCTGATTAAAGTAATGAATGGAGAAATTATTTTGAAATTATTTTGTATATTTAGAAGAAAAAAACTCAATATTATTGAGGACAAAGAAATTCAAAATCAAATTATAAAATCGTTAAAGGGGACAGCTTATCAATTAGTCTCATTTTTTAGAGATTATAAAACATTTGGCAATATGATTGTGATTATTAGCGATGGAGAAAAAGAACACACATTCATAACAGATAGAGGCGAGATTGTATTCGATAAGATTACGGCTTTTCCTAGTACATATAAGCGTGAAATTAAGAATTCAACTGTTTCAAATTTACTTGAATCAATTGATAGATTGATTAAAAAGAAAATCATGAGATATGTTACAGAAAGAGAAAAGTCACTACTTATAAAATTTATTAACTACCCTATACCTTTAGGGGTTAAGGATAATAAGATTGACTATAAATGCGACTTAATGGAATGTTATGAGGAACTATTCAATTCATCTCACAACATACTTGATGAACATTACGTTCAAAAAGCTGAAATATTCTGTATTTTTGATGATGAATTTATGACTTTGCTTAATACTATGCGTGATAAATTGAATCTGCAAGAATTTGCTGAATTAGCAAAAAGCACAGTAAAGATAATCAAAAAATATAGTATATAATAGATTATTTGTAGATTAGTATATATAATGAATTTAGTAGAGAGTTATCTAAACGAGGAGACGGTAATGGAAATTAAATTAGAATCTAATAGAAAGTTCATGTTATATTATACTATTTCGTTCGCAGTTGTTTTTACTGCCTTGTTATTTGTGATGTTTATTGGTCAAGCAATAGGTTCGTGGACTATTATTGAAAAGCCTGGAGATTTAGGTTTTGTAATTACTATTATTGTAATTGATATAATCTTAATAATAGCAACACTATTAATCATTTTTTATAAGGGTAAATGTTATATTTTTAAAGAGGATGCAATTGAAATATATAAACATAATAAATTAATTGAATCAATTAAAATGACTACAATTGAACGTATGGAATATTATCCATTTAGATTGCATTATTTGATTACAATTTTTTTAGGTGCTTTACCTGATGGTGGAGCATGGAAGTTTCATTTATTTAATTATGAAGGAAATAAATATTTGTTAGGATTTATTGGAGAAAAAGATGCCTATAGAATAAAAGAACTATATCCTAATAAAGTAAATATAATGTACGAAAGAAAAAAAAAAAATAGTTACTTGTTGCATGAAATGTCTGAAAATTAACGTGATTATTTATCAATTCTTGCCAGAACTACCACCTAGATAGAAATAAAGTAACTAATTATTTTTATACAATAATTTTAATGACAAAACTATATTTTATGAGGTGAAAATGAAAAATACAGATTTCTATAAAAAATTAGATCAAGTGTATCCGAACATGACTAGAATGATCCCGATTTTTCTTGTTTTTTTACCTATTATCCATTTTGGGTTAAAAGGATATTTTCAACAATTATATATTTTAATCCCAATTATTGCATTGATTATTTTGTTCTTTAATATTTTTGTGAAGACTTATATAGCAAGAAAAACTGTTGTTGATTTGTATAAGTCTAAGGATATCAAAGAACTTATAAGATACTTGCTATATACACTAGATACTCTAAATTCTCAAACTTTCACAAATCAGCCAGAACACTTAAGTAAAATCAATAAACTCCAAGAATTAATATTATATGTAGACAGTAAGGCGCTACTTAATTATGATAATAGAAGCCCTTTAAGGAAATTAGATGACTACTTCTATAAAAAAAAATATAACTCAAAAAAGGATTCAAAAGTTTCTTTTATAATTCTGGTTTTTCTTAATGTTTTATTGACTGCCGGGTATTTGTATGATTTTATAATACAAGGTAATCCATTTAACTGGGGTCACTATGCTTTCACTGTAGGTGGAATTGATTTGTTCTTAGGTTGGATTTTCTTGTCTATATATTTACACAGGAAAAAAGAATGTAAAATCATTGAACAATATAAAAATAATGTTGATGAGGTAATTGAATACTATGAGAATGAAAAAACTAAGCATACAAAAACTTTTGGAATGTTAAAAAAAGAAAAAGAAAGAATAAATGTATTCTATGATAATATTATACAATTATTAGTTGACTACAAAGAAAGTCAGTCAAGCATTTTCTCTGAATAAAAGCGCATGAAACGACTGAAAATTTATGAGTTAGAAAATACAAGAGGAATTATATTATCATATAGAATGACAGCTGCGAACACTATAGTAAGTAATTGCATATAGTTACATTTACGAAAAAAAAAACGTTTGTATTGTTATTGAATGGAAAGGGATTATGACTATGATATTTGACAATGAAAATTTTACCGAGGAACAGAAACAAATTATTGCAAAAATCGGTAAAAAGCATAAAGAAAACAAATCAAAAAATACTAAAAAACTAAATATGAATGCTTTGATAATAGTTTTGATTTTTGCAGGGATATTAGTAGGTTTGTATCTTCTAGATGATGGAAGAATCTATACAGTTGTGATATTAGCTTTATTGGGAATAGTTGTAGGGGGATTAAATTATTTTAAAGCTAAAAAGAATGTGAACCAGATATTAGCTCGAAGTGATTATGAGGTTGGTCTTTATTATGCTGATAAAGATAATGAAGTAATAGGAAATAGTTATAAAAAGTTCAAGCAAAATAAATTAGGTGCCATCTCAATGACAGTTTTAGGCTTTGTAATGGTTATATTTATGAGCTTAATATTTCTTAATGAAGCTCCTGTTAATTATGATAATCTTACTGAAATGACGGGCATTTTAGATGAAGGTCATTTTGACTCTGACGAAGGAATGAACTTGAAACTTGAAGGTGATACAACTATTTATCGAATACAATCGATATATACATACGCTTTAGATATAGATAGAATATTTGATGAGATTAAACTGGGAGATGAAGTTATTTTTCTTGTAAGTGAAGTTAAAAATGTAAACGATGATGTTATTAGAGATGTATATTATTATGAAGTTAACTCTACTGAATATATGAACTATGATTTAATGATGCAAGGTTATGAGAGAAATCACAACTTAGGCTTAGGTGCGATTTATATTTTTGCATTAATCTCTGTTGTCTCAATAATAGCTTATTTTATGTCAAAATATTATTATTTGCCAAAGAACCAACATAATGAAAAGTATGACTTAGGGATTAAAACTGATCCTCTTGAGGTAGTCGAGAATAAAGATATATTTTCTCCAAATAACAAATCAGAAATTGCAACTTTTGCTCCTAAGTGGATGATTATTCTTATGTTTGTCTTTCTAACTTGTTTTTCAGTAGCTACTATTTTATGTCTAGTTTTAATTACTGATACAACAAGTAAATTGATATCTTCAATAATCTCTGGGTTATTTACAATTGCCTGTGTTGTAGGTTGCTATGATGGATTAAACAATAATGAGATAATTAAAGGTGATTATTTTATTAGTCACAGATTCGGGAAAGCAAAGGAGATTCATATTAAAGAAATAAAAAGAGCTTCATTGATGGGACAGTTTGTTGTTCTATTGGATTCAAATAATAATACTTTAGTTAGAATGGACAGGGGAACGGGTAACCTAGATAAAATTCTTGAGAGATTAACTGAATATGGTGTAGTAATTGAAGTATATTAGACGCTTTTTTAAAAAATACAAAAAAAGCTACTCATCATGAAAGGTATTAAATATGAAGAAAGAAATAGAAGTTACTAAATATTTTAATATCATGTTTTTAGATAGAATATTAAGTATGCATTATCATGAAATTGAGTATAGGCAACTAGTTGGCAATGGGCCAGGAAAAACAAAGTTATATATCTATAAGGACGATTCAAACCAACATCATTTACCACATGTTCATGTGATAAACCCCAGAGGAGATTTTGTTGTATCTCTTGAGGACTGTAGCCTTATTAAAGGGGAACTTAAAGGAAATGGCAGAAAGTTTTTTATGAAATATTTTAAGGATAATAAAGAAAAATTTATCCAAGTTTGGAATGAATTAAATTAAATTAAATTAAATTAAATTATAATATAAATATATTGAGAGGTTGATAACTGTGATAGAAATATATAAGAATTTATATATCGGTAATCAGATTGATTATGAAAGTCTTGTAGACAAAGACTCATATTTTATAGTTCAAGCATGTAAAGATCCATATCACAGAGAAGCATTAGGATACACTGGTAGAGGTGCGCTTAAAACCCATCCAGAATATTATTTTGCTTATCGTCAGAATAAGTTAATATGCAATTTAGTTGATGTGGCAAATCCGGATTATATTCCAGACACAATTATTAATGAAGCATTGAATTTTATATATAAACACATAAGCAAAGGTGAAAGAGTTTTTGTTCATTGTAATCAAGGTATGTCAAGGTCAGCTGTGATTGGTTTGATGTATCTAAAAGAAATAGGTGCAGTTCCAAGAGATTTTTTAAATGCTGAGAATAAATATAGAGAAATTTATCCTTTGTATAATCCAGCAAACGGAATGAGAATGTACGCTTATAACAATTGGGATAAACACTTATTATAAAATATTGAATCATTTCATAAAAGGAACCATATGAAATTCAAGGAGAATGAAAAACAATGGGATTAAAGAATTTTATAGAAAAACTAAAGAATAACAAGAAGAAAAATTTATTTGTTGAACAATACATTAATTTAATTGTAAGGAATGAGGAACAACTAAAATTAGTTAAAGATTTAAGGAAAGAACCAAATCTATTTGGGTTTAAAATTGTTATAAGTATTAAATATAATTCTGACTTCAATAATAATATTCAATCAAAACTATCTGAAAAAGGAAGAAATTCTAAATATGATATGGTTTTGATATCTCATATTATAAATAATCAACTAATCCAAACAAAAATTTTATCTATAGTTAAATATAATTTCTTAGGAAGCAATAAATCAGTTAAAGAAAAGTCATTTCAATATCTTGCACCTATGAGTGAAATAGATAAACTACCTCAAGTATTAAAGATAGTTGATGATTTTCTTGATTCTTTGCCTAATCAAATAGCTATTGAAGCAATTAGATTAGAAGATGAAAAGAACGAAAAAATTGAAGCTAGAAAAAACTATGTAATAGATGAGTCAATACCAGAAGACTTTATAGAGATATTTAAAAAAAGCAAACTAGAATACTTAATTAATGAAGCATACAAAGCAACTAAGAACAAAATATCATTAGAAGCAGATCCATTCTATGAAAAAGATATTGGAATTGGTAGTACTAAATTAGGTGGAATGCCTGATTTGCCACATATTGATATATGGCCAGAAGAAAATGGAGTCAAACTAAGTTTTCTATTACAAGTGAATATTCAAGATGTAAAAAAATTTGATAAAAATAGTTATTTACCCGTAGAAGGGTTATTGCTATTTTTCTATGATAATATAAATCAACCTTGGAAATCTAATGGTAAAGGAATAAAAGTACTCCATATAAAAAATGAAGATTTACGTAGAATGAGTAAACCCAGTAATATAGATGAAATTGATGTATTTAAAGAAGTAGCCGTTAAAATTAAATCTAAGTATTCAATACCTATAACAGATGATCTGTATTTCTTTACCGATGAAGAGGAAAATAACTACTTCAGAATAGTTGAAGGAAATCCAGAGCAAGAAACATATTTATTAGGCAATCCCATTGAAATACAAAGTGATATACTAGAAGAGAATAAACATGTATTTCCAAAAGAAACGGAAAACATAGATGATTGGATTCTTTTATTACAAGTAGATTCGGAATATGAAGCAAAAATGCTTTGGGGAGATGCAGGAAAGTTGTATTTCCTTATTAATAAAAATGATTTAGCTCAAGAAGAATTCAGTAAAATTAGATTATTGTTACAATGTTATTAAAGAAATGTAGATTGCAGCAAACTTAAGGAGCTCTGAATGAATAAGAAGTCACTACAGAAAAATATTTCAAGATCATTTGATTTTTTGAGTTGAATCGATAATGGATACTAATGCTATTTTAAAAGCAATCAAAGGCTTGGACTGTGATGAAAATTAAACAGAGGTAGTTGAATCCCTTATATGAATATCATAATAATTTGCACCTAAAGGTGATAAAATGAGCCGAACCATAAGTAGTCGCAATCATGTCATAACAACAATAGAAAGTCTTAAAAATAGACTTAGTTATTATTTAGGGAAACATTTATAAGCAGTTTTCGCTATTTGGTTATCGTGTTTGAATATCAAAAATATATAATAAAAGAAAAAGAACCTAAATATTGTAAATTTGGATTCTTTTTCATTATAAATGATATGTGTTTATAACTATTTAATAAATTCTCTAACTTCAGATTGAATAGCTTTGCTCGCAATGTTGTCAAGCGCAGTTCCAATTACTAAAATATTAATTCCAACTTCTTTAAAAGCTTTAAAATTAGTTTTGTTAATACCACCTTCAGCTATTGTTGGAACACTTACTGCGCCAACTAGAGCTTCAAGTCGTTTTTTCATAAATGGATGGATTTCTCCGCCCTTTACACCTTCGTAACTCATACCTGTCATTAGCCCAATAAAGTCAACTCCAACAGCTTCCATTTCTTTTGCAACTTTTGCAACTTCTTCCGGAGTATCTGCAGCAACACCAAAGATATGTTTGTCAGTTGCCATACCAATATATGCATCCACTAATAATCCGTAACTATGAGCTTTTTCAACCCATTCTTTTAAGTCTTCAATGCTAGATTTGTGTGTATGTAAAGCGTCTACACCTGATTTTGCTATATTTATGAAATCTTCATCTGATAATATTACAGGCATAACTTCTGTAAATCCACCTGGCACACCAACGGTAATGAAGATATCCTCTCCAACTACTTGTCTCACACCGTGAGCAGCTTCCAGCATTTGTTCTAATTTGATTTCATGTCTTACTTGTTCAGCGTCATCCATATTAGTTACACCTTTGTAACCTCTTGCTAAAGCTAAAGCTGGATGATTTGGTTCTAATAATCTAGCCCCTGCATCGACAGCGGCTTTTGCCATTCTTGCGTCGTCGCCTGTGATTCCAGTACTTAATAATGTAGTTCCATTATGTTCTTTGATTGCATCAAAAACTTTCTTTCTGCCTTTTTCTAATTTTAGTTTCATGTCATTTTTAATCATTTTACTTTCACCTCTTTAATTCCAATTCTATTTACAAGCATTGTTAAAACAAAAGCGATACCCATTGCTAATAACATACAAATCGTAAATCCTAATGGATTATTCGACAATGCTGGAGCTACAACAGACGGAACATATGCTGTACCTTTAACACCTAATAATCCAACAAACAATCCACCTATTCCTGAAGCAACAATAGCTGTACCCATTACTAATTTGTTTGAAAACATAAACGGATACGCTGCTTCAACAAATGTACCAAAGCCAATATTTATCGCAAAACCAGGAGCGGCGATTGAACGATCGTCTTTTCTTCTTGGCCAAACGATATTAGCAAGTGTAATTCCAGCTGAAACCATAACTAAACCTACCATGTCAACAGCACCTAAGAAACTCATTCCATCAACTTCCATTTCAATAAGTACAATTGGTAATATTGCTGCATGGTACACTCCGCCCATAATAGCGGGCCAAATTAATAATCCTGCAACTAAACCAGCTAAGGCAGGGCTAAATTGAAGAGCAGCATCGATTAACCATCTAATTCCATCTCCTGCCCATAAAGCGACTGGTGCAATTAAATAGAAAACTAATAAACCAGCAACTAAACCTGCAAGACCACCAGCGATAATATTTGATGTTGTTCCTGGTATTTTCCATTTCGCTGCTTGTTCAATAAATAACGCTGCAAGAATACCTGCTATGATACCTCCGATTATACCACCTATAATTCCCCCATTAACAGATAAAACCCCAGCAACAACACCAGCAACTATTCCTACTTCATCTAATCCTGATATTTGTTTTGCGGCAATAACGGCTACTAAAATAGGTAAAGCAGTTATTAGTATTTCAAATATTCCATACATACCCGATAAAAATGGTATTTGACTTAACGCTAATACTAATGCCATAGCAATAAATCCTGGAATAGATGCTAACATTATTCCTCTAATGCTAATTCTACTTAATAATTTTGAGTTATCTTTTTCATTTGATGATCCAGAAGACTTAATAACTGCATGATACTTAAGACCAAAAAACTTAGATAAACTTGTTAGAGCTGCAATAGCTCGTGTTCTGTTAGTTGTCCCTGTTGTACCAGAAGCAGAGATTACCTTAGCGCCTAATGATTGGATATACGCCATTGAAGTCCCACCAGTACCTGTTACAGGTATTCTTTTTTCGGCTGCAGCAGCTAAACTTAATGCGTTAACACCTTTTGCGTCAGCGCTCATAACAATTATGCCGTCTACATTACCGTTAAGAATATCTTTGCTAAGTTTATTGTCAGCCTCTTTAGCTAACTCATTAGCTTCTTTTAATCCCACTAACTCTGAATTTACAAGCTCTCCATTAGAAATCTCATATAAACTAGCTTTAGTAGATGCTTTTATGCTGTCCATTGATGAAGTTGCACCAATAAACACTATGTTACTTACTTTAACTCCAGCAGAATCTGCTTGAGTTAGAATTTCACCTAGTAGTTTGTTAGGATTTTTCCCGCCCAAACTAAATAGGTTCCCGCCTGAACTACCTATTATAGCAATTTTCTTCATACTAACCTCCATTAAATTTGTTGTATGTCTATACATATGTTTTAATTATATCATTATGTACGGACATGTCAAGGGTTTTCTTGAAAGGGTTATCATTTTCTTAAGTAAATATATTTTTTTATACGGACATATTGATTATTTTAATACTCAATGGTAAACTTATTCGTTAGGGGTTGATATTATGTATAATGAAATGAAATATTTACACGAACAGATATATGAGGATTTAAAAAGCAAAATCCTTACAAAAGAGTACAAATATGGTTCAATGCTTCCTCGAGAGGTTGACTTAATGAGCATATATAAAGTAAGTAGACATACAATTAGAAAAGCTATGGATAGGCTTTATAATGAGGGGTATGTCTATAAGGTAAAAGGAACTGGTACCTTTGTTAAGTCCTCAAAAGCTAATTACAAATTGTCAAACATGTCTAGTTTCTCTGAAATTATGGATAATCAAGAAGGGAAACCAAATAGTGTTGTAATAGAAGCAAAAATTATTTCTGCGGATGAAAAAATTATTGATAAGCTTGATTTAGGAAATAATAAGGAATGTTATTATATTGAAAGAATTAGGAGAAATGGCAAAACCAATCTCTGTTTTGAAAAAACATTCGTTAATCCTGAATTATGTCCAGACATAATAGAATTCATAACTCCAAATACTTCATTATACCAATTATATGAAGATAAGTATAACCTAAATTTATATGAAGGAGTTTACAATTTAGAAGCTATCAATGCTTCTAAACACATTTCTAAGATATTAGATATACCTGAAAATTCAGCTATACTTTATATGGAAGCGAATATTTTCGTTCAAAGTGGAATAGCTTTATATTTTGTTGAAGCATATTATATTGGAACAAGATATACGTTCTCAACAAATCTTAAGAGGTAATCCCGACTTATATAGAAGTACATATCACTGTATATACTCAAGGTATATATTTCTTATTTATCTTTCCCTTTCTTAGCTTCTAACTATCTAGCACCCCAAATATAATTATTGAAACAAGAATAATGAGACATTTTGAAAATGTCTCTTTTTTTTATATAATATATGTAATATTGAATTTAGTAGAGGTGATATAAATGATTATACATACAATTGCTTATAAAAGATTGAACACGTTTAATGAGAATTTAAAAAAATTAGAGGAATATATTTTAAAGTATAAAATAGAAGAAAAAATAAATTTGTTTTTTCTTGGTGAACTAATCTTTACAGACTATCAGTTAGATAAAGTTTATATTGATAAAAACAAATATGCTCAAGATTCAGTTCAGATGGTAAAAGCGAGAAAATTAGCAGAAAAACATGATGTATGTATATCATTTGGATATATAGAAGCGGATAATGATAAAGTATATAATTCGCAAGTATTTATCGGTAATCAAGGTCAAATACTACACAATCATAGAAAAAACAATCTAACCGCCAAAGAAGGAGAAGTATTTGAAAAGGGCGAAAGCGCAGTAACTAATTTCATGTTTGAAGAACGCAAAATTTCTCTAGCTATCTGTTATGACTTATTTTCAAACAACTTTAAGAAAAACTATAAAGCGGATACAGATATATTATTACATTCACTAACCGATCCTCAAGACGGTAGATTCACTCTTGGGTTTTCGGGAAGATTTACACCATCATATTATGTAGCTGCTAATAGATACAATGATGGAGCTAATTATTATAATGGACATATAGGGATATATAGTTCATTTGGTACTAAAATTGCTTTTTCGATGAATAAAGAGAATGTTCTAAGTTTTGACTTAAAACAAGGAAAAAAAATTAGAAACTGTAAGTTTTTAGCTTATATTAAGATATTCTTTCATATATTAAGATTTCCAATAAAAACTTACAAATATTTGAGTTGGAGTAAGAAAAATTAACTTTATTCTTATTTAAATTTTTTTTATTTGGTATAATAATACCAATACATAATTAAAAAACACATTCACAAAGGATAACATATATATGGAATATCTTATTTATATTATCGGTGGTCTTGTTGCAGGTATGGCTACTGGGTTTGTAGGTTTATCTGCGGCTGTAATAATTGCGCCATTATTTGTAACAGTTTTAAAAATGGATCCATACACAGCGATAGGAATAGCACTTGCTAGTGATATCCTCGCTAGCGGGTTAAGTGCCTTTAGGTATGGGAAAAATAAAAACATCCATTTAAAGAATGCTCTTGTTATGGGAATAGCTGTAATAATATTCACAATAGTAGGTAGTTACTTATCAAAGGACATGGACCCATTTAATTTAGGTGGTTTATCAAATATATTGCTTGTTATATTAGGTTTGCGTTTTTTGATTTTTCCTGTAAAGGGTAGTAAATCAGGAAACATCTTTGCTTTTACAAAAAGCAAATTTGTCCAATCATTATTATGGGGTATCATCATAGGAATGATGAGTGGGTACTTTGGTGCTGGCGGAGGGTTAAGCATGCTAGCCGTTCTAACAATGGCGTTGGGTTATGATTTAAAAACCGCTGTTGGAACCAGTGTGTTCATTATGGTGTTTACAGCCTTAGTAGGTTCGGCTAGTCATATAGTTATAAGCGGAACATTATGGATTCCACTTGTAATAACTGGATTTGCAGCTTTAATAGGAGCTAACTTCGCAGCTAAATACGCAAACAAAATAGATAATAAAACCCTTAATATTGTTGTTGGATCTACATTAACAGCTTTTGGAACCATACTAGTTATATTGTATATATTCCAAAATATATAGGTTTTAAAAATATTAAGTTAATATCAAAAAAATCGAGCCTTAATTTATTAAGGCTTTTTTAATTGAATAGATTATTTGTATAAAGTCATTGACAATTTATATGCAATAGTGTTAAAATATCAGTAGTGATAAAAAAACAATAGTCAATGGAGGTTGCAATGAAGTCTCAAACTAAAAAAGGTTTAATTGAGTTATGTGCTCTGGCATTACTTTCTAAAGAAGATTATTATGGATATGATATATCAGTAATAATTTCTAATCTTATAAATATAGCTGATGGTACAATTTACCCTGTTTTAAGAAAAATGAAAGATGAAGGTTTAGTAACAACATATATAACCGAAGGAAAAGGTGGACCACCTAGAAAATATTATAAAATCACTATAACTGGCACAAAAGAATATATTGAAGAAAAGAAAAATTGGAAGATATTAGCTGATAATATCTATGGATTATTGGAGAATTAAAATGGATAAATTAACTTTTATAAACACATTAAGTAAAAAACTAAAAGAAAATAAAGTCGCCGACATAGAAGAAATCATTAGCGAATACGAAGAACATTTCTTTTATAGACTTGAAGATGGATATACTGAAGAAGAAGTTAGTAAAAAATTAGGGGACCCAGTATTTTTGGCTGACCAATATTTAGAAACTGAAGAAAAAGAAGAAGCTAATAGAAAATTCATTACAATAACTGGACTTATCGTATCCGATTTCTTTGTAGGAATGTTTTATATAACGTTCGCAGCTTGGATAGTGGTACTTGTAGCTTTTTCAACTGCGGTTTTAGGAATAGGATTTAGTTATATATTTAACATTAGTCCATTTAACTTAATCCCTTATCTTCCATACTGGTGTGGAGCTATCTTTGGAGTAGCGATGATTGGTTTAGCAGCCTTATCATATATCGGATCTTTATATAGTCTATTATCAATGAAACAAATAACAAAATCCTATGCTAGATTCCATAAAAACACAATAGCCAAAACAAATGGAAATCCAATGTTACCATCATTATCAAGTCACCCAATAATCTCTAGGAGAATGTCTAGAAGATTAAGAAGTACCTTACTACTTTCATTATATACTTTCGCAATCGCCTTTGTATTAGGATATATTGTATGTTCAGTTACGGCTAATTCATTTGAGTTTTGGCACGTGTTTGAGTGGTTTGTTTAAAATATCGTCATCATGATAGCCTTAAATGTATTTTCTTTATTGTTTTTAATCGGCATAATAACCTTTGCTATAAAAACAACCAAGGAAACCGAATCGACCCAAAACAAGATAATCAATAGAGTCGCCATTATATTGTTAATTATCAACGTAATTAAACTAATAATAGATCCTAGTAAAATACCCGTGGAATTTTCCGCTATAACATACTTTACAACTCCATTGGTTATCTTGCTTAAACTTAAGAAATTCCAAGTGTGGACTGTATATTCGTCGCTGATGGCGGGTATATTTTATTATCTGACTATGATGTCAGGTGGAAGTCAAATTTACGAACTCTATGCACCTGCAAACATATATACTGCGCTTCTATGCCATGGGGCTTTATTATTTATCGGTATTGTTAAAATTCGAACTGTTGTTTATAACAAGAATCATTCATATAAATTAATAATAGGCATTATTCTAATCCTAATCTGGTCTTTATATATGAGAACTCAAGTTGTATTTACAGAAAGACTATTTATCTACGAATTAATAGATGCTTCGTTTGTAAGAAATTTAGGTTATTCAAGTCCTTTAATAATTATAGGCTACTATGTTGTATTAAGTTCTTTAATCTTTATATCATTTAAGTTGCTATTCTTTTTTAATAAAATATCGAATCGAAATTATCAAAAAAGATATGGTTTTATTAAAGTTCAAACTAGTAGTTTAGATGTATCTAAAAGTAATAAATTTAATTACACATAAAAATAAGGCTTAAATCCTATCTGCTAGGAATTAAGCCTTTTAATATGTCATTAATTGTAAAAATTATAAACTAATCTAGGGGTATAACATCGCTTTCTAACACGATGGACATAACAATATCACCATTAGCTAGAATTTCAATTACTCTCTCACCTTTTTCTACGCTTTCATAGACTTCAAATCCAGTAACTCTTCTATAGGCGAATATGATATCTTGTTGAACTAGATCGAAATCATTTAGATGATTAAGGCGAAAAAATAGTCTTTTTGCTTTAAATATTCAACAAGAGCATTAAAAAATCATAGACTATTTTTGATATATTTATGATTTTATATAGATATTAATGATACAATAAATTTAATAGAATTTTCTAAACACCACAATGGGAGTTTATTACTATGAAAAAGAAATTGATTACTGTATTAATCAGCATAGTTGTTTTATTACTGTTTGTGTTATATCCAGTAAGTATACTCATGTTGCCAATTATATCACCAGCTGAATATTTGAGTTCAATACTATATGTAGAAATAGGCAACTTGATCTTAATCAAACCTTCATCGACATTTTTTGTCTATCTACTTGGAGTAATCACAATAATATTTGGAGTGTTAATATATAGAAAAAAAACAGAAGAATCAAAAACATGGTGGGGATTAGCACTTATTTTTTGGGGTATAGGAACCTTACTAGCTGGATCTAGTTATCAAGGATTCGGATATGAACTAAAATGTGATGGATTAGAATACTGTTTGTTTACTAGCTGGTTTGAATTGAGTTACTTATATGTTACTGCCCTAAGCATTACTTTAATGTCTTTTGGAGTTTCGATAAAAACTCTAAAAAACAGTTCGCTAAAATTGTATAACAGGATTACTTCAATTGGTTTTTTAACCTATACTCTTTCACTTGTACTAGGTGTATTATTAGAACTTAAATTTCTGATTTCATATGAATGGTTTTTAGTCTTCTTTTTGCCTTATTTCTTGTCCTTTTTCATTTTGAATATAAAGGGTTATAAAAAGGATAAAAATAGCTTAGATAAAGGATTAATCATTGTATGGCTTATAATGTTGGTAGTTAACTTGGCGTATTTCGTATATCTCTTTAGTGGACTAGGAGAATTACTATATGAAAACTACAATATTTGGTTTTCTGCGAATGATGTTCTACACATTGGATTAATAGGTTGGATGTATTATATATACAAAATTGTATCTAATAACTAATATTTTCGCATTTTATATTGCAAAAACTATTTGAGAGTACTATCATATAACTAGAGTCATCAGATTTGACAACCTCTGTTTGACAGGAAAGGACATTAAAAATGGCACTAATAAGTAAAATTAAGGAACAATTAAAAAAGAAAACTCCAAAAGAGAAAAAGCCTAACCTAGATTTGACCAGGGTTTCAGTAGATACTATGGAAAGTAAGTTTGAAATAGACGATTTAGTTGGGGCAGCAAAAGATTTAAAGATTTTATTAGAATTTTATGGAAAAGGCAAAAGCAAAAACCATCGTTATAAAGGAAGAGATTTTATTTACTTTATCTTGAGTAATAAACATAAGGATCTTAAGAATGTTGGTTATAAGCATTGGCAAAATTTTAATCAAATTATAATATTGAAACATCAAAAAGTATATCCATATCATAGAAATAATCTTAGAAGCGCTATGGATTTCTTCAAAAAAGAAATCAAAAGCTTAAGTTCTTTTGATATTAGATTAGTATAATCTTGGTTTTTAAAAAAGGGCGTATTATAAACGATTATTAATATTTGTAATACAAAGTAAAGATTATAATATATATAGTTTATAACAAAAAAACGCAGAAAACTGCGTTTTTTTAATAATATATATACTACAATTGTTGATATACAGATTAAAACTTAGGTGCTGAAATTTCAGTTATTTATTTGGAATTAATTCTTTAATTCAGATAATATACTACTATTTTAATAAAATGATATAGAAAATATTTAGTATTGGTGTTATACTATAAATAATATTTCAGAGGAGGAAGATTTGATGAAAAAAGTTTTAATCGTTTTAAGTATTTGTTTCACGATGGTGTTAATGGTAAGTTGTAATAGACAACTTACTGAATTTGAGAAAGCACTAGCATATTTTCAGGAAACTGAAAGTGTTACTATAGAAATGACTATGGTAAATGATCTTTATGGTATAACTATTGGAGCTACAGTATTAATAGATGGTTCATATTCTAAAATTTCTATGTTAGGTTTTGATGAATATGCGATTGAAAGAAATCAAAAGGAATATTCATTGGTTAATATGTATGAAAAATATGTACCTCTCTATATTGAGTCAGAGGATCTAGGTATTGATCTTGGAGAATTATTGGACCCAGAAGCGGGATTGCTTGAAGAAAACTTCGAGGTAATAGACGGCTATTATGTATACCAAGAAAGCTTAGATGATTTGAGTGACTATAAGTTTAAGATTGAAGAAGATGTGATAACGGAAATGTATTTTTTGGTAGATGTTGAAGGCATTGAAATGAAAGTTACTACGGAAATAACAGAATATGGAAATACAAATGTATCGCTTCCATCCAATACTGTTGATCTTGAATCATATTTTAACGAATATGAGCAAATTGAAGATGAATATACAATTGGTTATGAGTCGTTTGTATACTTCCAAAAGAGTAATTTTAATTTTGAGTGTAATAAAACTTCAAACAGCTGTTCTTTAGAAACATCAACCCCATTTGAGTATTCAATTGAAGATGATATAATTGCAAATTATGATGGAGACGCTGTTTCAATGACAATAAATGATTTTTACAGTACATATGATGATATTGAACTTGCCAAAGAAGATTTAGAGGCAATGATTGCGATATATAAATTAATAATTGCATAATTTTAAAATAAATAAGATGTCAGCTGTCACTGAAGTGATTAACTGACATCTTTCTTTTTAGATTATTTTAGGTTTATTCATTATAACTGAGATTTCGTGTAAACCCAATCCACATCAACGCTTCTTAATAATCATGCATATTCCTAAATGGATTATGAAATAATTAATAGGGTATAAAATAGATTTTAGCCAGGATACATAGATAATATGTTTAATCTCGAATATTTTATAGAATCAATTTGTGTTTTTTATTTTTAGTGCTTTAGTTTGCTTGTTCTTTGTGTTACGATAACTGTGATGATTTAATAAAATAAGTAAGAAAAAGATTATGTCAAAAGATTTTACAATAAAAATTAAGGAGAAAAAAATGTATTGTACAATTTGTGGAAGTGATTTAGAGTTGAGAACTATTGTCAATGAAGGAGACATTCCTTTCTGTAGAAAATGTGACAAGTTGTTTTTCCCCAGAGTTAATCTAGCTATGATAGCGATTCTAACAAATACGAAGAATCAAATTTGTTTGATTAACCAGAAAGGCGCAAGTGAATACAAAGTTTTACTGGCAGGTTATATTAAACCAGGAGAAACTCTTGAGGAATGTGTAAAAAGAGAAATCGCAGAAGAAGTTGGGTTAGACATTATTAAGTGTGAGTATTTAAACAGCCATTACTATGATAAGAGTGAAGTGCTAATGGTGGGTTATCACGCATTAACAAATCAATCAAATTTTAAAATTGATGAAGATGAAGTTGATAACGCTAATTGGTACGAATTAGATGACGCAATCGGAAGAATTAGAGAAGGATCAATTGCCTATTTATTAGTTGAACAATACCTTAAAAATTTGAAGATATTATAATTATAAACACAAATTATTTTGAACAAAATTATTTATATTAAATTAGAGTAAATTATCTATTTACATAAACAATATATATGTTATAATAACAATGTTGGTGTATAAACGTAACGAAATAAGCTATATATCAACTTAAAAATTAAATAAAAAATTGCGTATAATAGCTTTAATAAGGTAAGCAAGTCTCTACCCTAGGCCGTAAATCCTGGGACTACGCAAAGAACAAATCATTTATTATAATGAGATTTTTTCTTTGTGTGAAAAATCTCATTTTTTTTATTTTTATAGGAGGAAATATGAAAAAAGTAGCTGTAATTATGGGTTCTAAATCCGATTGGGAAGTAATGAAAAACACGTGTTTGATACTTGAAGAATTAAACATTCCCTACTCAAGAGATGTCGTAAGTGCACACAGAACACCAAAGAAACTTTATGATTTTGCACAAAGTGCGAAATCTTTAGAATGCAAAATTATTATCGCTGGTGCTGGCGGTGCTGCACATTTACCAGGAATGGTCGCTTCATTAACTACACTACCAGTAATAGCTGTACCAGTAAAATCATCAAAACTTTCAGGGTTAGACTCACTACTTTCTATTGTGCAAATGCCTGGTGGAGTACCCGTTGCTTGTATGGCAATTGATGGAGCTAAAAATGCAGGGTTATTTGCCGCATCAATCCTAGCATTAGAAGATGAAGAACTAGCTAAAAGATTAGTAGAATATAGAGAAAATCAAACTAATCATGTCTTAAATGACAAGAAACTCTCTATTTAATTGATGAGAATAGGAATAATCGGAGGCGGACAACTAGGAATGATGATGGCAAAAGCTGCTATCGAACTAGGCCATGAGATAGTTTCTCTAGACCCTCAAAAACAATGTTCAATTACAAAATATTCTAACCAGCACTTAGTTTATAACTACAACGATAAAATCGGAATTAATAAATTGATTGAATCAACTGATGTTATAACCTATGAATTTGAGAACATCGACACAGAAGTAATTCAAGCGCTGAATGTTAATTTACCTCAAAAACTAAAAACTCTAAAAATGTCTCAAAATCGTTTAATTGAAAAAAACTTCGCAAAATCAATGGGAATAAAAACACCAATATATAAAAAACTTGAATCAGAGTCAGATTTATTCTATCCATCAATTATTAAAAGCACTTCCGGAGGATATGATGGGAAGGGACAACTTCTACTAAAAGATAGTAGTTATTTTGACAAAAAATCACTTAATATGAATAAGGAATACATAATCGAAGAACTAATCGATTTTGATTATGAAATTTCAATAATTTCAACTAGAGATTCATTTGGTAATATAGTTTATTACCCAACACCCAGAAATGTACATAAAGATGGCATACTGTTTACTTCAACAGTGACCAATGATATTCCCAGAATAATAATTAGTAAAGCAAAGGATTATACTAGGCAAATCTTGGAAAGCCTAAATTATGTTGGAACTTTGGCTGTTGAGTACTTTGTGAGTAATATGGAAGTAATCTTCAATGAGTTCGCACCAAGACCCCATAATTCAGGGCATTACTCAATTGAAGGATGTAATGTAAGCCAATTTAAAAACCACATATTGGCTATAACAAATAAAGAAGTGATTGAACCGGTATTATTACATCACTCAATTATGATAAATATTTTGGGTCAAAACATGGATTATTACATTAGAGCAAAAAGCTTAAATAATATACATATACATTGTTATCATAAACAAGAGATTAGAGCCAATCGTAAGATGGGACATATTACGATTACAAGAAATTCAATGGAAGCTTGTTTAAAACTAAAAAAAATAATTATTGGAGAACATGAATGATAGACAAAAGAATCTTTGTTGAGAGAAAAATTGGATATGAAGTTGAAAGAGAACATATGATTAAACAAATCAAAGATTTTTTTGATATAGATTTAAGGACTCTTAGATACTTTGTAACCTATGACATATTTAATATCGAAGCGAAAACTTTTGAAATAGCTAAACAAGACGTTTTATCCGAAGCTAACCGAGATAATGTATTTGATGAAATTGTTTATGCAAAAACCGTAATAGCGATTGAATCCTTACCTGGTCAGTTTAATCAAAGAGCTGAATCGGCGATTCAATGTGTAAAACTGATAAATCCTGCTTCAAACGTAATAATTACAAGTGGTTATCTATTTATGTTTGATGAAACAATCACAGATGATAACTTACAAAAACTAAAGAAATTCTATATCAATAAAGTTGAAGCAAGGGAAAAAGATTTATCTATTTTAAAACAAGCTAAATCTACCAAAGCAAAAGCGGTATTGGTAATTGATGGGTTTATTGATTTAGATGAAGAAAGTTTAAAGATTTTTTATGAAGAAAATAATCTAGCAATGACTTTTGATGATTTAGTCTTTATTCAAAACTATTTCAAAAGTGAAGAAAAACGAAATCCCTATGAAACAGAAATTAAAGTACTAGATACATATTGGAGCGATCATTGCCGACATACAACTTTTGAAACGATGATTGAAGATGTAGTGTTTGAAAAAGGTAAGATCTCTGAAATGATTGAGAAAACTTTTACTGAATACATAGAAACAAGAAATAGATTAGGCATCAAAAAGCCAGTTACCTTAATGGACATCGCAATCATAAATAGCAAATTAGAAAGAAAAAACGGTAATTTAGATGATCTAGAAATAAGTGACGAAGTTAATGCTTGTAGCATCTACATCGATGTAGACGTCGAGGGTGAAATTCAAAGATGGTTACTTATGTTTAAAAATGAAACTCATAATCACCCGACCGAAATTGAACCGTTTGGTGGAGCTTCTACTTGTATTGGTGGAGCCATTAGAGATCCATTAAGTGGAAGAAGCTATGTGTATGGAGCTATGAGAATCACTGGAGCTGCTGACATTACAAAACCACTTAGTGAAACCCTAGAAGGAAAATTACCCCAAAGAATTATCAGCAAAGTTGCTGCTAATGGTTATTCTTCATATGGCAATCAAATAGGAATACCAACTACATATGTAAATGAAATTTTTCATGAAGGCTTCCTAGCGAAAAGACTTGAAGTTGGAGCGGTCATAGGAGCGGTAAAAGCTGATAATATAAAAAGAGAAAAGCCAGTTAATGGTGATGTCATTGTTTTATTAGGTGGTAGAACCGGTAGAGATGGTATAGGTGGAGCGACAGGCTCTTCAAAAACCCATAATGAAAAATCTTTATCAGAAGCATCAACTGAAGTTCAAAAAGGTAATGCTCCTGAAGAAAGAAAAATCCAAAAACTATTCAGAAATCCTGTTGTTACAAAACTTATAAAAAAATCTAATGACTTTGGTGCTGGCGGTGTCTGTGTTGCTATTGGTGAGTTAGCTGATGGAATAAATATTGATTTAGATAAGATACCAGTAAAATACCAAGGGATTAACGGAACTGAATTAGCTATTTCAGAATCTCAAGAGCGGATGGCGGTAGTTATCGACTGCGGCGATAGAGATGAATTTATTAGTCTCTGTCATGAAGAAAATATTGAAGCTGAGGTAATTGCTGAAGTAACTAATACAAATCGTTTGGTAATGCAGTGGCAAGGAAAAACAATTTGTGATATTTCTAGAGATTTTATAGAGACCTCTGGAGTTAGACAAACGGCTAGAGTTGAAGTAGTGGAACCGAAAAAACTAGTGCCTTTTAATAAAGATTACCAAGGCATTTCATTAAAAGAAAAACTACTAAATATGTTGCAGGATCACAATGTCGCATCACTTCAAGGATTAAGCGAAATGTTTGATTCCTCAATCGGTAGAACGACAGTATTATCACCTTATGGAGGGAAATACAAAACCACAAAAACTTTTGCTAGTGTTCAAAAGATTCCAGTTATTGGTAAAAACACTAATACAGTTAGTATTATGGCTTATGGATATAATCCAAAAATATCTAAGTGGAGTCCCTATCATGGAGCGACATACGCGATAATCGATTCAATCGCAAAAGTAGTAGCTTCTGGAGGAGATTATCAAAAGATTCGCTTTACCTTCCAAGAATATTTTGAAAAATTAATGAGAGATCCTAAAAAGTGGGCCAAACCAATGTCAGCTTTATTAGGCGCATATAATACTTTGAAGAATTTTAATCTAGCAGCTATAGGTGGAAAAGATTCTATGAGTGGAACCTTTCATGAAATAAATGTTCCACCGACGTTAATTTCATTTGCTGTAGCGACTGATGATGTTAGTAATATTATTTCACCCGAATTTAAAGCAGCTAGTAACTACCTATATTTGTTTAAATATGATGTTGATGAATTTTATCTACCAAATATTAAAACGCTTAAATCAAATTTTTCATACATCAAAAATTTGATTTCTAAAAAAGTAATTATTAGTGCTTCACCTATATTAGAAGGCGGACTTTCAGAAGCCCTAATAAAATCGACATTTGGAAATAAAATTGGAGTTTCAGTTGAAACAAATCAATCACTGTTTGATTATAACTATGGAGCTATTCTAGTTGAGAGTAATGAGCCAATTGAATATAAAGAAGCGATCTATCTTGGTAAAACTAATAATCAAAAAATGATTAACATAAATGGAACTAAACTTGGGATTGATGAGAGTCTAAAAGCTAATGAATCAACATTCAGGGAGATTTATCCAATTACAACTGAGGATTCAAAAGTCCATATCAATACTAAAAGTGAAGAAAAAGTTCACACATTCTCAAGAGAAAAAGTTGAAGAGGTAATAGTTGTTAATCCCGTCTTTCCGGGAACTAACTGTGAATATGATACTGAATCAGTATTTATTAGAGAGGGAGCCAAGGTTATAACATTTACCTTTAAAAATTTAACTGAAGAAGACATCAATAAATCAATTGATGAATTTACGGAATTATTAGGGAAAGCTCACATATTGATGTTAAGTGGTGGTTTTAGCAGTGGTGATGAACCAGATGGAAGTGGTAAATTTATTGCATCTGTATTAAAAAACGCAAAAGTAGCTGAAGCAATAGAAAAATTTCTAAAAAAGAAAAATTTAATCCTCGGCATTTGTAATGGATTCCAAGCATTGGTTAAATCAGGATTACTGCCGTATGGTAAGATATCACCTTTGCAAGATGGATATCCAACTTTATTTAAGAATGATATTAATCGACATATCGCAAAGTTTACAGATACTAAGGTCTCAAGTTTAAACTCACCTTGGTTAACTTCTTTCAAGTTAAATGAAAGACATACAATACCTATGAGTCATGGTGAAGGCAAATTTATTATAAACGAAGCTGAATACCAAGAACTAATAAATAATAACCAAATCGCTTTCCAATATGTTGATGACTTAAATCAACCTACCAGTAATCCGAATTATAATATTAATGGATCAAGCTATGCGATTGAAGGTATAATCTCAAAAAACGGATTAATTCTAGGAAAAATGGGACATTCAGAAAGATATGAAGCGGGATTATTTAAAAATATTAGTGGTAACTTAAATCAAAATATATTTAAAAATGCAATTAAGTATTTTCAAACAGGAGGACTGAAATGAAAAAAGAAATGATCTATGAAGGTAAAGCTAAAAAAGTATATGCAACGGATAATCCTGATGAAGTAATCATCTATTACAAAGATGATGCTACAGCGTTTAACGGTGTAAAAAAGGCTGAGATTACAAATAAAGGAATATTAAATAATCAAATCACTGAAGTACTATTCTTAAAATTAGAACAAGCCGGAATCCCAACTCACTTTATTAAAAGAATTGATGATAGAAATCAATTATGTAAAAGATTAGAGATTATTCAAATTGAAGTGATTGTTAGAAACGTAATTGCTGGTTCAATGGCAAGACGTCTTCAAATCCCTGAAGGAACTGTTCCTAAAAATACAGTAATTGATATCTGTTATAAAAATGATGAGCTAGGCGATCCACTAATAAATGATCACCATGCCGTAGCTTTAAATATTTGTAGCTATAAAGACTTGGATTTGATTTACAAGATGACGAAACAAATAAATCAAGTTTTAAAAGAATTTTTCTTAAAACAAGAAATCAAATTAGTAGATTTCAAGATTGAATTTGGGAGAACTAATAATGGAGAGATTATATTAGCTGATGAGATTACTCCTGACACTTGCCGTTTATGGGATTTAAAAACTAATAAGAAACTTGATAAAGACAGATTTAGAAGAGATTTAGGAAATATTAAAGAAGCATATATCGAAATATTAACTAGAATAAAGTAGGTTATATATATGAATGAAATTAACTATTTATATCAAGACAAAATGAATGAAGAATGTGGAGTCTTTGGGGTAATTAATGTACATAATCCTCAAGAAGTTATGTACTATGGATTACATGCTCTTCAACATCGAGGTCAAGAAGGTTGTGGAATTGTTTCTACTGACTACCATAAATTCTACCAGGTTAAAGGCGAGGGGTATGTAACCGAAGTCTTTAATGAAACTAATCTTAAAGGCTTAATTGGTGATGCAGCCATTGGTCACGTTAGGTATTCTACAAATGGTGGTGGGGGAATAGAAAATGTACAACCATTTCTATTTAGACATACTACTGGAGATTTTGCTTTATGTCATAATGGAAATCTTGTAAATTCCAAAGAACTTAGAGGAGAACTAGAAAATCATGGTTCGATTTTTCAATCTACATCGGATACAGAGATTTTTGCTCATCTCATTAAGAAGGATACCCAAAAAGATCGTCAGCAAGCTATTAGACATGCCTTAAATCAAATTGAGGGAGCGTTTGCTTTTTTAGCTTTAGACAATGAAAAACTATATGTAATGAGAGACAAAAACTCCTTGAGACCATTATCACTAGCAAAGTTAAACGGGGGTTATGTTGTTTCAAGTGAAACTTGTGCTTTTGAAATTGTAGGGGCTAAATTTATTAGAGATATTTATCCTGGAGAAATTCTAACCATAGATAAAGACGGAAACATGATCTCTGATAGTTATGCTGAAAAAACTTATCAAAACATGTGTGCAATGGAATATATTTATTTTTCAAGACCAGATTCAGATTTAGAAGGCAAAAACGTGCACGCTTCAAGGAAAGAAGCGGGAAGAATTCTTGCCAGAGAAGCTCCAGTAGAAGCCGATGTAGTCGTATGGGTTCCAGACTCATCAACTAGTGCTAGTATTGGATTTGCTGAGGAAAGTGGTATTCCTTCAGAAATGGGTTTAATAAAAAATAAATACGTTGGTAGAACCTTCATTCAACCCTCTCAGGCTTTGCGTGAAAAGGGAGTCAAAATGAAACTATCAGCTATCCCTACTATTGTTTCAGGAAAACGAGTAGTAGTGATAGATGATTCATTGGTAAGAGGAACGACTTCAAAAAAAATAGTAACTCTACTAAGGGATGCAGGCGCAAAAGAAGTACATATGCGAATCGCTTCTCCGCCAATTACTCATCCTTGTGTTTACGGAGTTGATACATCGACCTATGAAGAACTATTGGCTGCGAATCATACTGTTGAAGAGATTAGAGAAATCATTGGTGCTGACTCATTGGCATATCTTTCAGAAGCAGGAATTTTGAAAGCTTGTGACAGGAAAAAAATGTGCTTATCTTGCTTCAATGGTAGTTATCCAACATATATATATCATGCAATTAAAGATGCGAACAAAGACGGAAAGTTTTAGGAGATTGTGATGTCTAATAAATATCAAGAATCAGGCGTAAGTTTAGAAAGAGGATATGAAACTGTTTCTCGGATTAAGGAACACGTCAAAAAAACAAATAACCTAGGAGCTATGGCTAATATCGGTGCTTTTGGTGGTATGTTTGATTTATCAAAATATAACGTAAAAGAGCCTGTTTTAGTATCAGGGACTGACGGAGTAGGAACTAAATTACTGATTGCTCAAGAAGCTAATATCCACAACACCATCGGAATCGATTTGGTTGCGATGTGTGTGAACGATGTTATAACAGTTTTAGCTGAACCTTTATATTTTCTTGATTATATAGCTACAGGAAAACTAAATCCAGTAGTAGTTGAAGAAATTATCAAAGGTATCAGTGAAGGTTGTATTCAAGCTGGCTGTGCTTTGGTTGGTGGAGAGACGGCTGAGATGCCAGATATGTATGTAGGTAATCACTATGATTTAGCTGGCTATACAACTGGGGTTGTTGAAAAAAAATTAATACCTGACCTATCTAAAGTTAAGGCTGGAGATGTTTTACTGGGATTAAAATCATCGGGATTACATTCAAATGGGTTTTCATTAGTTAGAAAGATTCTTTTCAAAGACAATAATCTAAAATTAGACGATTACATTGAAGAATTAGGAAAGCCATTAAAAACTGAATTATTAACTCCAACAACAATTTATGTCAAAGCAATTGAAGCTATTAAAAACGAAGTAGACATTCATGGTGTTTCTCATATTACTGGTGGAGGATTTATTGAAAATATCCCGAGAATGTTACCAGATAAACTTGGAGCTAAGATTGAAGAACATGCAATCGAAATATTACCGATATTTAAATATTTAGAGAGATTAGGAAAAATTCCCCATCAAGAAATGTTCAATATCTTTAATATGGGAATAGGCATGGTAATTGCACTTAGTGAAAGTGATGCTTTACTAGCAATGACAATATTATCTAAAGCCGGTTTCAAATCTAACATAATCGGAAAAGTAATCAAACAGACAGGGCTTAAGATAATATGAGAAGAATAGCAATCTTCGCCTCAGGATTTGGAAGTAATTTTCAAGCAATACAAGCTGCGATTGATAACCAAATACTCAATGCAAAAATAGAATTGCTAATTTCTGACAAACCAAAATGTTTAGCGATTGAAAGAGCTAAACATCTAAATATAAATGTATTTTCATTTAACGCTCCTCAATACTCTACTAAAGCGCTGTATGAAAAAGAGATTCTTTACAAACTGGTGACAAATAGAATTGATTTGGTAGTTCTAGCGGGGTACATGAGAATAATAGGAGATACACTTTTAAAAGGCTTTAAAGGTAAAATAATTAATATACATCCATCACTTTTACCGTCTTTTAAAGGAAAAGATGCAATTGGCCAAGCAATCAACGCAAAGGTTAAAATAACAGGAGTCACGGTTCACTATGTAAACGAAGAATTAGACTCGGGACAAATAATTGCTCAAGAAGCGCTAGATATTAGTAAAATGAGTTCAAGAGAAGAAATTGAAATGAGTATTCATAATATTGAACATAGATTATACCCAAAGGTAATAAAGAATGTATTGGAGGATATACATGAAAAAAGCACTTATTAGTGTCAGTGATAAAACAAACATTGTTGATTTTACTAAAGCTTTAGTAGAACTTGATTATGAAATAATTTCTACTGGTGGAACCAAGAAATTATTAGAACAATCTAAAATCAATGTAACATCTATAGATGCATATACTGGCTTCCCTGAAATCTTAAATGGAAGAGTAAAAACTTTACATCCTAAGGTTCACGGTGGACTTCTTGCTTTAAGAGACAATGAAGCACATAAAAAGGAAGTCAAGGATAATGACATAGAATATATTGATTTAGTATGTGTAAATCTATATCCATTTAAAGAAACAATAGCTAAAACTGATATTTCTTTTGATGAAGCGATTGAACAAATTGATATTGGTGGTCCATCAATGTTAAGAAGTGCAGCTAAAAATTATCGATTTGTGACAGTAGTAACAGATATTTCTGATTATCAAAAAGTTATTGATGAAATTCAAAAATATAATGATACTACTTTGGAAACAAAGAAGTACTTAAGCAAAAAGGTTTTTCAAAAAACAGCTCAATATGATGCATATATCTCGGGTTATTTAACTAATGAGGAATTACCAGAAAAACTAACTATGACTTATGAACATAATGGCGAATTAAGATATGGTGAAAACCCACATCAACAAGCTGCGGTATATAAACAAAATGATAATCCATATTCAATTCTAAATTGTAAGATTCTTAATGGAAAAGCACTTTCGTATAATAATATTCAAGATGCAAATGCCGCAATTAATATTCTTGCGGAATTCAAAAAGCCAACGGCTGTTGGCTTAAAACATATGAATCCTTGTGGAGTTGCGAGTGATGAAGCTATTATCACTGCATATAAGAACGCATACCTAAGTGACACTGTTTCTATTTTTGGAGGTATAGTAGCTCTTAATAGAGAAGTGTCTCTAGAGTTAGCTATAGAATTAAACAATACATTTTTAGAAATAGTTATAGCTCCAAGCTATGAAGACTCAGCTCTAATAGAATTAAAGCGAAAAAGAAACTTAAGAGTATTACAACTAGACACTACAAAAACAAATACTGATAAAATGATGGCTGTCTCAGTTAATGGTGGGATTATTTATCAAGAGTTAGACAAATATCTAGTAAATAAAAAAGATTTAAATATGGTTACTAAATTAATTCCAAATGATAGAGAATTAGATGAATTACTATTTTCTTGGAAAGTTGTAAAACATGTTAAATCAAATGCGATTGTAGTCACACATGAAAATAAAACGGTTGGAATTGGTGCTGGACAAATGAATCGTGTTGGAGCTGCTAAAATCGCGTTAGAGTGGGCGAAAGAGCATAACCATACGGAAAATCTTACTTTATCAAGCGATGCTTTCTTCCCCTTTGATGATGTAGTAAAACTCGCTAAAGAATATGGAGTTACAAAAATCATCCAACCAGGGGGATCAATTAGAGATAAGGATTCAATCAAAGCTTGTGATGAACTAGGAATTAAAATGGTATTTACAGGTAACAGACACTTTAAACATTAGGAGTTAATATGAATATATTAGTACTTGGTTGTGGCGGTAGGGAACATGCGATTACAGCTAAACTCAATACTTCAAAACACGCAGATAAACTTTATGTTATGCCAGGTAATCCTGGCACTTCTACCATAGCTATAAATATCGATAAAGATGCTTCTAATAATTTAGAAGTTTTAGAATTTTGCCTTTTGAACAATATAGATTTAGTAATACCTGGTAGTGAAGTGTATCTGCAAAACGGAGTTGCTGACATTCTTTTAAAGCATAATATTCATGTTTTTGGCCCAACAAAAATAGCAGCTCAAATTGAAAGTTCAAAGCAGTTTGCGAAAGATCTAATGAAGAAACACGCTATTCCAACTGCGAAATATGCAGTATTTAATAATTATGAATTAGCACTTAAATACGTTGTTGAAGTGGGAACTCCAATAGTAATCAAATATGATGGTCTTGCTGGCGGGAAAGGCGTAGTTGTGGCGATGGAATTTGAAGAAGCCAAAACAGCCTTATTCAATATGTTAGAAAAGAAAGAGTTTGGAAATGCGAGAGTAGTTATCGAAGAATACTTAGAAGGACCAGAGTTCTCTCTAATGTGTTTTGTTGATAACGGGGTAGTTATACCAATGCCAATAAGTCAAGATCACAAAAGATTATTAGATAATGATCTTGGTCCCAATACAGGAGGTATGGGGATTTATTCTCCAGTACCAATTATTCCTTTAGAAGTTATAAATAATACAATTGATAATATTATGCAAAAAACAGTTGATGCTCTGTTAGCTGAAGGTATAAATTATACTGGCTTTTTATATGGGGGTATAATGTATACTAGTGCGGGTCCAAAAGTCATCGAATTCAACGCAAGATTTGGAGATCCAGAAGCTGAAGTATTAATGCTAAAACTAGAATCAGACCTAATTGAAATCATTTTGAATTTGAAAGCTAAAAGAAAACAAACAATTATTTGGAATAAAGATTTTGTTCTAGGTGTTGTATTGGCTTCTAAAGGTTATCCTAAAACTTATCAAAAAGGATATTCAATAACTGGATTGGAATCAATTAAAGATTTTTACTTCCATATGGGAACTTCATTTAATGATAAAGGCTTTGTTACAAACGGAGGTAGAGTTCTATTTGTTTATGGGAAAGGAAAGTCACTTTTGGAAGCGAAAGAGGAAGCCTATTCAAATATTAATAAGATAGATTGTTCAAACTTGGTTTATAGAAAAGATATTGGATTTAGAGCACTTGAAAAGAACTAAAAATGATATTAAGTAAGAAATAATATTATGAAAAATCAAGAATAATAATTTATATAAAAAACATTGAAAATATACCTTGATTTTTTATTATATATACGGTAAAATACATGTAGCTTTTTAAACTAGTCCGGAGAGACTTGTAAAGGTAATTATTTTATTTCTGAGGAAATGAGTTTTTTAAAAAATAATACTAACTTTTATAAATTCTTTGGTCTAGAGCTGAAGAATTTTTTTATATTTTAGGAGGAATTATGAAAAATTTGTTTTCACTAAGAGATTTATCAGTTTTAGACATGCACAAGATTTTAGATGAAGCAGAAGCATTTAAATCAGGGAAGGAGTTCAATGAATTAGCTGGAAAAAAAGTTGCCAATTTATTCTTTGAAGCTTCTACAAGAACACATTACAGTTTTATAGCCGCAGAACAAAACTTGGGTATGAACAACACCAACTTCAATTCTGAAGCTTCAAGTATTAAAAAAGGTGAAAGTCTATACGACACCGTTAAGACCTTTGAGAGTATTGGGTTTGACGCACTAGTAATTAGACATCCACAAAACAGTTACTTTAACCAATTAAAAGGAGTAAATATTCCGATTTTAAATGGCGGAGATGGAACTGGAAATCATCCTACTCAGAGTCTTCTTGACTTAATGACGATTAGAGAAGAGTTTGGTAAATTTGAAGGGCTTAAATGTACCATCATTGGTGATATTAGACACAGTAGAGTAGCTCACACAAATATTGAAGTGATGAAACGATTAGGTATGGAAGTGTATATAAGCGGTCCAACTGAATTTGATGATGGGACTGGAGAATACATCGACCTTGATAAAGCACTAAGAGAAATGGATGTTATCATGTTGCTAAGAGTGCAATATGAACGTCATGGGTATGAGATTCAATTATCCAAAGAAGAATATTTAAAGAACTACGGATTAACCATGGAAAAAGTAGAAATGATGAAACCAACAGCCATCATTATGCATCCAGCACCATTTAATCGTAAAACAGAAATTGACGATGATGTAGTTGAATGTGAAAAATCAAGAATATTCAAACAAATGACCAATGGAGTATATGTTAGAATGGCAGTAATAAAGAGAGGGTTTGAATAATGGAAAAAATTCTTATAGATAATGAAACTATGAAAAGGACATTACGTCGTTTATCATATGAAATAATTGAAAAAAACAGTGATTTAAGTAATATCATATTACTAGGAATAAGAAGAAAGGGAGTAGCTATTTCAAAAATAATAGCTACAAACATCGAACGTATTGAGGGATTAAAATTACCAAACTATGAGTTGGACATTACTCCTTACAGAGATGATATCGAAACTGATATCCCTAAGACTATTAACAAACAGTATGTTAAAGAAAGTCTTACTGGTAAAATTGTTATCCTTGTAGATGATGTTTTATATACGGGTAGAACAGTAAGAGCAGCTATGGATGCTTGTATGGACTTAGGAAGACCTGAAAAGATAGAACTAGCAGTTTTAGTTGACAGAGGTCATCGTCAATTGCCTATCAAAGCAAATTACATTGGTAAAAACATTCCTACATCTAATGATGAAACAGTTAAAGTAAAAGTATCAGATCTTAGCGATAGCGATAAAGTAATTATTTGTAAATAATGGGATTATTGCTGAAGAACGGTAAGATCTTAGAAAATAATGAATTAGTTAAAAAAGATATTTTAATTGAGAAAGAAATTATAAAATCTATTGATGATGAAATAGATGTTTTTAACCATAAAGTGATAGACTGCGAAGGTTTATTTATATCACCAGGTTTTATTGATATTCATGTTCATCTAAGAGAACCCGGATATGAAAATAAAGAAACAATAGAAACTGGAACCAAAGCAGCAGCTAAGGGTGGGTACACCTTAGTCTGTGCTATGCCAAATACCAAACCAATCCCGGATAATATGGAAAACATTAATTATATTAGAAAACTTATTGATGAGAAAGCATTGATTAAAGTATTACCATACGCATCTATTACTAAAGATCAAAAATACAACTCAAGACTAGTTGACATGAATAGGTTAAAAGACAAAGTTTGTGGATTTAGTAATGATGGATATGGAATCCAGTCCACAAAAATCATGTACGAAGCTATGAAGCAAGCTTACTTATATGAAACATTAATTTGTGCGCACTGCGAAGATGAAGGCATTCTTTATAACGGTTATGTTCATAAAGGTAGAAAAGCGAAGGCTCAGGGATGGACTGGTATAACAAGCCTAAGTGAAAGTATTCAAATCGCTCGAGACACACTTATCGCCGAAGAAACAAAAGCTAAATATCATGTTTGCCACATTTCTACTAAAGAGGGCGTTAGAATAATTAGAGATGCAAAAAAAAGAGGAGTTAACGTCACCTGCGAAGTAACACCTCATCATTTGTTATTAACTGATAATGATGTTATTGATGGTAACAGCAAAATGAATCCACCAGTTAGAGAACTAAAAGATAAATATGCTTTAATAAGCGGATTACTAGATGGAACTATCGATATGATAGCTACAGATCACGCACCACATACTGAAGTTGAAAAAGAGAAAGGTCTTAAGGATGCACCATTTGGAGTAGTTGGCTTAGAAACGGCATTTCCTCTTATTTATACAAATCTAGTAGATACGGAAATTGCGACTTTAAGTGATGCACTAAAATGGTTTAGTCTAAATCCAGCAAAAAGACTAAATTTAGGATATGGAAAACTAGTGCCAGGTAGAATTGCGGATATCTCAGTAATTGATTTGCATACAGAAAAAGCAATTGACAAGAGTCAATTTGTTTCAAAAGGAAAAAACACACCATTTAATAATTGGATGTGTAAAGGGTGGCCAGTTATCACTATTGTGAATGGACAAATTGTTTTCAAGGAAGGCAAATTCTATGAAAAACATCTATAAAATTATTTCCAATGATTTAATTGCTAAAGATACATACAAAATGATTTTAAACGGAGATACATCCAAAATAACTAAACCAGGGCAGTTTATCAATATCAAAATCGGAGATGGGTTAAATCATTTCTTGAGAAGACCAATAAGTATCTCTTCCTATAGTGAAAATGAAATTACAATCATTTATAAAGTTTTAGGTGAGGGTACTAAAACTTTATCAAATACCAAACCGATGGAAGAATTAGATATTTTATGTCCGCTTGGAAATGGTTATACAATCAACTCAAAAGCTGATAGACAAATATTAATCGGTGGTGGTGTTGGAGTACCACCATTGTTAGAACTCGCAAAACAGTTATTTCTACAGGAAATTCAATTTGATGTGGTTCTAGGTTTTAACAACATAGAGGATATTTTCTTACAAGAAAAATTTAAAGAATATACACAGAATGTATTCATCTCAACGATGGATGGATCCTACGGATATAAAGGCAATGTAATTAACTTAATCAAAGCTCAAAAACTTGAGTTTGATTATTATTATGCCTGTGGACCTGAAAAAATGTTGCATGCTTTAATCAAAGAAGACTACACTGGACAACTCTCATTTGAAGAAAGAATGGGTTGTGGGTTTGGAGCTTGCATGGGATGTTCTCATAAAACTATTCAGTCATATAAAAGAATATGTAAAGAAGGTCCGGTTTTAGAATCTTGGGAGGTGTACATAGATGAGTAATCTTGAAATATATTTACCAGGACTGAAATTAGAAAATCCAATAATACCAGCTTCTGGAACCTTTGGTTTTGGATATGAATTCGCTGAATTTTATGATATCAATATTCTAGGAAGTTTTTCTTTTAAAGGAACTACTTTAGAAGAAAGATTTGGAAATAAGACCCCAAGAATAGCTGAGAGTTATGCAGGAATGCTTAACTCCATTGGTTTACAAAATCCAGGAGCCAAGAATGTAGTAAATATTGAACTAAATAAATTAAAAAAAGTATATCATAAAAAAGTTATAGCCAATATCGGAGGTAGCACCAAAGAAGATTATATAAAAGCAGTTAAAATAATATCAAAAAGCGATATGGTAGGTGCTATAGAATTAAATATCAGTTGCCCTAATGTAAAGGCCGGAGGTATGAGCTTTGGAACTAGTAAAGAGTTGGCCTTCGAGCTGACAAAATCAGTTAAAGCAGCTACTCACTTACCTGTCTATGTTAAATTATCACCTAATGTTACAGATATTGTAGAAATAGCTAAAGCGGTTGAAAGTGCTGGGGCTGATGCTATAAGTATGATAAACACTTTAGTAGGTATGAGAATAGATTTAAAAACAGGAAAACCAATCTTAGCTAATACATATGGAGGACTAAGTGGACCAGCTATTAAGCCAGTTGCTTTAAAGATGGTTCATCAAGTTTACAAAAACATAAAAATTCCGATAATTGGAATAGGTGGAATTATGAATGCATATGATGTGATTGAAATGATGTATGCTGGAGCTACAGCGGTTCAAGTTGGTACGGCTAATTTAATCGATCCATATGCCTGTCAAAAAATAATTAAGGAATTACCGAAAGTAATGAAAGAACTAAATATAAATAATCTTATAGATATAATAGGGAGAAGTCACAATGAATGATGTAATTATTGCTTGCGATTTTAAAGACAAATACGATTTAAATGCTTTCTTAGAAATGCTTGAAGCCGAAAGACCATTTATCAAAGTAGGCATGGAACTCTTCTATAGAGAAGGACCAAGCCTTGTAAAAGAATTAAAACAAAAAGGATATAGAATATTCTTAGATTTAAAACTACACGACATACCTAACACAGTATATAAAGCAATGAGGAACATTGCTTTATTAGATGTTGATATCACTAACGTTCATGCTGCTGGGGGAATTAAAATGATGACAGCAGCAAAAAAAGCAATTGATGAAGTTGGAGCTAAAACAAAAATAATTGCTGTAACACAATTAACTTCAATCGATGATGAAACTCTAAAGCAAGAATTATTGATAAATTCATCAATGGATAAAACCGTGAAGCATTATGCGTTAAACGCAAAGAAATCCGGATTGGATGGTGTCGTTTGTTCTCCACTTGAAGCTCCAATTATAAAAGAACTTGGATTGATAAGTGTTACTCCAGGAATTCGATTTGAAAATAATAGTTCAAACGACCAAGCTAGAGTTACTACACCTAAAAAAGCCAAAGAGCTAGGAAGCACCTTTATTGTTATTGGTAGAAGCATTACTTTAGCTGATAATCCCAAAGCTGCATACCTAAAGGCAAAGAAGGAGTTCTGTTAATGGAAAGAATAGTAGCTAGAGAATTACTAAAGATAAACGCTGTATTTCTAAGACCTAACGAACCATTTACATGGGCGAGTGGAATTAAATCACCTATATACTGTGATAATCGTTTAACTTTATCATATCCAGAAACTAGAAATATTATTGAAACTGCTTTAGTGGAAATGACGAAAACAAAATATCCAAACTGTGATTATATTATGGGTACTGCAACCGCTGGGATTGCTCACGCAGCTATAGTTGCTGATGCTATGAAATTACCTATGGGTTATGTTAGATCATCTAATAAAACCCATGGTAGAGAAAATAGTATTGAAGGTAAAGTCATAAAGGGCGCTAATGTTGTAGTTATTGAAGATTTAATCAGTACAGGAGGATCTTCAATAAGAGTAGTTAACGCATTGAGAGACGCTGGATTTAACGTTTTAGGTGTTATAGCGATTTTTAGTTACAATCTATCTAAAGCGACTCAAATATTCAAAGACAATGATACAGAATATTACAGTATTTCAAACTATGACATCTTAAAAGAAGTGGCGTTAGAGATGAAATATATCAAACAAGAAGACTTAGCAAAATTAAATAAATGGAAGACAAACCCATCAAATATTACTTGGATGAATTGATAAAAAAATCAGAATTTCAAATCCAAATATATTAATAATAAAATATATGAAAATATATCTTGAGTTTATCCAAATCATTTGTTATAATGTAGCAAATTTATAGATGTGTATAAAGCTTGAATATGGCAAGCAGTATCTACCTTAGACCAAAAATCTAAGACTACACAGAGAATCCTATTACTGGTTTTTTTGTGTTGTGCGCAAAAAAAACTAGTAATTTTTTTAGGGGGAAGAAAGATGAAAAAAGGATTAACATTTGATGACATATTAATTTTACCCGGAGAATCGCATGTAGTTCCAAGTGAAGTGAATTTAAGGACTTGTTTAGCTAAAGGTATTAAACTTAACATTCCAATTATTTCAGCCGCTATGGATACCGTTACTGAAGCTAAGATGGCTATCGCCATAGCGAGACAAGGCGGGCTTGGTTTTATTCATAAAAATATGACTATTGAAGCTCAAGCAAAACAAGTTGACTATGTAAAAAGAAGCGAATCAGGAATGATAAAGGATCCAATTACACTTCGTAAGGAAAACACTTTAGCTGAGGCTGAAAAAATAATGGCCACATATAAAATTTCAGGAATTCCAATTATAAATGATGAGGGTAAATTAGAAGGCATAGTTACTAATCGAGATTTACGATATCGCGAACTTAATGATACGCCGATTTTAACAGTAATGACAAAAACCAATTTAATTACAGCCTCTACAAGTACGACTCTTGAACAAGCAAAAAAAATCCTAATGGAACATCGTTTAGAGAAACTACTTATAGTTGATGACTCAAATTATCTTAAAGGTTTAATCACTTCTAAAGATATCGACAATATCCTTGATTATCCTTTGGCTGCCAAAGATAAGAGCGGAAGGTTATTATGTGGGGCAGCTGTAGGCGCATCAGTTGATATCTTAGAAAGAGTAGATGCCCTTGTAAAAGCAGAAGTTGATGTTATTACCATTGATAGTGCTCATGGACATTCAATTGGTGTAATTGAAGCAGTAAAAACAATCAGAAAAATATATCCTAAATTAAGTATTATAGCTGGTAATATCGTAACCAAAGAAGCGGCTATTGCTTTAAAAAATGCTGGAGCTAATGCGGTAAAAGTAGGGGTTGGACCTGGTTCAATCTGTACTACCAGAGTGGTTGCTGGTGTAGGATGTCCACAAATTACCGCGATTTTAGAAGTATCCCAAGTACTAAAAGGAAGCGATGTTTGTGTAATAGCTGATGGTGGAATAAAATACAGTGGGGATATCACTAAAGCCATTGCTGCTGGAGCGGATACAGTTATGCTAGGGTCTCTTCTTGCAGGTACTAAAGAAAGTCCAGGAGAAGAAATGATTTATCAAGGTAGATCATATAAAACCTATGTAGGAATGGGAAGTTTAGCAGCTATGAATCGAGGTTCAAGTGATAGATACTTCCAAAAAGGCACAGGTGAACAAAAGAAACTTGTACCCGAAGGAATTGAAGCTAGAGTGCCATACAGAGGTGAAGTAGCCGATGTTTTATATCAATTATGTGGTGGTCTTCGCTCGGGTATGGGATATATAGGAGCGAAAACAATTCAAGAATTAAAAGAAAAAGCAATTTTTGTTGAAATTTCATCTGCTGGATTAAAAGAAAGTCATCCACATGATGTAAGTATTACAAGAGAAGCACCTAATTATTCAGGGAACATGTAATGGATACAATACTAATAATTGATTATGGAAGCCAGTATAATCAACTGATTTCAAGGCGCATCAGAGAGATGAATGTGTATTCTGAAATTATTCCATATAATCAAAAAATCGAAAATATTGATAATAATGTTATAGGAATCATACTATCAGGTGGGCCTAGTAGCGTTTATGATGAAGGTGCACCTTATCTAAATGAAGATATTTTTAAATTAAATGTTCCAATATTAGGTATTTGTTATGGTATGCAGTTGTTAATGAAAAACTATGGGGGAATAGTTGAATCATCCAATAGTAGAGAATATGGAAAAAGCTTAATTAGTTTTACTAAAAAAACTTTATTAAATGAAAACATGCAAGAAACATCAATAGTATGGATGTCTCACTCAGATCATGTAGTTAGTGTTCCTAAGGATTTTGAGATTATAGCGAAAACGGAAGCTTCAATAGCTATTGTTCAAAATGTAAGGAAACAAATATACACAGTGCAATTTCATCCAGAAGTAACGCATACAGAAGAGGGAAATAAATTGCTTTCC
Source organism: Mycoplasmatota bacterium WC30 (assembly GCA_046529635.1). Classification (GTDB taxonomy): domain Bacteria; phylum Bacillota_I; class Bacilli_A; order Izemoplasmatales; family Hujiaoplasmataceae; genus 4572-104. The sequence continues at coordinate 701,864 of CP134495.1, read as the reverse complement.
AATTTTATTTTCAATATCTGTAAAGCTAAGCCTTCATGGGATTTAAGCGATTTTATTGAAAAAACAGTTTTAGAAATTAAAGAAGAAGTAAAAGACAGTCAAGTAATTTTAGGGTTATCAGGTGGTGTAGACTCAAGTGTAGCAGCGGCTTTGCTTCATAAAGCCATTGGAAAACAATTAATATGTATTTTTGTGGACACAGGATTACTTAGACTCAATGAAGCTGAAGAGGTTTTAAATGGCTATGGTGATATGCCACAATTAAACGTAGTCAAAGTTGATGCACAAGCTAGATTTTTTAATGCTCTTAAAGGCGTGACAGACCCAGAACAAAAAAGAAAAATCATCGGTAAGGAATTTTTTGAGGTTTTTGAAGCAGCTAAATTAGATTACAAGCAAGCTGAATATTTGGCTCAAGGAACAATTTATCCGGACGTAATTGAATCAAAATCAGTACATGGTCCGAGCGCAACTATTAAGAGCCACCATAATGTTGGTGGTGTTCCGAATAAACATTCATTTAAAATTATTGAACCTTTAAAAGCTTTATTTAAAGATGAAGTAAGAAAAGTTGGTGTTACCTTAGGACTGTCAAAAGATTTAGTTTATAGGCATCCTTTCCCTGGGCCTGGATTAGGCATAAGAGTTTTGGGAGAAGTGACAAATGAAAAGGTTAAGATTCTACAAAAAGCTGATTATATATTCATTCAAGAATTAAGAAAGCATAATCTATATCAAAAAGTGTCTCAAGCTTTTGTAACTTTGTTGCCGGTAAAAACAGTAGGAGTAATGGGTGATCAGAGGACATATGAATATCTTGCTGCATTAAGAAGCGTCAATACTACTGATTTTATGACAGCACAAATATCGAGATTACCATATGATTTCTTAGAACTAGTTTCCACAAAAATTATCAATGAAGTTAAGGGAATTAATCGTTTGGTGTATGACATAACATCAAAACCTCCCGGAACAATTGAATGGGAGTAGTTATTGATAACAAAAATGGATTATTCTCTATAAATAAGCAAACGAATAGGTAATATAAAAAAAACACCTTCATATAGAGTAGAAGGTGTTTTTGATTGTTAGAAAAGGTCAAACAAGTTTTCAAAACTTAGAGTGAAATCAAAATCTTTAAATATTTATGTTGAGGTTTCTCATCTCTTATTATAAGTTTCATTAAGCTACATGAGAAGGATTCTTATCACTTTCTTTAATTAAGCCGATAAAGGTTTTAACTATATCTGGATCAAATTGGGTTCCTGCATTATCTATTAATTCAGTTATTGCTTTCTCTTTTGACATTGCTTTTTTGTAACAACGATCATTTGTCATAGCATCATAGGCATCAACAACGCTAATGATTCTTGATAATAATGGTATCTCTATTTTTTTAAGTCCCTTAGGATATCCTTTACCATCCCATCTTTCATGGTGTGTCATTATGGTATAGGCAACATTTTCTAATTGGTGGATTCCACTAGCTATTTTATAACCAATGATTGGGTGTTGTTTCATTCTATTCATTTCCAGCTCAGTTAAACGTCCTGGTTTAAACAGTATTGCATCTGAAATCCCTACTTTTCCAATATCATGAAGATAACCTAGAAGTTGTAATTCAGAGATTTTAGAATGTGAAAGGCCTAGTTTTTTACCTATCATCGTAGCATAATTCCCAATTCTGTTCGCATGTTCTTCTGTTTCATCAGAACGTTCAAACAATGTCGCTTTTAATGATGCGACGATAGAACTTTGAGAACTATTTGCTTCAACAAGTTTGTTTTTAAGCATTCTGTCAAAAGCTATTGCATAAATTTCTTTTATATTTGAGACATTATCATGACTGGTACTATATCCAAGTGAAATAGTAAAATTTAGTTTTACTATTTCTTGTTTTAAAATGGTGGTATATAAAACATCGACTTCGTTATTTATCTTAGTAGCATCTGACTCATTAAGTATAACTACAAATTCATCACCACCAATACGATAGACTTTACCTTTTTCTTTAAAAGTTTTCTTTAAAAGTTTGGCTAGATATATCAGCACGTCATCTCCCGTTTCATCAGAATATACTTCATTAATTACTTTAAGTCCATTAATATCTATTATAATCATACAGATATTATCTATATGATCGTCAATATTACTAATGTCTTCTAGATAAGTTTTTCGATTGTACAATCCAGTTCTAAAATCGCGAGAAGACAAATTATCAATATTCAAATTAGCTTTCGCAATCATCTGAGTTTCATGTTTTACTAAAATGTATATAATTAAAGAGGAAGTTAAAATGAAAAAGATTCCCTTTATTAAACTTATGTACTGAAATTGATATATATCTGAACTAAGTAATAGTAGTAATGAATCAGAACCTAATATCCAAATCGCACTAAAAACGAAATAGATTAACGTGATTTTGATTGCAGATCTAGAATTAATATTCATAGAAACCCCTCCTAATTACTCAAATAAAATTCCAATTAAATTACTGAGTAAATTATGCATGTTATAGTTAATTATATCATATATTGAATTATTGGTCTGTCTATAACTTTTTTATATATTCTTAAAAATTTAAATGATAAATTACGTTGTATAAAGAATGAACGGCTTTAGTGAATATCTAACATGTCAAATTTTTGGCTATAGTACTTTTGTTTACTTGTTTTTTATGTTACGATATTTATAGTGAGTTAAGAAAATATAAGTGAAAAAACATACTTATTAGCAGAGGAAAATGAAAATGAAATCATTAATAGTTCTATATTCATATCACCATAACAATACAAGAAAAATAGCCGAAACAATATCCAACATAATTGGCGCAAATATAAAGTCTCCAATGGAGATAAAGTTAGATGAACTAATCCAATTTGATCTAATTGGATTTGGCTCAGGTATCGACAGTGGGAAACATTACAAAGAGTTGTTAGAATTTGCTGCCAAGTTACCAAATGTTGAAAAGAAAAAATGTTTCATTTTTTCTACGAGTGCAATGCAAGGAGTCAAAAAAGTAGCTAGTGATCATGCTGCTTTAAGAGAAGTATTATTAACTAAAGGCTATCAAGTTGTTGGAGAATATAGTTGTAAGGGATATAACACAAATAGTTTTCTTAAATATATTGGAGGAATCAATAAAAACAGACCAAATCTCGAAGACATTGAAAACGCAAAAAAATTCGCAACCAAATTATTAGGTTAAGAAATAAATATAATAATTAAATGAAAGAAGTGATAATATGCATATATTTATAACTGGTGGTACAAGAGGTATTGGTAATGGATTGGTAAAAGAGTTTCTAGCAAAGGGACACCAACTTTCCTACACAGGAACTAGTCAAAAAAGCATTGATAATTCTATCAAAGACATTAAAGGTGACTACAAAACCTTTATTTGTGATGTTAGGAACAGAGTTGACATTGAAAAAGCTATGAGTCAAGCCATTGATTCATTTGGAAATATAGATATTTGGATCAATAATGCTGGAGTAGATCAAGCTAGGCATGATGTATCAGACCTAAGCGAAGCAGAGATAAAGAGAGTAATTGATATAAATGTTCTTGGAACGATGAATGGTACTAGTATCGCTTTACAACAAATGAAGAAACAGAAATATGGTGTTATATACAATTTTGAGGGTTTAGGTAGTAATAATATGGTTATACCCAAAACAATTATATATGGGTCATCAAAACGGCTTATAACGTATTTTAGCAAAGCATGTAATAAAGAATTAAAAGAGTATAAAAATATATTTGTTGGAACTATTCAACCTGGAATGGTATTCACTGATTTATTACTATCTAATATGAATGATGATGGTATGAAAATAGCTAAAATACTAGGAAATGAAGTAAGCTATGTGGCTCCAAGAATAGTTAAGAGAGTGCTTCAAGGCAAAAAGAAAATACAAGTAATGAATAATCTGCAAATAACGTGGAGATTTATGACAAGCATATTTAAAAAATAAGTACATTTATTAGTATTGATTAATAGAAAAAAGAGACATAGTTCGTCAACTATGTCTCTTTTGGTTGTTATATTTATCACTTATTTTGCTATAAATTCGATTATTTTTGACACTACCTTTTTGTGAAAATCAATTGTTTCAAGGATATTGGTTGTTTCAAGCCCGTGATCTCCATCTTTTAACATAATCGCTTTGTCACTACTTAGTTTTGATAATTTTGTTATATCATCACTCGTTAAATATCCATCTTTAGTACTAGATACTATAAACCCTGGGTAATCGTCAATATACTTAAGGGCATCTGAAGTAGGTGACATATAAACACATTTATCTACTACATAAGAATATTTAATCTTCATTTCAGCTGAAATTATATTTCCAGCACTTCTCGTAATGAATATTCTTTTTTCATATTTTTTCTTTTTTTCAACTAGCATTATGGCTTGGTTAATTGCAAATGCTATTTCATCTAGTTGCTTTTCAGTAGGATCAGTCTCGTCTACTAAATTTGTGTATGAAATACATAGCACATCAAAGTTTTGATCAAGGAAGTGTTTCCTTAAATAATGCAAAATTGGTCTATCACATGAATTATTTCCTCCAGGAAAAATAACAACAAGAGATTTCGCGTCGCTTGTTGTACCATACAAAACGTGATTGGCTTTCTTTTCATTGATTTCTATATCTATTAATGAAGCTGTAATCATTTAATTCCCCCCTATGGTAGTTAGATTTTATAACTATTTATAGACTTTTAAACTCAATCTCAATTATACCATTTTGATTATATGTAATCAATTTAATTTTTAAGTTCACTTAAAAATTAGTTTTTTGGATTGGTATGGTTTTTTAAACGGTGTGTATAATAGTATATGCCTTCATATGCTGAGGAAAAAGGTGTAATAAAAAGACCGTATAGAAGAAAAGATGAAAAAGATTAATCCAATATTATGCTTAATTATAATTAAACACTTTGTTAAAACTGCAATTTTTGAATTGCAGTTTTTTTATGTTTGGAATAGCGCTTTACTTTTTCGTTTTCATAAAGTATAATATATTATGACTACAAATGTAGTCGAAGGAGATATATATGGAATTCAATCAGATTTCTAAGGCAGAGTGGGTTGTTATGAGCGCTCTTTGGGAAGAATCACCACTTTCAAGTAGAGAATTAATTCAAAGACTAAATATTGAAAACAAATGGAGTGATACTACCATAAAGACTTTTATTAGTAGACTTGTTAAAAAGGGACTAATTGATTTTGAAACACAAGGAAGAAAACATATTTTCTTTCCTATTTTTAGTGAGAAGAAGTGCATCGAGAATGAAATGTTTATGATTATTAAAAGAGTATATGGAGGAACACTTAGATACTCAACTGATCATTTTGATTTTTATGGAGATAACCAAACTGATTTTATAAAAAAAATAGCTATTCATTTAGAAAGTAATTACCTAAGGGTAGTTGATGAATTGAATTACAATTTTGACAGTAAACAATCTGTATATATATATAAAAGTCAAGCCAGATTGCATTCTGCCCTTGGTTCTGAAAATGCACCATCATGGGTTAGGGCAGGTGGTTCATGGGGAATAATTCATTTAGCTCCCAAAGTTGCTTTTGTAAATGACTCTGCAGAAAAAATAGCACTCCATGTGTTTACTGAAATTGCACTATACAACATAAATACAAATATTCCGAGTTGGTTAATTAGAGGGGCAGCTACCTATTATGGTGGTTGGCTTTCAAAAGAAAGAATTGCAAATGCACTTAAAAAGAATATAGATAATATCAATCTGAATGAATTGTTTGAAATGAAAGAAGATTTTATTAGCTTTGGAGAGAGTTTCGGATTTGAGGTTTCCTTTACAATAGTACAATATATAATTAATAAATACGGTATAAATGTATTAAGTGATTTTGTAAGAAATCCTTATCAATATTATGAATTTTTTTCATTATCAAAGAAACAATTTTTTGAAAACTGGTTACAATTTGTTAAGAAAGAATATCTTTAAAGGGGAATGGTGATTGAAATGTTAAAAAAGATAATTATATTAAGTATTGTTATGATATTAGGACTTTTGGTAGGGTGTAGTGATCAAACATCAGAAATTACTTCCACAACTTCCACAACCACAGTAACCACCGCAACTACGACTACTATAACTACTGCAATGATATCCACAACTACATTTCCAATAACTACTACAGAAACGACTTCAACTAGCTCTGAAACTACAACTATAAATATGCCAATAGTCGATGGAGATGAAGCTTTTTTAAATTTGGAAACATTTACTTTAAGTCAATTGACAAGTGATTTTGATTACGCAATTCAGAAATATGAGGATGCAAGTCCAAAATTATTTACTGATACAGTTTTAACTGAACTCATAATTGAAGAACAAAGAGGTAAACTTGTTGATGGAATGAATGAAGTTGAATTTTTAAGAGTTCTAGCACCTATTATTGCGAGTATTAACTGTGCTCATAGTGGGGTATATGTTTCAAGAGATACATATCAAAACATTGCTGAAAATGGAAAGTTTTTTGCACTAGATGTTAGAATTATTCAAGATGAGATTGTAGTCATTGATAACTCTCTGGCTAATCAAATTAGTGTCGGATCTGTAATAAAAAGCATTAATGGAATATCAGCAACAGATATAATTAATGTACTTATTAGTTGTAATCCTTCAGACGGACAGATTGAAACAACAAAATATGAACGTGTAAATGAAGATTTTAGAACTTCATTATATAGTTTTGTTGATGCATCAAGTTTTCACGTAGTTCAATACACTGAGCCTGAATCGGATTTAGTTCAGTCAATTAGTATTGCAGCATTAACAATAGAAGAAATCTATGGCGAAAATAGGTATGGTGATTGGGTGCCTTTTGAAGCGGTGTATAGTGATAACTATGCAATACTTAATATGAATAGTTTCTATCCATTTGGCGAATACACAATCACCGCTTATAAAGACTTCATTGACGAATTCTTTTTAAAAGTAGATACTGATGGAATAGAAAACGTAATTCTTGATGTTCGAGATAATGGTGGTGGAGATCCAATGGTCACCAGTCATTTATTCAATTATCTCGCAAAGGTATCACAACCCTATTTTAGCGCTTCAGTACCGGACTATTATAGTGGACTTAAAACGGATGTTCCATTTGAAGAACCTCATTTTAATGGAAATCTCTATACGATAATGAATGGGTTAAGTGGATCTTCCTCAGGTCATTTATTAGCTTTACTTAAATACCAAGATATAGGAGTTTTTGTTGGTGTAGAATCGGGGGCTTCATATGTAGTTACAGATAGCACTTTAGGATACACTTTATTTAGAACTGGATTAAATTTAAGGATATCAAGACAAGCTTGGGATGTAGCGGTTTCTGGCCTTGAATTTGGTAGAGGAATTATGCCGGATTATGAATATGAATTATCATTATCAGATTATTTATCAGTTGAAGATGAAATATTACAATATACAATAGGCTTAATTGACTAATGGACCTAATGGGTTTTGTGGGACATAACATTTTTGTGTAATTTTACTGATATAGTATAATTATTATGAGGTGATAATATGGATTATAATGTAATTAATTGGCTGCTTGAAAAAAATAACCCATCTGTAAGATATAATACACTTACTTTGTTGTTGAAAAAACCTCAGGATGATATTGATGTACTTAACGCTAAAAAATCTATCATGGAAAACGGAGATATCATTAAAATACTCGCCAAACAAAATGAGGATGGATCTTGGGGGGAACCTTTAAAGTTTTATCGTGATAAATACAAAGGAACAGTATGGACTTTGTTACTACTGGCTGAACTTGATGCAAATCCTAACGACGAAAGAGTCAAAAAAGCCTGCGAATTTATATTGAATAATTCTCAGGAACCTAAAGAAGCAGGCTTTTCTGTTGATGTAAGTAAAAAACTAGGGGGTGGACTACCTAGTTATGTTATTCCTTGTTTAACAGGTAACATGGTTTATGCATTAATTAAACTCGGATATTTTGAAGACCCAAGAGTTCAAAAAGCTATTAACTGGATAGTTAAATACCAAAGAACTGATGATGGGGATGTTCTGTCTAAAGATAAGTATCATATAAGTCATAGAGCATGTTTTAACAAACATTCATGTCATATGGGAGTAGCTAAAGCATTTAAGGCCTTAGCTGCTATTCCAAAGGAAAAAAGAACCCAAGAGATTAATGATAAAATCACTGAATTAGCAAACTATTTTCTTATACATCATCTATACAAGAAAAGCCATAATTTAGCGGAAGAATCAAAACCAGGATGGAAAAAACTAGGATTTCCTTTAATGTATCAAACAGATATTTTAGAATTGTTATATATTTTTAGTGAAATCGAGGTTAAAGATAAGAGACTTGAGGATGCAATTCAAATACTTAAAGATAGACGAACGAAGAACGGCAAGTGGAAACTTCAAAATTCATATAACGGAAGACTAGTTGTAGATATAGAAAAAAAAGGCGAAGATTCCAAATGGATTACTTTGAAGGCCTTGATGATATTAAATCGCTATGAACTTTGAATATGAAATCTAATATAATTATATATGTAGTTTCCTTTAATAAATCAATAGATTATTCATAATTACAATATTATTGAAATATGATATAATATTAAGATATTATTATTTAAAAAGGAGGTACTTCATGAGTACATTCGCAACTATGGTTAATTGTATGGATGGAAGAACCCAAATTGTCATTCAAGAGTACATTATTAACACTCAAAATGTTAAATATGTCGACACAATCACTGAGGCTGGTACGTGTAAAATTATTAATGATAATCATAATATCTCTATCATAAATAATATAAAGAGTAGGTTGGACATTTCTGTTCGTGTACATGAGTCGACCTATATTGCAATTGCAGGACATCATGATTGTGCTGGTGTTACAGAACCAGATGATATACAAAAAAAATATATCATAAATTCCGCTAGAATAATATCTGAGTGGTATCCAAATATCAAAGTAGAAGGCATTTGGGTAAATGAGCAATTTGAAGTTGAAGTTATCTGTTAATAACTCATAAAAAAACTAAATAAGAACATATAAAAAGAAAGAATTCAATCCTAAGAATTCTTTCTTTTAAATATATATCATTTTCATATATATAAATAACAAAATTAAGTTTAACCTAAATAATAGAATAAACTTTCTTTGCCTAAGGTAATTAGGCCTATTTAATATGTTTAATGTATATGATATAATACTTAAGAAATTAATCGTTTGAAAAGGGCGTATAAATATGAAAAGCTTATATAAACACATTGAAGAATTTAAAGTAAAAACTTACCATGCAGATTACAGGAGAAGAGTGTCCCCTAATTCTGTTTTAGGATACATGGAAGAAGTAGCTACCAATCATGCAAGAAAATTAGGGTTTGGGTATCATGTCTCAGCAGACAAAGGGTTCTTCTGGATATTAAGAAGTTGTAAATTTGAATTTAAGAGAGTTCCCTTATTAGATGAAATAGTAACTGTTACAACATGGCCTGGAGGGATTCATGGTTTAAAAGCTTTGAGACGTTTTGAATTTAAAGTCGGTGAAGAAGTTGTTGGTAATGGATATCATTATTGGTTAATGGCTACTATGGATAAGATGAAACCATTTGTTTACAAAGGATTCGCAGATAAGATGGAAGAATTACCCATTACTGAAGCAGATTTCTTTAGACTTAAAAAAATCAGAACTCCAGAAAATATGCTTTATTCATATGATAAGGTAGTAATGAACAATGATCTTGATTGGAATAATCATGTAAACAATGTAAAGTACGCAAGTATAATCTATAATGCTATACCAAAAGTAATATTGGACAAATCAGAAATTTTAAGTTTTCACATTGATTATTTAAAAGAATGTAAACATAATGATATTTTACAAATATTCTACAAAGTTAATGGAAAAGAAATATTCGTAGAAGGCAAATCTGAAAACGTTTCAATGTTTAAAAGTTTCATAGAAATAAAATAAATATTCATATTATTAAATATTCAAGCCAATCTCATTTTGAGGTTGGTTTTTATCATATAAAAAATCAAAATACATATGGCTTGCTGTTTATCCTGAGATGTATATAATAGTAATAGCGTTATATGACCAAATTGACAAATTAAGTGAGTTAATCACATTAATATCATCAAAATACCTATTATAAAGTTAAGAAATTGTTCGATTTATGAAAACAAATTGAAATAATTTTCATAAAAACGCAAATTATAACCAAATAATTTCATATATTGTCATATATTTCTAATATTATCTTGACACCGATGAAAAAGTATGATAATATTTGCAACGTAATGAAAAATTATGCGATTTGGAAGGAGGACACATGTGGATTATTCGTTAAGATTAAATGGATTTCTTTCTAAGGGATACGATTTAGAAGGAACATTCAAAGAACTGTCAAAAATCGAAGGTGCAACATATGTTGACTTAAACTATCCAGAACATTTTGAAAATAATAGCTTGGAAGAAATCGTTTCTTTATTGAATAAATATAATTTGAAAGTAAGTAGCGTAGCTGCTAGATTTAGAGTAGGTTTTGAAAACGGCGAGTTTACAAACCCTGACCCAACAGTTGTAGATAGAGCAGTTCAGATAGCTAAAAAAACTAGTGACATGGCAAAAGAACTTGGGTGTAATCATGTAATATTATGGTTTGCTAATGATGGTTGGACTTATTCATTTGAAGTTGATTATGAAAAAATATGGAATCAATCAAGGGATTCATTAAGAAAAGTTTGTGATCACAATAAGGATGTACGTATATCAATTGAATATAAACCATTTGAACCTAGAACATTTTCTTTATTCTCAAGCGCTGCTAATACAGCATTGATGGCTAAAGAAGTAGCTAGAGATAATATATTTGTAACAATTGATTTGGCTCATGCATATATGAAAGGTGAAATGCCTTCAGCTTCTGTCTGTCTGTTGATGCGCTACGGATTGCTATCTGCGGTTCACGTAAATGATGGATATGGTTTAATGGATGACGGAATGATGGTAGGGTCTGTAAGATTCATACAAACATTAGAGTTTTATTATTACCTGATTAAATATAATTATAGTAATACTATTTACTTTGATACATTCCCGATTAGAGAGAACCCAGTTGAAGAAGTTAAACAAAATATCAAAATGTCTGATAAAATAATTGAGTTAATTCATTCTATAGGAATGGATGAAATAGCTAAAATCATTTCACAAAATGATGCAGTAAAAGCTCAAAAAATTATGATGATGTGTTTAAAATAAATTCGATATTACATATTTGAATTTTATTTTAAACAAAAAATGTAAGCGTTGTATATAGGATTTAAATATAAAAAAAAATAAAAAAAGAGGAGAACGAAATGAAAAGATTACTTAGTTTAATGTTAGTTGTAGGAGCAGCTTTTGCTCTAACAGCATGTGGTGGAACTCAACTAGACCCAATTCCTACCGCAAACCCTACAGACTTCAACCCAGATACAAATACTGGAGCTGTTGATTATTATGATTTAAGAGAGACATTAGGTGCAGTTCCTGCTATGGACGGCGAATACACATTTGGTGGCGTTGCAAAAGCGTTTGAAAATGAGTACTGGCGTACATTAAAAACTGGTATGGAAACTGGTGCATTTAAATTTTTTGAAGCTGGAATCAATGTAACAATCGATATGAGATCAGCATTAGGTGAAGGTGACCAAACAGGTCAATTAGCACTTGTACAAGACATGATTACAAGAGGATATGATTCAATCTTAGTATCACCAATTACTGATGGAAATTTAGTACCTGGTGTTGAAGATGCATTAGCAGCTGGAATCCCAGTAGTAAATGTTAATGATGGTATCGTTGCAATCGCTCCTAACTTTGTTGGACCAAATGCTTACGAAAACGGTGAATTAGCAGCTAAATACGTTGGAGAAACATTAGGTGGAGAAGGTCAAGTAGCAATCGTTACTGGTATGTCAGGTGCATTCGCAGCAAGACAAAGAACTTTAGGTTTCAAAGAAACTTTAGCTAGTTTATATCCAAACATGACTGTTGTTGAAGAACAAACAGCTAACTGGAGTAGAGAAGAAGCTAGAAACTTAGCAAATACTTGGTTTACTACTTATGATGGTTCATCAGCAGAAAACACATTAGACGCTATTTTCTGTAACAATGATACAATGGCTTTAGGTGTTGTAGAAGCAAACGAAGCTAATAGCAGTGTTGATCCAATGATTGTTGGAGTAGACGGAATTAGTGAAGCTTACGATGCAATTCGTGATGGAAAATTAGATGCAACAGTAGATAGTTTCCCATTATATAAAGGACAAATCGCAGTTGAAATGGCTCTTAGACTTTTAGCAGGTCAAGAGGTTCCACGTGTTGTTCATACACCACAAGCATTAATCACTGTTGCTAACGTAGATGAAAATCCAGAAGATATTATTAACTGGACGGACCCAACTATAGCAGAATAACAAAACAATTTTTAAACATAAGTCTTATGGTAGAATATGTTATGTATTCTACCATAACTCTTAAAAGTAATATTTATCGAGGTGAAAGTATGAACGAGTATATTGAATTTAGAGATATATCTAAAAGTTTTGGAAATGTAGAAGTACTTCATAATGTAAGTTTTTCTATTAAAAAAGGCGAAATTCACGCCCTTTTAGGAGAAAACGGAGCAGGGAAGTCAACACTTTTAAATATATTTCATGGTGTTTACCAAGATTACTCAGGTAAAATTATTTACAATCATGAAGAAGTAAAATTTAAGTCGGTTTTTGATGCAAATAAAGCGGGTATTGCAAAAGTACATCAAGAACTGAATTTAGTTAATGAGTTAACTGTAGGCGAAAATATTGCCTTAGGACAAGAAGACGTAAAAGGTATCTTTATCGATCGTGCAAAAATAGACGAAAAATCGAACAATATCTTGGATGATTTAGGTTGCGTTTTTAGAAGCAGAACTAAAGTATCAACACTAACAGCTGGTGAAAAACAAATGGTATTAATTGCGAAAGCATTATACTCTAATGCAAATACAATATCATTTGATGAACCAACGGCTGCTTTAAGTAACAATGAAATAGACCATTTTTTCAAAATTATTGAAAAACTAAAAGCAAAAGGAGTTACGATTTTATACGTTTCTCATAGACTTGTGGAAATATTTAGATTATGTGACCGAGTGTCTGTGTTTTTAGACGGAAAATATGTTAATACATTTAATGCAAAAAAAGTTTCAAAAGAAGAACTAATTTATTCAATGGTTGGTCGCGATGTATTGATGTTTGCTAAAAGAAAAACACCAAAAATATATACTGATGAGGTTACACTAAAAGTTGAAAATTTAAGTAAAGAAAATACTTTTTATGATATAAATTTCGAAGTGAGAAGAGGAGAAATATTTGGCTTTTATGGACTAGTTGGTTCAAAAAGAACAGATGTTGTTAGATCTCTATTCGGAGCAGAAACAGATGTTAAAGGTAATATATACATTAATGATAAAAAACATAAACTCCATTCACCAAGTGATGCCATTAAACATGGCATCGGGTTGGTGCCTGAAGAACGAAAAAGCCAAGGTTTTATCAATGTCTTTAATAACGGAGAAAACGTAACATTAACAGATGTTGATCGATACGTTAAGAACCTCATTATTAATGATAAAAAGAAACTTGAAAGCTCAATTGAATATATTGCAAAACTCAATGTTCAGCCAAGAGATCCGAAAAAGAAAACAGCAAATCTTAGTGGTGGAAATCAACAAAAAGTTGTAATTGCAAAATGGTTACACAGAAACTCTGATATATTAATTTTGGATGAGCCAACAAAAGGAATCGATGTTGGAGCAAAAGAAGAAATATATAATTTATTAGAAGAATTAGCATCACAAGGAAAAACAATTATTATTGTTTCTTCAGAATTACCCGAAATCGTTGGTTTATGCGATACGGTGTTGGTAATGAGTGAAGGAAAACAAATAAAAATACTACGAGATGAACAAATCAACGAACAAGAAATACTAAAATATGCTTTAGGCGGTGACATACATGAGTAAAGTTAAAACCATATCTGCAAAAAACAAGAAATTTAACTCAAAAAATCTTAAAAGAATATTAGAATCAAGAGAAGGGTTATTAATAATATCTATATTTGTAATTTTCCTATTTTTTACAATTATAGATCCAATATATATGCAACCAAGAAACATAGTAAACATATTGGAACAGTCTGTTGTTAATGGTTTCTTAGCGGTCGGGATTACTTTCGCTATTGTACTTGCAGGAATTGATTTATCTATTGGATCAATTTACGCACTAGCTATTGTATTTGTTGCAAAATTTTTAGTTGCTGGAGTTAATCCTATTATTGCGGTAGTTTTGGGTATCATTATCGGTGCAATCTTTGGTGGGCTAAATGGTGTTTTAATTTCGAAAATGAAATTACAGCCATTTATCGCTACACTAGGGACGATGAGTATTTATCGAGGAATTGCTTATATTATTACTAATGGTAATCCTGTACTTGGTATTCCCCAAAGCTATCGTTCTTTGTTAAATTCAAACACATTTGGAACAATAGTACCAATATCCATCTTCTTACTACTAATATTTGTGATTATTACCCAGCTTATCCTAAAAAAGACTAAGCTTGGTACCTACATATATTCTGTAGGTGGTAATGAAGAATCAGCTTTTTTATCAGGTATTAAAATCGACAAAATTAAAATAATTGGTTATGCAATGTCAGGTATTGGTGGTGCAATAGCCGGAATGATCTTATTAGCTCAATTAGGAACCGGAGAACCCATTGCTGGGACAGGAGCTGAATTAAACGCAATTGCTGCTACAGCAATTGGTGGAACGAGCTTAGCTGGTGGTAAAGGTACTCCATTCGCAGCACTGCTAGGAGCAATCCTATTATCAGCACTAAAAGTCGGTTTAATTGTAGCAATGGTACCAACTTTTTGGCAATATGTGGCAACTGGTGGTATTATTATAGTTGCAGCAAGTGTTGAATTTATTCAAGCTAGACTAAAAAAATCAAAAGCTTAGGAAGTATAACGATGGAAACAAATTATATTTGTGTTATAGGAAGTTTAAATTATGACTTTTTTCTAAAAATTAATCGTACGCCAAAAAATGGTGAAACGATGCATGCGAAAGCTGTAAGATTTTCTTGTGGAGGTAAAGGGGCAAATCAAGCTTACCAAATGGGAAAATTGGGATTGAATGTTTATATGATTGGCTGTGTAGGTAATGACACTTACGGAGATCAAAGCATTCAAAGTTTAGAAAGTGCAAATGTAAATACATCAGGAATAAAAAGAGTTCAAACAAATACAGGATTAGGATTTATTACAGTTGGTAATAATGGTGATGTAAGTGCTATAATTGACGAAGGCGCTAATGCTTTAGTCGATATTAAAATGATTAAAGAGCAATACGATTTAATCTTTAATAGTAAAATTATCGTTTTACAAATGGAAATTCCAATAAATACAATCGAGTATATTATTAATGAAGCTGAGAAAAACAATGTTAAAATTGTTTTGAATCCAGCTCCTGCTCAAAAGATAAGTGAAGAAGTATTAAACAAAGTAGATTATTTAATTGTCAACGAGGTAGAAGCAGAGTATTATTTGGATGTTCATGTAGATGAAGAACAATTGCTCGAACGAATAATTGACCTTAGAAAAAGAGTAAAATGCGGAATTGTATTGACATTAGGCTCTAAAGGAAGTTATTATGTTAATAAGGAAAAAACACATATTCCTATTATTAAGACTAAAGCAGTAGATGCAACTGGAGCAGGAGATTCATATATTGGTTCATTCGTTTATGGAATCTTTAATGGATATTCAGAGATTGAAGCATGTAGATTCGGTGCTATTTCTGGTGCCAAAACAGTTGAAACTTATGGAAGATATTCAATGCCTAGTCAACTTTAGAAATTAGTGAGGTGTAACATGTTACCATATGATAGAAAGAAACTTATCGAAGATTTTATTGGAGAAAACGATCAAACAACCATTGAGGAAATTTGTGAGTTAACACCTGATGTATCTGCATCGACAGTAAGAAGAGATTTAAAAACCTTAGAAAATGAGGGAATAATTTCTGTTTATTACGGTGGAATAGTAAGGAAAAATAAATATTTTGTTGAACAAAAAATTGAAAGTAAACGTATGACAAACATTGAAGCAAAAAGACATATAGCTATATATGCCGCTTCATTAGTGAAACCAGAAGAAACAATCTTTCTTGATTCAGGATCAACTGTAGCTGAAATGATTAGACATCTAGATCCATCTGTCAAAGTCGTTACAACATCAATTGACATTGTTGTCAACAATGTCAATAATCTTGAAATCTATCTGCTTGGCGGGAACGTGTCAAGAGTAAGAAATTCTGTTTATGGAACTTCAACAATAGAACAACTTACTGACTTCGTATTTGAAAAATCATTTTTAGGAGCTAATGGTATTAGTGAAAAATATGGTATAACAACACCGTCAGTTGAAGAAACGATGTTGAAGAAGAAAGTGATAAAAAATTCATCAAATGTCTATTTCTTAATTGATAATTCTAAAATCGGTAACTTTTCAACTTGTAAAGTTTCCGAAGCAGAAGAACATTGTGTAATTATGGATGAAGAGAATCATTTGACAGAAATTCATCAAAATATTACTTATCCCAACAAAGGAATGTAAATTTTAATTAATAAATATAAAGCATTATTTCTAGCCAGAAATAGTGCTTTTTTAAAATTATATATTTTATATATAATCCTAAAGGATTTAACATAAGTTATGGTAAAATAGTAAGGTATCAAGGTTTCAATATACAGCACATTAAAAACTATAAAAAAATAGATTAGAGAGGAAACAATATGAAAAACCCAATTATAACAATACAAATGGAAAGTGGAAACAAGATTAAAGTCGAGTTATATCCTGAGATAGCTCCAAACACAGTAAATAATTTCATTAGTCTAGTAAAAAAAGGATTTTATAATGGAGTTATATTTCACAGAGTTATTGAAAGTTTTATGATTCAAGGAGGAGACCCAGATGGATCTGGAATGGGTGGGCCTGGTTATAGCATTAAAGGAGAGTTTAATTCAAATGGATTTAAAAATGATTTGACTCATACAAGAGGAGTTATATCTATGGCAAGATCACAAAGTCCTAATTCAGCTGGTTCACAATTTTTTATCATGCATATGGATTCTCAACACCTAGATGGACAATATGCAGCATTTGGTAAAGTAATAGCTGGTATTGAAGAAGTTGATAGAATAGCAACTGTAAAAAAAGATTTTAGAGATAAACCTAAAAAACCAGAAGTTATGAAAGAAGTCACAGTTGAATTATTCGACTATGAAGATTCTGCGCCTGAAAAATTATAAATAAAAATAGGAGATATAGAATGAAAATAATTTTGTCACCCAGTAAAAAACAGATTACAGATATACTAGATTCAAAAAAAAGCAATACTATTTTATTTGGTAACCATACAAACAAATTGTTTTCATATTTTAAATCTTTATCAAAAAATGATTTGCAGAGCACATTAAAAATTAAGGGACAACTACTTGATAAAACATACAATTTATATCAATCATCTAGTGTTAATAATCCTGGGATAGAAGCAATAAATTGTTATCAAGGGGTTGTATTCGAACAAATATATACTGAAAAATATAATCTTGACCAATCAGCTTATCTTGAACAGCACTTGGTTATTTTATCCGCAATGTACGGTGCACTTAAATCAAACACTATAATGTGGCCATACCGTTTAGATATGACCATAAAATTAAAAGGTATTCAATTATATGATTATTGGCAAAAATCAGTTGATGAGTATTTTGATAATGAAGATTACATCATTAATCTTGCTTCAAATGAATTTAGCAAAATGATCAAAAGGAACAAAAAGAAAATGATTAACATTTATTTTCAAGAAGAACAAGAAGATAAAAGTTTAAAAACGATAAGTTACAATGCCAAAAAATCTAGAGGTATTATGGCAAATATTTTAATTATTAATCAGGTTCAAGATATTCGGGAAATCAAAGGCTATAATATTGACGGTTACATATTTAACGAAAATCTATCGGACAAATTTAATTACTATTTTGTAAAACAAAGATTTAGTACGTAAAAATTAGGGAGAGTCTCATGCACATTTTAGCGATAACAGGAGCGCCATGGATTTGGACTTGGTGGGGAGCAGTAGTTTTAATCAATGTAATTAATCTAATAATTGGAATAACAATCTACGTAAAGTCTAAAAATAATGAAAAAGTTAAATCTTCTCCATATCGCAAGAGATTACTAATATTTGGATTGATCTTTATAGGCGTCGCTTTTTATCGATCAATTTTTGTATCAAGCTATCTAGAACAATTGGCTTGGTTTGATACACTCGCAAACAGTTCATTGCTTATTAGATTTTTTGCTTTATTCGCTGAAGTATCTTTTGCATATTTGATTATGAATGTCTTATTAAATCTAAACAAAGAGGTACCTGCAAAAGAGTCTGATAAATCTAAACCATTTTTGCGTTTTATAGAGACTAAAACTCCGTATGTGTTTTTTATCTCATTGTGTTTAGCTCAGTTTTTCGCTTTTGGAGGAACAATTAATAAAATCCAATTATTATTTGCTATCGAAGAGACATTGTGGGGACTTGCATTTTTGTCTATAACACCGCTTATCATCATTCAACTTAAAAGGGTGTACTCTTTTAAAGAGGAAACAATAAAAAAAGAATTAAAAATGTATAGAATATTCACAGTTTTTATGACTGTGTTTTGTGTTGGATACTCACTTTACTCAGTGCTTTATCATTTGCCAATTGAACAGTGGCCATTAGGAATTGAACAGTTACAAATGGCAATTCCAGAACCTGCTATTAGAACTGGCTTTTCTGCTATACGAGATGCATTTTCTATAGTTAATGTATCTAGAGATTATAGTGCATGGGGAGGAATCGGATTTATTATCTGGCATTCAGGATATTTCACGTTATGTGGTTGGATGGTATTATTCTTTATGACTGGGCCTAGACGACTAATAACTATTTGATCTAAATAAATTTTAATAGAATATGTATTTAAGAATTAAGAAGGTTATTTGTAATCTTTTTAATTCTTTTTTTGTAGTGACTAAAAAAAACTTATAAACATCACAAATCTCAAAAACAAAAAAAACGTTAATTTTATTAAAAAAAGAACTTATTTATTGAAAATTAAGCAAAATTAAATTAATTGTCGATAACTGATATTTCGATTTTCTGACTAAATGCCCTCACTTTGGCCTTTTTAAAATAATTTTTGTTGCTATAAATTACTATGTGTGATATAGTAATGTCAAAAGTTTTATCATAGGATTATTATGTAGAAAGAAGGAATATTATGAGTCGAAATATAATGAAAAAACTAGTTATTGGTGATTTAGTAGCAAAACTTCCAATTGTTCAAGGCGGTATGGGAGTTGGTATATCATTAGCTAATTTAGCATCAGCTGTAGCTAATGAAGGTGGCATAGGGGTTATTTCAGCCGCTGGAGTAGGAATGTTTGATGGAAACTCAAAAGACTTTAATTATAATAATATACAAGGCTTAAGAAGTGAAATCCAAAAAGCTAAGAAAATGACTAAAGGATTGCTTGGAGTTAATATAATGGTTGCTTTATCTAATTTTGGTGAATTAGTTGAAGCTGCTATAGATGAAGAAATAGATTTTATCTTTGCGGGTGCTGGTCTTCCTCTAAATCTACCTCAATATCTTAAGAAAAACTCTAAAACAAAACTAGTACCAATTATATCTTCAGGTAGAGCCGCTAAAATAATTATTAAAAAGTGGCTAAAAAATTACAATTATCTTCCAGATGCATTTGTCCTAGAAGGACCTCTTGCTGGTGGACATTTAGGTTTTAAAAAAGATAGTATTGAAAATGAATCAAATAAATTGGAGAATCTTCTTCCTGAACTACTGGAAACTCTTGAACCATTTGAAAAAGAATATGGAAAGAAAATCCCAGTGATTGCTGGTGGAGGAATATTCGATGGCTCGGATATCCATTATTTTCTAAGCAATGGAGCTTCGGCAGTTCAAATGGCTACTAGATTTGTTGCTACTAATGAATGTGATGCTAGCGATGGTTTTAAACAAACATATATAGATGCAAAAAAAGAAGACATTGTTTACATTGATAGCCCAGTAGGTTTACCTGGAAGAGCTATAAAAAATGTATATTTAGATGATGTAAAAAATGGACTTAAACATCCATTTAAATGTCCGTTTAACTGTATAGTTACATGTAAAAAAGAAGAAGCGCCATATTGCATTAGTCTAGCCTTGTTAAATGCAAAAAAAGGTAACATGAATAATGGATTTGCATTTGCTGGAAGTAATGCTTTCAGAGTAGATAGTATAATTTCTGTTAACGAACTAATTAATATAATAAAAACTGAATATAGCGAAGTCTGTAAATATGTTTCCAATAAAAACTCAAAAAAAATTGAAAACAAGTATTTATACCGTTTTGGTGTAAAGTAGATAGATTAAGATATCAATATATGTTATAATCATATTAGCGAAATATATTAGTAGAAAGGACAGAAGAATGAAAATTGAAAAAAGAACTGAATCATTAAGCATCGTGAGAGGCAATAAAAAAACTCCAGGGGTTATATATGGTAAAGGATTTGAATCTATATCTATTCAAGCAGATGCAAAAGAGTTACATAGCTGCTTAAGTGAATATGGACTTACAAAAACTTTTAAAATAAAACTAGGAACCAAAAGCCATACAGTTTATATTAAAAATATCCATAGAGACATCTTGAATGGGCATCATTTTCTTAATTTTGAATTAATGAAAGTATCAGCGGGAGATACTATTAAAGCATCAATCAGTATAAACATGATTGGAAAAGAGAACATTGAAGAAAGACGCTATGATTTACGTAGTTTAACAGATACTTTGGATGTAGAATATGTTGTTGGTAGTGGGGTTTCTCACATTGACGTTGATGTATCTGGTTTAAAATTTGGTGATTATATTTATGCCAAAGACATTAAACTTCCAAAAGGAATAGAACTTCTTGAAGATGAAGACAAAGTTATCATTAGTATGCAAGAGGTTGCAATTATCCCAGATGAACTAGAAGAATCTGATGGAGAACCAGAATTAACTGAACCAGAATTAGTAAATAAAAAAACAGAAGAATAACAAAATATTAAGCCCTAAAGCAGAAAATTAGGGCTTTTTTGTTTGGAGAAAATCTTCCGCAAAAATTTTTCCAAAAAAGAAAGTGTTATCACTCGCATTTTTCTTGCAATTTATTCTTATTGTGATACTATATTCAAGGCAAAGGAGTTGATACAATGATTACAGTATCTAATTTAGATTTAATTTTCCCTGATAGAAAGATATTTGAAAATGTAAATATCCAATTTAAATCAGGAAATTGTTATGGTGTTATAGGTGCTAATGGTGCTGGTAAATCTACTTTTCTGAAAATATTATCTGGAGAAAAGGAATCAACAAAAGGAAACATATCTATTGAAAAAGGAAATAGAATGGCGGTGTTAAAACAAGACCATTATGAATATGATCAATATAGCGTATTAGAAACAGTTATTATGGGACACAAAAGATTGTTCAATATAATGCAAGAAAAAGAAATCTTATATGTAAAAGAACCTTTTACAGATGCAGACGGATTATATCTAGCAAATCTAGAAGTAGAATTTGTAGAACTAGATGGATGGAATGCTGAAACGGATGCAGAAAAATTATTGAATGGCCTTGGTGTTCCCAAAGAGACATTCATAAAAAAAATGAGTGAAATTTTAAGTAAAGATAAAGTTAAAGTATTATTAGCTCAAGCTTTATTTGGTAATCCAAATATTTTATTATTGGATGAACCAACAAACCATTTAGACTTTACAGCAATCAAATGGTTTGAAAACTTCTTGTTGGACTATGATCAAACAGTGATTACAGTTTCCCATGATAGACATTTTCTAAACAAAGTCTGTACCCATACTGTAGACATTGATTATACTAAAGTAAAACTCTATAGCGGTAATTACGATTTTTGGAGAGAATCATCGGAATTAGCTAAAAAATTGATGTTAGATTCAAATAAGAAAAAAGAAGAAAAAATGAAACATCTCCAAGCTTTCATTGCTAGATTTAGTGCAAATGCGTCTAAATCTTCACAAGCTACATCAAGAAAAAAATCATTAGAAAAAATCAACCTTGACGAAATAGTTCCTTCAAGTAGAAGATATCCGTTTGTAGGGTTTGATATAGCGCGTACTCTTGGTAAAGATGTACTTGAAGTTACTAATTTATCAGCTTCATATAAAGGAGTTAAGATATTTAATAATGTTTCATTTGTAGTTAATCGTAATGACAAAGTAGCTATTACAGGAAGAAACGACTTGGCTAGAACACTTTTATTAAAAATATTAGCTGGAGAAGCTAAACCTGACAGCGGGACTATAAAATGGGGACAAACAGTAATAAAAGCTAGTCTTCCATCGGATAACAGTGAGTTCTTTAATGATAATGATTTAAATCTAATTGAGTGGTTAAGACAATACTCAAAAGACCCAGCGGATTCATATCTAAGGGGGTTTTTGGGAAGAATGTTATTTTCAGGTGATCAACCATTAAAAAAAGTAAAAGTACTTAGTGGTGGAGAAAAAATGCGATGCATGCTTTCAAGATTGATGTTATCTGAAGCAAATACATTAATTGTAGATCAACCAACTAACCATTTAGATCTTGAAGCTATTCAATCAGTTAACCAAGGATTAAGAGACTATAAAGGTTCATTACTACTATCATCACATGACCATTCTTTATTGGCGAGTGTAACTAATAAAGTTGTTGAAATTCACGAAAATGGAGCTTATGTTTTTGAAGGGCCATTTGATGATTTTTTATCAAATGAAACAATTCAGCAAAAAGTTTCAGGTTTATATAAATAATTTAAAACTATAAAGAATAACAAAGCTTAATTTAACGGCTTTGTTTTTTTATTGATATTTTTAACAATAGGGTGGACCCTAATTCATTTATCTTTAAAGAGATTTAGTGGTATTTGTTTTTTTGCTACACTTGTATTATATAAAATATATCTTAAACGAATCTTAATTTAATAATAACGTTTGCAATAAATTAATAGATTTTGGATACCATGTATCTTTTTTTTGAATCTTGATATAAAATATTATAAGAGTCTAAAATAATGGATGTGAAAAAATGGAATATTTAATACAGTTTCAATTAAACGTATTTGCGCTGATAATTTTAGCAATATTGTTTGTAACACTTATTGTGAAATCAAGTGTGAATCACATTGCTAAACGATTATTTAAAGCAACTATTTTTTTTAGTGCGGCAGCAATAATAATAGAACCAATGACATGGGTATTTGATGGCACTCATTTTCTTGGCTCTCATTTTTTAGAATATTTTACTAATATGTTGCTAATTATAATTGCACCAATAATTTGTGGTTTTATGTTATCTTATGTAGACTACTTTATTTTTAAAGATTGCAAACGGTTATATAAGAGATATTTTTATTTAATTCCAACTCTATTCACCGTAGTTATGTTGATTATTAACATATTCTTTCCAATATATTTTAGTGTTGACAAAGTGACTAATATTTATCAGGCAGAGAGCTTGCTATGGGTACAATATGTTATGGTTGGGCTATATTATCTTTATATGCTTGCATTTACAATTATCCATCGAAAAAAAACCCAAAAATCTGCATTGGTGATATTTATTATCTTTTTTTCATTACCTATATTAGGAATGATTTTACAGCTTAGCTTAGAAAATTTATTTTTCTCGTGGACATCAATTACACTTAGCTTGTTAGTAGTGTATATCTTCTTGGAGTCAGTAAATAGCGAAAAAGACTATTTAACAAAATTATATAATCGACAAACCTATGAAAAATATATTTCGAATCTAATTGACGCTCAGAAACAATTTTCAATTCTGTTTATAGATTTAGATGATTTTAAGGGTATAAATGATAAGTTTGGTCACCTTAAGGGCGATGAAGTGCTTATTGAGTTTAGCAGGATTCTTGAAAAAACATTTAAAGCAAATATCATGATATCAAGATTGGCTGGAGATGAGTTTATCATTGTAATTGAAAATGAAATCGATGTAGAAGCAAGCATTAAACATACATACACAATATTAGAAAATACAGATGATGCAGTATTGAATTCATTAAAATTTAGTTATGGATACCAGCAACATAGCGAAGGAATGACTGTTGATCAAATATATGTAAATGTAGACAAAAAAATGTATATAAACAAAGTAAAAAACAAATCAAAATAAATTGTATAACACAAGAATATAAAAAGCAGAAAGAGAAATCTTTCTGCTTTCTACAGAAGGTTATAATAACAGAACACAAAAATACATGTAACATTGCATTAATTGAATGTTTTTGTATTATAATAAGTAAGAGGTGAAATCAATGACGCTTAAAGAACTTCTATTTAATAAAGATACTGTTTCAATGCTGGCTAATAGTGTCTTTAATGTTTACCATGATTTTGATAAGGCTGGCTTTATAAATGAAGCTTTACTTCATTTTCCTAAACAGGAGTTAAAAGAACGAATGACAACTGTAAGAGTTGTTTTAGAAAAATATCTACCAAATGATTATGTCGAAGCGATTGAAATTCTAACTAACGCATTTAATGATTTTGAGGAAAGCCATTTTATCTATGGCTCTATACTAGAATATATAGAATATAATGGATTATCCGACGAACACCTTAAATTGTCATTAAATAAATTAGGAGATTTCACCAAATACTTTAGTGCAGAATTTGCGATTAGACCGTTTTTTAATAGCTATCCTGAGTCTGTGCTAACCGAAGTGTTAAAATGGGCTCAAAGCGATGACATCCACCAAAGAAGACTAGCTAGTGAAGGTGTAAGGCCCTCACTTCCGTGGGGAATGAATATAAATATTGATTACAAGGATGGGGCTAAATCTTTGGAGTACCTCTATTATGATACTGAAAGATATGTTACTAGAAGTGTTGCCAATCATTTAAATGATATTTCTAAGAAGGATCCAGAATTTGTGTTAAAAACACTTAAACGTTGGAAGAATTCACATAAACAAGATTCAATAGAAATGGAATATATTATTAAACATAGTTTACGAACTCTTGTAAAAAAAGGCCATAATGCCACTTTAGAATTCCTAGGATATAATCTTAATCCTAAAATTGACTATTCTATTTTGGAGTTATCCGCAAAAGAAGTGAACATAGGAGGGAAACTACATTTTAATTTTGAAGTTTTTGCGAAAGAAGCAGTAACTCTTATTATTGATTACAATGTAATCTATCCCACAAAACATGGAAAAACAACAAAGAAGACATATAAATTGAAAACCATCAATGTAAAGAACAATCAAAAAATTCAAATTAATGGTTCAAGATCATTTAAGCCTATCTCTACAAGAACTCTCTATCCAGGTGTTCACAAAATTGAAATCCAGGTCAATGGTAAAATAATTTTATCAGATTCATTCACTCTAAAATAAGGAGAGATTCTATGGTAAATTTTAAAGCTATATCAGAGAATGATATAAGTAAAATTTTTAATTGGTTAAATCATGATCATGTTTCAAAATATTGGGACAATAAACCTACAACCTATGAAGAAGCTTATAATAAATATACTAAAAGAATTAAAAAAGGTATTATTCAAACCTATTTAATTGTTTGTGATGAAACCGAGATTGGATTAATTCAAACCTATATTAATAAAGAATTAGAACTGTACAAAATTGAAGAGAAATCAATGGGTATAGATTTATTTATTGGCGAATTAGATTATGTAGGAAAAGGAATTGGTCCGATAGCTCTTAAAAAATTTATTAAAACAAAATGTTTTAATGACAAAACAGTCAAATATGTAACTATAGACCCGAGTGAAGATAATAAATATGCTTACAAAGCATATAAAAAAGTTGGGTTTAAGCATGTTAACACAGCCTTATGTACAAGTTGCAAAGAGCATAATAATTACTATATGATTTTAAGTAGACAGGATTATAATTAGTGATATATAGAATATTTAGAAGTTGCGAGTGTAATTTATCGTAGCTTTTTTTATAATGTATATAACTATGACATATGTCCTAGTTTTATAATGCTATTTGTAATATACTATTTAAACTAGGAGGTAGTCTATGAAAAGATTAACTTATAAAGAGAACCTGAATATACTTTATAACAAATTTATGATAAAACGTGATGACAAACACTTTATTCATAAAGAATACAGCAAAGGAGAATTCTTAATAAACGAAGGTGATAAACTTGAAAATTTCTATTTTGTTTTATCAGGAAAAATAAAAATATATAAAAATTATGAAAACGGAAAAACCCTTCTGTTAAGGATATATGACTCCTTTACAATCCTAGGGGATGTGGAATACTTTCTAAAAAAAGATGCTCAATGTAGTGTGGAAGCTTTATCCTCACTAAAAATAGTTAAAGTTCCTTTTAGTTATATTGAATCAACATATAGAAAAAATATTGTTTTCCTAGATAGTATGTTGTTGCAAATAAGTGAAAAGATATTAACAACCAATGATCAAGCTACTTTAAATTTGATTTATCCATTAGAAACGAGACTTGCTAGTTATATTTTGTCATTGTCATTTGATACATTAGACAACGTGTCGTTGCCAAACTTAGTAGATGTCAGCAATCATTTAGGTACCAGCTACAGACATCTTCATCGAGTAATGAAGAAGTTAGTTGACCAAAAAGCTATTATAAAAAACCAATCAAATATTAAAATAATAAATAAAAAGCTATTATCAAAGATAGCTAGAGGGAATGTATATGAAGACCAAAATGAAAGCTTCATTGAGATTTAAAAAAATGATGTTATTATTATTGCCAGTTGCTGCCGGATTAGCGATAGCTTTACAGAATGTGTTTTATAACAAAGTAAGTAAAGATGTTGGTATTATGGGCACAGTTTTAATGATTCATTTTTTTGGTTTTCTTGTAGCTTTGGTTATATATATTTTCACCAAAGGTAGTTTTAGTAATTTGTTATCTAATATTAGCGTTATAATGGTCTTATCAGGCGTGCTAGGAGTAATAGTGGTTTCAACTATTACAAAAAGCGTCTCAGTCAATGGAGTTTTATCAACCGTTATGTTATCAATTTTAGCACAGATGATTTTAGCTAAAATCATCGGCCATTTTGGTTGGTTTGGGGTAGAACAAAACCCAATAAACATATATCAAATAATAGCGATATTTCTGATGTTTGTCGGAGTCGTTATCTATCAAAAAAATTAGAGTTATACATAATTTTCATATAAAAAAGCAGCTATTTGGGTTAACCAAGTCGCTGCTTTTAATTTAGTTTAATACTTATCTTGAACAATTCTTAAAAAAGATGCGCCATACTGATCAAGTTTTATAAGATAATGTTTGTTATTATACAAAAACCCAAAATCTCTTCGTAATGTTATGGTCGCGTTTTGAATTTCAGATACAGGAATAACTAATTCTTGAGCTCCCGAAATATATATGTTTTCATTTTTGTATGTTATAGTTATTCTACCCAAAGGAATTTGTTCTTCGGTTTCAATTTTCATGTAATTCAACAGGCCTTCAGATTCAATCACGGATTTACGAAGTTTATCTGAGAAGTTTCGTTGAAATTCATTCCAATCAATTAAATTATCAAATTTGAATCCATGAATAAATCCAAATTTATCCATATATCCCTCATTTTTACACTCTGTACATTTTATTGTGTTGTTATCTGAAACAATTGTATTAATTGATTCGCAGTGAGGACATACATAGATTACATTTTCAATACCTTCTGCTAATTTTTTTCCTGGGTGGGGAATCATTTTCTCTCTTTGATATTTGTAATCATCATGATATAAAGCGTCATTAATAACTGTACTTATTTCATTTACCGTCATTTTATCTAATTTATCACGATTTATAGTTAGATTATAAAATAATTCAATTTTATGGTTTTTTCTTTTACCTGTCGCCCAGCGAGGTTTAGATAAGTATCCACCTTTAACATTACACGTAACAACATCTAATTTAAGTTTTTTGATAAGTTTCATTGTGGAGGTTTCAATATGTCCTGTTTCCCCGTAAAAAGTTGTATCACCCTCTGGGAATATAAGGACTGGATAGCCTTTTTTAATAACATTAAATATTTTTTTAATAGTTATTAAATCTCTACGCCCTTTAGCTTTCGGAATAACATGTGCGACCTGTGTAACTAAAAACTTGGCTGGTTGTTTTGTAAATAATGTTTGTGAGGCAATAATATATGGAACTATTTTCCAACGCAAGGGTACGTGTACTACATCAAACATAAACGTATGATTCGCTAACATTATATAGGGTTCATTTCTTCTAAAGTTAATTCCTTCGCCTTTATGCACTTTTCTTTTTGAGTCAATTCTCATCCAAATATATACTAGTGGTTTAAGCAAAGCAAGAAGGATGTTTTGTTGGATATCCTTAAAAGTTTTTTTCATAAGTACCCCTTAAATTGTTGTGTCTTGGATAAAATATTATGTATTAATTATATAAAATATGAGAGTTTAATACAATGGTTTCTCTAATCTCTAATAGAATATAGTTTGAATACTTGTAGAAAATAAGTGAGAAGGTTATAATATGTATGAAAGATATAAAGGGGGAAAATATGAAATTTTATATTAAACAAAAAGTGTTCTCATTTAAGGACCAATTCAATGTGATGGATGAAAACCAAAATTTAGTTTATCAAATTAAAGGCAAATTTATGAGTATTACAAATAAACTAGAACTACAAGATAGTAATGGAGAAGTGTTACTTCGATCAAATAGAAAAGTATTTACAATTATGCCAAAATACTTTATCTATAATATAAGGAATGAAGAAGTGGCAACTATTAAAAGATTGTTCAGTCTAAGACCTAAGTTTGATCTTTCTATTATGAGAAGAGAGCTAACTGTAGACGGAAGTTTATTTGCCCATTCATTTAATATTTATGACAATGGACAAGTTGTAGCTTCAATCCAAAAGAAGATTATTTCATGGGGAGATACATACGAGATAGAGGTATTCGAGAAAGACGATGTTGAATTATTCTTGTTTGTAGTTATTGTATTAGACCAAGTAATCCACGAAAGAAAGAACAGATAAAATATACGCATTTTAAATAGACATAAATATTAAACCTTTGTTTTAAAAAACGAAGGTTTTTAATATTAGAATTTTTTTATGTTGTTTGTAAATGAAGAACTAGGAATATTTATCAATTTTAATTTCAAGCAATGCCTTGATTCGTAAAGTTGTTTCTTGTATAATCATTAAATATAAGACTTAACTGAACACAAATTTAAAAAAGGATGCCATTAACGACACCCTTTTTAAATTATAAAAAATAGGAGGTATGTATGGATTTAGGAATCTTAGAGATATTTAGTCATTTGTTATTAACTCTTGCTGTTATTTTAGTCGTAGTGCTAATCGCAAGATCGGTTGTTGCAGGAACTAAATACTCACCAATTTTAATTATTGTAGTATTTGGATTAGCACTTGGTATGGTATTAAAAGCATCAGAACTTGCTACAGCTGGTTTATCAGAATTTCCAGTTGTAGGACTATCTGGATCTGCAACAATTATTGCATTAATTGCAACATTCTTCGTGGGTGGACAGAAATTAAGAAATACCTTTTGGAAACCTAAAATACCAAAAGATGATGATGTAGAATTAAATCAAAACGAGGTGTTGCTGGGGACAAAAGGAACACAGCTAATTTTTTTAGTTAGAGCATTTTTTATTTTGATTGGGATACAATCGCTTTACAGAATTATTTATCCTACTGGAGATGTCCTACAAGATACATATCCGCTTTTAGCGTTCTTTGGAGTCGCTGTTGCACTTATCTTAATTGATCCAAAAGCAAAAATAAAGAATAAAAGAAATTATTTGCTGAGAGGTTTAGTTGAAATAGTTACCATTTTATTTGTACTATTATTAGCCAAAGTTGTATCTGATGTTATAGCGCCATTAATTGCCTTACCACAAATATTCTTTGCGATGATTATTTCAAGTACAATGGGTATGGTATTTAGTGATTGGAGACCTGGGCCTACAATGAGGGCTTTATTATTTGGTGGTATTCCTATTGTATTGGCTGGCGTATTTATTTCGGGAGGAACAATGTTATTAGAAGCATTCCAACTTGAAGGAATGCTACAAGTAATGGCTTATGGATTCTTCGGACAATTATTCTGGATGTTTGTCGGTATTGCTTTATTAGTGTTTATTGGCAAATCAAATGACGTTGATATATTAGCTCCGGGTATGGCAGGTAGTTTATCTCATAGTGGATTAACAGGTGCTTGTACAGCTGGAGATATTGGTGAAGTAGCAAAAGAAAGAGCACCAATTATGATTAATATTCCGTTCTTTGGGCATTTATTCGTTTTCACAATTCTTGCTATTAGTGTTACCAAAGGAAGTTTGTTATTAGTTCCAAGTTTACTTGTTGTCGCTCTAGGAATTGGGTTGACCTACTTAGCTTTAAAAACACTAAGAAAAGCAAAAGGTGTAGAGAAACAAGAAATCAAAGGTTTAGTATTTTTCTCTATTGGTTGGCAATTAGTTGCTGTATTTGGTGGGTTCCTATTATTAAATTTTGCAGGTATGGACTTGGAAAGTGCTGCAATTGCAAATAGTTCAGCTATATCTCACTTTGGATTATTCGCTGCTGTTCAAGGCGGGATGTTTGAAAGTGTAAATACAGCATTTAGTTCAGTAGCATTAATATCATTTATCTTCGCAATGCCATTCTTAATTCATCCATTAGTATTTGGTATGTTCGGTAAAGCAATGAGTAATGGTGGTAAGATGCCGAAAAAAGCTTTAGCAGTTTTGGCAATTTTAGGTATTATAGGAGTTGCACTATCGTTGATTTTCTTATAAAAAAAATATAAATATCTAAATAAAAACACCTTAATACATTCATGTAGAGAGGTGTTTTTATTTATTTAAAATCAATATGTAATAAAATTACACAAATTCCATATATTTTCTGAGTATGTATTGACATCATGCTAAAAAACGTTTATAATCTAAGATAACAGACGTATTTATATGTGAAAGAAAATTACATATTGCATAGATGAGGTGTAACAAGTGGTAAAAAATAAAGATGTTGCAATTGAAGCTGGGGTCTCTGTGGCAACTGTTTCTAGAGTGATGAATCAAAGCGGATATGTCAAGCAGGAAACAAAAGACAAGGTGTTAGAAGCCTTTAAAGAACTAGCTAATAAAGACACTATGTTAGGTCAGTCAATTATTAATAAAAACATTAACATTATTGGTGTTGTTATACCTGATATATCAAATCCGTTTTTCGGAGAAGTTATAAAAGGAATTTCTAGAATAGCAGATAAGTACTCTGCTAGTTTATTAGTATGTAATACTGAAGAGTTATTAGAAAAGGAATTAAAATATTTACATTTGTTTAAAACAAATAAGATTGTGGGATTAATAATTACTCCAAAAACAGATCAAGTAGGGTATAACTCAGAATATTTATACCAGCTTGAAGATCTAGGAGTACCAGTAGTTTTATTAGACCGTGGTATAAATATATCTCATTTCAATTCAGTTTTTATAAATAATGTCTCCGGAGCATTTGATGCTATAAACGCATTAATTAGTGAGGGACATAAAGATATTGCAATAATTTCAGGACCAATGTCTTCAAAGCCTGGCCGCGAGAGGTTTTATGGGTATGAAAATGCTCTGCGAAGCAATAATATAGCCGTTAATGATGACTATGTTTTCTTTGGAGATTTTAAACTTGAAGGCGGATATGAAATTACTAAAAAGATATTACAATTAAAAAACAGACCAACCGCTATTTTTGCTTCAAATAACATGATGGCTTTAGGCTGTATGAAGGCACTCATAGAAAGTAAAATATCTGTACCAGAAGATATAGCATTCATCAGTTTTGATGATGTTGAAATGTTTGAAATTATGAATTTGAATATTTCTACAGTATCGAGACCAACTGAACTAATGGGGGTAGTAGCTGCAGAATTACTATTTGAATTAATTGAAAATAATCAAGTTAAAAATACATCGATAAAAGAAGTGTTACTCGAAACAAAACTAGTTTTAAGAGGATCTGAAAAACTAGTTTTAAAATAAGGAGTTTATGTTATGGATAAAAATGATATAGAACGAGTAGTTAGACAAGAAATTATAAAGAGTTTATTTCAAACACAGGAATTTCTTGTTGTAGCTAATTGGAAAATGAATAAAACAAAACAAGAAGTAATTACATTTCTAAATGATGTAGCAGACTATGATTTTGGTGAAAAAAACACTGTTGTCATCGCACCACCAAATCCTTATTTGTATTTGTTTGAGGAAAAATTACGATATAGCAAAGTTCTTTATGGAGTACAGAACTTTTATCCTAAAGAGAGCGGAGCTTTGACAGGTGAAATTTCACTAGCTATGGCTCGTGATTTTGGATGTAAATACGCAATAGTTGGACATTCCGAAAGAAGAAAGATTTTTATGGAATGTGATGAATTCACCTCGAAAAAAGTTAAGTTTTGTGTTCAAAATAACATTAAACCAATTTTATGTATTGGTGAAAATCTCAAGCAACGAAAAGAAGAAGATTACAAAAGATTTTTAATAAATCAAATTAAAGAAGCGTTATCTCGTATTACTGATACAGAGCTTTCTAACGTTATTATTGCATATGAGCCAATCTGGGCAATTGGAACCGGTGAAACCGCAACTCCAGAACAAGTAGAAGAAACTCATATGTTTATAAGAAAATATTTAATAGATCAATATGGAAACGATATTGGAAAAATGATTCCATTACTGTACGGAGGCAGTGTAAAGGCCTCTAATGTAGGCCAACTAGCACTTGCTGAAAGTGTATCTGGTTTCTTAATTGGTGGAGCTAGTTTAAATGCACAAACATTTATAGAAATAAATGACATTTTAAACGGTAAATAAGTTTTATATAAATCTATAGAAGGGTAGTGAAATATGGATATCAATAATTTTGATAAACTCGTGAAGATAGTTACGGAAAATATATTAGACAAATTAGATCTAAAGAATGATTCTATATCTCACGAAAAATCACACTCAGTCAGAAATCACAAATCATGTATAATCCTAGTTCCCAATACTGGACTTGGTGTAAAGGATTCCGTTGAATACATCTTGAAGAATTATCCTGGTTATGATATATATTTAGGATCAAATGTAACATTTTCAAAAATGGATTACATTACAAATAATAAAAACATTCATTTCATTGAATTTGATTTAAAAAATAACGAATTTATTAACTTACTCGAAGGTGTTGAAACTACAATAATTTTAGGCCTTAAGATAAGCCAAATGCAAGCATTAGTAGAAACCGACGATTCGGAAGATATAAATCACATTATTTTAGATGGTTTAATGACAAATAAATCTATTGAAATCATAATGAACGTCAACAGTGCTATGCTCAACAAAATATCCGCCACGGTTAATAATATTAAAAATATGGGTATCAAAGTAGTAAATATTCAGTGTTGCGATAACCCTGTATTAGACAAAGTTGAATTGATTACTGAAAAATACGTAATGAATTTAAAACAAAGCGGATTAAAAGTATTATTTCTTAACAGAAATCAAGTAATTACACCACTAGCAAAAGACAAACTGTTTGAATACAGAATTAAAATAGAATATATTGAGGAGGCTTAATTATGAGTACAAATGATTTAATAAAAAAACTCAAAGCTGAAATGGAACAAAAATACGGAAGCAAAACCACAATAAATCAAACACAGGATACTAAATATGAAAATAGAAACACATCATTTCAAACACACGAAACAAAATATGTTGGGGTGTTTGAAAATGTGGAAGATGCTATTATGGCTGCTAAAGAGTCCCAAAAACAATTAATGGAACTTAGTATGAAAAAACGTAAAGAAATTATTGCCGCTATGCGTAAAGTAAGTCTTGCAAATGCAGGAATGTTAGCTAAAATGGCTCATGAAGAAACAGGATTTGGTAGAGTAGAAGATAAAACAATCAAAAATATTCTAGCAGCTGAGAAAACACCTGGCACTGAAGATTTACAAGCGTCTACCTTTACAGGAGATGATGGAATGACATTGGTTGAATTAGCTCCTTTTGGAGTCATTGGTTCAATTACTCCGTCAACGAATCCAAGCTCAACAATTATTAATAATGGTATAAGTATGGTAGCGGCAGGAAATGGTGTTGTATTCAATCCTCACCCAAGTGCAAAAAGAGTAACTTCTGAATCTATCTCCTTATTGAATAAAGCTATATTTGAAGTCGGAGGACCAAAAGAATTACTTACTGCTCCTCTTAATCCAACTATGGAAACAAGCAAGGTCATAATGACTCACAAAGATATAAGAATTTTAGTAGTTACTGGAGGCGAAGCTGTTGTTGGTATAGCTATGAAAAGCGGAAAAAAAGTGATTGCGGCTGGACCTGGAAATCCACCGGTTATTGTGGACGATACAGCAAATATCAAAAAAGCAGCCAATGATATTGTTAGAGGAGCAAGTTTTGATAACAACGTTTTATGTACTGCTGAAAAAGAAGCATTTGTTCTTAATAGTGTATTTAGTGAATTAAGAAATGAAATGATAAAAAGTGGAGCTTACGAACTCAAACGCCATGAAATTGACATAGTAGTAAAAGAAGTTTTTGTTACAAACAGTAATGGTGAAACCGTAGTTAATAAAAAGTACGTTGGTAAATCTGCACCAGTAATTTTAAAAGCATGTGGTATAAACGCTCAACAAGATTATAAATTAATTATTGCTGAAGTAACAGAAAATCATCCATTTGTAACTGTAGAAATGTTAATGCCAGTTCTCGGTATGGTTAGAGTATATACAGTTGATGAAGCCATAGAAAAAGCAGTAATAGCTGAAAGTGGAAACCTTCATACAGCGGTTATGCATTCAGAAAGCGTATCTAATCTAACAAAAGCAGCTAGAGCTCTTAGAACATCTATTTTTGTTAAAAACGCTCCGTCATTTGCCGGACTCGGAATTGAAGGGGAAGGATTTGCTACCCTCACTATTGCAACACCAACAGGTGAAGGATTAACTTCCGCAAGAAGTTTTAGTAGAATTAGAAGATGTACATTATCTGGAGGCTTTAGAATTGTTTAATTTAGTTAATACTAGGAGTGATTAATGTGTTTCAAAATAATATCGAAAAAATTAAAGCAGCTGGAATAGTAGGCGCCGGAGGTGCTGGATTTCCTACGCATGTTAAATTAAATAGCAAAGCTGAGGTTGTCATAATTAATGGTGCAGAATGTGAACCACTATTAAGAGTTGATCAACAAATGATGGAATTTTATAGTGAAGATGTTGTTGAAGGATTAAGAATCTCGATGTCTCAAACAGGAGCCAAACGAGGGGTTATTTGTCTAAAAGGAAAATACAAAAAAGCCATCAAAAAACTAGAAAAAATTCTTATAAATGAAAAAAATATGGAGTTAAGAATAATAAAGGATTATTATCCTGCTGGTGATGAACAACAACTTGTTTATGAAGTGACAGGAAAAGTTGTACCACTAATGGGGATACCTTTAGATGTTGGTGCAGTTGTGATTAATGTTTTAACTTCTATACATATTGCAAAGGATGAACCAGTTATTAATAGAGTAATAACTGTTGCAGGAGCTGTAGAAAAACCGCAAACAATTATTGCGCCTGTAGGCACTAGTTTCAGAAAACTTATTAAGGCGTGTTTTGGGCCAAATAATTTAAACGATTATAGTTTAATTGTTGGTGGACCAATGATGGGTTACGTTGAAGAAGACTGGGATGCACCAGTAACAAAAGTATCTGGTGGTATTGTTGTCTTACCGAAAGATCATAGTTTAATTATCAAAAAAACCCGAAAAACTATAGTAGATTTACAGTTAACAAAAGCGATATGTTGCCAGTGTAGCTATTGTACTGATATGTGTCCTAGATATATTATAGGATTAAATACAGAACCTCATAAAGTAATGAGGGGACTAGCAAATGAAGACCCTAGCGCTCTTGGAACCATATCTTCTGTGGTATCGTGTTGTAATTGCGGGCTTTGTAGTCTCTATGCGTGTCCGATGGATTTAGATCCTGGCAAGATAACTAATATGGTTAAACAAAGTTTATTAAAAAAAGGCGCAAAAACCGAAAAAATAATACCTTATGAAGTCGATGAATTACGAGAAAGTAAAAAAGTACCAACCAAAAGATTAATAGCCAGACTTGATTTAATCGATTATAATGTAGCGGCACCTTTGAATCAAGCTATCTTTGATACAAAGAATGTGAAGATAATGCTTAAACAACATATAGGTGTCACCGCAACCTCTTTAGTAGAGATTGGAACTATCGTTACAAAAGGTATGCTCATTGCATCGTGTGGCGATAAGTTAGGTGCTAATATTCATGCAAGTATAAATGGAAAAGTTATAAATTTAACAAATGACTATATAGAAATACAAGCTTAAGGAGGGTGAATCATATGGAATCGTTAGGAATGATTGAACTGAATAGTATTGCTAGAGGAATTGAAGCTGGTGATGCAATTGTAAAAACAGCTAATGTAAAACTAATTGGAGCTTATGCATCTTGCCCTGGGAA
The DNA here is from genome assembly GCA_046529635.1 of Mycoplasmatota bacterium WC30. Lineage (GTDB taxonomy): Bacteria > Bacillota_I > Bacilli_A > Izemoplasmatales > Hujiaoplasmataceae > 4572-104. The sequence goes on along the minus strand of CP134495.1, from coordinate 665,011 downwards.
ATATATAGTCATGGTACGGGGTTCAGTTTCTGCTGTAAAAAGTGCAATCGAAGTTGGTGCAAAAACCGCAGGGAAATCACTCGTCAAAGACATTGTTATTGCAAATATTCATAAACAAGTTTTTACCGCGCTAAGTTGTACAACAGAAATAGTACCGAAAAATGCAGTAGGTATCATTGAAACATATTCTTTGGCAACCGCAGTCTTAGCATCAGATGCAGCCGTAAAAGCAGCAAATGTTGAACTTTTAGAGATTAGGTTAGGAAGAGGATTAGGTGGAAAAGCATTTACAATTCTTACTGGAGATGTAAGTGATGTAAAAGCAGCTGTAGAAGCTGCAATAGAAGCAAACAAAGATGATGGATTACTGGCTCATACTGCAGTGATTCCAAGGATGAGTAAAGAAATGTTACAAACACTTTTATAAAAAAATAAAGAAAGGAGAACTAGAAAAATGAAAGAAGCATTAGGAATGATAGAAACAAGAGGATTTGTAGGTGCAGTAGAAGCTGCAGATGCAATGGTAAAAGCAGCCAATGTTAGATTGATTGGGAAAGAAAAAACTGGATCAGGATTAGTAACTGTAATGGTGCGCGGAGATGTAGGCGCAGTAAAGGCAGCTGTTGAAGCTGGATCTGAAGCAGCTCGTAGAGTTGGAGAATTAGTTTCTGTACATGTTATTCCAAGACCACACCAAGATGTTGAAGAATTAATAAATTCTAATGACAAGCCAGTAAAAGCAGCAAAAGAAACGAAATAAACATTTCAGAAACAACCGAGAAAACCGACAAAAATTGAATTACTTAACGGAGGAAAGAAAAATGAGAGAAGCATTAGGATTAATTGAAACAAGAGGATTTGTAGGCGCGATTGAAGCTGCCGATGCAATGGTTAAATCAGCAAACGTTAGACTGATTGGAAAAGAAAAAACTGGATCAGGTTTAGTTACCGTAATGGTCCGTGGAGATGTTGGGGCAGTAAAAGCGGCAGTTGAAGCTGGATCTGAAGCAGCACGCAGAGTTGGAGAATTAGTATCAGCACATGTAATACCTCGTCCTCATGAAGACGTTGAAGAATTATTGAAGTCTTCTGTTGTAACGAAATAGTTAATAAATATTCTAAAAAAGAATTAAAATGGAGGAAAAAAATGAAAGAAGCATTAGGATTAATTGAAACAAGAGGATTTGTTGGAGCAATTGAAGCTGCCGATGCAATGGTAAAAGCAGCGAATGTTAGATTGATTGGAAAAGAGAAAACTGGATCAGGTTTAGTTACTGTAATGGTGCGCGGAGATGTTGGTGCTGTAAAAGCAGCAGTTGAAGCAGGTTCTGAAGCTGCTCGTAGAGTTGGAGAATTAGTATCATCACATGTAATACCAAGTCCACACAATGATGTTGAATCACTAATTAAGTAAACTTACGTATAGGAATAAAATTGAAAATTGAAAAGAGTTGAGAATATGGAATTAGACAAATTAATTGATAGAATAGCTGAAGAAGTATATCGTAAGATTTCGAAAGAAAATAATGGTTCAAATACAATTCAAGCAGATAATAGTGATCTTGCAGGCCTGATTGATCATACATTATTAAAACCTGAAGCTACAGAAAACGATATTAGAAAAGTCTGTAAAGAAGCGATAGAATATAGATTTAAATCAGTATGTATAAATACACACTATGTATCGCTTGTTTCACGATTATTATCGGGAACTGGAGTTGCAACTTGTTGCGTTGTAGGTTTTCCTTTAGGAGCATCTTCTACAAGAGCTAAGATTGATGAAACTTATGATGCATTAAAACATGGTGCGAATGAAATCGACATGGTTATCAATATCGGTGCATTGAAATCAGGAGACTGGAACACTGTTAAAAGAGATATTGAAGGAGTAACATCTGCTGCTAGAGGTCGTGCACTTGTTAAGGTTATTTTGGAAACATCTTTATTAAATGATGAAGAAAAAATTAAAGCATGTACAATTGCTAAAATGGCAAAAGCTGATTTTGTAAAAACCTCAACTGGATTTAACACTGGAGGAGCAACCGTTGAAGACGTTAGACTTATGCGTGAAGTGGTTGGGCCAAAAATGGGTGTTAAAGCTTCGGGAGGAGTACGCACCACTGAAAAAGCAAGAGCTATGATAGCTGCTGGTGCTACCAGAATTGGAACAAGCTCAGGTATCAATATTGTCAAAGGTTCAAAACCTGCGGCAGGTACTTATTAATGTTAGAAAAGAGGAAATTATATGTATCCCGCTAGAGTAATAGGAACAGTGGTATGTACACAAAAAGATCCAAGCATGAACAGTTTAAAGATGCTAGTTGTACAACCAGTAAACATTCTTACTTATGAAAACGAAGGTAAGGCTACAGTAGCGATAGACGCTGTTGGAGCAGGATTATCAGAACTAGTTTTAGTAGTAAGTGGAAGTTCAGGAAGATTAACTGAACTAACAAAAAATAAGCCAGTAGATGCTACAATTATGGCCATTATTGAGTACGTCGCTATAGAAGGAAAAAACGTTTTTAGTGCGCATAATAAGGTGACGTAATTATGAAAGTTGCAATTGGGAGTGACCATGGCGGATTTGAGTTAAAAGAAAAAATTAAGAAATATATTTTAGAAGAACTACATATGCAAGTTGAAGACTTTGGAACTTTTAATAAAGTTAGGTGTGATTATCCAGATTATGCATTCCTGGTAGCACACGCTGTTTCAACGAGAAAATGTGAATTTGGCATTATGGTTGATGGAGCGGGTATTGGTTCTGCAATGATGGCAAACAAAGTACCCGGAGTTTTAGCTGCATGTGCAAATGAAATATATACTGCAAGAAATAGTCGTCACCACAATGGTGCAAACGTTTTGACACTCGGAAGTTTTGTCATTGGAGAAGGAGTTGCTAAAGAAATAATCAAAACCTTTTTAACAACAAAATTTGAAGGTGAAAGAAATATAAAACGAGTAAATAGTATTCTGAATATTGAAAAACGTTTAACAGGGAATAAGGAGTGATATCATGCAAATGGCAAAAGTTATTGGCGTGGTTACTTCAACAATAAAAGTAAAAGATTTATACGGTGTTCCACTACTTGTGATACAACCTATGAACTCAAAGTATGAAATTTTAGGATCACCAATAGTGGCTGGAGATAATAGTGGAGCCTGTCTTGGTGAATATGTTTTTTATTCTAAGAGTAAAGAAGGAGCAATGTGCCTTCCGATTCCTACTGCTTGCGCTGATGCAGGAATAGCAGGAATAGTAGATAGTGTTTACCGTACAGATGAATAGCTTTTAATATGAGGTGAAATGATGCAACTTGCAAAAGTAGTAGGAAATTTAGTTTCAACACACAAAGACAAAGCATTACTAGGAAAAAAACTATTGTTTGTTCAACCAATCGATGAGAAATTGATTCCTTTTGGTAATGAAATGCTTGCGGTTGATGGAGTGGGAGCTGGTGTTGGTGATATTGTTGTTATTCTGAGCGAAGGTGGCTCAGCAAGAATGATCACAAAGGCCACAACCAAGTATTCTCCTGTGGAATTATGTATTGCAGGAATTGTTGATTCAGTTAGTACTGAAGGCAATTATAAAATAATTAAATAGCAAAGAGATGATAAAATGAACCTTCTAGATAGAATAACAAATCAAGCTAAACAAAATGTTCAAACAATTGTTTTGGCTGAAGGCAAGGATCAAAGAATTATTAATGCTGCCAGACAAATTAGAATTCAAAATATCGCAAACATTGTTGTTTTAATTAATCAAAAAGATTTAAATGATGAGATTACAAAGCTTCAAAATGAAGGAATTAAAGTTATTGTTATTGAGCAATCAGACAAACTAAATTTCTATAGTGATAAATTGGTTGAACTACGAAAAGCAAAAGGTATGACAAAAGAAAAGGCCGATAAACTCGTCCTTAATACAATATATTATGGTGTTATGATGGTTAAGAATTCAGACGCAGATGGAATGGTTGCAGGTGCAATTAACTCAACAGGAGATATTTTAAGACCTGCACTTCAAATTCTTCGAACTGCTAAGAATGTTAAACTTGTATCATCGTTTTTCCTTATGGATGCGGCAAATTCTAAAAGTTTAAGCTCTCGTGAATTTGCTTTTTCTGATTGTGGTTTAGTTGTAAATCCAAACGCTGATGAATTATCCGAGATAGCAATCCAAACTGCGAAATCGTTTGATTACTTAACAAAACAGGAACCTAGAATTGCTATGCTTTCATATTCTACATTTGGAAGTGCAAGTGGAGAAGGGGTAGATAAAGTTGTGTCAGCGACAAAAATTGTTAGAAAGAGATATCCAAACCTAAAAATTGATGGCGAACTACAAGTAGATGCCGCAATAATACCTTCTGTGGCTAAACTAAAAGCTCCCCATAGTAATGTAGCAGGTCATGCAAATGTACTAATATTCCCCGATTTACAATCTGGAAATATTGGCTATAAACTAGTAGAAAGATTTGCAAATGCCTCTGCATATGGTCCAATCACTCAAGGACTAAGTAGACCAGTAAATGATCTTTCACGTGGATGTTCTTATCAAGACATCGTAGCTGTTGTAGCTATAACTGCGTTACAATCTCAGTCATGTGAAACTAGATAGATTCTAAGACATATTTGTCATTTCAAAAATTTAACTAAAGAAGAGAAAAAAACGCTAATTTGAGCGTTTTTTCTTTATTATTGAGAAATTAGAGTTGCCATATATTTTAAAATCTATATTTATTAGTTTCTATTTAATCTTCACCAGTTGATGATTCTCTAAATAATAAATAGATATTATTAAGGAAAAATTTGTGATATTATAACTATAAAGTAATTCTTCTCAAAAAAAAGAAAACATAACTTTAAAGGTGAAACGATGAAATTAGCAATCTATGATTTTGATGGAACGTATATAAATGTTCAAACATTACCAATGCTTCTTAAACTGTGGAGCAAACAAAAAATTAATCAAAAAGCTAGGCGAAAATGTCAAAGAATTGTTTATACAAGGTATTTATTCCATAAATTAAAACTTTTTGGTTGGGACAAACAAACCTTTAGAGCCAACGCTATGGAAGTAACGGCTGATTTATTTAGATCTGTTGAATTTAATGTTCTTGAAAAATTTCTTAATGATTTTTATTTAGAAATGTTGAAATACAGGAACTTAAGGATTGTGGAACAAATAAAGAAGGACAAAAAAGCTGGGTTCTTCACTGTTTTACTAAGTGGAAATTTTGATATTATTTTGAAACCCTTTCTTAAAGAAGGATTTGATATGGTTATCGGTACTCATATATTATCTGATAAAGGGTTATTGTCATCAAAAGAAGTTGATATTATTATTCATAATCGAAAGCAAGAAATTATTTTAGAACACTTTCCAAATGCAGACTATAAAGAGAGTAAAGCTTATGCAGATTCAAATTATGATTTACCAATATTAGAACTTGTCGGTCATCCGGTTGCTGTGAACCCTGATCCTGAATTATTGGAGATAGCAAAAAACAAAAATTTTGAGATAATGTAATACATAATAAATAAAAAGACAATATTAGGCTTTTGCTTAATTTTGTCTTTTTATATTATTGAGAAATAATCTTCTTTTTAACTTTATTTGGTCTAAGAATAACATTTAACAATATTCCTAATAAAGCAGCTAGACTCATACCGCTAAGTGAAACGGACGGGCCTAAATTAATGACTGCACCACCTAAACCAATAACCAACATAGCACCAACAATAATGAGGTTCTTCATGTTTGATAGATTTACTCTTTCCTCAACTAAAACTTTAACACCATTACCAGCGATTAAACCATAGAGGACAATAGCTATTCCACCTAAAACACCATCTGGAATACTTAGGATAAATGCTTGAATATAGCCAAAGAATCCAAGAAGTATAGCAAATACGGCAGCTAACCCCGTTACCCAAACACTAGCTACTTTTGTCATCGCTACAACACCAGTGTTTTCACCATATGTAGTATTGGCAGGTCCACCAATAGCAGCACTTACAAAAGTCGCTATACCATCACCTAGAAGCGTATTGTCTAAACCAGGATCTTTTATCAAATCACGTCCAATGATTTGGCCTAAAACTGTATGGTTTCCAATATGCTCAGCAATAGTTACAAATGCGATAGGAACAAAAACCAGAACCGCAGATAAATCAAATTTATAGGTTCCAACAAAATTAAAATTAGGCACAACGAATGCTGATACGTCACTAAATACTTCACCAACATCTACAACGCCAAAAGCCAAGGATGCTAAGTATCCAACTATAATTGCAACTAGAAATGGAATGATTTTTAACAGGCCCTTTGCATAAATACTAATCACAACAATAACACTAAACGTTATTAAAGCTATTAAAGGGCTAATTAATCCACTACCACCTAATAGTCCCGCTTTTTCGATAGCTACTGGAGCTAAAACTAAACCAATAATCATAATCATTGGTCCGACTACCACTGGTGGTAACAGTTTTTCCAACCAATTACTACCAACAAATTTTATTACGATACCAACAACAACATATACAATACCTACCGCCATAAGCCCAAAGTATGCTGCACTAAAATCTTTTGACCCATCCGGTAATATTACAGTTGCGTTTTGAATTGCGATAATAAAAGCGAAACTGCTACCTAAAAAAACAGGCGATTTTGCTTTTGTACATAGAATATATATTAAGGTTCCCACTCCGCTAGCAACTAAAGTTACCCCTACAGGTAACCCTGTTATAAGCGGAACTAATACAGTTGCACCAAACATTGCAAATACGTGCTGCAAACTCATAAACAACCAAGCCGTTATTGACTTTGGTTTCTCATGAACATCTAAAACAAGTTTTTCATTCATCTAGTATCCTCCAAAAAGTATTCAATTTAAATAAGTAATACAATTATACACTAAAACCAAAAAAATATAAAAAACAATTATTTTAGAGGTAATTGAGACAGAGATTATGATAGAAGAATATTATAATAAATCTCTATAAAAGAGCCAAACTAAAACCAAAAATATGGTACAATGAGATAAGATATATAGGAGGTGCTTATGGAATTTTTTGCAGCTAGTTTATTAACATTGAAGCAGAAGAAAAAACTAAAAGTACAAATCAAAAATCGCACAGTTTTATTGACGATGACCGATAAAGGTATTTATGCAATACAAGACAAATGCCCTCATATGGGCTCATCTTTACTAAGTGGTAAGTTAACTGATGATGTTATTACTTGCAAGGACCATGGATTAGGAATCTCAGTTATTACTGGTGAGGTAGTAGATAAACGAAAAGCAGAATTTCTTAAATTAGACGAATACAGCCTAAGCGTCAAAAAATTTAAAACAGTAGTCAAAGATGACTCAGTTTATATAGTTGTGTAGTATGGCTGAGCGGTTATGTTTAGGGAAAAGAGTATGGGTATTTATTAAAAACCATCAACAGTGGTTAGGTTTTATTGTGCTCATAGTTGCATTGCTTTATTCTTATATAACTGTATTATTTGAACCAAAAGAACTATTATTAGATATTATTTTTGGTGCACTTTTCCTACTATTAATATTTGGAATGATTCATGCGTTTAAAATAGAAAAAGAAGAAGTTAAAAAAACTGTACACTTTGATAATCTAGATGGATTGTTTGTTATTCTTGGAGTAATGGCTACATATACTGTTGTACATTTTTTTGGGATATCAGTAGTTTTAGCATCATGCAGTATTGGACTTCTTGGACATTTTATTATTAAGAAATTTGAAGTTGCGATTTATTGTGGTTCATTTGCTGGCATGGTTTCAGTTGTAATGTTTAATTTCTATGAGGTACTTGCATTAGCGTTTATTTGTGCATTCATTTATATATTAACAAAACCCATATTTTCCGGATATGGTGGTAAACTTGGGACGGTTGCTTTTATGTCATCTTTAATTGTTCATAGTTTGTTTGGCGATGAATTTCTCGTGGTAGCTAGTAATATTCATCTTGGATTTTTATTAGCAACCACAATAATTGGAGTAACAGTTACATTTTACATTCAACATAAATTAAAGGTAACAGCTGTTTTTGCATCAGCTGTTACTAGTTTTGTATTCACATTAGTATTGGTGTTATTTTTTTCAGAACACTTAGTTTACGCAGTAGTATTCTTTTCAGCTAGTTTTATTGGTATGTCTAGTAAAGAGAAGTTACCGAACATAGTATTCGTTGTTATATCTGGGGCTATACTTGGTGCTGTATACTATATCTTCATACATTTCTTTAATGGGCTTGGAGGTAAGCTTGGATTAATGGCTTTGATTAGCGTCGTAATTACTTCTGGGATTTCTAAAATATTTGCTAGGATAGAAACACAAATTTCTAAATCGTGATATTTGAAATATTTAAAGCAATTTACTTAATAAACTTTAAAAAAGGACTAACAAATTAGTCCTTTTTATAATTATAATCAATTATTGAAAAGATAAAGGTAATCACCGTAACCATTCTCTTCCATTTTTTCTTTAGTTATAAATAGCAAGCTTGAAGAGTTTATACAATAACGCAAATTATTATTGGGACCATCATCAAAGACATGGCCTAAATGTGTATTAGCTTCAACGCTTTTTACTTCGGTTCTAATCATTCCGTGAGAAAAATCACGTTTTTTTTCAATACTGTTTTCATTGACTGGTTTAGTGAATGAAGGCCAGCCACTTCCAGAATCGAATTTATCTTTAGAACAAAATAGAACCTCTTTAGATACAATATCTACGTAGATACCATCTCTGTATTCGTCGTTATATGTATTATCAAAAGGACGCTCTGTTCCTTTTTCTTGTGTTACACTATATTGAAGCTGATTAAGACTTCTAATTTCATCGATATATTTTTTCATAATAACTTCCTCTTCCTTGTTTAATATTCATAGAATTATATGATTCAAACCTTAGATGTATCTTAAGAATAAAAAGAAAATTAATTTGTTGGGTCTTTTCATGTTCTACTTAACTGATTATATCTTATATTACATTATTCTACAACGAATGTGCTTTAGTAAAATATGTGGCTAATCAGAACTTAGAGTAATCATTTGGGTTTTAACACCCTTGATGGCATTTAGATTATCAGATAGTGAATTTATCTCTGATTTATCCCCGGTTAGTTGAAGAATAATCAATCCATCTTCTGAACAAATAGAAGATGCTTCATGCATTCCTAACCTCATTTTGATATTGCATCCAAATTTAGTTAACTGTAGTTGCACGGCTTCTGCACAATCATTTCTGTGACTTATTAAAACTGTCATAATTGTATATCTACTCATATATATACCCCCTATATAACATAATTATATCACAATGTTTATTATAAATCAGAGTTCAAGAAGGAATATATATTAATTTTTATGTATATATATTTGTGAGATATATAGTAAAAATATAAAAAAAGACCAGCTATAGAACTCAATGTAATTAGTTATCTATGTTATAATACATATATATTAAAAGAAAGAGAATCGGTGAAAAGAATGAATAAAAGACTAATTGCTTCTTTGTTAACTGGGGCTATATTGGGTGTAGTATGTATTATAGGCGCACAACTTCGCTATGATGGAGTGCTAAAAACTGGTTATCTAATTTCATTTTGGTTTAATAGAGTCCTGATAGGATTAGTTATTGGACTTATATCATCAAATATTTGTCTTCCAAAGCGGATTTTAAGAGGGTTTTTAGTGGGCTTATTAATTTCTTTTGCATTTTATAGTGCAACCGAATTTATGGACTTGACAGGCTTCTTAGTTGGCGGAATATATGGTATGATTATTGAGTTTGTAGGATATCAATTTGTAAAAAAAACAATTAAAAATTAATCCAGATTTTATAAAAGAGGTATGTATGGAAAAATCAGTATATATTAGAAAATTAACCATAAATGATGTAGTAGAATACAAAAGAATCAGATTGGAACTTCTAAAAAACGAACCAAATAGTTTTGGATCTAGTTATGAAGAAGAGAGCAAATTCGAAGATGCAATGTGGAATAATAGATTAACAAAAAGCCATGTGGTAACATTTGGTTGTTTTGATAAAAACAATCTTATAGGAATTATAGTTGTGGTAATGAATCCAAGAAGGAAACTTAAACACGTGGCAACACTAAATAGCATGTACGTAAAAGAAGCATATCGTCATAATGGATATGCTAAGGCTTTGATAAAAACAGCGACAGAGTATTTGTATAAAGCCGGTATTGAAATAATAAAGCTCTCAGTTGTTACTGAAAACTTAAAAGCATTTGATTTGTATAAGAACTTAGGTTTTGAAATTTATGGTGAAGAAAAGAACTCAATAAAAGTGGGTAAAAAATATATTGATCAATACCTAATGGCAAAAAACATTGTGATTTAAAGGAGGCATAGATGGATAAATTAAATATTCTTTGGACTAATTCGGATCCAATAACAAGTGAATTTATGGTTTTTATGTATGCGATTAATGCTAAAAAGTATAATTGGTGGGATGAAATAACTATCATTGTTTGGGGTAGTACAGCTAAACTTGTTACTACTAATGATAAAATTCAAGAATTAGTAAAAGAAGCACAAAATATGGGTATAAAAATTACTGCATGTAAAGCGTGCGCAGATAAATTGAATATTTCTGAAAATTTAGATAGCCTTGGCATCGAACTCAAATATTGGGGTGTTGGTTTAACAGAAATACTTAAGGAAGATGGAAATCTTATTACATTATAAATAACCTCAAAATTAAGGTGAATACATTGAAGAAAATCACATAATAAAGGTAGATTACTACTGCTTTGTTTTGGTTTTATAAAATAGCAGGATTACCTATTGATGAAATAAGATATCATCTTGAAGGTATCAGTAAGCAAGATTTAATGGTGAGTATAGAAGCCAGTAAAAATGCTGTTTTATATCCATTTCAAATAAAAAGAATAGAAGAGAGTTAAAATATGAAACCAAAATTACTTAAATATATAAAAAAGACCTTGTTAACTATTTTCATAATTTTAGTCTTCTTAGCGGTTGGATTAGGTATATATGCTACAGGATCTTATACTGCTTTACCTGAAATGGAAGAAGCAATTGAATCTTTAGATTTAAGTGAAGTTAATTATAAAGAAAATATGAATAAGATTAGTTATACGGTCGAAGATCCTTTAATGAATATAATTTTTGTGCCAGGTGGATTGGTTACACCAGATAGTTATAAATATCTAGCGGCTAATCTGGCAATAGAAGGTTATAACGTAACCATATCCAAAGCTATTTACAATTTAGCAATATTTACTCCAAATAAACCAAATAGATATATTGACGAAGATTTAGAAAATGTAATCATAGGACATTCATTAGGCGGAGTAGTAGCTAGTATGGCAGCTTCTGGAAATGAAGACATATCTAAAGTAATTTTATTGGGTAGTTACCCCATTAAAGATTTACTAGACAAAGATACACTGTTTATTACTGCAGAGCATGATGAAGGAATGGATCCAGATAAATTTGATGATAGTTTAAAATATGTTAATGACAATAATGTAATTTTTAATATAGAGGAAGGTAATCACGCTCAATTTGGGTGGTATGGGCCACAAAAGGGCGATGGAGAAGCAGAAATTTCAACATTAGTTCAGCAAAACATCATTATAGCTAAAATATTAGAGTTTTTACAATAAGAAAAACATATAAGGAGTTCATTGGATGAAACTAAAATTACTAACTTTAAATTTACATTGTTTTGCAGAACAAAACATTGAACAGAATCAAAAATTAGTAGCCGAAATGATAATTAAATATGATGTGGATATTGTATTCTTACAAGAAGTAGCGCAGACAATGAATTTGCCCATCATAAAAGACAACATCAAAGAAAATAATTATGGATATATGATTCAACAAGAATTAAGTGGACAAGGATATATATACAATTATTACTATGAACCAATAAAAGAGTCATTCGGCTCTAATGATGAGGGATTGGGAATTATATCTAAAAAGCCCTTAAAATTCTTGTCATCAAAATATATATCAAAAACAATAGATTATGGAAATTGGAAAACCAGAAAAGTATTGGCCTATGAACTAGAAACAGATTCAAAAAAAATCGCTTTAGCAACAACTCATTTTGGATGGTCAGATGGTTATGAAGTTTTTGAAGAACAATTTACTTTAGCTACTGAGGACTTTATTAATATTGACCTAGTTATTCTGGCTGGAGATTTCAATATAGTTTCTGATTCAAAAGAATACAAATATATTACAAAAAACGGATGGAACGATGTATTCTACAAAAACCCTGATTTTAAAAATACACCTACATTTAGGGGCGATGAAGATACTATGCGAAGACAAGTGAAAATCGACTATATAATGACAAATAAAGAAGTAGAACTACTGAATCAAAAAATCTTATTTATTGAAGATAGAGTAAGTGATCATTATGGAGTATTTGCTGAAATAGAAGTATAAATATTGATATTCGTATTTATAAATTAAGGAGGATTAATATGAAAAATTCTGATGAGATTTCTAAGCAGTTTAGCGAAAATTTAGGAGTTTTAACTATAAAAGAATTTGAAGTTCTTCGTGATGTTAAGATACTCTTAATTGGACTAGGTGGATTGGGTGGCAACATAGCTAATGGGTTGGTAAGATTAGGAGTTCATCATTTAACAATAGTTGATTTTGATTGTTTTGATGTGACAAACTTAAACAGACAATTGTTCTCTAACTCCGAAAATCTCGGCGAGTATAAAGTAAATGTTATTGAGAAGGAGCTACTTAAAATTAATTCTAATAGTAGTATTGTTTCATACACATCAAAAATCCAAGATATTCCTCAAATCAAATTAGGTGATTTTAACTATATTATCGACGCAGTAGATGATCTTAAAACCAAAGTGTTTATTGAGAAACTAGGAACAGATTTAAATATTCCCGTCCTTCATGGGGCGTGTGCAGGTTGGTATGGGCAAGTGGGTTGGATTATGCCAGGTAGTAATCTTGTTAAAAACATTTACGGAGTTCATGATCACGGGATTGAAGCGGAATTAAAAAATCCATCTTTTACTCCAAGCGCTGTAGCTAGTATCATGGTTTCAGAATTTTTGAAAATGATTAAAAATTCAGAAAACACAATCATCAATCAATTTTTATTAATTGATCTATATAATAACTCAATGTTAAAGACCGGGAAGAAAAACCAGTAAGGAGAATTGTTATGGTAAAAGTTATATTTTACAATCTTTTAAGAAGCAAATACGGGATAAGTGAGTTATTTGTGAATGCAGGGTCAATCGATGAAATTATAAATCAAATTCTTCAACAACATCAAAAAATGGTTTTAAAAGATTTTGAATCTGTGGTTGTTTTTCATAATGGAATTAGCATTCATCATAAACAATTTGACCGACTAATTAGTGACAAAGAAGAAATTATTTTTACACACTTTGTTGGTGGGGGATAATATCATTTAATCAAATAAAAAAACAGCCTTATAAATTTAGGGCTGTTTTTAAATGTTATCTATGTATTATATATGTAAGTCTCTTTTTCTATAGAAGAAGTATAATCCACTAAAAGATACAATAACAACACCAATGGTAATTAAAATATATATTAGTTCAAATTCTCCTTCAATCATAGCGGCTGCTGGAAAGTACTGGAAAGGGGTAATATACTTTAAAACCTCAGCTTTTTCAGCCAAACCAACAAGCATTGAAATCATGAAAGTTCCTATTACAAAACCAACAATTATCCCGCCAGATTTTTTATAATTCTTTAATGCACTAGATAATAACATACCAATAGATAGGAATATCATTTGTGTCATTAAAACACCCAGTCCTAAATTAATTATAAAGGCATCGAACATGACAGGGTTATGTGAATACATACCAAATGAAAGCCAACATACTATCATTGATAAAACAACAATCACAACTGTATATAAGATAGCTATAACTAACTTACTTGATATAACTTTGGTTCTTGATACTGGTAATGAAAACAAGTATTCAGCGGTTTTATTTTTTTCTTCTTTAGAGATTATTCTGCTACCCAGTAGAGCCGAGTAAATACAAAGTGGAACATAGATGTATATTGATAATAAACTTAGGAAGCCTGCAGCAGTTGTCATATCGGGAACTCCACCTAACGCATCAAAGATAAATCCAAAACTATCAAATGCTTCAGTTATTAAAGGATCACTTTGAAACATTTCAAATTCAAAACTTGCCACATAGAACAAAGCACTAAGAGATAGAAACCATATTATAAAGGATTTAAGATTCGATTTAAGTTCATGAAATATTATATTCATAATATCCTCCTACAGTGAGGCTATATTTCTTTTTAAGTACAAGAAATAACTAGCTACAAGTGATAAAACCATCACAGTTAATGATATCCAAAGTAGTTCCCAATTCCAACTTCCATTAATTAATACATAGGCGGAATTGAAGTGAGAGTATGGTGTAAGGTATTTAATGCTTTCAGAACTTAATATGCTGCCAAATGACGATAATACAAACATCCCAAATCCAAGACCCATTGAAAAACTAAGCACGCTAGAAACCTTTTTAATTGAAACTGAAATTACCATACCAATACTCATAAAGGTTAATTGAAATAAAGGAATTGATAGCATTAATATAAATACGTTTCTTAAAGCGACTACTTGATCACCTTTGAATGAACTGATAGCTATAACAGTAAAGACTGTTAAAACCAAGTCAACAATTAATAAGCTTGTTAAAGCAGCTAAAAATTTAGATGTAATTATTTTTTTTCTAGATATCGGTTTTGTGAATAAGAAATCAGCTGTTAATTCTCTTTCCTCAACACTAAGGATATGGAAACCATAATTTGAAGCTTGAATAGCTAATGGTATAAGTATTAAACCGATTGTGAGATTGTAATATCCAAGTATCTCACTGACGGGTAACTCAGGTATGATTCCGAAAGCAGCTAAAAATTTTGGATCCATTGTCATCATCAAATCACTGAAAGCATCACCACTAGAAGCCATTGCTGGAAAAAACGCTAAGTAAAATAGAAGGAATCCTGGAACTGAAAGGCCCCAGACTAATATCGATTTCTTGAGTCTGGATAACTCAAATTTATAAACATTCATTCTATCACCTACTCGTAGTAATGCATGAAGATTTCTTCAAGTGTAGGTTCCTCAATAGTAATGTCGGTTAATTTTAAAGCGGAAACTATTTTAACTATCTTATTAACATCGCCCTTAAATAAGAAAGATACTTTGTCTTCTCTCTCTTTTAACTCTGTCACACCTTCAATGTTGAATTTGCCGTTATTAAGGGATTTTCCTCTGAAAGTGAATTTTTTATAATTATCATTTTTAATAGATTTAATATCCTGAATACTTAAGATTTCACCATCTTTAATAATGGCTACTCTGTTACAAAGTTGTTGAACTTCACTAAGGATATGAGAACTGAATAAAACAGTTGCACCTTTTTTGTTTTCAGCTAAAATTAAGTTGAAAAACTTTTGTTGCATCAATGGATCTAATCCACTAGTTGGTTCGTCAAGTATTATCAATTTAGGAGAATGTAGTAATCCTTGAACTATACCTACTTTTTTCTTGTTGCCATATGATAGGTCTTCAATCTTGCGATTCAAGTCCAATTCCATAATGCCAGCGAGTTCATTGATTTTTTCTGTGCAGTCTTTTTTATAGAAACTTGCAGAGTACTTAAGTAAATCAATTACTTTCATTTTGTCATAGTAGAAAATTTCTGATGGTAAATATCCTATATCTTTTCTAACATCAGGTCCAAATTTTATTGCATCTTTACCAAAGATATTAACAGTACCACTAGTAGGATATATTAAAGATAACATACTTCTAATAGTAGTGCTTTTGCCAGCACCATTAGGACCAATGAATCCAAAAATTTCACCCTCTTTTACATTAAAGTCAATATCTTTACAACCTTTGACTTTGCCATAGTATTTAGTTAGCTTGTTAAATTCTATTACATTCATAATTAATCTCCTTTGCAAATTCTAAATTTTAACAATTAATATATATTTTCTGTTTAGTTAACTCTAATCTATTTATCTGTTTTTGTCAATAAGCCAACAGGTATTTTTCCATGTATCTAAATTGCATTTCAACATATTTTAAATGCAACAAATATCAGATTTACTAAAGGATTGTTTTTTACAATGTGATATAATTTTTACATAAGGTTAGGTGATATATATGACGGAATTCACTTTGCAAGTTATTGATATTATAAAAGGTATACCTAAAGGTAAAGTAATGACCTATGGGCAGATTGCTGCTAATGCTGGAAATCCATGGGGTTCAAGACAAGTTTCAAGGATACTTCATTCTATGAGTAGTTCGTATGGACTGCCTTGGCATCGGGTTATTAATTCAAAAGGCGAGATTAGTCTAAAGGGTGAAGGAAAATTTATCCAAGAAGAGCTACTATTTTCTGAAGGAATCGAAGTAAAAAATGGGAAAATAGATTTAAATACGTATTTGCATATTATTGAAATGTAAATCGCAAATAGTAAGATTTAAAATTAAAAATTTTGTTCTCATCTAATGAGTTAAATTGAGCAAATTATTCTACCTGCCAATAGCCACATATGATATAATATTATGGTATGTGTATATTGCATATGTTTACAGGTATAATTTTTAATCAGATTAATGTTAGGAGATGTAAAAATGTATGATGTAATCATTATAGGAGCCGGTGTTTCTGGGGCCACAATCTCTAGAGAACTAGCTAGATATAATATTAAAGTACTAATCTTAGATAAGGAATTCGATGTCGCCACAGAAACAACGATGGCGAACAGCGCAATTATCCATTCAGGGCATGACCCAAAACCCGGAACACTTAAAGCGAAGTTTAATGTTATGGGGAACAGAATGTATAAAAAAATGTCAGAGAAATTAGATATTCCTTATTTACCATGTGGTGGGATGGTAGTCGCTACAAATAATGAAGAAGAGCTAATTTTGAGTGAACTTCTTCAAAAAGCTTTGACCAACGGACTAACTTCAAAAGAAGCTTATTTGATTTCAAGGACAGAAATATTGAAAAAAGAACCTAATATATCAGATTCTGTGACGAAAGCCTTATATTTACCAACAACTGCCGTAACGTTTCCTTGGGAAGTAGCTATCGCTAATATTGAAAACGCTATGGATAATGGAGTTGAACTTAAACTAGAGACTGAAGTCACAGATATTAAAAAGGATAAACACTTTACAGTAACGACTACTAATGGAACTTTCCAATCAAAAGTAGTCATAAACGCTTCGGGAATTCATGGTGAAAAAGTTAGTAATTTATTTTATAAACCAGAGTATACAATAACTCCAAGAAGAGGAGAATATTTTGTATTAGATAAAAATAGTTTTAAAATCAATAATGTAATCTATCCATGTCCCTCAGAAAGAGGAAAAGGTGTTGTTATAACTCCTCAATATCATGGAAATGTATTATTAGGGCCAACAAGCGAGTTTGTTACTAAAGACGAAGTAGGTAAAACTACTATATCTGGATTAAGTTATGTAAAAAAATATGCTAATTTAATAGTAAAAGGTATACCTTATCAAAAAGTTATAAGGTCTTTTGCTGGTGGGAGAGCTTCAAGTAGTACTCGTGATTTTATAATTAAAGATGTTAAAGAATCAGGATTCATAAATGTAACCGGGATTGAATCTCCAGGATTGTCTGCTGCTCCAGCTATTGCCGAGTATGTCGTGGAAAAACTAGTTTCTAAGCACATAAATTTAACCAAAAATATTAATTTTAAAGTTTCAAGAAGGAAAGTAATTAGAACGAATGAATTAACAAATATTGAAATAAATAATCTAGTAAAAGAGAATCCTCTTTACGGAAAATTAATATGCCGTTGCGAAAAATTAACTGAAGGCGAAATAATTGACTCAATTCATCGAAATTGTGGAGCTAGATCAGTAACGGGTGTCAAAAACCGTACTAGAGCGGGTGCAGGAAGATGTCAGGGTGGTTTTTGTCAACCTGAAATCATTAGGATACTAGCTAGAGAATTAAAAATAGATCAAATGAAAGTCAATTATAGTAAAACCGGCTCATATATTCTTAAGTCTAGGACTAAAGGAGAATCATTATGAGAGAGTATGATGTAATAATTATCGGTGGAGGAAGCGCCGGACTTTCATCTGCAATTGAAATATATAAAGAAGGATTCAAAAATATTTTACTAATTGAAAGAGATATAGAGCTTGGTGGTATTTTATTACAATGTATTCATAACGGGTTTGGACTTAAAGTTTTCAAAGAAGAATTAACGGGACCTGAATACGCAGAAAGATTTGTAGATGAATTAATGGAACTTGGAATTGAATATAAACTTGATTCTGTTGTAACAAAAATTAATCCTGATAAAAGCATAGAATATGTAAATACTAAAGATGGGTTTGCCAATGTTAAAGCCAAAGCTATAGTCTTAACAATGGGTTGTTATGAAAGAAGTGCTGGAGCTATTAGTATTCCAGGAACTAGACCTGCTGGAGTTCTAACGGCAGGCCAAGCACAGAAATATCTAAATATTGATGGATATTTAGTAGGGAAAAAAGTATTTATACTAGGCAGTGGTGATATTGGTTTAATAATGGCTAGAAGAATGACTCTTGAGGGAGCTGAAGTGTTAGGGGTTGCAGAAATACTTCCATTTTCAGGCGGGTTGAATAGAAATATTGTCCAATGTCTTAAAGACTATGATATACCATTATATTTAAATCATACAATAACCGATATTATCGGGGATGTAAATTTAGAAAAAATAGTTTTAACTAAAGTAGATAATTTCCAACCAATTCCAGGAACTGAAAAGGAATTTGAAGTTGATACTCTTTTATTATCAATTGGTTTGATCCCAGAAAATGAAATCAGTGAAAATGCTGGCATCATTTTAGATGGAAAAACTAAAGGACCAATTGTTGATGAGTCCTATCAAACATCTAAAGCGGGAGTATTTGCTTGCGGAAATGCTTTGCATGTTCATGATTTAGTTGATTTTGTTACGGAAGAAAGTAGAAGAACTGGGAGAAGTGTTGCTAGATACCTAAAGAATGAATTGAAGTCTGCAAATGATAATATTCAATTATTACCTGCAGATGGAATTAGTTATATTGTACCTCAAAATATAAACGTCAGTAACATTGAAAATAAATTAGAATTATTTATGCGAGTAACCGCTGAATACAAAAATGTGTCTCTAGTAGTTTATAGTGGTGATACAGAAATAAAAAGAATGAAGAAAAGACATATGGCTCCAGCTGAAATGGAAAAGGTTATTCTCACAAAGGCTGATTTAAGTAAAGTTACTAAAACATTATCAATTAAGGTGGTGGGCTAAATGAAGCAAGAACTAATTTGTATAGTATGTCCGATGGGTTGCCATTTAGAAGTCGATACCGATAATGATTACGCGGTTACAGGGAATCAATGTATACGTGGAGTGGCATATGGAAAAAAAGAATTAACTAATCCAACCAGAACGATTACTTCAACAGTAAGAATCAAAGGTGGTATTTATAATAGAATCCCCGTAAAAACTGATAAAGAAATTTCAAAAAAACTTATCTTTGAAGTTATGAAATTATTAGAAGAAGTTGAATTAGTAGCTCCAGTAAAAGTTGGGGATGTTGTATTGGAAAATATACTAGATACCGATGTGAACATTGTAACTACTAGAACAATGAAATAAATTGAATATAATAGATATAATGGGTTAACTTGGTTAATCCATTATTTTAATTAACATATATGGTATAATTTATATAAATATTTTTCAGGGGGATACTATGAAGGTAGATGAGATTGTATATAAAAGTACAGATGAAGTAAAAAACATGAAAAGATTTGATATGAAATGTTTGCCAGTTAAACCCAAATGGTATCTACAGCTATTAGCGTGGGCTTTAGCTTTTCCAGAAACATTTAAAGTGCACCCAAAAATCCGTAAACATAATATGAAGGATTTAAAAGGACCATATATCATGTTGTGTAACCATAACAGCTTCCTTGACTTTCAGATTGCTACTAGAGCAGTTTTTCCTAGGAGGTCCAGTTACATTGTGGCGATTGATGGTTTTATCAACAGGGAAGGTTTAATGCGTAATGTGGGCTGCTTTATGAAAAGAAAATTTGTAAGTGAAATAGCTTTAGTAAAACAAATCAAACATAGTCTTGTTAATAATAAAAACATCTGTCAAATTTATCCTGAAGCTAGGTATTCCTTAGTTGGGACTACATCAATGCTTCCTGAAAGTTTGGGTAAATTAGTTAAACTTATGAAACACCCAGTAACAACTCTGATTTCTCATGGTCATCACCTAAGACAACCATTCTGGAATCTAAAAAAAAGAAAAATTAAAACTAGCACAGATTTAACCCAAATAATTACTAAAGAAGAAATATCTGAATTAAGTATTGAAGAGATTAATAATAGGATCAACAAGGCATTTAGATATAATGATTATGAATATCAATTAAAAGAAAATATTAAAATAAAAGAACCTTTCAGAGCTGAAAATTTACATAAACCATTATATTTGTGCCCACACTGTAAGACTGAGTTTAAGATGGAAAGTAAAGGCAATAAAATCTGGTGTGGAGATTGTAAAGAAGAATATGAAATGGATGAACTAGGTAGATTGAATAACTTTAAGGGAAAAACTATATTCAGTCATATACCTGATTGGTTTGAATGGCAACGTCAACAAGTTAAACAAGAAATAATTGATGGGAAGTACAATGTTGAATTAGAAGTAGAAATTGATATGTTACCAAACAGTACTGGGTTTTACCGAATTGGAAAAGGCAAATTAATTCATAATAAAAATGGATATAGATTACTCGCTGAAAATTTAAATATTGAAAAACCAGTTATAAGTAACTTTGGTATCCATATAGAGTATGATTATTTTGGTAGAGGTGATGGAATTAGTTTTTCAACAAATGAAGACACGTATTATATGTATCCTATAAATCAAAAATATTCAGTAACTAAGTTTCACTTCGCTACTGAAGAATTATATAAATTAAAAGTAGAAAAACAAAATATATAATTGGAATATTGCTAAATTAGGCTTTATTACAAAAAGAGGGAAAATATGAATGTATCACAAATAGGTATACTGATTTTTATAATTATAGAATGTTTAAATGTGCTAATGTTATACTTTAAACCTGAATCTAAAATGGGTAATGGAGTAGGGGTATTTAATGCATATCATGAATCAATTAAAGAAGATAAAACCAGAGATTTTGTTAAGTATCTAATTAACTGGGTTGCTGGAGCTAAACTAATATTTATTATGATAGGAATTGTTGTAATAATTTTTGGCGATGACTTAACACAATTATTCACTGTAGTTGCTTTAATTATTTCAATATTATCTTTTTATTGGAGATTATTTCCAGCAATTAAAAAACTTGATAAAAGGGATGAAATCAATCCAAAGGGATATTCAAAGACCTTAAATTATATGATATTAGCTTTTGTTATCGGATTTTCAATAGTATTATTAGTCGAAATATTTAGAGTGTTTTAGTTAGAGGAGCTGATTAGATGTATACAATAATATATTTTAGTCCAACTGGAAACACAAAATATATAGCAGAGTATATGAAAATTAACTTGGATGAAGTCTACACTAAAATTTTAAAACTAGAATTTTTAGATGAAGCTGAAATCGAAGAAGATGAACAACTGACACTCATGTACCCTATACATGGTTTTAATGCACCAAGAACTGTAAAAAGATTTGTTAAGAAGTTACCTGAGAAGCTATTTGATCAAGTACATTTAATAGCGGTTGGTTGTAATAATCTATGGGTTAATGATGCGGTGTCCTTAGATTTAAGAAGACAATTCAAAAAGAAAAACTATGATATCGGCGTTGATGAGATACTCGCTATGCCATTAACTTTCATAATGAGTTTTCCTGAAGACGCAATTTTTAAATCAATTGCGGAATCTAAAAAAAAAGTAGCAGAGATTATTACTCAAATAAAAGAGAAAATACCAACAGTGAAAAAAATCAAGTTAATGCCTAAAATAATTAATTTTGTCGGTAAAGCTGAGAGTCCAGCAGCTAGAATGTTTGGACTAGAGTTACACGCAAAAAAAGGTTGTATATCTTGTGGTATATGTTGGGAGAATTGCCCAGAAGGCAATATTAAGCCAAACAAAAATGGGATACCTAAATTCGCATTTAAATGTGAAATGTGTATGAGGTGTATCTACAGTTGTCCAGTTAAAGTTATTACACCGAGAATCTCTAAATTTATTCCTATCAAAGCTGGATATAACATTGATAACTATAAAAAAGAATCCAATTCTTAATTTGGATTCTACTTTTTTTATAAATATCTAGGTTTTAGTTGATTGATTTGGAGTAACAAATACAGCAGCTATTGACAGCCCCATAAAAAGCACGATGATGCCTAATATTCCATATATAAATGGCAGAACACCAATTTCATCAATTTGAAAGAAAGGATATATGTAGTCGCCTGATATCAAACCTTGCAAAACAAGAATAATCAGATAAACTATTGGGTAAATTAACCACGTTTTTATATCAGAAAATGTAAATTGGTAGTCTTTTCTAAACAAACCTAAAAAAATTAGAGTGCCTATCGGAGTTACATAATGGTTTAAAACATTACCAATTAAACCAATTCCATCAGGATTCCAGGTTTTTTGAAGTACAATTGCAAACACCATAAAAGTAATTGTAATGTATACTACGACTCCGCCGAATAACTGGGTAAATTGTTTGTTTTGTTTAAATTTACCTGAGAACAGCCACCAAAAATAGATAATCACAATAAAATTACTTTGAATAGTGAAGTACCTTAATGTAAGTATGGATGAGATCACTGGAGTTTCTGGGTTTTCTAATGCTGTAGATATAATTGTAGCTAATACTCCAACTGTAGCTAAAATCACAATAATCAATGCGAATTTTCTTTTCATTTTATCACCAAATTAATTATACTATATTCAAGCACCATTTTTTTGTTTGAAAAGAAAAAAATATAGAAAGAAGCAACTAAATTAGTTACTCCTATTTTATTTATTATGCTTTAATTTTTGGTTTCATGAAATGGAACTCCCATTTCATCCCGTATTTGTCTTTTAATACTCCAAATACAGCACCCCAAAAAGTATCATGTAATTCTTGAACCACTTCACTTGATGGCACCATTTTGTTATATGCTACTTTCATTTCATCTAAATTCTTGTAATCAAGCAATAACATTGTTTGATTACTAGGTTTATCTAACCCATCTGCTAAATATAAGTATTGATCTTGAATTACTAATTCTAAATGCATAACTTTTTCAAGTTCGTCTTCAGGACAGTTTGGTACATCTTTACCAAACATTGTGTATTCAATGACACCATTAAAAATGTCTTTATAGTAATTTGCTACTTCTAGCGCGTTTTCAAAAATTAGATAAGGTATAATAAATTGTCTCATATAATCCTCCTTTGTATATAATTCAATTTTAGCAAATATATTTAGTGGAGTCAAAAGATACGACCTAATTTTTCTTGCTCTCAAGCTAATAATTTTCAAATGTTTACAATATTTAGTATAATGGGTTTGTAAGTAGATGTTTAGAATATATAATATAAATTATAAAAAAAATGGAGGTCAATAATGGTTGTAGGTAATATTCATGAATTAGAAAGTAAGTTAATAACTCATCCAGATGCAGAAAACGCATGGATGAAAGTTTTAGTTTCCCCAAAAGAGGGTTGGGAAGATTATGTAATGAGAGTAGTCGAAGTTGGTGAAAATGGTTTTACGCCAAAACACAGTCACCCTTGGCCACATATTAATTATGTTATTGATGGTAGTGGAGAATTGATGATTGATGGAAAAATCAATCCAGTAATTGCTGGTTCCTATGCTTTCGTTCCAGCGAACACCCTACATCAATTTAGAAATGCTGGAAAAGTAATTTTTAAATTTATCTGTATTGTACCAAAAGAAGGACATAAATAATCTCATATATGAGTGAAATAGTATACAAAGTAGTTGAAGCAAATGAAATATTCAATGATTTCTTAAGATTATTTAATCGCCATCAGACAACTGAGCAAATTGCTTTTGTTGATGGCTTTTTAATAAAACACAAAAAACTGCGTTTTGAAGAAGAGTGGGACGAATCAAAATTAGAATCTGTTAGTAATTACCTAAAAGAAATATCCTTGAAAGGCGGAAAAGTTATTACAGCTTTTCATAATGATGTTGTAATTGGTTTTGCTAATATTGATCCCAATTTGTTCTTTAATTGTTATCTTAATGTTCCTTATATACATGTATCATATGAATATAGGGGTAAAGGAATAGGAAAGAAACTCTTTAATATGTTATGTGAAGAAGCGGTAAAATTAGGGGCTAAGAAATTATACATTAGTGGACATCCCGCAAAAGAAACTCAAGTTTTCTATAAAAAAACAGGGTGTGTACTTGCTAAGAAGATAAATCAAAAGTTGTACGATATAGAACCGGGTGATATTCAACTCGAAAAAGATCTCTCAGATTACTTATAGGTAATCAACAAGGAATGCAATAATCAAAGTTTTCTAAATATTAGTGATATAATTAAACTAAAGGAAGTGATGAAATGAATATTTATGATGTTAGTGTTAAAAAAATGGATGGAAGCACAATCCAATTAAGTGAGTACAAAAATAAAGTATTGTTAATAGTTAATACAGCTAGCAAGTGTGGCTTTACAAAACAATTTGCAGGTTTAGAAGAATTATATAAGAAATATCAAGATAAAGAGTTTGTGATACTTGGATTTCCATGTAATCAATTTTTAAAACAAGATCCAGGAACTGATTTGGAGATTTTGGAATTTTGTCAACTTAACTTTGGGGTAACATTCCCAATGTTTAGTAAGCTAGATGTAAGAGGAAAGAACCAAAGTGAATTGTACAAATTTCTTTTAGCTAATACCCCTAAAGGTACTGGCAAAGGAATTAAGTGGAATTTTGAAAAGTTTTTAATCAATAAAAACGGAGAAATCGTTAATAGATTTTCTTCAAAGGTAATTCCTAAAGAAATAGAAAAGGATATTGAAGAATTACTATAATTAATGGTATATAAGTAAAGCAGACCAAATTTGGTCTGCTTTTTAGTTAATTAAAATTTTTGTGAATGAATGCTCTTCAACAATTGAAGTTGTTAATAAGCCATCTGCATTATAGAAGTTAATAGTTTTATCCTGATCGCTAACATTCCAAACCATGGCATAAACACTTCCGTCTTCTGCTTCATAAATTGTGGAACTAACACCAATTTGCAATTCCATCCAGACATTAGATGTACGTCTACCAATAGTTTCTAAAGCGTTAATCATCCAATAAGTTCCTACTAATTCAGATGGATACTCATCATTCAAAATTAATGTATCATTAAATTCCGATAATGCTATTGATGGATCAATTATAGCTTGAATAGCCCACATATTGCTGAACCATCTATCTACTTCTCCATCTTTGGCCGCTAAGTATGTGGCGTAGATTGAGCTAAATTTTGTGTATTCTTCATCATTCATTGCGTAGTTTGTTAAATATTCTCCGGTTGGTAACCATTGAATACCATAGATGAAAGTAGGATTTGCACCAAACCAAGTAGCGTAATCATGTTTTCCGCCCCAAACCATTCCGGCTACATCAACATAATCTCCAAATGCTGGGTCCCAGTTTTCTTCATCATAGTCAAACCAGTATTCTTTAACTGCACTTATTTCAGTTGCGAAACCATAGATTGCAGCTTCCATTCTATCTTGGTCATTTGTTGCTAGAGCCCAAAGGTATCCAGCGTTCCAAGAATTTAAAGCCTCACTAGTTGATTCTAAGTTATTTCCTTCAGCGAATGTACCAAACCCATGTGCCCAAGAATGTCCTGCCCATGAATCAAAATTTCGCAAATATGCAAATTCAGAATTAGATTTTTCTGTAAACATATAGTCATCTAATAACAAATCTACAATCATTCCATAATCTTCAACGAAAGATGGATCATACATTGCTAAAACAGAAGAAGCATATACTAAATATCCGTGAGTGAAACTATGGTCACTTAATTCAGTAGCTGTATTAAAATCATTGTTTGAATAATATACTGTTCCCCAATCATTGTTGTAGTATAAGTATTTTTCATCGGCAGCGTCAGTATAGGTATACCAATCAGCTAATAAATACCTAAGTTTACCAATGAATGTATTTTTTAATTCCTCTTCACCTAATTGGTCAGCTACAATAATACCTTGAGCCAATGGATATAATGCTTTACCATTCCAATAAGGACCTGGTTCATTATAAAAATTATCTGGGTCATTTATTTCGGTTCTTGAATCTAAATCATGAAGATAAGAAACCGTTGTTAATGATGAGAAATCAGCGTTCTCTGGTAAAGTGAATCCTGGTAATAAACCATTAAAAGATAAAACAGTTTGGAAATATTTTCCTTCCATTACTTTTAATGTACCTCTTACAGTTCTATATGAATAATCAGTAGTCACAGCTTCTGAATATTTATAGTGATGTGGCATTAATGCCTGTAAAGGATTAGTGCTTACATCACTTTTTAATTGTTGAGTAGTTGCTATATAATCGGTATAAACTAAACTGTCTTTATAATCAATATCATAGGTAATTGATGTATTAGTAATCATTGTATATCCATGGTTGTGATAAAATTCAGCTTCTGACATATCATTTATAGCAGCGATTGAAATGAAATTTCCATCACCTAAAGTCATATTAATAACATTATTTGATATTGAAAATGCACTATTATCGGGTGCGTTTATGATATAGTATTTGTCCCCGTACTGAGGAGAACCAACATTAGCTGGAAGACTTGTATTGTAACCCACATGTCTTTGAACATATTTAACAATAATAGAGTTTCCAATATGTGAGCCACCAGTAATCATAGTTCCATTTAAACTATAGAATTCAACGGCTGCACCTTGTTCCATGGTTAATGATAAAGCGTTTTTATTTGCGGTTTCCGCAAACACATACGGTGAACCTTGTACCATAGTAACAACCATTTCATCCTTATTTGATCCATTGTTTCTCATAGCTACTTTAACTAGAGAATCTGTATAATCTATTACTTCTGTAGTGTAACCTAAATTTAAATCACTTGATTTTAAGAATGTATCCTTGATAGCTATAGGGAATTGAGCCATAGTTTGTACTCCGCCAACATTCCAATATTGTACAAAGCCATCTTCAGGGTTAGTTATTTCTAAACCTTCATTTGAAAAAGCAGTTCTTAATGGATTTGTATATATACCATTACTGCCACCGTAATTAGCTACTAATAGACTGGTCCACCAACCACTTGACGGAACAGCTGTAGTTAATAAAGAATTTTCAATAAATATTGGATCTACTGGATGATCAATATAAAAATTAGTTCCAGTGAAATACGAACCATCAATATAACCGATTTTTCCATCGAGTCCAGTGGGTCTTGAAACCGTAGATGGTACATAATCCCCATCAATAACATTGATGGTTCTAGTTTCAGAAATTGAGTCATTATTATAAACTAAGTCATATGTTAATTCATAGCTCCCAATTGTACCGTAATCCACATAACCTTCAATGTTGACCATAGAAGAAATGTCTTTGCCAAAATCAGTCATTATTTGAATGCCATTCATTGTGTTGAAGTAATGACCAACTATGATATCAATATCTTCAATCCCTTCTACTAAATCAATTCCATCTTCAACTGGGATAGTAGTAGTATTCGTAGTTATTTCAGTAGTTGTAAATGTTGTATCCTCAGTTGTTGCGATATTAGTAGTAGTAATTGTAGTTATTTCAGTAGTTGTAAGTGTTGTAACTTCAGATGTTGTATTATTTGTTTGTGCTGAAGTAGTATTTGTAGTAGTTTCTAAAGTAGAAGTATCAGCTGTTGTTTGAGTTGTTGGACTGGTTTCAGTACTACAACTTGCTAGTAGAAAAGAAAATCCCAGCAGCACTCCAAAAAGTATTTTTTTCAATTTAAGCTCCTTTAATATTTAATTAATTATAACTAAGTATATCATAATACCAACAAAATCTAAAACGTTTTCGTTAATTATTTTGAATTCTGGATTTATTCAGTAATTATGAGATATCATGGTATAATAATTTTAAGAATAATATAGCGAAAGGAAAGCAAATGAATAAATTATGTAAAGTATGTGGGTCACAAACAGAAGAAATACATCATGCAAAATTTAATGTTAGTTACTTTCGTTGTACTAATTGCGAATTTATATCAAAAGATGATTCTGCAATGATATCTAAAGAACACGAATTAAAGATATATAACTATCACAATAATTCACTTGAAAACGAGGGATATGTTAAATACTTAAAAAACTTTATAGATACCGCGATAATTCCTTTTGTGCAAGGGTCAAGAGCTTTAGATTTTGGTAGCGGCCCAAGTCCAGTGTTATCATATATTCTTAAAAACGATTATGATTTTACATGTGATATATACGACTTATATTTTTCGCCTACCAAATCTTATACAAATAAAGTATACAACCTAGTAGTATGTACCGAAGTAATCGAACATATCCCTTATCCCTTGGAATATTTTGGCTTTTTCAAATCATTATTAGAAGAAGATGGCACATTATCAATGATGACTCTACTGCATCCTAATGATAATGAACTCTTCTTGAATTGGCATTATATAAGGGATAAAAGCCACATATCATTTTTCTCATTAAAAACTTTAGAGGTGATTTCGCAAAAAGTCGGGCTGAAGATTATCTATTCAGATAACAATCGTTGTATAACGTTCAAGAAAATATAAAGGAAGTATTTATGATGAATTATAGAGTTTTTGGAAAACAAAAGATTAAAATTAGTGAAATAGGTTTTGGAGGTTGGCAACTTGGCAACAATGATTTGTGGGGAGCCATGACCTTTGAAGAAGGGGTAGTTTTAGTTAAGGAAGCCTTTAGTAAAGGTATCAATTTTTTTGATACTGCACCTGGATACACATCTGGCATGAGTGAAAAGATTATAGGTGATGCAATTCACAATATTAGAGAACAAGTATTTATTAACACAAAGTTTGGACATAATCACTTGAATCAAGAAGATTTTAGTGAAAAAAGTATTGAAAAATCAATTGATGAAAGTCTTGAGAGGCTACAAACTAGTTATCTTGACAGTGTAATATTGCATAATCCTCCTCAATATATTCTTGAAGGGAAAACCAACCATCAAGAGGGATTTGAAAAATTGATGAAAAAAGGAAAAATCAGAACTTGGGGAGTAAGTATTGATTCATTATCTGAACTAAAATTAGTATTAAATAATTTAAATGTTGGTGTTATAGAAATTATGTTTAATATTAATCACCAATCTGTTAAAGAGATGTTTTTGGAAATAAAAAAAAGAGGAATTCTCTTAATTACTAAAATACCACTTGATTCAGGTTGGTTAACTGGAAAGTATAATGAAAACAGTGAATTTATGGGGATTAGATCTAGATGGTCAAAAAGTGATATAAATACAAGAGGAGAAATTGTAAATCGCATTAAAAAAATAGTTAAGAATGAAAATTTGGTAAAATATGCATTAGCCTTTATATTAAGTTTTGATGCTGTTACAGTTGTAATACCAGGAATCAAAAACTCAGAACAATTAAATAGTAATATTGCTGCTAGTGGATTTATACTTTCTCCTGATATTAGGATTGGGTTAGAAATATTATATGATACATTAATTAAAGATAAAAACTTGCCATGGTAAAAAAAGAGTAATGCATTTTTGCATTACTCTTTAACAACTATAGCATCAATTTCAACCAAAACATCTAGAGGAAGTCTAGCAACTTCAACTGCGAATCTCGCTGGTTTATGGTCTCCAAAGAATTCTGCATAGACACCATTCATGTCTTTAAACATGCCTAAATCCTTTAGGAAAACTCCACATTTTATGATGTTTTCTTTTTTTAATCCTGCTTCCTCAACAATTGCTAAAATGTTTTTTAAACTTTGTAATGTTTGTGATTTAATGTCACTTCCAGCTGGCTTCATTGTTTCAGGTACGTAAGGTATTTGTCCAGACACATAAAGTGTGTCTTTGACCAAAACAGCTTGACTATATGGACCTACCGCAGCGGGGGCATTTTTAGTATGAATATATTTCATGATTATTCACTCTCCTTCTAATAATAATTATAACACCAATCATAAAATTTAGATTCCTTAATTTTATAAAAAGTTATACTTTCATATCTGTTTAATAAATGATATAATTTTAAGGGTTAATTTAAATATATATATATATATATAATAGTGGGAGAAATTTTTATCCTCTTACTATAAAATATATTTGAGAGGAGAACACATGAAATTATTTACTACTTCTATGATGTGCATAGACATGTTTAGATTACAAGATCAAATCAAAATTATCGAGGAATATACAGATTTTTATCATATAGATATTATGGATGGACATTTTGTTCCTAACTTATCACTTTCATTTGATTTTATAACACAATTACGAGGACATACTGAAAAACCAATTGATGCTCATTTAATGATTAGTAATCCTGGATCATACGTGGACCTTTTAATAAAATCAGGTGTTGATTATATTACGTTACACCCTAAAACCATCGAAAAAGACGCTTTTAGATTGATTAGTAAAATTAAAAATAACAATATCAAGTTAGGGATTGCATTAAGCCCAAGTGTAGGACTAGATGCAATTAATTATTATAAAGATTATGTAGATAAAGTTACCATTATGACAGTAGAACCAGGCTTTGCTGGACAAGGTGTTATAAAAGAAGCTATAGGCAAAATTAAAGAAGTCTATGATTATCGTAAAGAAAATAAACTTGATTATTTGATCGAAGTTGATGGTTCTAATAATTTCTCAACATTTGAAATGTATAACAATAATGGTGCGGATGTATTCGTGCTGGGGTCAACGTTATTCAAAGAAGAAGATTTGAAACAATCTTTTAAAAATATAAAAAGTTATATCGAGGCCTTGAATGAGTAGGGTATTAGGAATTGATATTGGCGGGACTCATGTTAGATATGGGGTCGTTAATGACAAGTTCGTTTCAAGTGTAGAAAAATTATTTACAAAGGATATCAAAGACTTTACAACATTTATTGTTGATTTGGCGAGTAAACACAAAAATATTGATGTGATAAGCATTGGCGTTCCTGGTATTGTAAAAAATAATAAAATAGTTTCTATTCCAAACATAAAAAGCCTAGAAATAGAAAATCTAGATACCGAATTAAATATAAGAACTAAAAAGATAATTATTATAAACAAAGATGTTAATCTTCTATTCGCAAATGATTTAGATAGATTAAACCTAGCACAGGCTAAAAATGTATTAGGTTTCTATTTAGGAACTGGGTTAGGAAATTCAATTAGAGTTGATGGTAAAATATTAAGAGGTAATAATGGTTTTGCAGGAGAATTGGGGCATATTCCCATTATAGGCAATGAAAAAGTATGTACATGTGGCAAAACTGGTTGTTCAGAAACTATCGTGTCTGGTAAAGCATTGATTGAAATCTATGAAGCATATATCAATGATGGAAACTTCAAAGAGATGTTTATAAATCACAGAGCTAATCAGTATGTAAAGAAATTCATAAAAAACTTTGCCTTGATTATTTCAATGGAAGTAAATATATTTGACACTACAAAAATAATAATTGGTGGTGGGGTAGTAAATATGTCGGGATTTCCTAAACAATTAGTAAGAGAGTATATTGAAAAAGAATTAAGATCAGATATTCTAGTAAAAGAATTAGAGGTATATTTCGTGGATGATTCTCCAATTAATAGTATAATAGGAGCATCTTTAATAACAAAGGAGTCTTAAAATGAAAATAGCTATTGGCTGCGACCATGTTGCAGTAACATTAAAAAATGAAGTAATTGAACACTTAAAGAAAAATAACTATGATGTAGTTGATGTTGGTACTTATACTGAAGAAAGAGCACATTATCCAGTATATGCTGCAAAAGTATCTGTAATGGTGCAAAACAAAGAAGCCGATTACGGAATCTTAATCTGTGGTACTGGTGTTGGCATGAGTATAGCCGCTAACAAACACAAAGGCATTAGAGCCGTTGTATGTAGTGATACATTCAGCGCAAAAGCTAGCAAGCAACATAATGACAGTAATGTTTTATGTTTTGGAGCTAGAGTTGTAGGTAATGAATTAGCATTTGATATTGTGGATAGTTTTTTAAATGCAGAATATCAAGGTGAAAGGCACCAAATTAGAGTCGATATGTTAAACGACTTAGATAACTAATCAAACTATTGTACTTAGAGAACTTAAAAATATATATTTCAAATAAAAACTCTCAAAACGAGAGTTTTTTCTTTATAATATATAATTTATTTGCTATCCTTATAAAATATTTATATTAAAATACTTTCATGAATTTTAATGATTGGGAAGTTTTTATTGAATAAATAACCAACTGTATACAAAAATACTTATTAGCGTAGTATAATAAACTCAACTATAAAACTTCATATTTTTTTTTGCTATTAGTCATGTTACAATTTTCACTCAACTATGGGTTGCTTGAGATTTTTGACATGTTTGAATATAATTAGAGTGTAAGGAGGTAAAAGATGCTTAACCTTAGAAAAATAGGTAGTAAAATATCTTTGCTTAGAAAACAGAAGAAAATGAAACAAAGCGAATTAGCTGATACTTTATTTGTAACGCATCAAGCTGTAAGTAAATGGGAAAATGGTAAGAGTATACCTTCCATAGATATCCTATATGAACTTACAAGATTATTTAAAGTATCAATTGATTATTTACTAGATGACTCTGAAATCTTGGATGACGATTACATAGCGCTATTATCCAATTTTCCTAGAGAATCAGTAATCAGCAATTTTTTACAAAAAAGTAATCTTGATGCTGAAATTGAAAAAATCTTCTACCTTTTAAACAAAACAGAACGCAAGATGATTATTGATCGAATTGTAAGTAAAAATGTTATTATCAAAATCGAAAGCATTTGGCATATCTTAAGTAAAAGTGAAAGACAATATTTGTTAGTTATTATTTTGTCTAAAAAATTTAAGTACGATATTTCAAATATCTTTCATCAATTAACTCAGCAAGAACAAAATCTAGTATTATCTGGTAAGAAAAATGGAATGTACACGTTTAGGCTCCCAAATAGAAAAGGAGTGATATTATGAAGAAACAAAAATCAGTAAATACTAAATATTATAGCCCTACAGAATATTCAATAAATACTTTGTCAGGCGTAGAATTATATTTAGTTATAAAGAAAGTAAAAATAGGAGGAGACATATGAGGAAGTTATTACACATATTACCGTTTATGGAATCGGTTGAATTGAAAGAGTTAGCTATTAAGATAGTAAACAAAGAAGTAAAGGGAGTTAAACTAAGAATGTTATTTCCGTTCTTATCAAAAAATGACTTAAATGAAGTAATTGATTTGTTAATTGAAAAGAAAAATAGTCGTGAACTTAATTGTGCAATACCATTTATGCATAAAGAAAAAATTAACGAAATATATCAAGGTATTGTTGATGGTAAAATTGAAGGAATAAAAGAACATGCTCTGTATCCATTTCTAGGAGAAGAAAAATTAAAATCTATGTTTGATCATTTAGTTAAAAATGCAGAAAAATACGCAGACGATGATGACGACGATGACGATGATGATTTGGATGAATTGGATGACGACGATGACGATGATGACGACGATGACGATGATGACGATGATGACAAAAAAGAATCAAAGAAAAACAAATAAGCTTATAAAAGAGTTCAAATTTTTTGAACTCTTTTATTTTAGATTATGTATATTTAATGTATAATATATGTAGAGTAAAAATAAGGATTGATAATATGAGCAAGAATGCATTTGTGACCTTTATAATTAGAAACGATTCATATATACCAGGAGCTTTAGTTTTTGCGTATGGATTAAGATTGCAAAAAACTAAAAACGATTTGATTTGCATCGTTTCAAATAATATATCTGAAGAAGCTATACATAACTTAAAAGTTATCTATGATGATGTTTTAGTTATCGATGAAGTATATGTTCCTCATGAAAGAAGACATGAAAGACAAGATAGGCCTTTCTTATTTTCAAGATTTAATGCATTTAGACTTGGAAAAGATGGTGATTTAGGTAGAGAATATGAAAAAATAATTATAGCTGACTGTGATATATTACCTCTTAAAGACTACGATGCTCTTTTTGATCTACCGGCTCCAGCTGGAATTATCAACGAGAAGAAAGAATTTTGTATGGAATATGCAGATGGTAAATATATCATACCAGAAAGTGTTGATGTGGATGGTACTTGGATATGGCATCAAGTATATAAAGACTATCCTCAAGGAACATTAATTCCAAAAGAGATTACAGACAGAATAAAAGCCGATAAAGAAAACATGGGGGTAAATGCATCCCTAATGTTGTTTGATACGTCAATTACTCTATATAAATCAGTTATGGACGATTTATCAGTCAAAGAAATCCAAGAAGAAATTTCAAAGTATAATTGGCCAGAAATGCAGTATATCACTGATAAACTTAGTGGAAAATGGAATAATATAGACTTAAGATATTCATCTTTTAATGGGTATCCTAAAATTGAGGTCCTAAACGGAATTCATTATGCTGGGTTAAAGCCTTGGAATATTAAAAACAAAAGCATAAAATCATATGGAAAATTTGAAGACTATCAATTATGGTTTTATACATATGTTAAGATGTTGGACGAGCATCCAGAGCTTAACGTGGGAAAACTTTTTAGGATATATAAATATATAGTTGAATTATTAGCTCAAGATAAATATCAGTTTAAAAACACACAGTTAAAAGATTTGCAACACTTTTTCAAATAAAATAACCTTCGGGTTATTTTTTTTAATCTATTGACACTAGTAAAAACATTTGTTAAAGTATTATGTGTGACATAGTAATTTTTTAAGGGGCGATAACGTGAAAAAAACTTCTTTAGGAGAATTAATAGCTAACTCAATAAGTCATGGTTTGGGTTTTTTATTATCAATACCAGCATTAGTTGTATTATTAATTAAATCAACGACCACAAGAGAAGTATTTGCTTCTTTAGTTTTTGGTATTTCATTAGCTATGCTATATTTGGCTAGTACATTACTTCATTCATTTCCTGAGAAGATGAAACGAGTCCATACGGTTTTTCAAAGACTAGATCACTCAAGTATCTTTATTTTAATTTCTGGAACCTATACACCTTTCTTACTTTTAGTTGTAAATAGCACAAGAGGATACATATTATTAGGTTTTCTTTGGATTATTACTATTGTGGGGATTGTGTTTAAATCGATTTGGATAAATAAGTTTAAATATGTTCATCTAGCAATATATTTGTTAATGGGTTGGAGTTTTGTTTTTGTTTATAATGATTTCATTCAAAACATTGATAACTACATGTTTGTAGTATATGGAGGATTAAGTTATACAATAGGAGTGATTTTCTATGTATCAAAATTTAAATACTCCCATTTTGTTTGGCACTTATTTGTTTTAACCGGTAGTATTTTTCACTTTTTCGCTGTACTAAATGTGTTAATTTAACTATAAATTATTATTTTTATTAAAAAAGTATTATAATAAATATATACTATTTAGTGGGAGTAAATAATATGAAAAAACTATTTTTAGAAGAAGATATTTTAATGTTTCAGTTTGAACCAGAAGAAGGGGCTACTTTAGGTGTAAATATTTTTGCTATATTTAATGGTGATAAATACCTTTTGGTTGATGTTGGTTATGAACATCATATGAAGAAAGCTCTCAAAGAGATTGATAAAGATAAATGTGAGTATGTAATTTTAACTCATTTTCATCCGGACCACGTTTATGGGTTAACAGAATTAAATAATCCTACTAAAATAGGTAGTATTTATGGTAAAGAAACCTTATCACAATTTTCTCATCCCCACCAAGAAAAACTTGTTCCAGATATTGAAGTGTCAGAAGAGTATAATTTTGAATTTGGAAGACATAAATTCTTTATGCATGTTCATCCTGGACATTCCAAATGTATTATGAGAATATTATTGAACGATAAATATCTATTTGTTGGTGATGAGATAATGTTTACAAATGATGGGAAATCTGTTTTACCTTATTGTGCATCCACTCTAGAAATGCATCTAAAGGGATTGAAGAAACTAAAAAAAATAGTCAAAGATTACACATTACTCCCAGCTCATGGGTCACCAATAGATAATCACGATTACATTCTTCATGAAATCGATAAAAGAATTAAATATCTTAGTTTCTTTATCAAAAATAAAGGATCTTATGAAGATTTTGAAAAACAAACTGGAATTGAATTTGCTAGTAAAAAATGGCATAAGCATAATTTGGAAGCAAGATAACTAATCTTGTTTGACAAACAACTTAAATATATGAAAACTAAACCACCGTCGATTGAGCGGTGGTTTTAATTATCTATCAAGATTTAATCTTTTTCCTTCTCATAGAGATATTAGTATTTTAATAGAGCATAGACACACTAAAAAATGAATACTATTAAATATATATATCTTAATATCCATTTGTAAAGCAAGCAATTGTATTATATAATAAATATAGAATGAACACATTTTTAAGTATGCTGTAGTTTATAGTGTTTATATTACAAAGGAGATTAGAGGATAATGTATTGCAAAAACTGTGGACAAGAAATAAGTGGTAACGAGAAGTTCTGTGGATTATGTGGGCAACAAATCGAAGAAGGGAATCAACAACAAACTGATTCATTTCAATCAAATTATACCCGCAAAACCTTCACAAAATCAGCTGATTATAACACCGAATTAATTTGTGGAATTTTAGCTGTTGTATTAAGTAGCTTAAACTATGCAGGTATTCCATTTGTACATATCATTGGAATTATTTTTGGTTCAGTTGTAATAAGTAAAGTTAAAAAGGATAAGCTAGCTAATAGGAATTATTCTAATACCGGATATATTACTGGTATTCTTGGGGTAGTCTTAGGATCAATTGCATTTGTTTATGGTGTAGTCTATAGTATACAGATGTTATAATTCTATTTTTTACAGATTTAATTACTAACTTCAAATTTTAAGGAGATATTATTATGAATAAACTAGAATCTAAGAATATTTTGATAGAATTAGACAAAGAGTTTTGTAAGTCTTCAATAAGATTAGGTGCTGATGCTTGGATGATGTATCTAGATGAACACGCAGTGATAATAACTGGAGGACATAGAGATAATTTAATCGGCAAAGAAAACATATATAATTCACTGAAACAACTATATGCTTTAGAAAATATATCTTTCGTATGGGAGCCCCAGTTATCAGATATCTCTGATGACTTATCTTTGGGATATACAACGGGTGTATACACGAGGACATATAAGTATAAGAACAAGAATTATAAAGAAATAGGTAAGTATACCACCGTTTGGAAGAAAGTTGCCGGAAAATGGAAAATATCACTTGATGTAGGTAATGAAGAAAAGGTAGAAATGAAGTAAAAATATATAAAAAAAAGCGATTTTCTTATTGAAAATCGCTTTTATTTATATCCTCAGTATATAATTTTGGGAAAGTTTTTTTATCAATAATATAATTTAACAAAGTCAATATTACGGCGATTACTCCAAAGCCAACAATAGTAGCATATGCTGTTTTGAATCCGTAATCATCAATAAGAATACCAATCATTAACTTCCCAACTATAGTACCAGTAAAAGCACTTATATTTCGGTACGAGTTGATTCTTCCTCGGTGTGAACTTGGAATTCTTCTAGAAAAGTATGGACCCATACCAATAGTATTAATTATTTCACCTAAAGTAAAGATGAAAATAAATATAAAAAATATTGGTAACTGTTCTGCGCCAATCAATAAGAAGAAACAAACAGAATATAATAAAGTTCCGACTATTATCTTTGGTATCTCATAAAATTTTCTTAGTAGATATGTTATTATTGGGGTTGCTATAATTACTACAAAACCATTAAAACTTGCTACAAAACCAAAGAAAAGTGGACCATTGACCTCTCCAAATATGTCAGCCATTTGTAAAGGTAATATGAAAGCCCATTGATCATAGATGAAAGCTGTAATCATAATAATTATGATTTGTAACAATATCGGTTTTCGATTTTTCATGATATTAAAACCAGTATCTTTTTTGCCAGCTGAATCTTCATATACGTTTTTGTCTTCTGCTTTAATTTCTTTTATATTTATTGCCTTAACATAAAGAACTATTAATAGAGTAGACATCAATGTTGTTATTCCATCTATTACAAAAGCTAAACTTAAATAATTAGTTATTAGGAATCCACCTAAAGCTGCACCCACGATAAATCCAATATTATGACCAAGATAGTTAAGTGAATAGACCCTTTCTCTTTCTTTAGGTAGAGTAGATTCAATAACTATTGCTTCATGAGCTGGGCCTTCCATGGTTGCAAATAAACCAGCAGTAATAAAGAATATTAGCATTGGGGTGCCTGGTTCTACCAAAGCAGCAGCAATGAAGAAACAAACCGATATAATATCAAATACAATAATTATTTTCTTTTTATTAAATTTATCCGCTATTTTCCCAGCAATAATGGTAGCTGGTAAAAAAATTAACGAGATAATTAGAAATAAATATGCAATTTCTGATTTTGAATAGCCTAACTTAACACTAAGAATCAAAGTTAACATCGGCCAAATAAACGCACCCATATTCGTAACCATGCGTGCGATAAATAAAACATAAGCGGATTTTGATAAACCTTTATACTGTGAAAACATGTTGACTTTAGCCATCGAGATTCCTCCCAA
Source organism: Mycoplasmatota bacterium WC30 (assembly GCA_046529635.1). GTDB lineage: Bacteria > Bacillota_I > Bacilli_A > Izemoplasmatales > Hujiaoplasmataceae > 4572-104. The sequence continues at coordinate 626,008 of CP134495.1, read as the reverse complement.
GTATTGTTTTTTTTCTTAGATTCATTAGTTAATGATATTATATCACTCCTATTATAAAATTTTATCAGGAAATTAATATTATTCTATAGCAATTTTCATTATTCGGTTTGAAAAAATATCTTGTAAATATTATTTTGTAAAATATAAAATTGAAAATGCATTGAAAAAATTATTTATGATATAATGTTTTTAGAGGTAAAAAAATGAAATTATTAGTGATTCAAAATCGAGTATTTCAAGATATTCAAGATACATTAACAAATATAAAACTTCAAATACAGAAAGCAGATACACGGTGTTTAGACTTTCTTGTTTTACCTGAAATGTTTTCTACGCCATATGAATTGAAGTATTTTAAATCACATAAACAAACAAAATCTGATGAAGTCATCAGTTTTTTAACAGAATTAGCTTCCAAGTATAATATATATATCATTGGAGGAAGTATTCCTTACTATGAGAATGATAAGATATATAATTCGACATTTGTATTTAGTAGGACAGGTGAAATAATTAGTCAGTATAACAAAATTCATTTATTTGAAATTACTTACCCAGACGGAGTTTACTTTAGAGAAGCCGATGTTTTAACAAAAGGTAAAGAGATAGTTACTTTTGATACAGAGTTCGGAATTATGGGAGTAATGATTTGTTTTGATATAAGATTTCCTTTGTTAGCTGATAAATTAATGAATCAGGGTGCGAAGGTTATATTTGTTCCTGCGGCCTTTAATACATACACTGGACCACTCCATTGGCGTACAACATTCAGAGCGAGAAGTATTGACAATCAGCTTTTTATAGTTGGATGTTCACCAAGTAATGATTCATTTGGAAATTACGACATATATGGACATAGTATTGTTGTTAATCCATATGGAGAAGTACTTAAAGAATTAGACAGTCAACGAGGAGTTATTGAAATAGATCTTGATTTAAAACAAATAGAAACCGCAAGAAATGGAATACCAATTCTTAAAAATCGAGTTAAACTGTAGGAGTTTATAAATGAGAGAGTTACATTGGACAAAAGCAGAAGCTAAAGATTTTATGGTTAAATACCATATGATAAATATTAAAAACCAACCTGCAGGCACTGCAGGTTTAAAAACGGTATTTGATTTACTGAAATCAGTTCAATATGATCCTCTAGATGTTGTAGGTAGAAATAGTGATTTGGTACTTCAATCGAGAATTAGGAATTACAAAAAGGAGTTATTGCATAAAGCTTTATATACAGAAAGATATCTAATCGATGGTTGGGACAAAATGATGTCCATTCATAGAACTAAAGACTTTCCATATTTTTCAAAAATACGCGAGTATAGAGAACAAGCAGCTCTAGATACATTTACAGCCAGGAATATTAGACACGCTGTAGATTATTCAGAAGAAATCTTAGCGAAAATCAAAGAAAATGGCCCGTTATATTCACGAGAAATTGAGCTTGATAATGAAGAAGAAGCGAGATGGAAACACGGGAAATTATCAAGTGTTACATTAGATTATCTATTTAATACTGGAAAAATAGTTGTTTATAATAAAACCAACGCTCAGAAACAATTTAATTTAACGGAAACCGTATTCAATTTTGAAGATGTTTCCTTATCTGATGATGAATTTACTATATGGTATTTAAAAAGAAGGATATCAAGCATGGGTTTAGTTTGGAATAGAGGTGGTGTTAATTGGAGTGGGATGTATATTAGTAATAAAAACACTCGTACTAAATACTTAAAGAAACTATTAAAAACAGAAGAAGTTACTAAAATTCATGTTGAAGGAATAAACTATCCTTTGTATGCCCTCACTGAATCTCTAGATAATGCTTCAACAATCCAAAATGCAATAAGCTTTATTGCCCCACTAGATAATTTGATTTGGGATCGCGAGTTAACATCTAGGCTCTTTAATTTTGATTACAGATGGGAAGTATATACTCCGGTAAAAAAAAGAAAATATGGATACTATGTTCTACCAATTATGTATAAATCTGATTTTATAGGTAGAATTGAGTTCAAACATCACCGTAAAAACAACCCATTAGAAGTTAAGAATATCTGGCTTGAAGAGGGTATCAAAATGAACAAAACTTTAGAAAGAGTTCTAAAAACTGCATTAGAAAACTTTAGAAAGTATTTAGGTGCTAGTCATATAGAAGGATTGGAGATATAATGCAGAACCCTATTGATTTTATTAAAGATGTATTCAAAGAAAAAGCTATTGTTTTTCTTGCAGAAGACCATGCAATAAAAGACAACTTATTGTTTGTTAAAAGCCTGATTCCTTATCTTTATGAAATAGGAGTTGATTTTTTAGGCATGGAATTTGGTGCTTCAGAAGATCAAGATATATTAGATAGCTTGGTTACAGGTAAAAACTATAATAAAGCATTAGCTAGAGAACTAATGTTTCATTACAATGTAATATTTCCATACAAGGAATATACTGATTTGTATAGAGCTGTTTTTGACTTTAATAAAACATTAGCTTCATCTCAAAGACCTTTTAGGATTTTAAATTTAAGTTATGTTTATGACTGGAGTGAATTCACATTACCAGAAACGGAAGAAAAGAGAAGAAAAGTCTTCTATAAAGGAAACACTGAAACTTATAGATTTGAATTATTAAAAGAGGAAGTAATAAAGACAAATAAGAAAATATTAATATTAACAGGAACGGTTCATGCTTTGACAAAGTATAGATATAAAAACAGAAAAAATAACTACTTTGGACAATACGTCTATGATTACTGCCCCGATAAAACTTATTCTATTCATTTACATGAATATTTTGATAGTAAAGAAATGACGAATATCTCTCCATGCAATGGTGAAGTTGAGCGAGTATGTTTACAAAACGGGTCGGCCTGCGCATTTGATTTGAACAGTAATAAGTTAGGTGATTTAGAAGTGAACGGTTTATATTCTAATGGATATGAGAAGTTATTATTAAAGGATGTTTTTGATGGGTACATCTATCTAAAAAAACTGGATGATAGAGTAGGTTGTACAGTCGATTATGAATTTCTAAATGATCATAATTTATTAGATATTTTAAAACAGTTTCCTGATCCTAACTGGCACGTTCCACCTCAAAATATGGAAGAGTATTGGGAGTTTGTTAAAGATTATGTAGATTTAAGTAAAAGAAATTAAAAGGGCTAATTATAGCCCTTTTATTACTTGTTTATAGAGTCTTTATCAGGGAAGAAATGTTTCAAAACCCTTAGAATTCTCAAAGTATTCCACCGACTACTTTTGCCAACTGTTTCCATATCAAAGTGTACCCTGCCTTGATGTTTGGATTGAAGTAGCCAAGTCCCATCCTTCTTTCTCTTTTTAAAGAGGATATTGAACGCATCTGACATTCTATCATCGTAAGGAATCATCGCTTCTCTAAATGCTTCTAAAGCTCTTAATATGTCATATTTCCATCTAGGAGGATAGGATAACATTGTGAACTGTTTCTTAATGATTTCTCCAGTTCTATCAGATTTGAATAAACGATGCAGCAGAATAAATTCTATAGCATCCTTTCTTAATTTTTTTATAATCTCTACTTTGTAAGTATAATCAAAATTAATATAGGAATTGAAGCCTTCAATCATTGATATAGTAGAATGTAAAGAACTATGTCTTGCACCATATTTTGGATAATTGTAGTTACAATTAAATCCGCCATCTGGTAATTGTTGATCAATAATAAAATCAATGATTGATTTTAGTTTATTTTCATCCGCACTAAAAAAGCACATATAATTTAAATTCATCCCATTAATACAGACATCGCTATGCTTCCAAACTTTTGGGTTAGGCATAACGCCGCCATCATCTGTTTTTATATTATCTAATATGTAATTAATGATATTTGTAATAGAGGGGGTTAAAGTAGCATTTAATCTTCTTAATTCGAGTAAAGTATAATGAGTATTAATCCATTTGTAATGATAGTATCCTCCACCCCAATGACCATTAGATTCTTGTTTGTCTAACAACATTTTTCCAAAACCTTCAGTAATAATTCTTGATTTTAGATTAAATCTTTCTTCACTAAGCAAATCTCTATAAGTTTGATATTGAATTGAAACATCACCTTCAAGTAACCAATCAATTAAATTCATAAGGACCTCCATTTGTATATATTTATAGTATATCATAGTCTTATTGAATGAGTCTTTGATATTTGATATACTATTCATAACAATATACTAAACACAGATTCAGACTAGGTAAAAAAACCTATAGTAGAGAAATAGATTAATCTTATAATATTGAAGAATAGAGATGGAGGAAATTATGGAAAAACGAACTTATGTTAGTTGGGATTTTATCGAAAAGTTTATGGTTGAAGCTTTTATGAAAGTTGGAGTCCCAGAAGCTGATGCATATATATGTGCAGATGTACTTATGGAAAGTGATAGAAGAGGAATTGAGAGTCATGGAGTTAATAGATTTAAACCAATCTATATTGACAGGATCCTGGCTAAGATTCAAAAGCCAGTTACTAAAATCAATATTTTAAGGGAAACACATACAACGGCTGTTTTAGACGCAAATGATGGAATGGGTATGGTTGTAAGTAAAAGAGCTATGCAAATGGCAATTGATAAAGCGAAAAAATATGGAATGGGTATGGTCACTGTAAGAAATAGTACTCATTATGGAATAGCTGGTTACTATGCAACAATGGCAAGCAAAGCTGGAATGATAGGAATTACAGGGACGAATGCTAGACCTAGTATTGCTCCAACATTTGGTGTTGAAAACATGCTAGGAACAAATCCTTTAACTTTTGGACTCCCAACAGACGAAGAATTTCCTTTTGTTTTAGATTGTGCAACAAGTATTACGCAAAGAGGTAAAATTGAATACTTTGCCAAGGTAGGTAATGATACACCTAAAGGAATGGTTGTTGGTAGAGACGGGTTACCCAAAACTGACAGTAATCAAATCTTGAAGGATTTAGTAAAAGGAGAAGCGGCTTTAGCACCACTTGGTGGTATAGGAGAAGAACTAGCTGGATATAAAGGGTATGGATATGCAACTATTGTTGAAATATTAAGTGCCGCATTACAAGCCGGTAATTTTATGAAGATGTTATCTGGTAGAGATGAATCAGGGAAACTGGTACCATATCATCTAGGTCATTTCTTTATCGCAATTGATACGGAAGCTTTCATGGGAGCAGAAATTTTTAAGAAAACAGCGGGAGACATTTTAAGAGAATTGAGGAATAGCCAAAAAGCACCAGGTGAAGAAAGAATTTATACAGCTGGCGAAAAAGAGTATGATATTTGGCAAGTTAGAAAAATCAAAGGGCTTCCATTAACCGAAGCATCTAAAAAAGATATTTTGAGTGTTAACAAGTTACTTAAAATAAACATGGATTTACCATTTTAATATAATAAATAAAAAAGTTCTTCACAAAAAAGTGAAGAGCTTTTATTTATATAATATATATTTATAATATTGGATTTTGCTTAAAGACTAATTGAAATGAAGCACTACTACCCATAACTAAGTTATATTGCTCTTCAGTATCTGGCATGTTTAAATATACTGAAATCGCGACTTTAGCTTGGGTTTCATTAAGCATTTCAATTTCATATGATGAAGAAAGTACTTCATCAACATCATTGTAAGTTTCTGTATCCTTAGTTAAAGATACTTTACCAATGGCTACATCTAAAGTGTGTCCTATTTCAATATCAATTAAATATGTATAGATTACAACATCTACGTCATTAACACCTAAAATAGCGCCAGAAGGAACTAGTGTTTTCCCAGATGGAGCTGATAAAAATTGGTGTTCTGATAATTGATTAATTGATGTAACATCGATAAATTCGTATTCAGATTGTTCGCTTAACCACTCCTGATACGCATAGTCTGTGCCAAAAATAACACAAAATAAAACAAAAAAAGACAGCAATATTGTTCGCATAATGTCTACTCCTATGAATGTTTTGTAAGGTAACTGGCTATCCCAAAAGGACCCTATAGTTTTCTGTCGCCGGATTACTCCGGGTTTAGCTTTATCTAGTCAAACACTCATACGTGATATTATGAAAAAACACAGTATGGCCTTGTCTTCGATGCATTAAATATAACAGTTTTGACATAATAATTCAACTATATATTAAAAAACAACAAAAATATTTTCTTTAGAATGATAAATGTATAAAAAAAAACACCCTTTAACAAGTCGCTAAAGGGTGTTATATAAATTATTATCTGATTAGCAATAATCTTCCTGTTGAAATATCTTGAGTCCATAAACTATTTGAACTGTAGAATATTGTTGAATAAGTATTCCACCAAGTAGAATTTGGCATTGTTGATTGATTAACTAAAGTAGTCATTACCCCTGCAGGGTTATAAGGAACATAATCAATTCCACCTTGTTTAGTTCTGAATTCAACCATAGAATAGTAGGTTCTTATTAATGTTTCCGATCCACCATCTCTACCGATAGCCGTTCCTATATATGCTGCATTTCTTTTTGCATCAGTAATTAGTGATCCTGTGAAAAAGGCATCAGTTATTGTTACTGTTGATTCATTGTAACCAATGAATCCACCCAGATATTTTTGAGAATAACTTAAATAATTAAAGCTTGTTTCCAACGTGTTTTGTGATGTCATTTCAACAATAGCTCTATTAATAGATAATATTCCACCACTTGTGATTCTTCCGACAACACCACCGGTATATGATGATTTTGCACTTGAATACACTTCACCTTCAATGTCAATATCTGAAATGGTTACTTGTGAACCACTCGATCCTATATTGCCTACTAAACCACCTGAATAAGTATTTTTACTAAACACTCTTAAGTTAGTTGCCTTAATATTATCAATAATTACAGATGTACCGGAGTTGCTTACATATCCTACTAGACCGCCAGTTCCTAAAGCGCTGGTTCCACGAACACCACCACTGATTATAGTAATATCATTTATTGTATTAGTTAATCCATATGCATTTCCAGTAATCAAACCAGCCATAAGGGAAGTATTACCAAGAGCCGTTGAACCTAAACTAAGATTTATGTTTGATAATGTAATGTTATATACAGATCCACCTTCCATACGTGGAAAAATTCCTATGTATTGATATGAACCGCTATTTGTATAAATAGTAAGGTTACTTAATGTTTTCCCATTTCCATCAAGTGTACCTCTAAATGTAATGGAATTATTAGTAACGTTTAAATCCCATGTAAATCCAGAAAAATCTATATCATTAAATAAATAATATCTATCTGTTTCAACACTATCAGATTTAGTAGCGAAATCATAAAACTCTTGGGCAGTTGTGATTGGAATTCCCCAATCACCAACAGATAGATTTTCTCCTTGATTGACCGTTAGATCATTCCAATAAGCATATCCAATTACTACGGTAGATGATAGACTCACAATAAACAAAAATAATATTGCAAGTTTTATGATAATATTTCTCTTTAACATGAGTTTCACTCCCTTCTTTATGCTTAAACACTTTACCTAAAGACGTTAAGAATGAAGAACTTATAAAGTTTCTTCAGGCTTTTCGGTTATTTCATTTTTTACAATTTTTTTCTTTGAATTCTTTGGTTTAGAAAATGCTTCAACGATAATATAGATTATAAGAATATCCGCTATAAGAACAATTCGACCAATAGTCGATTGAGCAAATAATAAGAATGATCCTATTTTAGAGATTGTTAAGACGTGAATGCCGACAATATCTTCATCTAATAAATCCCAAGAATCAACTTGGTCACTTACTTCGGGCCTTGTCTTAAACACTCTGACGCCATCAACATCAGATATTGAATCAAGGTAATGAACAATGACTTCCTTAGTCTCGTCACCTTGGACGTCCGCATAAAAAGCAATTATATCTTCTTCAGCTAAATCATCTAGTGAAACATGAGTATCAATGATTACAGCATCACCTGTCATGATTACTGGTTCCATACTACCAGAACCAATTACATATGAATCATATTTGGCAATGAATGGTACATAATTTAGTACCAGATAACCAATAGATAGAATTAGAAAGACGCTGATTAAGAAACGCAACCAGCGATACAAATTGCTATGCACTTTTTTTGCTTGCTTAGCAGCATTTTCTTTCTTCAAAACTGTCTCCCTAATTCGTATTGATTATTATAATTTTTTATTAAATTACTATTTTATTTGATATAAATTATGCTATTGTTGCTGTGAATGTTAATAAAAATGTGATTGGTTGATTGATAATTGCATTATAAACAGTAACGTCAGCAGGTTGTGCCATTGTAACTGTTACAGTAACAAGTACATTTGCATCATTAACTGTAGTTGCTGCTTGAGATACATTTACAGTAATTAAACTAGCGTTTGTAGTTTCTCCTCCAATTTGGATGTCACTTGCTACAACTGCTAAATCTAAATCTGTTAAAGCAGCTGAATCTAATGCTACATTATAAGTTAAAACAATTGATTCAACGTCATTTGCTTTCAGTACTACACCTGAAGGTACTAATACTTTTCCAGCTGGTGCTGCTGCAACTGCTACAACGTCTAATGATACACCTTCACCAATTGTAATTGTTTCGTTAGATGTTTGTTCTAGGTTGTCCCAATATGAGAAAGCTAATGCTGTTCCCCCTAATACTAATGCTACTGCGATTACTGCGATAATTTTTTTAAACATAATTTGAATCCTCCTATAAATTTTTTTTAATTTCTAATTTTCTTTAAGTTTTTTTAAGATTTTAAGATACAAAAAAAGCCAAAAAGGACGATGAAGGTAACTGGCAATCTCATTGAGACCCTATAGTTTTCCGTCATCGGATCACTCCGATTTTGGCTTTTGCATTTATTTCTTTTTTAATGTCTTTTCTACCTTGAAAATCTTTGGAACTTTTTTGAAAAAAAAAGTACCATAATCTTTAAAAGATTGTGGTAACTGGCTACCATCCTATTGGAAGGCCCTATAGTTTTGCGTCACTAACTTTCGCTAGTTTTGCTATTTACTCTTCCCATTATATATAAATAGTTTTGAGTTGTCAAGCATTTTTATTTGAAAAAACCTAATATCTTGAAAAATCAACTAAAAACATGCTTTTAACCGCTATAAATTAGTATTTTTATCAATTTCTTCTAAAGTTAAAACTCAATAACTTTACTACATTATGTTTTTTTAATGATAAAATAATATTCTATAGATACTAAATACATATATAGTTATATAATGTAGAGTATCGTGTTGACAAAGATTGTGATTAATTATATAATGGTCAAAACAAATCGTTGATTAGGAATAGTATACTATAAACCTATTTATAGAGAGCTAGCATTGGTGGAAGCTAGTAATAGAATTATTGTTGAATGGTCCTGAGAGAGAACTCCTGAAATAAGTAGGGTGTTACGGGTGCTCCCGTTATAGAGCTAAAGTATGTTTGTACTTGAACTAAGAGCTTCTTAGGAAGCTAAATATGAGGTGGCACCACGTTTATACGTCCTCTACACATTTTTGTGTAGGGGCTTTTTTAATATTTAGGAGGAAATTATATGGGACCTTGAAGAAAAAGGCGAATACAATACTAAATCAAATAAATATAAAACTAAAGGAGATAAAGAAAATGAAATATGAATTTGGTAGATTTGGTGGGCAATTTGTTCCACCTGTAGTTGTAAGTGCATTAAATGAATTAGAAGTGGCTTTTAAAGAAGCGATAGCTGATGAAAGCTTTATAAAGGAATATATTTATTATTTAAAGAATTTTGTAGGGAGACCTAGCCCATTATTTTATGCTGAAAGACTAACGCAAAAGTATGGAGGTGCAAAGATATATTTTAAAAGGGAAGATTTGAATCATATGGGAGCTCATAAAATTAATAATACAATAGGCCAAATATTACTCGCTAAACGCATGGGTAAAACAAAAATCATCGCTGAAACAGGTGCTGGACAACATGGTGTAGCAACAGCTACGGTAGCTGCTCTATTTGGGATGGAATGCGAAATATTCCAAGGCCGAATTGATATGGAAAGACAAAAACTAAATGTTTTCAGAATGGAAATGTTAGGAGCTAAAGTTACAGCTGTTGAACAAGGAACAGCTACTCTTGCTGATGCAGTTGATTACGCTATTGGTAAATGGGTAGAAAGAATAGAAGATACATTTTATCTTTTGGGCTCAGCAGTAGGACCACATCCATACCCAACGATTGTTAAAGAATTTCAAAAAATCATCGGTGAAGAAGCTAAGAAACAAATTGTTGAAGAAGAAGGCAGACTACCAGACTACTTAGTTGCTTGCGTTGGCGGAGGTAGTAATGCAATAGGACTATTCACAGATTTTCTAGGCGATAAAGAAGTTAAAATGATTGGCGTTGAAGCAGCGGGAAAAGGACTTGAAACAAAAAAACACGCGGCGACCATGACTTTAGGAAAAGAAGGTGTTATCCACGGAATGAATACAAAAGTAGTGGTTGATGATTCAGGTAATATTAGCCCTGTATATTCTATATCGGCTGGTCTAGATTATCCCGGAGTTGGACCTGAACATGCATACTTGGAATCTGTAAATCGAGTAGTATATCATAGTGCAACTGATCAAGAGGCGATTGATGCATTTTTGGAATTATGTAAAATGGAAGGGATAATCCCAGCGATTGAGTCAAGTCATGCAATTGCCGAAGCTATAAAGCTGGCTCCTACATTAGAAAATGATAAAATTATAATAGTTAATTTATCAGGACGTGGAGATAAGGATGTTGACATGATTAAGGAAATTTTAAACAAATAGACCCAATTATATGTGTGGCTCTTTAAAAACTATTCTACATTAAGTATAATATTAATAAGTCATTATTTGGGAGAAAATCATGTCAAAAAGTATAACTGCGAAACAATTATTAAAATTTTATAAAACAAAAAAATATTCATCATTAAAAAATGCAGATAAATACAACAAATTAGAAGATTTAGATGAATTCTATATTAATGTAAAACTAGATTACAATCTTTTACGCGAAGTACCTGACAAATTTTTAATTAGTGTAATTGAAGACTATGTTTTAATTCAAACCAAAGACGAAGAAATTGGGGATACATTTAATTTCGATTCTTTGGATGATTTATATAAAATGGTTTATCTACTAGATGACTTGTTTTTCACGATGAGGATTGGCGGTATGGACTTATTCTATAACACTAAATTCTGTTATTTTATAGAGGATACTGAGAAATATCTTGATATGGTGGGAGAAAACAAATTTTTAGATTTGTTTAAGAATATCAATCAAATATCAGGTGCCTCCAAATTATCAAAAAGTAAAATTATTGAAAGGCTCAGAAACGATAAAGCCGCAAAGGATATAAAAAAATTGAGTATTAACAAACAAGATGAGATATATGAGTTAGAGAGAGAATTACTTAAATTATCATTTAAGTCAAGAAAGAACCTCTTTAAATATGTCAAAAGACAATTAATGAAAAATGCAGGCCGATAAGTGGTCTGCATTTTTTATATATTTATTAATACTTTGAACTTCAAGCAAAAAATGATCTTTTAAATTTTAGGTATGGTATCATAGAAGTATAAGAATTATATATAGGGGGAAAGAAGTATGAAAAAAATATTACTAATATTTGTTGTTATATTATCAACAACGATTTTATCAGCATGTTTTCCAGATTCAACAACATTAAAAGTTGGAATGGACTTGAGATATCCACCATTTGAAACAATTGACTCTGAATTAAATCCTGAAGGTATAAGTGTTGACATAGCTTTAGCATTTGGGGAGTTTATTGGGCGAGAAGTGGAAATAGTAAATACAAACTTTAGTGCTATAATACCATCATTAAACTCTGGTATCATTGATATAGCTATTGCGTCAATGAGCATTACGGAAGAAAGAGAGCGAGCTGTAGATTTCACTAATCCATATTTTTATTTCAAAATTATTTCTTTAGTGAATAAAGAGTTCGCAGATGAGAATAATTTAAATGAGGACTCAACAGTGGAAGACTTGCTAGCCATTGAAGATGCTCAATATATTGGAATTGCTTCACAAGTTTCAACAACAATTCCCGAAGACTACGGAAAAGATGTAATATCTGCTATAGATTTAGGAACCGCCGTCGAATCAGTTGCCCAAGGTTTTTCTGATATATTATTAATGAGCGCAAATCCAGTTGTGGATGGATTTAATGCTAATCCCGATGACACTATCGTAGTTTGGGATGCTTTCGTTTCTAGCCCAATAGGAATGGCTGTAGAAGAGGGTAATGCAGCGCTATTGGAACAAGCAAATGCTTTTATAGCTACATTTGATGAAACTGATGGACTATATGACATTTTAGCGACAAATTGGGATGCAGTATTATTAGAAGATTTAGGAAGGTATGGACTTGAATTCTACACAGAAGAATAAGTTAAATAATATAATATCCTATACTCTTGCAATACTTACAATCCTTGCTTTTATAATTTTCATTGTATTGCGACAAACCTCAAGCCTTTCATTTGCATCATATAGTGAAAATAAAATGATATTCATTACTGGGTTTAAGAATACGATAATTGTGTCTATCATATCCTTGTTTGGGAGTTTAGTACTTGGGTTCATCTTATATTTACTATCAATTTCAAAAATTAAATATTTTAATGCAATTGTAGATGTGTTTACAGAAATTATATATGGAACACCACTAATAGTATTAATAATTATAGCTGCTTATATAATTGGTCCAGCGTTTAACATACGTGATGTATTTATGAGTGGAATTATAGCCATAATTGTTTATATGTCTCCATATATGAAAAATGTATATAAATCTGCCTTTTCTAGTATTTCTGAAGAACAATACATGGCAATGGATTTATTTGGATTCACTTCCTATCAGAAGTACAGATATATTATTATTCCTCAGGTAATAAGGATATTGATGCCACCAATGATGAATAATTTTTCTTTAATCATCAAAGGGAGTGCATTATTAAGTGTATTAGCTTATGGGGAATTATATTACAATGTAACTCAAGCTCAATATACCAATTTTGCTTTTGTTGAGGGATATATTTTGATGTGGGGATTATATTTAATTATAACTATTCCACTATCACAATTCGCAAAATTTGTTGAAAGGAAGTGGTCATTGTGAAATTAGAAATCAAAAACCTTTCTCATTCATATGATGTAGAAGTTTTACATGACTTGTCTTTCGAGTTAAGTAAATATAAATCAATTGGTATAATTGGTGTTTCTGGTTCTGGCAAATCAACACTTATAAGGATAATGTCAGGTATGGAAAAACCAACAACCGGTGATATATTTGTAAATGAAATGAATGTAAATGAAGAAGTATATAAAAAGAAGGTAGGTTTTGTTTTTCAAAACCACAATTTGTTTCCCCATTTAAATCTATTAAAAAATATCACGCTTATTTTAGAAAAAACCCGTGGAAAAACTAAAGAAGAAGCTAAAGAGATGGCGTTAAAATATTTAAATCTTTTACATCTTCAAGATCAAACACATAAATTACCGAAGAATGTTTCTGGTGGACAGGCTCAAAGAGCATCAATAGCTCGGGCTTTAAGTATAGACCCAGATATTATTTTTCTTGATGAACCAACGTCGTCATTAGACCCAATATTAACTCATGAAGTACTAACGGCGGTTGAAGAACTAAGAGATATAGGCAAAGAATTTGTTTTTGTAACACATGTACTAAGTTTTGTCAGAGATTTTGCGGATTACGTAATTTTTATGCATGAAGGTAAAATATGTGAACATGGACTACCTGTTATGCTTGATAAACCTAAAACAATAGAATTAAAAGAATTTATGAGGAAAGTGAGATAAATATGAAAGAATTTCAGAAGACGTATGAACTTAGAAATGGAGTAAAAATCCCAAAAGTTGGGTTTGGAACTTGGCAAGTAAAATCCGGAGAGGAAGCTTATAATTCTGTAGCTTTAGCCTTAAAAAACGGATATAGACATATTGATACAGCAGCGGCTTATCAAAATGAAAAAAGCGTTGGAGAAGCAATCAAAGATTCTGGTATTCCAAGGAATGAAATATTCATTACCACCAAATTGCCAGCTGAGATAAAGAATCATGAGGAAGCTAGAACTACCCTTCTCAAATCCTTAGAGCTTTTGGGAGTGGATTATATTGATTTATATTTGATTCATGCACCTTGGCCTTGGAGTGAAATGGGTAAAGATTGTAGTAAAGGAAATGTAGAAGTATATAAAGTAATGGAAGAATTCTATAAAATGAAAAAAATAAGAGCTATTGGAGTATCTAATTTCTCTCCAAAAGATATAGAGAATATCTTAAATAATTGTGAAATTGTTCCCCAAGTTAATCAAATCGGATATTTTATAGGTATTGATCAATCTGAAACTATCAATTATTGTAAAGAAAGAAATATATTTATTGAAGCGTATTCACCACTTGGAATTGGCTATTTGTTATCAAATGAAGATATTAAAAAGATTGCTGATAAATATCAAGTTTCATCTGCTCAAATATGTATAAGGTATTTATTACAAAAAGGTGTTACTCCCCTACCTAAATCAACACATGAAAACAGAATAATTCAGAATACTGAATTGGATTTTGAAATTAACGAAGAAGATATGAATTTTCTAGATACAATAAAAGGAGACCCTAGACGTTGGGATTAATAGAATAGTCTAGACTTATATAGGAAAACACTATATCTACTTGAAAACGAATGTATAGATATGATAAAATAAAAAAAACCATATATTTAAAGGAGAATCAAATATGCCTGAATTTTTAACATTTGTAGCTGTTGCACTTATTATATATTTTATCGCTAAGAAGTACACCAGAAAAGAAGCTAAACAATACGTTGAAGAAAATCCAGAACCAAAGGAAGCTCAAAATATTGACACCGTTGATATTATGGCAGAAGTATTAGTTGAATTTGTCTTTTTAAGTAAAAAAGACCAATTCATGATTAACTCCTATCCAAATATAATGATTAATAACGTAGATAAATATAAAATGCTAGATGATAAATTAACTTTAAAATTACCTCCAAAATTCACTTTACATTTTGGCGTACCATATATGAATGGTGAAGCATTCAAGTATAACGAAACCTATACTTTCAGTCCTGGAAAAAGATATAAGATATCATTTAAACCAAAAGCGTTTGTTTTTTCTAAACCGAAAGTAACAGTTGAAGAATTAGGGATGATTTAGAAAAATAGTACATAAGGAAACTAGCTTAGTATTTATACTAAACTAGTTTTTTTATGATTTCACATTCAGTTCAAATATCTCTTGTATAATATGTTTGAATCAAAATTATGAAAAAAATATAAAGATGAAAGTAGGCACATAAATAATGTTAGAATTAAAGAATTTAAGTAAGAATTACTATGTTGGTGATACAACAGTAAAAGCACTAAAGAATGTAGATTTAAAGTTTAGGAAAAACGAGTTTGTTTCGATACTGGGACCTTCTGGTTGTGGTAAAACAACAATGCTAAATATTGTAGGGGGTTTAGATCAATACACTTCAGGTGATTTAATGATTGATGGTAAATCAACTAAAGAATATAAAGATAATGATTGGGATGCATATCGTAATACAACTATCGGATTTGTATTCCAAAACTATAATTTAATTTCTCATTTATCAGTTTTAGAAAATGTTGAAATGGCACTTTCTTTATCGGGAGTTAATAGTAAAGAAAGAAAAGAAAGATCAATAAAGGTACTAGAAGATGTTGGTCTTAAGGAACAAGTATACAAAAAACCGAACCAACTATCAGGCGGGCAAATGCAAAGAGTTGCAATTGCTAGAGCGTTAGTAAATAACCCTAAAATCCTATTAGCTGACGAACCAACTGGAGCAATTGACAGTAAAACCAGTGATCAAATTATGAAATTAATAAAAGAAATAAGCAGGGATCGTTTAGTGATTATGGTCACTCATAATGCAAAAATAGCTAATAAGTATAGCGATAGAATTGTAAATTTATTAGATGGAGAAATCCTTAGCGATTCAAACCCAGCAAATGGTGATGTTAAATTGGGTGGTAATCTAGTGAATAGTAAGACTTCGATGTCATTTGCATCAGCTGTGAAAACGAGTTTTAAAAACCTAGTTACAAAAAAAGGTAGAACTTTAATTACAGCGCTAGCTGGTAGTATAGGTATTATTGGGATAGCTCTAGTATTAGCCATATCATCTGGTATGACAAGCTACGTTAATGATATTCAAAGTGATAGCCTAGCGGGATTCCCGATTAGCATATCAAGCGTTGTTCAAGCAGAGACTATGGGAGACAGAGGAGTTGGGCCAGGATCCTTAATGGATAATGAAGAACAAGAATCTTTAGAGTTTCCTAGCGAGTCAGTAATATATTCGTATGATGAAGATCAAAGTACGATTATACATACAAATATATTTACTGAAGATGTAATGACATATATAGGTGAAATGGATTCATCTTTATATAATTCAATAGCATATACCAGATCGATTTCTATTCATATGATAACTGAAACTAACAGCGGCTCTTATAACAAAGTTGAAACTGAAAGTTCTGGTGGATTCATGAGTATGTTTGGTTCAAACTCAATCGTTAATGAATTACCTAACAATCAAGAATTTGTTGAATCACAATATGATATACTAGAAGAAGGTAGTTATCCTACTAACTATAACGAAGTTGTATTGGTTGTTGATAACATGAATCAACTAGATATATCAACTTTAGAGGCTATGGGATTTGATATTGAAGAAGATTATACATTTTCAGATTTCATTGGAAAAGAATTTAAAGTAATACCAAATAATGTATACTATAATCAAATAGGTGAAGTATTTGTAACTGATTCAGATTTAGAGAGTCTTTACAATAACTCGGAATCAATTACGTTATCAATAGTTGGTATTTTAAGAGTAAATGAAGACGCTTCAAGTGAAGTATTAAAATCAGGCATTGGGTATACAACTATGTTAACTGAATATTTACTTGAGGATGCAAGTAACTCAGAAATAGTTTTAGCACAGGAAGCTGACCATACCGTTAATGTGTTAACGGGATTTGGTTTCAACGAACAACTTACCTATGATTTAGTTATGCAAACAATTGGTGGAGATTCAACTCCAACAGGCATTCAAATATACCCAGTATCATTTGAATCCAAAGATGCTATTAAAGCTTATCTTGATGAGTATAATGTGGGACTAGCCGATGAAGACACGATTATCTACACTGATCTAGCAGAAACTATATCAAATACTATATCTGGAATGATTAACACAATAACAATTATTTTAAGCGCATTTGCTGGGATTAGTTTGTTAGTGTCATCAATTATGATAGGTATTATAACTTATGTGTCAGTGATAGAAAGAACAAAAGAAATTGGTATTATGAGAAGTCTGGGAGCTAGAAAAAAAGATGTTTCAAGAATCTTTACAGCGGAATCTCTATTAATCGGATTAAGTGCGGGAATATTTGGCATATTGATTTACTTATTATTGCAAATACCTGTGAATTTAATATTAGCGAGAGTTTTAGGAATGGCTGGTTTTGCTTCATTGAGTTTATACAGTGCACTTGGATTAATACTATTAAGTAGTTTACTAACACTGATTTCTGGAATAATCCCTAGTAAAATCGCAGCAAATAAAGACCCAGTAATTGCATTAAGAACAGAATAAATATAAAGGAGTGATTACATGTTGAAAATATTAGTGGTAGAAGATGATATTCATATCAGACATATTATTGCTAAAAATTTAGAGAAATATGGGTACGAAATATTACAATCAGAGAACGGTAGAAATGCCTATGAAATATTTGAAAGTAACCATATAGATTTGATTGTTACAGATATAATGATGCCATATATTGATGGTAATTCACTCGTAAAGAAAATAAGATATTTAAACAATGATATTCCAATTATAATGTTAACAGCACTTGACTCATATCATGATAAAGAAAAAGGTTTCAGTAGTGGAGCTGACGATTATATGGTTAAGCCTGTTAATATGAAGGAATTAGTTTTAAGAGTTAAAGCACTACTAAGAAGATACAAAATTGTCAGTGAAAGTGTTTTGAAACTAGGGAACATGCATCTTGATTACAAAGAAAAATCATGTTTAGTAGCTGGTAAACAGATTACATTAACAGTCAAAGAATTTAATTTGTTGTACAAATTATTGGCATCTCCAAATCAAATATTCACAAGAGAACAATTGATGAATGAAATCTGGGGATTTGATAGTGAAAGCTATGAAAGAACAGTTGATACACATATAAAAAGGCTTAGAGAAAAAGTTAGCGCGGTTAGTTTTGAAATTATAACCGTGAGAGGCTTAGGTTATAAGGCGGTGATTAAATGAAGAAGTTATCCGGTAAAATAATATTTATCAGTATAATTACACTGATGATATCAGGATCGATAGCTAGATTAGCATATAAAATAATTTTCGGTGGGGATTTTCCTCACGCTGTATCTGAGGACAGAATATTTATTGGGGTTTTAATTACCTTGACACTTGCGCTAGTAGTTTTTACAGCGTTTATCAATCATTTTGTTGTAAAAAGAATTAAAGAAGTTAATACAGCTACTCTAAGTATATTGGATGGTAATTTTGATGTAACTCTAAGTGCAAAAGGACACGATGAAATAAACAACTTAGCTACAAATTTTAACTTGATGACAAGTGAACTTAAATCAAATGAATATTTAAACAAGGAGTTTGTTAGAAACTTCTCACACGAATTTAAAACGCCTTTATCAGTTATTCGAGGTTATGCTGAATTATTGGAAAACGATGAATTATCTAAAGTAGAAAAACAGAACTATCTAGATATTATTATTAGCGAAAGTACTAGATTATCAAATTTAGCTAACAATATGTTACAGGTATCCTTAATTGATAGCACATCAATTATTACAAAGGATGATGAATATAATTTTACAGAACAAATCAGAAACATAATCCAAATGATCCAATTAATGTGGGAAGAAAAGAAATTGAGTTTCAATCTAGATTTAGACGAAACTTATATAAAAAGCAACAAGGAATTAACCTATCAGATTATACTAAATTTATTAAGTAATGCTATTAAATTTTCAGATGAATCTGGAGAGATAAAAATTATCCTAAAAGATATTGATGATCAAATACATTTAACGATAAGCAATAAAGGACAAACAATTCCAACTGAAGATTTTGAAAAAGTTTTCCAACTATTCTATATAGCTGATAAAACGAGAAATGAAGGTTCTACTGGAGTTGGATTAACACTTACAAAAAAAATAATTGATAAATTAAAGGGTAAAATTAGCTTTAATCACAGTGATGGATTAACATCATTTAATGTTGTTCTACCCAAGTAGTATGATATAATTTTATCGGAGGATTGACTATGAAAAAAACAGTAGCCTTTATTTGCACCCATAATAGTTGTCGTAGCATTATGGCTGAAGGATTTTTAAAATATTTAGCTAGCGATTCATTTGAGGTATATTCTGCCGGTACAGAAAAGTATAAAGAACCAAAACCTTTAGCGATAGAAGTAATGGAAGATGCGGGAATTGATATGAGTCAAGCTAAAAGTAAGCTATTGAGTGCTATCCCTCAACAATTCGATATTTTAATCACTATGGGATGCGGAGTAGAATGTCCTTATATTCCTGCTAAGCACAGAGAGGACTGGGGATTAGATGATCCAAGTGGTGGGTCTAAAAAAACCTTCGAAAAAACTCGAGATTTAATCAAACAGAAGGTTCTTGATTTAATTGATAGAGTAAAAAATAACACATTATAACTAAAAGGATTCTCATCTGAGAATCCTTTAATTTTAATCCAATTGGTTCGAAATTTAATAATTCATTAATTGTTTAATAAAAATATTATATAATAATTAATAGAGGTGATTGATGTGTTGGTTAAATTTGTAAATTATATTAACAAATATAATACTAAATATATGATTATAACTCTTTGGGCTGTATGTGGTTTTAGCTACCTGTTAATGGGGACAAAGATCTTTGGGCTTTTGTCTGACTTTGATTCTAAATATATGCTTGATTTATTACTATATTATTCTGGTGATAAATTTTTAACCACTTTAGCGGATATATCAGTAACGCAAATCGACTATTATAAATTAATTCATTATATAGATTACGTATTTATAATGATTTTTTATCCAGCCCTAGCTTGTTTATTAGCAAAAATAATCAAGGTTCCAAATAAATTAAAATTTTACATATTATTGCCGATTTTAGCTATGATTTGCGATTTTTTAGAAAATTTAATCATTGATATTCATCTAAGCGTTGGAGTAAGTAATTTCTTCGCTGGCTTAAGTGGAATATTAACACTGTTTAAATTTATATTTATTGGAATAACCATAGTGGTAACATTCGTATTGATTCTGAAAAAAATTAAGGATAGTAAAAACAATGGGCAAACTGAAATATAGAGATATAAATACAAAAAGACTACTTCTAAGAGCACCTAAACCAAGTGATAATGTATATCAGTTCAATTATATGAGTAATCCTAAAAACTTTGAATTTGCTGACTACAAAATAGCCAAAACAAAAACTGACATAGAGGAGTTCTTTAAGAGCATGTGGAGAGATCATTTAAAGACTTCTTTATTTTGGATGATATGTGATAAAAATACAGATCAACCTATCGGGACACTTTCGGCTTGGAATGTAGACTATGAAGCAAACTCAATTGAATTCGGTTATAGTATCTATCCAAAATATAGAGAAAAAGGGTATATGTATGAAGTATTAACTAAAGTTGTAGATTTCTGTTATAAAGAGTTAGAGTTCACTGTATTTGATATATGGACTGATAAAGCGAATAAACCTTCTATAGATTTAGCTATTAAATTAGGGTTTGAATTTAAAGGGTTCGTGGATGAACCAGCTAAGAATAGTAATACAATAATTACCTATGCAACCTATCAGTTAAAAAAATAAATTGACAATTATCGCCAGATATAGTATTATTTATATAGATTCAAAGAAGGAGTGGTGTATTATGACTGTAAACACAAATTTTAAAACTGAAGATACATCAATAAGCAAATAAACCTTATTATATAAATTATGAGGACCTTTTGCGGTCCTTTTTGTTTGCCTTGATGTATCTAATCTTAACAAGAAAGGAGAGATATATTGATTAGCAAACAGAGAGAGAATTCTCTTTTATTGGGTCAAATAATTGCTGTATATAAAGAAAAATATTTAGTTGAATATAATGAAAACAAAATTATGATGGAAGTCAGTGGCCGGTTTAGGTATATGCATTACCTTAAGAGTGATTTCCCGCAAGTCGGTGATTTCGTTAAATTTAGAACTGTCGATGAAAATTTCGGTATTATAGAATCAATTTGTGAGAGAAAATCCGTACTAGATCGTTTAGATGTTGGATTCATACAAGAAAGACAAATATTAGCTGTTAATGTAGATTTAGTATTTATTTGTATGTCACTAAATGAAGATTTTAATCTAAAAAAACTAAGAAACTTTTTAACTTTAACCTATGATTCAAATTTCAAAACAATTATATTACTAACTAAAAAAGACTTATGTGACGATATAGATGAGTTTATTAAGCAGACAAAAACAGTAACCGATAATGAAATATTTACAATTACAGTTTATGATGAATTGGATATTCAAAATTTAAAAGCATTGATAGCCTATAACACAGCTGTATTCATTGGCAGTAGTGGTGTTGGTAAATCAACCATCATCAATAAACTAATCGGTGAAGAGCATTTTAAAACCAAAACAATTAGATTGTCTGATGCGCAAGGTAGACATGCAACGGTGAATCGAGAACTAATTCACTTGGAAACTGGTGGAAAAGTAATAGATACACCAGGAATACGTATTGTATCGTCATATTTTGTGTCAGAAGCAAGTTTTGAAGATATTCAGTCATTAAGTGAAGGCTGTTATTATAAAGACTGTACACACAATAAAGAACCGGGATGTTTAGTTCAAAAGAGCTTACAAACTGGTGATTTAGATATTGAAAGATATAACCAATATCTTAAAGCAATTAGACTAAATAGATTCAATAAACAAAGAGAAATACAACGTCAAAGAATAATTGACAAAAGATTAAGAAAAGGAAGATAAATTCTTCCTTTTTTCAATCATTGTCAGTAAATATATGATATAATTAAATGAGTTTTTAGGAGGATATTATGAGTTTAAAATATGAAAAAATAGATTATAAGAAATATGGAAAGTGTTTAAGGATTGATAATGGGTTTCTTGAGGTTATAGCTACCCTCGAATTAGGCCCAAGAATTATAAGTCTTAGAAGGTTGGCAGGAGAAAATATTTTTTTTGAAGATTTGAATGATTTAAATTACGTTACGAGTGAGCAACAAGATGAAATTTTCTTCAAAGGAGCCACTTGGCATAGCTATGGAGGGCATAGATTATGGAAAAGCCCAGAGGATTATGCAACATATTATCCTGATAACGACCCAATAACATATCATTTAGAAAATAATAAAATAACTTTGATTCAAAAACCACAAATAGGAACGAACTTACAACTAATATTCAGTCTGGATTTTGAAGAAGAAAATTTAATTAAAGTCAGTAGTAAAATCAAAAACCTATCGAATACAGATAAAAAGATTGCTTGTTGGTCTTTAACAATGTGTAAAGGACCAGGTTTAGAAATAGTACCACTACCTAATGACGAAACAGGATTTAATCCACAAAGATATTATTCTTTATGGAATTTTGGGGCTAAGAATAATGATCCCAGAGCTTACTATGGGGATAAATTCTTTTCATTAAGAATGGAACCAGGAAATCCATTAGCATATAAAGTGGGAATGAAGCTAAATAAAGGCAACATCATATACCTTACAAAAGAAGACGTTTTTGTAAAAAAATTCAAAAGAATTAAGAATGCGGTTTATTCTGACAATAATGTGAATTATGAAACGTATACTAAAGATTTGTTTATGGAGTTAGAATCTTTAGGTGAATACAAAGAAGTCAAACCAAATGAGGAATTGAATCATCATGAATATTGGAGTTTATTTGAATTTAATTGCGAATTACCAGAAGGCAACGATGAGATGAAGTTTCAAAAGCTAGTTAACAAATATATCTAAATATATAAAAAACGACTCAAGGTGGAGTCGTTTTTTTTAGAAATTATTTTTAAAGTATTTATAATAAAAATAATAGAGGGAGCTAGTTGTCTTTTTTGTTTCTATTAAGCGCTTTTTGAAGTAAAACAGCACCTAAAATTAATATACCTTTGATTAAATCATTTACAAATGATGGGACTTTGAACGCAGTAAGCACGGCATCAATTGCATATAATACAACAATACCAAAGAATGTACCTTGAACAAAACCTTTACCTCCAGCCATTGATGTACCACCAATAGCAACAGCAGCAATTGCATCTAATTCAAACCCCTTACCAGCAGTAGAAGTATCAACCGATCCAAATCGAGTAACATATAGGAACGCGGCAATACCTGTTAATACACCAGTTAAAGTATAAACTAGAACTTTAATTCTATTTACGTTAATACCAGATAATCTTGCGGCTTTTTCATTTGAACCCACTGCATAAACATATCTACCAAATTTGGTTTTTGTCATTAATATCAATACTAATACTACAAGTATCGCAAATATCCAAACTAGGTAAGGGACATCTAAAAATTTTCCATAGCCAATGTTCCTAAGAGTACTATAATATGCATCTTGATTAATTAGGATTGGTCCACCAGAACCCTGTTGAACAGTAAGTGATCTAAAAGCAGCTAATGTTGCAAGCGTGACAATGAACGGAGCTACTTTAAATCTACCAACGAATATACCGTTAAATAAACCTAAGAGAGCACCAAAAGCAATTGCAAAAGCTAAACTTAATAAAATACTTTCAGTTAGATTAAATATGATAGCAGTATTAGCTGCTACAAAAGCCAATATTGCACCAACTGATAAATCAATACCACCTGATATAATGACTAGTGTCATACCTAAAGCAATAATCCCAATGAATGTTGAAGACTTAATTAAGCCAATTAGATTACCAAAACTTAGGAAATTGTCACTTGCTATTCTACCTATTACTAATAAAAGTATTAAGGAAATAAAATAGTTGTGATTAACTAGGATATTTTTAAGAAATGGCCATGCTTTGTTACGCCAAAACTCTTTGAAATCTGTTTTTTTGATTTTTTTAACTTTTTCAGCCATCTTAAGACTCCTTCTTATTAGAACCAGTAGAGTAATACATTACATCTACTTCATTTAATTCATTATGTTTTAGAATTTTATTTATCTCACCTTTATACATAACTATGCATCTATGAGCTATTTTGTAAATTTCGGGAAACTCAGAAGAAAATACAATAATTGATTTTCCCTGCTCTGCTAAGTGGTTAATCAACTGATAAACCTCAAATTTTGCTCCAACATCAATTCCTTGAGTTGGATTATCCATTATATATACATCAGAGTCTAATTCGAACCATCTCGCAAAGATAACTTTTTGTTGATTACCACCAGATAAAGAAGTGATCAAATCTTTTGGTGAACCAACTTTAATATTAGTTGTCTTGCGATTTTTTTCAAATATAGCTAACTCTTCTTTTTCGCTAATTAATATTTTTTTATGTCGTGAAGTAAAATGAGCCATAGAAACATTATCTAGAATCGTCATATCTTCTATGATTGATCTCTCTTTTCGGTTTCTAGGAATCATGCTAACACCAGATTTGATTACATTTGTAATAGAAGAAAGGTTTAGTTTTTTACCCTTTAATTGAATTTCTCCCGAAGTTAGTTTTCTAGCTCCAAATAGACATTCGCTTAACTCTCCTCTACCATCACCAAATAATCCAGTAATAGCTAAAATTTCACCTTTTTTTACATCGAAGCTAATATTATTAAAGAAACCTTCACAGCTAATATCTTTAACTTCAAATATATTTTCTGTTTTAATTTGCGCTTTAGTAATTTCAGATTCTTCAACCATCGATCTACCAACTAATAATTCGGTGGCTATTTTTTCGTTTATATCTTTAAATAAACCTGATTGGATAAATTTACCATCTCTCAATACTGTGTATCTATCACAAATTTCAAATAATTCAGGCATCTTATGAGATATATATATACAACTTATTCCTTGTTTTTTTACGTCTTTCATAATTTTAAACAGATTATCAATCTCGGTGTTTGTCAAAGCGGTAGTAGGTTCATCCATAATGATTAACTTGCTTTCAAATAAGATTGATCTTGCAATTTCGACTAATTGTTTTTGTAATGTATCTATATCTCTAACAAAAGTTGTTGGATCAATATCTACATTCATTCTTTTGAACAGTTCATGTGATTTTTTAATCATTTGCTTCTTATCAAGAAAAACTTTGTTTTTGACTAATTCTTTATGAATAAATAAGTTTTCATAAACTTTCAAATCATTTACTAGGTTAAGTTCTTGATGAATAAAACTTATTCCCAATTCTGATGCTTTTTGAGGTGTTAAATGAGAATAGTCAACACCATCTATTTCAATAATTCCTTTTGAAGGCGGTAATACACCACCTAAAATATTCATTAGAGTACTTTTACCAGCTCCATTTTCGCCTAGCAAACCATGAATTTCAGCTTCTTTAATTTCTAATGATACGTTATCTACCGCTTGAACGGCACCAAAATTTTTATAGATATTTTTGAATTTTACATTCATAATGCCACCTCCTAATGAATTTTTTTGAAAAAATATAGTCGACTAGATTACTCTAGTCGACTACAATTAATTACAATGTACTAATCTTCTAAAGAATATCTTAAAGTATATACTGGACCAGTCATAAATGCTTCAAAATTAGTGTTGTCAACCATTTCGGTTGCTACTAAATATTCACCACTTACAGTTTTTCCATCTAATACATCAATACCTAATTGGATAGCATCCACTACCATTGCTGGTGAGAATGAATATGCAACTTGGTCAATTCCTAATGCTTCATAATGATCAAATAATGCTAATAATTCTTTTGATGCACTAACAGCAGAAACTAGTTTAATGTTTAATGTCCAAGCACCATCATAACCTTCGATAGCAGCTAATACACCAGCAGCAACTTCAGCATCATGTGTAAAGATACCTTGAACTGATTCAACTGTAGCTTGTTCTCCAGCTAAGAATGTTTCCATTTGTGTTTGAGCAGTGTCTTTTGACCAACCTGTTGACCAATCTTGAACTACGTTAAAGTTGTCATCAGCAGTTGAGAAAAATCCATCATGTCGTTGTGTAGGAACACTTGAGTTATCACCTTTAAATTCTAAGATATTAACTTCGCCAGCAACTAATTCATCTGCGAAATATGTGTTGAAATAAGTTCCCATTTCTTCACCAATAGTAACGTTATCACCTAATAATTCAGCAGTTTCAGCGAAATCACTGATTAATCTGTCATAAATAATTAATGGGATGTCAGCATCAACAATTGTTTGAGCAGCTGATTTTAATTCATCACCATTATGAGGCCATAATACAACAACATCTACACCGTCAGCAACAACTTGGTCGATTTGGTTTGATTGTTGAACTACGTCATCTGAAGTAAGGAAAGTGTATTCATAACCAGCAGCTGTAGCTAAACTTGCAGTTGCTGCAGTAGCATGATTGATACTTTCTCCTAAGAATCCGTGGTCAGCACTTGGCATAATAACTGCGATTGTTTTAACGTCATTTCCGCTACCACAAGCAGTTAATGCAAATGCTGCAAATAATACAAATACAAAACTAATAATTTTTTTCATTTTGAAATCCTCCTATTTTTGTTTTATTATAAGTTTTAATTAAAAACTTTTAACCTTGGTTTAGTTGATTCTCTATGTACGATCCTATGAGGTAATGTTATCTGTTTGTAAGAAGAAGTATTGTCTTCTAGTTTTTCAAGCAGTAATTTAAATGCTTCTTGGCCTAAATCAAATCTAGGTTGAGCAATTGAAGATATTGTTGGACAGAAATATTCGGTAATTGATGTATTATCAAAACCGATAACTTTAACGTCCTCACCAACAACTTTTCCAAAATTCTTTAATTCACTTATAGCACCTAGTGCAAGTGAATCAGAAGCGCAGATAATAGCAGTTGGTGGATTTTCTAAATTCATAAGGGTTTTTGTTGCGTCAGATCCATCCTTATATCTATAGAAGTTTTTTATGATCAAAGTATCATCAACTTCAATTCCATTTTCTATTAAAGCTTCCTTATATCCATTTTCTCTGCATTGTTCAGAATATTTATAATAATCACCGCTTATCATAGCGATTCTTTTGTGTCCTTCTTTAATAAAT
Source organism: Mycoplasmatota bacterium WC30 (assembly GCA_046529635.1). GTDB lineage: Bacteria > Bacillota_I > Bacilli_A > Izemoplasmatales > Hujiaoplasmataceae > 4572-104. The sequence continues at coordinate 598,602 of CP134495.1, read as the reverse complement.
TCTAAACAAGTTTCATAGATAGCTTGTCTATTATTTACTACTACGCTTGATACATTTGCATATAATGTAGGTTCGCAACATTGAACGAAAGGATAATCCCTAGCTAAACTAGTTATTTTGTTGGCGCTTAAGGTATTAAAAAAACTAATACAACCGTCAACAGTTTTCATTCTTAACATATCAAGGTACTTTGACTCTTGTGCTTCATCTTGATTAGTAACGGCTACCAGCATATCATATCCAAATTCTTCCGCTTTTTCATCAATTCCTTGAAGTATTCTCGCATAGAATTGGTTAGCCATTGTAGGTAGAAGAACTAAAATCTTCATGCTTTTTTGCGTTCTTAGATTTCTTCCTGTTATATTAGGAACAAACTTTTGTTCCTTTATTACTTCTAAAACTTTTTGTCTGGTTGCGTCTGCAACTTTAGGATCATTATTTATAACTCTCGAAACAGTTGCAACTGAAGTATTACATAGTTTAGCAATATCTTTAATTGTCATAATAAGCCCAAATCCTTTCAAAATATAGAAAATTAGTGTAATCGTTTACAAAATTATTATATCATATAAATACCCATTGTCAAGGCTTACATTATTGTTTTTTCAAAAAAAAATATAATATTTGCAATTTTTCTTGAATATATGTATAATATCAATGTAAACGATTATATAGGTTAAACATTAAAGGGTGATGAAGATGAAAAAATTTAAAACGGCTGTTATTGGGACTGGCTTTATAGGTGTAGTACACGTAGAAGCTTTGAGAAGATTAGGAAATGTAGAAGTAGTTGCAATTTGTGATACTTTCAATGTAGAAGCAAAAGCAAAACAACTTTATATTAATAACGCCTTTACAGACTATAAGAAAATGATGGATCAATTAGATTTGGATTTTGTACATGTTTGTACACCAAACAATACACATTATCCAATCGCAAAATATGCATTAGAAAACAATATCAATGTTGTACTGGAGAAACCTTTAACACTAAACATTCAGGAAGCTAAAGAATTAACTGAACTAGCAGAGTCAAAAAATCTAATCAATGCAGTAAATTATCATAACCGTTTATATCCAGCTTGTGCATACGCAAAAACATTAGTGGAGCAAGGCAAAATTGGAGAGGTATTTTCTGTAAATGGAACTTATATACAGGATTGGTTGCTATATGACACTGATTATTCTTGGAGATTAAATAGTAATGAATCAGGATTAACTAGAGCTGTCGCTGACATTGGGTCTCATTGGATGGACTTAGTTGAATATATCACTGGAAATAAAATAACTGAGGTTTTAGCTGAATTTAAAACAGTCTATCCTAGAAGAAAAAAATCTTTAGGTGATACCAAAACATTTTCAACAAATAAAGCAGATACATATGAATTAATAGATATTGATACCGAAGACATAGCGATGATTATGTATCGTTTTGATAACGGAGCTGTTGGTAATGCTACTTTTTCACAAATGACAGCTGGGATCAAAAACAGAATAGAAATATTACTATCAGGAGACCAAGCTTCATTAGAATGGAATCTAGCTGATTTAACTGATTTAAAAGTAAGATATAGAGATAAACCTACTGAAGTGATTAGTAAGGACCCACAATTAATGCCGGAAGTCAAATCGTTAATTGATTTTCCTTCTGAACATATGGAAGGATTTCCTGATGCTTTTAAACAAGTTTTCAAACAAGTATACAATCAACCTGAAATAAAACTTTATGCAAACTTTAAAGCAGGATTGAGACAAATGATTCTTAATGAAAAAATCTTTGAAAGCGCTAGAACAAACGCTTGGGTAAAAATTGACGAGGTGAAGTAAAATGAAATTAGGATTATTAAGTTCTATCCTACCTGATTCAACTTTTGAAGAGGTAATTGATATCGCTAGTAAAAATAATTACCAAGCTGTTGAATTAGCTTGTTGGCCAAAAGGAAATAGTGAAAGAAGATATGCTGGTGTTACTCACTTAGACGTAGATATATTAGACACTGAAAAGATTAAATATATTTTAGACTATGCATCAAGCAAAAACATAGAAATAATGGCTTTAGGTTATTACCCAAATCCATTAGATCCGGACTTAAATAAAAGATTATTTTATATTGATCATATTAAAAAGATAATCAAAGCTGCATCAGACTTAGGAGTAAATAGAATAAGTACATTTATTGGGAAAAATCCTAGTTTAAACGATGAAGACAATTTCGAACTATTTAAACAGTATTGGCCAGCAATAATTAGTTATGCAGAAGAATTTAAGGTTCAGGTTGGAATTGAAAATTGTCCAATGTACTTCACCAAAGATGAATGGCCTGGAGGTAAAAATTTAGCGTCTAGTCCAGCCATATGGCGAAAAATGTTTGATTATATTCCTTCAAAATACTTTGGACTAAGTTATGATCCTTCACATTTACATTTACAAGGAATGGATTATATTAATCCTTTAAAAGAATTTGAATCTAGAATATTTCATATCCATTTAAAGGATATTAAAGTATATCAAGAAAAGATTAATGAGTATGGTATTTTTACATACCCATTGAACTATATGTCACCTAAAATTCCAGGCGAGGGCGGAATTGACTGGAAAAAATTTATTACAAAAATAAAAAGCACAAATTTTGATAACTGTGCTTGTGTTGAAATCGAAGATAAAGCCTATGAAGATTCATTTGATGATATCTTAACCGCAATTAAAAAAAGTTATGTTAATGTCGAGAATTTTTTCTAAACATCCCTAATATTTTTATATCAAGGAGAGTCTAATATATTTAGACTTTTTTTGATTTAAAAACAGAAAACTTTGTATAATTTATTCTAATTCATAAATGTCTATACTTATTATGTAATATAGAATTTCCAACATTTTAAAATATAATATATATCCTAGTTTTTTAAGCTTTAATTATTGACTTAGGTCTTTAATAATGAGATAATGCAAATACATAGTTTTAGCATCAGATGTGGATGAATTAATATCTACCTATAGGAGGATTTAAGATGAAGAAAAGAATTATATTACTTATGTTTATGGCGATTTTGAGTTTTTTGTTTGTTTCATGTGATTTTTTAAACACGACAGCTGTACAAACTACTGCGGCTACTCAAACGACAAACGCAACTACTTTAAGAACTGAAACAACAATGATTAGCACAACAAATATTCCTACAACTACAGAAGCAGCTACAACTACAGAAGCAGCTACAACTATAGAAGCAGTTACGACTACTGAAGCAGTTACAACTACAGAAGCAGTTACAACGACGGAAGTAGTTACTACTACAGAAGCAACTACAACACAAACTACCACAGAGTTAATCACTACTTTACCAACTACAACTGAAGAAATTACAACAATAGAAACTACCAATGTTTCAGCTCAACCATTTTTACCTTCAGATTATTCTTTATTACAAGATGAATTAAGTGTTATCGGAATTCCTTCTATTGGAGAAGCTAAAGTCTTAGTATTCGTTGTTGATTTTAGTGACTATGAAATTTTTGATAGTGAATTAACTTTGGATGATGTTGAAACAGCTTTTAACGGAGAATCTTCTGAATTAGATTATGAGTCTTTACAAAGTTACTATGAAAAAAGTTCATTTGGTAATTTACAATTATCAGCTGATATATATAGTTTTAGAGCAGAAGAAACTGCTAGTTATTATGAAAATGAGTATTATAAATTATGGGCAACTAATCCAGATACCGGTGATTGGTTATACGGAGATGATGAAGTAACTTTTGGTGACTCTGATATTATATACGACGCATTAACCTTCTATGATGGTGTGATTGATTATACAGATTACGATGCAAATCAAGATGGTTATATCGATGGAGTGTATATTATCTATACTCATCCAGTTAGTTTTTCTACTGGATCTGATCTATGGTGGGCATATCAAGATATGTACGCATATGAAGGAGATTTATTTGATGGTGTCGAACCATATTACTTTACTTGGAGTGGCGCAGATTTCTTTTATGACAATGATGAAAACATTGATGCAAGAACAATAATCCATGAAACTGGTCATATGTTGGGATTAGATGATTATTATGATTATAATGATGAAGATAACTACAATAGTGGTGGCTTGGGTGGCGCTGATATGATGGATGGTGCCTTTGGTGATCACGGCCCTTTTTCAAAAGTATTATTAGGGTGGATTACTCCATTAATAGTAGAAGAATCAATGACAGTAGATCTACTATCATATGCTGAAACTGGCGAAGTGTTATTGCTAATAGATACATGGCAGAACACGATTTTTGATGAGTATTTATTAATTGACTTCCATACACCGACAGAATTATTTGAAGCGGATAAATATATAACATTTAAGAACAATGGGGTGCTGATTTACCATGTTAGCGCTCAAATCGATAATGGATACGATGATTCCTTATATTATTATTCAATATTTAACAATAATAATACGGATACTCCAATTAAAGTAGTAAAAATCATTGAAGCAGATATGGATGGTTCGATAGATGATAATTATTGGGCGGATGATTATGATTTATTTCACGTTGGTGATGTGTTAGGCGGTAATGTTTATCCAACCTATAAGTGGAATAACGATTCTCCACTAGGTGTGGATATAAGGATAGTCTTCATAGACGGGGATAAAGCAACTATAGAATTTACATTTGAATAAAAAAAAGGGAGATAAAAAATCTCCCTTTTACTATGTTTTAATTCTATATTTCTGTTGTTTTAGTTATTATTTTTTTGACTATTTCAACCGCTATTTTCATCTCAGGTATTGAAGCGTATTCGAATGGTCCATGATAGTTATAACCACCAGTTCCGAGGTTCGGACATGGTAATCCCATATATGTTAATCTAGCTCCATCTGTTCCACCTCTAATTGGCTCGATGATAGGTTCAATATTTTCCTCTTTTATTGCGCTTATTGCTATATCAATAACGTATTTATAATCTTTAAGAATTTCGTTCATATTGAAGTATGAATCTTGAATTTCCAGGATACATGATTTGTCCCCATATTTTTTATTTATAGCATCGCAAGCAGCTACAAAATCCAATTTTTGAGATTCAAATAGTTTGCGATCATGATTTCTTATAATGTAGTCCATTACACTCTTCTCAACATTACCTTTTACTTGAATTAAGTGATTAAATCCTTCGTAGTTTTCTGTATGTTCAGGACGCATTTCAGCAGATAAAGATTTATCAAATTCATAGGCAACATTTACTGAATGCACCATTTTGTTTTTAGCTGAGCCAGGATGCACAGATTTTCCATGAATAGTTACTTTGGCAGCTGCAGCATTGAAGTTCTCATAGGCGATTTCTCCAACTTTTCCACCGTCCAAAGTATATCCAAAATCAGCGTTAATCTTAGACATGTCAACAAATTTAGTTCCATTTCCTACTTCTTCATCTGGAGTAAATAGAATAACGATTTCTCCATGTTTGAATTCAGGATTTTTTTGTATATATTCAACCATCGTCATTGTTTCAGCGATGCCTAATTTATCATCCGCACCCAATAAAGTTGTTCCATCTGTTACGACTAAATCATGACCAATATTAGTATATAAAGAAGGAAATACTGAAGGTTTAAGAACTATATTTTGATCTTCATTTAAAACGATATCTCCTCCTTGATAATTTTTAATTATTCTTGGTAAGACATCTTTTCCTGACGCGTCAGGAGAAGTATCTAAATGAGCTATCAAAGCTAGTTTTGGGACTGTTTTATCGATGTTGCTGGGTATTCTACCTATTAAGTAACCAAATTCATCAATTCCACACTTGACACTTAAATCATTAAGTTCTTTTTCGAGAAATTTAGCTAATTCTAATTGTTTTAAAGTAGAAGGATATTGTTCAACTTCCATTTCTGATTGAGTATCAAATTTAACATAATTTAAAAATCTTTCTAATACATTCATAAATTCACCTTTTCCTTTTTACTAATAATATTATATACTATATTTTGTATTCTTGTGCTTGAAATATTAAAATTTAGAAATTATACACATTCTATACATAAATAAATGTTATAATTATAGTAGGGTGAGAGAATGTTAAAATATAAAAATTACAATCAAAAGTTAAGTGATAAATTTGGAGTTTCTTTAATGAGATTTGGAACCAGATTTGATACTGTAAAATATCGTAAAAATTTCAATTTGAAATTCTTATATTCTTCAAAATTGTCAGATAACTATCGCTTTCCCAAAGGCATAATTGGTGAAACCTTAAATCTCGAAGGATTAACGGTAGAGTGTATTTCTCGAAAATCAGAAGAAACTAAATTTGCTTTAATTCAATTACACGGTGGAGCTTATGTTTTGGATTTTAACGATACATATCGTAAATCAGCCGAAAAATATTTAAGTATGAAATCAAACTTAAAAGTATTTTCTCCTATTTATAGTTTAGCCCCAAAACATCCATATCCTCAAGCTTTGAATGAAGCTGTAAGAGTATATAAATATTTAATTACTAATGGATACAAACCTAAAAATATTATTCTTGCCGGAGATTCAGCTGGTGGAGGATTAGCTATAGCTACAACCCTATACTTAAGGGATAATTCAATTCCTTTACCTAGAGCAATAATTACTATGTCAGCTTGGACTAATTTAGCAATGAATGGGAAATCACATGAGGAAAACAAACATGTTGACCCTTTGTTTGGGGAAGGAACTCAACCACTAAATATTAAAGCCTATACAAAAAGGCATAGTGTATTAGATCCATATATATCGCCAAGATATGGAGATTTCAGTAAATTCACCGATATGTTAATGTTTGTTGGAGGAGATGAAATAATTGAATCTGATACATTAGATGTAGCAGAACTAGCAAAAGAAAATAATGAAGTAATTGTTTATAATTTTTTAGGAATGTTTCACGCTTTTCCTTTTGGGTTTAATAAGATGTCATCATCAAGGAAAGCTTGGAAAATAGTTAAGGAATATATGAATGAGAAATTAAGAGGTTAATATGGCAGATACCACAACTAAACGCGTTGATTGGTTTAGATTAGACAATTCTGGAAAAATATTTCCAGAAGTATCAAATCATCGTGAAACAAATACATTTAGAGTCCAGGTTGCTTTAACAGAAGAAATTGATCCCGATATTCTTCAAATGGCAGCTCTTGGTACACTTGAAAGATATCCAATGTTTAAAGTCAGATTAAAACATGGGATTTTTTGGAATTATTTTGACCACAATACAAAACCATTTGAAATCAGAAAAATGACTCACCAAGTGTGTGGAGCTTTGACTCCGAAAGAAAATAATAATTATTTATTCAGAATACTATATAGAAATAACTTGATAGCAATAGAGATGTTTCATGCTTTAGCTGATGGTGGTGGAGTTGTAGCTTTGTTACAGTCTTTGCTTTATGAATACTTAAAACTTACAGGACATGAAATCAAACCTGACAATATCATAAAAACTAAAAACCAAAGACCATCAGAACTAGAATATGAAGATGCTCATATGAAATACTATGATAATAAAAATCGTAAACACATTCCTGAAAAAAGAGCCTATAGAATAAAAGGTACTCAGTTGCCGGATAATAATACGGGACTAATTTCGGGTACTATGAGCACTAAAGCTATGATTGATTTAGCTAGAAGTAAAGGCCTTAAAATGACTGAGTATTTTGCAGCGCTAATGATGTACACAATATATAATACGCAGATTAAATACAGAGAACATCTAAGAGTTAATCAAACCCCTGTCAAGATTTTTGTACCAGTCAATTTAAGAAAACATTTTCCATCAGAAACTCTACGAAATTTTTCCAATTTTGTTAAAACTGATATGGTAATGACACGTTCTGATATCACTTTGGAAGAACTATTTGAATTAGCTAAAAAACAATTTAGAGAAGGTATGACAAAAGAAGAATTAATACGTAAGATGAGTGAGAATGTAGCGTTCGAAAAAAACATTTTCTTAAAATATTTGCCATATTATGTAAAACGTTATGCATTAAAAATTGGCTATAATATGTTAGGTATGAAATTAAACACTATGAGTTTAACAAATATTGGGCAAATTATATTCCCGGAATCAATGCAACCATATGTGTTAGATGTTACTGCAGCTGTTTATGCAGGATATTATAATGCTGTGAATTGTTCAATTCTCTCATATAAAGATAATTTGAAGATTACTTTTACCAGATCAATAATTGAAACAAACATCGAAAGGGAATTCTTTAGGCATTTTACTGAACTAGGGATAGACGTAAGTATAGAAAGTAATTTTGTGGAGGCTTTTGTATGAAAAAATGTGATAAATGTAATATAACTATTGAGACAAAACAACCATATTGTCCTTTATGTCATCAAATATTGAGTGGAGAAACAGACCCTAATTTTAAAGAAGTTTACCCAGAATATGTTTCACTCAGAAAAAAAATATTACCTACAACAAAGAAGGTTTTACTATTATCAACAATTATTTCAATAATAATTTTGATCATAGTTAATATCTTAGATAAATCTGGTAAATATTGGTCACTAATCCCAATTGGGGCGATAGTCTATTTTTGGTTCTTAGTTAGAGTAGGAATTCTATCAAGAAGAAATATGGCTTTTAGATTAGCTTTATTAACAGTATTGTTGATATTACTGCTTATATATATTGATTACACCACTGTTCAAGTTGACAATGGATGGTCGTTAAACTATGTGATGCCATTTTTATTAGTAACGTGTAATTTAGCTATATCATTTATATTATGGATAAAAAGATTAAACTATCGCGATTATTTCTTTTATCTTCTAATAGTAATTGTTTTTTCAATTGTCCCATTGTTCCTGGCGTTCTTCAAAGTAGTTGAAATTGCCTGGCCATCAATTGCTTCATTTGGATTAGCGTTAACCATTCTATTATTTATAGTTTTCTTTTTTCCTAAATCGATTAAAGAAGAAATTAAAAAACGATTCCACGCATAGAAAAATCCTCTACAAAATTTGTAGAGGATTTATTTTTTATCCAATTATAATTTTCTCGGTCGCATACTCAATATTTGAAATTTGAGGATGACCCCAATTTTTATTCATAATACCGAATATTGTGATAGGACCCAACCTACCTAAGAACATTAGCATCGATAATAGAACTTTAGATGCTGGCATCAACATTGAAGTGATACCCATACTAAGTCCAACGGTACCAAATGCACTAAATGTCTCGAACAACATTTTTAGGAATGGTATATCATGATCTGGATTACCGGCTTCAATTTTTGTTAAGGTAATGAAGACCACAATAATTGAAACAATGGCTAATCCAGCTAAAGTGAATGCTTTGGTTCTAGCTTCATCTCCGATTCTTCGTTTATTAACAATTGTTGGTTTCCCTTTTAAGAAACTTACAATTGATTTAAACATGATATAGAAAGTTGTGGTTTTAATCCCCCCACCAGTCGAGTTAGGAGACGCCCCAATAAACATAAATACCATAATAACCATCAGAGTTGAATAAGAAAATAAATTCATATTCAGAGTCGAAAAACCAGCAGTTCTAGTTGTAACACTTGTAAATAAAGCTTGTAGCCAAGTCGCGTTATTGTATTCAAATATTTTTATAATCAATGCTCCCGAAACAATTAAGAACAAAGTAGTTTTTAATACAATTTTAGAATACAAACTAAGAGTGGACCATTTTTTCTTATTTAATATATCTCTAATTACGATAAACCCAATACCACCAATGATAATCATTAACATTGTATTGATGTTCAACAGAATATTTGAGCTATATGCTTGGATTGAATTGCTTCCGATGATATCGAATCCAGCATTATTGAATGAAGAAATTGAGTGGAATGCTGATATTCCTAATGCTTTCCAGAATTCGTAATCCTGGATGAAGACAATAAAATTGACGATCATTCCAAAGAACTCAATAATTAAAGTTGTTATAATAATTGATTTAACTAATCGAACCACACCAGATAAAGAGTTTTGATTTAAAGCTTCTTTAATGACATATCTTTCAGTAACTCCAATTTTGATTCCTAAAACAATCAAGACATAGATTGCTATAGTAACAATTCCAATACCACCAATCTGAATCAATAAAGCTAAAACTACTTTACCAAAGACCGACAATGTTATTGAAAGATCAGGAATTGTTGAAAGGCCAGTAACACAAACTGCAGACGTGGATAAGAAGAGTGAATCAACCCAAGACAAGGCTTCATCAGTTTGTGTTGAAATATTTAATTTTAGTAGAAATACTCCAAGTACTATAATAAATAAGAAACTAAAAACTATAATAGCTAAAGGGGTAATTTTTCGCTTTTTCATTAAGAAACCTACCTTCGCAGAATAAACAAAAATTCTTTAGATATTATACTACTTTTAAACAAATTTGGCAAATATGAAATTTATTGAACTTTCTAATTACTATCTAACTCTTTTTTGGTATAATAATTATATAATAAATTATGGAGGGTTAAATGTTAGTACTTTTAGGCCCAAGTGCTTCAGGAAAAACAGAATCAGCAAAAATAATGATAAATAGATATCCGATTTCAAGAGTTGTGACAAGCACAACTAGACCAAAAAGAATTAGTGAAGTTGATGGATTTGATTATCATTTTTTTTCGTTTGAAAAATTTAAAGAATTACAAAAAGAAAATTATTTTATTGAAACAGCAGAATATAATAAAAATCTGTATGGAACACCAAGAAATGAGCTAGGTGAAAATAAGTTTATCATCTTGGAACCCCAAGGACTAAAATCATTATTAGAGATAAACCCTTGTAAAATAATAGCAATCTACCTAAAAACTGATGAATCAGTTAGAATGTCTAGAATGAAGGAACGTAAAGATAAACAAAGAGATATAAATCGCAGAATTGTATCCGACCGAAAAGATTTTGAACTAGCAAAAATTGATGGTCTTGATCTAATAATCGATACAACAAATATTTCTATTTCTGACTTAGCTGATCTAATCTACAATAAATATCAAGAATTATTAAAAACAAAGCAGGATAATTAAAATGTCTACTATTATTAGAAAAGCTAAAAGAGAAGATACAAACTTAATTCTTAGTTTAATTAAGGGGATAGCTGAGTATGAAAAACTATTATCAGAAGTGGAAGCTACAGAAGGTTTACTAGAAAAAGAACTATTTGATGAAAATAATGCTAAAGTTCTACTCGCATACTATGAAGGCAAAGCAGTAGGCTTTGCACTATATTTTTATAATTTTTCAACATTCAAAGGAAAAAAAGGTTTATATTTAGAGGATTTATTTGTTTTGCCAAATTATCGTGGTAAAGGGATTGGAAATGATCTTTTTAATTATTTAGTTGAGGAAGCTTACGAGAATAAATGTGGTAGAATGGAATGGGTTTGTTTAGACTGGAATGAGTCAGCTATTAAGTTCTACAAGAAGAAAAAAGCCATCGCGTTAGATGGTTGGACAGTCTTTAGATTAGATGAATTAGATTTCTAAGCAAAACAGTTGTATAAATAATTAACATTTGTTAAAATAAATAGAAATTTCGAATTAGGAGGAAATAAATTATGCCAGTTAAAGTAACGACAGAAACATTTAAAAAAGAAGTATTAGAATCAGAGGTTCCAGTAATCGTAGATTTTTGGGCTCAATGGTGTAGACCATGTCTAATGTTAGCACCAGTTTTAGAAGAAATAGCTAGTGATTTAGATGGTAAAGTTAAAGTAGCGAAAGTAAACGTTGATGAAGAAGGTTATTTAGCAAATCAATACCGTATTTCTAGTATCCCAACTGTTTTATTATTTGAAAATGGAGAACTTAAAAATCAAGTTATTGGTTTAATGAGAAAAGAAGATTTAATCAAACGTTTAGGTCTTTAATATGTACGACGCAATAGTAATAGGTGGTGGACCGGCAGGAGCTACCGCCTCTATTTATTTACAGAGGTTCAAAAAGAATGTTTTATTAATAATGAAAGATTCTGGAGCTTTAGGAAAAACTGCCCACATCGATAACTATTATGGATTCGAAGATACCATTACAGGCCCTGAATTATTGGCTAGAGGTATAGCCCAAGCTAAAAGATTAGGTGTTGAAGTAATTGAAGACGAAGTTTTAAACATTGAAAGTTTTCCTGAATTTATAGTGAAAACAATTAATGCTGAATATAAAACTAAATCTGTACTATTAGCTACGGGTAAAAATCAAGTTAACCTAAGAGTAAAAGGCTTTAATGATTTTATTGGAAAAGGTATATCGTACTGTGCTATTTGCGATGGATTTATTTATCGCAATAAAAAAATTGGCTTAGTTGGAAATAAAGAATTTATGGAAGAAGAGTTAGAAATCCTTAAAAACTTTAGTAAAGACATTACAATTTTCACAAACAGTATGGAACTTAAGGTTGACGTAGATGAAACTGTTGTTTTAGATAAAATTACTGAGATAAAAGGCGAAGAAACTATTAAAAAAGTTGTAACAGAAAATGGCGAATACGATGTTGATGTATTATTCATCGCAATTGGATCACCTTCTGCATCTGACTTTGCTTTAAGAATGGGAGCTTTCCTAGAAAACAATAATATCGTGGTAGATGAAAATTATATGACTAATATTTCTGGACTATATGCAGCAGGAGACTGTATAGGCGGATTATTACAAATTGTAAAAGCAACTAGTGATGGTGCACATGCAGCGATCGCTATGAATAGATATCTTAAAAATTTATAAATATAATAACCCTAATTAATAGGGTTTTTTATTTGAAATTATTTATAAAAAGATTATTTAATTAACTGATATTAAATAATCTTTTTTTGTTGTTTAAAAATAAAGTTAATTTTGTGTTAAAATAATATGGTAAACCATATTAAAGAGGTGTGATATATGAAAGACTTAAGAAATCAAATTGATATAATTGATGAAAGCATTCAAAACCTTTTTTTGGAGAGAATGCAAGTAGTTAAACAAGTAGCTTTATTCAAGAAAGAAAATAATATAGAAGTTTTTGATAAAGCTAGAGAAATAGAAGTGATTAAGAAAAACGTAGGTCGACTGGATGATTTAGATTTAGTTGATTTGTACGAAGACTTTTATAAAAAGATGTTAGAAGTATCAAAAAAATATCAAGAGAGGGTAATGGAAGATTAGGATGAACTTTATTGATTTAAGAAGTGACACCGTCACAAGACCAACAAAAGAAATGCGTGAAGCAATGGTGATCGCAGCTGTAGGAGATGATGTATTTAGTGATGATCCTACAGTTAATGAATTAGAAGATTTAGTTGCGAAAACAATGGGTAAAGAAGCAGGAGTATTTGTACCTTCAGGAGTGTTTTCAAATCAACTATCATTATTTACACATTGTAAACAAGGCGATGAAGTAATAGTCGATCAGGATTCACATATTGTTCAACATGAATCAGGAGCTTCGCCAATTATTTCGTCAGTTCAATTATTCACACTTGAAAGCAATCAAGGAATTTGGGATTTAGAAAAACTAGAGAGAATAATAAAAAAACGCTCTATTTCAACTACTCAAACAAAACTAATCTGTATGGAAAATGCATATAATGGGAAAGCAATACCATTAGACTATATGGAAAAAGTATATAATATAGCGAAAAAGCATAACATAGCTGTACATTTAGATGGAGCTAGAATTTTTAACGCGGCTACAGCTTTGGGTGTGGACGTAAGCGAAGTGGCTAAATATGGAGATTCAGTAAGTGTTTGTTTGTCAAAAGCTCTTGGATCACCGGTTGGTACAGTCCTGGTTGGCTCACAAGAATTCATTGATGAAGCCAGGCTAAAAAGAAAAGTAATGGGTGGAGGAATGCGTCAAATAGGTATTCTAGCAGCGTGTGCAAAGATATCTATTAACGTAATGTCTAAAAGATTATATATTGACCATAAAAATGCGGCATATATGGAATCACTTTTAGAACAAATGCCAAAAATTAAAATTGACAAAACTCAAAGAGACATCAACATGGTATTTTTTGATATTGATGATGATAGAAAATATAAATTGGATGAATATCTATATGAAAACGGTATAAAAATCCTACCATATGAAGGTGTTTTTAGATTTGTAACACACTATGATTTAACTAGAGATAACATTAAAAAAGCAGTTGATTTAGTATTGAAATATTTTTCATAAATTTACATATAATATATTATATAAATACTTTGTATCTCACAAACCTTATGTTATAATATTGTTTGGAGAAATTTACAAAACGGAGGAAACAGATGATTTTTCAAAAAACGAAAGGGATTCATATTGCTGGTAGAAAGTCTATGTCAAAAAATCTACCACTTCAAGAATATTTTGATCCCGAATTTGTATACATACATTTGCTCCAACAAGCATGTCCTTTAAAAAAAATAGTTGAAGTAGGGGACGATGTCAAAGTTGGTCAAGTTATTGCTATTAGAGAAGGCTTTGGGGCAATGAAAATTCATGCATCAATTAGCGGTACTGTAACAGCTATTAAAAAAGTATGGCATGCAAGTGGTAAGATGGTTGAAGCATTAGAGATTAAGAATGATTTCAAAAACACTCTAGATGATTCAATCAAACTTAATACTAATATTGCTTCTCTAACAAGAGAAGAATTAATTTCAATGATGAAAGAAGCGGGACTATCAGGCTTAGGTGGTGCAGGTTTCCCTGCATACGTTAAGTATTCGACGAAAGACCCAATTGATACAATCATTATTAACGCTGTCGAGTGTGAACCATATTTAACTTGTGATTACAGTTTTATTCTTACATATCCTGAAAAACTTTTAAAAGGGTTGTCGTACATGATGAGAGCAGCTGATGCTTCAAAAGGTGTGATAGTATATAAAAACTATAATCAGAAGATAAAAAAAGTTTTAGTAGATCTTTTACCAAAATATCCTAATGTTGAATTATTCGAAGTTGCTGATGTTTATCCAGCAGGTTGGGAAAAATATATTATCGAAAGAGTTACTGGTAAAACCTATGACAAATTGCCAAGTGAAATTGGAGTAATTGAAAACAATTCAACAACTGCAATTATATTTGCTGATGTTGTTGAACACAATATTCCGTTGATATCAAGACCAATTACAATTACAGGTGAAGGAATTAATCAACCTACCAATTTTTATGTTCCTATAGGTACCAAGGTTAGTGAATTAGTTGCTAAATGTGGTGGATACACTGCCAATCTAGAACCTAAAAAAGCCAACTATATAGCTGGTGGCCCAATGTGTGGTAGAGCTATATTCATTGATGATCTTATCGTCAATGATACATTAGGAGCTGTAATTGTTAAACCAATAATAGAAGGATTACATCCAGAGTGTTTAGGTTGTGGTCAATGTGCAGATGTATGTCCAGCATATTTAACTCCAACCGAAATTAAAAAGGCTTTTGAAGCAAAAGATGTTAATCTAATTAAACAATTAAATGCAGTAAAATGTATTTCATGTGGACTTTGTTCTTATGTCTGTCCATCTCATGTTGAAATTTCAGATTTTGTTGCAAGAGCGAAAGATTTACTTAGGAAGGGGGCTAAATAATGGCTAGATTTGCTGGTGGAAAAGGACCATTCCTAAGAATAGCGGATGAAAAGAATCATGGTACTGGCATTATTATGCGCGACTTCATGATTGGATTACTACCTGTAATTTTATTTGCTTGGTATAAAAATGGTATATTAGTTTATACCCAAGGAAATATTAATGCTTGGGAAATGTTATATCCATTATTCTTTATATTAATGGGTGGTATTATATCACTTATTATGGAAGCAATTGCTTTCTACATAATGGGTGCAAAAGATAAAAAGTCATTAATTTTAAAACTTAAAACTTCGTATGGAATAATCCCTGGATTAATTTTAGCGTTGATGTTACCAATGTATACACCTATCTGGGTATTGATGTTTGGATGTTTTGTAGCTAATATTATTGGTAAAATAATATTTGGTGGATTTGGGCACAATGTCTTCAATCCCGCTCTACTAGGATATGCAGCAATTAAATTTGGATTAATGGGTGTCATTAATGAAGCTGGTGGATACTTCAATGCATCTGAAGTTTTAATTGATTCATATGCTGGAGCTACACCTTTAGCGATGCTATCTGTTGACAAAGTTTTAACCTATAACGCAGTTGTGGCTCCGTTTGGAAATCTCTGGGATTTCTTCCTAGGATTAACTCCTGGTGGAGTTGGTGAAACATCTGTTTTACTTATCCTTGTAAGTTATATTTGGCTTAGTGCTAGGAAAGTTATTAAATGGTACACTCCTTTAGTTTATGTTGGTGCTGTATTTGGACTATCATGGATTGTCGGGGCGATGAATGGACAAGCCAATATTTGGTTCCCACTGTATAGTATATTTACAGGTGGAGTCATGTTTGGTGCTGTGTTTATGATTACTGAACCAGTAACCACTCCGAAGAACCCACTAGGAAAAATTGTCTTTGCCTTATTGTTAGCTACACTCACAATTCTATTCAGATTTGTTGGTAGCTTACCAGAAGGAGTTGGGACTTCACTTATTGTTTTAAATATTTTTGCTCTACCAATCGATAAATACACTTCGATTATTCGAGCACACAGATGGAAAAAACCTGCTTTATTACAAATTTGTATTTTATTCGGAATATTATTAGTTTTAGCAATCTATGCGGTTACTAAAGCTGGTAGCTTATACAGTTTATATTTACCTATTTTCAATTTAGGAGGTGTCTTCTAATATGAAAAAATTTATTAAAGATAAAGGCCTATTCATTGGATTATGGCTAGTAATAATTTTAATTTTTGCTTTTGGTGGAATGTATTCAAGATATGTGAGTTCATTAGTACAACCAGATGAAATAGAAAACGAACAAAGATATTATGGAAAAGTAGATTTGATTTCTCTAGAATACAATTTTGATTCAGAAACATTCTTAGAGAAACCATATATAGCGACTTTCACCTACGAACAAGAAGAATTTGTTACATATGTGGATTTAACTTTCTGTTATGTCGAAATGATTTCGGGTATTGAACCTGAAAGAATGGTTTTAGCAGCAGTTAAACATCATTCAGAACAAGAAGAAATAATATCAAACATAGCCTATCTAATAAGCTATGAGGAATCAACTAAAACTTTGGTTATGGGAGCTGTTGGGTTTGTAACAGCTACACCTATTCAAGTAGAATTTACTCTTAACGATAGTTTAGACGGAATTGTATCTTATACAGTAACTTCTTTTGAAAACTATAATAATGAGTATAATACTGCCTATGATGGTGCGGCTGCACCAGCTGTAGAAAATCAAATGATAGAGCAATATATGACTGGAACATATCCAGTAGATACAGTTGCTGGTGCTTCTGAAGGCACAGGAGCTGGAATGCAAGAATTATTTGCTTTACTGAATCTGTTTTTAGATTCACTCGAAGGAGGTAATTAATATGAATAAAGGATTAAAAGCTGGATTAGTGTTATTGATTCTAGGTATTATTTGTGGAACCTTACTTGCAACAGTGAATTATCTAACAGCCGAAAAAATTGCAGATAATGAAGCAGCAGCTCAGTTTGACGCATTAAAAGAATTTTATTTTGATGTTGAAGATGACAATTTTGACTCATATAAATTAACTGATTTGTTTGCATTAAACAAACTAGAACTTGAAGATGACACCGTAGATTCAATATTTATCCTAAGAGATAAAGAAAATGACGATATAGAAGCGTTGGGTTATTTAGTTTCAGCATATGGCTATAGCGGTGATGCGCCAATATTAATGTTAATTGTTGTTAACAGCGATATGAGCATTCAAGGTTATAGTGTTGTTAGTCATAAAGAAACAACTGGATTTGGTGCGGATATCGTAGGTAATGATTTCAATATTAGTAATGTTACAGACTTATCTGGATTTGACTCAGTATCTGGAGTAACATTTACTTCTGATGGTATATTAGAATGTTTCAATATAGTGTCACAAAGGGTACATGATGATTTTGGAGGTGATCTTGATGACTAAGAAAGAAAACCTACTAAAAGGATTTGTTAAAGAGAATCCACTATTTGTCTCAGTACTTGGGATGTGTCCATCATTAGCAGTAACCACATCATTAGAAAATGCATTAGGAATGGGTATAGGAGTATTCTTTGTATTAGTATTGTCTAATTTAATTATCTCATTGATAATGAGTAATCCTAAATTAGCAGAACTTGTAAAACCAGTACGTATACCAGTTTATATTGTAGTTATAGCAACTTTAGTAACTATGGTTGAAATGTTTATGCATGCATTCTTATTTGATTTATACTTAGCATTAGGGGTATTTATACCGCTTATTGTTGTTAACTGTATTATTTTAGGTAGAGCCGAAGCATTTGCTTCATCTAATAAACCAGTTGACTCAGTATTAGATGGTGTCGGAATGGCTTTAGGATTTACGGGAGCTATTGCAGTAATTAGTATCTTTAGAGAATTCTTGGGAGCTGGTTCAGTTACTATCTGGGGAGATTTATCACTTAATTTCTCATTTGTCTTTGATTTCCTACATATGAGTCCGATAGCTATGTTTGTTCAACCTGTAGGAGCATTCCTATCATTTGGATTGATTCTAGCTGGGATTACAGCTTTTGGAAACAAACGAAAAGAAAAGTTAGCGAAGGGAGTGAAAGCAAATGGATAAAATTATTGCTTTAGCTTTTACAGCTTTCATCGCAGAAAATATATTACTTTCTCAATTTTTAGGAATCTGTCCTTTCTTAGGAGTTTCAAAGAAAAGAAGCAGCGCTTTAGGAATGGGATTCGCAGTATTATTTGTTATGTTAATATCAAGTATGGTAACTTGGGTATTATATAAATATGTATTAGAAACTTTAAGCATTGAATATATGAGAACCATAATATTTATCATCGTTATTGCTTCCCTTGTACAGATGGTTGAAACTTTCATAAAGAAAGTATCTCCAGGGTTATATAAAGCCCTAGGTATTTATTTGCCATTGATTACGACAAACTGTGCAGTTCTAGGTGTAGCAATTCTAAATATTTCCAAAGAACACAATTTTGGTGAAATGGTAATTTATACTACATTCATTGGATTGGGATTTATCTTTGTAATGTTTATCTTCTCGATGCTAAGAGAGAAAATAGACAGAGCACCAGTACCAAAAGCCTTTCAAGGTATTCCAATTGCTTTAGTGGTTGCTGCTATTTTAGCAATTATATTCTCTAGATTTGGGGGTATTATTTAATGGAAATACTTGTACCGGCTGTTGTATTAGCAGGAATTGGATTTATACTAGGAATTTTGATTTCAGTTGTAAGTAAAGTATTTTACGTTGAAGAAGATCCAAGTATTGAAGAAGTAGTACAATTATTACCTAAGTATAATTGTGGTGCATGTGGCTTTCCGGGTTGTAAGGAAATGGCAATTGCTTTATTAGGAAATAATGCTAAGCCTTCACTTTGTAAACCAATGAAAAAAGATGATTTACCACCACTACAAGAGTACTTAAAAAAATATTACGCTAATAAGACTACTTAGAAATTTTAATAACTAAAACTGGAATTTGCTTAAATTCCAGTTTTTTTATACAAAAATGACGAAATTTTATAGCATCAGTTGGAAACTCAGAACTTATATATTATAATAATAGTGTATCAAAATATATTATATAAGGAGGAAAGAATGAAAAAAGTATTTTTACTGCTAATAGCTGCTGTATCAACTTTACTTATAGTAGGCTGTACTAATAGTGAGCTAATAGTAGATGGTAAGTTCACGGCTTATGAAGTATCAGTTCATAGTAATGCCCCGCAACTGACCTATGTCACTGTTACAGTTGAGAATGGTCAAATTGTAACATATGATATCGATGTTAAACAAGGTACAGTAACTATGAGCGATGATGAGGTTCCAGTGTATTCATATGCTTGGAACGAAATGACAAAAAAAGAGTTAGCTGACGATTATAACATGAAATCATACGGAACTAGATATGAACTAGTCGAGGGGACGTGGGTCGAACAAACAGGAGAAAAACCAGAGAACGAATGGTATGAACAAGCCAATCTTATCGAGGAGTATCTTTTAGAAAATGGAGCTGATTCAGTTGAAACCATTGAAGGAAGAATCTCAAACGTTGCCGGAGTAACTATTAAAGATGGTGGGTACCTTGCATTAGCACTTGAAGCTGTTGAATTAGCTAAAGCTGGAAAATTCCAAGCACTTCTATGTGCATCAGATGATTTATATATCGCATCTATGAATATGGATTCAAAAGGTGAATTCACAAATTTAATGATAGATGTATTACAAGGTGATCCAGATGGAGAAACTTTTGCGTGGAATGTAAAAACCAAACAAGAACTAGGCGATGATTACGGTATGAAAGGGATAGGTTCAGAATATGAGTTTGTTGGTGGAGAATGGGTTTCTAGCGACGAAAAAACATCTTTAGAATGGTATGAACAAGCCAACCTGATCACCGATTACATTGAAACAAATGGCTGGGATGAAAATCTCGCAGCTATTGCTGGACGCGGAGGAACGATTGACGGAACTACCTTAATTGATGATTTAGCAGGTGTTACTGTACACAGTCAAACTTTATACGATTTACTTTCAGAATTATTTGATAAAACAAGTTAAATTATCGAGAAAATGTTTTTAGTTGCCAAAAACTTGGCAACTATTTTCTTTTGGTTTGACAAACCAAAAATTATCTTGTATTATAGTTAAGTCGAGAGGTGAAATATATGATGTGGTGGGAGATTTTATTAGTAGTTTTAGCTGGATTAATCCTGCTTTTCTCTGCATATTTTCTAATCGTAAAGTTAAGGTATAATACTGTCACTAAAAATGTAGCTAATGTGTTCAGGAAGATGTTCAAAAATGCTAATATTGATATGTTACATAGTGGTGATATCTACCAAATGGAAGTTCAAACAGAAAAAAGATATTTAATTAAACTCATCGATATAAATCCAAGATACGAATTAATAATCACAAACGCAGATCGAGTAGTAATAAATGAAAATGCAAAAGAGTGGAGAGGTTCATCTAAACCTCATTTCGTTAGTGGAATTAGAAGATTTATGAAATATGAACAGACTGATAAAAATATTATTAAAATTGTTTTGATTTATCCGAATTGTCATAATATAACAAAGTACACAAATGAAAGTGACGCTTTTAAAGTAAAGAAAAACCAAAAAATTGATGGGTTATATTTTATAAAGTTTGGGAATCTCGAAGAATTTTTAAGAAAACATTAAAATATGTATTTACAAATACACATTTTTGATTTAATATATAATGTGCACGCGCTATTAGCTCAGTTGGTAGAGCAAATGACTCTTAATCATTGGGTCGCCGGTTCGAATCCGTCATGGCGCACCAAAATGTCTAAAATTAGGGAAGTAGATTTTTAATCTATATCCTTTTTTTTATGGAAATATACCATCTAGAGTCTAAAATGTTATTATTAGGCGTCAAAACAGGCGTCAAAATCATTTGTTGTTACGCCTGTATTTAGACAATATCAACGTTTGCTTGTGTTCAAATTCAGAATCTATATGTTCATAGATATCTTTAGTTACCTTTGAATTAGAGTGTCCTAGCCACATTGATGTTACTTTCTCAGCGATTCCAGCATTAAGACACTGGGTAGCAAAAAAATGTCTTAAACCATGCAAAGTAAGTTTTTTAAAGCCATAATTATTTGCGTGATTAGAGAACTTTCTAGAAGACTACCACAATGATATATTCTCAAAAACTCTCGTGGTTTTGTGATCCATATTACTTAAAAGAGTTTCAGCTTCTTTAAATAATGGGACATATCTTTTTGATTAATGAGTTTTAGGCGTTGAAAAATCTCCAGTTACTGTGTTAAATGATTTGTTGATATTTATTTTATTACTAATATCACCCCATTGTAACGCAAGAGCTTCACCTTTTCTCAAACCAGTTAGTGATATAAATTTTGCGAAAACATATGTGTCATGGTCTATTCGATCTAAGTAAATAAAAAAAATATTAAGTACATCTGAAGTTGGGACATATTTTTCCTCAACTTTAGGTTTCTTAATGGATTCAATATAATCAAATGGATTATCCTTGATTATTTTATTCTGTTTTAATTTTCTAAAACAACCTTTTAAAAGTATAAAGGTTCTAAATCTTGAAGTAGGAGCTTTTATTGAAAGGAGAAAATCATCCAATTCCATTGTTGTTATACGTCTAATTTGTCTTTTCCCTAGTGGATGATTTTTAACTTTATTTATACTGAGGATTTTTTCAATTATTCAGTTTATTGGTAAGGGATTAATCCTGATATTTAAAGCTGCAGGTAAAATTATTAAGTTTGTTGTAATAGAGATTCCAAAAGGGATCATGAAGTTTATCATATTTCTAGTAGTACCATCAGAAAGAAGGAAGGAGCGTAATAGGAATGTTAGTAGATATTTATAGAGGTATACTCATAGCTTTAAAATTTGTGTTCTATGATATATGGAAATGGTTAATTGATTTTCTTTTCAAGAGACAAAACTCCAGAATCAAGGAAACTTACAATAATAGAATTCAGACAAGAAGAAAAAGGCTATGAAAATAGCCTTTTAAATTTTATTATTAATTTGTTGCCCCCTATTGACTGTATTTAAAATATATATTAGTATATATAGGATAGTTTTAATTTATCGTATGATGAAAGCGAAATTGTTT
The DNA here is from genome assembly GCA_046529635.1 of Mycoplasmatota bacterium WC30. GTDB lineage: Bacteria > Bacillota_I > Bacilli_A > Izemoplasmatales > Hujiaoplasmataceae > 4572-104. The sequence goes on along the minus strand of CP134495.1, from coordinate 575,877 downwards.
GCGAATTGTAGTAACATGAGGAGATGATTTAACTAAATATCATGAATTGTTCCTTAACAATGAATTTGATATACTCAAAAAGTTATATAGTTATTTATTTTGACGCTTTGTACAAAGAATGCAATACAAAAATGAAATATCTAACAATGCATTTATAAAGGATGGTAAATATAATGAAAGTTAACATGAAAAACTTTGTTAAATCAATGATTGCTGCTCAAGCCTATGCTGAAAAAGGAACTTTTGGATTTCCTGTAGAGCACGGGTTAAGAGTAGCATTTACTTCTCTAAAAGTAGCTAGAGAATTGAATTTCTCTAATGAAGAAGTTTTTGATCTAGTTATAATAGCTTTGTTTCATGATGTTGGTATAAGTCTTAGTGAAATGTCTGATATAGTAGTAAATAATAAATATGGTATAAATTCAATATTAATAACTTCGAAAGAACATTGTATATTTGGAGAAGAGGTCATTGAATGTATACCATTTATGACTAATCCTAAAAATATTTTATTGTATCATCATGAACATGCGGATGGTTCTGGACTATTTGGTATAACTGGGAGTGATATTCCAATAATGTCACAAATTATATATTTATTGGGCATTTTAGATCACGTCTATAATTTTGAATTAGCTTCAAATAATAATAATATTAAGGAAAAAATGCTAAGATATGTCATTGAAAATACTGATAAGCTTTTTTTACCAAAACTAGTCGGGGCTTTTTTGAAAGTATACTCAGATGGTTTATTTTGGGATATGTTATCAAACAAAGTTATTTTTGAAGAAATCGATAAAGAGCTTGACGATTATGTGATTAATATTGGATATGACAGAATCCGTGACTTAAGTTCTATTTTTTCTACAATTATTGACTTAAAATCTGTTTTTACTAGTGAGCATTCATCAGGTCTATCAACAAAAATGAGACGTATGATAGAGTATTATCATATTAATGAATTTCATGGGATTAAATTATTAATTGCTGCTGATTTACATGATCTTGGGAAGATAGCAATTAGTAATGATATATTAGACAAAAAAGGTGAACTTACTAGTGCAGAATTTGAAGAAGTTAAAAAACATCCAACTATAGCGTGGGAATGTCTAAGATATTTTGATGAATTTCAAGACTTAAGTGAATGGATTTATAACCATCATGAAAGGCTTAATGGAACTGGTTACCCTAGGGGGCTTAGTGGAAAAGAAATCGATTTTAATTCAAGATTGTTATCTTGCTTAGATATTTTTCAAGCTCTAGGTGAAAAAAGACCTTATAGAGATTTGTATTCAAAAGACAAAGCATTTGAGATTTTAAACGATATGGCAAATGATAATCTAATTGATAAAAATATATGCGAAGATATTATTAAAGTTTTCAAAGATGAGTTAAAAAAAAGTAAAGATTAAGTAGAATGCAATTAACCTTTAGGATTTAATTAAATTCTTCAAGTGATAAATTCGAATCAATGTTGCTGAAAGAAATCGATATATAAGTGATACAATTTTAAAAAAATATTTAAAATAAGAGTCAAAATGGGCGTCAAACTATTTTTAAAAATTATTTGATGTCTGTATATAGCCATTGCTTGATTTGATTATCAATGACTCTTAATCATTGGGTCGTCGGTTCGAATCCGTCATGGCGCACCAAAAAGGACTAAATATAGCGAAGTAGAATTTTATTTACTTCGCTATTTTTATATAAATTTGATTTTATTGGGTGTCAAACTGAACCGGTGTAAACACAGGTGTCAAGTTGACATATATGATATTATATAAACTTATATCTGGTCTTTATGTAATCTAGTACAAAATGATTATTGGTTATTGATAATTTTTTGTATTAGCAAATTTACTTGAGAATATATTTATGTTATAATATATATGTATGTTAGCAATATGGACTGAAAATCCATATGTTTTGATTACGTATTATAAGATACTAACATTCCTCATAAAATTGATTAGTTAGAAAGGAAAATGAATATGAAGAAAGCTTCATCGGAGAGGGCTAAATATATCTATAGTGATACAGTAAAATATAAGATATTTTTCAGAAATCTTGGAGTTTTACTTATAGCGACAGGATTTGTACTTTTCATTTGGGCAGGAACTCCAGCAGAAATTTTGGAAACGATAGGTTCACCACTCTTATATTCTTCGTTATTTGTGTTTAGCTTATATTCCATTATTATTGGAATATTGATATGTATTAGATATAAACATTTTTTCATTATTGTAAATGGGTCAGGATTTAAAATTATGAATCATCCAATATATGATTTAGAATTCTTGCATTTAGTTAATAATCCTAAGACAATAGTTATATATCATCGAGAAAATAAACTAGTTGTGATTCGAAAATCACTAATTGAAAATTATGAAATACTATTAGATCATATTAAGGAAAGTTAGAAGAAATAACTAATCAAATAAAGCAAAAATTGACTTGTGTATATTGCATGAAACGACTGAAAATCCATATAGCTAGTTTGGAATTTAGAAAGGAATTGTATGAAAACTAAAAATATCATTCGTGATGCATTATTATTTTTAGAAAAAGAGTTTCATTTAGAGTTTCAATTTATTGAAGAAAGAGGCAACTATTACATTTATAAGAATAAATTTGGCCGCCTTGAATATTATGAATGGAGTCAATTTCAAGAAGCTGAATTTAGAGTTTATGCAAATGATGAATGCAAAACTATTGATATGCTGCTTATTGACCCAAAAAAAATGGGAGTATATCAGAAAAAAAATAAGGGCTTAAGAGGTTTCTTTAGAGATGGAAGAGAAGAGTATTGGAAGATAGTTGCAAACATTATTAGAAGTGAAATTGAAAAAAAAAATAGTTTGTTTGGATTGAGGTTAGTCTAGTATATTTGATGCATGAAACGACTGAAAATCCATATGTCAAATAAAGATCCCAAATTATTGTTTTATCAATGAAAGGAAGCAAAATTATGATTAGGAAGAAAATATTGATTGCCATAACGTTTTTCATAATATCATTTATTGTCGGATGCAACTTTTTTTCAGCGACAGTCAGCCGAACATACTATTTTGGCACGTATGAAGATATGATGGAAATTATCAACGATATGGAATTCACTAGTGGTTATTCATATGTATTCAATGATTTGTTATGTCAGGAATCAGTGAATGATGCAAATTACGGATTTTCAACTCTATACCGTTTATCTGAAAAAGATCCTTTAAGGCTAGCAAATTCATCTCCACCTTATTTTAGTTTTGCATATGAGGTTGTTAATGAAAATGTAAATGTAATTATTATGTATATCAAGCCTCGAATTATCGAAGAGGAAGAGATCACCTTAAAACATAGGAAACAACACCTAATAACTTATGGCTCTCTCAACCAAGAAACCAACAATCTATTAGAGGGTACTGAAGTCAAAGATTTTTTCATAGAATATCACGAGAGAGTTGAGAGCAATAATCTCGTAGCAGTTACAACATACAAAATCATGTCCGAAAGTGATGTCAATAGTGAGAATTATTACATCGAGATAACTTTTGTTTACTCACCTTTAACAGAAGATTTTAACGATGAATACGAATTAAGTATTCTTGAATCACTTATGGAATCAGAAATAATATTCACAACACCTTAAGTATTTAAAACTTGCATGAAACGACTGAAAATCCATGTGTTACAAAGTGTGTATTTGGATTAAGAAGAGGTAAATATATGAACAATCGAAGAGTAACTATTTGGCCAGGTAGTGTAATATATATACTATTAATTCTTATTTTAGGATTGGTTACTATAACAAATTTTGGATTTTCAGTGTATACGTTGTTTAGGGGTCAAACAATTAAAATATTTGACAGAATTACAATTGAAAGCAACATCATTCAATTTGCTATTTTGTTCCTCATTTCTTGTTTTTTCTTTGTTTTTTTTGTGAAGAATACATCATATAAAATTTCATTTAAAGAAAATATTTTGCTTGTACCAAAGAAATCGTCAATGCAGAATCGGGCAATAATACTTGACTGTAAGGACGTAGAATTATTTAAAGTATTGCAACCTGGAACCAACACTAATAGTACCATCTATCAGTATTTGGAACTTAAATGTAAAAACAATAAAACAAATAGGATATGGATAAAACCATACACCAAGAAACAGGCTGAGAAAATACTTTTAATGATACAGGAGCGAGGCGGATTGCAAAATCAAATCATAAAGATTACCTAAATTTGATTGATTTATTTTGTGTATAACTATGCATGAAACGACTGAAAATCCATGTGTTAATACGGAATCCAAAATCTATATTCACCAAAAGAAGGGAAACATATATGAAAAAACTATTGTTAGCACTAATCTTTTTATTTGTTATACCTATAATAGGTTGTGAATTTAGTACTGCTCCATATACTGGAGAAATTAAGGTTGGATATCAAACAATAGGTGGCGATGCTATGGATTTCTCAGCTTTCTTGGCTTTTACAGTTGAAAATTCTAGTGGAGATACTGAAAATCCAATAAACATCAAATTCGAATATGGGCATGTATATCCTGAAGAAGAATATGAAACATGGAATTCAACATACTCGATGTCAGTATTTGTTTCTGATTCAACAAACAATCATAATAGAGATAACACAGAATACATATTATTATATGATATTAAACTAAATGACTTTATTTCAAACGACTATAAATGTCAAGTAGATTTATCTAAGATTTCTTCAACAATTGTATTTAACAAGTCTTTTGAATTATTTGTATCTCCTGAAGAAATAACCTATGATATCGGCATGTTGTATTTTGTGATGTATCAAGGTGATTTTACTCCTGAACAAAATATGACTTTACCAAGAATATTTCAAGTAATCTATTTTACAAATAGTGAAGGCACATTAATTTTAACTGAAGATAATCCATTTTAGCAGCACATTTGTTGCATGAAACGACTGAAAATCCATGTCTTAGGAGATAAAAATGAAAATCAAGTATATAACCAAGAATTCAAAAACAATAAATGAATCCATTGTTCTTGCAACATTTTATCGTAAGAATATAAATTTGATTAAAAGATTATTCTCTAGAAATGAGAGATTTGTAAAGTATTATATGGTATTAGTTCCTGTAGGAGATGTATTCAAGGCTGATTACATAGAAGAAAACAGATTGTTAAGAATCACAGATAAAAAAGAACCTACCGAATGGATTAAAATCAAAAAACATAAATCTGTGTTGAAGCGTGACAGTGTAACGGAGTATTTTATAAGTTTACACAATTTATCATGTTATTCTTGGATGATTGCTGAGGAAGATTTTTTTGTAAGTGTATTTGAGTATAATGATTCGGTTAGACAATTAATATTTGAGAAATTACCTTATTTAATACATAAAATGTATGATGAGCGTGCATGAAACGACTGAAAATCCATATGTTATAATGTTGTTTGAAGGAGATAGGAGTTTATTATGACTGAGTATACATTTATAGATTTTAAGAAAGACATTATTATTAGTTGTTTGGAATCAGTGTTTGAGTATAACGGAAAAGAATATGATTTGTCAATTGTTCCGGGTAGATATCGATTATTTAATAAAAGGAAATATTCACCTGATTGGCGATTATTCAATAATACCGACAAAATAGAAGTTATTAGATGTAAGAGAGAAACAATACTTGATGAAATTATTATTGAAGGAAAAAAGCTCGAAGATATTTGGAGCAAAATTACTATAATATAATTTATTATGTTAACATAATTGGAAATTTATTATTCTAGTAATGCACTAATATTCACCTGCATGAAACGCCTGAAAATCCATCACACTAAACATTACAGGAGGAATTATGAGTAAACGGAAAAAAAAGAACGATACTTTAGAATCACTATTTTTATTGATTGTATCTATTATTGAATTCTTAATTAAGTTAATTGTTAGATTTATTATTTTTATATATGATTTGATTACATTTTTCACTTCAAAATACAAAGAAAAATCAGGAAATAGCTTCTTTAAAACATACTTTAATAAAGGTAACTATGGTGAATTTCTCTTATACAGAAAAATTATCCATATTTTTGGCCAAGAATCTGTATTAGCAAATCTGTATTTGGATAACAAAAATACCGAAACAACAGAAATTGATATTTTAGCTGTATCAAACAAGGGAATCTATGTGTTTGAAATGAAGAATTATTCCGGCTATATATATGGATCTGGAAAAGATCAAAATTGGACTCAAGTTCTAAACCGATGGACAAAAAATAAATTTTATAATCCATTGAAACAAAACTACGCACATACAAAGGCCGTAGAAACTTATCTTCAATTGAACACTCAAAAAATCGTTCCAATTGTTGTGTTTTCTAATAGGAGTAGATTGAGCAAAATCAATATATCTGAAAACCAAAATGTATTTCAGTTTAGAGAAGCATTAAAGTTTATAAGAAAGTACGAAAAGAAAAATCCTTCCTTGATTTCAAATATCCAAAAAGAAAACTATTTAGTTAAATTATTAAAAAAATGTAATATGTCGGAAGACGTAAAGATTAAACATATAAATCAAGTGAAAGAACTTCAGAAACAAGAAGTATGATATTTTAAAAAAAATATACAGCAAATTTACTTGCTGTTTTTTTTGTGGTATAATCAAAATAAATATAGAGTAAAAATACGGAGGGATCTTATGAGTGTTTCCAAAAAAAGCGTTGCAGATAAAGTTAAAGAAAAAACTACTCAAGTATTGAAATTTTTTGAATTATCTATTGAAGAACTTTCAAAATTAGGACCGCAGAAAATAGAAAACGCTATGGACGAATTTGATAGAGAAATACTAAGCCTTAGGAACAGACTTGTTGAACTTGATGAAGAAAAGATAAGCATAAAAGAAGAACTAAAAAAACATAAGAAAACTAAGAAAGACCTAATTAAAAGGTTAAAAGAAAAAAAGATATAAAAGTCTGACTTTTATATTATATTAACAACGTTATAGGTTGTCAAAAGTTGATACAGCATTTTTGGTTTCTAAAACGATTTTTTACTATATTTTAATTACTATTATTAAATTGTTTGTAATAAATATGAAATAATTTGTAATGATTAATTGAAATATTAATATACAATAGTATAATATGTTTGTGATATAACGAAAACAAGAATTACTTACATGTGCATGAATATCCACTCAACTTTTGGTGTTGCATAGAATGTAGGGGCATTCTTGTTTTTTTTTATGACTATTTTAGGAGGAGAAAAATGAAAAAAATCGGTGTGGTTATTTTACTTATATTATATGCAACTAGTTTTACAGCTTGTGATTTCTTTGGATCAAATACAGAAGAAGTCACAACTACAGCAGGGACTACTGAAAATAATACAGCAGCAACTGGGACTGTCACGACTGACAATTCAAAGATGACAACTACAAATACAACACTTACCAAAATATCAGAGTCTACTAATGAAAGTTTTTTGACGACAGATATAATTACAGAATCTGAACTTGCTACACAGTTAAGAAGCATTTATCATTTGGCTCTTGAAGCTGATGCATTTGATGGAACCTATGAAGAATGGTTAGAAACTGTTCAGGGACCACAGGGCGAATCCGGTGTGGATGGACAAGAAATAATTTTATCTGTGGTTGATAACGCTTTTGTTTGGAAATATGATGGGGGTGAGGTTTGGGATGAACTTATCACATTTGATGAATTGAGAGGGTCTGATGGTGTTGGTGTTGTTTCAGCATCAATAAATGAAACAGGAGAAATCGTTATGACTTACTCTGACCAGACTGAAGAGAATATTGGTCGAATTGTGACACAGTATCAGGTAATATTCTATGACTATAATGGATACTTTATTGATAGTGACATAGTTGAATTTGAAGGTTCAGCAACTCCTCCCGCGAATCCTGAAAGAGAAGGATATACGTTTATAGGGTGGAGTGAAACTTTAGATAACATTACTTGTGATATGGATGTTTTTGCTCTATATGATGTCACCACTCAACCAATAACTATAGAAGATAAAAAAGAAATCGATTATTCGCAGGTATATTCAGTGGATGACAAAGCAGAATTAGTTGAGATCAAGCAAGAGGATAACATAACATACTATGCTTATAAAGTACTGCATGTAGAAAATGGAATTCTTGAGCAATTAACAACATGGACCTCTTCAAATGCTTCTAACATATCCTTTACAACAGGAAGAAGTACTTCCGAAAGCATTACAAGAGGATTAAGCACCTCTCTTTCAACAACTTTTGGAGTTGCTTCAGATATATTTTCAGCAAGTTTGGCTATTGAAATTGAAGTTAGTTTAGAAGAAACAGTAACCGAAGTAGAAAGCGATTCTGTAACAATTACATATGATTTAAATGAGTATATAGAAAACCAAAATTATGCTGTATTCTTAACTGGCAATTTCGAAATATATCAATTGTTTGAAGTGATTGATGGCGAAGTCACAGAGGAGACAACGATTTTTAAAATTATTGGAACACCAATTACTAGATTAATATCTTCTAACACTTCATATGTTGAGAACTATATAACACTAGATGACTATATGATGATGGATCTTGATGCAAGTAGCCACTTTAGGGGTAGGGGTGAAGGTACTGAAAGTAGTCCATATGAAGTGGAAAACGAAATGGATATGGCATTTATCAGATATGAACCTGAAGCATGTTATAAACTAAATAGTGATATTGTTTTAGATGATTACTCTAATTATGAGGACATCTATGGATGGAATCTAGATTATGATTTTAGCGGAGTCTTTGATGGCAATAACAAAACAATTTCAAATCTGATTATTCATAGTAGTGATCCAATACACGATAACTATGGATTATTCTACTCAAACTCGGGAACAATTAAAAATCTTCTTATTGATAATTTTGATATTTATATATATGCTAATGAATTAGTGACTGATTCTATAGTTAAAGTTGGTGCTATTTGTGGTCTAAACACAGGGACTATAGACTATATTACAGTTAATAATTCAGAAATTATTGTCAATAATTTAATGAGTCATTCTGGAGGTATATGTGGAGAAAATTTTGGAGAAATAAAGAATACATCTGTCAATTACACACCAATAACAGGCTCAGGGTATATTGGTGGTATTGCTGGTTATGCAGAATCCGTAGCCAACCATACTTCAATGTATAATTCTTCATACAATAATGGAAGTATAAATCTTGTACTATTTAATGGAATATCATCTATAATGAGCGTCGGAGGTTTAGCAGGAGGGGGAGATTTTACTAAAACAATTACCGGCCAAAGTCCATTTGTACTATGTAGTATCAATGATTCAATAATTCAATACACACCAGATGGTGATGAAACCATAGATAAAATAGGTATTTATGTAGGGTTTTTCGTAGCAAGAGTCCTTTCACCAGTAAATAGTTCTTATTTTGAGGGGTGTTCCTATAATATATCAGATGCAGGCACAGCAATACTTAAGATATATGGAGGTTTCAATTTTATTATAGGAAGTGGGCTTTAATGAAGAAAATATTTTAAGTACTCTTGTGTTGATTCGTTTTTAAAATTCAACACTAATGAAATAGAAGTCATTTCCTGGCTTCTTTTTTAATTTAAATATTATTGATCTTCAACATAGGCCTTTGTGTATATAACTTGATTGTAGTAAACTATTAATGTAAACAATCATTTACGCTAATGCTAATATATGTTGGTTGAGATGAATCTGTTAAGTATATATAATAGAAGCATAAGGAGGTGCAATCATGATTGCAAAAACAGGAAATAGGATTTCGAGTTTACGTAAAAATAGAAATTTAAGTCAAGAAGATTTAGCAGAATTACTAAATGTGAGCCGCCAAACAATTAGTAAATGGGAAAATCAAGAGGTATTACCAGATGCATATAATTTAATCGGGCTATCAAAGATATTCAGTGTATCAGTTGATGAGATATTATTAGGAAAAACTCATTTAATGTATAATTCAACAAACTTGATATCAGAAATGAAACAAAAAAGAGATAAATGTAATTTAAATGGTAAAATTTTTGCTGTCATCGCATCAATATTGTTTTTAGTACCATTGATTATCTTAGAATTAATCGGGATTCCCGATCCACCAATGGGAATTATTGCGGTAGGATTAGTTGGGTTATTTGTAATTTTATTTGCAGTGGCAGTATCATTCTTTGTGAAAAGCTATAATTTTAGTAATGAGTATAAATATTTGGAAAGACTAGAATTCGAAAAAAGCAGAAATAATGAAGATAAGTAAAATAATTGCTTTTTGGTCTCCAAAGCCGTTTTGTAGGATTTTTTTGCATGGAATGACAGAAAATCCATGTGTCGGGAGTTCAATTCTCCCCTGAATCAGCATTCAGATTCAAATAAAGCCATTAATTGGCTTTTTATTTTGAAAAAAAAGCCCGTTACAATAGTAGTAACTTAGGCTTTCTATAATATTTTTTTGTACACAAACGTATTTATAATTGACTAGATTCACCTTGTCTATATAAATATATATTTATCAGGTTTGTTCGTAACTAGTAATTGTATATTCATGTTTGTCACTAATAATTTGGCATTGTAGGGTAATAGTTACGACCGATCCATCATTAAGAGAGAATCTAAATATATTTATGAAAGTGATATAACCATCAACAATGCCGCTTTCATAAGCATTTACACTTAGCATTTCATCAAAACCTGATGTTATATAGCTATTTCTCTTCAGACTACAGGTAGATGATCCGGAGTCTAGGATAGAGCATACATCCGTATTAGAAATATTTTCATTCATGAAATTATATGCATAACTATATGAAAAACTGTTAAACTCATCAGTTATTTTGAATTCCCATCCATAACTGCTCAATTTACCATTAGACAATAAGACATATTTGTTTATGGAACTAGTATCGCCCCCAGAGTTCAATAAAATAAATGTTATTATTTTGTATTCCCCTTCCATTGCGATACTTTCTAATTCATATGTTTGTCCATTGCCTAAGTGAGTTCTTCGGATCATAGCTGTATTTGATGCATCAATTGAATTGTTTATCCACTTGTTGGCGAATACAGTATTATCTATACTTCCATCATTATATTCATACATGAAACTATATGCTTTTAATTGATCTTGGGTTAAATTTGGATTATTTATTACAGTATATTCCCAAGATGTAATCAAAAGTGATTCTGATATATAATCCAATCCTACGACGAATTCTATGTAATCATTAATGATATCAGTTGATGTTGTATAAGTGTAGCCTAAAGTACTATCATTCACATCGGTTTCAACACTATCTACTATTGTAAAAGTAGTGTATTTGCTTGGAGCAAAATATTCTGCTTGACTCGCGCATGTTCCTGCTAAGTCAGAACTAAAATAGTTCTCGCAGTTGAACCCATCAGACTGGTCATTATAGTCTTCCAGCATTTCACTAAATAATAATTGAGCTAATGCCTCATTAGAAACTGTAGTATATTCAATGGTAGAATCTATAACAGTGGTTGTACTCTCTGTAAATTGTGACGAAGTATTGAGTGTGGAGCTAGTCTCTCCTACGGTAGTAATTATTGTTGCAGTATCACAAGAAGATAACGCCATAACAACTAATAGAACTAATAATAAATATACTATCTTTTTCATATAAAAATACACCCCTTGAAAATATGTTTAGGGACATTATACACGAAAACATCTTTCAATTAAAGCGTATATACAAAAATGTCTGCTCTTAGTGTTCTTAATTGGATATATTTTTATATCACATGCATAATAAGGCTTCTTGTAAGGGTATTTAATCAAGAGAATATAGTTATGAACATAATTGCAGTATCTGTTATAATATCTAATTTATATTGGGTCGCTGGTTCGAATCCGTCATAGTGCTCCATTTTATAAAATAAACAGGTAATTTTTAGTGGTTTTTCTTTTGCTTTTTAAAAAAAGAAAACGCTTTACTTTTATATATTATATATATATAATATGTATGAAAGCTAGGTGATAATGTGATAGAAATTAATGGTTCTAATTTAAATATTAACTCTTTTTCTAAAGTGGTATTAGATTATGAAGAAGTAAGAATTTCTGAAGCAAGTAAAGAATTAGTGAATAACGCTAGAAAGTATGTAGAAGAAGTTATGGAATCTGAAGTTCCAACCTATGGAATTAACACTGGATTCGGAAAACTTTCTGTTGTTTCAATTAAAAAGAATGATGTATCCAAACTTCAAGAAAACTTAATTAAAAGTCATGCTTGTGGGATCGGACAACTTTTCTCAGAAGCTGTTGTTAGAGGTATGTTATTATTAAGAATAAACGCACTAATAAAGGGATATAGTGGAATTAGGTTATCTGTTATTGAGAAGATGGTTGAATTTTTAAATAAGAATATAGTGCCGGTTGTATTTTCTCAAGGAAGTCTTGGAGCTAGCGGTGATTTAGCACCTTTATCTCATATGGCTTTACCTTTAATAGGGTTGGGAGAAGTTATTTATCAAGGTGAAAGAATGACTGCCTTGAAGGGCTTAAAATTAGCTGGAGTTACTCCTTTAGAAGAACTAAGAGCTAAAGAAGGTTTATCATTAATAAATGGAACTCAAGCTATGACATCTCTTGGGGCTTTAGCTGTTAGAGATGCATATAGATTAATTAATACATCCGAGCATGTTTTAGCTTTAACTATGGAAGCTTTGAAGGGTATCGATGATGTCTTTTTTGATAAGATTCATACACTTAGAAATCAATCTGGACAAATTCAAGTTGCTAGAGATATGTTAAAGATTTTAAAAGGCTCAAAACTTATTACAAAACAAGGTGAATTAAGAATCCAAGATGCATATTCATTAAGGTGTTCACCTCAAGTTATAGGAGCTAGTTTAGATGTAGTAAATTACTGTAAAGATATAATAGAGAATGAAATGAACGCAGTTACTGATAATCCACTTGTTTTTGTAGAAGAAAAACAAGTTATTAGCGCTGGGAATTTTCATGGACAGCCAATTGCTTTAGCGATGGATTTTCTTAGTATAGCAATGAGTGAATTAGCTAACATATCTGAAAGAAGATTAGAAAGAATGGTTAATTCTAATTTAAGTAATGGTTTACCGGCATTCTTAGTTAAAACTCCGGGGATTAACTCAGGATTTATGATTGTTCAATACAGTGCAGCTTCTTTAGTTAGTGAAAATAAAACTATAGCGCATCCTGCAAGTGTGGATTCAATTCCATCATCAGCTAATCAAGAAGATCATGTATCAATGGGAACTATCGGAGCTAGAAAAGCTAGACAAATCATCGGAAACTCTGAAAAAGTTCTAGCAATGGAATTGTTCACAGCTTTGCAAGCAGTAGATTTTAGAGATATTAATAAATTAAGTCCTTGTAGCAAGGAAATATATAATTATGTAAGGAAATCTGTATCTTTTATTGAAGAAGATACTATTATGTATGATAAAATTCATAAAGTTATCGAACTTATTAAATCTAATGAGTTCCATAAAATAATAGATATGGAGTGTGTTAAATAATGGACAAAGTTTTCACTTTAAAAGATATTTTCCAAACTCTTCCGGAAAAACAAGAGTTTGTTGAAGGAATAAGAAGAGCTCCGAAAAGAGAGTTCTCCTTAACTGAAAAGGAAACCAGGTTAGCGTTAAAAAACGCACTTAGATATGTTCCAAAAGAATGGCATGATATCCTTGCGCCTGAATTTCTTGAAGAATTGCTAAGCAGAGGAAAAATCTATGGGTATAGGTTTAGACCTAATGAAAGACTATATGGAAAACCAATTGATGAATACCCTGGAGAAATTTTAGAAGGAAAAGCATTCCAAGTTATGATTGACAATAACTTGGATTTTGAAATTGCACTTTATCCTTATGAACTTATAACTTACGGAGAAACTGGATCTGTATTCCAAAATTGGATGCAATACCAATTAGTAAAAAAATATTTACAAGTTATGAACGATACACAAACACTAGTAATACTATCTGGGCATCCATTAGGGTTATTCGCTTCGGAAAATAAATCTCCGAGAATCATTCTTACAAACGGATTGATGATTGGTGAGTTTGATAATTTACATAGTTTTAATCGTGCGTCTAGTTTAGGTGTAGCTAACTATGGTCAAATGACTGCTGGTGGTTGGATGTATATAGGACCACAAGGAATTGTTCATGGAACTTATTCAACTTTACTAAATGCTGGAAGATCTAAACTTGGTATTCCTGATAATGAAGATTTAAAAGGAAAACTATTCATTACTTCAGGACTTGGTGGAATGAGTGGTGCTCAAGGAAAAGCAGTGGAAATTAGTGGTGGTGTAGGTATTATCGCGGAAGTAGATTATTCAAGAATTGAAACAAGATTCAATCAAGGATGGGTATCTAAAATAGCTAAATCAGAAGCTGAGGCTTTTAAATTAGCTCAAGAAGCGATGGAAACTAAACGTCCATTAGCTATTGCTTATCATGGTAATATCGTAGATTTACTAGAGTACGCAAACGAGAACAATATCTACATAGATTTATTGAGTGATCAAACAAGTTGTCATGCAGTGTATGATGGCGGGTACTGTCCTGTAGGTATTAGTTTCGAAGAACGTACAAGATTGTTAAAAGAAGATAAACCTCGATTTATAAAACTAGTTGATGAAACATTAAAAAGGCATTATCTAGCAATCAAAGAAATTACTAAAAAAGGTACATATTTCTTTGATTATGGCAACTCATTTTTGAAAGCTATCTTTGATTCAGGGGTAACTGAAATATGTAAAAACGGAGAAAATGATTTAGATGGATTTATTTGGCCATCATATGTTGAAGATATTATGGGCCCAATCTTATTTGATTATGGTTATGGTCCATTTAGATGGGTTTGTTTAAGTGGCAAAGATTCTGATTTAGATAAAACAGATAAAGCCGCAATGGGTTGTATAGATAAAGATAGACGTTTCCAAGACTTAGATAACTACAACTGGATTAAAGATGCTAAGCGCAATAAATTGGTTGTAGGAACAAAAGCAAGGATTCTTTATCAAGATGCTTATGGAAGACTAAAAATTGCATTAAAGTTTAATGAAATGGTTAAGAACAAAGAAATCGGTCCAGTAATGCTTGGTAGAGATCATCATGATACAGGTGGAACAGATTCACCATTTAGAGAAACATCTAATATTAAAGATGGCTCTAATATCATGGCTGAAATGTCTACACATGTTGCTTTAGGTAATAGTGCTAGAGGTATGTCTTTAGTTGCTTTACATAACGGTGGTGGTGTAGGAATCGGAAAAGTAAGTAATGGTGGATACGGAATGGTATTAGATGGTAGTGAAAGAGTTAATGAAATATTAAAGTTAGCTATGTTATTTGATGTTATGGCCGGTGTTTCGAGACGTGCCTGGGCAAGAAATGAAAACTCAATTACTACGGTTAAAGAATACAACGATATCGATAATAATTCACAAATCACAGTTCCATATTTAACCGATGAAAAATATATCGAAAATCTAGTTAAGAAACACTATATTAAAGGCGGTAAATAAATTGAAAATAGTTGAATGTGTACCTAACTTCTCTGAAGGAAGAGATTTAGAAAAAATAGAAAGAATAATGTCTGTAGTTAAGGCAGATGAAAATATAAAACTTGTAAACTATGAAAGCGATGCGGATTATAATAGAACCGTTGTAACTTTATTGGGTGATCCAGATAAAATGATTGATTTAATTATTAGGATGACTGAAGTTTGTTTAAAAGAAATAGATTTAAACAAACAAAGTGGTGAACATGCAAGAATGGGTGCTATTGATGTAATACCATTCATTCCTATAAGTGAAGTAACAATGAAAGAATGTGTATCTTACAGCGAAATCTGCGCTGAGAGAATTGCAAATGCTTTTGACATACCATGTTTTCTATATGCTGAAGCAGCGAGATTTAATGATAGAGTATCACTGCCATCAATTAGAAAAGGTGAATTTGAAGGCATGAAAGAAAAAATTCAAGAACCTAATTGGGCTCCTGATTTTGGAAAACCTGAAATTCATCCAACTTTTGGTTGCATTGGAGTTGGTGCTAGAGATTTTTTAGTTGCCTATAATATTGATTTAGCTAGCAAAGAAGAAAAACCCGCTAAATCAATCGCTAGAGCAATCAGAAAATCATCGGGAGGTTTTACATATGTTCAGGCTGGTCCAGTATATTTGGAAAACCGTGGTCATACCCAAGTTACTATGAATATCCTTAACTACAAGAAAAATCCAATCTATCGTATTTTTGAAACGGTTCGAATGGAAGCTAGAAGATATGGTATTGATGTAACAGGGGCTGAAATAGTAGGTCTTATTCCTAAGGATGCACTAGTTAGATCATTAAAATATTACTATGCATGTAATAAAATGGATTTTCCGAAAGTAATGTCACTAACAGAAGTTGTTAGAGACGTAAAGAAATACATGTTATTCAGAGATTTTGATGAAACAAAAATTATAGAAAACTTTTTATAAGTTTATAGGTGACTAAATGAAAACCAAAACATTGATTAAAAACATAAGAACTATATATACATCTAATCAACTTCCTCCAGTTAAGGGTGATTTGATGTCTTTAATCGAGGAAAAAAACGATGCATATATATTAATAAAAGCTGGTCAAATTATTGAGATTGGTAATAAACAACCAAATTTTATTGATAAGGATACCTATGTATATGATGCGTCTAACTTAATAGCTATTCCAGGATTAATTGATTCACATACTCATCTAGTTTTTGGTGGTTCAAGAGAAGATGAGTTCAGCAAAAAAATAGCTGGGATTCCATATTTAGATATCTTAAATCAAGGTGGAGGAATCCATAATACAGTAACCAAAACTAGAAATGCCAGTTTTGATGAACTGTATAATCAAGCTAAAAAGTCTTTAGATGAAATGTTACTATTTGGAGTTACAAGTTTAGAGGCTAAATCAGGTTATGGATTGAACTTAGAAACTGAAATTAAGCAACTCGAAGTATTAAAAAAACTAAATGAAAATCATCCAATTGACATTCATATCACTTATTTGGGAGCTCATGCTTTACCAAAAGAATATAAGAATAGTCGAGATGAATATATAAATCAAATAGTAAAAGATTTAGAAATAATCAAATCAAAGGACTTGGCTGAATATGTAGATGTATTCTGCGAAACTGGAGTCTTTACCGCAAAAGAAACAGAAATAATTTTTAACAAAGCGAAATTATTAGGATTTAAATTAAGACTTCATTCCGATGAAATTGAATCAATAGGTGGAACAAAACTAGCTATTGATTTAGATGCTAATACAGTCGATCACTTAATGGCTATTACTGATGAGGATATTAATCTTCTCAGTAAATCAAATACTATAGCTAATCTTTTGCCGGCTACCTCATTCTTTTTAAATAAAGAATTTGCCCCTGCTAGAAAAATGATTGAAGCAGGAGTAGCTTTATCGGTATCAAGTGATTATAACCCAGGGTCAACTCCATCTGAGAATTATCAGTTAACTTTGCAGTTAGCTGGTAATAAATTGAGAATGTTGCCTAATGAGATTCTCACAGCTGCAACAATTAATCCAGCATATGGATTAGATATTAGTGAAACTCTTGGAAGTATAAAATTAGGGAAAAAAGCTGATATCTTATTACTTGAAGCTAAGAATCTAGACTACTTTATTTACCATTATGGTATTAATCATACTAAGGCTGTATTTAAAAACGGAAAACTTGTAGTTGATAATAGAAGAATATTAGAGGAGAAAATATGAAATTAGTAGACTTAAGCGTTAAAGAATTCCTAAATGAATTGTCATCTAAATCACCAGCACCAGGTGGAGGAAGCGTAGCTGCTTTATCAGGAGCTAATGCTGTTTCTTTGGTAATGATGGTTAGTTCATTAACGACTAAAAAGAAAAAGTTTAGAGCTTTATCTGAAGAAATTCAAAATGAATATAAAAAAATAATTGAAAGTTTTGTATCAGCCAAAGAATTGTTTGTACAATACATTGATGATGATACCTGTGCTTTCAATGAAGTAATGGCTGCTTTTAAACTTCCAAAAGAAACAGAGTCTGAACTTGATGTTAGAAATAGCGCTATAGAAAAAGCGACAATAGGGTGTATTAAAACACCAATGGAAGTAGCTGCTTTAGCGTTAGAATTGTTAAGGAAAATGGAGCTAATCATTAAACATTCGAACCGTAATACAACATCAGATCAAGGTGTAGCAGTTCTTTTATTATCTGCAGCTTTTAAAGGTGCAGCCATGAATGTGAAAATTAATTTGCCAGGTTTAAGTCAAAAAGATCTTATTAAAGAATATAAAGATGTTATAATAGATATGACCAATGAGGTAAATAATCTAAAAGAAAAATTACTAGAAGAAGTAGATTATCTTCTAGAATAGGGGGACATATGAAAATATTCGCAGATACAGCAATAATTAGTGAAATAGAGGAAGTAAGCAGATGGGGGATTATCTCAGGAGTAACAACTAATCCATCATTGATTGCGAAGTCAGGGATAACTTTGGTTGACGCAATAAAAAAAATCGTGAAATTAGTAGACGGACCAATCAGTGCTGAAGTAATTGAAGGCAGAGCTGAAGCTATGGTTAAAGAAGCTAAAGCATATGCTAAAATGCATAAAAACATAGTGATTAAAATACCGATGACTATAGAAGGTGTGAAAGCTGTAAAAATTTTAAGTGGTTTAGGAATTCATACAAATGTAACATTAGTGTTTTCAATGTCACAAGCTTTGATGGCTGCGAGCGCTGGAGCTACATATGTATCACCATTTTTAGGCAGGCTAGATGATTTAACTAGAACAGATGATGCAGGATATTTACTAGTTAAAGATATCAAAGATATGTTTAAAACATATGGATACAAAACGGAAATTATCGCTGCTTCAATTAGACATTTAAAACATGTTGAACAGTCGATAAAAGCTGGAGCTGACATCGCTACTATTCCTTATAAAGTGTTGAAGGAAATGGTTAAACATGAGCTTACAGGCAAAGGCTTAGAAATATTTAGAAAAGCTAGCAAATAAGTTAATTGCTAATGTCATTTAGATTTTCAAAATCTAATAACATAAATAAAATTAAAGTTTTTATTTAATAAAATGTAAAGAGACACACTAGAATTACAGTGTGCCTCTTTTTTATATGTCAGTTTTTATAGATGTTGAACATTATTTCAATTCAAAAAATACAATACTATTAAGTTATTATATAGCTAAAAGTATAATATTTCAATAAACCAGTAGTTGCATTATGTATATGTTTTTGGAATATATGAAAAAAATACCCAGTTTTGGCGGTGAAATATTTTTTGATATGAGTAGTAAAAATTACTAAACTTGTGGTTGATTTTTTTTTGTGTTTTTAGTGTTAAAATAAGGGTGTAAGAAGATATGAAAGAAGGTGCTAATATGAATAACTATATACAAGATAATTGGTTTTTACACAACGCTTTACATGCTAACAGGAAATTTAACAAACAGGTTAACGGGTATAATAGAGCTTTGTTGTATTTTAAGAGAAACAATGTAGTTTACGATGAATCTGTAATAAGAGTTCCAAATAAGCTAAGTATTTATTTGTTTTGGAATAAATGTAAATCTATATTTTCAAAGATAGGATTTACGAGAAAATTAAAAAACAGAAACAATTTCCTTAAAAATACGAGATCAACAAATTCCATTCAAAGTAGATAAATCATCGTTAATCGAACTGGGAATTAGTTATTTAACGCGATTAAGTTACAGTTAGATGTTGATAGAAACCATAATTATATATAATTCACCAATTATATCTCGTAAAAATCAAATAGATAAAGTTTATTGCTTTTATAGAATAAACTTTTTTATTTTAATCCATTAAGTCTGTTTGGCATAGTTGGGCATAGGTGGTAGAATAATAATGTATAGTTGTAATAAGGAGGTGAAATTATGGAAAGTATTTTATATGAGAAGTTAGAAAACAAAGAAGTTAAATGTCTTACCTGTAATCACTATTGCATAATTAAACCAAATAAAAGAGGAGTTTGTGCAGTTAGAGAAAATAAAGATGGCACACTTATAGCGCTAAATTACAATAAATCCATCGCTACTAGCATTGATCCAATTGAGAAGAAGCCACTCTATGAATTCTTAACTAACACATATACATATTCCTTCGCCACAGTAGGTTGTAATATGAATTGTTCTTGGTGTCAAAATTATGATATTTCTCAGAATCCGAAGCCAAACAAATATATCATCGGTCAAGATATTTCAGCTAAAGAACACGTTGAAAATGCAATTAAATACAAGTGTCCATCAATTTCATATACCTATTCAGAACCAACAATATTTTTAGAATATGCTCTAGATACAATGAAACTAGCGCGTAAACATAACCTAAAAAATATTTGGGTTTCTAACGGTTATATGTCTTCTGAAACCCTAGAATTGATTCTACCATATTTAGATGCTGTAAATATTGATTACAAAGGTGATAATGAAGTCTACAAGAAATATTGTGGTGGTAATAATATTAAAGTATTAGAAAACCTAAACAGAATGAAGCAGGCAGGAGTTCATGTAGAAGTTACAACCCTATTAATACCTGGAGTAAATGATTCAAGTAGTCATGTTGAATCTATTGCTAAAGATTTATTAGAATATTTAGGAAGAGATTTTATTTGGCATATAACTAGATTCTTCCCGAATTATAAAATGATTAATATCTCAAAAACTGAACATAAAGCTTTACTGAACGCTAAGAGAATAGGAAATAACCTAGGAATCAAAAAAATCTACCTAGGAAATATTTAATAAGGAAGTGATTATATGTCTATTATAAGAACATATATAGTACCTCATCCACCAATTATTCTTCCAGAAATTGGTAAAGGATCTGAAAAGTCAATCCAAAAGACTATTGATGCATATCATAAAGTCGCAAGAAATATAGCGACTTTAAAACCAGACACAATATTAATATCTTCTCCACATTCAACCATGTATGCGGATTATTTTCATGTGTCTCCTGGATCAAAAGCTTTCGGTAATTTTAAACAATTTGGGGCGAACCAAATTAATTTTGAAGTCTATTATGATACTAATCTTGAAAAATTGATATCTAAAAAAGCAAAAGAAACTAAAACACCGATAGGTACCATAGGAGAAAAAGATGCTTCATTGGACCACGGAACTATGGTGCCGTTGTATTTTATCAAACAGTATTATGATGATTTTAATGTGCTTAGAATAAGCCCTTCTGGATTATCGCTAATAGATCACTATAATGCAGGAAGATTAATTAATTCAGTAATACCTAAGGACAAAAAGGTTATTTGGGTAGCTAGCGGAGATTTATCCCATAAATTAAAAGAAGATGGGCCATACGGCTTATCAAAAGAAGGTATTCAGTTTGATAAACAACTAGTAGCGATATTAAAATCGGGTAATTTTTCTGAAGTATTTAATCTGAAAACTGATTTTTGTTATAAGGCGGCTGAATGTGGTTTAGGTTCATTCACTATGATGAT
Source organism: Mycoplasmatota bacterium WC30 (assembly GCA_046529635.1). GTDB lineage: Bacteria > Bacillota_I > Bacilli_A > Izemoplasmatales > Hujiaoplasmataceae > 4572-104. The sequence goes on along the minus strand of CP134495.1, from coordinate 554,303 downwards.
GGGAGCTATAGATGGATACAATATAAAACCTAATGTATTATCATATGAAGGACCATTTGGAGTTGGTTATGCAGTTGGTATTTTTGAAAAACTAGAATATTCTCGAAACAGAGAATACAGTCGCATTTATCAATCAAGCGAAACAGCTCAAATCAATTTAATCAGAGAAAAAGAAGATGAATATGTTGCACTTGCTCGGAAATCACTAGAATTTTATGTTAAAAATAGCAGGAAATTACCAATGCCTTTAGATCTAAATAAAGAATTACAAAACAATAAAGCTGGCGTTTTTGTTTCCCTGCATATTGATGATCGATTGAGGGGTTGTGTTGGCACAATATCAGCTACCACAAATTCAATTGCTGAAGAGATAATCCAAAATGCTATATCTGCTGGATTTAGTGATTATCGATTTTCAAAAGTTAAAGAAGAAGAATTATGCAGAATTGAATATTCTGTGGATGTGTTATTACCTGCTGAAACAATAGAATCTATGGATCAGCTAGATGTTAAAAAGTACGGAGTAATAGTAAGTAATAATTACAAATCAGGATTATTACTACCTAATATAGATGGAGTTGAGACAGTTAAGGAACAGATTAGAATCGCCAAAAAGAAAGCAGGCATTGAGGACTCTGAAAAGTTCAAGATGGAGAGGTTTGAAGTGGTTAGACACCATTAATAATTTAAGAAGATATATTTGATATGTTTTAAGTTATTGTATTGGATGAATAAAGTGCTAATTTCAAGATTAATATGGAAGTTATGCAGTATCCAGTAATTGTCTAGAGAATAGAAAAATTTAGTGTCTATCCCTTAACAAAAATATATACAAAAATATTAGAATATGATATAATTATTTGTTGATAATTAATTTATCATATTCTTTTTATTTGGGGGAAAATAATGGATTTATTTAAAAAATGTGAAGATTACAAAACAGTAGAGGAAACTAAAAAATTAGGAATCTACCCATATTTCCACGCTTTAGAATCAAAACAAGATATTGTTGTTAGTATGGAAGGTAGAAGAGAGATAATGATGGGCTCTAATAACTACCTTGGTTTAACAGGTGATCCACGAGTAATTAAAGCCGGTGTTGAGGCTATGGAAAATTTTGGCTCTGGAGTTTCAGGCTCAAGATTTTTAAACGGAACGTTAACTACTCATGTAATTCTTGAAAAAGAATTAGCTGAGTTTTTACATAAAGATGACTGTGTTACATTTTCTACAGGATTTCAATCTAATCTAGGAATTATTTCAGCTATTGCTGGAAGAAATGACTTGATTTTTTGTGATAGAGAAAACCACGCAAGCATCTATGATGGAGCGAGACTTTCATTTGCTAAGTTGATTAGATTTAAACATAGTGATATGGAAGATTTAGAAAACGCATTAAAAAATGCAGATCCAGACAAAGGTAAACTAATAGTTACCGATGGTGTTTTTTCAATGAGTGGAGATATCTGTAAATTACCTGAAATCGTTAAATTAGCTAAGAAATATGGAGCTAGAGTAATGGTCGATGATGCTCATGGATTAGGAGTTATCGGTGAATTTGGTAGAGGAACTGCTGAATATTTCGGTTTAGAAGATGAAGTAGATATTATAATGGGTACATTTTCAAAATCATTAGCTAGTTTAGGCGGATATATGGCTGCCAGTTATAAAGTTGTTGAGTATGTTAAACATAAATCAAGACCTTTTATTTTCTGTGCTGCAATCACACCAGCTAATGCTGCGACTGCCTTAGAATCATTGAGAATACTTAAAGCTGAACCTGAAAGACCTAAAGCATTACTTGAAGTAGCCGCTTATGTTCGTAAAGGGTTAAAAGAAAGTGGTTTAGATATAATTGAACATTCTATCGTTCCAATTATTCCAATATTTACATATACAATGTTACGTACTTTAGTAGCTTGTAAAGAATTATTTGAAAGAGGAGTATATGTTAATCCAGTTATTCCACCTGCGGCACCAGAAGGTGAATGTTTGATTAGAACTAGTTATACTTCAACTCATACAAAAGAATTAATGGATGAAGCTATCAATATTATTGCTGATGTTTTAAAAAAATTACCTAAAACAGATGAAGAAATAATGGCTTATCTGCAAAATAAATGAGTAAAGTAATTGTAGTAAGTGGTGCGTCTAGCGGAATTGGAAAATTAACTGCTGAATATTTTCACAAACAAGGCAACAAGGTAATTGGATTATCAAGATCATATCCAAAGAATCAATATAATTATAATTATGTACTTTGTGATTTAGGTAAAAGTGAAGCTATAGATAAAGCTGTATTAGATATAAAAAAATTAACAGATCATATTGATGTGTTAATTAACTGCGCAGGAATCGGTATTTCTGGCGCTGTAGAATACACGACTTTGAAGGAAGCAAACAAGATTTTTCAAGTTAATGTAGTAGGGCAATTTCATTTTACAAAAGTACTATTACCTTTATTACGAGAAGCAAAAAAAGCTAAAATTATTAACATTGGTTCTGTAGCTGGAGAATTAACAATACCATTCCAAACTTTCTATTCTATGACAAAATCAAGTATGCACAAGTTTACAGAGGGACTTAAAATGGAATTAAAACCTTTTGGGATAGATGTTTGTTCTGTTTTACCAGGTGATACAAAAACTGGGTTTACAGATAACAGAGATCAACCTAATGTTATAGAAGATGGATTGTACAAGGATAGGATTAAAAAATCAATTAATAAAATGGAACATGATGAAAGAAACGGCATGAGTCCAATGTCAGTTGTAAAAGTTATAAATAAACTGACTAAGCGAAAGAGAATGCCAGTTCAAGTAACAGTAGGATTTGTATATAAATTTCTAGTATTCCTAGGGAAAATACTACCAAAAAGGTTTGTTAATTGGATTTTAGCTAAAATGTACGCATAATATAATAAGAATATAAAAGGATTTGATTAAATCAGATCCTTTTTTAATATTTTATAGTGAAAATGTGTTATAATTTTTTGTGGAAAGTGGTGATTTTTATGGTAGTTTATGTTGATCCAAAGTTCATCGGAAGAGATAATTATAATAGACTAGTTAAGAAATACTCAAATATAGAATTTGTAACCGATGTAGATAGAAAGAGTGAATTAGAAGTTTTAATTACAATGCCAAAAATTGTAAAAGAAATGAACCTTGATGATTATCCAAGACTAAAATGGATTCAGTATTTAATGGCAGGATATGATGGACTAGATTTTTCCGAATTAAGAAAACGAAATATTACTTTTTGTAACGCACAAGATATTTTTTCCAAATCTATAGCTGAAGATGTATTCGCCAAGATACTTTACTTTAATAGAAACATAAAATACTATTTAGAATCTATGAAAGAAGGCAAATGGGAACCAATAGGAGAAGAACCCGAATTAACTGGTTCAACTGTTCTTATTTTAGGAGTAGGTTCAATAGGAAAAGAGTTAGCAAAAAGATTTAAAGCTTTTGAGATGAATGTTATTGGTTATAGAAGCAATTACATAGAAGAGAAGAATTTTGACAAAATTATTACCAAAACTATCGAATTGAAGGAAGCTCTTAAAATAGCGGATTACGTTGTATTAGCTTTACCGTTAACTGAAACAACTAAATACATGTTTGACAAAAGCATGTTTGAGATAATGGATCAAAACGCACTGCTTATTAATGTAGCTAGAGGAAAAATTGTTAACCAAGAAGATTTGTATCAAGCACTGTTAAACAAACAAATAAGAGGTGCTGGACTTGATGTTCTTGATCCAGAGCCATTACCTAGCGACAGTCCTTTATGGAAACTTCCTAACGTGTATATTACTCCTCATAACGCTTCCTCAAGTCCACATATGAGAAATAGATTATATAATATGATAATAATGAATTTAGATTTATATCTTTCAGGAGAACCTGTAAAATATCAACTTTAGAAAGAATATATTAACGAATCTACTAATACTCTAAAAAGGAATATAATTGTATTAATTTAAATAAATTAAAGGCGCGGTATTAAACCGCGCCTTTTTTTTATAGTTCAAATCTCTCTTTTAGTAATTTTAATTGGTTTCTTAAAACATTTGGTAATGTATCTTTATACATTTTAAAATACTCAGTTATTGAATTTATTTCTTCAGTCCAGGCCTGTTTATCAACTTTGAACAGAGTATCTAATGCCTTATCTGAAATATTTAGATTAGATAAATCTAATTTTTTAATGTCTGGGATAATTCCGATAGGAGTATTTTTATGGTTAATCTTGCCTTCGCTTCTTTCAAGAATCCACTTTAAGATACGACTGTTTTCACCAAAACCTGGCCATAGGTATTTATTGTTTTCATCTTTTCTAAACCAGTTAATGAAGAATATCTTAGGTAATAAATCTTCAGTAGATTGGTGTGCTATGTCAACCCAGTGATTTACATAATCAGCAATATTATAACCAATAAATGGTAACATCGCAAATGGGTCTCTTCTTACTTTACCTATATTAGCATCAATAGTAGCAGCAGTTATTTGAGATCCCATAATAGAACCAATGAAGATTCCGTGGAAGAAATTATAACTTTGATGAATTAAAGGTATCGTTGTTGGTCTTCTGCCACCAAATAGAATCGCCGATATTGGAACTGGCTCTTCAAACTCTTTTGCTAAACTAGGACAGTTTGTTAAAGGTGAAGTAAATCTTGCATTTGGATGGTCTGGTCGCATTTTATCACCCAAATACCAGTCATTACCATGCCAATCAATTAAATGTTTGGGAGATTCATCGGTTAAATCTTCCCACCATACATCCATATCATCAGTTAAAGCGGTATTTGTAAATATAGTATTATTTCTTACAGTCTCTAAAGCTATTGGATTAGATTTTTTAGATGTACCTGAAGTTACACCGAAAAACCCGTTTTCTGGATTAATTGCGTATAATTTTCCATCGTTACAAACTCTCATCCAAGCAATATCATCACCACAAGTTTCAGCTTTCCATCCCTCTAAACTTGGATTTATCATAGCTAAATTTGTTTTACCACATGCGCTTGGAAATGCACCTGTGATATATTTAACTTTACCTTTAGGGTCTGTTAATTTAAGGATAAGCATATGTTCTGCCATCCATCCTTCATTTCTAGCTTGATTAGAGGCAATTCTTAGGGCAAAACATTTTTTGCCTAATAAAGCATTTCCGCCATAGCCAGATCCATAGGACCAAATCATATTATCATCAGGAAAATGAGATATATATTTTTCTTCCATTGGAGCACATGGCCATGCTGGATCAGTCATTCCAGGTTGTAATGGATAGCCAACAGAATGTAAACATTTAACAAAAGTTTCACCTTGATTTAGTAAGTCCATAACTTCGTTGCCTGTTCTGGTCATAATGTGCATATTTAAAGCAACGTAAGGACTATCAGTAATTTCAACACCAATTTTTGAGAATTCATGCCCTATTGGTCCCATTGAGAATGGAATGATATACATAGTTCTACCGGTCATTGAAGTCTTAAATAAATCAAGCAAAATTGGTTTTAATTCATCGGGTGATATCCAATTGTTTGTTGGTCCAGCATTCGATTCCAAAGCAGTAGAGATAAAAGTTCTCTTTTCTACCCGAGCAACATCCGAAGGATGTGATCTAAATAAAAGACTATTTGGTCTTTTATTAGGATTTAATCGAATAGCTTTACCATTACTAACACAGTCATTGGCTAAGTTATCATATTGTTCTTGTGTCCCCTCCCAGATCACTACATCATCTGGTGTGCATAATGATTTGATTTCTCTAATCCAGTCATTAAGCAACGCATTTTTTGTCATTTTAATCTCCTTTTTTCTGTAAAAAATATATTTATTGGTTAAGTTAACCAAAATTTGTTATAATTATAGAGAGGTGAATTATGAATATAGAAAATAAACTTATAGCTCTTTTAATTGATGCGGAAAATATTTCTCCTAGTTATATAGAAAAAATTATAGATGAAGCAAATAAATATGGTAAATTAACCATAAGAAGAGTGTACGGTGATTGGACAACACCACAACTAAATCCATGGAAAACAAAAATCAATGAATTTGGGTTAACCCCCGTCCAACAATATGCTTATACTAAAGGAAAAAATTCTTCGGATTTTACTTTAATTATAGATGCAATGGATATCTTGTACAAAGACAAAGTAAACAGTTTTTGTATTGTAACTTCTGATAGCGATTTTACAAAAGTTGTTACTAGACTAAGAGAAGATAACATGTTTGTATTCGGCATGGGTGAGAGCAAAACTCCAATATCACTTGTTAACTCATGTGAAACATTTGCATATCTAGACAAAATGGTTATGCCAGATGAAGAAGCTGAGCAAGTAGTAGTACCCGAAAAAGTAGAAACAAAAGCTATTAAGAAACCACGAAAATCAAAAGCCATTAGTTCAATTACTCCTAAAAGAAGAATAAAACAAGAACTAAAAAATATTATTGAAGAAAACCTTGAAGATGATGGTTGGGCTTATTGGAGCCTAATTGCACAACTTCTTCAAAAGAAATTTCCTGGATTTCATCCTAGAAACTACGGAAGTAACACCAAACCATTAATCTTTTTTGAGAAAATGGCTGAATTCGAAGTAAAAAGAGATGGAACAATAACATATATTAAAAGCAATTCATCAAAGTCATCCTAGGATGGCTTTTTTTAATTGTATATTTTCTTGATATAATCAGAGTTCATAAGATGTACTAAGGCAGGGTAGTTGATATTGAATTTAACAATATCTCCAAGTTTGTAATTACTATTAGTAACATCTATAATTAAGTGATCAGAACTTCCACCTATAATACTGATATTTTTATCAATTGGAAAAAGATTATCTAACATAGTGTCTTGTTTTCCAATTGCTAGGATGGCTCGTTTCATAAGACCCTTGTCTGTGATCTCCGGTTTAACTCCAAAAGAGTTAATACTGATTTCACCATCAGGGTAGCTAGGTTTTTCTTTGAATTCAATTATTTCAGCTTCAAAAGAAAAGATATCGTGATGTAATCCTTTAATTTCTGTAGAGTACGATGTCTCTTTTCCAAAAAGTATTGATTCTCCTAATCTAAGATGATTTATTTCAGTTGGAATTAAGTCTTTTCCGAATAAAGTAACAGAAGAAGAATTACCACCTGAAATAATATCTAATTTTATATTTAATCTAGTTTCAATATTGTTTTTAATAGTTACCAATCTATTAAGGATTTCCTTGCTAGGAACTAAGCCCCCATAACAAGTCAAATTTGTTCCAATACCTTTTAAAACGATATTGTCCAATTTTAAAATTTTTTTAATAATAGGTATATAGTCTGAAGTATAGTAAATGCCCTCTCTTAGATCACCTAAATCAAACATGACTAGAATGGCGTGTTTTTTATTTTGTCTTTTTGCTTCTTTATCTAGAGCTTCTATGACTTCTAGTTCGGAATTTAATGATATATCTGAATATGTAATCACATCATTAATTTCTGACAACATAGGTATTCTTAGTAACATCCCATGATAAAAACCTAATGAATTATATAATTTTAAGTTTTGAATTCTAGAATCACCAATACAAGAGATGTTAGTGGTTTTAAGTAATTTAAGAATATTGATATCTCCTGCGAAAGCTTTTACGACCATAGTAATAAAAGGAATATGATTTTCCTTTGCCATTTGCACTATTCTATTAGCGTTGTCTTTAAGCTTTTGTTGATTTATTACAATTCTTGGATACATACAATCACCTGATTTCTAAACTCTCTTTCAGTAGTTTCAAAGCTGCTTCAGGGTGTTTTTTTGAAAGAACACCCAATGAAGCCATGATATAATTATTGTCAATTAGCACTTCTGATTTCGCACTAGGTTTTAGTACTAATTTATTTTCTTTTTCTAATGCATTTTTAATGATTAATTTGCGATTAGGTAACTTTGTTAGAGCTCCTCCGGTCGCTATTATATATTTAACATTAGTTAAGTCTTTACCTTCTGCATAAGTAGTTTTACCACCAGCAGTGAACATATTCACTAGTCTTCCTGAATGTCTATTTATAGCTTGAATCATTGCTTCTAAAGTAAGTCTTTCAGTTAATGGTATTTGTCCAGCTAAGGGGATTGGTTGGTATTTTTCGAGAAGAGTTTCAAACTCGTTATTAGTAAGCCTGAGATCTTTAATCAAGCGGTCTTTTGTTACTATATCTATGATGTTATCTTTGTTAATATAAACACCTAAATCACCTTCAACCGTTCTTTTTGCGAATGGTTCTGGAGCGATGAGAATTTTTTCGATTTCTGCTTTTCCTTTGGTTACGGAATGAATATCTGTGGTGGCTCCACCAATGTCAATTGTGACTAGATCACCAACAGCTTTTTGTAATAATATTGATGCTTCCATAACCGCACCAGGAGTTGGTATAATACTTTCTTTGATTATTGATTTAACCTTTTCCATTCCGGGTGCGTGTATTATGTGTTTCTCAAAAACATCTTGAATTATTTTTCGTGTTTGTTCCACTTCTAAAATGTCTATTTTTGGGTAGACATTATTAGATATGTATAAATATTCGTTTTGATTATTATCTTCAAATATTTTTTTAATTATTTTATGGTTTTGAATGTTGCCTGCATAGATAACAGGAATACTAAGTTTGAGAGAAGCAATTTTCTTTGCATTTTCAACAGCTGTTATTCTCTCCCCGTAATCAACACCACCAGCAATCATTATAATGTTAAGCGGTTCATCATTAATTTCTTCAATTTGATAGTTGTCTAGCAAACCACTTGTTATCATTTTTATATTTGCACCAGCACCTAAAGCAGCTTCTTTGGCTGCTTTTACAGTCATGTCATAAACTAGACCATGAACACTCATCTTTAAACCACCAGCTGCACTACTACTTGCAAATGTTTCCTTTGCAACTAAATCACTAGCATTTAGTTTTTTCTTAAGGTCATCTATTGCGTTGTTCAAACCAATAGTGACATCTCCTTCAAGAACAGTAGTAGGGCTATATCCAAAACCTAAAAATTTAGGATTGTCTGAATTTAAATTATCAAAAGCATTAATAACAGTAGTAGTGGAACCAATTTCTGCTACAAGAGCATCAATTGTCATTCATTAATTCCTTTTGTAAAACTATGAAAGATGCAACATGTTGTCCTTTTGTTCCGCGACCAAATCCAGCATCTACACCTTGTTTTTTTGCAAGTTCAGGAGTTACTTGGGTTCCACCAGCAACGATAATTATCTTATCTCTAATTCCTTTTTCTATAGCGTATTCATGAGTTTTTTTCATGTTTTTATAATGTACTTCATCATGAGATATGATAGTAGACATTAGAATCGCATCTGCATTAGCTTCAATTGCTGCATCCACTAATTTTGTAATAGGGACAGAAGTTCCTAGATATATACAATCTATTCCATATTTTTCAATACCACCATGTTTAATATCTATTATTTCTCTTAATCCTACTGAATGTTCATCTTCTCCTACAGTACCAGCAACGATAGTTATAGGGTTGTTACTAATATATTCTCTGATTTCAGTATCAGATAGTAGTTTTGGTTCTACTGGTAATACTAACTTATTTAAATCAATATCAAAATCAATTTTACCTTTAATTTGAATTCTAGTAGCTTCAGCTACATGAAGCACTTCTCTATGAATAACTTCAGGATCAAGCAAATTCATTCTTTTAGCGATTTCAATGCTTGCAGCTTCTGCATATTTAATAGAAGTAGGAAGGGTGATGTCAACAACAACTGTTCCATCAGCTAACCATTCAACTTCAGGTTTGACTAAATTTGTGTTTTGATATTTTTTAGTTTCATTTAATCTCACATTAACATTGTCAGTTTCATCTAACTCGTCAATATAAATAATTTTAGCACGGTCTTCAAATGTAGAACCACCAATTAAGGTGCTTGGATTGTCATCTTTAGTTAATCCATATTGTTCAACATTATTATAACCAAAATGAGCGGTTACAGGTGCGAAGTAATCTTCGTCTCTTTCATATACTGTGTTAGCACCTACACCACCATTGATTTTTCTAGAAATTCCATCACCATTTCTTTCAGGATATATTCCTGAATCGATAAAGAATCCATCTTCAACAGCTTTAAAATAACCACCAGTGTCTACTAATTCTTCAAAAAAGAGAATAGCTCTTTCTTTAAGTTCTCTTACTTTGTTAGGAAGATAACCAGTGTCTTTTAGTTCTACTAATTCAAGTAAGCCATCCATACCTATAAGAGCTTGTTTTGCTGTATCACAAGCTTCAACGTTGTACATATGCCATGGAACATTTCTACCTTCATCAGGAGTAATAGTAGATTGGATATCAGCTGATGTAAGCTTAGAAATCATCATGTTTAAAACATGAGTAACTGTTGCTTCTCTAGTTGATGATTCCATATATTTAGTATTCATTTGAGCTCTCATTTTAAAATCAGAAAAGAAATCTCTTAATGCTTTAGCATAGGGAAGATTTATTCTTAAATCAGGTGCCGGCACTGCGGTAGGTGGCACGGTTGATAAAGCAATGTTTTCTTTTTTGATTCCAGATTTTAAGGAGAACATAGAATTAATTGCATGTTGAACCATAAGTTCTGGCATTACTTTCCAAGCAATCATAGCTGTTGCATTTGCGTTATGAGCACCATCAATTTGTAAGATGTCTCCCCAAGCCATGATTTTTTTTGATTCTGCAGCATCTACGAATGATCTTATCATATTGATATTACGATATAAAACATTGTATTGTGGATCTTGATGAGCACCATTTACTCCCTCTTCCGCAAACATAACTGCGATATCGGGTCCAGCTACTCCAGAAACGTATGAGTGAAAGTTAATTGGTCTTCCAACTTCATCTTCAATTATATCTAAAGCTTTCCTTTGGGCTCTAATTTGTTTTCTAGTGATTGGAACGCCACCAACTCCTTGAGGAGTTCCTTCAATTAAACTATCAAAATGAGATTGTCCAGCAGTTCTAATAACCATTAAATGGTCAGCACCATGCCAGGCAGCCATTCTCATTCTTCTAATATCATCTTCAAATCTACCAGAAGCTATCTCACTTGTGATAACTTGAATTGGTTGTGGATCAATGTTACCAAAGTATTTAGCAGCTGGTAAAGGGATTGAGTTTTTTAAAGGCTCAGAAGCATCTAAATATATATTTCCAGCCATATCTAAGTTTTTAACAGGTACTCTCCAAGTCCAGCCTCTGCGTCTTGGTTCGTATTTATCTAAATCTTTAAGGATTTCGTAGATGTTTAGTTTTTCGTTTATTTTCATAATTTTACCCCAAAACTATCCATTACATTCTTCCAACCTAAATCATTAATAAGATTTAAGCCAGCTTCTCTTATTGTTATTTTTTTTAATTGTGAATAACGATAAACTACATGACCAGCACCTTTACCTATTAAGTTGTGGCCGATGACTTTTTCAACTATTGAAGCAGCTTCTAAACTTGAAAAACCCATACGTAAAAGTACACTTCGCTCAATAGCAGGAGAAGTGTTCTTGTTTGCTAAATCAATTAATGGGGTGGTGGCTTTATCAGCTAAATCCCAAAATTTTTGTTTTAGTTCTGCGTCTGACAAATTAGCTAGATGTTTTCTTCTATCTAAAAAATCGTCATTTCTTACTTTATGTTTATCCATATTATTCCTCCAATTCAATGTTGTATTTTTTTAGTTCTGTTAATACATAATCTCTACTTGTATTCGTTTCTATAATCAAGAATTCTATATCCTTTTTCGTAAGTTTACATGTTTTCAATAATTGATTACGAATATATTTTTTTCGGATGATATCTAAGTCTAAATCCTCTGCTTGGATTAAATCTACTGTTTTAGGAAAAACAATTGATTTACCAGGCTTTTCAGCTTTAGGATTACCAAAATATATATCAATACCATTCTGCCTGGCAAAAGCTAATTGTGCTTGATGATGCTTACCAGCACTTGTATATTCAGTTTCTTGAACTACAATTATTTGGTTTTGTTTTAATTCTTTAGCTAAACTAAAAGCCGCAGCTAGTGATGTGTTTCCAGCTGGCCCTCTTTCAATTCCCTCTAATACAGCTAGAGCTTCGGTCATAAAGAAGACCTCGCCTTGATTAACTGTAACATATCTGTCAATGTATCTTAGAGGTCGTCCAGCACTTCTTGGCACGTCACTACGATCGGGATTAATCATGAATGGTAGCCCGAATCCAGTGTGACCTGTTGTAAAAGATTTTTTATTAAAATCAATATCGTTAGCCATATGTAATCCTTTAAGATTAACTGAAGCTCCAACGATTTGAATTTTCTCTTTTGTTGTTTTTAAGATGCCTCTAGCAGTTCCTGTTAAATTACCGCCACCTGCATTAGTGCAAACTACCATATCTGGCACTTTACCATTTATTTTTATACAGTCCTCAACAAGTTCAGCTCCTAAAGATTCAATACCCATAACTCCATATGGAGTATATAGAGATGCATTAAAGAATTTTGTTTCTTCTAGTAGTAATAAAAACTTATAAAATAACTCAGGACCAACACTTAATTGAACAACCTCAGCTCCATAAGCTTCACAAGCTCTAGCTTTTTCTATTATCTCAGGTTGACCAATTCCGTCAGAATCAAAACACTCTTGCACAATAATGCATTTTAATCCATGTTTAGCAGCTTGACTAGCTACGGCAGCTCCATAGTTACCAGAAGTAGCCGCAATAACACCTTTAAAACCAAGTTTTTTCGCTTGGTAACATGCCATACTAGCGCGTCTAGCTTTGAAACTACCAGAATCATTTAGCGCTTCATCCTTGATGAAAATTCTTGCACCATATCCTGGCTTTGAAACTTTTCGAGCTAATTCAGTGATATTTTTGCATTCTTTCAATGGTGTATTTCCTACACCAAAATTATTTTGAATTTTTCGTACTTCTTCCAAACTAAAACCACAATCGCTCATCATCTCTTCAAAATTGAAGTTTAAATAATCACCCTCGTATTTTTCATAGTTGATACCAACTGAAGATTTCATTATAAGATTTTTTCTTGCCATAACAGCTTCGTAAGAATTATTCATCAGAATCCTCCCCAAAAAGTGTGGATTTACAGATTCTATCAATTTCCATTAATTCAGGTACAAATTCACCATAAGTATGCATATAACTTGGGTTTTCACAAACTAAAATTCCGGATTCTATTCGTCCGGTTAAAGTTTTAATTTTGACAAGAGAGTTTAATTCTCCAGCTTCTAAAAGAAAGCCTTTGACCCACATCATTAATGGAACTTTTTTTGTTGGTTCGGGAAGATTAACAGCTCTTTCTCCAGGTTTTAGTATTGTTTTTGTGATTTGTACCCATGAATTTTTATTAATCATGGCGCTTACTCCTCATCAATATAATTTCTAACATCACCCATAATTGCTCTTGGAACTGGTAAATCAATCATTGTTTTTAGTCCAGGTTTAGCGTTTATAACTTGAGGAATCATATTTACACAGATTGCTATAGTACCAATGCCACCTTCAACTTCAGGTACATTAGATAAGTTTATTTCTGGTGTACCTTTAATTTTAATGAAATCTCCTGTACTTATTCCTTCTAATTCAGGTTCAATTTGTTGAGGATGAACCATGTTAATTTTTGTGTTATTTGATAGTGTTGCGATACTTCGCATATCAACACCGGCAACATCGCCGGTTTTTGCAAATCCATAAGGAGATTTACGATCAACATTAGTTACTATCGGTTCCATTGATTGTTCAAAGTCTTTTACTTCTAAGCCTAAAGCATCGGCAATCATATATGTTGATTCTATAAATCCAACATGCCCAGAAAGTTCATCTTTTACTAATTTATCATTAAATTCTTTTAATGGTAAACCAACACCTTGTTCTTCCATAACAGTTGGTCCAAAAGGCGATAAAGAATTAATACGAGAAATTTCCATATCTTCTACGTCACTCATAACTCCTGAAATACAAATTGCTAGTAAGTCCATCATCATTCCTGGATTTACTCCTGTACCTAGGATAGATACGCCGTTTTCTTTAGCTATTTTATCCATTTTCTTAGATAGTTCAGGTTCTTTTGCGTAAGGATAGGCCATTTCTTCAGCCGTGCTTATTACATTGCATTTATGTTCTACTATGAATTTGATTTTTTCATAGGCTTTTTTTGTGAATGAATCAGTAGCTAGAAGAACTAAGTCAGGTTTTTCTTCATCTAAAATTCTCTCAATATTGTTTTCAATAACTACATCATGATTTTGAGGGTTTTCAATTTTTAATAAATCAAAAATACTTTTTCCAACAAAACCTTCATAGGTATCTGATATCCCTACGATATCAAAACCTTTCTTCTTTAAAATCATTTTTGCCATTCCAGATCCCATAGCACCGAATCCCCAAATGGCAATTTTAACTAATTTTTTTTCCATATCCCGTATTTGTGTGATAAAAAGATCACACATCCTTTCTATATATTAGAATAAACCGATTATTTTTCCATCGATTACATCCATGTCCATATATCCACCATGTTTAGGAAGCCCTGGCATTGTCATTACATTACCCATTAAGGCTACAATGAATCCAGCACCTAAAGAAGGTTTGAATCTTTTTACTGTAACTGTAAAGTTTCTTGGGCGTCCTTTAATTTTGCCGTTATCACTTAATGATAATGGTGTTTTAGCTATACAAATAGCTAATTTATCCCACCCGAGTTTTTTGTAATTTTCAATTTGTTCTTTTGCTTTATCAGAATATTCTACCTTAGAAGCACCATATATTCTTTTCGCTATTTCATCTATTTTTTCTTCGATAGATAAATTGATATCATATAATACTTTTGAATTTACATTTTTTTTGCTATTAATTGAACTGATAACTTTTTGAGCTAAATCAATACCGCCCTCACTACCAGATTCAAATACTTTCGATAAAGACAATGTATGATTGTTCTTATTTGCCCAGTCTAACATAAAATTGATTTCAGAATCAGTGTCTGTTGGAAACTTATTTAAAGCAATTACGTAAGGAAGATTATATTCTAGTACGCTTTCAATATGTTTCTCTAAGTTTTCAACACCCTTACTTAATGCTTCAACATTCTCAGTTTTCAAATCAGCTATATCCACATCGCCATGAAGTTTTAAAGCTCTGATAGAAGCAACTAAAACTACAAGTTCTGGCATAGTATTCATAGCTCTCATTTTGATATCGATAAATTTTTCCATACCTAAGTCAGCACCAAAACCTGCTTCGGTAACAGTATAATCACTGGTTTTAGAAGCGTAATCAGTAGCCATAATTGAATTGCATCCGTGAGCAATATTGGCAAAAGGACCACCATGGATAAGTACTGGATTGCCTTCTAGAGTTTGAACTAGATTAGGTTTAAATGCATCTTTCAATAACATAGTTACTGCACCAGCTACTTGCATATCTTTAACAGTTATTGGTTTATCTTGATTATCATAGGCAACTACAATCTTAGATATTCTAGTTTTTAAATCATCTAAATCAGTTGCTAAACAGAAGACTGCCATAATTTCTGATGCTACTGTAATATCAAATCCATCAGTTCTTGGGATTTCTCTTTTTAATGATAATCCAACATTTATCTTGCGAAGAGCTCGGTCATTCATATCCATTACTCTTCTCCAAATGATTTTTTCTGGATTTATATTTAAATTATTCCCTTGAAATAAGTGATTATCAATAACTGCACTTATTAAATTATTTGCGGTAGTTATTGCGTGGATATCTCCTGTAAAATGTAAGTTTATGTCTTCCATTGGAAGTACTTGTGCATATCCCCCACCAGTAGCGCCACCTTTTACACCCATAACAGGACCTAGAGAAGGTTCGCGTAAACAGATCATTGTTTGATAACCTAGTTTGTTTAGAGAATCTCCGAGACCAATAGTGGTAGTAGATTTTCCTTCTCCGGCTGGAGTAGGATTTATTGCGCTCACTAATATTATTTTTCCTCTATTTTGATTTTTAACTTTATTTAAAGCTTCGTAGCTTATCTTTGCTTTGTAGTTTCCATACATTTCAATTTCATTTGAAGATAATTTTATTTTCTTAGCAATTTCGCTTATGGATATCATTTTACTTTTTTGAGCAATTTGTAGGTCAGTTAACATAGTCTTATTACACAATAGTATTGTATTATGCTCTCCTTTTTTAGTTTTTAATCTTAGTACCTGCATTTCCAAGAAGTGCATCTTTAGCTTCTTCCAAAGAAGCAATTACAGCAATTCTGTTTTCTTTTCCGTTGACAAAAGATCTCGCAGCTTCAATTTTTGGTAACATTGACCCTTTTAAGAAATGACCTTCATCAATTAGTTTATCCAATTCTTTGATAGTTATTTCATCTAAATCAATTTCATTTGGTTGATTATAATTAATTTTAACTTTATTAACTGCAGTTAAAATCACTAATGTATCAGCGTCTAGTAAATCAGCTATTTTTGCACTTGCAAAATCTTTGTCGATAACTGCAGGTACACCGATGAATTCATTGCCTGATTTAATAACAGGAATTCCACCACCACCAACAGTTATAACTAAATGGCCTGCATCTACTAAAGTTTTGATAATTTCTATCTCTACTACATTTACAGGTTTTGGACTTGGAACAACTCTTCTATAACCTCTGCCTGCATCTTCAACCATTTGATAGCCTTTAGTTTCTTCCAATTCTTTTGCGGTTTTTCTATCGTAGAAACGACCGATTGGTTTGGTAGGGTTTTTAAAAGCTGTATCGTTTTTATCTACTTCAACTTGGGTAACTACAGTTGCCACATGTTGAGTCATATTTTGGTTTTTTAATTCGGTTAATAGTGCGTTTTGTAAATGATAACCAATATATCCTTGGCTCATTGCTCCACATTCTGGGAATGGCATATCAGGATTTGAAGGATTCTCCAAATGACTTGTTTCAAAAGATAAATTTATCATACCAACTTGAGGGCCATTACCATGTGCCAAAATGACTTCATTACCCTCTCTTACTAAATCCACAATTGGTTTAACCGCATGTTTAACTTTTTGGATTTGATCCAAAGGTGAGTTTCCTAAAGCATTTCCACCTAAAGCAACTACTATTTTTTTCATTTAGGCTCCCTCATTGTAGCGTACATAACAGCCTTAATAGTATGTAATCTGTTTTCAGCTTCATCAAATACTACTGATTGGTCAGATTCAAATACTTCTTCAGTAACTTCTAGAGCATCTAAACCGAAATTTTTAAAGATTTCTTCGCCCATTTTTGTATTAGTATTATGAAATGCAGGTAAACAATGCATAAAGATAGCTGTGTCGCCTGCATTATTCATGATTTTTTTATTAACTTGATATGGTTGTAATTTTTCAATTCTTTCTTTCCATACTTCAGCTGGTTCCCCCATTGATACCCAAACATCTGTATAGACTACATCTGCGTTTTTAGAACCTTCCATAACGTCCTCTGTAAAGTTGAGTGTAGCTCCAGATTCTTTAGCTAATAGTTCACATTCTTTAACTAAATTTTCATCTGGCCACAATTCTTTTGGTGCACAAGCAGTGAAATTTATTCCCATTTTAGCTGCACCAATCATTAAACTGTTACCCATATTATTTCTTGCATCCCCAAAGTATGTAAAGTTAATACCATCAAGATGTCCAAATTTTTCAATAATTGTTAAAAAATCAGCTAAAATTTGTGTTGGATGATACATATCAGTTAATCCATTCCATACAGGAACGCCTGAGTATTCTCCAAGAATTTCAACTGTTTCTTGTTTATAACCTCTATATTCGATTCCATCAAACATTCTGCCTAAAACTCTAGCAGTGTCTTTAATACTTTCTTTTTTACCCATTTGTGAACCTGTTGGTCCTAAATAAGTAACTTTCATACCTAAATCATTAGCTCCTACTTGAAATGCACATCTTGTTCTAGTTGAATCTTTTTCGAACAATAATACTACATTTTTACCCACTAAAGGTCTACATTCTAAGTTAGCTCTCTTTTTCGCTTTAAGCTTCGCAGACACATTAAGTAAATCTTGAATTTCATCTTGAGAATATTCTAATAAAGTTAAGAAATTTCTACCATAAAAATTGTTTTTCACTGTAATCCTCCTAATAAATTTTTTATTAATTATTTTTTATATTTTTTATAAAAAAAAGTGATTTAACTCGCCACTAGAATTATATCACTAAAGCGCTTACAAATAAACACCTAATTTATGAAAATATTGTGAAAATAAAATATTGTTGCTAAACATTGTAAAAACATTATGTTATGTTGTATAATCTAACTATGAGGTGATTATAATGGCATTAGATAATATTAAACAAACTTGGGACGATGAATTCAAAGGTGTAATGGAAACTCCAACCGGAAATGTTACTCTAGGAGATCAAGAAAATGGGGTACAACCTTATCACTTATTGTTTGGAGCTTTAGGCTCTTGTTTCTATGCGACTTTTTTATCAATAGCAAAAAAGAAACGATTAACATTTGACAAAGCGACAGTAGAAGTATCAGGAAATAAAGGCGAGGGTAAAGAAATTAACTTGTTAGAAAAAGTAGTTATTAAATTAGTTATAACTAATGCTAGTAATGAAAAAGCTTTAGCTAAAAGCGCTGAATGGGGAACTAAATTCTGTTCAATACATGAAACCGTCAGTAAAGTTGCTGATATTGAATTAATTGTTGAATTTGATTAAAAGCAGTTATTAATCCAAATTTATAAAATATAAAGACGCTATCTAAGTATAGTGTTCTTTTTTTTGAAGTTATGGTAAAATATTAAAAGGACGGTGATTTTATGAGAGATCTATATAACGAAATTGAAAAAAAAATCCAGATACTAGATTTCAACAAATTGTATCCTGGATTTAAACCATATGACTTTGCTCTCTATAATAAAGACGGAGTAATACTTAAAGATAAAGTCATACCTTTTGATGAAAGATTCATTGGGAATACCACGATAAAATTTGAGAATAATAATATAGCAATATGGAATTTAGATTACCCTGTTGAAGATGTTGATATCTTTACGAGTAAAATAGTACACGAAATGTTCCATGCTTTTCAAATTGATAAAAATGAGAAACGATTTCCAGATGAATTTAAAGGAATCCTTTATGATTATAATGAAGAAAATTTATCCTGGAAATTTAAGGAAACACAACTTTTAGTAGAAGCATACAAAGAAGAGTCATTGATTAAATTTAATAACTTTATAGGGTCAAGAAAATGCAGATCTGAAAAGCACAAATTATTAGTGGATTATGAAGCTGGAATTGAAACTATAGAGGGTATGGCTAATTTTACAGAAATTAGTGTTCTTAAACAATTGAGCTTAGATAAAATGGAAGAATCAATTCAAAAACTATTAGATTATTTACAGAAATCTGAAAACTACATCCCAATCAGAAAAATCTCTTACCAAATTGGTGCTTTGATAATATTGACAGCTGAGAAATTAGATTTAAAATATAGCAAATTAATCACAGATAATGAAGAGTTTGTTTATCAATGGTTCAATCTAAATCAAGAATTTGATAAAGATTCATTAGATGTTTATGATTTTGACAATTCTTTTATTATTGATTATAATCTAAGACTTAAGAAAAAAATAGAAGAGTTTATATTAGGCGATTTTGAAGTTATTAGTAATATTAAATTAACTGGATTCGACCCAATGAATACTTTTAAATACAAAAAATATTTAATATTCGAGCATTTTGCAAGAATTAAAGATATTAATTCTGAAAGAAACATAATTGGATTTTCCTGTGCAAAATTGGATCAAAAAAATAATGTTGTACAAATATATATAACTAAGTAAAAAAACAAGACACTATTTATACATGTTAATTACATGATATATGTGCAAAATGGAGGGCTCACATGAAAACATTATTCAGTAATAAAAGTTATTTTTTACTTTTTCAAGGTAGTTTAGTTTCTGCAATAGGAACTAGTTTATATAGTTTTGCCGCTGGTTTATACGTTCAGGATTTATTTGGTGCTGACGGTGGCGCTGTATATTTGTCTTTATTTATGGCAGTAGGTATTATAATTAGAATTGTTTTAAGTCCTGTTTCGGGCCTAATAGCAGATAAATGGAATAAAATTCGAATCTTATATGTTACTGATTTTATCAGAGGGATAGTATTCTTTGGCACTTTATATATTCTTTCATTAGGATTAGAAAAAGAAGTGCTAATTTGGTATTTATTGGGAGTAACAGCTATAGCTAGTATAAACCAGGCATTCTTTGGTCCAGCAGCCACTTCTGTAATACCAGAAGTAGTGGGTGATGATTTAATTCAAGCAGCCAGTGGAGCTAATAGTATAATTGGTAGCGTACAAGGAATCTTTGGAGTTTTAGCGGGAATGTTTTTATATGCTATTTTAGGATTTGAAGTAGCGGTTTTAATCAATGCAATCAGCTTTATGTTTAGTGGTATTAGTGAAATGTTTATCAAGACACATTTTCATAAGGAAAAACCAGAAGCTTTTTCTACAGTTAAAGCATTCTTTGAAGATATAAAGTTTGGATTTAAGTATTTGGTAAAAAAAGAAGGCTTGCTCGTGATTATGTTATTTAGCTTGATGTTAAACTTTGCATTCTCACCTTTATTCGGAGTAGGTATACCGTATTTATTTAGAACAGAATTAGCAACTTCAGCCTATGAACTAGGTGTTGTTGACATTGTATTTAGTGTAGCAATGTTAGTTGCCGGTATAGTTGTTGGAGGAATGAAAATAAAGAATTTAAGAAATTCAATAAGAAAATCTATTATATGTTTATCTTCCAGTTTCGTTTTTTCAGCTATTTTAGTTGTTCTAGTAACTTATAATGTTATTGGATATTGGTGGTTTTATGGAATGTTCTTATTTGCAAATATATTATTAGCAGTATTTATGATGTTTACAAATGTACCATTAAATACGGGGATTATGAAAGCGATCGAACCAAATGTTCGAGGGAGAGTTTTCGCTACGATTGGTGCTATCAGTGAAGGAGCGATTCCGTTGGCCATTATAGCTGCTGGATTCTTAGTTGATAATAGTAATGTAGCTATATTAGGTATTGTTTGCAGTGTTTTAGTAATCATAACTACAATTGGAATCTCTACTAACAAAAAAGTTGCTACTTTGTTAGATAGCATTGATGTCAAAGAGAAACAGCCTATACCACAACCCGAATACGTATAAAAAATAAAGCCTTCCGATTGGAAGACTTTTATTTTATGTTTGAGCTTTTAAATCTTTAATTTTTTGTTTTAAATCTTTTGGTTTTTCTTGAAGTTTCAATACAGCACTACCTACAAATGCACCATCTGCACCAGCTTCTTTGACCATAGCGATATCTTCTGGAGTTGAGATTCCAACACCACAATATATAGGATTTGGTAGTTTCACTTCATTTCTTAAATACGAGATGATAGATTTCAAATCTTTATGTTTTTTATGATATTTACCACCTGATTTAGCCTGTAAATATATAAATCCATTTGTTCTTTTAGCCAATTCAATTTCTTCATCCAATAAATGGTATTGCACATAAGAACTGATTAAAAGGTTATTATTGATCAGTGTTTTTCTAATTTCAGGAAACTCATCACCAACACAAATTATGTCTTTTAGATTGTTTTTGTGACAGAAGTTAAGAAATTTTGATAAACCAATTTCTTTAATTGTTGTTTCATATGTTAACAGAATGAAAGAAGCATTTGGATTATTGCTCTTGATATCTTCAATAGCTAACATGTATTTATTGTAGTCATCACAACTACTTAAGGCTTGTCCCATTCTCTCTTGAATATAGGGACTATCTAAATACGGATTTTTAGCCGGGAAATCAACTTCCACTACATCACAACCAGCTTCAATATAATTTGAAGCATTTATTTTACTTCGTTCTAGACTTGGAGAGCCTAAAGAAAGATAACAAATTAACTTCATAATGTTTTAGGAACTTTCTTACCATAGTAAGCAGCTAAAATAATATTTTTTAAGTGAGTTTTTGTAGGTAAGATGGGATTAGTTTTTGTACAACCATCTTTCAAGGCAAAATCAATTAAAGTGTCAAGCTTACCAAGGAAATCTGCTTCATCAGTTATTCTTTCATTTAAAGATAAAGGAATGTTAATTTCTTTGTTTAATTCAAACAAGGCAGTCACTAAATTTGCTTTATTAAGCTTTTTAGCAAGCTTGTCATAGACAGCTAATGCATCATCATTAAGAGAATTGAACGATACAATATAAGGGAGTAAAATTGCATTAGCCAGTCCATGAGGCATGTTGAACAAACTACCCAAACCATGTGCAATGGAATGGGTTATACCAAGTGAAACATTTGTGAACGCAAGTCCTGCCATCATCGCAGAGTTTAGCATTATTTCACGGTATAACATATTTTGTGGTTCTTGCATAACTTTAGGTAAATACTCAAAGATGTCTAATATAGCTTTTTCAGCTAGAGTATCACTTACATAGTTAGCTCTTGTTGAGGCGATAGCTTCAAGTGCATGGCACAATGCATCCATACCAGTTTCAGCTGTTATATGTTTAGGTAATGATAGTGTAGTTATTGGATCGCAGATGGCGATATCAGGCATCATTTCCATATTTCCAATACCATATTTGATATGAGTATTATCATCAGTAATTACTATTGATCT
The DNA here is from genome assembly GCA_046529635.1 of Mycoplasmatota bacterium WC30. Taxonomy (GTDB): domain Bacteria; phylum Bacillota_I; class Bacilli_A; order Izemoplasmatales; family Hujiaoplasmataceae; genus 4572-104. The sequence continues at coordinate 531,590 of CP134495.1, read as the reverse complement.
AGACACTTCAGAAGCAGTGCCTGCAGTACTAGGAATACAAACTAATCTAGCTTTGTTTCTTAGTTTAGGGAAGTTAGCTTTTATAGTGATATATTCTAATGTTTCAATACTTGGGTGTTCATAATATATCCACATCGCTTTAGCTGCGTCCATTGCTGATCCCCCACCAATAGCGATAATAATATCTGGATTATGTTTCAACATAAATCTAGCACCTTTAAGTACTGTATTGAATCCAGGATCCGATTCAATACCCATAAAGATTTCAAATGCAATTTTAGCATTGTTTAGATGCTTCTCAACAATATCCATAACTCCATTTTTATACATAACATCATTTGCTAAAACTATTACAGCTTTTTTTGCATTAATGTTTTCTAAATAACCTAGCGAGCCTTCGCCGAACATCAGTTCAGATCCAGCTAATTTCATTGGTCTCATCATGATTTTTTACTCCAATCCATTTAATACTTCTTTGGTTAAATTGTAAGAAATTGGGTTAGAAATAACTCCGCCTTCTTTTAAACTTGAACCGATTATAGCACCATCTGCTATATTTAATTGTTCTTTAATATTTTGCGCATTTACACCGCTACCTGCATAAACAGGAATTTTTACGGCTTTTTTTACTTGTTTTATCATATCAATAGGTGTTTCTAAGCCAATAGAAGAACCAGTGACAATAATTCCATCTGCGTAACAACTAGCAGCTTGTTTTGCTGAATCGACAACACTAATATTAGGATTAACCATATATGTGTGTTTAACTTGAACATCAGCTAAGATTTTAATGTTTTCAGCATTAATTTTCTTCCTGAAGATAACAGCATTTCTTGAACAAGGCTGAATAGTTCCGTTGTAATACATAACAGTATCCACAAATACTGGAATTCTTACAAAATCAGCTCCAATAGCTTTTGCAATTGATAAAGCTGTTTTATAATCATTGAAAGCAGCGTCGATACCCATTGGGATATTGATTTTTTCTTTCACTAAAGCTGCTACAACAGCTAGTGCAACTGATTGCTCAGTATCTAATTCGTGATTAAATGGACCGTCACCCATATTTTCAATCATAATAGCAGTACATCCCGCTTTTTCTAAGGTGACTGCATCATTAATTGCTTGAGCTTTTAATTCGTCCATATTATCTTTAAATCCAGCTGTACCTGGTAATGGTAAACAATGTACCATACCAATGACAGTTTTTTTACCTAGTTCTAAGACATCATTTTTCATTTTTTTTACCTCTTTTATCATATTTATAGATGCTTTCTAGAGCGATTTTACATAATTCTTCTTCTTTATCATCTCTGACTTTACCTTTTAAAGAATCTTTTAAATTCTCTAATACAGTTACTAAAGTCAAACAAGCAGTTTTAACATTCATAAGTCTACCAACAACCATCATACAAGATGATTCCATATCGATTCCTGAGACGTTAAGTTTTTTGTATTTGTCAAACACTTCGTAAACATCAATATTTCTTTCTTCAGCTAATTTTGACATATGCATTTGTGAATAGAAGCCATCCAATGTTACATTAAGTCCATTATCAACATCTGAGCCAAACTCTTTAATGGTTTCATTGATAGTTTCAATTAAATCGAAGTCTGCAATTGCAGGATATGTTTCTTCAACATAAGTTTTACTTGTTGATTCTTCTCTAATTGAACCTACAGGCACAATATAATGTCCTAATAAATCATCGTTCAAAGACATTACAGTTCCCATTCTTAAAGCAACTTCCATACCACATTGGTACATCTCTTCCATCGCTATAGCAGCTGATGGAGCACCAATCCCAGTAGAAGATATACTAATTTTTATACCTTTATAAGTTCCTGTATAAGTATTAAATTCTCTAGAAAATGCAATGTGATTTACGTTTTCTAAATGTTTTTTGATTATTTCTACTCGCCATGGATCACCAGAAAAAATAACATATTTAGCGATATCTGAAGGATCGCATTTTGAATATAAAGTTTTAGCCATTATGAATTCCCCTTATTATAATTATTTGTATATCTTTTTATAAATTCTTCCTCTGTTGGAGAAGAAGCAGTAGAGCCAAGTCCTTCTATAACAAACGAAGCTAGTGTGCTTCCGTATTCCATTGATTTTTTAATGGTTTCATTATTTAGATATCCATAGATATATCCAGCAACATATGCATCACCTGAACCTACGGTATCTATTACTTTTTCAGCTTTAACTATTTCAACAGTTTCAGTTTTTAAAGTGTCTTTAACTCTATAAGTAGCAATGCTACCTAATTTACCTTTAGTTGTGACTATGACTTTTATATTTGGTAATGTAGTTAATAATTCATTTATATTATTCAAGTCATAAAGATCTACAATACAAGCCGCTTCACTTTTGTTAGCGAATAGAACTTCAACTTGATTTAGACACTCCTTCAAAAATGGTTTTGGAAATGCATCTGAATCCATTTTCATTCCCAAAAATAGTGGAATTTTATGTTTAATCACTTTGTTTAGGAAGTCCTTATTATCTGCTAGTGAAGCTACAGTCATCAATGCACATTTTGTGTTTTCAAACCAAGAATCTTCGTAAGCGATATGATATTTTTTATCCATAGCGCCAGGATAAAACAATGTGATATGTTCATTGTCAGGTGTTTCAACTAAATACGTTGAACTTGTTGCTTCAAAATCGAGTTTTTGTACAGCATCCAAATTCACATTTCCATTTTTTAGATATTGATAAAAACCTGTTGACTCGTAATCATAACCAACTCTAAAAATCGGAGTAGCTATTTTTCCTAGTTTTGCTAGATTGTAAGCTACATTTACATTGCAACCACCATAGTAGATTTCAGCATGATTTTTATTTGTTACTATCGATGTTTTACCAGTAGCTGGTTGAGTTTCAGTTTTAATAATTCTATCTAAAGCGCAGTATCCGCTAGTTATTAAATCATATTTCATTTTATAACTCTCCCTTTTTCATTAAATCAACTATTGATTTTGAATCTAGGACTTTTGCAAGATATTTATTGATGTCTTTTAAATATATTTCATTAATAAAATCATCTGATGTACCAACCAAATCACTTACTATATACGTAATGTAATCTCTACTAAAAGAATCAAAAGCAGTAGCTAGAATACAGTTGTTAGTTTTTGTGCCAACAATAATGACATTTTCAATATTGTTCTTTTGAAGCACTATATTTAAATCAGTATTATAAAAAGCGCTATATTTAGTCTTTTTTATAATTATGTCCTTTTTTCTATCACAATTAAGTCTCGAGTCGGTTAATTCTCCCCCTGAACCTTCAATGCAACATTCTCTCATTTTAATTTTTGTTGCTTGATAATCATCAATTTTAACGGTGTGTTCGATATATACAACAAGACAATCGTGTTTTTTTACATCAGAAATAAAGTCACTTAAATTCCAAATGATTTCTTCATTCTTAGGGTAAAAGACTTTACCATTTGGATTAGTGAAATCATAAATCATATCTACAACAAGTAGCGCTGTTTTATTCATTTAAGAACCCCCTATATAAAGTTTTTCTTTCTCTAATGATTGCGACTACAGTAAGAACAACCACTATCATTACGTAAGGTATAATTTCTAATAGACCAGCTATTGAACCAATTTTTAAAGCTAGGTTCAATGCTAGTGATCTTGATAAACCAAAGATTATTGCGTATATAGCGGAAGATTTTGGACTTCCTTGTCCACAATAAATTGCGGCTATTGCGATAAATCCTGTACCAGCTGTTATATCTGGAGTATATGATGCGAGTTGATTAATTGCTACATTGTATCCAGCAAAAGCACAAAGAATTGATCCTACTATAATTGCTAAATATTTAACCTTGTTGACATTGATCCCGACTGATTTAGCAGATTCTTCATTTTCTCCAGCAACTCGAACATAAGTACCGAATTTAGTTTTATATAATATTATTGTAACAATAAAGATTAAGATAAAAGAGAAGTAAGTCAAGAATGATTGATTATTGAAGATATCACTTAAGATTGGTATATCTCTTAGCAACCATATATCTATAGTTGAACGAGCCCTAACAACACTGTTAATAACATTTATATCTGTACTGCCTAATAATGCTAGCGCATATTTACCTACGGCTATTGACAGTAGGTTTATTGCAAAACCAGTAATAATGAAATTAGCTTTTTTAGTAACTCCAAAATAAGAGAATAATAAGCCAAGTAAAATTGCTAAAATAATCGCCGCAATCAATCCTAATATCCAACTACCAGTAAAGAAGATAATTAGAGCGGCCATAAATCCACCAAACAACATCATTCCATCTAAACCAATGTTGATAACACCGGCTTTATAGGCGAATAAGCCACCCAAAGTACAAAGTAAAATTGGTCCTGTAAAATAAAGAGAATCAGATAATATTTTTAGTATAAACTCCATTATACAACCTCCTTATTTGTCATTTTTTCAATTTGTTTTTCAGCTTGTTTATGTGATGTTTTCTTAACAAACTTAATTGATAATAACAGTATGATTGTAGCCTGTAATAAGAGAATTATTTCTGCAGGAACATTTGAGTAGATAGCCACTGAGGAACTGCCGGTTTTTAATACTGCATAGAAGATAGAAGCAATTAAAATACCTATAGGACTATGACCTCCTAATAAGGCGATCAACATTCCATCCCAGCCTAAACCTGGTGTACCTGAGAAACTTAAGGTGTAAGCAAATTTTTCACCCATCATCCAACCAGCTCCAGCCAATCCGGCTAAAGCACCACTTATCAACATAATATAGATGGTTTTCTTTTGAGTCTCCATACCTGTCGATTCAGCGAAAGATCTGTTTTTACCCATAGCTGTAATTTCAAAACCTAATTTTGATCTGTTAAATACAAAATACATAAATATAAATACAATGATAGCAATAAAGAAGAATAGTGTTAATTTTGTATCCCCTATTCTAGATAGGATAGCGTTAGTTCCAATCATGTTTGTTGAAACATAACCACTACTAGGATCTCTAAATACGTTTGATGTTAGAAACTCAAGTATAGCTACAATTGCATAATTTAACAATAATGTCACAACCATTTCATTGACATTAAATTTGGCTTTTAATAGGGCTGGAATTAAAGCGACTAACATACCGACTAATACACCGGATAGGAGTAGAATAGGTATTAATACTCCCGCAGGTAGAAAGGCTAATTTATAGCCTAAAATAGCGATAACAAAACCGGATGAAACTATTTGACCTTCAATACCCATGTTGAATAATCCAGCTTTGAAACTTACAGCAATTGCTAGTCCGGAAAGAATAAGTGGGGCTGCATAATGTAGTGTTTTTAGCAAGCCTTTAATATTAAATAAGGATTTAGAGATTAAAATATAATAGGTGGATAGGGGATTTTCTTTAGCAAGAATAATCGCAATGGCACCAATACCAAATGCAAATAGCACAGGTATTATTGCTGACAGAGCTTTATTAGTTTGTGAGCTTAGCTTAGCTTTCCACTTATTCATCTTTGACTTCCTTTCTTATTCCAGCCATTAGATATCCTACTTCGTCCCTAGTTGCGTTTTTGGCGTTAATTTCCCCAATAATTTCGCCCTTAAACATGACGAGGATTCGATCTGACAAGTTCATGATTTCTGATAATTCACTTGATACTAGTAAAATTGATTTACCAGCGTTTTGTAGAGATAGTAAACTATTATGTATGTATTCAATAGCACCAATGTCAACACCTCTTGTTGGTTGAGCTGCTATTAATAAATCTGGATTTGAATCAAATTCTCTAGCGATAATAATTTTTTGAGCATTTCCGCCAGAAAGCGATGATATTTTACCAGATTTTTCTGATACTCTAATATCATATCGTTCAACTAAATAATCCATTTTTTCAAGCATTCTTTTTTGGCTAATTAATCCGTAGTTACATACTTCTTTATTTCCGTGATAACCTGCAATCATATTTTCACAGATTAACATATCTTGACATAGACCTTTTTCGTATCTATCTTCAGGAATGAATGCAATTCTTGAATCTCTTAGTTTTCTTGGCCATAAATTTGATATTTCTTGGTCTTTTAGATATACTTTTCCAGCTGTGGATTTTAGAATTCCTGATAACAAATCTAATAATTCACTTTGACCATTACCTTCAACTCCAGCAATCCCAACTATTTCACCTTCATGTATTTCAAAAGATACATTGTTAACGACGTTTATTCCATCAGAACTCTTAGTAGTTAAACCTTCAATTTTATAGATAACTGGTTTATCAATATAGTTCTTGTATTTTTTATCAACTTTAAGCAATACATCTCTACCAACCATTAGTCTGGCGATTTGTTTGTCTGAAGTTTCTTTTGTTAACATGTTTCCAATAACTTTTCCTTGTTTAATTACAGTTACTGAATCACTTACTTCCATTACCTCTTGAAGTTTGTGAGTTATCAAAATAATAGTTTTTCCTTGTTTCTTAAGCTCTCTAAGCGTGTCAAAAAATGTTCTAATCTCTTGTGGTGTTAATACCGCAGTTGGTTCATCAAATATTAGTATATCCACATTACGATAGAGCATCTTTAATATTTCGACTTTTTGCCTCGCTCCTACTGAGATGTTTTTAATTAGGTCAGTAGCTGATACTTGAAATTGATACTTTTTAATTAGTTCTTCAACTTCTTTAATTTCTTGTTTTCGATCAATGAGTTTTAGCGAAAAAGATTTTTTTCCAATTTTATGTTTTTTTTCGATTTCAGCTCCTAGTAATACATTTTCAAAAACGGCTAAACTAGGTACTAATTTAAAATGCTGATGCACCATACCGATACCATGTTTTATGGCATCGGTTGGTGATTGAAAAGATACTTTTTTTTCGTTTATGTATATTTCTCCAGATGTTGGTCTAAGCATCCCATACAGCATATTCATTAATGTGGTTTTCCCAGCACCGTTTTCACCAACGATAGCTTTGATTTCACCAGATTTTACTGATAAGGTTATATTATCATTCGCAGTAAAATCCCCGAATTTTTTTGTTAAGTTTATAACTTTGATAATTTCCACATTAATCACCTTTTCTATTTATTTAGTAAGTTCTGCAAATAAGTATGTCTAGTTTGCTGGAGTAACATTTGGTAATGTAGCATAATCAAGAGTTTCTCCAGCTTGAGCATCTATTACATCAATTGTTCCATCGCTAATAGCTGATTCTAATTCAGCTATTTTTGCTTTAATTTCAGTCCATTTTGTTTGTGCTGATGTCTCCTCTGAGATATAAGCCTCTATAGTTGCTAAATCTGTGATTCCAGTTGCTCCTGAGTTTAAATCATAGAAATATTCAGCTCCACCAATATCAGTACCATCAACAAATTGATCAACTAAATCATATACTGCAATATTAGTGTTTTTTAATACACTAGTTAAAACAGATCCTGGTACAGATGCATCTTGGTTTGCGTCAACATCAATTGATAATTTACCATTATCTGCAGCAGCATTTTTCATACTAGTTGAAACTCCACCAGCAGCTGCGAATATTACATTAACTCCACTGTCGAAATAAGAATCGATAGTGTTGTAGATTTCAGGTGTTGCAGCGAATCCAGCAGAATAAGTTTCGTAGATGTCATATGTTACATCTAATTCTTCAGCAATGTAGTTTACACCTTGTGCAAAACCATAACCAAATACAGAGATACCGTCTGATTGAGTACCGCCAATAAACCCAACTCCTCTTGATTCACTTGTAGGTGTGAATGAGTAATCATCTGAATCAAAAAGTAGTTCGTTGTTTTCATTAACTAAAACAGATAGTGCTCCTGCTAAGAATGAACCTTCATTAACGTTGAATAACACTTCTGCAACGTTGTCGTGTACTTTTTCTCCTGCTTCGTTAGTGTTAGCGAAAGCATTAAATACTACAAAAGTAGTGTCTGGGTATTTTTCAGCTATTGATTCACCAGAACCATCATCTGTGATTAATGCTCCAAAGTTGTATTCTAGTGAGAAGATTAGGTCGTATCCATCTTCAGCTAAAGTTTCTATTGATCCGGGAACGTCATCTGCGTTGTTTACCACATGAGTATCTACCCCAAAATCAGTTTCGGCTTTTGTTAAACCTTCAATTGCAAATTGATTATACCCGTTGTCGTTTGCTCCTGCAGCTGATACAATCAATCCTACTTTTACAGTTTCTTGTGTTGTTGTGTCGCCACATGCGACCAACGCTACAGAAACTATTACTGCGAATAATGCTAATAAAAATTTCTTCATACATTTTCCTCCATATTTTATTTTTTATAAAATCAAATTTTTACTTGATTTATGTAAAATTTGTATTTATCTGTTCTATAATTTGTTTTAAATGTTTCAATAGGGACTTCTTTATTGCCAATTATTCCATAGGTGGTACCTCTAAACAATATAATTGGTATTCCCTCTTCAACTTCTAGTAAATCAGCTATTTCATCTTTAGCTAATACCGCTTCAATAGTTCTGGTTGCTCTAGTAATTTTGACATTGTAGTTGGTTTCTAAAACTTCATAAAGCGATTCGTTATGAAAATCATGTTTTTCCAAACCAGGGAAGTATTTAATAGGTAAATAAGCAACAGTTCTATTTATTGGTTCTTTGTCAGCGTAATATACTCTATCAATTACTAATAATTTATCTGCCTTATCTATTTCCATTTGTCTAGCTCTCTTAGGATAAGAAGCAACAACTTCACAGTTGAACACTTTTCTTGAAGGAGTCATGCCCATATTGATGATGTCTTGAGTACAACTGGTTATAGAAAATAAATCTTGAGTTCTTGAATCACCTTTTACATAGGTGCCTTTTCCTTGAATTTTGTATAAGTAACCTTCATTTACTAGTTCGTCAATAGCCTTGCGAACTGTAATTCGACTCACTGAAAATTCTTTGATTAGTTCTCTTTCGCTAGGAATCATCTGATCATCAAGTAATTCATCGTTATCAATTTTTTTAACTATTTCTCTTTTTAACATATAGTACTTAGGTACTTTGAAATACATTTCATCCATAGTGGAATCCCCCTCTTGACATGATGTCATGACGTCATGACCAGTTAAAGTATAACGCTTTCATTTTGTTTTGTCAATATGTTTTAAATAAAAAACGACTAAAAAAATTATAGTCGTTTAAGTTGATATTAAATTTCTTTACTGATTATCGTTCAATTGATTCAGTCGTCAATAGTTTCAGATTGAGCCTATCCATACTTATAGCTCCAATAGGTGCGGTTATAAATATTGATAATACTGAAATCGTTAATATTAGATTACCAGCAGGCATTCCTAATGCCAATGGAATAGCGCCAATAGCTGCTTGAACAGTGGCTTTTGGCATATAAGATAAGCAAGTGAATAGTTTTTCTTTTTTATTTAGATTAGTTTTTGATACTGAAAGCAGAACTGCTAGCATTCTGAATGTCATAGAAGCAAGAACTAATAATATCGCAAATAGACCTATTGATTTAAATATTGTAATATCAACGATAGCTCCAACTAATACAAATAGCATAATCTCGGCTGCGACCCAAATCTTAGAAAACTTGGATGTAAGTCTTTCAGCTAGAACGGGATAAACTTTTAGGATAGTTCCTCCCAAAGCAATAACTGCTAATAAACCAGATATTGAGAAGAAATCTTTAACTGCAGTTTCTAACACTATTAATAGGAAAGAGAACCCGAAGATTAACAATACTTTTAATGTGTCTCTTGCATGAATCTTTTTGAACAAATATACCAACCCTAATCCTACAATTATTCCAATTGCTAGACTAACAATTATAGTTACCGGAAATAAAACAATTGATATAGCTGAAAAGGTATTGGTTTGATAAATCTGAACAAAAATTGTAAACATAACAATTGCATATATATCATCAATAGAAGAACCGGCTAAGATCAATTGTGGAATCTGTTTGTTGGTTCCTATTTTCTTTTGAATTAAATTTATCATTCTAGGAACTACAACGGCAGGCGAAACAGCTGCGACTATACTACCTAAGATAAATCCTTCAATTATTGATATATCAAATATTAGTGGTGAAATTAGTCCAATAAAGATGATTTCAACAGTTGCAGGTATAAAACTTAATAGGATTGCAGGTCTACCTACTTTCTTTAAATCGTTTATATCTAAAGAAAGTCCAGCTCTTAGTAAAATTACTATTAAAGCAATTTCTCTTAAATCAGCTGAAATTGCTAATAATTCAGGAGCTATCAGGTCTAATACAAATGGTCCTAAAACAATCCCGGTTATTATAAAAGCAATTAGACCCGGGATTTTGAGTTTTTCAAATATTGCGTTTAAAGATAAGCTAATAACTAAAATCAAAGCTAAACTCAATAACATAATAAATTCCCCCTCGTTAAGAGCGTACAAAATATTATAGTAATTATACAATTTAATGTCAATAGTATGCGAGTGATTATTTTTAATCTGTGTTTCCTTAATATATATATTAAACACAAGTAAATTTTATGTAAACGCTTTTTTTTACAAAAAGCCTATCACTATTTACATTTATCTTTCATTTTCAGCCCTATTTTCATTTCTTGGCTTGTAAAAATTATTCAATTATGGTATAAAACTTAATAATATTAAAGGGATGTAATGGAGGAAACCCGATGCTTAATTACTATATTAAAAGAATTTTATCGGCAATATTGACTTTGTTCATTATTGCAACCCTAACTTTTTTTATGATGAAACTGATGCCTGGAGGCCCGTTTGCTAGAGAAAGAACTATAGCACCGGAAATTTTAGCCCAGCTTGAAGAAAAATATAATTTGGATGATCCTATATTCAAACAATATTTTGATTATATGGTTGGCATGGTCCAGTTCGATTTTGGTAATTCATTTAAGGAATTAGGAATTAACGTAGCAGATCAAATTTTATTAAAATTTCCTGTGAGTCTTAAATTAGGAGCTCTGGCCACATTATTTGTAGTTATCATTGGCTTGCCGATTGGAATAGTTTCAGCACTAAAACAAAACACATGGATAGACCACATCGCGATGTTAATTGCCACGATAGGTGTCACCATACCAAGTTTTGTTGTCGCAACGGTATTTATTTCAGTGTTTGCTGGACAACTAGGATGGGTGGATGCGTTCGGCCTGGATAAGTGGACCTCCTATATAGGTCCAGTACTTGCATTATCAGCTTATGCATTATCGTTTGTATCAAGGCTTACTAGAAGTAGTATGTTGGAAGTCTTGAGACAAGATTATATGAGAACTGCAAGAGCAAACGGTTTATCAAAAATTAGAGTCCTTTATAAACATGCTTTAAAAAATGCATTGATTCCTGTTGTAACATATTTAGGACCAATGTTTGCAGCAATTATTACTGGTTCATTTGTAGTTGAACGTGTGTTCGCTATTGGTGGATTAGGGAAGTATTATGTTGAGAGTGTAACGAATAGAGATTACACCATGATTATGGGTGTAACTGTGTTCTATGCTGCTATCTATATTGCTATGGTATTATTAGTGGATATTGCTTATTCATGGATTGATCCACGAATTAAATTAGGAAAGAAGCCTGGTGAGTAATATGAGAGATTTTAATTTAGTGGATAGCTCTAAAAAATTAGATAAAGAGCAAATTAGAGAAAGTTTAACTTATTGGAAAGATGCATGGAGAAGATTAAAAGGTAATGTTATTGCCATGATTGGTCTAGTGGGTGTTGTTTTAGTAATTTTATTTGGTGTTGTAGGACCTTACTTATCATCATATGATTATGCAGAACAAATCAGTGACTATGCAAATTTACCACCGAGACTAGATGTTTATCAAATTTCAGATGAACACTATGTGTTTTTAACTCAAAGTTATAGATTGTTACTTATTTCAGAAGATGGACATGTTGTAGAGAGATTAACTGAACTTGTAATTAAAAGGGATAAAATAAACAGAATATATTACTTTACTTTCGAAGGTGAAGAAATTGCAATTAATTATTTATATCGAACACTTGATCCCGGTGACGAAGGATATGATCCAGATATAGATTATACTGTTACATACAAAGATAGTGAAACGGTATATCCAACCGTTGTATCTAATAAGACATTTCTACTTGGTTCAGACCATTTAGGTAGAGATATCCTTACAAGGTTGATGTTTGGTGCTAGAATTTCATTAATTGTAGCGTTTGTAGCAACTTTAGTTAATTTACTTATTGGAGTTACTTATGGTAGTATTTCAGGATTCAAAGGTGGTGCTGTTGATAATGCCATGATGAGAATCGTAGATATCATTAATTCAATACCTTTGGTTATATATGTTATTCTATTAATGGTTTTATTAAACAAGTCAAATATATGGACAATTATTTTAGCTTTAGGAAGTGTTTATTGGGTCGGAATGGCCCGGTTGGTTAGGGGTCAAATCCTTAGCCTAAAAGATCTAGAATTTGTGCTTGCTGCTAGAACAATAGGAGTAAGTCAAAAAAACATAATTTTTAGGCATTTAATTCCTAATGCTTTAGGTCCAATCATTGTTTCACTAACAATGATGATCCCAACTGCTATATTTACTGAGGCATTCTTAAGCTTCATCGGTATCGGTATATCTGCTCCTAAAGCTTCTTGGGGTACTATGGCTAATGAAGCAATTACCGTATTAGAAGTATATCCTTACCAATTATTATTGCCTTCAATAGCAATTGGATTTACAGTATTATCATTTAATTTCCTTGGTGATGGCTTGCGTTCAGCACTTGATCCAAGATTGAGGAAGGGGTAGACACGATGGCTAAAAAATTATTACAGGTTCAAAACCTCAAAACCTCATTTTTCACTCATTTGGGTGAAGTTCAAGCAGTAAGAAATATTAGTTTTGATTTAGAAGAGGGAGATATACTAGGAATTGTTGGTGAATCTGGTTCAGGAAAATCAGTTACATCACTTTCAGTTATTGGTTTAGTAGAAGACCCTGGAGAAATTGTTGAAGGAAAAGTATTGTTTGATGGCGAAGATTTAACAAAGCTTAAAGACTATGAATTGAATAAATATCGTGGAAATGAAATCTCAATGATTTTTCAAGATCCGATGACATCAATTAATCCTGTATATACAATTGGAAATCAAATTACTGAAGTAATTAGAGCTCATTCGGATATGACAGTAGCAGAAGCAAAAGCAAGAGCAATTGAATTATTGAATCTTGTTGGGATTCCTGATCCTGCTGGTAGACTTAAAAGTTATCCACATGAATTTTCAGGTGGTATGAGACAAAGAGTTTTAATCGCCATGGCATTATCAAATAATCCAAAATTATTAATAGCCGATGAACCAACAACAGCTTTAGACGTTACAATTCAAGCTCAAATATTGGACTTGATGCGTAACTTAAAAGATAAAACCCAATCATCAATTATTTTTATTACTCATGATTTAGGTGTTATAGCTGAAATTTGTAATAAAGTAATTGTTATGTATGGTGGTATGATTATGGAAAAAGCTGATATTTTCAGTCTTTATGAAAATCCTCAGCATCCATATACACAAGGATTAATGCAATCAGTACCTAGGCCAGAAAGTGGTCAAAAGAAAAGATTGATTCCAATTGATGGATCACCGCCGGATTTATTAAAACCACCTGCGGGATGTCCATTTTCACCTAGATGTAAATATGCAATGGAAGTTTGTCTAGTTGAAGCCGCACCTTTATATCAAATATCTGATACTCAATATGCATCTTGTTGGTTACATGATAGAGAAGCACCTACAGTAAAAGGTTTTGTAAAGAGCGATTCAATTGAAGAAAATGGCGTTGTAAAAGAGGTGAAAAAACATGAGTAAAAGAGAACCATTATTAGAAGTTATAAACCTAAAAAAGCATTTCCATTTAGGTGGTACTGGTAAGAGAAAAAAAATACTTACAGCCGTTGATGGTGTTAATTTTACAATTTATAAGGGAGAAACTTTTGGTTTAGTTGGAGAATCCGGATGTGGTAAAACCACTACTGGACGTACGATTATTAGATTGTATAAGCCTACTGATGGACAAGTGTTATTTGACGGAGTGGATTTGGCAACACTTAATGAAAAAGAGATGTTTCCTTATCGTAAAAAAATTCAAATGATTTTCCAAGATCCATATGCATCTTTAAATTCAAGGATGACTGTAACTGATATTATTGGCGAGGGAATAGATACACATAACCTATACACTGGTCAGGAAAGACAAGATAGAATCTTCCACTTATTAGAAACAGTTGGATTAAAGAAAGAACACGCTAATCGTTATCCACATGAGTTTTCAGGTGGTCAACGACAAAGAATTGGTATTGCAAGAGCATTAGCAATTAATCCAGATCTTATTATATGTGATGAACCAATTTCAGCTTTGGATGTTTCAATTCAAGCCCAAGTTGTTAACATGTTGGAAGATTTACAGAAAGAATTTGGTTTAACATATTTGTTTATCGCTCATGATTTATCAATGGTAAGACAAATTTCTGATAGAATTGGAGTTATGTATTTAGGTAAATTAATGGAAATAACTACAAGTGATGAACTATATGATTTTCCTTATCATCCATATACAAAATCTTTACTTTCATCAATACCGATTCCTGACCCAAGAAGTTCTATTAGAAAAACAAGAATCATATTAGAAGGAGATGTTGGAAATCCAATAAATCCTAAACCTGGGTGTAGATTTGCACCTAGATGTCGATACGCAAAGGACAAATGTACTGAAGTGGATCCTGAATTAATTGAAATTAAACCTGGACATTTTACAGCTTGTCACTTTGTAAAAGAGATTAATGATATTTAAAACACAATGTGTTTAGATATAGAAAAATTAAATGGAGGAGAGAAAAAAATGAAAAAGTTTTTATTAGTTTTATCTGCATTAGTGCTAGCATTTACTTTTGTTGCTTGCGATAATGATACTGAAGTAACAACAGTGGCAACTGAAGCAGAAGCAACTACAGCTGCACCGATTGCTCAAGTATTAAATTGGAACATTGGTGCTGACCCTGAAACACTAGACCCAACACTTAACGGGGCTTCTGATGGTGGAGATGTTATCAACCAAACATACGAAGGTATTGTACGTGAAGTTGGTGGAGTTGTAACTCCTGGTGTCGCTGAATCATGGGTAACATCAACTGATGGATTAAAAGTTACTTTTACATTACGTGATTCTAAATGGAGTGATGGTTCAGACTTAACTGCTGCTGATTTCGAATACTCTTGGAAAAGAGGAATGGATCAAGCTACAGCTTCTGAATATGCTTGGATTTGGGAATATACTAACATCGTAGGTTCTATGGATGCAGTATATTGGTCAGATACTTGTGACAATGCTACTGATGAATGTAACGTATATGATGACGATGGTGAATTAGTAGGTACTGATTTTTCTGATGATTTAGGTGATGATAATGGATTAACTTATGAAGCTACACTAGCAGCTATTGGAATTACAGCTGTTGACGCTAATACATTAGAAGTAGATTTAGTAGTTCCTACACCTTATTTCGTAAGTTTGATGGGATTCTATCATTTCATGCCTGTAAAACAATCAGCTGTTGAAGCTGTTGGTGGAGCAGATGGAGCATGGGCTAAAAATCCTGAATTAGTTGTATCTAATGGGCCTTTCAAATTAACTGAGTATGAATCTGGAGTTGGTCTAAAATTGGTTAAGAATGACGAATATTGGAACGCTGACGAAGTTTATCTTGATACAATCAATGGTAAATTTATTGACCTTGAAACTACTGCTTATGTAGCATACAATGCTGGTTCTTTAGATGTTTTACCATCTGTACCAAATGCAATGACTGCTGCTTTAGTTGCAGAAGATCCTGAATTCTATGTGTTCCCTGTATTAGGAACTTATTATTATAACTTTAACATGGAAGATGCTGATGGAACTTGGGATAACCTTAACTTACGTAAAGCGTTAACTTATGCTATCGACCGTACAGCTATTACTGAAGCATTAAGTGCTGGTCAATTACCTGCTACTGGATATGTTTGTCCAGGTTTCTTAGATAATAATGAAGATGACTTTGGTATTACAAGTGGAGATTATGGTATTGCAGCTGATGATTCTAATTATGCTGAAGCTGTAACATTGTTTGCAACTGCAGCTGATGAAATGGGTATGACAGTAACTGAATTACAAGCATATCTTGCTGGTAAAGTTGTAGCTTATAACACAAGTGAAAGCCACAAAATGGTAGCTGAAATGGTTCAAGAATCTTGGAGACAAGTTCTTGGTATTGAAGTATTACTTAACAACTCAGAATGGGCAGTATTCCAAAACACTAGAGAAGAAGGAAACTATGACATCGCTCGTGGTGGATGGTTAACTGACTTTATGGATCCTGCTGGATTATTAGCTATCTTTACAACTGGTAACGCTTATAATGACCCAGGTTGGTCTAGCGCTGCTTATGATGCTTTAATGGAAACAGCACAAACAACTACTGATCCAGTTGAGCATTTTGAAAAATTATATGACGCAGAAGAAATACTTATGGCTGAATTACCAATCATGCCTGTATACTACTATGCTGATACTTATTTAATTAGAGATACAGTAGTTGACTGGGGAAGATCAATACTTGGTTCATTAGACTTTACACACGCAAAAATAGTTGAATAAGAATTAAATAATCAAATAAAAACACGCTTCTTAATTGAAACGTGTTTTTTTTATAAAAAAGATGGTGAAATTTCACCATTTTTTCTATCTATTCAGATATATATTAAACAAACGTTCAATTTTATTAAAATCAATAAATCTAGATTCTCTTAAAATTTCTTTACCTTCACTGAATACTAATACAGTAGGTACAGTGAAGACTAAATGTTGTCCTTGAAAAATTGCTATGTCTTCTAAATATAACTGATATGTAGGGATTTCTGGATATTTTTTCATAAATATCTCTAGTTTTTCTGTTAAAGGAAGACAAACTCTACAGGTTTTTGTCTTCGAAATTATAATGCTTAATTCTTTACCGATTATACCCTGAAATTCTTCGTAATTACTAATAGTTTTCATATTACCACCTCATACTACAAAAATATTATACAATAAAATGAGAAATTCTAACTGTGTTGTGTTTTTTTATTTTTAAAATGATATAATCTATTTTAAGTATTTAAATGTTTTTTAAGGAGTGAATATGGAGATTAATGTACTAGAGATTGAAAAGAAACTTTTAAGTAGGAATAAATGGACCTATAGTATTGGTGGCATTGGTAGAGATATGATCTATCAATTGGTAGCAACTTTTTTTATAACCTATATTCAGTTTTCTGGATTAAATCTATCTGCAGGTCAGTTTTCGGTAATTGGAATTCTGTTGGTTATAGGTAGAGTTTGGGATGGAATTAATGATCCAATTATGGGTGGAATCGTAGATAACACTCGTTCTAGATGGGGAAAATTTAAACCCTGGATTATGTCAGGTGCAATTTTAACAGGTATAGCTGTTATTTTAATGTTTAACTACCGCCCAGCAGGATGGGGTTTTGTAGTATTTTTTGGGGTAATATATTTCTTTTGGGAAATAGCTTTTACTTTAAATGATATTCCTTATTGGTCTTTGTTACCTAATTTAGCTTCAGGTAAGAAGAACCGTGACCAAATTACAATGCTAGTGGTTGTATTTGCCGCTGTAGGAGCTTTTTTAGCTAATGCTATAATAAGCTTTACAACAGTCGGAAACGCTGTCAAGGGCTATTCAATGATTTCTATAACGTTTGTAATATTTTTTATTGCCTGTACATGTTTGACTGTATTTGGTGTAAAAGAACCTAGAAAAATTGATTTAGAAAAAGAAGAGAAAATTACAATTAAACAAATGTTTAAGGCTATCAAAAATAACGACCAATTATTGTGGTCTGCTTTAGCGCTTTTATTGTATACTATTGGATCAAATCTTTTAGTTGCTTTAGGTTATAATTTCTTTTATATGGAACTTGGATATGATGGATCAATGGTGTTAATATTTGTAGCTACATTTGGTGTTTCAACAATTTTAATTCAAAGTTTTTATGCAAAAATCGCTAAGAAATTTAAACGAAGAACCTTATTGAAATTTAGTATAATAATTTTAGTGTTTGGGTATTTAATGATGTTATCATTAGGATATATTCCATTCCTACCAGTTTCATTAATTACTGTATGTGCTTTTGGAGCATTAATATTTAGTGGTCAAGCAATATTTTATATGATTACAATTGTTAATATGACAAATACAATTGAATATAATGAATACACTAGTGGAAAAAGAAATGAAGCGATTATGTTCAGTTTAAGACCTTTCGTTACAAAACTAGCTAGTGCTCTTCAACAGGGAGTTGTTACATTAGTTTTAGTAGTATCCGGAATTTATGCTTTAAGTCAAAATGTATCTCAACTAGAAGCTCAAAAAAATCATTTTGATAATCTTGAAATAGCTGAACAAATTGACTATAGAGCTAATATTATTTCAAGAACAGTTATTTTAGATAATGTTGATATAGGCGCTGATGAAAAAGCAGCCATCTATGATGCTTTGGAAGTTGTAGATTTTGAAGACTCAAACTCAGATAATATAGAAGAAATGATTATTAATGCTGCAGCAAATTCAGCGTTTAGAGACCAAGCGACTGGTTCGATGAAAATCAGTTTAAGAGTAGCTATAACAATTTTGCCAATATTATTGATTTCTGGTGCATATTGGATATTTAGAAAGAAATTCATCATAACTGAAGAATATTATGAAAATATGCTTTTAGAAATCGAAAAGCGAAACCTCAAGCAATCAGAATAGTTAATGAACAACATATATAGTTATTAAGTTGACATATGTCAAATATTATTATAAAATTAGATATACAAAGGAGTTTATTATGCCAAGACCAGCGAAACCAAGAAGCATTTGTGAAATGCCTAAATATTCAGTTTTTGGACCCAAAGGTGTTAAGATGAATAAGCTTAACAAAATTGAATTAAGAATTGATGAGTTAGAGTCTATCAAGTTGATTGATTATTTCGGCTATACTCAAGAAGAAGCTGCTGCTCAGATGAATGTAGCAAGAACTACTGTTCAAAGAATATATAATACAGCTAGACAGAAAATAGCCGCATCGTTAATCGACGGAGCTGTTATAATAGTCGAGGGTGGAGAAATCGTACTTTGTGATGAAGATTGTGAAAAATGTTTGGAACCATTAGGAGTTATTAGACGTAATCGAAACAGTGGCAACAATCAACAATAATTTAGTAGCCTTATAGGCTCAGGAGGAAGAAATGAGAATAGCATTAGCAGTAGATAACAACATGGTCACTGAACATTTTGGTCATTGTGAGTATTTTGTTGTATACGAAGTAGAAAACAAAGAGATTAAAGGGTCAGAAATCATCAAAAACCCACCTCATCAAAAAGGTTATTTACCTAAATTTTTGAAGCAACAAAATATTGATGTAGTAATTACAGGAAATATTGGTCAAATGGCCGTTAAGAACCTTAATAGTTTGGGAGTGGAATGTTTTAGAGGTGTTAAAGGACAATTGCTTGATGTAATCAATAGTTATTTAGCAGGAACACTAGTTTCAAATGAAGAGGTATGTACACAACATATGCATCACGAACATTAGTATTTCAAATTTAGAGATTTGTTAAAAAATTGAATATATAAAAAGATTGTAAAGTTTTTAACTTAACAATCTTTTTTTATTTGGTTTTAAGTTTAATGATTAAGAGTAATGTCTATCACTACAGGATTATGATCACTGTAGACAAAATTCTCATTTAAAGTTTCAACTGATTCTATACTTACATTTGGTGACACAATAAATCCATCAATCATATAATATTGATTGTTATTGGTATCGATCGAGTCATAAGCTTGATTAAGTAGACGACAAGTCGGTGTTGAAGTATCAATTCCAAATTGGAAGTTATTATCTGCAAACCAATCTCCATCAATAGGAGGTGCTTGCCAGAACTCTGGATTATTTAAATCATATAGATAATCGTAAGTATAAGTGTCCGTATCAGCATCATAGGTTGTATCTACTGCATCAGGAAAAGTTTGATTAAAGTCTCCGCCAACAATAACATAGTTACCTAATTCATATTCGTTCAACATGATAGTTT
This sequence comes from Mycoplasmatota bacterium WC30, assembly GCA_046529635.1. Lineage (GTDB taxonomy): Bacteria > Bacillota_I > Bacilli_A > Izemoplasmatales > Hujiaoplasmataceae > 4572-104. The sequence continues at coordinate 511,439 of CP134495.1, read as the reverse complement.
GTAAAGCAGCTGTTTCCTCTTGTCTCATCGATCCATCATCATAAGCAGATAAATGGACATTGATTACGACTAAATCGTTATCTGAGCCATCAACTGGGAATCTTGAAATCAAAATACATCTTTTAAGATTAGCCAATCTCAACGGCCAAGAAAAACTTCCTGGTAACTGTTCTCTGGTAGCTTCTTCAGTAAAATAATTTGTGAACGTTGCTATACCTGAATTAACTTTACCCATCATTTGACTAATCTGTAATGGGAATGGAACAAATATACATCTGTAATTATATGCTAAAACAGAAGCGGTCCCTAAAATATTTTGATAGTATTCGTATTGATTTATGTCATAAGATCTACTAGAATCTACATCCACTTCTTGTAAGAGATAGATATCAGCAGCTTCTCTTTCTAAGATAGAAGTTATGCCTTCTACATTAGCTTCAACTTCAGCCTTTGAGTCCATACGGCCTTTTTCGCCACCATCCATTACAAAATCCTCTGTTTCACTTAGTGAAGCATATCCTGTATTGAATGATAACACCTTAATGGTTGAATCAACATCAACGTAGTTACTCGATAAATCAGTTGGGTTATCAGTTATTGTTAGGTTTGTAGTATCGGCTGGTTTATATTCAAAAATGTGAAGTGTAAGAATAAAACCTACACCAAGGATAATTACTAAACCGATTAAAATTAATAAGATTTTTAGTGTTTTTTTCATTTTCATCTCCTTATATACATATAATTATACACATAAATGCTATATTTGTTTTGGTTTATTTAAAATTGCGAACAATTATAGTATAATTTAGTCAAAGGAGTGATAATATGGACGATAGAGTTATTATTAAAGAATTTAATATGGAAGTTTTTAAAAACCGAAAAAAAACAATAAGAATTTTACTACCTAAAGATTATTATGAAACTAAAAAGAAATATCCAGTCATCTATATGCATGATGGCCAAAATTTAATTGATAAATCTCCCTATAGTAATTGCTCATGGGATGTCCTAAAAACAACCGATGAATATCACAGTATATCTAAAGGTATTATTATTGTTGGTATGGATAATCACGAAACAAAAAGAATATTGGAATACTCACCTTTTATTTCTAAAAATGTAGAAAAATATCTTAACAAAAAAGTAGGGATTTCTCAGGAAGAGATTAGACCAGAAGCAGATTTTTATGGTGAGTTTATCGTTAAGCAATTAAAACCATTTATTGATTTAGAATATAGAACTAAATCTGGTAAAGAAAACACGTTTATAGCTGGTAGTTCTTGTGGGGGGATAATATCCGCTTATCTAGGGTTGAAGTATCAAAATATATTTTCAGTAATTGGTGCTTTTTCACCTGCATACAATTTTGTTGGCAATGCATTTTATGATTATGTGAGGAACACTGATATACAAGAACATATCAAAATCTATCATGATATGGGAACAAAAGAAGGTGGGATTTTCAGTTTCATAGATATAATTTCGCAAAATAAGTTTCACAAAATAATTACTAGTAAAATGAATGAAAATAATATACTAAAAATCACTGATAAGGGCGCTACACATAGTGAATGTTATTGGGCGAAAAGATTCAGAGATTTCTTAAAGTTTTGTTTTGATTAATCTAAATAAAAGATAACTTGACTTATACTATGCTAAGAGTATAATAGAAGTCGGCGTAAAGGAGATAACCGTATGAAATTAGTAGTTTATGTTATGAATAACACAGATTTGCTTGAGGAATTTTTACATGAATTGAAAGAAAATGGTATTATGGGTGCAACAATTTTGAACTCAACTGGTATGGCAAGAAAGTTAATTCAAAATGATGATATGGAATTTATTGGATCACTGAAGAAATTGTTTGAAAATCCAAGAACAGAATCTCATGTTATTTTAATTGCATTACCTAAAGAAAAAGTTAGTACTGTTTTTAAAGTAATAGATAATGTTTGTGGAAGTTTATCAGAACCTAACTCAGGGATTGCATTCACTCTATCTATTGAAGAAATAAAAGGATGTAGTATCTAAATTGGATTTACAAGTATTATTTTATGCAGGAATTATCATCGCCACTGGTCTTCTGTTTGGAAAGATAGCAAAATATTTGCATTTACCCAATGTTACTGGATATTTAGTAGGAGGACTACTAATAGGACCATCAATATTTAATTTTATCAAAGAATCAGCATTACCTGGACTTGAACTTGTTTCGGTAGTGGCTCTAGGATTTATTGCTTTCTCAATAGGGAATGAATTAAAAATCAAATATTTCAAACGAGTAGGAACAAAACCAATCGTTATAGCTGTATTAGAAGCAACCTTAGCAGTAGTATTTGTTTTTGCTGCATTGCTAATATATTTTGCAATCACAAAAACATTAACTAATGAAAATATCCGATTCTCACTTGTTTTAGCATCCATAGCTGCTGCAACTGCACCGGCTGCTACATTAATGGTTATAAGACAATATAAAGCAAAAGGAAAACTAACCGACACTTTAATGAGTGTAGTAGCTATAGATGATTCTGTAGCTGTGTTGTTATTTGGGATTGGTATAGCAATAGCTAATTCAATGAACCCAAATATTGAACACTCATCAATGATAATGCAAATTCTTCATCCAATCATCGAAATTATTACCTCTCTTGGAATAGGTGGATTGATTGGGATAATTCTAGTAATGGGCTGTAAATGGTTTACTGGTAGAGGAAATCGCATTAGTTTGGTTGTTGCGACTATATTTTTAACAATTTTCTTGTCAGAAAAACTAGGTGGTTCATCAATCCTAGCTTGTATGACTTTAGGAGCGATATTCGCAAACTTCTCAAATAAACACGAAGAAGTGAATGGATTGATATATTTTATTACACCACCAATCTATATAATGTTTTTCGTATTAAGTGGAGTTGAACTAGATATATCAGTATTAGCTAGTGTAGGAGTAATTGGTTTAATTTATGTATTATTTAGAATCACTGGCAAAATAGTTGGAGCTAATCTAGGCGGAAAGTTAACTCACTCTGATAAAAAAGTTTCAAAATATCTCGGATTCACATTAATACCACAAGCAGGAGTAGCTATTGGTCTTAGTTTGGTTGCCACTCAGGTTTTAAACCCTGTACTTGGCGCTCAAATACGAGCAATAATTTTATCCGCCACTGTAATTTTTGAGTTGGCTGGCCCTGTGGTAACAAAATTGGTTCTAATGAAAGCTGGAGAAATTAAAATAGCTGGTTAAAAGAAGTTGAACTTCAACTTCTTTTTTTTTTGAAAAAACTTTTTAATATGTTAAAATCTTATATAGGATATGGTGATAGTATGGAATATTTAAAAATTGGAAAAATTGTTAATACAAGAGGTATCAAAGGAGAACTTAAAATTAAGTCTTTTACTGATTTTCAAGAGGATAGATATAAAAAAGGAAATAAAGTATACATTAAGTATGAAAATAAATATTTGGAATTCGAAGTGTTGAAATATAGATACATCAGTAATAATGACATTCTGTTGTTGAAAGATAATGAAGATATCAATCTTGTTGAGAAATATATAGGTTGTGAAATATCAGTACTTGATGATTGTGAAATCACTCTATTTGAAGATGAATATCACATATCAGAAATTGTTGGACTAAAAGTATATCAATCTAAAAAACATATTGGAGAAATATATGGTGTCGTAAATTATCCTCAGGGAGACTATTTGGACATATTAGTTGAATCTGGAAAACATTCATTTGTGCCTTTCAGAGATGAGTTTGTCTTGGAAGTTAATCCTGATGATGGGTTTGTAGAAATTATCGAGATGGAGGGATTAGTATGAAAATAACAGTATTATCTTTATTTCCAGAAATGTTTCCAGCAATTTTAGATAATTCAATTATTAAAAGAGCGAAAGCAAATAATTTAATAGAATTTGAAATCATAAATTTTCGTGATTTTTCAACTAATAAACATAGAACTGTAGATGATACTCCCTATGGTGGTGGAGCAGGAATGGTATTAGCTGTTGAACCGATCTATAACGCTTTAAAAAGTATCAAAGATTCTGATAAAGCTTTGAAAATTCTACTATCTCCACAAGGCAAAACCTATCATCAATCTTTTGCTAAAGAATTAGTGTTGAAAGAACACTTGATTTTAATCTGTGGACATTATGAAGGTTTTGATGAAAGAGTTAGAGAATTTGTTGACATTGAACTATCAATAGGAGATTATGTGTTAACCGGTGGAGAAATAGCAGCTCTAACAGTTATTGATTCTGTTGTTAGGCTAATTCCTGGTGTATTAGGGTCTAAAGAATCATATGAAAAAGACTCATTCTATGAAGATTCTTTAGATTATCCTCAGTATACAAAACCAAGAGAATTCATTGGCCTAAAAGTACCAGATGTATTGCTAAGTGGTAATCATCAAGAAATAGCCAAATGGCGTGAAGAAATGAAGAAAAAAAGAACTCAAGAAAGAAGACCTGATTTACACAAGAAAAACTAAGCAAATATCAATGAAAAATGTTTGATTTTATCTTATTACTATGATATAATACATATCGCTGAAAAGAATTTATCTTATACTATGTTCCGCTGAACTTTAAGAGCATAGATTAAAAACAAAGGAGTTGACCAAAATGTCGCAGCAATTAATTAATGAAGTAGTTAAAGAATTTATCAGAACTGACATTCCAGAATTTCGTCCTGGAGATACTGTACAAGTATCAATCAAAATCGTAGAGGGAGAACGTGAACGTATCCAAATCTTCGAAGGTCTTTGCATTAAAAGACAAAACGGTGGTGTAGGGGAAACTTACACTATAAGAAAAATTTCTTACGGAGTTGGTGTTGAAAAAACATTCTTAGTAAATTCACCACTAGTAGAAAAAGTCGTTGTAAAACGTAGAGGTAAAGTAAGACGTGCTCATCTAGGTTATATTCGCGGATTATCTGCTAAAGCTTCAAGAATCAAAGAGAAACGCTAAAACCAAAAAAGGACATATTCTGTCCTTTTTTTATTGGGATTGTAATTAATCTTATGAAAACCATGTTAAATAATGTAATTTTATTGCATGCATTTGTTTTTAATGGTAGAATATACATGAAATATTTTATAAAGAAGGGTTTTGATATTATGAACAAAGCAACCATCTATAATGTCGCATTAAAAGCCGGCGTCTCGCTTGCGACTGTTTCTAGAACTTTAAATAATCCAGAAAAAGTTAAACTAGAAACTAGAGAGAGAGTTCTTAAAGTAATAGCTGAATTAGGTTACAAACCTAATGCTTTTGCTAAAGGATTAGCAAGTAGAAAATCTACATCAGTAGCTATTATTGTACCAGATATGTCAAGATCTTCTGTAGCTGAAATGGTTAATGGAATAGCTGTTGAAGCTAGAAAATACCAATACTCTTTAATATTATATGTTTTGAAAGATGAAAACTTAGATGAATCTGAAATGCTTAAGGAAGTGGTTGCTTCTCAAGCTGATGGAATTCTATATATGAATGATGAAATAAATGAAGAACAATATGCAATGCTTAATACTATTCAAGAAGACTACAAAGTTCCAATAGTTTTAGCAAATACATTATATCCATATGACAATAAGTTAGTAACCGTCTGTATTGATTATTTTAAAGCAGGGTTTGAAATTACTAAACGATTAATAGAAGCGGGTAGAAAAAACATCTATATGCTTACAACTGCTAGAAAATATATGGTTAATGATTTAAAAGAAGCTGGTTACATTAAAGCAATGAAAGAAGCTGAATTAGAAACTAACATTGTTAGAACAAGTGGCGATATTTCAGTTAATACAATTCACTTTGATGAATTATTCAAAGATTCAGGTAAAAGAATTGATGGAGTAGTAGCTGTTAGAGATTCAATTGCTGTCTCATTTATTAATACAATGATTGAAAAAGGCAAAAAAGTCCCTAAGGATATTAGTGTCTATGGATTCCAAAACACTAAATCTGCATCATTATGTAGACCGAAATTATCTTGTGTTGATATTCCAATCATAGATATTGGCGCAAAAGCAATGGCTTTATTAAAACAAGAAATTGATGGAGAACATATTGAACAAAAATTTAATGTGCTACATCATGATATTATTGAAAGAGGAACAACTAAATAGACGTTGATTAAGTCAGTAAAAGAATATTTGCCTATATAGAGATCTAACGGTTGGTGGAAGTTAGAAGTAAATGTTTTTTGAATTACACTTATGAGTTTGCCAAACGGCACGGTAAATCCGTTATCTTTCCAAGCGCACATTGTGAATTAAGGTGGTACCGCGGTTATTATAATCGTCCTTTTATAGGGCGATTTTTTTATATTTTTTTAAGGAGGATTAATTATGAATTTATTTGAAGATCTTAAATGGAGAGGGTTGATGTATCAATTTACAGACCCAACAATTGAACAAAAATTAAACGAAGGTAAACTTACTTTCTATCTTGGTGTAGACCCTACAGCTGATAGTTTACACGTTGGTCATTTATTAGCGTATTTAGTAGCTAAGAGATTGATGGACTATGGACATCAACCAATACTTGTGATTGGTGGCGGAACTGGATTAATAGGAGACCCAAGTTTTAAAAACTCTGAACGACAATTACTAACAATTGAGGAGTCATTGAAAAACGCTGAAGGAATAACAAAACAAGTAAAAAGGATATTGCCAAATGTAAAAACTGTTAATAATTACGACTGGATATCTGGACTTAATTCAATTGAGTTTTTAAGGGATATTGGAAAACATTTTAATGTAACATATATGATGAATAAAGATTCTGTTAAATCAAGAATTGAAAATGGTATTTCATTTACTGAATTTGCATACCAAATAATCCAGGCCTGGGATTTTGAATATTTGTATGCTAATTATAATTGTGAGCTACAAATTGGTGGTCAAGACCAATGGGGTAATATAACTGCTGGATTGGAATTAATTAGAAAAATTCACACAACTGAAGCTAATGCTTTTGGTTTTACTTTCCCATTAGTAACTAAATCAGATGGTACTAAATTCGGTAAAACTGAGTCAGGAACTTTATGGCTTGACAAAAACAGAACTTCTCCTTATGAATTCTATCAATACTGGATTAACACAGCTGATTCAGATGTAATAAATAGAATTAAACAATTTACGTTCTTATCTAGAAATGAAGTTGATAGATTAGAGATTGAAGTGCTTGAAAGACCTGAAAAACGCGAAGCACAAAAGGTTTTAGCTGAGGAATTATGCAAAATAGTTCATGGAAATGAAGAACTTAAAAAAGCTATCAGAGTAACTGAAGCTTTGTTTAGTGGGAATATAAAAGAACTTGATGTAGAAGAAATTGAAATGGGATTTAAAGGACTTCAATCTCACGAAGTTAGTGAAGAAGTTTTATTGATAGACGCTCTAATTGATTTAAAGTTAGTTAAATCTAAAAGAGAAGCGCGTGAAATGATAAAAAACAATGCTGTGTCTGTGAATGGCGATAAAGTAAATGCTATTGAATTTGTAATTTCTAAAAAAAATGCCTTTGGAGACAGGTATACTGTGATAAGAAAAGGTAAGAAAAAATACGCATTAATAAAACACTTATAAAAATAAAACGCCTAAAATTTAGGCGTTTTCTTTCTTTAATAGATACTTCTTTTGGTAAATAATTCTTAATGCATTTAGAACACATAATATAGCCACTCCAACGTCGGCGAAAATTGATAACCACATCCACATAATACCAATAGTAGACATTATTAGGAAAATTGATTTAACTATTAATGAAAATGCGATATTTTCAGCAGAAATACGTTTTGTTTTTTTTGCGATTTTAATGGCTTTATCTAATAATCTGATATCATTATTAATTATAATTACGTCTGACACTTCGATAGCTAAATCAGTAGCTGAACCGAGTGAAACACCGATATCAGCATTTTTTAATAATGGCGCGTCATTTATTCCATCACCAACAAATAATGATATTGAGTTAGTGCGGATTTCATTAAATTTTTCTAGTTTTTGTTCAGGTAGTAACTCAGAGTAATACTCAATACCGCCTAGTTGCATTGCTATATCTCTGGCTGAAACTTCATTATCTCCGGTTAACATAACTGTATCATAACTTTTTGTAAAGTCTCTAACAGTTTCCATAGATGTTTCTTTTAATTCATCTTTTATAACAATATATCCGATAAATTTATTATCTAGTGCAATAAATGTGTAAGATCCAATTGGAAGCTTTTCGGTATCAACTAAAACTTTATTTTTTGTCAAAAACGATTTACTACCAGCTAATAATACTTTTTTATCTAATACTCCAGATATACCATAACCAGGAATCTCCTTAACATTTTTAACATCAATCAAGGGTAGGGTATTATAATCAACAATAGCTTTTGCGATTGGATGATTTGAAAACTTTTCAATCGAAGCTGCTAACTGTAGTGTTTTGTCATCAGTGAACTCTTGAACAAAGAAATCTCCGTATGTTAAAGTACCAGTTTTATCTAACGCAATAGTTTCGACCTCGGTAATGAGATGCAAATAAGTTGATCCTTTGAATAGAATCCCATGTTTGGCTGCGGTACCTATACCAGCGTAATACGATAGAGGAACCGACAAAACTAGCGAACAAGGACATGATATTACTAAGAAAATAGCGGCTCTATATATATATCCTTGAGGTGTAGTGACATTGGATATATCAAATATCAAACCATAGATTACTAGTAGCATTGCTAGTCCAACTACAATTGGTGTGTAGATTCTAGCAAACTTAGTAATAAACATTTCTCTTTTCGATTTTACATTGGTGGAATTTTCAATTAAGTCAATTATCTTAGCAAGTGTTGAGTTTTTATATTCTTTAATTGTTTCAATATGGATAACATCTCCAACATTAATATTACCACTTAATACTTCATCGCCAACATCAACAGTCTTAAGTTTAGTTTCGCCAGTAAGTTCAGATGTATTCAAGGAGGTGGAACCAGATATAACTCTTCCATCTACAGGTATTCTTTCACCGTTCTTGATTACAATCTCATCACCGATTACGATCTGTGATGGATCTTTAATTACAATTTTTTTATTTACTAATACATTAGCGTAATCAATTTTTAAGTTTACTAAAGAAGATATTTCACTTCGAGAATGCTGAACTGCTCTAGTTTGTAAGTATTCACCAAGGGAGTAAAGAATTACTACCCCAACACTTTCTTCATATTTTCCGATGCTCATCGCTGCTAATGTAGCGATAATCATTAGTGTGTGTTCATTAAAAATATTGAAGTTTTTTATTCCTCTTACTTGCTGAGCCAGAAGCTTAGAAATAAGTAGGAAATAACCACCCCAATAAAAGATTGTTTTTAAAATAGGGTTCAATGGTGTTAAATTGGTATCCAATAAATTATTGATTAAAGGAAAGATTCTATAAGCAAAAAATGTTATTGTAATCAACAACATTCCAACTAAAACATACTTATATTCTTTAAAAAAGTTTACTTTTTCAACAGTAACTTTATCTTCATAATAGTGAGTAATTATATTATCTTCTAAGATATCAACTATACCCTTAATTTCCTTCAAAGCAGCTTCTGAATCGTAGCTTTCTTTAAAGTCAACAAGTAGTATTTGTTTAGCGTAATTAAAAGATGCGCTGTTAACGTAAGATAACCTGCTAGTGCGTCTCTCTACTTTAGATATACAATTAGAACATGTTAGATTTTCCATCTCAATTTTTCTTACCATAGCAATACCAACTTTTCTATAAATGTAGTTACAATATATTATACCTATATTTATGATAAAGTCAAATGTACCAAGAATTATATCTCGCCACATTTTGTTTTAAAAAACAGCAACAATATGTTAAAATAGTAGAGAAGGTGCGTGATGATATGAATTGGTTGAAAATAGCAAAAAATTATGAAGAAGAATTTAAAGATTTATCAGTTAAACTTTTACAAATACCAACGGTGCTTGAAGAGTATAATCCAGACAATTTGGATGAGCCTTTTGGACCTGAAATTAAAAGAGCTTTAGACTTCATGTTGGACCTAGGTAAACAAGACGGTTTCTTAGTAAAAAACATAGATAATTATGCTGCTCATATAGAATATGGTAAAGGCGAAGAAGTATTAGGAATTTTAGGTCATTTAGATGTAGTTCCTGCTGGCGGTAAATGGACAAACCCTCCATTTTCAGCTGTTGAGATTGATGGGAAAATATACGCTCGTGGTGCCATGGATGACAAAGGCCCTACTGTTGCTGCTTATATAGCTTTAAAAATGATCAAAGAACAAGGGATAAAACTTAATAAAAAAGTAAGATTAATTCTTGGTTGTGATGAAGAAACAGGTATGCGTGGAGTTAAACATTATCTTAAAAAAGAAAGAATGCCTGACATCGGGTTTGCTCCAGATGCTGAGTTCCCGTTGATATATGCTGAAAAAGGTATATATATGTACGATTTTCTTGGTCAAACTGAGGAAAACATTATAAAATCAATGGAAGCAGGAGAAAGATACAATGTAGTTCCTGATGAGTGTGTTTGTGAATTAGGCAAAGATTTATCTAAAGAATTTTTACAATATTTAGATAAAAATGATTATGTTGGTCAAATTGAAGGAAACAAATATACAATATATGGAAAAAATGCTCATGCAGCTATGCCTGATTTAGGAGTTAATGCAATCCATTTAATGGTGAACTTCTTAAAAGCACATGTAGATGTTCCTTTCATCAAGTTTATGGATAAATATTTAACCTTTGATAACCTAGGTAATAAACTTGGATTGTCATGTTTTGATAAAGAAATGAAAGAACTTACCAACAACCTTGCGATTGTTAAATACGATGGAAAAGAACTAAGACTTGGACTAAATATTCGTTACCCAAGAAATTATGATTTTTCAGCTGGTGAAGTTAAAATGACTGAAATAGCTAATAATTATGGATTAGAATACAAAAAAGTTGAAAATTCAAAACCACATTATGTTTCACCTGATGATGATTTAATTAAATCACTTCACAGTGCATATAAAAAATATACAAAAGATGAAACTAATGAAATAATTACGATTGGCGGAGGTACATACGCTAGACAATTAACAAAAGCAGTAGCTTTTGGACCTGGATTCCCTGGAGATGAAGAATTAGCGCATCAACCTGATGAATTCTTAGATATTGAAAAAATGATTATTGCAATAGCTATTTACGCTGAGAGTATTGAACTACTAGCCGGGGAATAAGATGCGATTAAGAAAAGTAAAGCACGCTAAAGATTTAATAAACGATAATCCTAATATAATTATCCATAATCCCGAAAAATTAAAAGGAATATGGATGAATGTATTTAAAAATACAAACCCAATTCAAATTGAAGTCGGATGTGGCAAAGGTAAATTTATTTACGAATTAGCAAAGAAGCATCCCAACATTAATTTTATTGGTATAGAAAAATTTGATTCTGTTATCGTAAGAGCTTTAGAAAAAATTATTGAAAATCCAGTAGAAAATTTAAAACTAATTAGAATAGATGCTGAAAATATAAATTCGATCTTCTCAGCAAAAGAAGTTGATCGAATCTACTTAAATTTTTCTGATCCTTGGCCAAAAAGGCGACAAGCAAAAAGAAGATTAACTAGCAATAAATTTTTAGAAAGATATGAATTAATATTGAAACCAAATAGTTTAATCAAATTTAAGTCAGACAATTATGGATTATTTGAATCATCAATGATGTCATTTAACAATAATGACAAGTTTATAATTAAGGATATATGTTTAAACCTTTATAAAAACTTACCTGAAGACAATATTCAAACCGAGTTTGAGAAAAGATTTGTGGAATTAGGTAATCCAATCTATTATATTAAAGTCAAATACAATGAGGAAGTGTAGCATGAAAAAAATATATAAGGATTTAGTAAATTTACCAGGTGTTTCTTCACATGAAAAATATATTAGAAAATATATGAGGACACATTTGGAACCAATTTCTGAAAAAATTATTGAAGATAATTTAGGCTCTATTTTTGGGGCTATCAATCTTGATAAAGATGGTCCAACAGTGATGTTAGCTGGTCATATGGATGAAGTTGGGGCTATGGTTCAAGAAATAACTCCTAAGGGTCTTGTTAAAATGTTATCTATCGGTGGAATTAATCCGGCGGTAATAATATCACAACACATGAATATTGTTATAGATGATGGGTCATTTATTCCTGGGGTCGTTGGAGCTAAACCACCACATTTATTAAGAGATAATAAAACTAAGCAAGTATCTAGTTTTGATGATTTCTTCTTAGACATTGGAGCGGATGATTTGGATCATGCTATTGCATTAGGTGTGAAGATTGGTCAACAAATAACCTTTGAGAATAACTACAAAGAATCAGCTGATGGTAAAAAAGTTTTCTCAAAAGCTTGGGATAACCGTTTTGGCTCAGCTATGGCTTTAGATATATTAGAAACAGTTAATAAAAATGAAATTCCATGTAAATTATATGCGGGTGCTAATGTACAAGAGGAAGTAGGCTTAAGAGGAGCTATAACATCTTCTTTTAAAATTAAACCAGATTTATTTATCGCAGTTGATTGTTCACCTTGTGCAGATACATTTGATGATTCACAAGTTGGAGGTTCATTAGGTAAAGGATTTATGGTTAGATTTTATGACCCAAGAGCTCTGTTACATCAAGGAATGAAAAAATTTATTGAAGAAACAGCTACTAAAAACAATATTAAATTTCAATACTACAAATCACTTGGAGGAACTGATGCAGCTGCTGTGCAGTTATCTCGTGAAGGTGTATTAGTTTGTACTATAGGAATGCCAGCACGTTATATTCATTCAACTACTTCAATTATTCACAAAGATGATTATGAAGCGGTTAAAGCAGTAATTTTAGCAATGCTAAAAGAAATAGATTTTAATAAGATTAAACAAATAAAAAGCAACGTTTAATCTTTTAAAATAAATAAACTTATGAGACCACTATATGTGGCTTGGAAAGGGAAATTAAGTATGAAAAAAGTAAAAGTTTTTTCAAACAAAGAAAAAACCAGAGAAATGACTATTTTAGCAATGTTTATTGCGATAATAGCGGTTATGGGATTTGTACCATGGTTGGGCTTCATTCCAATTTTTGGATTGTCAGCGACAATCATTCATGTTCCAGTATTAATAGGAGGAACTCTCCTAGGAAGAAAATCTTCAATTATTTTAGGTCTTGCATTTGGAGTTATATCAATGCTAAGAGCATTTACAAGTGTAGGATTTGACTATGTTTTTATTTTCCCATGGGTGTCAGTTTTACCAAGATTTATTTTTGGGTTAGTTATTTATGATGTTGTTCGATTATTTAGAAAATTAATCAAAAACAGATTATTAGCATTTGGAGCTGCATTCCTTATTTTATCGCTAATTCATTCACTATTAGTATTACCTATGATGGTATCTACATTCCCAATCATTCTTGGTAATGCTTCAATGTCTAGTATTGTGGGTGGAGATGCAACCACATTTATGGAGGGCATAGACTCATTTAAAGCTGTAATGTCACTTATTTGGGGAATCTTGATTTCTAATAGCATTGTAGAAGCAGGATTAGCAGCTGTAATTGGAGGAATAGTAACAGACAGATTAGTAAATTACATGAATGGTAGAAATTTAATTAAAGATTATACAGGTGGGTTAAATTGAAAGTAGTTATTGATATTGGGAATACAACAATCGCAATAGGTTTGTCAGAAGACGGAAAAAACCTAGATAAAGTATATAGAATAAATACCGAGAAAAACAAATCGTATGATGAATATGGTTTTTTACTTAACGGTTTTATTCCTCATTGTTCAAGGGCTATAATATCTTCTGTTGTACCAGAGTTAAATGGTGTATTCAGAAACTTTATCCAATATCAATTTGATGTTACTCCACTATTTTTAGGACAGGGAGTTAAAACGGGAATTCAAATAAATTCAGATGATCCAAAAGAAGTTGGAGCAGATTTAATTGGAAATTCTGTTGCGGCTACCAGTATCTATGCTGATACTTGTTTAATTATTGACTTAGGTACTGCAACAACATTTACTTATGTTGAGAAAAACATATTAAAAGGTGTTATCATAGCTACAGGGTTAACAACTAGCAAAAACGCCTTAATTAATATGGCATCTCTATTACCACAGATTGAATTAACACCACCTAAAAAACTTTTAGGAACTAACTCAACAGATTGTATTAAATCAGGCTTATTATATGGTCATGCATCAATGATAGATGGAATGATCAAAAGAGTTAAAGATGATGTTAAGAATCCTGAATTAACAGTAGTTTTAACTGGTGGCCATGCAAAAATAATTTATCCTTTAGTTCAAGAAAAAATTATCAAAGATGAAGCACTTATTCTTAAAGGATTGTTAATATTATTAGAAAAAAATTAAATTAGTTATAATAGATTAGAAAAATGCACCGAAACTGTGCATTTTTCTTCTTGTTATGGTAAAATAGATAAACAAAAGAGTGGTGAATACAGATGAAAAAATTACTTTTAGTCGATGCAAGCAACTTGCTTTTTAGATCATATTATGCAACTGCTTATGGTGGCGGAAATTTAATGCAAAACAAAGATGGCATTTATACAAATGGCATTTATGGTTTTGTGCACGCAATGGTTAAACTTATGAAAGATGGGTATACGCATATCTTAGTTGCGTTAGACCCTAAAGGAAAAACGCAAAGACATTTGGACTTTCCTGAATATAAAGGTACTAGAAAATCTACACCACAAGAATTAGTAATGCAATTTCCTTTAATGGAAGAATACTTGAATGCGTTAGGTGTATATTATTACCAACAAGACTTATATGAAGCCGATGATATTATTGGCTATGCAGTAGAACATTTTAAGGAAAAATTTGATGAAATTACAATATTTAGTAATGATCATGACTTAATGCAGTTACTAGATAAGAATGTTAATCAGCTTGTGTCAAGAAAAGGTTTGAAAGAGGTTGAAATATTCACTCCTGAACACCTTAAAATAAAAATGGGTATAACACCAGAACAGATTGCCGATTATAAAGGATTAGTTGGAGACGTTTCAGATAATATTCCAGGAGTTCCGGGAGTAGGAGCTAAGACTGCAGTCAAACTTTTGGCTGAATATGAAACCTTAGAAAATATATTAGAAAATACCGAGAATTTAAAAGGAAAACTTAAAGAAAGAATTGTTGATAATGTAGAAAAAGCTAAATTCTCTAAAAAGTTAGCTACTATAAATATTAATTTCGATAACCAAATAGATTTATCAAAAACTAAATATGAAGGGTTTGATCAAGAAGCATTAATAAATTTTTATAAGAAAATGAATTTTTATTCTTTTATTAAGAACCTTGATATTAAAGAAACAACCAAAATAAGTGAATATATAATCATAAAAAGCCCTGATGAAATCAAGGTTATTTTAGGAAACAACTGTTTTTTACATTTAGAAGTTTTTGGAAATAATTATCATACCGCTAAACCACTTGGATTTGCGGTTGTTTTCTCAGAAATTGCATACTATATTCCATTTGAAATAGCATTAGAAAGCAAAGACTTTATTAAATTCCTAGAATCTGAAAACAAGAAAAAATCAGTATATGATTTAAAAGCTCTAACAGTAACTTTAAGGTGGTATGGAATAGACATCAAAGGTATTGATTTTGATTTGTTACTAGCGGCTTATTTAACTAACTCTAGCGTAAATCAAGATTCTTTCAGAGAGATTGTTGAATTATATGATTTTCATGATGTATTATTCAGCGATCAAGTTTATGGAAAAGGTGCTAAGTATATTTTACCAGATGAATCTAAGTATATACCTTATATTGTTTCCAAAGTTGAGGCAATTAAAGCCGTCAAAGAAGTTGCTCTAAAAAAAATAGAAGAATTTGAACAATTAAAACTCTTAAATGAAATTGAAATACCATTGGCTAAAACATTAGCCAAGATGGAATATGAAGGCATATATATAAACCCTGATAGCTTAGAAGATTTTGGTAGTGACCTAGAGAAAAAAGCCAAGGAAACTGAATTGTTAATCTACAGTTTAGCAGGAGAAGAGTTCAATATAAACAGTCCAAAACAATTAGGGGTAATATTGTTCGAGAAGATAGGGTTACCTGCACATAAAAAAACTAAAACAGGTTATTCTACAGATATCTCAGTTTTAAGTAAACTCAAAAAATTTAATCCAATAATTGATTTAATTATTGAGTATCGAACATATACAAAACTTCACTCTACATATTTTGAAGGTTTAAAACAAGCCTTAAAATTGAAAGAAGACTCAAAAATACACACTATCTATCAACAAGCACTTACTAAAACAGGTAGATTGTCCTCTAAAGAACCAAACCTTCAAAATATTCCAATTAGAACTGAAGATGGAAGAATTTTAAGGAAAGTATTCGTTCCTAGTGAAGGCAATGTTTTGCTCTCTTTTGACTATTCGCAAATTGAATTAAGAGTACTAGCTGAATTAGGAGATGTAAAAAATCTTAAGAAAGCTTTCTTAGCTAATAAGGATATCCATGAAGAAACTGCGAAATTAATTTTTAAAAAATCAGAAATATCCAAATCAGAAAGATCGATAGCTAAGGCTATAAATTTTAGTATTATCTATGGAAAAACTCCTTGGGGACTTTCAGAGGATCTACATATCTCACTAGGCAAGGCAAAAGAATTTATTGATGATTATTATGCTAATTATGAAGAGATAAAAACATATATGGAAAAAAACCAAGAATTTGCTAAAGAAAATGGATATGTTAAAACTATCTTTAATCGTTTGATATATATTAATGAAATTAAATCTAATAATTATCAGACCAGAGAATTCGGTAAAAGGATAGCTATGAACGCACCTATTCAAGGTAGTGCAGCTGATATCTTGAAAGTAGCTATGGTAAAAATAGATAAAGAGTTTAACAAACAAAATATTAAATCTAAAATGATATTACAAATACATGATGAAATAGTTCTTGATGTGTTGAAATCTGAAGAAGATAATGTTACAAATATAGTAAGAGAAATTATGGAGAATGCTGTAGATTTCAAGACTAACCTAATCGCTAATTATTCTTCAGGTAAAAATTTATATGAGGTAAAATAATGCCAGAATTACCAGAAGTAGAAACAGTCAAAGAGACATTAAAAAATTTAATAATCGGAAAAAAAATCATAGATGTGATTGTTCACTATGATAAAATCATCAAAGGCATTAAACCTGAGCTGTTTAAAGAAAAATTGAAAAATCAAGAGATTACAGATATCAGGCGGTATGGGAAGTACTTGTTATTCGACTTAAATGACTACACTTTAGTAAGTCATCTAAGAATGGAAGGTAAGTATTTTGTTAAAGATAACATTGCTGATTTATCAAAACATGAGCACATCATTTTTGCGTTGGATAATTCAGAATATTTAATTTATCACGATGTTAGAAAATTTGGTACTATGGAACTTACAGAATATCAATGTGAAAATACCTTGAAAAGTATCAATGTTCTGGGCAAAGAGATAAACGACCCTAAATTGAATGCTGATTACCTATACTCATATACTAATCAAGCTAATAGACCAATTAAGTCAATTTTATTAGATCAACACATCGTTACTGGACTAGGTAATATTTATGTAGATGAGACCCTGTTTTTAGCGAATATTCATCCTAAAAGATTGGGAAAAAATTTATCTATAACTCATATTGATAAAATAGTTAAATCCGCAAAAAAAGTAATTAAAAAAGCTATTGAATTAGGTGGTACAACTATCAGAACATATCAATCTAGCTTTGGAGTAGATGGGAGATTTCAAAACGAATTGAACGTCCATACTTTTGCTGGTAAGCCGTGTAAAGTTTGTAAAGAAACAATAATTAAAACTAGAGTTGGTGGTAGAGGAACATATTTCTGTCCGAGCTGTCAAAAAGAAGATAAAACGTATATTGTTGGTTTAACGGGTGGAATTGCCAGTGGTAAAAGTTTAGTTACAAATTGGTTTAAAGATAAGAATGTAAAGGTTTTAGATGCAGATGAGATTTATAAAAACCTATTAAAAACTAATAAATTAATGTATAATGAAATAGCAAGAGAGTTTGGTAATGAGATTGCCAAAGACAGTGAAATTGACCGAGTATCACTTGGTAAGATTGTTTTTGGTAATAAAAGAAAACGACTTAGATTGAATGAAATAACTCATCCATTTGTACTTGCTAGAATGAAAGAGTTAATCAAATTAGCTCGGGTAAAAGAAGACATTATAGTTTTGGATATCCCTTTACTTTATGAAGTCAAATTAGAATATTTATGCGATATTGTGATTCTGGTTTGTGTAAATAAAGACGTTCAAATTAGAAGATTAATGAAAAGAGATAATTTGACAGAACAAGAAGCAATCACTAAAATTGGTGCTCAAATGAACATGGAATGTAAAAAAAATAAATCTGATATTATTATAAATAACAATTTTGATATAGGAACATCAAAAAAACAATTTTTAGAAATATATAAAATGCTAAGGAGTGTTGAACATGTCAATTAGAAGTTTTTTTTCACCATCTTGTGAAACCAGAGAGCTAAACTCTGACCCTGAATTAAGAACTAGATATTATAGAAATAACTTTACGCAAGTTATAGAGGGTTTAAACAAACTAGCTGAAAAACATCGCTTGGAAGTTAGAGAAGTAAATGTAAGACATAAAGAAGTATATATGTTAGGAAATGGATATGATTGTATTGTAACCATAAGTCAAATGAACCCAATAGAGACTGGTATTGATTTTAAAATCAATTTCTTTGCCGCTATCGGATTTAATCGTCCAAAGAAAAAAGTCAAGCAGTTGTATGCGGATTTAAAAGGAATTTTAAATTTCAAGGGCGTCTCATTACATCCTTAAGGAGTATTTAATTGGAAAGTATTAGAAGAAGTGATACTTTTATAGTATCAGGAGAAGGAATTAGTTCAAGCATTGATTATCAAGTGTTAACTTTGCTATATCAACCTATAATTGGGAAATCTGCTTTCAACTTATACCTAACACTAATGAATTTAATGGATAGACAAACACTAATATCTGATGAGTATCTACACGCAGATTTAGAGTCTTTATTAGATCGCAAATTAGATTTGATAGAAAAAGACCGTTTTAAATTAGAAGCAATTGGATTGTTAGTAACGTTTTTTGTGAGTGATAGTTTTACCTATGAAATTAAGCTTCCTCTAAGCGCTAGAAGCTTTGTTAATGATGGAATTTTGGGACAATATCTTATTTCTGTAATAACAAAAACAAGATTTAAAAAAATTCTAAAAGTTTTTAAAATCACACCCCCTAAGAAAAAACAAAAATTTAACATTTCAAAAGCGTTTAACGAAGTATTCCCTGCAATAGGTTTTCAGGAAGACTTACAAGAAAACAATTTAGTTTCTGGACAAAAACAGCGATTCGCTGCTTTGAACAAATATGATTTCAATTGGAGACTATTTAATGAAAGCATTCCAAATGAAATATTTTCTTTAGATGATATGACTGAAGCAATCAAGCTAAAAATGGAGAGCTTAAGTTATGTTTACGGATTGAATGAACTTGAAATGAAAGATGTTTTAATTAAGTCCCTTGATGAATTTAATCACGTGAATATTGAAAGATTATCTAGAAACGCTAGATATGAGTTTGAACATTTGTCTCAACAAGAAATTAAGATTGAAAAAAAAGAAAAGAATGTAAATAGAAATACCCCAAGTGAACCCTTAGAATACTTTAAAACAGTTTCACCTATTCAGTTACTAGAAGAAATGGGTAACGGAATGGTATCTGTTGCCGATTTAAGAATAGTTGAAAGGCTAATTGAAGAAGTAGGGATTGCACCATCTGTAGTTAGCGTTTTAGTAGCATATATTGCAAGAACAAAAGGTGGAGTATTACCTGGATATGCGTATTTCCAAAAAGTAGGTATGTCTTGGAAAAGAAACCAAATAAATACAGTAGAATTAGCTATGGATTATGTGAAGCATTTAGAAGCGAGAAGGAATACTAGCAAAACTTATACTAATACAAATAAACCTAAAGATATTGAAGTAGATTGGTTAGAGGATTATATTAATAATATGGAGTAGAGGTGATAATATGAAAAAAATCAATGCATATTTAAAAGATGAAAAGCAAGTTGATTATGACAATATTATCGATAAATTTATGGCGGATCCAATTGTCAGTAAATTTATCATGGAAAATGATTTAAAACATGAAACCATTATTTATGGCATCAACAATATTCTTACATTTGTCAGCGATAAAGAGATATGCTCTAATTGTGATGGACTTTACGAGTGTAAACTCAATAGCCCTGGCTTTTGGTCAAGACTAGAAATGTACAACGGTGATATTGAACTTGATTATGAGAAGTGTCGCTATAATACCAGTGATGGATCAGCTAAAAATATTAATGCATTTTTTGTGCCTAAGAAAATCTTTCAAGCAACTTTGGATGATTTTGATATGATTGGACCAGAAAGAAAAGAAATCCACAGATATATGTTGAACTTCTTAAAGAACTATAAAAAAAATTCTTATGTAAAAGGAATGTACATTAGTGGCTTGTATGGTTCTGGGAAAACCTATATTTTAGCCACTATGGCAAATGAAATTGCTAAACTAGGATTCAAGATAACTTTCGTTTATTATCCTGATTTAGTAAGGGAATTAAAGTCTTCTATTACAACGCCTAGATTTGAAGAAAAGATAGAAATTCTAAAAAAGGCTGACATATTATTTTTAGATGATATTGGTGGAGAATCTGTTAATCAATTTATCAGAGATGAGGTATTAGGTCCTGTATTACAATATCGTTTATTAGACCAAAAACCAACTTTCTTCTCATCAAACTTAAAACCAAAAACCTTAATTGATGCTATGTGTAAAGAAAACACCCAACTTGAAAAAACTAAAGCTTTAAGAATTGTCGAAAGAATTAAGAGTTTAACTGTTGAATTTAATTTAACTGAAAAACCTCATATATCTTGACATAATAGTAAAAAAGAATATAATATTATTGTAAATACGATGAAGAGGACACGATTATTTGTTAACTTATTTAAAGCGAGCTTGGGTTAGTGAAAGCCTAGTAATAAGATCAGATGATTACCACCTTGGAGTAGACTCTAGAAAGAGTTCCGTACCCAGCGTTAATGGATTGAGTGCTTATTTAATAATAAGAACAAAGGTGGTACCGCGATTACATCGTCCTTTTTTAGGGCGATTTTTTTTAATATTTAGGAGGAATTGTATGAAAATTAAATTACCAGATGAAAATGTATTAAACTTTGAGTCAGAGAAATCATTATTTGAAATAGCTAGTAGTATATCACCATCACTAAAAAAACGTTGTATAGTAGCTGTGGTTAATGATCAAATGGTTGATATGAATACTGTTATTAAAACCGACGTTGAAGTTAGATTTATTACTGAATCCGACCCAGAAGCTTTGGATGTGCTTAGGCATTCTACAGCTCATCTTTTAGCTGAAACAGTTAAAAAAATCTATCCTCATGCTCACTTTGGAGTTGGTCCACTTATCGAAGATGGTTTTTATTACGATATAGATTTAGGTGAAGACATCTTATCTGAGCATGACCTTAAAGGAATTGAAAAAGAGATGAAGAAAATCGCATCTCAAAACAGCTCGATAAAAAGATCAATCGTGTCTATGGAAGAAGCTTTAGAAATTTTTAAAGATGACCCTTATAAAATTGAACTTATCAATGAACTTCCAGCAGAAGAAGTTATAAGCATATATGCTCAAGCTCACTTTACAGATCTTTGTAGAGGACCTCATTTGCCAGGTACTAAATGGATTAAACACTTTAAACTATTAAGCCTTGCTGGCGCATATTGGCGTGGTAAGTCTGAAAACATTCAGTTGACAAGAATTTATGGAACAGCTTTTTTCAAAAAAGAAGAATTAGATGAACATCTAGCTTTACTTGAGGAAAGAAAGAAAAGAGATCACCGTAAATTAGGGAAACAATTAGATTTATTTATGTTAAGTGAGTATGGACCAGGATTTCCGTTTTGGCTACCTAATGGAATGATTTTAAGAAGAGAAATAGAAAATTTTTGGTATGACGTTCATTTGAAAGAAAACTATAAGTTGATTCAAACTCCTATCATGTTAAATAAGTCTTTATGGGAAGTATCAGGACATTGGGCTAACTATCGTGAAAACATGTATACTTCAACTATTGATGATCAAGAATTCGCAATCAAACCAATGAATTGCCCTGGCGGGATGTTAGTCTATAAAAGAGATATTCACTCATACAAAGATTTTCCGCTTAGAGTAGGAGAATTAGGTTTAGTTCATAGACATGAGGCTAGTGGGGCTTTAAATGGATTGTTCAGAGTTAGAAACTTTACACAAGATGATGCTCATATATTTATGACAGAAGATCAAATTGTTCAAGAAATCAAAGAATTAGTTAAATTGTTTGATTATATGTATTCAGTTTTTGATTTAGAATACCATATTGAATTATCAACTAGACCTGAGGATAAGTATATTGGAAAAATTGAAACTTGGGATAAAGCCGAAAAAGCTTTGGCTGAGGCTTTAGATTCAATGGGTAAAGAGTATGTGTTAAATCCTGGTGATGGTGCATTTTATGGGCCAAAACTGGACTTTAAATTAAAGGATTCAATGAAGAGAATTTGGCAATGTGGAACAATTCAATTAGATATGAATTTACCAGAAAGATTTGATTTAACATATATTGACTCAAATGGTGAAAAGAAGAGACCAGTAATGTTACATAGAGCCCTATATGGTTCTATTGAAAGATTTATTGGTATCCTAATTGAACATTATGCTGGAGCCTTTCCTACTTGGATGGCACCACTTCAAGTAAAAGTTATCCCAGTTAACAATCAATATCATCTAGAATATTCAGAAAAATTACTAGCGGCATTGAAAGAAAATGGAATCAGAGCTGAACTTGATTCGCGTGATGAAAAATTGGGATATAAAATAAGAGAAGCCCAAACTAAAAAGGTTCCTTATCAATTAGTAATTGGAGATAAGGAAGTTAGTGAAGGAACTGTTAATTATCGTCAATATGGTGAACAAGCACAAGTAGCGGTAATCCAAGCTGACTTCATCAAAATGATTGTTAAAGAAATAGCTAAAAGATAAAACATATAAAAAGGAAGTTAATCAAAGCGATTATCTTCCTTTTTTTAATTTATTAACCTCATCCATATCTGGATCAATATAGATTGTTTTTTGATTGGTATAAGTAACAAATGAACCTAGCATACCTGGTACTTTTTTGATGTGCTTAACCTTGGTATAATCTATAGGTACTGATTGAGATAATCGACTTTTAGAAAAACATGCACTTAGGTTAGCTGCGGTTCTGATTGTAATTTCTTCCAAATCATCAAAACTAGCTACGATAACATGTGAGCCTGTTTGACCTTTGGTATGAAACCACCAGTATTCTTTATTTGCGTATTTGTGAGTTAAATAATTATTCTGTAGGTTGTTTTTCCCAACCAAAATCATGATTCCTAATTCATCATAGTATGCGTCAAAATTAGGTTTATGTTTCTTAGTTGAGAGTTTCTTTTTTGGTAGAAATCCATTTGCTCTTAGTTCATCTTGAATCTCCAATAAATCTGGTAATGAAAAGGTGCTATTTATTTGATTATATACTTCTTCAAAGTAAATAATCTGTAATTTAGTAATTTCAATTTGTTTCTTTATATGTGCTACAGCTTTTTTTTGCTTTTTGTATTTAGTGTAATACTTATTTGCATTTTGTATTGGCGATAATAATCGATCTAATTCAATTTCAATTTCTTGATCTAGTTCATATGAAACGCCTTTATGGACTGCATCACCTTTGTAGATATTGTGCTGATTTGTTATTAACATATCACCTTTGATTCTTAGGATATTATTATTTAAAGCTTTGTCTAAATCAACTGATAATTTTTCTAGTTTATGTTTTTTTCTTTTAAGTTCCTGTTTCATAAAGTTATTAATGTATTTATGAACTTGTTTTACTCGTTCCAAAGAGGATGCTTCTAGGAAGTAAACATCAATCAATTCTGATAATGAAGAAAAGTATCTTTGGTTTTGAGAAAACACATCCATGTAATAGAATTCAGTTTTATTGCCTATAGATAATGTTGGATTAACTTCTCTGTTGATGACCTCTTTATATACTTCAAACATCCTATGATGATTATGTCCAGATTGATTAACAACGTATTTGGCTAGTAATGGCGAAATACCTCTAATTTTATTAATTAAACTCATATATGTAACTTCACTGTTAAATAATAGTTTAATTTCTTCAAAATCAAATGGTGCTAGTTTATTATCTTCAGGAAGTTTATACTTTACTCCATTAATAATTGTGCGTTCAGCCTTGTCAAAAGGAGATATATGTTTGTGTGCATTTAAAACTCTAAATGCATCATCCAAAATAATTAAATTAGTATATCTACTAAACATTTCCATAACTAAATATAATGTGATACGATCACCAATATCATTTGTGCTTTCTACTTGTATTTGAATAATTCTATCGAAGTTCAGAGCTTGAATATTTTTTATTACACCTCGCTCAAAAAATTTACGTAGAAACATACAAAAACCACCTGGTGTAAAATCATTTGAATAGTTGTTTTCAGTTATGTTGATTCTAGCAAGTGAGGTAGACAAAGACAAATATAGTTTTTGGTTCTTATTATTCGCTCTTATCAAAAACAAAAAATCAGTTTTTCCTAACTGAGTAATTTTTTGGATTCTACCATTATTAAGTTCAAGATTTAATTCATTAGCCAGATGTCCAACAAATCTACCGTCTATACTCATATTATCACCGGAATTATTATAACATACATTAAAAATATTTTACTATTTAATATATTTATGTTATCATATAGAATAATAATATATAGAGCACTTTCGGATTGGGGGGATATTCTTGAAACTTAATGAAAGAGGTTTACTAGTAATCATAAGTGGACCTAGTGGAGTTGGTAAAGGAACAATCAGGAAAGCTTTATTTGATATACCAGATAATAACTATTGTTATTCAGTTTCAATGACCACAAGAAAACCTCGTGAAGGTGAAGTTGATGGGTCAGATTACTTCTTTGTTTCTAGAGAAGAATTCGAAAGACGCATTAAAGAAAATGGATTTCTTGAGTATGCCGAATTTGTTGGTGAATATTACGGAACCCCACTTGATTACATCGAGAAACAAATGGAAATTGGAAAAGAAGTTATTATAGAAGTTGAAGTCCAAGGGGCATTGCAAGTTAAAGAAAGACTACCAGAAGCAGTATTTATCTTTATTGTTCCACCATCTAGAAAAGCACTAATTGATCGCTTAATAAATCGTGGTACAGACTCTAAATCTAAAATTAAAAAAAGAGTTGAAAAAGCTGAAAGAGAATATTCTCTTGCTTATAAGTATGATTATATTGTTGTAAATGACGAAGTAAATAATGCAGCAGATAGAATATATGCTATAATTAGAGCTGAGCATGCAAAAACCGAAAGATCAATTCATAAATATTACAAGCTTATGGAGGGTAAAGAATGATTAAAGAAAAAGATATTCAAAAGTTGAAAGACATGAAGGAAGAAATTACAACGAACTATAGACCTGTTGAAGGTAATAGATTCGGTGATTACGTATTTAGCGGTGATTTAGAAGATACAAAGAAACAAAAACCAGCGCTAAAAAATACTGATGGGCTTAGATATCCATCTATTGATGATTTATTAAATGTTGTAGATTCAAAATACAAATTAGCGTATATTGCCGCTAAAAGAGCAAAAATAATAAAAAAAGAAGAGTATTCATCAGTTGAAAACAAGTGTATGAAACCGGTAGGCAAAGCTCTCGAAGAAGTATTAGCCGAAAAAGTAACAGCAAAATTTTAAACAGCCATTTGGCTGTTTTTTATTTTCATTTTTTTCATGAAAAAACCAAGAACAAATATGTTATAATAGAACTTGATTTGGAGATGATTTTATTGAATTATATTGATGTGTTATTAGATAAAATGCAGTTAGAAGATGAAATAATAAAAGAATATTGTACGGTTAAAAACGTAGAGGTAGATAAAATCTCGGAAACTTGGACTTTTGAGTTTGTTTTTAGTCAAACAATTCCAATCCTTCATTTTCGTAATTTTATTAATCATATAAACAAATTAAGTGATATTATTCCTAGTGTTAAACACATAGACTACAATGTAGAATTTGAAAACATTGATACTGAGTTAGTTTTGGAATACTATAATTTTGCTATAGATATGATTTTGGTTGAAAATAAAAGAGTTTTACCATTAAAAGAATATCCTACTGATTTAGTTGAAAATACAATTAAAATATATATCCCCCAAGGCGCAATATCTGCGACTATTTTTAGAAAAGAAATAGAGACAGAGTTAAATAAAAATGGATTTAAATATGATGTTGAAATCGTTATTGATGATAAACAAGTAACCATTGATGAATCAATTCAAAATAATATTGACGACTTTGTAGAAGCAAACAAGATTGACTTCGATGAAAGAATTGAATATATCTATCTAACAAATGGTGGTGAAATCAGCAATTTTTCTAGTATCAAATCAATTCCGCGTACTGAAATGGAACTTGAGGAATATAAAGAAAAACATGGTGGAAAAGCAATTATATCAATACAAGGAATATGTGTATACAAAGAAATAATTGAAAACAGAGTATCATCAATTGTTAAACAAGTAGTTACTGATGGAGAAGATTCTATCTTTATTATTAAAAAAGGATTAAAAGCAGATGATTTAAAATTCTTTAATGAAATTGAAAAAGGTTATGGTATCATCGCAAAATGTTTTGCATCATTTGATACCTTCTCTCAAGAAGTAGTATTACATCCAATCGCAATTGCTAGATCTAATAAACCAATTAGAACAGATCAAAGAGAAGATACAGCAGAAGAAAAACGTGTTGAGTTACACATGCACACTAAAATGTCTGCACTAGATGGTGTTAATGACATATCTGAATATATATCAAGAGCTAAAGCTTGGGGACATAAAGCTATAGGCGTAAGTGATCATAATTCAGTACAAACTTTCCCTGAGTTTTTTAACAAAACAGAAGGTGGATCAGTAAAGCCTTTATATGGGTTAGAGATGGTATTTGTTGATGATGAGAAAATAGCAATAACTAAAGGTGAATCAGATGCATTGTTGTCTGAAGCAACCTATGTAGTATTTGACATAGAAACCACAGGCTTATCTGTAACATATGATACTTTAATCGAAATAGCTGGTGTAAAAATTAAGAATGGAGCTATTTTAGATAAGTTTTCTGAGTTAATAGATCCAAAAAGAGATATCTCTCCGTTTACTGAGAGTCTAACAAGTATTACTAATCAAATGGTTAAGGGTAAAAGATATCTAAAAGAAGTTCTCAAAGATTTTGAAGCGTTCGCTCAGGATTGTATACTAGTCGCTCATAATGCAGATTTTGATTTAGATTTCTTAAAACATAATTACCAAAACTTTGGTATTACAAATAAAATCAATCCATCGATTGATACTTTAATATTGGCAAAAGTATTATTGCCTAATAAGAGACGTTTCTCATTAGATAAACTTTGTAAAGAATTTAAAATTCCATTATTACAACATCATCGCGCTATCGATGACTCGGAAGCTACCTGTGAAGTTTTCTTACATCTATTAAAAAAGGTTAGAAAACAAGGATTTAATCGCTTTAGAGATATCAATTTAATGATTGAAAGAGATAAGGTCTATAAATACCCTTATCCAAAACATATTAATCTAATGGTGAAGCAACAAAGCGGATTAAAAAATATGTACAAAATCCTATCCGAAGGTTTAACAACCTATTTTGATAGAAATGCAAAAGTAGTAAAAAGTTACTTAGATAAAAACCGTAAAGGTTTATTAATTTCAAGTGGTTGTTATAATTCAAACTTCTTTGAAATCGCAATGAATAAAACTAGAAAGAAACTAGTAGAAGCTGCTAAATATTATGATTATCTTGAGGTGCAACCACCAAGTTATTTTGTTTACTTGGCTAATGAAAATCCTAATTGGAAAATTATGATTCAAGATGTTATAAAAAGAATTGTTGAAGTAGGGAAAGAATTAAACATTCTTGTAGTAGCTACTGGCGATGTTCATCATCTAGATCCAAGAGATATGAAATATCGTGAAATCATGATAAATACACCTGTTGTTGGTGGGGGAGTTCATGATTTATATTTTAAGAAAACTAAACCAAACCAATATTTCATGACTACCGAAGAGATGTTAGAAGAGTTTTCTTTCTTAGGAAAAGAAACAGCTAATGAAATAGTAGTTAAAAATTCTAATATTATTGCTGATTCAGTTGAATATATTAAAGTTATTCCGGATGAGTTATCAGCTCCAACAGATGAATTTTTAGCTGAAAAAGGAATTCCATCAATTAAAACTAAAGTAGCTAAGATGGTAAATGAGAAAGTTAGAAAGCTTTATGGGACTCCATTACCAGAAATTGTTAAAAAGCGAGTAGACCGCGAATTAACTAACGTAATTGAGCATCAGTTTTCAACTGTTTATTACATTTCGCATTTATTAGTTAAAAAATCACTTGATGATGGATATTTAGTTGGTTCAAGAGGATCTGTTGGTAGTTCCCTAGTTGCGACTTTAATGGACATAACCGAAGTAAACCCATTACCACCACATTACGTTTGTCCTAAATGTCATTTTTCAGCATTTAAGAAAATTAATGAGGAAAAACAGTTATATGGTGAAACAGATTTTGAAAAAGAATACTCTCATATATTTGAGGAGACCGATTGTGGATGGGATTTACCAAATGCTAAATGTCCAGTGTGTTCAACAGAAATGACGAAAGACGGTCATGATATTCCTTTTGAAACCTTCCTAGGTTTTGAAGGAGACAAAATTCCTGATATCGATTTGAATTTCTCTGGAGATTATCAAGGCAAGGTTCATGAATACATTCGACAATTGTTTGGTAAAAACTACGCTTTCCGAGGTGGAACTATTGGCACCTGTGCTGCTAAAACATCATTTGTAATGGTAAGAGATTACTATGACAAAATCAACGTTAAAAGAGTCGCTCAAGGATTAGAACCAATATACATAAGAAAAGCAGAAATGGAAAGACTCGCAAGAGGAATTGAAGGTTCAAAAAGATCTAGTGGACAACATCCTGGTGGAATAGTAGTAGTTCCTAATACAAAAGAAATTTATGACTTTACACCAGTTCAATATCCAGGGAATGCATCTGATACTAGTTGGAAAACTACTCATTTCGATTATCACTCTATTGAAAAAAACCTATTTAAATTAGATGTGTTAGGACATGATGACCCAACTGTAATTAGATACTTAATGGATCTCGTAAGTCAAAATCAATCTGAATTCCCATTTGAAAATCCTAAGGATATTCCTGTGGATGATTCCGATGTATATAAATTACTTTCAGGAACAGACATAATTAATCTAACCAAAGAAGATCTTAAGAGTGAAGTTGCATCTTTTGGTATTCCGGAATTTGGAACTAACTTTGTTAGAAAAATGTTAACTGAATCTAAACCCAAATCTTTTGCTGAACTTGTAAAGATTTCAGGTTTATCACACGGTACTGATGTTTGGATTAATAATAGCCAGGCACTTGTAGTAGGTAATAATAAAAGGTTTGGAAAAGTAGACTTTAAAGACATCATTGGTTGTAGAGATGACATAATGGTTGACTTAATTGGCTATGGGTTAGAACCACCACTTGCCTTTGAAATAATGGAATTCGTTAGAAAAGGTAAAGCAAGTAAGCAACCGGATAAATGGGCAAGTTATGCTGATGTTATGCGTAACAATAAAGTTCCTGAATGGTATATTTGGTCATGTTCAAAGATTAAATATATGTTCCCAAAAGCTCATGCTACCGCATATGTATTAATGGCTATGAGAATTGCTTGGTTTAAATTATATAAACCAATCTATTTCTATTCAGCTTATTTCTCTAAGAGAGCATCATATTTTGATTGTAATGCTTTGCATAACAATTATGAAGGTGTTTCAAGAAGAATTGCTGAAATAAAAGATTTAGGTAATAAAGCCCCTGATAAAGAACAGAATCAATTAACTGTTTTAGAGGTTGCTTTAGAAATGTTAAAAAGAGGTTTTACTTTCAAACCGATTGATTTATATAAATCAGATACAAAGAACTTTATAATATCGGACGATAA
Organism: Mycoplasmatota bacterium WC30; assembly: GCA_046529635.1. GTDB lineage: Bacteria > Bacillota_I > Bacilli_A > Izemoplasmatales > Hujiaoplasmataceae > 4572-104. Next base: position 481,100 of record CP134495.1, on the reverse strand, counting down.
AAAATCATTAATCTTACCATTTATTGTTGTGGATTCATTAGGTACTAATGTTGCTGATACAATAATTAAGGCAAGAGCTGAAAAACCATTTATTTCTAAACAAGATGTAAAGAACAGAACAAAATTATCAACAACGTTATTTGCAAAACTTGAAGAACTAGGAACATTTGATGGAATGATTGAAAAAAATCAAATGTCTCTATTTGATTTATAAAAAAAGTTAAAAACATCATATAATCTTCAAAAAGAAGAGTTATAATTGTATTGCATAGGAGGACGAAAAAATGAGATTTAGAAGTGGAAACCCAGTACTAAAAAATGTAGCTAATCAAACATATATTAGCGATGAAGCAGTTACGTATTCAAATGTAGCTTATAAAACAGTATTTCTATTAGCTTTGGTCATTGGAAGTGCTTTTCTAACTCTTAGTTATGTAGAAAACTTAAGTTTAGGTATATTAATAGGAGCGGCCATAGTAGGATTAATTTCAGTTATAGTAGGTACTAGATCAGTTAGGTTATCGCCTATTTTTGCTTCTATCTACGCCGTTTCAGAAGGAATAGTTTTAGCAGTGGTTTCAGTTTTATATGCATCATATTTTGATGGGATTGTACCTACTGCATTGGTCACAACACTTATAGTTTTAATTATAATGTTAGTATTGTATTCGACAAGAGTTATAAAAGTTACTCAGAGATTTGCATCAATATTTGTAATTGCTTTAATCTCGGTAATCATCATGTCGATACTATCTTTTATTCTACCTTTTGGAGGGAACCTATATTACCTTATTGTAGTTATTTCAGCTGTTTTATCTGCTTTCTTCCTTTTATTGGATTTCAAGGCAATTGAATCTTGTGTAGAATCAGGTGCGGATGCTAAATATGGTTGGGTTCTATCACTGGGATTATTAGTGACTTTAGTATGGATATATATTGAGATGTTAAGATTATTAGCTATTATTTCAAGAAGAAGATAATATAATCTTGAATTATTGATTATTTCTGTTATAATGTGAATATAAAACGAAGAAAAAGACATAGTAATCAGGTTTGACTTTTACAAGAGAGAAATGCATTTGCTGGAAGCATTTTTATAAGTTGCTGATGAATTCACCTTTGGAGTGAGATGAAAATCTACGTAGACCTGCGTTAAAGGTTTTGAGTGCTAGTACAACTAGAACTAAGGTGGTACCACGGTTTATACAATCGTCCTTTTTATAGGGCGATTTTTTTATTATAGGAGGATTAATATGCAAAAGAAATTAGAAGGCTTAATTAAAGATGTTAAATCTAAAGCCCAAAAGATTGAATCCATAAATGATTTAAATCTTTTAAAAGCGGAATATTTAGGAAAGAAAAGTGTCTTTAATGATTTCATGAAAGATCTTAAAGACGTTCCTAAAGAAGAAAAACCTAAACTTGGACAACTTATCAATGAAGCAAAAAAAACGATAGCGGCTTTTCTTGAAGAAACAAAACTAAATATTGAAGCAAAATTGGTAGATGAAAAATTGAAATCAGAAGCCATTGACGTTACTTTACCTGGAAAAAAGATAAATGTAGGATCAAAACATCTAATATCTCAAGTAATTGAAGAGATTGAGGATATATTTATTGGTCTTGGTTACACAGTTAAAGAAGGTCCTGAAATTGAAACTGATAAATATAATTTCGAAATGTTAAACTTACCTAAAAATCATCCAGCAAGAGATATGCAGGATTCATTGTATATATCGGATGAGTTATTGCTAAGAACTCATACATCACCGGTTCAAGTAAGAAGTTTACTAGAAAATACAGACCACAAACCATTAAAAATTATCTGTCCAGGGACAGTTTACCGTAAAGATGATGACGACCAAACTCATTCGCACCAATTTACCCAGATTGAGGCTTTAGTAGTAGATAAAAAAACTAGTTTAGCAGATTTAAAGGGGACACTTCTATTTTTAGCCAGAAAGTTATTTGGAGAAGATAGAGAAATCAGATTAAGGCCATCATACTTCCCTTTCACAGAACCTAGTATGGAAGTTGATGTCTCTTGTTATAAATGTGATGGTAAGGGATGTAGTATGTGTAAAAATACTGGCTGGATTGAAATATTAGGTGCTGGTATGGTTAACAATAATGTTTTAGAAGCAGCCGGTTATGATACAAATATATTCCAAGGTTTTGCATTAGGAATGGGTGTTGAAAGAATTGCGATTCTAAAATATGGTATTGATGATATTAGATTGTTTTATACAAACGACCTAAGATTCAATAAACAATTTTAGGAGGTACATTTATGAAAATATCTTTGAATTGGCTTAAAGAATATGTCGATATTGGTAATGATTACCAACAATTAAAAGACAAATTCAATTTAATGTCTCAAGAAGTTGAAGCCTTATATAAATTAGTAATTGCCGATAAATTAGTAATCGGTAAAGTTTTGACATGCGAAAAACATGAGCAGGCAGACAAGTTAAGTGTAACAACTGTAGATATAGGTAATGAAGTAACCCAAATTATTTGTGGAGCACCTAATATAGCCAAAGACCAAAAAGTTATTGTGGCATTAGTTGGGGCTGTTTTACCGGGTAATTTTAAAATTAAGAAGGCTAAAATTCGAGGCGTAGAATCTAATGGAATGATCTGTTCTTTAGATGAATTAGGAGTAAAAGAATTTGATGCTTCTGAAGATGGAATTTATGTTTTGGGTGAAGATGCAAAAGTTGGTAATGATCCTTTAGAATACTTACATTTAGATGATTTCGTTTTGGATTTAGATTTAACTGCCAATCGTCCTGATTTATTATCAATGGAGGGTGTAGCCTATGATACTAGTTGTATGTTAGATAAACCACTAGTAACTAAAAAACATGAAGTTACTTTTAAAAATGTTGATAATAAAGTTAAAGTATTTACCGACACATCTAAATGTTTAGCATATTACGGACAATTAATCGAAAACATAAATATTAAGGAAAGTCCAAACTGGCTGAAAGCTAGACTAATTGCATCTGGAATTAGACCAATAAATAATGTTGTTGATATTACTAATTATGTAATGTTAGAATATGGACAACCTTTACATGCATTTGATTATAAAAAACTAAATTCAAATAAAATTATAGTTAGAAGAGCTAAAGAAAACGAAGTACTTAAAACACTTGATGAGCAAGAACGCAAGTTATTGCTTACAGATATTTTAATAACAGATGGTTCGAAACCAATAGCATTAGCAGGTGTCATGGGTGGCTATGAAACTGAGGTGGATAACACAACAACAAAAATCCTTTTAGAATCAGCGTATTTTGATCCAATTAGTGTTAGAAAAACTTCTAAACGATTAGATTTGAAGAGTGAATCTTCTTCAAGATTTGAAAAAGGTGTAGATCCAAATAAATTAAAAAAAGCCTTGGATTATGCAACTGAACTATTTATTTCATTAGCTGGAGGTCAAGTGATTGGTCAACCTAGCTTCTTTGATAACACAAATAAAAAACCTCATGAAGTTGAGTTAACTCTAAAAAAATTAAACTTGGTCACAGGAAAAGAATTTGATTCAGCGGAAGTTGAAAGGATTTTGAAAAGGCTAGATTTTAAATATCGTATAAGAGGTGAATTATTTAAAGTTGAAATACCTACTAGAAGACAAAATATTTATGGGTATCAAGATTTAATTGAGGAAATTGTTAGAATTTATGGGTATAATCTGATTCCAGTAACTATTCCATCTACTCCTACACCAGGATACTTAACAAAGAAACAAAAACTTCGTAGAATAATTAAAGACTACTTAACAGCTTTAGGGTTCAATGAAACCAAAACTTATTCACTCGTTAATCAAAAACAAGCATGTGAATTTGATATAGAACAGTTGTCTGTAGTCAAGATACTTAATCCAATTAATAATTCTCGAGACGTATTGAGACATTCAAGTATACCGTCTTTATTAGAAGTTCTTAGTTATAATAAATCAAGAAGACTTAATGATATGAGTCTGTTTGAATTAGGTAAACGATATACAAAAGAGTCAGAGACCGAATTATTAAGTGGTTTAATGTATGGAGTATATGCGACTAATCCTTGGCAAGGGAAAAAGGAACCAGTTGATTTCTTCTTGTTAAAAGGTGTTGTTGAATCATTATTGAATAAACTAAATATATCAAATTACCAGATTTTAGAATCTAAAAATACAATTTCAAGCATACATCCTGGAATTTACGCTGATGTATTTATTGGTAAAGAATATATTGGGTTTATCGGAAAATTACATCCTAAAAAAGAACATGAGTTAGGAGTTAAAAACACTTTTGTATTTGAATTAAATTTAGATATTATTGCGATTGAGTATAATCTAGAACTAGTAATGAATACCATTCCTAAGTATCCAGAAGTAACTAGAGATTTAGCGGTTATAATAAGTAAAGATGTTCTCGCTATTGACTTAGTAAACGAAGTGAAAACTGCTGGTAAAAAAACTCTGAAGAATGTAGAAATATTCGATTTATATCAAGGTGATAATATTGACCAAGATAAAAAATCCGTTGCTTTATCATTAACCTTACAAAGTAATGAAAAAACTTTGGAAGCTAAAGAAGTAGATTTGGTAGTGAATCGTATACTTAAACATTTAACTCAAACATTTGACGCAAAATTAAGATAATCAAAGGCCAATAATTTTTTGGCCTTTTTTCTTTATATAAATTATAACTAAATATATGATATAATTTAATTAATAAAACCGGGGGGGGAAAGATGAAAAACATTATTGAAGTTAAGAACTTATTTAAAAGTTATGGTTTAATTAAAGCTATTGAAGGAATAGACTTCTATGTTGAAGAGGGGAGTCTTTTTGCGTTTTTAGGTCCTAATGGAGCAGGCAAATCTACAACTATCAACATCCTCTCAACACTTTTAACAAGCGATGAAGGTTTTGTTAATGTAAATGGCTATAATATTGGAGAAAGTGATGATGATATTAGAAAATCCATTGGAATTGTTTTCCAAGAAGGAGTTCTGGATCCACTTTTAACAGTCAAAGAAAATATTCGTACTAGAGGTAGTTTTTATGGGTTGTCAAAAACGGAGTTAGTTGAGAGAATTGACATTGCTTTAGAAGTTACTGGAATTAAGGCCTTATCTAACCGAAGGTATGGTACTTTATCTGGTGGTCAAAAACGGAGAACTGATATTGCTAGAGCTTTAATTCATAAACCAAAAATATTATTCCTTGACGAACCTACAACTGGATTAGATCCACAAACTAGAAGAAATGTATGGGAAACCATTAAAAAACTTCAGGAAAAGGAAAATATGACAGTATTTTTAACTACCCATTACATGGAAGAAGCTGAGGAAGCTGATTATGTTGTAGTTATTGATGAAGGTAAAATAGTCGCAAAAGGAACCCCAACCTACTTAAAAGATACCTATTCTAAAGACTCACTTAGAATTAAGTCAAAGGATAGTATAAAGTTAGAAGAATATCTAAAGAAAAACAAAATGAAATTTACAAAGAAAAATGATTTGTACGTCATTAGGCTACTTGATACTTTAGAAAGTATTCCGATTTTAAAAGAAATTCAAGGAAACCTAGAGTCTTTTCAAGTATTCAATGGAACATTAGATGATGCTTTCATTGAAATTACAGGAAAGGAGATAAGAGAATGATTATAAGTTTAATTAAAAGAAATCTAAAGGTTTACTTCAGAGATCGTTTGTCTGTTTTCTTTTCTATGCTAGGAGTATTTATAATAATTATGCTATTCCTATTATTCCTAGGTGACATGATGGTTAATTACGCTATGGCAGAAATAAGTGAAGAGTTTGGTGTAAATATAAGATTTTTGATGGATAGTTGGATTATGGCAGGGGTAGTTACCGTAGCTACAATAACCACAACTCTAGGAGCTTATGGAGTAATGGTGATGGATAATTCAAGTAATGTAATTTATGATTTTAAAGTATCACCAATTAAAAGGTCAACTTTAGTTTTATCATATATTCTAAGTGCGTTTCTTGTAGGAATAATAATGAGTTCAGTTTCACTAGCTTTTGGAGAAGTATATATACTGGTTTCTGGAGGTAAGTTATTAAGTTTTCTTGGATTTATTAAAACGTTTGGAGTTATTATGTTGTCGGTTATAATGAGCGCATCAATAATTTTCTTTATAATATCGTTTGTAAAAAGCAACAATGCATTTGGAGCTGTAAGCTCTGTATTTGGTTCTATTATAGGATTTTTAATGGGTGTATATATACCTTTAGGTAATTTACCGATTGGATTACAATCAATTATTAAGTTTTTCCCTTTCGCTCATCCTGCAGTTCTAATGAGACAGACTATGATGGCTGAAGCTGTAGATTTATCTTATATGCCAGAAGAATTTATGTTGTTTACTGCTGTAAATTTTAAATATAATGATATAATATTACCTGTCTACGGACACATACTAATAATTTTAGGAATATCTATCCTGTTTTTTGTTTTAGGAGTACTAGTTATTTCAAGAAAAAGAAAGAAGTAAATAATGAGAAATTTTTATGATTTTACAATTGAACAATTAAAAAACTACCTAATTGAATTAGGTTTTAAAGCATATAGTGCTGATCAATTATTTAAATGGGTTTATGAACAAAAAGTTACAGATTTAGATAATATGACTAATCTAAGTAAATCTCTTAGAGAAGCACTAAAAGAAAATTTGACTTTTAAGGATTTAGAAATACATTCTGTAAAAGAGTCTAGTGACGGTACTTTTAAGTTTTTATTTAAATTAGAAGATGGAAGTTTAATTGAAACTGTCTTAATGTCATATGATTATGGTAAAAGTGTTTGTGTTACATCACAAGTAGGATGTAATATGGGTTGTAGTTTTTGTGCATCTGGCTTGCTCAAAAAAGCAAGAAATTTAGAAAGATTTGAACTAGTCAGTCAAATAGTATCTGTAGAAAATTACTTGAAAACCAAAGTTACTCATACAGTTGTTATGGGAACGGGAGAACCTTTTGATAATTACGATAATGTTATGGATTTTATTAGAATAATTAACTACAAACATGGTTTGCAAATTGGTTCAAGACATATCACTGTATCTACTTGTGGGATAGTTCCAAAAATCTATGAGTATGGAAGAGAAAATATTAAAAGTAATTTAGCAATAAGTTTGCATGCAGCAAATGATAAACTCCGCGATAGATTGATGCCTATTAACAAGAAATACCCTATTGAAAAAGTGATTGAAGCATGCAAAGCATATTACGATTTAACTAAAAGAAGAATTACCTTTGAGTATATACTTCTAAAGGGTGTAAATGATACAATAAGCCACGCAGATGAGTTAAGTGATTTGATTAGAGGTATAAATGCATATGTCAATATAATTCCTTATAATCCCGTTGAGGAGTTTAATTTCCAAAAGACAAACTCTCAAAGCGCATCAAGGTTTTATTTGCACTTAGGAAAAAGAGGAATAAATGCTACTTTAAGAAGAGAACAAGGCTCAGATATTGACGCAGCTTGTGGTCAGTTAAGATATAAACAAGAAGAGGAAAATTGATTGTAAATGATTTGACTATACCTGTTAAAAATGGTAAAATGGTTACGTTAATTTTTTGGGAAAAAAGGTGAAAATTATGATAAAGGAAGTAAAAAGAATTGCCTTGCTTACAGGAGGCGGAGACTGTTCTGGTTTAAATGCAGTTATTAGATCAGTTGTGAAAACAGCTATATTAAAATATAATTATGAAGTATTCGGATTTATGGGTGGATATCACGGGCTTTATACCGATGATTATATTAAACTAGATTTGAAAACTATTTCAGGAATATTCCATCAAGGTGGAACAATTCTTAAGATGTCTAATAAAGACAATTTATTTAAATACAAAGTAACAGATGAAAACGGAAAAACTAAATATAAAGATGTATCAGATGTTGCTGTTGAAAACTTAAAAAAACATAACATTGATGCTTTGATTATTATCGGAGGAGATGGTACATTAACATCTGCTAGAGATTTTGCGAGAAAAGGTGTTAATATAATTGGAATTCCAAAAACTATTGATAACGACGTACCGGCAACTGAAATCACATTCGGTTACCGTACAGCTTTAGATCATATTATGTTAAGTTTAGATGCATTGCATACAACAGCTTTCTCACATGATAGAGTAATGATTCTTGAAGTTATGGGAAGAAATGCTGGATGGCTAGCGTTAGAAGGTGGAATTTCAGGATCTGCAGACGTCATCCTATTGCCAGAAATCCCTTATGATGTGAATTCTGTAGCTAAAACCGTATTTGATAGATATAACAGAGGATCTAAGTTTACAATTATTTGTATTTCTGAAGGTGCTAAACCGATAGATGGGGAAGTCACTATTAAATCAATTGATAAAGATAGTCCTGATTCAGTAAAACTTGGTGGAGTTGGAGAAATTTTGGCTGCTAAATTATCTAAAATAATTAAACCTGTAACTGGACAAGATATTAGAGTTACCAACCTAGGATATATTCAAAGAGGTGGAGTAACAAATACATTTGACCGTGTGTTAGGTACAAAATATGGATCGCATGCAGTAAATATGATAGCAAATAACGAATTCGGTAGAATGGTAGTTATCAGTAACGATAGAATGGATTCAGTTAGAATCGAAGAAGTTGTTGGTTCAGGAGCAGTTGGACAAACAAGTACAGGTGGAGCTAGAATAGTTAATCCACACGGAGACTTAGTTAACGCTGCTAAGGATGTTGGAATTACATTTGGAGATTAGTACAAAAATTTTATAAGGAGGGTTCATTATGGAACTTAAAGGAAGTAAAACAGAACAAAATTTACAATCAGCTTTTGCGGGGGAATCACAAGCTAGAAACAAATATACTTATTACGCTTCTCGTGCTAAAAAAGAAGGTTACTTAGAAATATCTGATTTCTTTTTAGAAACTGCTGGAAATGAAAAAGAACATGCAGAGATATGGTTCAAACTTCTTCATGATGGAGCTGTACCTACTACAGCTGTCAACTTAAAAGATGGAGCTGCAGGCGAACATTATGAATGGACTGAAATGTATAAAGAATTCGCTGAAACAGCGAAAGCAGAAGGATTTAAAAAAATCGCTTTCTTATTTGAAAAAGTAGCTGAAATCGAAAAAAGACATGAAGAAAGATACCTTAGATTATTAGCTAAACTAGAAGGCGACTTAGTATTTACTTCAGAAAATGATGAACAAATTTGGATTTGTACAAATTGTGGACATATTCACGTTGGCAAAAATGCACCAAAACTTTGCCCAGTGTGTGACCACAAACAGGAATATTTCCGTAAACACGTTGAGTCAATTTAAATATTTTGAAGGCGAAAGCCTTCTTTTTTTTGATTTTTTGGTATAATAGTTATACAAACATATAGTGGAGGTACTTTTTGAAAAAAGGAAGAATAATTAAGTTAGTTGGCGGATTGTATACTGTGCAGGATGACTCAAAGGAAATAAATGTGGTTAAACCGCTGGGTATTTTTCGTTATAAAAAGATATCGCCTAAAGTTGGCGATATAGTTGAATATGATGAGGATAGCATTACTAAGGTATATGAAAGACGAAATGAGCTCTATAGGCCAATGATTAGTAACGTTGACCAAGTACTTTTAGTTAATTCAGCTAAAAAACCAAATTTTAGTTTTTTATTGCTTGATAAGTTTTTAGCAATGATTGAAGCCTATAGTATCAAAACGATTATTATTGTTACAAAAGTAGATTTGCTTACTGAACAAGAATTAATGGTTTTAAAAGAAAAATTAACTTATTATGAGAAATACTTCAAAATAATATATTTTAGTAAAATTACAGAAGAAGGTGCAGAAGATATTCTGAAAGTAACAGAAGGAAAAGTTAATGTATTAGCAGGACAAACGGGTGCTGGTAAATCCACGATGTTAAACACAATAGATCCCAAGTTAAACATAAAGACAAATGAGATATCTAAAGCCTTAGGAAGAGGAAAGCATACCACTAGACACGTTGAACTATATGAGTTTGGTAAAGGTTATATAGCCGATACTCCAGGTTTTTCAAAATTAGAACTCCTAGATTTTAAAGCTGACAATTTAAAGTACTATTATCCTGATTTTTTCGGAATTAGCGACAAATGCAAATTTCATGAATGCAATCACATTCATGAACCAGGCTGTGAAATAAAAAGGCAAGTTGAAACTGGAGAAATACTTAAAATAAGATATGACAATTATGTAACAATATATCACGACATTGAAGCAATTAAACCAATGTACAGGAGGGACGAAAAATGATTTGTTCACCATCATTTTTATCATGTGATTTTAGTAATTTAGAATCAGAAATTAAATCAATATCAAATGCAAAATGGATTCATTTTGATGTCATGGATGGTAAGTTTGTTCCAAATGCTACCTATGATTTTAATATGTTAAAAATTATTAAGCAAATCTCAAACCAATTTTTTGATTGCCATTTAATGATTAGAGAGCCGGGAAGATACATAATGAAGTATATTCTAGCTGGGGCGGATTTAATAACTTTTCACTATGAGGCCACTGACCGAGCTTTATCTTTAATTAAGAAAATCAAAATTAATGGTGTAAAGGTTGGTATTTCAATCAAACCTGGCACTAATATTGAGGTGCTTGATAAGCTGTTACCTGAAGTTGATTTAGTACTTATTATGAGTGTTGAACCCGGAAAAGGCGGTCAAAAATTTATTGAAAACTCCATTGAAAAAATAAAATACTTAGACCAAAAAAGAAAAGAATTAGATTTAAAATTCTTAATAGAAGTTGATGGTGGCATTAACAGTGACACTGCGAAACAAGTGAAAAATGTTAACTGTGATGTGATTGTTGTTGGTTCGTACATCTTTAATAGTGATAACAGAAACGACTTAATTGTGGAGCTAGAAAATGTTTGATAAAATTAAAATATTTTGTGGACCAAATGATTATGACTTTGATCATTTATACTTCGAAGAAGCTAATGAGTTCTTAGTGGGGGTTGATTCTGGCCTTGAGTATTTAGAGGGATTAGATAAGGAAATAGACCTTGCTGTAGGTGATTTTGATTCTATTAACACAAAAAAATACGAAACGATAAAAGATAAATGTATTCATATCATTAAATTAGATAAAGATAAAGCCATGACTGATTTAGCGTTTACACTTGACTATATCTATAATAATATGGACTATAATGAGATTGAAGTTTATGGTGGAATTAGTGGCAGGGTGGATCATTTCTTAGCTAATGTAAACTTAATTAAGAAATATAATTTTACTATAAGAGATGATAGACATTTTATATATATGCTTAAAAAAGGAAAACATAAAATAAAAAATTACAAAAAATATATATCATTCTTTGCAATAGAAGATTGTTATAATTTATCAGTTCGAGGTTTTAAGTTTCCATTGAATAATTACTACCTTAGCACAAATGACTCTTTATGTGTTTCTAACGAAGGTAATGGAGAAATAGAGTTTACAAAAGGAAAGATACTTGTGATTTGTAATGATGATTAATAATCACAATTAAAACACTGTATGTTCACATGAAATAAAAAAATAATGTTTATAATATATATTAAGCAAGAAGAGGTGGCAAAATGAAAAAACTATACATATTTTTAAGTCTATTATTAGTTACTGGATTATTAGTTGGTTGTACAGGGGTATTTGAAACTGTACCTCAAAATCAAATTACTTTTTTAACCAGTAGTAGTACAACAACTACCACAAGTAACACTATAGACAAAAATTTAATTTTATCTGATGTATATGAAATCATATATTCTGAAATCTATGAAGAAGTTAAAGCTGATGTAATCAGCAATATTTCAGAAGAAAGATTTGATGAAATATATTCTGATATCATTGATGAGTTATTATTTAAAGTTGAAGATGGATCAATCTCTATCACGCCACAATCAATCATTGAAATGATTAAAATTGTTGAAAACACCACAGCTAATTCAGTTGTTGGGGTTTCTGCTTATGATGACTTTGGTGATGAAATCTCAATTGGATCTGGAGTAATCTATAAAAAAATTAATGACAAATACTATGTTGTTACTAATAATCATGTTGTTGAAGAGGGAACTTCTTTCACGATTCATTTTGAAGATGGAACTGAAATAGGTGCTTTGTTAAGAGGGGTAGATGATCTAGTTGATTTAGCTGTTTTATACTTTATTACTGGTGATGAATATCCTGTAGCTGATTTTGCTGACTCAACTTTAGTACAAAAAGGTGACGTAGTCTTAGCGGTTGGGAATCCAAGTGGTTACAATTTTTACGGCTCTATTACAATGGGTATTGTATCAGGATTAGATAGATATTTTGATATTGATAATGATAATATCAATGATATGTTTGTAAACTATATCCAACATGACGCAGCAATAAATAGTGGTAATAGCGGAGGTGCTTTATTCGACATGGATGGAGATATCATCGGGATTAATGTAATCAAATTCGCTGCTACAGATATTGAAGGTATGGGATTTGCTATACCTAGCAATTTAGTATCAGCAATTTGTGATGACATAGAAGAGTTTGGTTATTCTAAACAAAAACCGGTATTAGGGATTAATTTCATTGAAATCAGGGGGCATTTAGATGTGTTTGAAGCAAATGATATAGTTATTCCTGAAGAAATTGAAGATGGTTTTTATATATTTGAAGTTTATGCAGGAGCTAGCTTCGACGGATATGTTCAAGCTGGGGATATTATTACTGAGATTGGTGACATTGATCTAACCACCGCAGAAAATTTTGTTTTACTTTTCTCAAAATATATAGTTGGTGATACTGTTTCAATGACTCTATATCGTAATGGCGAGTATATTACTTATAATGATATAGAACTTAAAGCAAAGGTGGCTGATTAATATGAAAAAATTATATATATTTCTAGGAATACTACTAACTGTAGTTCTTGGCTTATCTTTAAATAAAGTAATTGGTAATTCTCTTGCTAATGAGACAACTATATTAGTAGAGGAGTTAACAGATGGTTATACTCACACCGTTATTTTTGATTATGGTTTAGAAGATGAACAATATTATGTGTACACTGGATATCAAGATTTAATAGATCAAATACGTGCTGACATTTTTGATGATGTTTATGATCAAATATACGCAGAGGTTATTGATCAATTAGGACAGGAATTTTATGATGAAGTTTATGATTTAGTTGAAGCTGAATTAGTTAATTTGTTATCAGAGGATGAATTTGAATTATATGTTAAAAATTTTCAAAACCAACTATATGATGTAGTAGAAATTGCAGAAAAAAGTGTGTTTGGAGTAACAAATTATTCAGCCGAAGATGTAGTCCATATTGGGTCAGGAGTAATATATAAATACGATGAAACTGAGAATTTATATTATATTGTAACAAACCAACATGTTATAAATAATTCAGAAACGATTGAAATACAATTTTCTGATGAATCAACTGTTCCAGCTACTTTAATTGGCTACGATACAGAAGTAGATATTGCAGTATTGACTTTTGAAGCTGGAGATAATACAGACATTGTAGTAAGCGATTTAGGTGATTCAAATGATGTTGGAGTGAGTGACTTTTTGCTAGCTGTAGGAAATCCATTAGGCTATAATTTTTTCAATACAGTCACAATGGGAATTGTTTCTGGAGTAGAAAGAAAAGTTGATTCAAATCTCTATATAGATTACGTTCAACACGACGCTTCAATTAATACTGGTAATAGTGGTGGACCTATTTACAATTTAGAAGGGGAAGTTATTGGAATTAACGTTAGAAAAGTTTCGACTACAGAAATTGAAGGAATGGGATTTGCGATACCAATTAATTTGGTGAAAGAAGTGATAGGAAGAATTGAAGCAGGAAATATGGTTGCAGATACTATAATGCCTAGAATCGGCTGCACTTATACTGTTGTTGAAGAAAATACCGACGGGACAGACGTCTTTTTAGATAGAGTTACTATAAATGGTACAGTAGAAATAAATCGTTTGGTTGCATTGCCAACGGGTGTTGATGATGGATTAGTCATAAGAAGTCTTACAGAAGGTGGCGGTACCCTGGACGGATATCTTAAAAGCGGAGATTTAATAGTTGCAATTGATGAATATCAAATTACAGATGAAACAGGTTTCCTAGATAACTTATATGCAAATTATTATGCAGGGGATTTAATTACTATTTATTACTACGAATTTGATGGAGATAATCTTAATTATAATCCTGAATTAATGTCGGTTACGGTAACTTTAATATAAAGAAAAAGCAGAGATTTCTCTGCTTTTACTTTTCTTTAGTTTAGGTAAAATCTAAGCTCTGTTAACTTTTCCGCTTCTTAACGCTCTAGCAGAAACGTATACTTTCTTAACTTGACCATCTTCATCAATCACTTTTACTTTTTGAAGGTTAGCCTTCCAAAGTCTTTTAGTAGCGTGCATTGAATGTGAACGGCTATTTCCAGACATATTTTTCTTACCTGTAACACTGCATTCTCTTGGCATAATATCACTCCGTTTCTGTAAAGATTTCAGCATTACTTATTTTATCACAAATTAGAAAAAATGCAAGAAAAAAACCACAATAATTGTATGTATTTTTTATCATGGCTAAACTAATTGCAATATTTTACGGTATATGATATAATGCATTTGCTTTTTTTGATGAAAAATTATGGTAAAATATCTTATACAAAAACTAAAAAATCATGAAAAATAAGGAGATTAATTATGTCAACACATCAATTAGATGGTACCTTGTTTAAATCTTTAATAACAAATGGTAGTGTCAGATTAAGAAACAACATGGAGTACATCAACGATTTAAACGTATTTCCAGTTCCTGATGGAGATACTGGATCTAATATGTCAGCGACAATGTCAGCTGGCGCAAAATCAATCGAAAACTCAGATGTAACATCAATCGGAGATATATCTAAAATTGTCGCGAGAGGAATGTTAATGGGAGCTAGAGGAAACTCTGGAGTTATCTTATCTCAACTATTCAGTGGGATTGCTAAAGGTCTTAAAGGCTATGATATAGCCGATCCTGAAGTTTTTTCAAATTCACTTAGACTTGGAGTAGAACAAGCATACGCTGCCGTTATTAATCCTGTAGAAGGTACAATATTAACTGTTTCTAGAGAAGCCGCTGACAAAGCTGTTTCAGTCGCTGGATCAGTTGTTGATTTCGAACAATTATTTGTCGAATACATTGAAGAACTAGATGCTTCATTAATTAGAACCCCTGATTTACTACCAGTACTAAAAGAAGTAGGAGTTGTAGACTCTGGTGCGGCAGGGTTCATTGAAATCGTTAAAGGAATGTTTGATGCATTAAATGGAAAATTTTATGAAAACAAAACAAACCAAAGCGAATATAAAGTAAATCTTACTAATATTCAAAATCAAGAGGGTGAAGACTTTGGTTATTGTACAGAGTTTATCATGCAAATAGAAAAAATGGATGAATTTGATCAAGCAACTTTTACAGAAATGATACATCCATTAGGGGACTCACTTGTAGTGGTTCAAGATGAAAATATTTTAAAAGTACATATTCATACTAAAACGCCTGGTGATGCATTAAATCTTGCACAACATTACGGATTCTTTATCAATATGAAAGTTGAAAATATGAATTTACAACATACAGAGGTTTTATTACATCAAACAGCTGATTATCAAGATGACTGCGATTGTGGGCATGATCATTCTCATAGTATCGCACCTAATCTAAAGAAAAAATATGCTTTAGTAGCTGTAGTTAACGGTGAAGGATTAAAAGAAACATTTATTGAAATGGGTTGTGATTACATAATTGAGGGTGGTCAAACTATGAATCCTTCAGTAGAAGACTTTGTAAAAGCGGTTGAAGAAATCAACGCAGATCATATCATTATTATTCCAAACAATAAAAATGTTATGTTATCAGCTGAAGCTGCCGCAGCAATGATTGAAGATTATGATGTAAGAGTTTTAAAAGCTAAAACAATATCACAAGGATATGCTGGCTTAACTATGTTTGATGCTACACAAGGAATTGAAGAAAACCTAGCAGAAATGGACGAGTATATTGGTAAAGTGAAGTCAGGTGAAGTGACTTATTCAATTAGAGATAGTAAAATAAATGGTGTTGAAATTAAAAAAGATCATTTTATGGGAATTCTAAATGGTAAAATTATCACCAGCAATGAAACCAGGTTACAAACTTGTGAACACTTATTGCGCGATATGATTGATGAAGAAACCGAAATTGTAACAATAATGCATGGTATTGATGTTACAACTAAAGAAATCACTGAGTTAGAAAAATATGTCGCAGACACATTCTCAGTTGAGGTTGAAATCATCGATGGTGGACAAAATATATATTCATATATAATAACAGTTGAATAGAAACTATTAGGGGTATTGTTTGATACCCCTTTTTTTTATATAATAGACTTAGCGTTAATTATTAGGAGTTCAGATGAGTCGTCTTACTGACATTAAGGGAATCGGTCCAAAAACAGTCACAAAACTGAATAACCAAGGAATTGAAACAGTAAATGATTTATTGTTTTCTTTTCCTATGAAATATGAAACTCATAAAATTAATAATTTCGAAGAAATCGAAATTAACAAAAATCTTACTTTAGATGTTAAAATACGTAAGTTAGCTAAAATATATTTTGTTAGAAAACATTTGGATAAGTTAAGTGTACAAGTAGAGATTAATCATTTAGTGTTTTATGTACACATATTTAATCGTAGATTTTTAGCGAAATTTTTAACAATAGGAACTCAGGTTGTAATAACTGGTAAGTTTCTTAAAAATTTATCTAGTTTCACAGCTAGCAGCGTTGTTTTAAAGAAAAACTATAAGCCAGGCATTATACCAGTATATAACTTGAAAGAAATCAAAGAAGCAACCTTTAGGAAGATAATCAAAGAAATCCTATCTTTTGACTATCAACTTAAGGAAACTCTTCCTAAAAGATACTTGCAAAAGCATAAAATACCAGAAATTAATGAATTGATAGAGAAAATCCATAATCCACAATCTGATTATGATATATACTTATCTAGAAAAAGAATTATCTATGAAGAACTTTTGGAATTTGCGCTTAGAATTGAAACACTAAAACAGTTAAATCAAAGTATTGTAACAATCAAAAAGAAATATGATATTGATTTGGTAAGACAGTTTATTAAAACTCTACCATTTACTTTAACAAGCGACCAAAAAATAGCTACAAATGATATCTTTAGAGATCTCAAAAACAGTAAACAAATGAATCGTCTATTACAAGGGGATGTAGGATCTGGAAAAACGATAATTAGCATTATTGCCAGCCTAGCAGTTGTAACAGCTGGATTTCAGGTTGCTATTATGGCTCCTACGTTAGTTTTAGCTAAACAACACTATGAAACCTTTAATAAGTATTTAATGGATTTTGGGGTTAAAATCAGTCTTTTGACAGCTGATACACCTCTGAGGGATAGAAGAACCATTATTGAATTAGTAAAGAATAACCAAGTAAATATAATAATTGGAACTCACACGCTAATACAAGAAAACATTGATTTTCATAACTTAGGTTTTATTGTAATCGATGAACAACATAGATTTGGAGTAAAACAAAGAAGAGAATTACGTCAAAAAGGTGCCACACCGGATATATTATTAATGAGTGCTACACCAATTCCAAGAACTCTAGCTATATCAATTTATAAAGATATTGATATCTCATTTATTAAAGAAAAACCAGTGGGAAGAAAAGATATTATAACTGAGATAGTTGAGTTTGAAAAACTTGATCGCTTACTTAAAGAAATCGACCCAGAATTAAATCAAAATCACCAAGCATATTTTATTTGCCCTAAAATTCAAGAATCTGAGACTTCGGCTAAAATATCTGTGGAAGAAGTTTATGATTTACTAAATCAAAAAGTCGGAAATAAATATCAAATAGACATCTTACATGGGCAGTTAAAAGACGAGGAAAAAACAGCTGTTTTAAGCAAATTTTATCGAAATTCAACACGAATATTAGTTTCTACAACGGTAGTCGAAGTGGGGGTTAATGTGAAGAACGCTACAGTTATGGTGATTATGAACGCAAATGCATTTGGTTTGGCGCAATTACATCAATTAAGAGGTAGAATTGGAAGAGATGTTGATCAATCGTATTGTTACTTAGTGGTTGATGATTTATTGGATGCTAGTGAAAGGCTAAATATTTTAAAAAATACAAATGATGGATTTCTAATTAGTGAATATGATTTATCAATTAGAGGTCCAGGAGAAGTTTTTGGCAAAGTGCAGTCAGGATTACCCACATTTAAGATGGCAAACTTGATTAATGACCAAGAGATTTTAGCAGAAGCATTCACTGATGCTATAGAGATAATTCATAGTGAAGATATCATGTCAAAAAAACTTAGAAATAAATCAATAAAAAAAATTGAATCTTATAATTTAGATTAAGATGTGGTATACTAATTTATTATAGAGGTGATGAAAATGATTAGAATAGCTGTAGACGCAATGGGTGGAGATTTCGCCCCAAAAGAACAAATATTAGGGTCGATGTTGGCCATTCAAAAAATAGATGATATTGAGATAATTCTTTATGGAGATGAGGAAGTAATCAAACCTTTACTAACTAACTCTGAAAGAATAACAGTTGTGCATGCACCTTTCGTAATTCCTATGGGAGAAAAGAATCCAATTCAAGCAATTAAGGGTAATAGAGAAACTGGATCAATGGCAAGAGCTTTAGCCAGTTTAAGAAGTGAAGAAGCTGATGCTGTTGTATCAAGTGGAGCTACACAAGCTTTAATTGCTGGGGCTCATATTTTAGTTAGAAGAATGAAAGGGTTTAAAAGAACTGCCATAGCGCCATTAATCCCTTCAATTTCAGGAACGCCAACTATCTTATTAGATGCTGGCGGTAATCTAACCATCAGACCAGAATATATGCTTCAACAAGCATATTTCGCAAAAATATATGCACAGGAAGTACTGAATATTGAAAATCCAGTTGTAGGGTTAATAAACATCGGAACTGAACCTGGAAAAGGTAGAGAACTTGATCACGAAGTTTTTGATTTATTTACAAAAACTGATTTATTTGAGTTTTATGGAAATATGGAACCAAAAGAAGTTCTGGATCCACCATGTAATATTATGATAAGTGATGGTTTTACTGCTAATATTGTAATGAAAACAATCGAGGGTACCGCAAAAGGAATGGGAAAATTTCTTAAGAAAAGCTTAACCAGTTCTTTCTTTGGTAAAGTTGGAGCTTTGTTAGCGAGAAAGAATTTAATAAAGTTTAAAAAATCGATCGATGCATCGGAGATTGGTGGAGCAGTTATTTATGGTTTATATAAACCAGTAATCAAAGCTCAAGGTTCTTCAAATGCATATGGTTTCTATAATGGAATTAGACAAGCTGCTGAAATATGTAGAAAAGATGTTTTTGAAAAAGTTAAAGCACACTTAGATAAACAAAAGGAAGCTGAAAATGAGTAAAGACATAAAAGAATTGGAAAAATTCTTTAATCTAAAATTTAATGATTTTAACCTTTTAAAGAGAGCTATGATGCACTCTTCATATGCTAATGAAAATAGCAAAAAAAGCAACGAAAGACTCGAATTTTTAGGTGACGCAGTCTTAGACCTAGCTGTTGCTAGATTTCTTTTTGACCACATTGATGAGTCAGAAGGAGTTCTAACAAAGAAGAGGGCTCAAGAAGTATGCGAACAATCTTTATATGAGTACGCAAAAACCATTGATTTAGGTGCTTATTTGCTGTTAGGTAAAGGCGAAGAAATGTCAGGTGGAAGAGAAAAACCGGCACTTTTAGCTGATGCATTCGAGGCTTTGTTAGGAGCTATTTATATTGATAAAGGCTATGCAGAAACATATAAAGTTTTGGAAAAAGTTGTATTTCCAGCAATTCTAAAAAATATTGATGAAGAAGATAATGATTATAAGAGTAAACTCCAAGAATTAGTACAATCAGATAAAAGAACCTTAGAGTACAAGATCATATCTGAAAGAGGACCTGCTCATGATAAAGAGTTTAAAGCCAGAGTTTATATGGATGAAACTATAATTATGGGTGAAGGAATTGGGAAATCAAAAAAAGAAGCAGAGCAAAACGCAGCGCAAGCAACTTTAGATAAATTAGCCAGACAATGATAGAGGTGTTGTAATGGATTACGCAGTAATTAAGAGATTAATTGAAGAGGAAATTATCGATTTTGATAAACTTCTTTTAAAAAACTATAAAAAAATCGGCTTATCAGAAATAGAAGCCTTTTTGTTGATAGAGTTACACTCGCAAAAAAAAGCTGGTATTACTTTTATCTCTCCTACAAAATTAGTGAAGAAACTTACAATATCCGAAGAAAAACTGTTACAGACACTTGATGGACTTATTAATAAACAATATTTAAATATTCGTTTAATAAAAGAAAAAAACAAAAAGGAAACTGAAGATTTTTCTTTAGACAATACTGTAGTAAAATTAATTGAAGTATATAAAACTAAAATTAAACATGAGGTAACTGATACTAAAAATACCTTTGATTCAATCGAAGAGGAAATAGTGGAGTTACTAGAAAACCAATTTCAAAAACAATTAAAACCTTTAGAAATTGAGTTGATTCAAAAATGGATAGGTGAAGATAAATATAGTGTTACTGAAATTAAAAGAGCGACTTTAGATGCGATTAAAGCAAATAAATCTTCTATTAGTTATGTTGACGGAGTGCTGCTTAAACGTAGTAAGAATAAGGGAAAAGTCAAAGCTACTCAGTATGATACTGAAAAGCCAGAAGCGTTAAAAGCATTTTTTAACTCGTGGGAAAAAAAGTAACTAAAACAGAATTTATCTACCAAGAAATATCCAAATTATATCCTGAAGCAAAATGCGAACTCAATTACAGAAAAGATTATGAATTAATTATTGCAATAATGTTAAGCGCGCAAACTACAGATATTTCAGTAAACAAAGTAACTGATAAACTGTTTGAAAAGTATCATAGTCTAAAAGATTTTGCCAATGCAAGTCTTGAAGAATTAGAAAGTGATATAAATCGAATAGGATTATTTAGAAACAAGTCAAAGAATTTAAAACGATTATCAGAAATATTAGTTGAAGAATATAATTCTATTGTACCTAATTCTCAAGGTGACCTAGAAAAACTTCCTGGTGTAGGAAGAAAGACTGCGAATGTATTTTTAGCTGAATTCTACCACGTGCCAAGAATCGCGGTCGATACTCATGTTTCAAGAGTATCGATAAGATTAGGCTTTGCCAATGAAAGAGATACTCCGAATAAAATTGAAGAAAAATTAAAAAAACTATTCGATGAGTCTATCTGGATTGACCTTCATCATAAATTTATATTCTTTGGAAGATATTTTTGTAAAGCTAAAAAGCCAAATTGTATTAATTGTCCAATTATAGAATATTGTATAAACCCAGTCTTATAATGACTGGGTTTTTTATGTAAATTTAGCCCATATGTATAAATTAGTTGAAAAAACTTCACAAAAAAATCAATAAGATTTACTTACATTATTTAAATAATTCTTGTATAATGTATTTCAAAAAGCTAAATATATTATTAAAATGTTATGGAGGTTAGTATGGATATTAATTTAGGTATTAGTTTGATAAGAAGAAGAGAGGAAATGTATAATTTCTATTACAGAGGTATTGGTGATCGAGTTAAGAAAAGACGAAAACAGTTACGTTTAACTCAAGAGTCATTAGCTAAAGGTATCTGTTCAAATACATATATATCTAAAATAGAGAATAATAAAATCGTTATTAACAAGGAACATCTATTTTTAATTATGGAAAGAATGGGTCTCCCGATAGATCATATTGGTTTTCCTGAAAAAATGCTTGAATATCTTGAAAAATCAATTAGATTATTCTTTTATAAAGATTTAGAGTCTTATAAGGAATTATATGAAGAGGTAAGCAAATATGAATATGGTATACTTGTTTTTATTGTTAGACTGGGATATTACATATTGTTTGAAGATTTTGAAAACGCACAAACAATATATAATGATATGTACCGATACTTAAGTTCACTTGAAGATTTTGGTTTCGCAACATTTCTAATTTACGGTTGTTTTTATAATGTAGGAATTAATGATTTCCAAACAGCTCGAATAATTTTGGAATCTATAAAAGATAATATGCATAATGATGAAATGCTCTTTGGGTTATATAGTTATCTAAAATTTGTTGTATATGGAAACTTAAACCTTATAAACTACTCCAGAGATGCACTTGATGTTGCTAGAAATGTTTTTATGAGCTATGGTAACACCAATAGAATGAATGATACTTTGGTTATCTCAAATACTTTTAAGGCAATAGAAGGTTCATATAAAACAATCAACTTTGAAATTAATCAACTAAGCAGTCTAACTAAATCAGAGAGAAATTACTATCTTATAATACTAGGCCATTCTAGTGGAAAAATCTTAGAGTACCTAGATTATTTGGATCCTAAAGGGGATAATTATCTAACTGGGTTATATTTAAAAGCTAATTATCTATTTAATAATAAAAAATTTGATGAATACAAAGAGGTGAAGAAGGAAATTAATGACCTACACTACCAACATAAAGCACAATTAGATTTTGGAAACATACTTAAATTAGAAGAAGATAGCGATAAATCATTTCTTAAGGATTATTTAATTAATTATGTGCTATCTTATGCTGTAAGGATCCAAAATATATACATAATGAAGGAAATTACGAATCAAATAGTTGATATTCTAGCTAACAAAAAAAGATATAAGGATGCTTTAAACTACTATAGAAAATGTGAAGCTACAATATATAAATTACAAACTCACAAAAAAATAACTACATAAAAAAAACTACATAAAAAAAACTCTTCATTTTCGAGATGAAGAGTTTATGTTTTTTAAACCAATTTTAAAATTTGATTAGCTAGATTTAAATATTGCAATCCAGCAGCAGCTGTTTCTTTA
This sequence comes from Mycoplasmatota bacterium WC30, assembly GCA_046529635.1. GTDB lineage: Bacteria > Bacillota_I > Bacilli_A > Izemoplasmatales > Hujiaoplasmataceae > 4572-104. The sequence goes on along the minus strand of CP134495.1, from coordinate 458,052 downwards.
TAAATACTGTTATCGCTTGGAACGATTGGAAGTTCAGCTAATAATTCAACTAATAACTCATCAGCTACTCTTTTTCCACCATCTTTTCCAAAGATAAAGTGTTTTTCATCGTTTACCATATAGTAAGACATATTTTCTACAACACCAATAACTTCTTGTCCTAAATCTTTAGCTGCGAATCCAGCTTTGATTGCTATATGTGATGCATTTACCTGTGGTGTTGTGACAATAACCATTTTAGCTTCTTTTGAGAATTCCTTGATGTCCATCATTACATCACCTGTTCCGGGTGGAAGGTCTACTATAAAAAAGTCAATTTCACCATTCCATAGTGTATCTTCAAAGAAAAGCTTCAATACTTTGTTAAGCATAGGACCTCTTAACATTAAAGCACGATTTTTCTCTACTAAATACTCAGTAGATATCATTTGGATTCCATCTTTTTCAAATGGATAGATCTTACCATCTTTATTACCAAGTAACTTGTGCTCAGTGGCTCCTAATATTTTTGGCATATTAGCGCCATATACATCAGCGTCAATAATAGCAACTTTTTTATTCAATCTCATTAATGCATAAGCAAGGTTGGCAGTTACAGTTGATTTACCTACTCCTCCTTTACCTGAAGCAACTAAAATCGTTTTAGCACCTGCATTAGCAGTTTTACCTTGAACGAAATCTATTTTAACTCCAGTGTATCCCAAATCTATTTTTACAATCTTGGCGATTTCTCTAGTGAGTTGTTTAATTACTTCCTGCGTTTTTTCTTTAACTTCAATTACAAACATAACTGTGTTTGTTTCATCATCAATTCCACAATGTTTTATTGCTTTATATTCGTGAAAACTTAAGCTTGTAGTAGGGTCTTTTAGATTCTTAAGACTTTGTTTTATTTGAGTTACTTTATCCATAATGTCTCCTCTTTTCCGTAAACCATTATATATTATAACGCATTTAAATTGTAATGCAAACTAATTTGATTTTTTTTAGATATAGGGGTTGTATACCAGTATATTTTTCTTGACATTAAAAAGAAAAAAAAGTATAATTGATTTGCTGTGATGAGGTGATGAGATTGAAATGGACAATTCATGAGCTTGTTAAGAAAGCCAAAGCGGATAGTGACCTTAACTTTAAACTAGAATTGCAAGGTTATATAACTGAAAAACAAGAGGATCTAGTAGGGATATCTACGACTGAAGTTAGCGGATATTTTGAATACTATAAGGACGAAAATTTGTTTGTGTTTAACTTGGGTATCCAGACCACACTGACAATGTTGTGCTCTCTTACTTTGAAAGAAGTTTTAGTTGAATTAGACTTTAATTCACAGATAAACTTTTCCACTGAATTTATTGATGATGATACACATCTTATTGATGGTATTACTATTGATTTAGATCAATATATTTTTGGAGAGATATTAATTGAAAAGCCTATGAAGGTTTATGACCCTAATGCTTTGAAAGAATATCATGAAGAAAAATTTAAAGCCAGTGAGGAAGAGTTGATTACTAGCAGCCCGTTTGCTAAGATAAAAGAATAGAGGAGGAATCAAGATGGCAGTACCATTCAGAAAGATTAGTAAGTCTGTAAAAAGAAAAAGAAGAACTCATTTTAAATTACAAACTCCTACTATGGCAGTATGTCCTAATTGTGGTGAAGTAACTTTAAGTCATACAGTTTGTAGAAAATGTGGTTATTACAAAGGGAAATTGGTTAAAGAACCTAAAGCAGAAAAAGTAGAGCAAGAATAAAAGAAAAAGATACGTTGAAAATTCAACGTTTTTCTTTTGCAAAAATATATATATGTTATAATTAAATAGGTGATTAAATGGAAAAACATATTCCAGTATTATTAGAAGAGGTAATAACTAATTTAAATATCAGAGATCATAAGATTTATGTTGATATGACCTTGGGTGGAGCGGGACACGCTTCAGAAATTCTTAAGAGGATTCCCAATGGACATCTTTACGGAGTAGATCAAGATGATTTCGCAATAAAAAAGGCTAATGAAAAACTAGCCGACTTTTCTAATTATACTATCATTAAAGATAATTTTATCAACGCAAAACAAAGACTCAATGAATTAGGAGTAACTCAAGTGGATGGCATTCTATTTGATTTAGGCGTTTCTTCATATCAATTTGATATTGCTGGAAGAGGATTTTCATATAAATTTGACAATGAATTAGATATGAGAATGAATCCAGAAGACAGCCTTACTGCTAAAATAATAGTAAATACTTATTCATATGAAGATTTAGCTAATATATTCTTTAGATATGGTGAAGAAAAATTCTCTAGAAGTATAGCTAAAAATATAATTAAAGCTCGAGAAGATAAACTAATCAATACTACTTTTGAGCTAGTTGATATAATCAAGAGATCGATGCCTCACAAAGTTTTAAATAAGAAGGGTCATCCTGCTAAAAAAACTTTCCAAGCGTTAAGAATAGCAGTTAATGATGAATTAAACAGATTTGAAGCCGCATTAGAGGCAGCTATAAGTCTATTGGCACCTCAGGGAAGACTAGCAGTAATAACTTTCCATTCTTTAGAGGATAGACTTTGTAAACAAATATTCAGAAAACATTCAACTATTGATATACCTAGAGGGGTACCAATTATTATCACTGAAAAACCACTACTTAAACTAATTAATAGAAAAATAATTATTGCTGGTGAAGCAGAGCTAGAATTAAATAACCGCGCACATAGTGCTAAATTAAGAATTGTGGAAAAAAATTAAGAAAATATCTATTGACATATGGTAGTATTTCGTGTTATCATATTTTTGCGTCAAAACGCAGGTGTAGTTCAACGGTAGAACTTCAGCCTTCCAAGCTGACTACGAGAGTTCGATTCTCTTCACCTGCTCCATAAGCCAAGCATAGGTTTGATACAATTGTATCAGGCCTTTTTTATATAGTAATAGAGCCATTTTAAGTTTTGAGGGAAATCGAAGTCGCCATATATAGTAGTGATTTTTTTATTTCAAGTCAGTTTATCAGATGTATCTCCCAATTGAATTTGATAAAAATGATGCACTGCTATGAAAAAGTGGGACACATAGGTACCACTTTAAAGAAGAAAAGATAGTATAATAGATACAAAGATTTAAGGGTACAAAAGTACAAGAAAATGGTATCACTTCAAAAATTGTCATAAAAATATAATGCAACACTATTGTAAATATGACAAATGTGAAGTATAATATGTTATGTAAATGGAGGGAGTAATATATTATGGAAGAAATTATGAGAGATAATTTTAAGAAATTAAGAAAAAAAATCAATATTACCCAAGAACAAATGGCTGAGTATTTAAACTTAGAACAAAGTAGTATAAGCAAGTTTGAAAGTGGAGAAAGAACAATAAGTGTGAGCAATCTTGAAAGAGCATGTTCACTTTTTGGTATTCACATAAATGATATATATAAAGATTCAAAGAATTTGCGCGCTTTATCACCATCATTTAGAAAGACTAATTTAAGTTTATCCTCACTTGAAGATATTTCAAATATTAATAAAATTGCAATGAATATTTTAGAAATGAATGCAATTTTGGAAAGACACAATGGATAGATTAGTTTTACAACGTCGCGCACTTAGTACTCGTGAACACTTTGGTGTTGATGATAACTCACCAATAGATTTGATTTCATTAATGAGTACAAATTCAAACATAACTTTAATTTTTTACCCATTTAAAGAAGAGATTAGTGGAGTCTGTATCAAATCAGCAAATCTAATTGCGATTAATTCAAACTCTACTTTGGGTAGACAAACTTTTTCCATTGCTCATGAATTATATCATTACTTTTATGATGGGGAAAAAACTTCAATTAGTTTATATGCTCAGTCTGATTTTAAAGTGGAAAAAGAGGCGAATCTATTTGCCTCATATTTACTTATGCCAGATTCAAGTTTTACTCGCTTTTACAATAAACTAACAAATGGTGGAACTAAGAAGATAGATTTGCATGATATTTTAGAGATTGAACAGTATTTTAGAGTAAGTAGAAATGCTGTACTTGTGCGATTGATTCAAGAAGAATATATGACTTCTGAAGAATCTGAACAATACAAAAGAAATATTATTAAAAATGCAAAAAAATATGGATTCGATGTCTCACTATACTTATCTACAGATATTGAGGAACCTAAAACATATGGTTCATACTTAAAAAAAGCATTAGAATTAAAAGAATTGGGCTTAATTTCAGACGGAAAGTATGAAGAATATTTGTTGGAAGCATATAGAAGTGATATTGTCTTTGATGAAAACGGGGAAGAAGATATTTATGACTAAAATTGTCTTTTTCGATACAGATTGTATATCCTCTTTTTTATGGACCCAAACTCAACATTTACTGATTCATTGCTTTGGTAATGACATGATAATCCCAAGACAAGTTTATAACGAAATTTCAAGAGTACCCCATTTGCGCCAAAGAATTGATGTGATGGTATCTAATGGTAATCTTGCTATTGAGGATATTCAAAGTAATACAGATGACAATACACTTTATTTAGATTTAACAGATCACACCAGAGCAAGCTCTTTGCCCTTGATTGGTAGAGGTGAAGCTGCAGCAATTGTATTAACGAAAAAGAATAATGGAATACTAGCTAGTAACAATTTTCGTGATGTAAGTCATTATGTTGAACTGTATGGATTAAATCATATTGCGACTCATGATATTATGCATAAAGCAGTTAACGATGGTATACTAACAACTGCTGAAGCAGATTCCATCTGGATTCAGATGATTGCAAAAAAGAGAAAATTGCCTTTTAGTACATTTAGTGATTATTTAAATAGTCTTTGATTTTATAAGGAGGCTCATATGGGATTAAAAGAATTAAGTAGTTATAAATCTTTGTGGAGAGGGTACAATTATTATATACAAGGAAAAGTTGTAGAACATAAAAAAGTAAGTGACTATGAGTTTGATGCCAAAGTATGTAATGATGAAACTAAAATATACAACATTCATTTAGATTTAAATCATCCACGTAAATCAACATGTAATTGTCCTCATGCTAATGGTAGAAGAATTATTTGTAAACATATGGTGGCATCATACTTTGCTATTTTTCCAGAAAAGGCAAAAGAATACATTGAAGAAATTGAACGCTACGAGGAAGAGGAAGAAGAACGATTCCAGCAGTCAATTATAATGCGAGAAGAACGAATAAAAGACATTGAGAAATATTTAAATAAACTAACAAAAAAAGAGTTAAAAGAAAAACTTCTTGAATGCATGATCGATTCTGAGTTTTATGATAATGATTTGTATTAAAATAGGTCATACAACCCAGAAATCAATTAAGACACAGAAATGTGTCTTTTTTTTGTATCTATATATAGGTGACCTAGTAAGGGAATCGAGTTATGTAGTTGATAGGCGGATTAAAGGTGCCGAAAATATTTCAATAAATATATACACTTCAAAAATGATGGATGAGTTAAGAAAGACAAAATATCTCCATATTTTCGAACTTGATGTTTAATGACAGGTAACAATAAAATATGACGACTCTAGTATCATATCAGTAGATACTAGAGTTTCTTTGCTTGTTTAAAAAAGGAATGTATCTATAGAAGACAATACTTAAATCCATCTCAAGTTGATGTGGATATCTTTAGTTATATTGAACTATTCTATAACAGAAAGAGAATGCATTCTTACCTAAACTATTTATCACCAATTAGTTACAGAATTCAAAATAAGGCTTTTATATCTGCCTAATAAATGATATAATCCTATGTATATAGATTCATTATTACTATCTGTTTAAAAAGCACTTAATCCAATTACTCTTGGTCATTCAAGAAGCCATAATTAACCCTATAGTTTCTATAGTCTTAATTATACGTGACAAGACAGAAAACTAATTAAGACACAGAAATGTGTCTTTTTTTTACTCATTTAATCTTTTTTAAAGATACAATATTCTGTTATTTTGTTTTACTCCATAAAAAAAAGGATTAACATATGATTTTGATAATCCATTTTTAGTTATATTAGTTTTTGCAAGGTTGAATCCTTGAATTAAAAATTAAATAATTCCATTCTTATAGACTAATTTGCACAAATAACATCATCAACAGTATACCCGTTTAATTCAATAGTAATACTTTCTATTACTATATTATCAGTAGGAGCATCATTTGTAGTAGTCGAAACAATAGCTAATGCATCCAATACATTAAATCCACTAACAAGCCCACCAAAAGCCGCATACTTTGTGTCCAAAAATTTGCTGTCATTGTGGACAATAAAGAATTGGCTTGTTGCACTATCGTTTATGATTGTTCTCGCCATTGATATAACTCCACGTGAGTGTGATAAATCATTGTCAACACCATTTGATGAAAACTCACCCTTTATGGAACACCCTGTATCTGATACAATTCCTCCTTGAATCATGAAATCCTCTATAATTCTATGAAAAGTACTATTAGAATATGATCCTTCCTGAATGTAGTGTATAAGATTATCTACAGTGTTTTTAGCCACATCGGGAAATAATTGTAATTGCATTACACCAAAGTCTTTTACATTGATGGTAATTACTGGGTTAGTATCACTTAAGTAAGAATAATAAGGCAATGCTGTTAGATCAACATTTTCTTCGATAGTGGTAGTACTCGCTCCGCATCCAGTTAATGCTAATACCAATAATATTCCTAAAATATATAATCGTTTCATTTAAAATGTCCTCCTAGTATTTTTGTTGTCTTTTATATTGTACCATTTTATTTTAATTCTAATAACGTTTTTTTTCTAGTAACTATTTCGTTTTCAGTGGTTACTTTAAATCCATGATAGTATTGAAAGTTAGTTAGGATTATATATACTTTTTCTTTTAGAAAAATGGAATTAACGTATTATCTATGTATTAGCATGATAGTTTTGATATAAGCGACTAGAAATAGTCGTTTTTTAATTTTTAAAATGGTATAATTAATATAATGATATATTTAGATATAATTTGAAAGGATGATATTATGTTTTTATTCGCTAATAATGTGACAAATATTATACTAACATGTGTAGTCGTTTTAGGATTCATAGGGGTTGCTTATATTATTAATAAAATAGCAACAAATAGACAAGAAAAACTTAAAAAAGGTATTGCTTGGTTTTATATATTGCTATTTATTGTTTTAGTTGTTTGCGTTGGATTAATTATGTGGTTTTGGGGATTCGATTATTCTACTGAATTAATGAATCTATGGGATAGCATAAGTTTAGGTATAACTGAAAAAATTGGAGCCTTACTTGGAACAGTAATAACTATCTTTATTTCGTTGCTAATTCTTAAAGTTGTTAAAATGGTAATTAAGAGAGTTTCTGAAAAAGAAGGTGAAATGCAAAAACGTATCGGTACTATTTTGAAGGTTGTAAAAAGTATCACAACTTATATTGTAGAAATAGTAGCTGTTTTAGTAATACTATCTTTATGGGGAGTAAATGTATTACCTGCTTTAGCTGGTTTAGGTATAATGGGATTAGTTATTGGTATGGGAGCTCAATCTTTGATTAAAGATTTCATTGCTGGATTCTTCATCATCTTTGAACATCATTTTGATGTTGGTGACATTGTTGAAATAAACGGCTTTAAAGGAGAAGTAATAGATATAGGATTAAAAAGTACAAGACTTAAAAACTGGAAACAAGATATTAAGATTTTCTCTAATGGAAATATTACTGCAACAACAAACTATTCATTAACACCTTCAATCGCTATTATTGAATTTGGTATTGGTTATTCAGAGGATATAGAAAAAACTATCAAATTACTTAATAAGGAATTACCTAAATATCGAGACATCTTCCCTGAAATCATTGAAGATCCAAATATATTAGGTGTAACCTCTTTAGCTGATAGCTCAGTTAATATTACAGTTATTATTAAAACTGATACTGAAAAACACTATGCAATAGAAAGAACAGTTAGAAAAGGAATTAAAGAATTGCTTGATAAAAACAATATTGAAATACCATTTCCACAAATGGTTGTTCATAAGCCAGAATAAAGAGAAAAGCAGAAGTCAAAAAACTTCTGCTTTAATTCTATTTGTTTTTATATCATAGTAATTAATATTTCTATGGATAATGAAAGATTATGTTCACATACTATTTTTCTTCATTTTAAACAATTGAAAACAATAATCTATTGTGCTATAATAATTTGACTAATAATGAAATAAGGGGTTAATATGGAAAAAATATTATTAAAAGATTTGAATTCTTATTTTAATCAAGAAATTGAAGTATGTGGTTTCGTTGATAAAGTAAGAGATTTACAATATGTTCAATTTGTTATAATTAGAGATTCATCAGCTAAGCTACAATTAACAATTGAAAAAAATGAAGAAAACCAAGTATTGAATGCTCTTGTAAGTACTTTAGTTAAAGAAAGTACAATCAAGGCTTTTGGTTTGGTTAAAGAATCACCAAATGTTAAACTGAGAGGAATGGAGTTTTTACCTAAAACTATTGAAGTAACTTCAGTAAGTGAGGAAGAATTACCAATTGATATCTTAGCTTATAATAATAAATCCAACCAAGATTTAAGATTAGACAATCGTTTCTTAGATTTAAGAACAGATAGAAATTATCTTATCTTTAAAGCTCAAACTTTAGCTGAAATGTCTATGAGGAATTATTGGATTGAACATAACTTTATTGAAATCCATTCACCAAAGATTTTGGGAACAGCTTCAGAAGGCGGAGCTGAAGTTTTCAAAATGGACTATTTCGGTAAAACTGTATATCTAGCACAATCTCCACAATTCTACAAACAAATGGCTATGGCTGCTGGATTTAATAATGTATTTGAAATTGGGCCTGTCTTCAGAGCTGAAAATTCACATACTGCTTATCACGCAACTGAATTCACATCGATAGACTGTGAAATGAGTTGGATTGATTCTCATCAAGAAGTTATGGATTTAGAAGAAGCTGTATTAGTTAATGTAATGAAAGACTTAAAAGCTAAAATCGGTGAATCTTTTGAAAAAATCTTTAAACATGAAATCAAAGTACCTGAAGTAGCTTTCCCAAGAATACCTTTTTCCGAGGCTAAAAAAATTGTTCAAGAGAATTATAAATACTTCGGTGAAAAAGAATTTGACTTTGATCGTAAAGAAGAAGAACTAATTGGTTTATATGGAAGAAAGAAACTTAATTCTGATTTTGTTTTTGTAACTGATTATCCATTTGAAGCCAGACCTTTCTATCATATGGTAGATGAAAGAGGACTTACTAAGAGTTTTGACTTATTATATAAAGGTATTGAAATAACAACTGGAGCTCAAAGAGAGCACCGTGTTGATGTGTTAATGAAGCAAGCTGAAATCAAAGAAATCCCATTAGAGTCTTTAGATTTTTATTTTGATTTCTTCAAATACGGAGTACCTCCACATGGTGGATATGGGTTCGGAATAAACCGTTTCTTAATGAGATTATTCAATATTGATAATATTAGAGACGTAACATTTTTATACAGAGGACCAAATAGAGTAAATCCATAAAATCAAAACTAAGCTGAAAATGCTTAGTTTTTCTTTGTTTATGTGGTAAAATATTTAGTGAATAAAGAAGAAGAGTGATCGATATGAATATCCAAATTTTATATGAAGATAATCATTTAATTGTCTGTTTAAAACCCGCAGGAGTTTTGTCTCAAGCGGGAGCCATTAAACAGCCAGATATGGTTAATCTACTTAAAGATTATATTAAAGAGAAATATCAAAAACCTGGTAATGTTTATCTAGGTTTAGTACATAGACTTGATATCAATGTATCAGGTATTATGGTGTTTGCTAAAACTTCTAAAGCCGCTAGCAGATTATCAGAACAGATAAGAAATCATGAATTTCATAAAAGTTATCTAGCTATTGCTAAAGGCACTTTTGAAAAAAAATCGGGAATATACGAAGATTTTTTGATCAAAGACGAAGAAAAGCGCCAAGCATTAATAAGTGATAATTTACTTGGAAAAGAAGCAAAATTGAAATATGATTTATTGGGTGAAACATTGATAGATAACAATCCATATTCACTCCTTACTATAGAGTTGATTACTGGTAGATTTCACCAAATAAGATTTCAATTAGCACATCACCAACATCCTTTATTTGGTGATACAAAATACGGGAAAATGGTAGAAAATAAAGAATTTTTTATTGGATTATACGCCTATCAAATTGAATTTACTCATCCAGTAAAAAAAGAAAAAATGATTTTTAACTTAAAACCTACACATCAAAACTTTACTAGATTTGATGGATTAAATAAGATTAATTGGAGGAAGAGATGAAGTTATTAGTATTGGGCGGAGCTGGCTACATAGGTAGTCATTTTGTAAAATTATCTTTAGAATTAGGTCATGAAGTAATTGTTGCAGATAATTTATTAACAGGTCATAAAGGATCAGTTCCTAAAGCTGCTAAATTCTATGAAGGTGATATTAGAGACAGGCTTTTTTTAGATAAAGTATTTAATGAAAATAATATCGATGCATGTATTCATTTTGCTGCTTCAAGTTTAGTTGGAGAATCAATGAAAAATCCAATCAAGTATTTTGATAATAATGTTAATGGGACAATAATTCTATTAGAGGCAATGGCAAATCATAATATTAAAAAAATAGTATTCTCATCATCCGCTGCTACTTATGGGGCTCACGAAAAAATGCCAATCACTGAGGAATATGCAACAAATCCAACAAATCCTTACGGCGAAACCAAATTATTCATGGAAAAAATGATGAAATGGGCAGATGTTGCGCACGGCATAAAATATGTTAGTCTTCGCTACTTCAATGTTGCTGGAGCTTCAATTGATGCTACTATAGGAGAAGACCATAGACCAGAAACTCATTTAATCCCAATTGTTTTAGAAGTGCCAATGGATAAACGAGAATTTATAACAATCTTTGGAGATGATTATAAAACTTTTGATGGAACTTGTATTAGAGATTATATTCATGTCGAAGATCTCGCTGATGCACATATAAAAGCACTAGAATATTTAAATGAAGGTAATGATTCAGATATTTTCAATTTAGGATCAGAAACTGGATACTCTAATCTCCAAATAGTAGAAACTGCTAGAAAAGTAACTGGACATAAATTGCCAATGAAACTTGGTGATAGAAGACCTGGTGATCCTGATAAATTAGTCGCTTCACATAAAAAAGCTAAAATGATATTAGGGTGGGAACCAACAAAGAATATTGAAGATGTTATAGATTCTGCTTGGAAATTCCACCAAAAACATCCGAATGGGTTTGAGGAGTGAAATATGATAAATAAGAAAATTAATGAATTAATTGCATATGCTCAAAAAAATCTATACTTAGGGATAGATGATGATTATTATGCAATTAATAGAATTTTATATTTGTTAAAACTTAATAAATTTGAACCAGAAGCAGTTACTGAAGAAGTCGATTTTTTTGAAGTGATTGAGTTTATTTTAAATTATGCAAATGAAAACAATATTTTGGAATCAAATTCAGTCATAACTAGAGATGCTTTTGAAGCAAAAATAGTGGATTGTTTATTACCAAGACCTAGCGAACTAACAAGAATGTTTCGGAACAAATATAAAACTGGACCATTAACAGCTACAACATTCTTTCATAATCTATCAATTGCTAGTAATTACATAAAGACTAAAAGAATTGATAAGAACATCAAGTATACTTATGAAGGTAAATATGGTCCGCTGGAACTAACTATAAACTTATCAAAACCTGAAAAGGACCCAAAAGACATAAAAAAACAGTCTCTAATTAAGGATAAATATCCAACTTGTCCATTGTGTATGGAAAATCAAGGAGTTTATCAAGCAACTAGTTTAGCGCCTAGAAGTAATCATCGAGTTATTTCTTTGACGTTGAATCACGAGAAAGATGCTTGGGGAATTCAATACTCTCCATATGCCTATTTTAATGAACACGCGATTGTTTTAAGAAAAGATCATTCACCAATGTATGTTAATGAAAAATCATTCGCAGAATTAGTTGATTTTATCAACAAATTTCCACATTATTTAATTGGCTCAAATGCTGGATTACCGATTGTTGGTGGTTCTATTTTAGGACATCATCACTTTCAAGGTGGAAGATATGAGTTTCCGATTGAAAAAGCAAAAGTTCTACAAAAATACAAGAGAAGAAAAGTTGAGATTGAAGTCCTTGACTGGCCAATGGCTGTCATTAGAGTTAGCTCAAATAATGAAAATGCTCTGTTAGATACTGTAAATGATATCTATAAAGCTTGGTATAAATATGAAAATAAAGAATTAAATATTTTCTCGAAAACTGAAGAAGACCATAATACTGTGACACCAATAATTAAATTGGACGGTGCTAAGTATAGATTTTATATTGTTTTAAGAAATAATTATTCTACAGAAGATGAACCTTACGGGTTATATCATCCTAGTAAAGAGCTATTTCATATTAAAAAAGAAAATATCGGTCTAATTGAAGTTATGGGTTTAGCAATCCTACCCGGTAGATTAGTAAATGAACTTGACCTGATTGAAGATTGCTTAATAAATAATAAAGATGTTACTGAATATTCTGAACTTGAAAAGCACATACCTTGGATTAATTCTTTAAAAGAAAAAGCAATTAATAATGAAGAACTAAATGAAGTGTTAAAACAAGAAGTAGGTCATATATTTGAACAAGTATTAGAAGACTGTAACGTCTTTAAATATGGAACAAAAGAAGATTTATATCGATTTATTGAAAAAGTAATATAATGTTTATAAATGTAAATATATTATGTTATAATACATAAACAAAGGAGTGATATTATGGCAAAAAAATTAGTAAAAGAGATTACGGCCAGAGACCAAGATTTTGCACAATGGTATACTGATGTATGCCGTAAAGCAGAATTAATGGACTATTCAGATGCAAAAGGTTTTATTATATATAGACCTTATGGTTTTGCATTATGGGAAGGGATGAAAGGATATTTAGATAACTTGTTTAAAAAAACAGGTCATGATAATGTCTACATGCCGCTTGTCATTCCGGAATCATTATTTTTAAAAGAAGCTGAACATGTTGAAGGTTTCGCACCTGAAACAGCGATAGTAACTGTTGGTGGTAATGAAGTATTAGCAGAAAGATTAATTATCAGACCAACATCAGAAACTCTATTCTGTAATCATTATTCAAGAATTATTACATCTTACAGAGACTTACCAAAAAAATATAATCAATGGTGTTCTGTAGTTAGATGGGAAAAAACAACTAGACCTTTCTTACGAGGAAGTGAATTTCTATGGCAAGAAGGACATACCGTTCATAGAGATGAAGCAGAAGCAAGAAAAGAAGCGCTAGATATTTTAGATATCTACGAACGTTTGGGAAAAGAATTATTAGCTATTCCATTTGTGATAGGTCAAAAAACCGAAAAAGAAAAATTTGCAGGAGCAGTTGACACATATTCAATAGAAGCTTTAATGCATGATGGAAAAGCACTTCAAAGTGGAACTACACATTATTTAGGTACTGGATTTGCTGAAGCGTTCAATATTAGTTTTCAAGACAAAGATGGAAAAGTGAAAAATCCTTTCCAAACATCTTGGGGAGTTTCAACAAGATTGATTGGAGCAGTAATCATGGTTCATGGAGATGATTCTGGACTTGTTTTACCACCATACTTAGCGCCTATCCAAGTAGCTATTATCCCTATTCAACAACAAAAACCAGGTGTTTTAGATGCTTGTAATAGTATCAAAAAAGAACTTGAAAATCTTGGCGTTAGAGTGAAAATTGATGATTCAGATAAATCTCCAGGTTGGAAATTTGCAGAATCAGAAATGAAAGGTATACCAATTAGAATTGAAGTTGGTCCTAGAGATTTAGCAAATAACGAATGTGTACTAGCTAAACGCGTTAATGGTGACAAAACAACTATGTCAATTGAATCGGTCAGTGAATCAGTTCCTGCCATTCTACAAACAATTCATGATGAAATGTACCAAAAAGCATTAACAAATGTTCTTGATAATACTAGAAGCACTGAAGACTATGAAGAGTTTAAAAAAATAATTAAAAATCAAGCCGGTTATATCAAAATGATGTGGTGTGGTGATCAAGCATGTGAAGAAAAAGTAAAAGCTGATACGGCGGCTACTTCAAGATGCATGCCATTTGATCAAACCGCTATTGGTGAAGTTTGTCCAATTTGTGGTAAACCAGCTAAACATTTGGTATACTGGGCGAAAGCTTATTGAAAAAATAGAACTTGAGAAAAAATCTCAAGTTCTTTTTTATTGCTATTATTTAAAGATATTATTACCTAGGGAGTCTATAGCAACAATCGCTGGAAAGTTTACAACTTCAAGTTTTCTAATTGCTTCAGCTCCTAATTCAGGATAAGCAATCACTTCGCTTGATGTAACAGTTTTTGATAGTAAAGCTCCAATGCCACCTATTGCAATCAAATATACTGCTTTTTGCTTTTTAATTTCACTTGCTAATTCTTTTGAACGCTCGCCTTTACCAATCATTACTTTTAAACCTTTTTCCATTAAAACAGGACTAAATGCATCCATGCGGTAACTAGAAGTTGGTCCACAAGCGCCAATCGCTTGACCAGGTTTTGCGGGAGTCGGTCCCACATAATAAATAATCTGTCCCTGGAAGTCAAAAGGTAGGCTCTGATTTTTATCTATGGCTTCAATCATATTCTTATGAGCCGCATCTCTACCGGTATAAATTGTGCCACTGATTAAGACTTCATCTCCAACTCTAAGAGAAGTGATTATTTTATCATTGATAGGCGTTTTAATATGTTTTTCCAATTAAAGTCACCTCATTTTTTCTTGCGCTATGACACTGCAAATTAACGGCTACAGGTAATGATGCAATATGACAAGGAGCAGAATTAACTTTTACAGCAATAGCTGTAGTATCGCCACCAAGCCCCATAGGACCAACACCGAGTTTATTAATTTTTTCTAAAAGTTCTATTTCTAATGAACGATTTTCTACAATAGTAGAAACATCATTTATTGGTCTAAATATAGCTTTTTTTGCGATATATGCAACATGTTCAAAGTTTCCACCAATACCAACACCAACAATGATTGGAGGACAAGCCCTACCGCCAGCATTCTTTACAGTATCCAATACAAAATCTATTATTCCCTCACGTCCATCCGCAGGAGATAACATTTTTAAAGCTGACATGTTTTCACTTCCCCCACCTTTAGGCGCTATATGTAAAATTAATTCATTTCCAGGTATAAATTCATAGTGAATGATGGCTGGAGTGTTGTCTAAAGTATTAACACGATTTAATGGATGCTTAACTATAGATTTCCTTAAAAAGCCATCAGTGTATCCTTGTCTAACACCAACATTAATAGCTTCAGTTAAATCATAATCAAAAATAAGATTTCTGCCTATCTCAGCAATACATACTAATACACCTGTATCTTGACACAAAGGGATGTTTTCACGTTTAGCAATATCCTGATTTTCAATAATTTTACCTAAAACATTTTTCGCCAACTGATTGCTCTCATTTTGAAAAGAAAGTTCAAGTTTATCCACAATAGTTTTATCCAGAGTTTTAGTTGATTCAATTATCATTTCTTTAACAGCGTTGATAATAGTGAATCTGTCAATTTTAACCATTTTTTCACCTCTAGAAATATTATATCATTTATGATATAGAAATTAAATTATATTTTTATATCTGTGTTCTTATTTACAATGTCCTTTTAATTAGATATAATACTTTGAAAGAAGGTGTGATAATGAAAAAGATTAAATTAATATCTGACAGTACTTGTGATTTGTCAAAGGAACTCATTAAAAAATGCAATATAGATATTGTTCCATTATATGTTTTGTTTAACAAGGAGTCCTACTTTGACTTAGTCGATATCAATACTGAAGAGATGTACAAATTAGTTAAAAAGCATAATATTTTACCTAAAACTGCTGCGCCTTCTCCCGGAGCTTTTTATGATATGTTTAAAAAGTATTTAGAACAAGGATATCAAATTATATATATAGGAATTGGATCTAAAATATCAGCGACACTTAATAGCGCTAAAACCGCTAAAAATCTATTAGAATCTGAGGATATATATCTTATCGACTCATGTAATCTTTCTGCCGGAACAGGGCTTTTGTTATTAAAAGCTACAAAATATATTGAGCAAGGTTTGGTGATTACTGAGATAGTTCACAAAATAGAAGAAATTGTCCCTAAAGTAAGAAGTCAATTTGTACTTAAAACACTAGACTACTTGTATAAAGGTGGCCGCCTTACAGCAATAAAGGCTTTAATGGGTGGTTTGTTGAAGGTTAAACCTATTATAAAAGTAAAAGATGGAGTATTGGCAATAGGCGGTAAAACCAAGGGAAGTATAAAAAAAGGTATTGATATAATGTTAAATGAATTTAAATCACATCAATCTGAAATAGATGATGAGTTTGTAATTGTTACTCACTCTTTAGCACATAATTCATATATATACGCAGAAGAGAAGATACGAAATATTAAAGTTATTGAAAACTTGTACGTAACCGATATGGGTTGTGTGATTTCTAGTCATTGTGGAAAAGGTACGATTGGTATAATATATATTGATAAATAATCCTGTTTAATTACAGGATTTTTTTAATTAATAAAAAATAGTTGACAACGCAACTATACTAAGTTATAATTTTTAATGTGGACTTAGTTGATAACGCAACTAAATCTATTTTTACAAAATAAATTATGAAAGGGGTTATTATGCGCAGAACTGAATATGACCATGCAATCAATAAATATCGTCATCGTTTTTTAGATGAAAGGATTAAAGACTTAGCTATTTCTAGAGCAGATGCACCATTTTTGCATAAAATTGTTAAAGCTGGAAATCAAATAAAGATGAATGATTTAATTGAGCTAACATTTTATCATAAATCACATGCTACTCGTTCGATTAATAGAATGGTGGAGGATGGTTTAATTATAAAAGAAACTAATCCGGAAGATTTAAGAGGATATGTGTTGAGTGCCACAGGAAAAGGAAAAGAAGTAGATAAACAACTGAAACAGATTTTTGAAGATTGGGATAACTTGGTAAATCAAGTTATTACTGATGAGGAGAGAGAAATATTAAGCGATATTACAAAAAGAATATATCATCAACTAAAAAAATACTACCACGAGGAGGATATAGATAGTGAAGTTAATATTTAAATATATACGTCCATATTGGGAACAAGCAGTAATTATTTCAGTATTAGTTGTGTTGACAGCACTAAGCGCTTTACTATTACCTGACTTTATGAGTCGATTATTAGGTGAAGGAATTAGTGCAGAATATACTGAATTTAGTGCAACATTAAATGAATATGTTGTCGTTGACTATTGTGATCCAACATTGGAATTATGTGAAGTAAATCAAGTATCAGATTTTGCTGTAATAGCAAAATATTCAGGAATAATGTTAGGAGTTACTTTAGCATCATCCCTTGCTGCCATAGGCTTAATGTATGTATCGAGTAAGATGGGAAGTAGTATTAGTAGGGATATGAGAAGTGATTTATACAAAAAAGTAAACTCATTGTCGGTTTCTGAAACAAGTAAATTTGGTACATCAACATTAATTACTAGAGCAACAAATGATATAACTCAAATCCAAAACTTTATAATGATGGGTTCGAGGATGATTTTAAGGATTCCAGTCCTATTTATTGGGAGTATGATATTCGCAATTAGTAAGAGCGCAAAACTTACTGGAGTTTTAGGATATTCAGTGCCTATATTAGCGATTGTGATTGGAATTGTTTTCGTAATAGCGATGCCATTATTTAAACAGCAACAAAAGAAAATTGATAGATTAACTTTGGTTACTAGAGAAAGCATTAATGGTGTTAGAGTTATTAGAGCTTTTGGACAAGGGCAAAGAGAAGTTGAAAGATTTGATGAAGCTAATCAAGATTTAGCTGGATTACAATATAGCATCGGTAAACTTATGGCTATATTAAATCCAATGATTAATCTTGTCTTTAATTTAGCAATGGTTGGAATTTTATTTACTGGTTACTTAATGATTAAAGGGGAAACCATTACCGATTATCAAGGAATTGCTAATATATCAGCTGTATTCCAGTACGCGATGCAAATTATGTTTAGTCTATTAATGTTAACGATGACATTTATTATGTATCCTAGAGCTCATGTTTCAGCAAATAGAATTAAAGAAATACTTGAAACTGAAACGACTATTAAAGATGATGCAACAGATGAATTTGATGATTATGATTTCAAAGGTTTAGTTAAATTTGACGATGTATGTTTCAAATTTAACGAAGCAGATTCAAATATATTAGAGGATATTTCATTTGACGCCAAACCTGGAGAAACAGTAGCTATTATTGGTTCAACTGGTTCAGGTAAATCTACGATAGTAAACTTGATACCTAGATTATTTGATATCAGTTGTGGTAGTTTAACTATTGATGGAGTTCCTATTAAGGATATCAAATTAAGTAAATTAAGATCCTTAATTGGATTTATTACTCAGAATGCGCAATTATTTTCAGGAACAATTAAAGAAAATATTGCTTTTGGCAAAGAAGATGCAACAATGGAAGAAATTGAAGCGGCAGCTAAAATTGCTCAGGCAAATGATTTTATTGAAACATTAGATGATAAATACGAATCAATTGTTGACCAAGGTGGAGTTAATTTCTCTGGTGGTCAAAAACAAAGATTATCAATTGCTAGAAGTTTGGTAAGGAAACCAAAAATATATATTTTTGATGATAGCTTCTCAGCATTAGATTTTAAAACCGATGCTAATTTAAGAAAAGCTATGCAGGAACAAGTTAAAGACTCAACTGTATTCATCGTTGCTCAAAGAATCGGAACTATTATGGATGCAGATAAAATACTAGTTTTGCAAGAAGGTAAGATTGTAGGTTTAGGAAAACATAAAGAACTTTTAAAAGATTGTGAAGTATATCGCGAAATTGCCTTATCTCAAATGGATGAGGAGGAATTACTATGAGCACAAAAAGAAAAAAGTCTGATTTTATAGACAATCCCAAACCAGAACAAGATCAAAAAAAAGCATCTGCTAGAAGACCTCAACAAGGTGGTGGCGGTCGTGGCCCAGGTATGGGGATATCGGTGCCGGCTGAAAAAGCAAAAGACTTTAAAGGAACAGTAAGAAGATTATTGCAATTTATGAGACCATACAGTCTTCAACTACTAGTAATAGTTATATTCACATTATTTACAATTATTATCGCTGTACTAGGACCAAACTATATAAGATATATCATAAATGACTTTCAGGCAAATATAACAGGCACTCTTGAAGACGCTACATTTGTCGAAAATTCAATTAGATACTTCCTTATCATACTAGCATTATATGCTTTAAGATTTATAGTGGAAACAACTAGTCAAATATTGGGTAATAAAGTTTCTATCAGTTTAGGTAAAGGTTTAAGAAACACAATGAGAAGAAAACTTGAAAGATTACCAATCAAATATTTTGATGAGCAACAGACAGGTAATATTCTTTCAACTTTCTCGAATGATGTAGATACAGTAATTAATTCACTTCAACAAAGTTTGATGCAATTAATATCATCATTCCTATTAATTATTGGAGTTTTAGTAATGATGTTCGTAATTTCTTGGGAACTTACAATTATCGCATTATTGACCTTGCCTATATATATTATTTTTACAAAACAAATAGCTAAAAAATCTCAAGCTAAGTTTATTAAGAGACAGCGCTATTTGGGTACTCTTAATGGTAATATTGAAGAAGTATTTAGCGGGAATGTTATTGTTAAACTTTTTGGAAAAGAAAAAGAATCATACGATAAGTTCCAAGTTATCAATGAAGATTTAACTAAAGTATCTAAGAGTGCACAATTCTTAAGTGGTCTGATTAGGCCAATGCTTGAGTTTATATCTAATGTTGGTTATGTAGCTGTGGTATTCGTTGGTGGTATATTAGCTGGGTTAACTAATCCATTGTTAATTGGAGATATTACGATTTTTATTACATATCAAAAATCATTTGTTAATCCAATTTTGAATATCGCTAGTATCATTAATTTATTACAATCAACTGTAGCTGGTGCAGAAAGAATTTTTGAATTAATGGACCAAGTTGAAGAGGTGGCTGAGGATGACAAATATGATTTCTCCGATAAAGATTT
The DNA here is from genome assembly GCA_046529635.1 of Mycoplasmatota bacterium WC30. Classification (GTDB taxonomy): domain Bacteria; phylum Bacillota_I; class Bacilli_A; order Izemoplasmatales; family Hujiaoplasmataceae; genus 4572-104. The sequence continues at coordinate 437,803 of CP134495.1, read as the reverse complement.
TTCAGGGCATGTAGAGTTCAAAGATATTGCTTTTTCTTATAAAGAAGAGCAAGATCTAATTCAGGATTTGAACCTTGAAGTTTATCCAGGAAGACAAATTGCTATCGTAGGGCCAACAGGTGCTGGAAAAACAACACTTGTAAATCTATTGATGAGGTTCTATGAAATAAACGCAGGTAGTATATTAATTGATGGAATCAAATCAACTGAAGTTTCTAGAAACGAGTTAAGAGGTTTATTTGGAATGGTTTTACAAGACACTTGGTTATTTTCCGGAACCATTAAAGAGAATGTTTCTTATGGTAAAAAAGATGCAACTGATGAAGAAATCATAGCGGCTTGTAAGCAAGCTCATGTACATCACTTTATTGAAACATTACCTGAAGGTTATGACACTGTTCTTAAAGAAGACGCATCAAATATATCTCAAGGACAAAAACAGTTACTTACAATAGCGAGAGCGATTCTTTGTGACCCGAAAATCCTTATACTTGATGAAGCGACAAGTTCAGTTGATACTAGGACAGAAAGCTACATTCAAAACGCAATGGATTTCATGATGAAGGGGAAAACAAGTTTTGTTATTGCCCATAGATTATCAACAATTAAAAATGCTAATCTGATATTAGTAATGAATGAAGGTAGTATAGTTGAACAAGGAACTCATAAAGAATTATTATCTAAAGATGGCGTTTATGCTGATCTATATAATTCACAATTCCTCAATCAACCGACTTAATCCAATAAAAAGAGGATTTTTCCTCTTTTTTCTTTCAATGTGTCATAAAAAATATTATAATATTCAATGAAAGTATATGAGGTTATTATGAAAATAGGGTTTATTAGTTTGGGATGCGCTAAGAATTTAGTTGATTCTGAAATGATTTTAAAGATATTAGAAACAGCTGGATGTGAAATAGTTAGTAATCCAGAAGATGCTGATGCGATAATTATTAACACTTGTGGATTTATTGAACCAGCAAAAAAAGAAGCTATTGATACTATATATGAAATGAAACAATATGGTAAGAAACTAATAGTTACTGGCTGTTATGCAAAGAGATATAGAGCCAAGTTAGAAGAAGAAATGCCATTTATTGATCGAATAATTGGCCTAGATGATTATCCAAAAATACATCTTATTTTACAAGATGTTTTTAAGGATTATAATCTAAAATTTCAACAATTGAAGTATGAAAACAGATTATTAACAGGTTCAAAATTTACTCCATACGTAAAAATTAGTGAAGGCTGTAATAATAATTGCACTTATTGCGCCATTCCATTAATAAGAGGAAAATTTAGATCTCGAAAAATGGATGATGTATTAAAAGAGTGCGAAATGTTAGTTAAAAATGGAGCTAAAGAACTTAACTTAATATCTCAAGACACAACGAGATATGGTATAGATTTAAATGAAAATGGAAAAAGCTTATTACCAGAACTTTTAAGAGAGATATCTAAAATCAAAAATGTTAAGCTAATTAGGATTCTTTATTTGTATCCTGATGAGATAAGTGATGAACTAATTCAAGAAGTAAAAAATAATAATTTGGTAGCAAATTATTTTGACATACCAATCCAACATGTAGCTTCTAATGTTTTGAAAAGAATGAATCGTAGAGGAAATCAGGAATTTATTAGAGAACTCTTAACAAAGATTAGAAAAGAAATCCCAAATAGTATTATTAGGACTACTTACATAGTTGGTTTCCCTGGAGAAACAGATTCAGACTTTGAGATGTTGTATGACTTCACAGAAGAATTTGAGTTCGATCGCTTAGGAGTTTTTGCATATTCAAAAGAAGAAGACACTGCTTCATATGATTTTGATAATCAACTTTCGGATGATATAAAACAAGAACGACTAAATAAAATAATGAAACTTCAGAAAAAAATATCTAGAAAAAGAAATCGAGCATTAAAAAATACTGAGCACATGACAATTGTAGAATCATATGATCCAGAAAGCGAGTTCTACTACGGTAGAAGTTATGCATTTGCGCCAGATGATATTGATGGGATGATTGTTTTTCAGTCTTCCAGACCTTTGGAAATAGGTGATATGGTTAATGTAATGATTAAAACAGCTTTTGAATATGATTTAATTGGCGATGCAAAATTTAAGCAGGTGATATAATGATATTTTTCGAGTTATTGACAAAAGGTTTCTTTATGGGAATTGCTTTCATTATTCCAGGAGTAAGTGGCGGAACACTTGCTGTCTATTTAGGAATATATGAGAAGTTTTTACATGCGATTGGTAATATATTTAAAGAGTTTAAGAAAAGCATTAAATTTCTAATACCTGTGTTTTTAGGTATCGGAATAAGTGTTGTTTTACTTGCGAAATTATTTAGTATATTAATTGAATGGAATTCATTTGTTGTACTAGGCTTTTTTATAGGTTTAATACTTGGGGGAGTAAAACAAATTTACACCACCGCTAGCAAGAAAAAACTAAGTGCGGGGAGCGTTATTTCGTTCTTGATTGCATTCGCAGTGATTATTGTATTAATAGTATTTGAGAAAACTAAAGCGGTTGTTGGAATTGATTATTTCGACATTAATTTTTCAAACATAGTTATAATTTTCCTTTTAGGAATGGCTGCATCTATAACAATGATAGTACCGGGTGTATCTGGTTCAGCATTATTATTGGTGTTAGGATTTTATACAGCAATAGTATCGAATGTAATCGGGGAAATATTTGACTTTTCAAATATAGTGTATAATCTTCAAGTAGTAATTCCATTTGGAATTGGAGCTTTAGCTGGGATAATCTTGTTTAGTAGAGTAATTGAATTCTGTTTAAAGAATTACAAATCGCAAACATACTATGCGATTCTAGGGTTTATTTTAGCTAGTTGTGTTGCGATATTTTTTGAAATTAGAGATCCTGGTACTTCAAGCAATTATGCAAATCAAATTCCAATATACAAAGATTTTTGGAATTATCTAAGCAATAATATTCTATCAATAGCTGGAGGGGTACTCACTCTAGTAGCTGGATTTGTTTCGACTAGATTGCTTACAAAAATTGATTTCAAAAAGGGGAAAACAAATGAGTGATTATACTGAATTAAATGAATATATCCTTCGGAATAGAAGGCATATACATCAAAACCCTGAAGTTGGATTTAACTGTGAAAATACACATGACTATATAAGCAAAGAATTAAAGAAACTTAAAATTAATATATTTCCACACATAGGAAAAAATTCTATTGTGGGTTTAATAGATAATGGTAAAGGGCCAGTAATAGGGTTAAGAGCAGATTTTGATGCGTTACTAATTCAAGAGGAAACTCAGGTAGAATTTAAATCTATTAATGATGGTGTAATGCATGCTTGTGGACATGATGCTCATGCTGGAATGTTATTAGGTGTTGCTAAATATTTATCTGAGCACCTTGATGAATGGAGCGGGAAAGTCAAACTAATTTTTCAAGAAGCTGAAGAGGGACCAAACCCTGGTGGGGCATTAGGCGTTGTTGCTAGTACTATGGTTGATGATTGTGATACATTCTTTGCATTACATGTTACTGCTGAAAATGAAACAGGTGTTTTAGCTGTTAGTGAAAGTGAGATGTTAGCTTCCGCAGATACAATTAAGATTAAGTTTATTGGGCGAGGGACTCACGCGGCATATCCACATTTAGGAATTGATCCAATTATAATGCAAGCTGAATTTATTTCCGCTGTTCAAACAATTGTATCGAGAAAACTAGACCCAATGAAAAAGGGTGTAATAACAATTGCTCAAGTAAAAGCTGGAACTACTCACAACATCATACCAAATGAAGCATATCTAGAAGGTACGGTCAGAACTTTTTCAGAAGACGTAAGAAAACTATTTGAAAAAGAATTAAAAAGCCTAACTTCTAACATTGCTAAAGCACATGGTGGAGATTATGAGTTTAACTATATAAGAGAGTATGACGCAACTATAAATACCAAAACTGAAGCAAAAATTATTATCGAAGAAGCTAAAAAGCTATTTGGTGATGACAAAGTTATTATTCTAACAGAACCTTCTATGGGAGCTGAAGACTTCTCAAGATATATTAATCACAAAAAAGGCGCCATTGCATGGTTGGGTGTAGGTTTTAAGAATAGATATAATTATTCTGTTCATCATCCTAAATTTGAAATTAATGAAGAAGCTCTACTTAATGGAAGTAGATTATTAGTAAATATTGTTAAAAGAATAGGAGAAAAATAATGTATTTGATTAAAAACGCAAACTTACTTAGTATGGCAAAAATCAATTATGAGATTTGTGATATTTTAGTAAAAGAAGGTAAAATCGCAGAAATTGGTAAATTGGATCCAAAAGATTATCCAGAAGTAAAAGTCATAGACGCTGAAAAAAACTATGTGACACCTGGAATAGTAGATCCACATTGTCACATTGGAATTTTTGAAGAAGCAATTGGTTTCGAAGGGGCGGACGGAAATGAAATGACTTCTCCTATAACACCAGAAATGAGAGCTATTGACGCAATCAAACCTCAAGATGTTGCTTTCCAAGAATCATTGGAATCTGGGATTACAACTGTATGTACAGGACCTGGTAGTGGGAACTTAATTGGTGGAACCTTCTGTGTTATGAAAACTTTTGGTAAAACCATTGATGATATGATTGTTGTTGAAGAATCTTCAATGAAAATGGCTTTGGGTGAAAATCCCAAAAGGGTTTATAGCAGTAAAAACCAAGCACCTTCTACTAGAATGGCTTCAGCGGCTTTAATAAGAGAAGCATTAACAAAAGCCAAAGAATATAAAGAGAAACTTGATAAATTCAAACAAGGTTTCGCCGCAAATAAAGATGTTAAGAAACCAGATTTTAATGCAAAATTTGCATCTTTATCAAGAGTTTTTGACGGTTTCCCAGTCAAAATTCACGCTCATCAACAAGATGATATTGTAACTGCAATTAGAATTATTGAAGAATTTGGATTGAATGCAACAATAGAACACGCAACAGAAGGATACCTGATTTCTGAATACATCAAAAAGCATAACCAAAGATTAATCATAGGTCCAACATTAGGATCAAAGTCAAAATACGAACTAAGAAACAAGTCATTTAAGTCAGCTAAAGTCTTACAAGATGCTGGAGTTGATTTTGCAATTATGACTGATCATCCAGTAATTCATTTAGCTAATGCCTTAACTCAAGTAGCCATTTTTGTAAGAGAAGGGTTAGATGAATTAGATGGGTTCAAATCAGTGACAATTAATGCTGCTAAATTGAATCAAATAGAAGATAAAGTTGGTTCTATTGAAGTTGGCAAAGATGCTGATATAGTAGTTTGGGATGGACATCCTTTCCATTATTTGACTAAAACAAATTACGTATTTGTTAACGGTGAAATAGCATATAAAAAATAGTTTAATTATAACCGAAACCACACAATATAAGGTGTGGTTTTGTTTTTTTTTGAAGACGGAGTAAGAAGTATTTCAATAATCCATTAAATACTTCGTTTCATTTATATAACTGTTTTTTAAGTCAATTTATATATAAATAGGCTGGTTTTTGCAATATTTTCGCTATTTTAATGGGTTTTTTTAATGTATATATATACATATTGTTATTTTATGGTAAAATAATTATGAGGTGATAGGACGATGAGGTTGTTATTTTTTGATAGTAGGACATACCTAGATTGGCTGAATGATAATTACTGGTGGCCTGTTATTCTATGTGTAGTCATAGTGGCTGTAGGTTTTTATTTTATATATTTTTATAAACCAAAGCCAAAGCTTAAACCACTAAGCGAAGAGGAAGTAATTGTTGTAAAAAATTTATTCGGTGGTAAAGATAATATCGAGGCTATTTCCAAAGACGGAAAAAGGTTCAATTTTATTTTAAAAAAAGTTGATGAGTGTAACTTAAAAGGGATTAAAGATTTAGGTTGTACAGGAGTATTTGTTTCAGGTTCACAGGTTAAACTAATCTTTCCTTTTGATGCTGACATTTTGTTAGAAGAAAAATAAATCTTTATATGGAGGGCAAAGTATGATAGTTGGAAAATACAAAATAACTTATGAAAATGGGTTACATGCAAGACCAGCAACAAAACTTGTATCTAAAGCTAATAGCTTTCAGTCTGAAATGATTTTGGAATTTAATGATAGAAAAGTAAATTTAAAATCTATAATGGGAGTAATGTCATTAGGGGTTCCTGCCAACAAGAATGTAAAAATTTCTTTCAATGGAAAAGATGAAGAAGAAGCGTATAAAGCTATTACAAGAGTTATAAATGATATCAACGAAATGAAATAGATTTATATTAGTTGTACATAAACCATATTTTACAGTTTTTTAAAGGTGCAATATGGTTTTTTTAATGCAAAGAGGTCGAAAAAAATGGAAAACTCGAAACACAAAACTCAGATAATGAAGTTTGGATTTTATGGTTTTTTGAAGAATCTGAGATTCTTTGAACCATATCTTTTGTATTATTTTACAATAATATCGGGTTTAACCTTGTTTCAAGTAGGTATTCTATTTTCAATAAGAGAGATAATAATCTATTTATTTGAGATTCCATCAGGTGTGATTGCTGATAGGTATGGTAAAAAAACAGAACTAGTATTCTGCTTTGTTTTTTATATTTTCTCGTTTTTTGTCTTCTTTATCGCGACAGAATATTATATGTTTATAATAGGTATGGCATTATTTGGATTTGGGGAGGCATTTAGGTCCGGAACCCATAAAGCTATGATTATGCAGTATCTAGACAAAAATAGTATATCAACTACTAAAAGTAAAATTTATGGTCAAACTAGGTCGATGTCATTACTTGGTTCAATGAGTATGAGTATAATATCAATCGTATTTATTATCTGGTTACCAGAAATTAGATATTTATTTTTGTTATCAATAATTCCCTATATTCTTGATTTGGTGCTAATAATTACCTATCCAAAATATATGAATGAATCCGAATCAAAAGAATTTAAGTTGAAAGAATTTCTGAAAGAGAATTATCGTTCAATAAAATATACATTAACTGATAAACCTGTGAGAAAATTATTAATAGAAGCTTCTTCATATCAAGCAGCTTTTAAAAGCATTAAAGATTATATCCAACCAATTATAATTTCAATTTCGATGGGTGTTATTATATTTACGGGATTTACTTTGGAAGATAACCTAAAAATATACATTGGTGTCATTTACGCTGTAATCTATTTTGCAAGCAGTATAGCTTCAAAGAATGCTCATTACATTGTTAAAAAGTTTGATAACAAAAAAACAATTAATGCTATGTGGGGATTGTCTGGTATCATAATGATTATATTAGCGTTTTTCTTGAACAATATTTTTATGGTGTTTGGGATATTTTTAATTTTATACATTTTCCTCAATATTAGGAGACCACTAATGGTAGAACAAGTCGGAGATGCATCCAATCCAACAAAAAGAGCCAGTGTTCTAAGTGTTGAAAGTCAGATAACTTCATTGTTAGTAGCGGTGTTTGCACCAATTCTCGGTTTTATTGCTGATAGAAGTATGAAATGGATGTTTATATTGATTGGAATTACTATGATGGTTATTTTTATTTTCAATTTGTTATTTGATAAGAATAAGAATAAAATTAAGAACGATTTAGTTTAAGGCACTAAAGTGCATAAATAAGTAAGACTCATTTTAATAATATAAATAAAAGACTGTAATGATCATTCAAGAATCAATTACAGTCTTATTTTTATTCTATTTTCTTCCTAAACCTACTTTTCTTTTGCAATTACGCATCTTTTTAAAGGCATATTCAGTCGCAGTATCTCTACCTTGATTCAAAATATCTTGTAGTTCTTTTGATTTAACTAATTGATAATATTTTTCTTGAATTGGAATGAGTAAGTTAACCAATGCATCACCTAAATCTTCTTTAAAGACTTTGTAGTTTAAATCTTTGTATTGTTCAACAATATCTTTAATATCTCTGTCTGTAGAACTTGCATATATTGTTAATAGATTTGCTAAACCTTTTTGATTTTCTGGGTCGTATTTGATTATTCCAAGCGAATCAGTTACAGCTGACCTTATTTTTCTTTTAATAGTAGCTGCGTCATCAAACATTGTTATATATCCTTTATCATTTGATTCAGACTTTGACATTTTCTTTTCAGGATTTTGTAAATCCATTATTCTAGCCCCTACTTCAGGAATCAAAGGTTCAGGGACGGTGAAGAAATCACCATAATACTTATTGAACCTGTTAGCTATAGTTCTAGTTAATTCTAAATGTTGTTTTTGATCATCTCCAACAGGAACGTAGTCAGCGTCATATAGGATTATATCCGCAGCCATTAGTGCTGGATACGTAAATAAAGAAGAAGTGATACTTGTTTCTTGCTTGCGAATTTTATCTTTAAATTGAGTCATTCTTTCTAATTCGCCCATATAAACATTAGATTGTAATATATATCCTAATTCAACATTCTCTTTTATTTCTGATTGAATATATAAAACCGTTCTTTCCTTGTCTAATCCACATGCTAAGTACATAGCAGCGATATCCAAAGTCCGTTTTCTTAACTCACTTGGTACTTGTCTAGTAGTTAATGCATGCATATCAGCAACAAATAAGTAAAACTCATCATCAACCATTTTTTGTTGAAGTTTTACAAATTGTTTTATAGCTCCTAAATAATTTCCTAATGTAAGTGTTCCGGTAGGTTTTATACCTGAGACTATTCTTTTCATAATAAATTCCTTCTTTCTAATAAAAAAATCGTCCTAATAAAAGGACGATTATTCGCGGTACCACCTTAGTTCTAGCTTGTAGCTAGCTCTTAATCCCTTAACGCGGGAAACGAGTGCTATTAACACTTCTTAATGGTCCATTCATATAATCAGTTACTAGAGCTTTCACCAATCACTCTTTCTCTACAAGAACTAAATTATATTACTATTCCATATCAACGATTTTTATTGATATGATTATATCATGAATTTAGAACTTCTTCAAGTTCATTTACTAATTCAGTCATTCTATTAACAACAGCTTGAAAAGCATCTTCAGTTGTTAAATCAACACCAGCATCCATTAATTGTTTTACAGGGAAATCAGATCCACCTGATTTTAATAAACCAATGTAGTTTGTAAATGCTTCTGGTTTGCCGTTCTTAACATCTTCGTAGATTTTCAATGAAGCAGCAAAACTAGTTGCGTATTGATATACATAGAATGGAGTATAGAATAAGTGCGGGATATATGCCCAAACATATTCCTTAACTTCCTCTTTTCTAATATCTAAATCATAGAATTCAGCGTATAAGTCAATCATAATCTTAGAAAGTCCGTCAGCTGTAATTGGTTGGTTATTTTCAATTAATTTATGAGTTTCTAATTCATAGATAGCAAATAATGTTTGACGGTAGAAAGTACCCATAATATCATCAATTGCACTTTGAAGTAGAGCGATTTTTTCATCCTTTGACGCTTTACTTTCTTTGATAACATAATCGAGAAGATTGTGTTCATTAAAAATCGAAGCGACTTCAGCTACAAAGATAGTGTAATTTTGTAAAGAAGTTGGTTGTGTTTCGCTAGCATATGTTGAATGCATTGAATGACCAGCTTCATGAGCTACCGTAAATACATCTGATAATGTTTTTGAGAAGTTTAATAAAATATAAGGGTGTAAGTTTGGCATGGAACTTGAATAAGCTCCTGTTCTTTTCCCTGGTTTTTCTAGTACATCAACAAATCCATCTTTCAACACATCTTTTGCTTTATCTTGAAAGTCTTGTGGAAAGTGTTTTATTGAATTAAAGAATAACTCTTTTGCATCTGCAAATGAATATTCTTTATTATCTTTAGCTAATTGTAAGTGTCTGTCATATGTATGAGTCTCAGATAAACCCAGTCTCTTTTTTCTTAATTCAAGATACTTTTTAACAGCAACAGTATTTTTTCTAGCTACATTAGTTAATGAATGATACACATCAACTGGGATCGCGTTGTTGAATAGATAACTCTCAACACAAGAATTATATTTTCTTGCTTTGATTGTTGCGTAATCCGCATCTAAAACATTTTTATAAATACTAGCATAGGTATTTTTATGAGCAGCATAATAAGAAAATACAGATTCAAAAATATCTTTTCTTTCTTTTTCAGATTCAGATTTTTGAATAAATGCTTGGAAATTTGAATTTGTGATAGTAACAATTTCTTTATTATCTAACATTACATCAGAAGCTTCAATATCAGCTACTGATAAAGAAGAGTATAAGCCTCTTCCTGCATTAGTTAATTGTGTAAAATTAGCTAATAAACTTTCTGATTTATCATCTAAAATATGTTTTTGGCGACGATACAATTTTTTAATAGCAAAGCCAAATTCTTTTAATTCTTGGTCGCTATCAATAAAACCTACGATTTTATCTTCACCTAAACCGATTAATTCTGGTTCTTCAAAAGCAGTAGCCTGTTGCAATTTAGCAAAAGCAATTTGAACTCTTTGAAGTCGCGCTGAATTCTCTGAATTTTTCTTATCCAAATCAGATAGTAATGAAGCATATTGGTAAGTTCTTAAACCAACATTTGTGAAACTTCTTTGTAAAAGAAAATACTCCTTAAAAGTGTCGAATTCATTCAATTTACCTTTGTAAGTTGCTAATTTTTCAATTATGCTTACAGTTTTTTGATATCCTTCTTCCCAAGCTTCAAGAGTTGGGTACAAGTAAGTAAGATCCCATTTCATATATATTCCTCCCATGTTTATCTCATATTATTATATCATTATTTAAAATATATGTGTTATTTTTTTTATTGTATATGTTATAATATCTAAGGAGAGTGAGGGGTACATATGATTACACTATATACTAGTTCTAGTTGCTCATCATGCAGAAAAGCAAAAAGATGGTTTGAAAGCAACAATATTAAGTATCGCGAAAAAAATATTATTGGCATAAAACTCACAAGAAATGACATAATTAACATGTTAAAATATTCTGAAAATGGATTTGAGGATATAATCTCTACACGGTCTAAAGTATTTAAAGAAAGTCATTTAGAACCAGAAGAAATGAAGTTCTCTGAGTTGGCTGAGTTTATTATTGCAAACCCAACAATTCTAAAGAGACCAATTATCATTAATGATCAAATAATGCAAACCGGATATAATGAAGATGAAATCAGAGCATTCATTCCAAGAGAATTAAGAAAATTCATTCGTTGTGAAGATTGTGATTGTAATAAAGGCGACGAGGATTGTGAATACAAAAAAGCTATTAGAAGAGCTTTAGCGAATAACTTAAAATAGACAGATGATAAAGGTAGTTTTTACTACCTTTTTCTTTTTGTATTGATTAATGTGTCTTGAAAACGTTTACTAGAATAAAGATGTTTGTAAAAAAACCATTTTTCGTGTAAAATGATAGCGAAGAAATATTATATAGGAGGACATTAAAATGTCAGTAAAAGTTGCTATAAATGGATTCGGAAGAATCGGACGTTTAGCTTTTAGATTTATGTTTGGAAACAAAGACTTTGAAGTTGTTGCAATCAACGACTTAACAGATGCAGAACAATTAGCTTATTTACTTAAATATGATAGTTCACAAGGGAGATACGGAAAAGAAGTATCATTCGAAGGAACTGATTTAGTAGTAGAGGGAGTTAAAACACCTGTATTTTCAGTAAGAAATCCTGAAGAATTACCTTGGAAAGAATTAGGTGTTGATATCGTACTAGAATGTACTGGAATCTTCACTTCTCAAGAAGGAGCTTCAAAACACATCACAGCAGGAGCAAGAAAAGTATTAGTGTCAGCTCCAGCAAAAGGAAATGTACCAACAGTTGTTTTTGGTGTAAATGAAAATACACTTACGGGAAAAGAAACTGTTGTTAGTGCAGCATCATGTACAACAAACTGTTTAGCACCGATTGCTAAAGTTTTGGATGATGAATTTGGAATCGTTAAAGGTTTCATGACTACTATCCATGCATATACAAATGATCAATCAACTCTTGATGTGCCTCACAAAAAAGGTATCAAAGCAAGAAGAGGTAGAGCAGCAGCAGCTAACATCGTACCTACGTCAACTGGTGCAGCAGCAGCGGTTGGACTAGTTTTACCACAACTTAAAGGTAAATTGGATGGTATGGCTTTACGTGTGCCTGTTATCACAGGTTCAGCAGTTGACCTCGTAGTTGAATTAGAAAAAAATGTTACTGTTGAAGAAGTTAATGCAGCTGTTAAAGCGGCACAATCTGATACAGTTGGTTATACAGAAGACCCAATCGTGTCTAGTGATGTTATTGGAATAGCATATGGAACATTATTTGATGCCCTATCAACTAAAGTAATTGAAGTTGAAGGAAAACAAATGGTTAAAATTATCACTTGGTATGATAATGAAGCATCATTTACTCATCAAATGATTCGTACATTAAAACTATTTGCAGAATTAATATAATATGATAAAGGCATCTAAGGATGCCTTTTTAATACAGGGGGGATAGTATGAATTGGATTTATGATTTATTAGATAAAATTAAATTATATATAGAGAACCATATCTGGATTGCTCCGCTTTTTAGTATCCTTCTGCCGTTTATTGAAGCTATAATTCCGAGTTTACCACTCACAGCGATAATAGCTTTAAGCATAGCTGTTTTAACAACTGCCTATGGTGCAACTGCTGGTACAGCGCTTGCGGTAATTTTATCAACCCTTGGATCATTCTTGGGAATGTTACTTATCTTTGTTATTATAAGGAATACATTAAGCAAAAAATTTGTTAAGAAAGTAGAAGAAAGCGAACACGGAAAATGGTTTACAAATATTGTTGAAACTGGAAATACTGGCTTAATGCTAACAATTTTATCTAATCCATTATTACCTTCATCAATTCTTAATTATGCTATATCCTTAACAAATATCAAAGTAAAAAAATATTTGTTCCTAACTTTATTATCAAGAATTATCATTATATTATTCCTTGTATTCTTAGGTTCTATCTTTGATATTCAATCAAAACCACTAAATATTCTTTGGGTAATGCTAACCTATTCAGGTGTTATCCTGTTATATGGATTAATGATAAAATTCAGAAAAAAGAAGAATCTAAAAAATATTGAAACTGAAAGCTCTAGCAAATAGAGCTTTTTTTATTTGAAATAATATACTATTTTAATAGTAGAAATAAATTTTGAAAAAAGTTTTAAAAAACTCTTGACATTTTATACTATGCATTGTATAGTATTGTGTATAAGGAGGTATTATATGGATAGTCAACAAAAAAAGGGTCTCTTGGAGCTAATGGTACTTGCATCTTTAAAATACGATGATTCATATGGATATTCGATAAATCAAGATATTAATCAAGTTTTAGATATATCAGAATCAACACTATATCCTATATTAAGAAGGTTGGATAATCAAGATCTACTTGAGACTTATCAAACTACCTATAACTCTCGAATCAGGAAATATTATAGAATTACTAGGGAAGGATTGAAAAAGCTTAAGCAATCAGAAAAGGATTTTCAAGATGTGAAAAAAATTTATGATTACATTTTGCGATAGGGGGAAATTATGAGAAGAAGAGAATTTTTAAGAAATCTTAAAGAACAATTAAGGAAAAGAAGAGATATCGAAGTTGAAGAAGTACTATTTTACTACGATGAATTAATTCAAGATGCTGTTGATAACGGTGAAGATGAAGAAATCTTCATCATGAACCTAGGCAGTATAAAAGATATTACCAGGCGGATAGAAGATGATGAAGAATTTGTTGCTGAAGTTAAAGACAAAAATATTGTGGTAGTTAAAAACGTACTAAGTATTTCTGTAAAAATAATCGGATATACAATCTTCGGAATCCTTGGCTTTGCTTTGTTTGTAACTTGCATATCATTGTTCTTTAGTGGAATAGCTGTAATTTTTGCAGCAGTAGGACGTGCATTGTTTAGTGCACCAGCTGATTTATATGGATACGTAATAATACTTGGTGCTATATTGATTGGTGCTAGTTTAACGTTATTAAGCGTTGGGTTGTTTAAATGGTTCACAAATCAAGCTAATCCAGCCTTATTATCAATATTTAGAAAAATAAATGATTTTTCTAGTAAAAGGGGGAAAAATTAATGGGAAGAATATTTAAAATTGCACTAGCATTATTTCTTGTAGGAGTAGGCGTAGTTGCAACATTTACAGCTATAAGTGGGGAAAACTTATTTAGCACAGTAAATGAGGAAGATTTTGTTTACAACGAGTTAGTTTATGATGGGGATGAATTTTCTAACTTTGATTTCGATTTTGAAAATCGAGGATTTACAATAAGAACAAGTGATGATGATCAAATAAAAATCACTTATTATACAACTGAAAAAGACAATGTTGTTGTTACTGAAGGTGAAGAAACACTTAAATTACTAAATGATATTGAGTGGTATGATCAATGGTTTATAGGGATTAACTTTTTCACAAATAATGACTACTATGATGTTTACTTGTTTTTACCTTCTTCAATTATTTATGATTTAGATATTAATACCTCAAATGGGACTATTGATATCCTAAATATCGATAATATCAGCAATCTAGATTTTTATACATCAAATGGAAAAATTTTAATTGTGGATGTTGAAACTGATGAGATGAATTTACATACATCAAATGGTGAAATCAGAATAACCGATGTTGGTATTGAATTAGATTTATATTTAAAAACTTCAAATGGAAGAATCTATCTAACAAATATCACCGCAAAAGATATAGATGCATATTCATCAAATGGTAGGATAATCGCGAGTAATATTGATTGTAACTCTGCAATTCTAGATACATCAAATGGTGATATTGAAGTTGAAATTAAAGGTGACAAAGCTGATTACGAAGTAAATATGGATACCTCAAATGGTGACATGATTTATGACGGTATAGGTGTTACGTCTGAGCATTTTAATGAAGGTGCTACATATGTACTTGACTTAGATACATCAAATGGTGATATTGAAGTTAGTTTCATAGAATAAAGTAAAAAGACTGTTAATCTAAAAATCTTAAGATTTTAGAGGTTGCAGTCTTTCTTTTTTATATATTCCTATGTTATAATAATATATTGAGGTGATTTGCATGAAAAATACTGATTTCGTAAAAAGAAGAGATGCATTTTGTAAAGACATTAAAACTGAATCTTTCGCTTTATTGGCCGCCGGGGAAGCACCATATAAAGGTAAAGATCAATTATACCCATTTTTTGTTAATCGTAATTTCTTCTATTTAACTGGATTAGAAAGAGAAAAATTTATACTATTATTATTAAAAAACGGAAATACTCATTTTGAGTATTTGTTTATAGAGGAATCAAGTGATTTCGCAACCAAATGGATTGGTAGTAAGATGTCAAAAGAAGAAGCTAGTGAAATATCAGGAATAGAATTGAATAATATTCTTTATCTTTCAGACTTCGATAGCTTTATTGCTAATCGTGTATTACTAGATTCTCGCCAAACTTTATCTACGGTTCCAAAAAGAATGTACCTAGATTTATTCAGAGAATATTTAATGGTTAAACCAAATAGTTTAAATATTTTTAAAAAAATCATCGATACTTATCCAGAATTAAAAATTAAAGACTTAACTACTGTTTTAGATGAGATGAGAAGGGTCAAGTCTGATGCTGAGGTAAAAGAAATTCAAATTGCTATTGATTACACTAACGAAGGTATTAAGTCGATGATGAAGAAAGTACAACCTAATATGAATGAGCGGGAACTAGATGCTTTATTTACTTATAGCATAAAACTAGCTGGTTCAAGTGGAAATTCTTTTAATACTATAACAGCTAGTGGAAAAAATGCTACCGTACTTCATTACGAGGAAAATGATTCTATTATGGAAGACAATTCCTTAGTCTTAAATGATTTAGGTGCTTTATCAAATCAATATGCAGCTGATATTACCAGAACATTCCCAGTCAATGGTAAGTTTACAAAAAGACAAGCCGAAATTTATGAGTTAGTATTGAGTGTAAATAAAAAAATAATTTCGCTTGTTAAACCAGGGATATGTTTATCTGAATTAAATAAAATTTCTTATAATCTTTTAGCTGAAGGTATGATAAAACTCGGTAAAATTACAGAAAAATCAGAATTGACCAAATATTATTACCATAATATTGGTCACTACTTAGGACTTGATGTTCATGATGTAGGTTCATATACAAAAGAATTAGAGCCTGGTGTGGTTATAACCGTTGAGCCAGGAATCTATGTTGAAGAAGAAGGTATAGGTATTAGAATCGAAGATGATATACTTGTAACTAAAGATGGCTATGTTAATTTAAGCAAAAAAATTATTAAAGAAATAGTAGATATAGAAGAATTCATGAAGAAGTGAGACAATGAGTTATATTGATGGAAGTATCAACCGGTATTTGTTTTATAATGAAGAAAATTTTTATTCAGTAATTAAAATAAAGATTTTGGATACCGACGAAATTGAATTAATGCACTATGAACCCACAATTATTGTTTGTGGGTTTTTTCCTAAATTAGATAAATTCACTAACTATCGTTTTCGTGGTAGCGTTAGTAATCATGATAAATATGGTACTCAATATAATGCCAAAACATATGAAAGAGTTGTTGATAATACATATACAGGATTAGTAGATTATTTGTCTAGTGATTTATTCAAAGGAATCGGTAAAAAAACATCAGAAAGAATCGTAGAAAAGCTAGGGTTATCTGCTTTGGATTTAATAGCTGAAAATAAAAATGTTTTAGATGAAATTCCTAGAATAAACAAGGAACTAAAAGAAAATATCTATCGCCAAATTGTTGACAACAGAGATATGGAAAGTACGCTAATATGGTTATACGGTTTTGAAATATCACCAAAAATGGCGCTTAAAATTTATTCTGTATATGGTAATAATACTATTAATGTAATTAAGGAAAACCCATATGTTTTAATTGACAAAGTAGAAGGAATTGGGTTTAGAAGAGCCGATGACATTGGCTTAAAAGTAGGTTTTAAAGTGGATTCACCAGTAAGGATATCTGCTGTAATATACTTTTTACTAAATGAGTATATGAATAAGTATGGGGATACTTACATAGAACGAGATAGATTACTTGATTTCACTCTTAAATATTTAAATAACTCTGAATACAATATTGATTTTGAAATTGTTAATGATAGATTGAATGTTTTGATTAGTGAAAACAGAATAATTGAAAAAGACAAGGTATTAAGTCTAAGCTTTTTATTTCATGCCGAAAAATATGTGGCTAGCAAAACCCTACAATTCAACAAAGAATTAGAAAATCAACAAACTGATATGGCTACATACATCAAAAACTTTGAAGAGACTAATAGTATTAAGTATACCGAGGCTCAAAGAAATGCGATAATCAATGCCTTGAATCATCAGTTTGTAATTATAACCGGTGGGCCAGGTACTGGTAAAACTACAGTAATAAAAGGCATTGTTGACATTTATCTAATGATTCAAAACAGTCCCAAGGCTAGCGATGTTATATCTTTAGCTGCACCCACAGGTAAAGCAGCTAAACGATTATCAACAGCTACTGGATTAGATGCTAGAACTATCCACAAGTTATTGGGATATGATTACCAAGGAAAATTTACCTACGATGAGTATAACCAATTAGACACAAAATTATTGATCATTGATGAAGCCTCAATGATGGATTGCTTATTAGCTAAAAGATTGTTCAGTGCCATTGATAGTAATACACAAATAGTTTTTGTCGGTGATGCTAATCAATTACCATCTGTTGGACCTGGAGAAGTATTGAATGATTTAATCAAGTCTGATTTGTTTAACGTAATAGAATTGGATATAATTCACAGACAAGCTGCAGATTCTCGAATAATATCACTTGCATATGATATTTTGAATAAAGAAATCAACCGTAATATCTTTGATGTATATGAAGACCGAGCATTTTATAGAGTAAACGAAAGATTTGTTACTGATAAAATTCTATCAGAAATAAAAAATCTTATTTCTCAAGGATATGATTTATTGGAAGATATTCAGGTGTTGATTCCTGTTTATAAGGGTTTTAATGGAATTGATAGAGTAAACGATTTAATTCAGAATAGTTTTAACGCTAAAAACAAAAACTTTTCATTGACGTTCAAAGATAAAACATTCTTTTATAATGACAAAGTAATGCAATTAGTAAATCAACCAGAAGATAATGTAATGAACGGGGATCAGGGTGTAGTCTCAGGAATTACTGAAGATGATGAAATTTTAGTGAATTTCTCAGGGAATATTGTTAAATACAATCTTAAGGATTTATACCGTTTGACGCTAGCGTATGCGGTTTCTATTCATAAATCGCAAGGTTCAGAATTCAAATGTGTGATTATGCCTTTAGTCAGAGCATATACTATAATGCTTAAAAAGAAATTGCTGTATACTGGAGTAACAAGAGCTAAAGAAAAACTAGTATTAATTGGAGATTTTGAGGCATATAAAAGAGGTGTTTTAGGCACTGATAAGCCTAGAAACACCCTATTAAAGGATTTTTTATTGGAAGAAATCAATGTTGATAAAACTAAAGAATTATCAATTGAAGATTTTTTGTAAAAAAGCAGTAATTTAATTGCAAATATAAATAAAATATTATATAATAACAAAGTAAATCGAAGACGAAGATAAGTAGTAATTTATTCCATCGAAGAGAGCTTAGGTTGGGTGTGACTAAGTATGTATTAATTACGAAGCTACTTCTGAGTGATGCTCTTAAAAGCATCCGTTGGCTCGCGTTAAGAGTCTTAAGTGCTAGCATAGCTAGAATTAAGGTGGTACCGCGATTATTCGTCCTTTTGATAAGGACGTTTTTCTTTTTTTGGAGGCAACTATGAAATATTTAACTGGAAATGAAATAAGAAATACATGGCTAAGATTCTTTAAGGATAAGGGACATTTAGCAGAAGATGGAGCTTCATTAATTCCTAATGACGATCCTACTTTACTATGGATGAATTCTGGAGTGGCAGCATTAAAGAAATACTTTGATGGTAGAGTTGTGCCTAAAAATCCAAGAATTGTTAACGTGCAAAAATGTATAAGAACAAACGATATAGAAAATGTAGGTAATACCGCAAGGCACCATACATTTTTTGAAATGCTAGGGAACTTTTCAATTGGAGATTATTTCCGTGAAGAAGCACTTGATTATGCATTTGAGATTTTAACTAGTGATAAATATTTTGGTTTAGATTTAGAAAAATTATACTTTACAATATACCCGAAAGACCAAGAATCCTATGATAAATGGCTAAGTTTAGGAGTTCCAGAGGGGCATATATTACCAACTGATGATCTAAATTTCTGGGAGATTGGTGAAGGCCCATGTGGTCCTTGTACTGAAGTATTCTTTGACCGTGGTCCAGAGTTTGGAGACTTTGGTTTAGATTCAATTAAAAAAGATATAGAAAATGATCGATATGTAGAAATATGGAATATCGTTTTTTCTCAATTTAATGCTACACCAGGATTAGATAGAGATGATTATCCAGAATTACCTAAAAAAAACATCGATACTGGAGGTGGATTAGAAAGATTCGCTTCAGTAATTCAAGGTGCCAAAACAAATTTTGAAACTGATTTGTTTATGCCTATAATTAATAAAATTTCTGAGATATCTGGCGTTCCTTACTCAGGGCAGAAAGAATTCAAAGTCATTGCTGACCACATTAGAACTGTTACTATGGCTGTAGCTGATGGAGCTATGATGAGTAATGAAGGTCGTGGATATGTTTTAAGAAGACTCCTTAGAAGAGCTATTAAACACGGAAAACAACTAAAAATCCAAAGACCTTTCTTAACTGACTTAGTTGACGTAGTTATTGGTATGATGAAAGAATTTTATCCATACATAAAAACAAAAAAATCAATTATTAAAAAAATAGTAACAGCTGAGGAAAATAAATTCTTAGAAACTTTAATGGCAGGCGAAAAAAGATTTCACGAAATAGTTAGTGCTTCTAAAAATAAAACTATTAGTGGAAAAGCTGCGTTCTTACTATATGACACCTATGGATTCCCATTAGAATTAACAAGTGAATATGCATCTGAAATTGGCTTAAAAGTGGATGAATTTGGATTTGCAGAAGAAATGCAAAAACAAAAAGCAAGAGCTAGAGCGGCTAGAGGAAATATACAATCTATGTCAGCTCAAAATCAAGAATATTTAGGCTTCGACAAAAAAAGCGAATTTGTTGGCTATCAAAAATTAATTGAACACACAAAAATAATTAAAGTTTTTGAGAAGGGTATAGTTTTAAGAAAAACACCTTTCTATGCTACTTCTGGAGGACAAACAGCGGATACAGGAAGAATCTATAATGACGATTTCATTTTACACGTGACCGATGTAGAAAAACTTCCTAATGGACAATTTTTACACCACATAGAAGAGGACTTATATCCTGAATTTGAGGGAGAAAAAGTAATTGCCTCAGTAGATAAAATTAAAAGACAGTTAACCGAATTTAATCATTCGGCAACTCATTTAATGTATTATGCATTCAGAGAAGTCTTAGGGGATCATGTTTCTCAACAGGGATCATTTGTTAACCATGAGGGATTAAGATTTGACTTCAATCACTATGAATCAGTAACTGATAAACAAATACTTCAAGTTGAACAAATGGTTAAAACAATGATTAAAGAATCATATAAAACCAAAACTTTAGTTGTAAATGTAGATGAAGCCAAGGCGGCTGGCGCAATAGCTGAATTTGGTGAAAAATACGATGATAAGGTTAGAATGGTTGATTTAAAATACACTCTCGATTTATGTGGGGGAACTCATGTTAAAGACATCAAAGACATTGGAGACTTCGCAATCAAATCTGTTTCATCAATTGGATCAGGGATTTATAGAATTGAAGGTTTAACAAACAAGGCAGTAGCTAATCTAAGTAATACCCTAGAGGGAACGAATAAAGATTTAGCTAGTCTAATAGAAAAAGCGAGTAAAATCTTAGAAAATGCAAAGAAAGAAGAAATAGAAATTGCATTTGATTTCCAAGCACATATAGCTAATTTAGGAAGTTATCAAGATGTTTTAAATAAAAGGAAACTTCTTCATGAAGCGAAGATGAAAGTTAAAGAACTAGAGAAAAACTATAATAAATCCAAAGAACAAAAATCATTGGATACTATAATTGATTTGTCTGAGTTTACATACGGGAATATAATTATTGCTAAAGTAAATAATATAGTTGGTAATGCATTAAAACAATTAGTTGATGATTTATCAACTAAACTAAATCAAGGACTAGTATTACTAGCATCTGTTTTAGATAATAAAGTTATAATAGTATGTAAAAGTAATTCACCAAAACACAATGCTGGCAAACTTGTTAAAGCCGCAGCTATTATTTGTAATGGTAATGGGGGCGGGCGACCTGATTTTGCTCAAGCAGGCGGAAAAGACCCAAGTAAAGTTGATGAAGCTTTAGAACATATTAAAGGCTTAGTGTTATGAGAGTTATCGGATTAGATTTAGGGACTAAAACCTTAGGAATCTCGAGTTCAGATTTAAGTCTAACAATTGCGTCTACTTATAAAACAATTAACTTCAACTCTGAAGACTATAATTTTGCTATAGTTGAATTGAAAAAAGTTATAGAAGAATTAACTCCAGAATTATTGGTTCTTGGACTCCCTAAAAATATGGATGGTAGTTTAGGTTTTCAAGCTCAGAAAACTCTTGAATTCAAAGAGTTGTTAGAAAAAGAAACAAATTTGGAAGTGGTTTTGATTGATGAAAGACTAACTTCAAAAATGGCTAATAGCATCATGATTCAGGCTAACTTAAGCCGAAAAAAACGAAAAACAAAAGTGGATAAACTAGCTGCCACACTAATATTACAAAGCTATTTGGATAGCAGAAAGCGAGAAACAAAATGAAAGAAGAAATTTTAGTTGTTACCGACGAAAAAGGAGAAGAATTAGAATGTGTTATTATCATGACTTTCGAGTCAGAAGAGTTTGAAAAATCATATGTAGTATATCGTTTGAAAGAAGACGAAAGTGGTGAATACTTCGCTGCTAGTTTCAATCCTGATGATAAAGATGAAGGCCAACTACTTCCAATTGAAACTGATGAAGAATGGGATTTAGTAGAAGAAGTATTAGAAAGTTTCTTAGAGGATGAAGAAGAAAAAGAAGAAGCATTAGCCGAAAAGAAAGAAAACTAACATTTAATGAGTGATTATTTGAATCAAATTAATCCCAAACGAACCAATGAAATTATAGAAAAAATATTAATTGAAGCGAAAACTCTTAGTACACCTATAATTAGTGATGATGCAATAAATTTCATCATTCAAATTATTAAATCATGTAATACAAAGCAGGTATTGGAAATCGGATCTGCTATAGGGTACAGCGCAATTATGATTGCAAGTTTTACAAATGCAAAAGTATTGACGATAGAGAGAGATGAAGCAAGCTATTTAAGAGCTAAAAGCAACATCAAAGCGGCTGGTTTAGAATCAAAAATAACGTTGGTTTTAGCTGATGCTTTAGAATATCAAATAAGTGAAGATTTTCAATGTGATCTTCTATTTATTGATGCTTCAAAGTCATCGTACATAAGATTTTTTGAGAAGTATGAGAAGTATGTAATTAAAAACGGCCTTATTATTTCTGATAATTTGCTTTTTAGAGGATTTGTAGAAAAAACTGAAAAAATAGAAAGCAGAAACAGAAGACAACTTGTAGGAAAAATAAGAAAATTCAACGAGTATATTATAAAAAATCAAAATTTTGATT
Source organism: Mycoplasmatota bacterium WC30 (assembly GCA_046529635.1). GTDB lineage: Bacteria > Bacillota_I > Bacilli_A > Izemoplasmatales > Hujiaoplasmataceae > 4572-104. Next base: position 414,990 of record CP134495.1, on the reverse strand, counting down.
CTTATATCTATAGTATTGGGGATGGATTATCAATATCAATTAAGAAATAGGTGAACTTGTGAAACTTGTCGCTAGACTAAAAACAATTAAAGAACTTGATAAATTAGATCAACTAGGTATTGATGTTTTTTGTTTAGATACTGAATTTACTACCAAAAAAATAAGCCAGTTCACTATATCTGAAATAAAAGAGATTGTTGATTTTACAGAATCAAAACATAAAGCAACTTATGTCCTAATAAATAAAATGATTCATGAGTCTGATATTGAAAGTCTGAACAGTTTTTTAAAATCAATTAAAGATGTGAAAGCATCTGGAATTGTTATTAATGATTTATCAGTATACGTTATTGCTAAAAAATATGGACTAGAAAACAAAATAATTTATCAACCGGGCACAATGAATACTGACTCTTTTTCAGCCGAATACTTTAATGATAGAATGATAAAAGGGATAACTATTTCCAGAGAAATAACTTTAGATGAGGTTAATGTAATTATTAAAAAGCCTCTAAATATAGAGTTTTCTATCATCGGTCATGGATACTTGGACATGTTCTATTCAAAACGGAAATTATTAACTAATTATTTAACTCATAAAAATATTAGCGGAAAAAAACTTTTAGGTAATTATAAATTACGTTTAAATGAAGAGATAAGACCCAATGATATGTATCCTGTGTTCGAAGATGAGTTTGGAACTCATATATTTAGATCAAAAAAGTTAATTTCCTATGAAGTCCTCGAACATTTATCAGGAAACATTTCTGATTTCTTTATTGAAAGAATTTTTTTAGATGATGAAGAATTCTATGATTCTATTAAATTATATAGAAACAAAATAACCATAGAAGATTTCTTACTTAAATATCGTGATTATAATTCAGGTTTTTACTTCCAAAGAACTGAGAAAGTAAAGGGTGAGTTAAATGAGAGCTGAGTTATTAGCGCCTGCGGGTAATCTGGAAAAAGCTAAAATCGCTTTGCTGTATGGAGCTGATGCTGTATATATTGGTGGAGTAAGTTTTTCTTTAAGAGCAAGAGCTTCAAATTTTACAATTCTTATGATTGAGGAATTGGTAGAATTTGCCCACAACTTAAAGAAAAAAGTATATGTTACAACAAACATCATATTCCATGATGAAGATCTATTCGGGTTAGATGAATATCTTCAGAAATTAGAAACGATTGGAGTAGATGCAATAATTTGTTCTAGTTTTTCTATCATTGAAAGAGCTAAATTACTTACTAATTTAGAGATTCACCTATCAACACAGTTTTCTGTTACTAATTCTAATTTAGCTGACTATTTCTATGACGAAGGTATTAAACGAGTTGTTTTAGCAAGAGAATTATCTATTAAAGAAATTGAAGCCGTGAAAGATAAAACCAAAGCTGATTTAGAAATATTTATCCACGGCGGTATGTGTGTATCATATTCAGGGAGATGTACACTGTCAAACTATATGGTTTTGAGAGATGCAAATAGAGGTGGTTGTGCACATAGTTGTAGATGGCTCTATAAACTTTTTGATGACCAAGACTTGGTGTCTGATAATTACGATTTCCAGATGTCTTCTAAAGACTTAGAAATCACTGAATATATTCCTCAACTATTAGATATCGGAGTTGCTTCATTGAAAATAGAAGGAAGGATGAAATCAATTCATTACATAGCTACAGTCGTTTTGGCATATAGAATGTTAATTGATGATTATTATGATAATAAATTGAAAGATTTAGCTTTTTATCAAAATGAAATAAAAAAAGCAGAAAACCGTCTTACATCAATTGGTTTCATGGCTGGAAACCCTACCATAAACGAACAATTGTATAACAGTAGGAGCGAAACTCCTACAAAGGAATTTATTGGACTTATAAAAGCATATCTTCCTGAAAAGAAGCTTGCATTAATAGAGCAAAGAAATTACTTTGAAAAAGGTGATTTAATTGAAATAGCTTCACCTAATAAGACTTTTACAAAAATTAAAGTCTTAGAGTTATATGATGAAGATTTTAATGAAATAGAAGTTGCCAGACATCCACTTCAAAAGTTATACATAAATATGGATTTTGAAGTTGAACCATATGATTTAATTAGGAGGGTAAAATGAATAAACCAGTAATAATAGCTGTATCAGGAGGTTCCTCTTCAGGTAAAACAACTGTTGTAAATAAAATTTTGAAGCAACTTAAAGATTACAAAATAGTTGTTATTCGACAAGATGACTATTATAAAGATCAAAGTGAAATGACCATGGAAGAAAGAAGAGTCATCAACTATGATCACCCTTTCTCTTTAGATAATGATTTGTTTTATGATCACATTAAATCATTAATTGCCGGTAAAACAATTGAAAAACCAACTTATGATTTTGTTCAACTCACAAGAGCTCAAGAGACCGAAACGGTTGAACCAGCTAAAATCATTATATTAGAGGGTATTCTTGTATTAGAAGATGATAGAATTAGAGATTTGGCAGATATAAAATTATTTGTGGAAGCCGATGAAGATCTAAGATTTATTAGAAGGTTAAAAAGAGACACAGAAGAACGCGGGAGAACAATAGATTCAGTAATAGAACAGTATCTTGAAACTGTAAAACCAATGCATTACGCATTTGTTAAACCAACTAAAAGATATGCGGATATTATAATCCCAAATGACTATTCACATGATGTAGCTGTTGATTTAATCAACGCTAAAATAATAACTATATTAAACAAGTGAAATATGATATAATAAATTGCATTTTTATAAGGAGAGAAAACAATGGAAAATAACTATCAATTAACGGAGGCTGGATTTGCTCAGTTGCAAGAAGAATTAGAAGAATTAAAAGGTAGTAAAAGAACAGAAAATTTAGAAGCATTAAAAGAAGCTAGATCACAAGGTGACCTATCAGAGAATGCTGATTATGATGCTGCAAGAGATGAACAAGCAAGAATCGAAGGAAGAGTAAAAGAAATAGAAAATATCTTAAAACATTCTGAAATCATTAAAGAAAACAGTAGAACTAGAATTATTGCTATTGGAAAAAAAGTTACTCTTAATTTAATTAAAGAGGGTAAAATAATAATGGAAAATAAAGAATACATAATCGTTGGTAATCTTGAAGCAAATCCATTCCAAGGTAAAATCTCTAATGAATCGCCATTAGGAAAAGCTTTAATTGGAAAGAAAAAAGGACATAATGTAGAATTTAAAGCCGAAAGCGGACAAGAGATGTCTGCGGAAATAATTGACGTCAAATAATAACTTTATTAAGGGGTAATTAAGATGATTGGAATTATTGGAGCAATAGATAAGGAATTACTTTTATTTTTTCAAAAAATGACTATTGAAAAAACTGAGATGATAAGTGATAAAACTTTCTACATAGGTAAAATTGGAAGACATAATGTAGTTGTTGTTAAGTCAGGAATTGGCAAAGTCAACGCGGCAATAACTGCTACTTTGTTGTTATCAAGATACAGCTGTAGGATAGTGATAAATACAGGAGTTGCTGGAGGATTATCCCCAATAGGTATCGGTGATATTATTTTAGCCAAAGGCATTGCATACTTTGATGTATCTCTAACCGAAATTGATGATGTGCCATACGGCCAAATGGGGGATGACCCATTAATTATCAAGACTAATGAATATTTTTTAGCTAAAGCTGAAAAAGTCTTTAAGAAATTAGGATATTCATATCAAGTTGGAAACTTAGTATCAGGCGATAAGTTTGTTACTGAAAAAAAGACAATCAGAAAAATACTTAGAAATGTAGATGATGTAATCGGAGTTGAAATGGAAGGAATGGCTATTGCCATTACTGCATATAAATTTAAAGTGCCATTCATTTCAATTAGAGGAGTATCTGATATTTTAGATTCTGCAGACCAAACCGTGGTATATAAGAATGTTGCAACAGAAGTTGCTAATAAAACCACTAAATTTGTTTTCTCATTTCTTGAGGTTGTTGATGAATAAAATAAGACTTGGTAATAAAGACTTTTATTATCAAGTTTTTTACAAGAACAATAAGAATATGTATCTCAGAATTAAAGAAGGAAGACTGATTGTTACTTGTAATAGAATATTCTCAGAAGAACAAATTAGAAGTTTTATTTATGAAAATTCAGTTAAAATATTAAACAAGTTTAGAATATATGAAAGCAAAGTCGCACTGTATAGTGAGACAAGTATGTTAATATATGGGAATGAATATGCAATGGTATATAAAATATCATGTAAAAAGAATAATTATAGTTTCTATAATAATACAGTTCATTTAGAGTTTCGAAAAGAGTTTTTTGATAAAAACTATGTCGAAAAAGTTTATAGCGAATTGATTATTAATAAAGCAATAGAAATCCTTAATGAACTTAGACCTTTACTAGAGATTAGTTTTGATTTAAATAATATTCAATTCAAAACCCAATTAATGAAATCAAGATTTGGAAGTTGTATTCCTCAAAAGAAAATCATCAAGTTGAATACAATGTTAGGTAGATTTGATGAATTATATATAAGAGTGATATTGATTCACGAAATAATCCATCTAAAAGTACCTAATCATTCAAAAGAATTCTATGATTACATGCATGCATTTATACCAGAATATAAACAAATAAAAAAAGAATTGAACAACCTAATGAGAAAGTATGTGATTTAAATGTCATTTCTACCAATTGATAGAGAAGAAATGCTACAACAAAATATTGATATTCCTGATTTTGTATTAGTTAGTGGTGACGCTTATTGCGATCATCCTTCTTTTGGCGTAGCAATAATTGGTAGAATATTGGAAAGACATGGATTTACTGTTTGCATATTAAGTCAACCAGATATTAATCAACCAAATGTTTTTTTAGAGTTTGGAAGACCTAGACTTGGGTGGTTAGTAACTTCAGGCAATATTGATTCAATGGTGAATCATTATACTGTTGCTAAAAGAAAACGAAGTAAAGACTACTATACTCCTGGAGGAGTAATGGGTAAAAGACCAGATAGAGCTGTAATCAGATATTCAGAAGTGATAAGACAAATTGATCCATCAAGCAATATTATCCTAGGTGGAGTTGAGAGTTCTTTGAGAAGATTATCTCACTATGACTACTGGAGTGATACAGTAAAAAGAAGTATCTTATTGGATTCAGACGCAGATATTTTAGTGTACGGAATGGGTGAATTAGCTATTGTTGCTATTGCAGAAGCTTTAAATTCAGGTTTTGATTTAAGTATGTTAATATATATTGCTGGAACCACAGTAAAAACCAAAGATAAGAATTTTATACCATCAGAAGCAATTATTTTACCAAGTTATTCTGAAGTATCAAAAGACAGGGTAGCTTATGCGAAATCATTCACCACACAATACACAAATTCAGACCACATTTCTGGAAAAGTTCTTGTTGAACCTTATGAGGATATATATGTTATCCAAAACCCACCTACAAGACCACTAACTAGATTTGAATTGGATGAAGTATATGAACTACCTTTTATGAGACAACCACATCCTAAATTAGAAAAACAAGGTCATATATCTGCTATGGATGAAATTAAGTTTTCGATAACGGCTAATAGAGGTTGTTATGGAGGGTGTAGTTTCTGCGCATTAACAAGTCATCAAGGCAGGATTATTCAATCTAGATCTAAAGCTTCTATGGTCAAAGAAGCAAAACAAATAATTCAAGATAAAGATTTTAAAGGATATATTCATGATGTTGGAGGACCAACCGCTAACTTCTATGATATGGCCTGTGAAAAGCAAGTTAAACATGGCGTATGCAAGACCAAAGCTTGTATTGGAAGTGAAACTTGCAACCAGTTAAATGTTACTCATACGAACTATTTAGATGTGCTCAGAACACTTAGAGAATTAGATGGTGTAAAAAAAGTATTTATCCGTTCAGGAATAAGATACGATTACGTTATGTATGATAAAAATCCAGAGTTCTTTGAAGAATTAGTTCAACATCATGTTTCTGGTCAGCTAAAAGTAGCACCCGAGCATGTAAGTTCAAACGTTTTAAAGGCGATGGGGAAACCAAATCGACCATTATATGATAAATTTGTTAAAAAATATTATGAACTTAATAAGAAATTTAACAAAAATCAATTCTTAGTACCGTATTTAATGAGTTCGCATCCAGGTTCAACTTTGAAGGATGCAATTATTCTAGCTGAATATGTTAGGGATATGAAATATAACCCAGAACAAGTTCAAGACTTCTATCCAACACCTTTAACCCTAGCGACAACAATGTTCTATACTGGCTTAGATCCAAGAACAATGCTGCCAATATATGTTGCTAAAACTAAACATGAAAAAGCTATGCAAAGGGCTTTGATACAATATCGTAACCCTAAAAACTATGATTTAGTGTATCAAGCATTACAGAAGGAAGATAGACTTGATCTAATAGGTTTAGCTAGTAATTGTTTAATCAAACCAAGAAAAAATATGAGTAGAAACCCATATAAACACAATGTTAACAAAATATCTAAAAAACACTAAATAATGTAGTTTAGTGTTTTTTTTATAAAGAATTCATCAACTGTGGTGAAAAAAAATAGACAACGGGGCATTTTTTAGGTATAATTATATTAGAATTCGGAGGTTAAATATGTTTGAACTATTCTTTAATAAAAAGCATTTTTATCCAAATGATTATAAAAAAACTGTGTATGATGTAGATTTCCAAGAATTGTGGAATAGCAATATTAGAATTATCATGTTAGATTTAGATAATACTTTAATTCCATACGATGAAACTAAACCTACTAGCAAAATATATAAGCTGTTTGATAAAATCAGATCAATTGGCTTTAAAGTATACATAATATCTAATAATCAAAAGGACAGAGTCAAAAGTTTCGCAAAAAAAGTAAAGGCTAGTTATGTTTATAGTGCTAGAAAACCATTTAGATTAGGATTTAAAAGAGCTTTAAAATATGCAGATTATCCCGAACACGAAACAGTATGTTTAATTGGTGACCAATTTATGACTGATGTTTTAGGCGGAAGAAGAATGAATTTCTTTGTAATAGTTGTAGATACTATAAAAAGAAAAGGAGAAAAGTGGTTTACCAAGATTAGTAAGTACTTCGAGAGAAGGATACTACGAAGACTTGAAAGAACTGATTCAGAATTTTATTTTAAACTTAAACTTAATGAGAAGAGGTAGGGCATGAAGGAACTTTATTGCAAGGGTTGTGGCGCTGAAATACAGAACGTCGACAACACATTGCCTGGATATGTAAGCGAAAAAATAATGTCGTCTTTTAAACCAAGCAATATGATTTGTCAACGCTGTTATAGAATACGTCACTATAACGAAGTTTATCCATATACTGTTTCTAACAGTGATTATGTGAAAGTAATAGAAAAAATCAAAGAAGAAGATGCTCTAATCGTAAAAATCGTGGATATATTCGATTTTTCCGGTTCTTTTGTACCTGCTATTAAAACACTAACTGGAAATGAAGATGTTATTCTAGTTGGTAATAAAATGGATTTACTACCTAAAAATGTTAAACCTAAAAAAATTCTAAACTGGCTAAAAGTTATGCTTGCAGCTCAAGGATTTTCAGTTTTAACTTCAATCTTAGTATCAGCTAAATATGGAGATAATTTTGATCAATTAATGGAGCTTATTAACAAATATAAAGGCAAAAGAAATGTTTATATAGTTGGTTGCTCAAATGTTGGTAAATCAAAGATTGTTAATCAAATTTTGAAAAGATACTTAGGAGAAGCTGCTGATGTGTTGACAGTATCCATATCACCAAGAACTACTATTGGATTAATTGGATTCCCTTTAATTGATGGGTCAATTATTTATGATACACCTGGTGTAATCAATAAACATCAATATATGCACTATTTAACTAGACCATCATATAAATTAACCGTACCAAAAAAAGAGATAAAACCGTTAATTTTTCAATTATATGAAGGCCAAAGTCTATTCTTTGGAGGATTAGCTAGACTAGATATTATCAGCGGTGAAACCGGTGATAAAATTTCAGTCATCACTTATTTTGCAAATACTCTAAATATTCATCGAACTAAAACATTAAATGCCGATGATCTCTATAAGTCTAAACTATATACATTATTAAGCCCACCATTTTCACCTGATGAGGATGTTCCAAAATGGGTTTATCATGAGTTTAGAGTGAGGGATAACCAAAAATATGATATTGTATTCTCTGGTTTAGGTTTTGTAACATTAAGAGCACCATTTTGTATAAGAGCTTATGCACCATTTGTAGTTGGTGTATACACTAGGTTAGCCATTATATGATCGATGAAACATTAATTAAGAGTATAGAAATATATCTAGAAAAAACATTTGTGAATCACAAATCAAGACTACGACATATTTATAACGTAAAAAAGGTCGCAATCACGTTGGGTAACATCTATAGTGTTGATATTCCAAGTGTTATTGTGGCTTCTTATTTACATGATGCAACAAAAATAAATTCAGATGAAGAAAACACTGCCCTAGCAAGTAAACTTATATATGAGGGGATACCTAGTGCTTGTGTTCATGCTTTTTCAGCCGCCATTCTTGCAAAAGAGCGGTTTGGAATAACTGATATTGACATTTTAAACTCAATCAAATATCACTGTTCTGGACGAAAAAACATGTCATTATTAGAAAAAATAATCTATGTTAGTGATTTTATTGAAGATGGTAGAGATTTTGTTAGTGATGAATTAAGAGCAATAGCTAAAACCAACATTGATAAAGCAGTATATTTGATTATGATACAAACTAAGAATTATATTTTAAAAAACAAACAGAAGTTTTCTTCTAAAACAGAAGAAGCTATTTCATATTACCAAAAAAAATTGGAGGAATTTAATGACTGATATTTTAAATACAGTTTTTCAAGCTTTAAGTGATTTAAAATTAAAAGATATTATTGTTTATGATTTTCGAAATCATTCACCATATTACGATTATCAAATAATTGCTAGTGCAACAAATGAAAGACAAGCAAACGCGGCGATTGATCATATTAAACAGGCGTTGCCTAAAGGCTACGATTTTCACGTAGAAGGACAGGGTAGTAATCGTTGGGTTTTAATTGATTTAAAATCAATTATTATTCACGTTATGCATAAAGAGGATAGAGAATTCTATCAAATCGAAAAAATATTTTATGAAAGAGAAAAAATCTCTTTTGAGGTAAGTGATGGACTATGATTTACTAGCTACATTCTATGATTCTTTTATTGATCCAGATGTGTATGATGAATATATTAGATTAATTAATCAATACACAACAGTTGGTTCGGTTTTAGATATAGGTTGTGGAACTGGAACCCTTTCAATAGAAATGGCTAAAGCTGGATATCAAGTAGTCGCTACTGATTTGTCAGAAGAAATGTTACAAGTCGTAAGTTTTCGAGCCAAAGAGGAAGAACTTGAACTGGAAATTGGTATGTACGATTTGTTAGATCCAATCGATTTTTTATTTGATAATATTGTCGCTTCAATGGATGTTATCAACCACCTAACTGATTTAGAGGATGTTGAGTTTGGGTTTACTAACATTTACAATTCTTTGAAGTCAAATGGTTTTTTTATCTTTGATGTATTGAGTGCTGAATATATTGATGCACTCGATGGCTATCACGAAGAAGATGAAGAATATAAATTTCGTTGGGAATCAAAAAAAGGTGATAAGGATCATAGTATAGTTCATACAATTAATGTTGAAATTGAAGGCAAAGAAGAAAAATCAACTATCTATGAAGTTACACACGACTTTAAGGAATACGAAAAAATCTTTAAAAAAGTAGGATTCACCCAAATTGATAGTGTAGTTCTACCCGAAAGAACAATCTACGTTTTGCATAAAGAAGAAATGAAACCGTAATCATTGTAGATTGCGGTTTTTTTAAATGCATAATGTTATAATAAAAATAGGATATTTGGTAAAATAACTATGGAAGGAAGTGAAAGTTATGCAATCAAGTAAAGTAGTAATCATTGGAACTGGACTAGTTGGAATGAGTTATGCATATTCACTAGTAAATCAGGGATCAGTTGAAGAACTAGTATTAATTGACATAAATAAAGATAAAGCAATAGGCGAATCAATGGATTTAAATCACGGATTAGCTTTTTCACCAAGAAAAATGAAAATCCACGCAGGAGACTACAATGACTGTAAAGGTGCGGATTTAGTAGTTATTACTGCAGGAGTAAATCAAAAAGATGGAGAAACTAGAATTTCTCTATTAAAAAGAAATGCATTAATTATGAAAATGGTAGTCAACGGAGTTATGAAATCAGGATTTGATGGTATCTTTTTGGTAGCGACTAATCCAGTAGATATCCTTACTTATGTAGTTTGGAAAGAATCGGGATTAGATTCTAGTAGAGTTATTGGTTCAGGAACATCATTAGATACTGCTAGGTTAAGATATGAAATATCATCGATGCTAAATATATCAGTGGCGAATATCCACGCATATATTTTAGGTGAACACGGAGATTCAGAATTTGTATGTTGGTCAAACGCATATATTGGTGCTAAACCAATTTTAGATGTAATTGAAGATATGGATGAAATTGAATTTGAAGACTTAGATAAGATATATTTACGAGTTAAAAATGCAGCTTATGAAATAATTGAAAAGAAAAAAGCAACTTATTATGCAATTGGCTTAGCATTAGTGAAAATTACTTCAGCTATTCTAAACAATGAGAATCGTATCTTACCGGTGTCAGTTTATAACAATGGAGTGTATGCGATTGAAAAAGATGTGTATATAGGATTACCTGCTGTTATCAACAAAGAGGGAATTCATCATCCAGTAAAACTTAAATTAAGTTCAGACGAATTAGAGAAACTTAACAAATCAGCGGATATGTTAAGAGGGCATTTAAACGATATGGAAATCTAAAAGTCAGGGAAACCTGATTTTTTTATTTGAAGAAATTTATTAAAATCAAAGTAATATTTTTCATGAGGTGATTACTTTGGAATTTTTAAAGAAGAATAAAGGGATAATTATCCTATTAGTTGGAATTATTGGTATTGCTGGATTGAATTGGAAAAAAATTATTCCTGCTAAACCAGCCACACCTACTGAGTATTCTGAAACAATGCTTATTCTAACCGATGATGAGTTCAACAATTTAGATACAATACAAGTTGATGTGAAGGGTGAAGTAAATTATCCTGGACTTTATGAAGTGGCGTGTGATTTGCGAGTTGGTGAAATCATAAGCGTAGCAGGTGGAATTACCAGTGAAGCTGATTTAAGCGAGATAAATTTAGCTGAGAGATTAGTAGACGAAATGATAATTGCAATACCTAAAAAAACGGATACAACTACCATATTGATTCCAGAAGATATTGTAAAAATTGTTGTAGTGGTTAAAGGTGAAATTAATAATCCAGGAATATATTATCTAAGTAAAAATTCTAGGATAGGTGATCTTATTTTTGTTGCTGGAGGTATCACTACTGAAGCAGATTTAAGTGAAATAAATCTAGCTGAGAAATTAACAGATGAAATGGTAATTACAATACCTAAAAAAACAGAGATAACGACAGGATTGGTTCCGAAGGATATTGTTAAAATCATTGTGGAAATTAAGGGCGAAATTGTTAATCCAGGCATCTACTATTTAAATAAAAATTCAAGAGTAAATGAGCTTATTTTATTAGCGGGTGGTAAGACACAAGCTGCAGATTTATCAGGAATTGAATTAGCTAGAGTTTTGTCAGATGGTGAGACGATAACAATACCTGAAAGAATTGAGGATGCTCCTGAGATTATTGAAGAAATTCCTAGAGAAATCTACGTTGAAATTATGGGCGAAGTAATTCACCCAGGTACATATTTAGTTTTTGAAGACTACACTATAAAAGATTTAATCTACGAGGCTGGAGGAGTAACTGTTAACTGCGACCTAAGTAAAATAAATTGGAATCTAACTCTTTGTTTGGGTGCGAAGATATATATACCTTCCTATGAAGATGAAATAGATGAAGTCAATGAGGAAGAAATCAACGGATTAATCAATATTAACACTGCGAACCTAGAACTATTAATAACACTTCCTGGCATAGGAGATATAATTGGGCAAAGAATTATTGACTATAGGTCGGAGTTTGGAGATTTTTTGTCAATAGAAGAAATTGTTAAAGTGTCAGGAATCAAAGATAGTATTTATGAAAACATTAAAGAATTTATTACAGTCTGATGCTTCTAAATTCATCCATGTCGGAGTAATAGTATTTCTTTATATTTTATCCTATAGATATTATATAGCAATCATATTATTGCTTATTGAGTTAGTATATATTTTTAGGAAGTCTAAAAATATAATTATCTACTCTTTAATTTTTATTGTGATAATTACAATTAAAATGTCTAGCCTAAATCAAAAGGACTTGTCAGAGAATTTTCCTATAACAGGAGAAATACAGGAAGCTAATGATAATTACTTTTACTTAAAAGGCGATAAAAAATATCTTTGTTATTACGAACAGAGTAATGAATTAGAACCAGGTATGATAGTTGAAATTGAAGGTTATTTTAGTAACACAAAAACATATAATATTATGCATACATTTGATTATGAGACTTATCTAAGAAGCGAGAGCATTTCTAATGTGATATCTGTGGCTGATTTACGAGTTCGCGGAAGCACATTTAATATTTATATAGTTAAGCATAAAATTATTGAGTATCTAGATAATAATTTTAATACAAAAACAGCTTCATATTTGAAGCTGTTTATTTTAGGCGAAAATGACTCAAGCAATTCAATTGATAGTAAAGAAATCAATGATTTGGGTATTTCGCATATCTTTGCTATTTCAGGGATGCATCTTGGGTTACTGGTTGGTTTTTTAGTGTTTCTTTTAAAAAAACTATTTATTAGTAAGGAAAAGAATCGAGTAATAATCGTAATATTTTTAATTCTATATAATGTGATTACTGGATTCAAAATTTCTATAATTAGAGCTTCATTACTAGTAGCTTGTATATATCTAAAGGATTACTTAAATATTCTCTTAACAAAAACTGACCTATTAACTTTTTCCTTTATATTTTTATTAATTATAAATCCATATTACATTTATGCTTTAGGATTTCAATTATCGTATCTAATTGCATTTTCAATAATCCTAGGAGAGTATATATTTAAGGATTCAGATAATATACAAAGATTGATAAAAACAGCAATTTTCGCTAACTTAGTCAGTATGCCAATAACCTTAGAAATCAGCAATTCCTTTGGCCTTATATTTGTTTTAGCAAATCTGTTTTTTATTCTATATGTAAGCTATCTTTTTTTGCCTTTGTCGCTAATTGTATCAATCTTTCGATTCTTAAAACCTCTATATGAAATAGCAATTAAAATTTTTGAATTAGGGGTAGAAACTTTTTCTCAAATTAACTTGATTGTTAATTTCAATTTTCCAAACAGTTTATACAAATGTATTTTTTGGTTACTATTATTTTTGATGATTACTAATTTAAAAAATTTGAAGCGGCAAATTATATTAATATTCGCAATGCTGGTAATAGTTTTAGGCTCATTATTTATAGGATTTAAGAGTATTAGATTTGTTAGATTTCTCGATGTCTTTCAAGGTGATGCAATCCATATCCATGATAAAAGTTGTAATATGTTAATAGATACAGGTAAAACTGATAAGTATGACAATTTAATATCGTATTTTAAGGGCTATAATATTAATAAAATCGATATTATCCTTATAACACATTTTCATGAAGATCATTACGGTGAGTTAAGGGATATAGTCGATAAAATTGACGTTGGTGTGATTTATCTTAACAACGCTAATGATGAGTTGCGTTTTGACTATCAAGTCTTAAAAACGGGTTCTTGCTTTACCTGTGGCGAATCTAAGTTCCAAGTTATCAGTTCAAACACCAATTCAAGCAACGAAAATAACAATTCTCTAGTTTTATATGGTGTAATAGGTGAAGATAGATATTTATTTACCGGAGATATTGAAACAGAAATTGAATTACAGTTAATCAATAACTATGATTTTGAAGTTGATATATTAAAAGTTGCACACCATGGTTCTGGAACTTCATCAACATATGGTTTTTTAGATAAAATAAATTCGAGCATAGCGATTATATCGGTAGGTGAAAATAATTATTACAACCTACCGAATAAAGAGGTTATTAATAGGCTAGAACAATTTGATAACCAAATTTATCGAACAGATATAGATGGGACTATAACTATTTATTACTATGATTTTTTGAATCTTAGGTTGATTGAAAACTATCAAAAACAGAAGCGGTTAAGATATATCTTTAGTAATATATAAAAAAAGTAAATATATGTTATAATAATATTGGTGATGAAATGAATTCAAACTGTGTATTATTATATGGGAATGACTCGTATTCAATCAAAAAGAATATGGATATTCTTTTCAAAACAAACGAAATTGTTGAAGAGGATATAGAAATTTATGATTATGAAGAAGATGGTATAGACATGGCGGTAACCAAAGCTATGACTTTACCTTTTTTGTCAGATAAAAAGGGTGTTGTATTAAGAAATTGTGTATTCCTAACCGATAAAAAAAATGCTACAACTGATGAAGTTGAAGCACTCAAGAATTATTGTAGTTATAATAATCCAACGACTTTATTGGTTTTATTAGCACCGTATGAGAAAATAGATCTTCGCAAAAGTATCGTAAAATATTTAACTAAAAACATAGAATCTAAAAAATATATTGTAAATAAGAAATCCGATTCTATATATGATTATATTAAAGAAGAAGTGGAAAGAAACAATATGACAATCGATTCTTTAGCGCTAACTCAGTTTGTTAATCGTATCGGTAGAGATTATGCGATGTTAGAAAATGAACTTAACAAATTGATAACCTATGCATACAATAAAAAAAGAATCACTTCGGATATGGTCTATGAAGTTGTATCAAGAAATATAGATGATAATATCTATGAATTAGTTAATGCTTTTTTAGAAAAAAATATTAACAAAACCATGGAAATCTATTATGATCTAAAATCTATAAAAATTGATCCAATCTGGATGTTGACAGTCATAACCAGTAAATTCCAAGAGATTCTATACACAAAAGAACTTCTTAAGCAAAAATATAAGAACGAAGATATAATGAAGTACTTCAATGCATCTAAAGGAAGAGTATACTATATGATGCAAAATGCTAGAAATGTTGAAGACCAACATTTAATGAAAATACTTGGCCAAATTGAAGAATTAGATTATAAAATAAAAAGTGGCCAAATTGATAAAGCCTTAGGCGTTGAGTTGTTTTTATTGACAATAGAATAAAAAAAAAGCCCAATGGCTTTTTTCTTATAAACTGTTAACTTTATGCGATAAACGAGCTTTTTGTCTATTAGCGTAATTTTTATGATGTATACCTTTAGAAACAGCTTTATCTAATTTTTTGTATGCAAAATTTAAAGCCTCAATTGCTTGGTCTTTTTCATTGTTTGCTACCGATAATTCAACGTTTTTAACTGCTGTCTTTAATGATGATTTAAATGATGCATTTGCCTTACGTCTTTTCTCGTTTTGTAGATTACGTTTCATTTGTTGTTTGTTATTAGCCATCTTTTCACCTCCACTTGTAATTGCGTAAATATTTTAACAAATAAAGGCTAAAATTGCAACAAATAAAATTTTTTATTTTCACATAAAATTAATAATTTAAGTTGTTTTAATTAAAGAGGTTGACCTTTTAGTGAAAAACATAGATAATAATTATAAGAATATATTTAAAATATTGATGAAGGAGGCTATATATGGGGTTATTAGAACATAAAGGATATAAAAGAGAAGAACAATTAGCCTTAGGTTCAAAATTTTCAATAAGTAATGGATATTTTGGATATAGAGGTACCCTTGACGAAGCTGATTCGTCAGATTTTGTTGCACTTAATTTAAACGGGCTGTTTGATGGCGAAACAATTAAGGAAAGTATTAACACATATAACCCATTATATACGATGATAAAGGCAGATGGAATTAACTTAAATCCTAGGTCATTTAGAGCAAAATATCATGAAGTTTCTTTAGAAACAGAAAACGGAGTTTTTAGAAGACATACTGATTTTAAATACAATAAAAGCACCTTGTCAATTAAAAGCGAAAGATTTGTGGATCAAAGAAATAAAAATTTAATTTATTCGAAATATTTGTTTAAATCAAGCAATACGATTGAGATAGAATTATTTAGTGGAATAGATACTTTTGTTTGGAATATTGGAGAAAATCATTTAAGTCAACCGCGGTTAAGAAAAACCAAAAACACATGTATTGCAAGCGGGCGAACTAAACACCATCGTGATAAAATAGTTGTTGGATTATTAGAAGAAAGATCTTTTAATGATGAAGATGTGTCTGATAATGATTGTGTTAGAGAATATCATATGACACTTCAAGCAGATAAAGTTTATACGATTTATAAATATGCAGGCGTGATCCATTCTGACGATAATGGAGCGGATAAACTTGAAAAAAGACTTATAGCAGCTCAGAAAGCGGGTTATAAAAAATTATTTGCAGATAACACAGAGTTTTGGGAAAAAGCATATGAAATATCACGTGTACAAATTTTTAACAATGATAAAGTTAAAGAACAAATAGATTACGCAGTATATCAATTAATATCAAACAGACCATATTCTGATAAAGTATCAATCAGTAAGTCAGGGCAATCTGGTCAATTTCATATGGGGTCTGTATCATGGAGGACAGAAATACTATTACTACCATTCTTCATCAACACTGATCCATATAGTGCTAGACTTATGGTGCAATATCGAATTAATGGTTTAGCAGAAGCAAAACGCAAGGCTAAACAATTTGGCTACGAGGGGGCTTTTTATCCTAATGAGTCGGGAATCAATGGATATGAATTAAATCAATATAATATGAAAAACAATATTCATATCAATGCTTCAATTATTTATGGTGTTTATCAATACATCGAAAGAACCGCTGACTATTCAATTCTTTTCCAGGGTGGATTAAGCATGCTGATGGAATGCGCTAGATTCTATTTGTCATACGCAAAACTCAGCAGTAATAAAAAACATTACGATTTCCTCTATGTGAGAGGATTGGATGATACCCACGAACAGGTTGATAATGAAGCATATACTAATGCAATGATAAAAAATAGTTTAGATGCTTTAATAAAATGTGTTGCTTTCGCTAAAACTACTGATAAAGCAGAAGTTAAATCAATTTTTGAAAAACATAACTACGGAGAGTTAGTCGATAATATCAGAGAATTAAGAAGAAAACTCTATACAAAAAAAGAAAATATTGAAAATTTAATTGAAAGCTTTGATGATTATTTTGATTTAGAAGACGTAAATGTATCGAAGCATAAAAAAATCAATTTCTTAGATAAAACAAAACTGAAAGATCTAAAAAACACTAGTTACGTGAAGAACTCTAATGTATTGATTCTTCAAGCATTATTCTTAGAAGAATATTCATCTTTAGTAAATAAATCAAATTATAACTATTATATGAGAAGATCAATTAATCCAGAGTACCTTGCAAGAATTATGTATATAATTTGTGCATGCGAAAATGGTTATCCTGAAGATGGATATAAGATGTTCCAACGTATAGCGAATCTAGATTTAACAAATGAATATCTATTTAAGGACGGATTAAATTTAGGTCTATTGGGCGGGATATATTTAGCAATAATTTATGGTTTTGCTGGTCTAAAGCATGATATGTATTTAGTTTCGGCTGATTATAATTCTTCTTCGAAAATAAGAAGAATTGAATTTAGAGTAAAGGTAGTAGATAGTGTAGCCAATGTAAAAATCAAAAGAAATTCAGTAAGTGTAAATTGGGGCAACGTAGATGAAATCAACGAAACCCAATCAAATTAATTGAAAAATAAGGGAATTTAATGCAATATAACGAAATTTAAGCAATTTTAAGCAAATATTATATTATAATCTTTGTAATCAATGAATTACAAATGATTAAATTTTAGGAGGATATATGAGAAATAGAAATATAATGGGATTACTTTTATTAGTAATAGGGATAGTACTAATACTACAAGCATTTGATTTAATTGGTGATTTTAGATTTGATGGCTGGTGGACATTATTTCTAATAATTCCAGCAGTAATTTCAATGTCTAGAACTGGATTTACTGTAGGTAATGGGATTTTATTGGTTTTAGGAGTAGGATTCTTGCTTAAAGAACAAGGATGGGATTTCACAAAATATGTTGTACCTGCAATCTTTATTGTCTTAGGTGTAGGCATTTTATTTAAGAAGTAGAATGTGTATATTTTGTAATAAACTTCAAGAAAATATAGATATTATTTATCAAAATGAGAGCGTGTATGTAATATACGATGGATTTCCTGTAAGTGAGGGACACATGCTTATAATTACTAAAAGACATATAGAAAACTATTTTGAAACAAATATTCAAGAAGTTAAGAACATTGATTCAGCTATTAAGCACATGAAAACCCGCTTAGATGAACTTTATCATCCGGATGGGTACAATATTGGAATTAATAATGGGGTTGCTGCAGGTCAAAGTGTAATGCATCTTCACATTCATTTAATTCCTAGATATGAAAATGATTGTCTCAATCCTAAAGGTGGAGTAAGAGGCGTTAAACCAGGGAAGCGTTTTTATTAGCTTCCCTGGTTTTATTTAGATGCAATATTTTTGAAAATATTGTATAATGTTTATGTTATTTCAAAGGAGGATCCAATGAAAAGAAAAACAAAAATTATTTGTACTGTTGGACCAGCAATTGATACATATGAAATGATCGGTAAAATGATCGATGCTGGTATGAACGTAGGAAGATTAAATTTCTCACACGGAAATAAGGAAGAACATAAAAACAGAATAAAAATGATTCGTGAAGTTGCAGCAAAAAGAAATCGTTATATTGGAATTATGGCTGATACAAAGGGGCCTGAAATAAGAACTGGAATGTTTGAAAATAATAAAGCTACTTTTAAAAAAGGTGAATTAGTTGAGGTTGTCAAAGAAGAAGTATTAGGTAATCATGACAGATTTCATGTTACGGCTTTAGAATTATTTGAAGATATCGCGATAGGTGATTATCTTTTAATAGATGATGGCAAAATGAGACTAGATGTCGTAAAGAAAAATGATAATAGTTTCATTTGTAAAATATTTAACCCAGGAGTAATCAAATCTAGAAAAGGTGTAAATGTTCCTAATGTAAAACTATCGATGCCATTCATTTCAAAGAAAGATGATGAAGACATTCGTTTTGCTGCAGAGCAAAGAGTTGATATGATTGCTTTATCTTTTGTAAGAAGAAAAGAAGATGTTTTAGAGGTTAAAGAAATATTAAAGGAAGCTGGGAACACTTCAATTGAAATAATCGCAAAAATTGAGAACCAAGAAGGTGTAGATAACCTAGATGAAATTTTAAAAGTTGTGGATGGTGTAATGGTTGCTAGAGGTGACTTGGGAGTTGAGGTATCAACTCAATTAGTACCAATCTATCAAAAGAAAATTATTCATAGAGCTAATGAAGTAGGTAAGCCAGTTATTACAGCAACCCACATGTTAGAATCAATGATTCTTTCACCTAGACCAACAAGAGCGGAAGCTAGTGATGTTGCAAATGCTATATTAGATGGTTCAGATGCGATTATGTTATCTGGTGAATCAGCAGCCGGTAATTACCCAATTGAAGCTGTCTTAACAATGGATACCATAGCAAAAGCGATAGAAGATACAATATCTTATGAAGATCGGTTAGATAAATCAAGAAGAACGTCACAACAAACAGTCAATGATGCTATAGGAATTGCGGTTAGCCAAACGGTACTTACTTTACCAAATGCTGAAGTTATTATAGCTTTTACAGAAACTGGTGGTACTGCAAAGAGAATGTGTAAATTCAGACCTTCCGTACCAATTATTGCAATTACAGATAATATTGAAACATGTCAAAAGCTTTCATATTACTGTGGGGTATTCGCAACTTTAGTAGATGATATTGCGGATTTACAAACACAAGATAGGATATCAATGGATGTAGCAAAGAGCTTTGGATTTGAAAAAGGCGCTACTCTAGTAATTACTTCTGGATGGGGTCAAAAACACGGTAAAACTAACACATTAAGAATAATAGATATTGAGTAAAAAAAGTGTTGCGATAGGCAACACTTTTTATTTTATTTTATTTTATTTTATTTTATTTGGTCATCCCAATTAAGATTAAGTTTTTGATTAAATGATGAGAAGATTTTTTGTAGCCATTTTGATAATTTTCTATCTCTAAGAATCCAATATGCTGCTTCAGCCATTGCAATAGAAACAATTGCATCAATAATATAATGTTGTTTAGTAGTTTGCGTTGCAATAATAATTGCTAAATTAATAACCCAAACCCAAATTATATGATATTTAGGAATTTTTTTGTCCATTCTAATACCTAGAATACATATCCAACTAATCAAAGTATGCATTGAAGGTAAAGCATTTCTTGGTCCAGCAGATTGATAAATCCACATTACTATTGATTCTGTAAAATTAAGATCTGTTCTAGGTGTTAAGTAGTTTCCATCTAAGAATAATCCAGAAGTAACTCTCCAGCTTTCTACATCGCTTTGGAATAAAAACCACCAGACTCCACAAATGATAAAAGTAACTGTAACAACAGCCATTATATTGTAAAGGTTTCTCTTAGAATAATATCCTATCACAAATACAGATAAGACCCAGACTGGATATGCAAGTATATATGGGTAAATAGACCAGTCGATAAAAGGAACTAATTCATTAAATTTCAAGAAAATATAGCTGTAATCTTTCCCAATGATTCCTGCGGCTTCTGCATAGAACTGATTACCAAAATAGGTAATGAACTGTAGAAGCAGCATAAATAAAAAGGGAAGTAGTACATAAGACACACGTTTCCAATTCATATTAACACCTCAGTATCAAAATTATATCATATGTTATTTAAATATCGATTACTTTTTTTTCTTTGTTTCTAAAATAATTGCTATTGTGAAAAAATTGTGATAAAATTTATATTAATTATACAAGGGGGAATTCCAATGTTTGGATTAAGAAGTGATGGAAAAAGAGTCAAAAATATAGATCCTTTTATGAAATTAGTACCGCATATAATGTTTTATAGAAACGATGCTATGGTCATGCAGTTACAAGAGTACGATTGCCAAGGACTTGATGATTATATTTTAACAAAAAGAAAAGAAGAAAAAATTCGTTTTAGTTACCTAGATGTATTAGTTACTTCTATGGTAAGAGTATTTGCTAAAAGACCTAAACTTAATCGTTTTATTGTAAATGGACGTATTTTTAAAAGGAATAATATTCAAATTTCTTTCGCTGTAAAAAAGAAATTAGTAGATTCAGCTGAAGAAACAACTGTTAAACTTACATTTGATGGAACTGAAAGTATCTATGAAGTAAAAGAAAGATTAGATGCTATTATCAAAGAAAACAAACATGTCGATGAAAATAATGCATCTGATAATATTGCGAAAGTATTAACTGGCGTACCTAATTTTATGATTAAGGGTATGGTTAGATTTTTAATGTTCTTAGATAAACATGGAATGTTACCTAGATCTGTAATTGACGCATCTCCGTTTCATGCGTCAGCTTTCTTAGTACATTCAAAATCAATAAAGATGGATCCAGTATTACACCATATATATAATTTCGGTACTACAGGTTTATTTGTTTCAATGGGACAAGAGAAATATGAACCTAAGATTAAAAATAGAGAAACAAAAGAAATAATAGTTAAAAAAATGATGAAGGCTGGTGTAGTTGTAGATGAGAGAATCTGCGATGGCTTATATAACAGCTTATCATTAAGACTATTTAAGAAATACATGGAAAATCCAAGTTTACTTGATCAAAAGAATGATGAAGTTGTCCTTGATGAGGGCTAAGGAGTAGTATGGAAATATTTATGAAAATTTTAGGGACACTGATTAGTTTAGCTATGATACTATTTGGTTTGCGTTTTGTTATCAAGCCAAGAAGCGCTATCCAATCCCTACAAAGATTGAAATACAAACAAACAGGAGAACCAAGAAAAAATGAAATAATTCTTTCAATTGTCTTTGGATCAATCTTTAGTTTAATTGGTGTTTATTACTTAATAATAGTTATATTATCAATAATATATCCCGCTTAAGAAGCAATTTTATTGCTTCTTTTTTTTACTAATTTACATATTGCTAAAATTTTATGTTGTCATATCGAATTTAATTTGTTAAAATAGTACTGATGGCGAGTTTTATTGCTAAATTTGGATTTTTAGGTGGTGACCTTATGAATTTACTAAAAATTAATAACCTAAAAAAATCATTTGGCGGTAATGTACTTTTTGACAATCTATCTTTAGAAATCAATCCCAAGGACAAAGTTGCGCTCATAGGGCGAAACGGAGTCGGGAAGTCCACATTGATAAAACTGATATTGAACGAAATTGCCCCAGATTCTGGGGACATTTTTATTTTTAGGCAGGCAAAAATTGGCTATTTATCACAAGATATCATTAAATCTTTGGATAATACAATGTATGAAGAATGTCTTTCTGTCTTTCAAAATTTAGTCGATTTAGAGGGTAAATTGAATGAAATAACAGATATGTTAAAAACCAATCATTCTGAAAGCATGCTTAAACGTTATACAAATACTGAAAATGAATTTCAAATCAAAGGTGGTTATGAATATCAAACTATGATTGATATGTTACTAACACGATTTGGTTTTTCTAAAATTGATTATAATAGACAAATTAAAACTTTTTCCGGAGGAGAAAGAACTAGGATTGCTTTTGCTAAACTATTAATGACAAAACCAGATTTACTATTATTGGATGAACCCACAAACCATATGGACATTGAGATAATAGAGTGGTTAGAAGAATATTTAAAAAGATATGATGGAGCGGTACTAATTATCACTCATGATAAATATTTCATTAATCGAGTTGTAAATAAGATTTATGAGATAGATCAAAACAAACTTGAATTATATCATGGAAATTATGATGAATATGAAATAGAAAAAGTTAAACGTTATGAGTTAATAATGAAAGCTCATCTAAAACAAAAGAAAAAGATCGATCACTTACAGAGTTTTGTGGATAGGTTTAGATATAATGCGAAAAGAGCTTCAATTGCTCAGGATAGAGTTAAGAAAATTAATCGCATTAAGAAAATTGATAAACCGACTTTATCTCAAAGTCATGTAAATATTAAGTTTAAAACCAAGCGACCAACTGATGTGCATATCTTAGAAGTCGATAATTTAAGTATTGGTTATGATTACCCACTTATAGAAAATATCAATTTTAAAGTTCGAGGTTATGACAAAGTAGGGATTATCGGTAGTAACGGAACTGGTAAAACTACGTTAGTAAGAACCTTATTGGGGCAGATAGATGCGTTAAAGGGCGAGTATAGATTTTATAAGGAAATGAAAATTGGCTATTTTGACCAAAATCAAAACACATTAGATAGTAGTTTGACAGTAATGCAGACTATTCATAATATCTACCCATATAAATCACTATATGAAGTTAGAAGCGATCTTGCTAAAGTATTATTTACTGGTGAAGATGCATATAAATCAGTATCAGTGTTATCAGGTGGTGAAAAAGTAAGACTAACAATCCTATTACTAATGTTAGAAGAGCCAGATCTATTAATCCTGGATGAACCAACAAACCATCTAGATATTGATACTAAAAATATCGTAGAGGATGTTTTCCAAGATTACACAGGACCCGTAATATTTATCTCACATGATAGATACTTTATTAACAAAGTAGCCA
Organism: Mycoplasmatota bacterium WC30; assembly: GCA_046529635.1. Classification (GTDB taxonomy): domain Bacteria; phylum Bacillota_I; class Bacilli_A; order Izemoplasmatales; family Hujiaoplasmataceae; genus 4572-104. Next base: position 391,096 of record CP134495.1, on the reverse strand, counting down.
CTAAGATAATCAATATAAAAACTGATTTAAAAATCTTTGAAGGTAACTACACAGAATATGTAGATTCTATGGCACTTATAGAACAAAAAAAGGTTAAACAAACATCAACAAAACCAGTAAAAAGCAGTTTTGAAAATAAAGAAAAACAAATTAAAAAAACAGTTAAACAAATCGATGACTTGGATATGAAACTTACATTACTAAAACAAGAATTATTTTTAGAAGATGTTTATATGGACAGACAAAAGTTTGCAAAAAAAGCAGAGGAAATCAAATTCATAGAAGACGAAATTGAAGATTTATATTCCGAAATTGAGAGTTTATCAAATTCATAACTTTTGACACAAAAACAAAAGTTTTTGTGCTAAAATAAAAGGTGCGATTAAAATAAAAGGAGGAGAATAAAATGATTAATATAATGAAAAAAAGAATTAAAGAAGAACTAGAATGTAAATTATTCGAGCTATTTAATCAAGAAGTAATGGTTGTAGTTGAAGAGCCTAAGAAAGCAGATTTAGGTGATTTATCAATTCCGGTATTTTCGATTGTTAAAGCGTTAAGAAAACCTCTTCCTATAATTGTTGATACAGTAAAAGAAGCGCTTATGTCGATTTCAGATTATAAAAATTTCAATGAAATTAACAGTGTTTCTGGATTTATAAATATTTCACTTAATAAAGTTAAATACGCTAAACTTGTAATTGAAGATTACGATAGCAAAGAAGAATATGGAAAGAGCACCATAGGAGAAAATAAGACGGTCTGTATGGATTACTCGTCACCTAATATTGCTAAACCATTTTCCATCGGACATTTACGTTCGACTATTATCGGTCACAGTATTGGAAACATTTTGGAAAAATGTAGCTATAAAGTGGTTAGAATTAACCATCTAGGCGACTTTGGAACTCAGTTTGGGAAAATAATTTATGCATATTTAAATTGGGGAGATAAAGAACTAGTCGCTAAAAATCCAGTACAAGAATTAGTTAAACTCTATGTCGAGTTTAATGAAAGAGCTAAAACTGATAAAAGTATTGATGAAGAAGCTAGAAGAATCTTTAAAGAGCTAGAATTAGGCAATAAGGAATATAATGATTTATGGGAATCAATAAGAGCTGAATCATTAGAAGAATATATGAAGGTCTATAAATTATTAGATGTATCATTTGATTCATACGATGGAGAAGCGTTTTATAATGATAAAATGCAAGCTGTAGTAGATGAACTAAAGGCTAAAGATTTATTGATTAAGGATCAAGGTGCGATGATTGTGGACTTAGGTGAAAAAATGCCACCAGCATTAATTCAAAAAACAGATGGGTCAACCTTGTATATTACAAGAGATCTAGCAGCTTTGTTCTATCGTAAAAACACTTATAATTTTGATGAAGTGTTATATGTTGTAGGTAATGAACAAAAACTCCACTTTAGTCAACTTCAAAAAGTTGTTAATTTGATGGGGTATGACTACTCAAAGGACATACATCATATTAATTTTGGTTTAGTGTTACAAGATGGCAAAAAGATGTCAACAAGAAAAGGGAAGATTGTTAAACTTGAAGATGTTTTAATTGAAGCATCTAGATTGAGTTTAAAGTATATTAATGAAAAAAATCCAGAATTAGAAGATAAAGAAAAGACTGCGGAAAAGATTGGTGTTAGTGCTGTTATCTTTAATGATTTAAAGAACTTCCGTACTAATGATTTTGAGTTCAACTTAGAAGAAATGGTGAATTTCGTAGGTCAGACTGGACCATATTTACAATATACTTCTGTTAGGATAAAATCAATTTTAGATTCAGTACCTGAAACGGGTACAGAATTGAATTACAATTTATTTGATAATGATCACTATTTTGAAATTATCAAAAACATTAGTCAGTATGAAGATATAATCCTTAAAGCAAGGGAAGACTATGCACCTTCAGTATTGGCTAAATACTTATTAAATTTAGCTAGTTTATTCAATAGCTTTTACGGTAAAGAAAAAGTTATTGTGGATGATCTAGTAGAAAGAAATACCAAACTTCATCTATTAGGAATGGTTAGAAATATTCTTAATGATGGCATGAGATTGCTTGGAATGCAAGTAATCGTAAAAATGTAACAAATGCATATATCCATATCTAGCTAGGGGGTGATTTGATATGGAAACACAAAAAAAAGAAATTAAACAAAAAACAAATATACCTAAAGTTATAGGAACAATGTTTAAGTGGATGGGGAAATATTGGCCATTACTTATTATTGCCTTTATAATTTTATATATTGTATCGTATGTTAGAACACTATTACCACTAATTGGACAACACATATTTGATGTTACTTTAAAGTTCTCTAATGGTGGAACAAAGTTACCAGCATTTCTGGCTGATTTTTTAGTAGCTGATACACAAGGTAAAGAATTACTATTAGCTGCTGCTTTGATACTTATACTGGCAGTATTTAGAGCTCTATTTATCTTCTTAAGAAGATGGACATCAGGGTATTTTGGCGAAACAGTTGCTTATAGATTAAGAAATAAGCTATATCGCAAATTACAAAATGCAGATTACTATTTCCACACTCATTCAGAAACTGGAGATTTAATTCAAAGGTGTACTACCGATGTAGAAGCATATAAGAGATTTATAGCGGAAAGAATTGTTGAAGTTGCTAGACTGATATTATTAGTTGGGTTATCAATTTGGCAAATGTCAAAACTTAATTTAGATTTAATGTGGATTTCTTTAATCATTGCACCAGTCATATTAACAATTGCAGTAATCTATTTTGGAAAAATCGAAAAACAATTTCAAATTATTGAAAGCAACGAAGGAAAGATGACTACACATGTACAAGAAAATGTATCTGGATCAAGGGTTGTAAAGGCCTTTGCTAATGAAGCATATGAAGTTAAAAAATTCAATGGATTAAATCGCAAATTTACCGATTCAGATTTTAAATTAATTCGTAAAATGGCAGTTTTTTGGTCAGCTACAGATTTTATTTGTTTTATGCAATTCTGTTTAATCGCAGTATTTGGAATCATCTATACTTCTAGAGGAATTATCTCATTAGGAGTATACATTGCGTTCCTTGCATATGCAGGTAATATTATTTGGCCTATGCGTCAATTAGGTAGATTAGTAGGAGATTTTTCTAAATCTACTGTTGCAGTATCAAGATTATTAAAAATTATTGAAAATGAAGATGAGTACGATGAATCAGAGCCTAACCAAAAACCAGATATCAAAGGTAACGTTAAGTTCAATCATGTATCATTTAAATTCTCAGACTCTACTGAAGATCAAATAATTGATGTTGATTTTGAAGCAAAAATTGGTGAAACTGTTGCGATAATTGGTAAAACAGGTTCAGGTAAGTCTACACTAATGAACTTGTTAGTAAGGTTATTAGATTACCAAAAAGGTGATATCTTAATCGATGGAACCAAAGTTATAGATATAGAAAAACATTATCTAAGAGAAAATGTTGGTATTATTTTACAAGAACCATTCTTATTCTCGAAAACAGTTGAAGAAAATATTGCTATCGCTGACCAAAATACATCAGGCGAAAGAGTTGAAGCTGTAGCGAAAATTGCTCAAGTTCATGATGATATCAAGAACTTTGAAAAGGGTTATGATACAGTTGTTGGCGAACGAGGAGTAACTTTGTCTGGAGGTCAAAAGCAACGTGTTGCAATTGCAAGAATGTTATTGAAACCAAAACCAATATTAATTTTTGACGATAGTTTAAGTGCAGTTGATACTGAAACAGATCTTCAAATTAGAAAAGCATTAAAAAAAGAATGGAAAGCATCGACTGTATTTATAATTACACATAGAATTACTACTGCAAGAGAAGCAGATAGAATTATTGTACTAGAAGAAGGTGCAATTAAAGAATCTGGAACGCACAGTCAATTGATTAAGCGTAAAGGATTATACAATAACATATGGAAAATTCAATCCAAGATTGATTTCCAATTAGAAGGCGGTGAGGAAGATGAATGATTACTTACATGATGAAGAGTCCTTCACGTCTCGTAAGATAGATTGGGTAGTATGGAAGAAAATATTTTCTTTCATGAAGCCGCTTAAAAAAACCGTAATTTTAGCGGTTATATGTATGGCGGTATTAGCATTAACTGATGTTATATATCCATATATATCAAAATTTGCTATTGATGATATTATCAAACCAAATATTGATAGTGGAAATGCAGATTTATCTAAATTATCAACATTTATAACATTATATATTGTATTTATGGTTATTCAAGCAACTATGGTTTATCTATTTATTATATATGCTGGTAAGATTCAAACTGAACTAGCATATAATATTCGTGAAAACGCGTTTTTCCATTTACAGGAATTACCATTCTCGTATTATGATAGAACTAGAGTAGGCTGGATTATGGCAAGGATGACTTCTGACTCAAGGAACCTAAGTGAAATACTCTCTTGGGGGTTAATTGACTTAGCTTGGGGAGGATTCTTGATGATCCTTTTGATTGTAGTAATGTTTGTGATTAACTGGGTATTAGCATTAGTAACATTAGCAGTAGTACCATTTATGGCTGTAGCATCAATTTTCTTTAGAAAATATATTCTTAAAGCCTATAGGTCAATTCGAAAAGTTAATTCAAAAATTACTGGATCATATAACGAAGGAATTACAGGGGCAGTAACTACCAAGACATTAGTCTTAGAAGATTCAAACTTCGATGGATTTAATGACTTAACCTCGGATATGAGAAGCCAATCAATTAGAGCGGCTATGATTCAAGGTTTATATTTCCCTACAATGTTATTCTTAATTTCATTAGGAGTAGCTTTGGTATATGTAACAGGTGGTAATTTAGTTGTTCAAGCGAGTATATCTATTGGTACATTATACCTGTTTACTAACTATGTATGGCAATTCTTTGAACCGGTAAATAATATTGCAATGGTTTATGCAAACTTCCAGCAAGCACAGGCATCAGCAGAAAGAATAGTTTCATTGATGGAAACAAAAGCTGATATCTATGATACACCAGAAGTTATCGAAAAATATGGTACACTATTTGATTACAAATTAGAAAACTTTGATCCGATTCAAGGTGACTTAGAGTTTAACCACGTATCATTTAAATATAATGTTGGCGAACAAGTATTGACTGATTTTAATCTTAAGGTTAAAGCAGGGCAATCAATTGCTTTAGTAGGTCATACAGGTGCTGGTAAAACCACAATTGTGAACCTGATTTGTAGATTTTATGAACCAACAAAAGGTACAATAAAGATTGATGGAACTAATTACAAAGAAAGATCAATGGGATGGTTACATTCAAATCTAGGATATGTATTACAAGATCCGCATCTATTTAGTGGATCAGTTATGGAAAACATTAGGTATGGTGACCTAAAAGCGACTGACGAAGAAGTAATCGCTGCAGCAAAAGCAGTTGAAGCTCATCCATTCATTGTAAAATTTGAAAAAGGGTATGATACCGAATGTGGCGAAGGTGGTTCGAGATTATCTGTTGGGCAGAAGCAGCTAGTTAGTTTTGCAAGAGCTATTTTGTCTGATCCAAAGATATTAATTTTGGACGAAGCAACTAGTTCAGTTGATACAGAAACGGAACAAGTTATCCAAACAGCGATTAATAGATTGTTGAAGGGTAGAACTAGTTTTATCGTTGCACATCGACTTTCAACTATTGTACACAGTGATAGAATCTTAGTATTAGCTGAAGGTAAAGTCGTAGAAGAAGGAACACATAAAGAATTAATACAAAAAGAAGGAGCTTATCATAAGCTTTACACTAACCAATATTCAGAAGAGATGTTAGAACTTTCATTAAGATAAGAAAGAAGCGTTGTCAATAGACAGCGCTTTTTTATTTTCTGTAAGCTAAAACATTTGGTGATATTGATTATCAAATTAGTAAATGATATACTATTTCCAATATAATTAGGTAAAATACATGAATAATAATGTATCACAAAATTATCAATTTATTGTTTTGTAACAATATGGTATAATAAAGTGATCAAATATTAAGAATAAGAAGGTGATTACTACATGAAGAAAATTATTGCTATTATAGTTTTTTTGGCTGCTGCAGGAATAGTTGCATTTATTCTTTATTTGCCACAAAGTCGTGATAGAAACGAAATATTTTATAGATCATTAGTTACATATGAAGATGTTGTATATAAAACAGCTAGCGGTGAAAATCTTACTTTAGATATTTTGATGCCATCAGTTGATGTCTATGATACTATTCCAGTAGTAATTTATATCCATGGAGGAGATTTTATTGATGGAGATAAATTTGATTTAACTCACGATTCAAGAGAAGACACAGTACCAAAGATATTGGCTGCTGGGTTTGCTATTGTATCGGTTAACTATCGATTATTAGACGATGAAAACAATTTTCCATCCTGCATAATCGATGTTAAAGACTCTATTAGATATATTAATTCAGTTGTTAGCACATATAATTTTGATCCGGATAATATTGGTATTTGGGGAAATGGTGCTGGAGCTTACTTAGCACTGACTGCTGCATATAGCCCTAGCGGACTCTATCTTGGTGAATCTGATTTGAGAAGTTATTCATCTGATGTAAATTATGTGATTGATTTATTTGGCCCTACCAAAATGAGCGAAATTAAATCTGTTGATTTAATGTCTAGTACTGAATTAGTAACAGCACAAGACGAACTGGATGTTCTTTATGGTGATGGGGTTTTTGACATTTATAATCTTACAGAAACTGATTATGAAGTCATGAGTACATATGATCCAATATCTTATGTATCAGATGATACAGTTCCTACTTTGATTATTCATGGAACAGCAGATACTTCAGTCAATTTGAGTCAATCAATATTACTTGAAACCAAGTTAATTGAATATTCTATTCCTTACGAATTTTATCAAATATTAGGTGGAGAACAAGGGTTAGCAAATATAAGTGACTCTCAGACTACTCAGGTTAGTTCTTATATATTAGATTACATGATTGATAATTACTCTGAGTAATAAATGTATTTAAAACACTAGCAAATAGCTAGTGTTTTTTGTATAATTAATAAAGAGGTGAATTATGAGATTGCCAGGATTTATTGATAGCCATATGCATGTATTGGGATTAGGGTATGTATACTTTAATCTTGATTTAACAGTGGCGAGATCAATTGAAGATATAAAAGATATTATTAGAAAATCAAATAATAAAAAAGTCATAATAGGTAGAGGTTGGAATCAAGAGGAATTGACTGAAAAAAAGATGCCGACAAAAAATGATTTAAACTCTGCATCTAGCGATATACCAGTACTGATAGTGAGAGTATGTGGACATGTTATAGTTGTTAATGACAAAATGCTAGAGCTAGCAGGAATAGATACTGAAACCAAACAGATTTCAGGAGGAGAATTTTCATTTAAAACCGGAATATTTTCCGAAAAAGCGATTAATCTAATTTATAGTAAATTGCCAAAAGCAACTAAACAAGATTTAAAAAAATATTTGATTAAAGCTAATCAAATTCTATTAAGTAATGGTGTAACTTCAGTTGCTAGCGACGATTTTTCAACTTTGTCAGTTGATTATGAACTCGTAATGGAAACGATTAAGGAATTATATGAAGAGGAATTATTACAAGTTAGGATAACAGAACAAGTAAATCTTAAATATGATAAACTTCAAGACTTCATTAATAAAGGATATGTGAATAAACAATTTGGAAAATTCAAGATGGGACCACTAAAAATCTTAGCTGATGGAAGTCTTGGCGGTAAGACAGCCTTTCTTTTAAAACCTTATGAAAATGAACTAGATAATTTTGGTACACAAACTTTTTCAGATGAAGATCTTTTTAAACTAGTTCATCTTGCTAATTCAAATAAAATGGACGTTGTAATTCACGCAATAGGTGATGGTGCAATTGAACAAGCACTAAATATTTTAATAAAATCAATTAAATTAACAAAAAGATATGAACACAATCACGCACTGATTCATGCTCAGATGGCAACGAATAATCAGATTGATTTAATGAAAGCGTGGGGGATAGGAGCGATTGTTCAACCAATTTTCTTAAATACAGATATACCTATAATTGAATCAAGAATTGGAAGTAGGTACATGGAGTCCTACCTTTTCAAAACAATGTTTGATAAAGGTGTTAATGTTGGCTTCAGCACGGATAATCCAATAGAACCAGTAAATCCTTTTTACAACATATATACAGCTATATCTAGAAAAAGTATTAAATTTCCTGAGCTGAAACCATTCATAAAAGAAGAATCATTTGATATAGAGTCAGCACTAAAATGTTATACAATCAATAATCTTAAATATGTTTATCAAGATGTCTTGCCAAAAGGTGACTATGTAACTGTGGATAAGGACATCCACTTATGTAATATTGATGAAATTAAAACCATTAAAATCTTTGAAACATTCATAGATAATGTAAAAGTTTTTAACAGAAACTAGGAGCGATATAATGAAGGTTTTTTAAAATCTTCATTATTTTTGTTTTGTTTATTCGATATATATAGTTTTAATTTTAAACTACTTAAACTTTATGATATAATATAGAAGATTTTACGAGAATAGAACAGGTGGTGATGTGTATGAGCTTATTTTTATGGTTATTATTTATATTTGTAGGAGTTATTTCAATATTACCTTTAGCTAGACTTGATATGTTTAATATAAACAAAAGGTATAGTCATTTTAAGTATATTACAATATATCTTTCAATATGGACAATGATTACATTGTTAAGGTATGTTATATCTAATACAACAGCTTTATACTATCTTTCTTTGGCTATATATCCACTGATTTTTATGATTACTGCCCAACTTTTTATAGCTATTTTGAAGTATTTGGAAAAACCAGTATATAAAATATATAAATGGATTATTGGTGTTTTCTTGATAGCGGATATGGCTGTATCTTATTCAAATGTAAAACATCAATTAATGTTAGAACTATTACCTAGTTCTAATTTAGTCTTTTCGGATTTTAATAACGTTGCACATGGTCCATTATTTTTTGTTCATACAATAGTTTGTTACTTGTTGTTATTGGTTGCAATTATTCTTATTTTTCATAAGTTATACAAAAACCTTAAACTTGAGCAGGATATAATGCCATTTCTAATATTAATAATTGGGATAGTAGTAGGTGTGGTTTTAAATCAAGTCCATGTCTTCTTCCATTCATTCGCACTTGACCCGACTTACATAGCTTTTGTGTTAATTGTTACATTACTATATTTTATTTTCTATATACGAGATTTGAGACTAATATTGGAATTCAAAAGGAATAATTTCATTCTAGAAAATCTAAGAGAAATGTACTTGATTGTAAATCAGCGCGATGAAGTAGTCGATGCTTCTGAAGAGTTTTTACAGTCATTCTCAATTGATTTATCTCATAAACACACTTTTAACAATTTAATTAATTTAATTGAAGAAAAAGCAGTTATCTATGAAAATTCTCAAGATATTGAAGGTGAATTTGATCATACAAAACGCTACTTGCACATGCAAATAAAAATTATAAATTTACCATTATTTAAGTACTCAGGTAAATTCTGTTTATTCTATGATGAAACTAATAATCAAATACATATTAATAATATGAATTATGTGCTTACCCATGATTCAATGACCGATTTGTATAATCGTAATTATTTTGAAGAAATAAAGGCAACTATCGATGAAACACATGAGTCATATGTTTTAACTCAATTTGATCTAGATGGGTTAAAATTATATAATGACTATTTAGGTCATTATGCAGGAGATAAATTAGTAATAGATTTTGCAAATCAATTAAATGGGTTTGTTGAAAAATATGATTACATGGCTATCAGAATGGGTGGAGATGAGTTTTTAGTAATATCTAAAGACGAAGACGTTGAAAAAGTAAAAACTTTATTCAAAGAGTTTTCAGAGAACTACAGTATAGGAGCTAATAGAGTATTGTTTTCTTATGGTGTTGCATATAAAGAGTCAAAACTGGATAATCTAGAAGAAGTATTAAAAAGAGCAGATAAATTAATGTATGATATGAAAAAACTTAATGCTCCTGCAAAAGAAAAATTAAAAAAATATTTAAGTAATAATATATAGGGGGATTACAATGAAAGGTTTTTTTAAAGAGTTCAAAAATTTTATCTCAAAAGGTAACGCAATTGATTTAGCAGTTGCTTTAGTAATTGGGACAGCTTTTAATGCAATTGTTAAAAGTTTGGTTAATGATATTATCATGCCATTGCTAGGATTGGTTGTTAATGCTGATATCTCTAGATTGTATGCGGTATTGAGAGGAACAGCGGTTTATGACTCAGTTACCGGGAATTTAATATTAAGTGAGAACGCGGTGTTATTATATTATGGAAACTTTTTACAAACGATAATTAATTTCATAATAATTGCTTTTTCTATCTTTGTAGCTATTAAAGTTGTCAATAAAATGCAAGACACATTAGAGGATGCAAAAGACTTAATTTTTGGGGATGATGATGAAGAAGTAATACCTGAAGGTACACCAAAAACAAAGTAAGTATTCACATTTAAATATAAGAAAAACTTATTAAACACAAAATTGTATTTAATAAGTTTTTTTAATGGATTATTTCATTTGAGTAATATAAAATTTTCTATATTTCATTAACTACTGTTTTTAAGAATAAATCAACCAAATCTGGATCGAATTGAGTACCTTTGCACCTTATGATTTCTTCAATTGCTTCTTCTTTAGATAATAAATTACGATACGTTCTATATTGGGTCATAGCATCATATGAATCAGCTATGCAAATGATTCTTGATGCCAAAGGAATATCGTGTCCTTTTAATTTTGTAGGATACCCTGAGCCATCAAAACGTTCATGATGATATAAAACAATATTAGCTATATTCATGTATTCGCGTACTGAACTTAAAATTTTATAACCGGATTCTGGATGTCTTTTAATTTTTAACCATTCAGATTTACTTAATTTACCGGGTTTATCTAGAGTTTCTTCACTAATATTAATTTTGCCAATGTCATGTAATTTACCCGCTAAAAGAGTTTCATTGTAAAACGCAGTACCCAAATTCATGCTTTTTGCAAGTTTCCCTGCAATCCTTCCAACCCGTTCGGAATGTTGCATTTCTCTTTTGCTTTTTTCGAATAAAGTAGTCATAATTATATCAATAGTTTTTTTGGAAATACTGGAACCATCATAGATTTTGTTGTTGTGTAAGTTTAAAAAGGCCTCATTATATATATCGTATATATTTTTACCTGAATTTTTAGATGTAGCAACTCCAAAACTTACATTTAAGTTTATATTATTTAATCGATAATCTCTTATCTCATCTTTTATAGCATTACAAATAGATTCAGCATCGACTAAATCCGTATTCTCCATTGTTATTGCAAACTCGTCTCCACCCACACGAAAACCTTTTATAGTAGAAGAACAGTATTTTTTAATCGTCTTTGCAATATAGATTAAAAATTCATCGCCAATGTTATGCCCAAAACTTTCGTTAATAACTTGGAAAGTGTTTATATCAAAAATTGCTATTGATAAAGTAATGTGTTGTTTATTCTTTTGTTCCTCTAAATATTTTGAAAAAGTGATGCTGTTATATAGTTTCGTAAGTATATCATGTCTTAAAAGGTCATCAATCTTTTCTTGACTAACAAAGGAGTCAGTTAGGTCTTCAATAATACCAACACCACCAATGACGTTTCCTTTTGAAATTAGAGGTGAAAACTGAACTCTTGTAGGGAACTCATGTCCTGAAAAAACAGACTTATAAAAGCCTTTATAAATAGCTTTCTCTCCACTTAAAGCAAGATCAAGTTTTTTTATTAATTTTTTATTAGAAAGCTTATGCATATTTAATCCAATTAGATTTTTCATGTCATTATGCAATATTCTTGCGAATTTCTCATTGGCTATTTGAATAACCCCATCTTTATCAAATTGAATCATTCCTAGCGGATTTTCATTAAATAAAGTCTTGAATTTTTTTTCGGTGTAATGTTTATCTAGTAAAGATAATATCCATTTATTTCGATTAATTATGTTTAATGTAACTGCTAAAGTAGCAAGTGGATAAATTACTATTACAATAAGTGATATATTTTTTAGCACTTCTATGCTTTTTGGATAAGGAAATGCAAATTGAGACAGCAACATAAAAATATGAACTATCAAACCAAATATGTATAACTCAACTTTTATGTTTAATTTCGTTTTTCCATGAACGAATTTTCTCCATAACATACCAATAGTTACAGAAGAAATAATTGTTAATAACCCGGCGTACATACCGATTCCTCCAAGGAAGATTCTATATGCAATTGCAAATGCGGCAGTAATCAGAGCAGTAGTTGTTGAGAACATGAGCCCCACAACACTAATAATAATAGAGCGAGTATCAAAGACAGCACCTGGTTCTAATGTGAATGGTGTTAGCATAACTAAAATTGCAATAGAACCAAAAATAATACCCTTAATTACTTTTGATTTAAGGTTTTGTTCTTTGTTCATGAATTTAGGTATATTTAATAAAAATAGAAAAGAAAACAAAAACGCTACATTTATAGATAGTCCTTTTAGTATATCCAATTTGTTCCCCCCTTTTTTACGTATCAGATAACATTATAACATTACTACAACGCCTTTTCAACCCAGAAAGGTAATACAAATTAAATATAATAGTTACAAGGTATTTTACATAAAAACCATTTTAAATATTCAAATATATTCTGCTTAAATATATACTTTAATTATCAATTTCATGTATTATTTTGTCGAAATAATGTATTGGTTTAACTGTTAGTATTTATTTTATTTTTTAGTAGTCTATAGATTAAATATACAAAATATGGTATAAATAATTGTGAAGGGATGTTTGAATCATTTTCAAGATTTATAGGAAGTTTTGTTTTAGCTTTATTTTTTTAGATTTAGCATTAGCTTTTTAAATTTTAGATTTATAGGTTAAGATTTTAGATTTAGCATTTGCTTTTTAGAATTGGAGTTACTAAAAACCCACGATTTCTTGTTTTAAAATGGGTTCATCCCTTCCTTTATTCAAATCAAACATCTTTTTCTGTCGAATAAGATGTTTTTTAATGAATACGATAATATTGAGGACAAACACAAAATTATGAAGATTAAAGAAAGAATAAAGTTGATTAAATTAAAGTCAGCGCAATTATACATAGCGATGAAACATGTTGACACACCTTGGTATGCAAAGGTGTTAGGTGGGTTAACTATCGGATATGCACTCTCTCCAATAGATTTAATCCCAGATTTTATTCCTATTCTAGGTTACTTGGATGATTTAATTATTTTACCATTGTTACTGGGTTTATGTGTTAAACTTATACCCAAAGGAATATGGGAATCTTGTGAAGTTGAAGCATTAAAAGTATGGGAGAATGGGAAACCTAAGAAGTGGTATTACGCGATACCAATTGTTGTTATATGGGGAATAGCTATATATTATTTGACTGTTTTTCTAATTAACATATTTAGCTGAATATAGGAGATTTTATGGATATAAATACCATCGAAAATAAAATAAAACTTCTAGTAGAGGAACTAGATAAACCCACTGTAATAAAGTGGGCTTATAAGTGTGCAAAAAGAGCTTTAAACGAATGGGGACAAAATAGTAAGGAATTTCTAGAATTACTGGAGATTCTAAATACGATAAACCCATATTTGAAAGGTTTATTAAATGTATCTGAGGTTAGAAAAGAAGCTCTAAAAGCCCATAATATCGCTAAAAAACAAACAGACTTAAGTAAACAATATTTGACTAGATCTATTGGTCATGCTGTCGCAAGTATTCATGTCAAAACTCATTCGTTAGGAATGATTCATTACATTAAGAAATTGAATTTAATTCAAGACAGTGAAAAAGCTAAACAAGAATTACTTTGGCAATTAACTATCTTAAGAAGAATGGGTAAATCGATTGAATCTTAAAATTATATATAAATAAAAAAACTTATTTCAATACAGTAGATTGTATTTTTAATAAGTTTTTATTTTTTGATTAGATTTCCTTATCCCACAGTATCATATGGCCAGTTTATAATACCACCCATATCATAGATGTTCTCATATCCCATATCTACTAGAAGCTGACTTGCTTGATTGCTTCTGTTACCTGACCTACAATAAATAATATATGTTGCTGTTTTGTCTGAAATTACTTTGCTAGCAGTAGTTTCAATATCATCTAGTGGGAAAAGTCTAGCGCCTTCAATATGTTCTTCATTATATTCAGAAGCAGTTCTTACATCTAGAAGAATAATAGAAGCATCCTCATCCATCATTATTTTACCTTCTGCGGCAGAGATTGTTTCAAACCCAGTTCCACCTGAACAAGAAACCAAAAATATTGTAAAAAATGTGATTAATAGAAGTAAACTTTTTTTCATTATAACACCTCGTTTTTAAACATTATATCATATCAATATATGAGTATCTAGTAATTTGCTTACGTTACCAATAATTAATGAGTTTTCTGAAATAGCCTTTCGATATTCTCGGTTTTTGAATAAGGAAGGACTAAAACTACAGCTAATAACAACGCTAGTATATCAGCGAATGGTTGAGACAGAATAACTCCATTAACCCCCATGTAGTTAGGAATAATTAGTATCAGAGGAACAAAGAATAAACCTTGTCTAGCAATACTCATCAATAAAGCTTTAAATCCCTTACCTAAAGACTGGAAGAAGATTGTGATGGTGTTGATAGCACCTAAGAATATTAAACCAATAGATTGATATCTTAATATTAATATAGCGTATTCTTCCATAACTTGAGTTGTTTGGAACAGCTTCAAAATAATAAAGCCGAATAAACTAAGAATTACTGAAGTAACTAACATAATAATAGACGTAACTTTTACTGTGTATTTAAATGAATCCATAACTCTTTTTGGATTATCAGCGCCATAGTTATAACCTGCCACTGGTTGAAATCCCTGTCCAAACCCAAATATAATATATGATGGTATGGTAATAATTCTAATAACGATACCTAAAGTAGCTAGTAAATCAACACCACCATAGTCATTCGCAGCGCCATTTAGTAACTTCATTGAAAAACTAAATAATAGTTGTTTAAAGAATGTTGGTAAACCTACTTTTAAAATCTCTTTATATATAGACAATTCAAAACCTATATTCTTAAGCCTTAATCTTAGTAAAGTTTTTTTACTTAAATACATTGACAATAGGATTAGAAAAGAAACCATATTTGATAATGTTGTTGCAATAGCTGCCCCTGATATTCCCCAGCCAAAACCGAAGATGAATATTGGATCTAAAATAATGTTTAATATAGCTCCTGTGGCCATCCCTATCATTGAGTATTTAGCACTGCCCTCTGATCTCAAAGTGTTATTTAAAATCATATTTAAAATCATAAAAGTGTAACCTAATAAGATATACTTACCATAAGCTAAGGTTAGACCCATTATCTCTGAACTAGCACCAAAGAATGTGAATATGTCTTCCATAAATATATAATTAAATACAGTAGCTAAAACACCTAAAATAAATCCAGCTATTAAAACTGACATCACAACTTTTTCAGCACGTTTTTTTTGGTGCATTCCTAATAGCCTAGAAATATAACTAGCACCACCAACCCCAAAAGATAATCCAATTGAAGAAGCTATGAGCATTACAGGTAAAACAACCTGTGTAGCACTAGTAGCTATTGGGTTAGTCCAGGATACAAATATAGTGTCTACAAAGTTATAAATGGCCATAACTAACATTCCAACGATTGCTGGAGCAGCCATTTTATTAATTGCTTTATTTACTGGTTCATCTCTTAGTGTGATTATTCTTTTATCATCCATAAATGGCTCCTTAAATATGTCGATATCTATTATATCTTAATTAAAAATATAATACTAGTTATAAATCTCAGGAATTCATATATCTAGTAAATGTTGATTGAACAAAAATCTCCAGATTATCAAATACACTTATGGGGGATACATATGTTAAATCTTAGGCATATATTTACAAGAACCATATCAAAGAGTATAATAGCATTAGCGAGATAACTTAATAATTGTGGCTGTTTTAAGAAACAGATAAATATTACCAACATCTAACAAAAGCATTCATCTTATTTGTATAGGTTGAATACTAATTAAAAAGAAGTATTTAAACATTGTAATGAAAGGAAGTAAAATTTATGGAATTCTCAAAGATTTGTCCCAAGTGTAAATGTGAAAATTCTGACTTAGCAAGCACGTGTCAAAATTGTGGTCATGTTTTCTATATTACTAAAGATCAATTCTATGAAGAAGATCAATTTTTGACAAGTCATTACAAAGTTGAAAAATCTAACCTATTTGGCCTTATGGTAGATGATACTATTAAGTCATATTGGAAGTGCTTTAAAACCTTGATTAGTAGGGTGTTTGATTTTAAGAGAATTAAAGATAGAAGATTAAGAAACAATGAACTGAAAAACCAATTATTTGAGCCTAAATTATCTAGAATAAAATATCCGTATTACTATATGAAAACCTTATTGATTTTAATATTTGTTTTTGCATTATCAGTTTTATTAGAGAATGTTCCAATTACGTACTTAACTTTAAGTTTAATAATACCATTTGTGCTTATGTGGTTCTTATTTGAACTAACAAAGAATTTGATTCAAATATCCGGGATGGACCTACTTAAAGCCTTTGTGGTAGGGGGCTTTGCATCAGTAGGATTCGCTGTATTGGTATACAGCTATATTGATATTGAAGATTATAATTTTTGGGTATTTTTACTATTTGCATTTATCGAAGAATCTTCCAAGTTAATATTATGTATAATTTTTATAAGAAAAATCAGAGGACTTAATATTATTTCAGCTATACTAATTGGATTTTCAATCGGCGCTGGATTCAATTTTTTAGAAACAGCTAGATATGCTCTGTTTGAATATTCAAATATGATTATATCTATTGATTCTTTGATGGAAGTATTTCTAAGAACCGTATATGGATTCTTTGGAATAGGCCATCATTATTGGACTGGTATCTTATCTGGAGCACTAGTGTTTTTTGCATATGATAATGTAGCTATTCAAAAAAGGATTAGTGTCCTAGATATATTTAAAAAGAAGTTTATATTTTGGGTAATAATTTTTGTAAATGTTCATGCATTATTTAATTATTATGAATCAATATTACTTAGAGTTGTTTTAGGCGTAATAAGTTTGTTTGTATTTTATCGATTTTATATATCCGCTTTGTGCTCTAGAAAGATAAGTTGCGCTCCTGTTGTCGGAATGGAAAACAAGTAGATTATTTCATGAAAAAACTGTGAAAACCTCTTAAAAATCTTGATTTATTAGGTTTTTTTGATACAATAAATATAGGAGTTGATGAAAATGAAAAAAGGAATAATTAGTGCTATTATTGGTTTGATGGCATTTATATTTATCGGTAATATTTTAATGTTTAGTTTCGCAGATTTTGGAATCGCATTTACTATAGGTCCAATCTTTAGTATAAGCGTATTTATTTTAATCATTGTTGTATTTATAAAGTTAGCTAAAAAGCAACAAGAAAATCAAGTTAATCATCCAACTCAATCAAATCACCATCAAAGAAAATCAATTACTCATTGTGTAAAATGCAATGCATTAATTGAAGGCGATGATAGATATTGTCCAGAATGTGGGGCTTCACAAAGAGATACAATAATTTGTGAGTACTGTGGCCATGAAAATCCCAAATCAAATGCACTTTGTGAAAAGTGCAATGGATTCTTATAAAATTGATGATTTTTAGGCAATTTTTTTCTTAAAATGTTATAAGTAATAGAACATATTCTTTCAATGGATATGATTCTTTTTTTTAAGTACTATTATTTGTTTAGCACTCGCTAAGAAAATAAATAATCTTATTTTCATGTACAGGTTTGAAAATAATAAAAAAAAATAGTATAATAGCAAACAGATATTATTGTTGATACAATATATTTTTTTTATATATCAAAATCTAATCATGTAATTTATGAATTATTACATATATTACTGGGATAACGAGAGTGTTTATGAAGCAATTATTAAAAAAACCACTAAAGCTTGTCATCATTTTATTCACATCTTTTTTGCTTGTTTTAGTAACTATTTTTGTTTTAACATCCAATACACTTAAAAAAAATCAGCTTGATGCTTTGATACAGAGTAGAGATTTAGCTGTTAGTGAAATCGAACAGGAATTTAGTCAAATTGAATCCATCATTATGTCTGTGAATAGTTTTATTCAAACTCAATCAGATTTAACAGGATTATTAAGTTATCTTGAATCTATAGATGAACAATACCCTTTAATATCTTCTATATATTTTGGTATGCCAGATAAGACGATGATTAATTCTAGTGGGTTTGTTCCTCCACCAACTTTCGACTTAACAACTAGACTTTGGTATCAAATGTCTATAGCAGAAGAATCAGTAGTTTTTACTGATGCTTTTATTAATGCAACAAATGATAGAGTTATTATTACTGGAGCATTTGCGGTTTATGACACCGATACACTGATAGGTGTTATAGGAGTTGACATAGACATTTTAGCCGTAACCACATTTATTAATGATATGACAGATAATGAAGGCGGGTACGCATTTTTATATGATAATAATAACAATATAATTGCTCACTCTGAAAGAATATCAACCGATATTAGTTTAGATTCAATAGAGCTTTATTCTATTCCTTTAAGTAGCATAACAACCGATATTGGTGTAACTGATTCTATAACAATTGATTCAGTTAAAGGAATAATCGCATATGATGAAATCACAAGTGCTAATTATACTTTTGGTGTATTTATGTCGAATTCTGCATTGTATCAAAATTCTATATTCTTTAGTTTTATAGGCATTTGGTTTCTAGCATTGCTCTTTGCAATCAGTGCAGTCACTTTAATTATTTATAAACTTTTCATCAATGAACCTCTAAATGCATTGATTTTAGACATAAAAAAAATTGATCCAAAAAATAAATTCAAATTTCGTTTTTTCGAAGGAAAAAAAGCTAAATTTAAAGACGCAAGACATGCTCTAAATGAATTGCTAGACATAACTGTTGATTACCAAAAACAAGCTGAACATAACCTTAAAGAATTTGCATTAAGTAATCAAAAATACAATCTTTTACTTGGTTCTGCCTCAGATATCGTTTTTCAGACAGATAGATCATTTAGATATACGGAAATCTATGGGTCAGCATTAGCATTAACGGGTAAAACCGAAGCTGAATTTATTGGAAAAACTTTTCAAGAAGTTTATGGCGAAAAGATTTCAGGAAGTATTTTGGAAAAATACTATTCAGCTCTAGAAGGGCAAAAAGCAACATTTACTTGGAATTTTAAGTCAAATATTTCAGAGGTATGTTTTGAAACTGTTATATCTCCATTATATGACATTAATAGAGATATTGTAGGGGTTGTTGGTGTTACTCGTGATATCACAGAACAACAATTAAGATATGAGAAAGTTGTTCATATCAGTAATCACGATTACCTTACAAATTTGTATAATAGAAGATATTATATTGAAGAACTTGAACGATTAGACATATTAAAACAATACCCTTTTGGAGTTATGAATATCGACGTTAATGGATTAAAAATTATTAACGATGCTTATGGACATGCAACTGGAGATTTAGCACTTATTAAAACTGGAGAAATCCTTTTACAAAGTTGTAGTAAGAAGTATATTGTTTCAAGAGTTGGTGGCGACGAATTTACTGTAATCTTACCTCATACAGGGGAAGAAACCACTAAAAAACTTAGGGAAAAACTCATGAAGAAGTTCTCTGAAATTAAAATTAGCAATATCAATCTTTCTGTCGCAATTGGGTACTCGATTAAAGTAGACAATTCAATTGATGTAGACGAAGTTAGAAAACTTGCGGAAAATGATATGTTTAGACACAAAATTTCAGAAAGAAAGAGCGTAAAAAACAAAGCAATTTCAGCGATTCTTAAGACACTTACAGATAAATACGATGCGGAAAAAATTCATTCTGAGAGAGTTTCTGAAATATCATTAAATATTGGTAAGGCTCTCAAACTCAATGATGAAGAATTGAATGATTTAAGTACAGCTGCTTTATTTCATGATATAGGTAAAATTTCTATTCCAGACGCAATAATTAATAAACCAGGGAAATTGAGTAAAGAAGAATTTGAAATTTTAAAAACTCATACCGATATTGGTTATGAAATATTACGAGCAGCTGACGAATATTCAGAATTAGCTATTTATGCTTCAAGTCATCACGAAAGATGGGACGGATTAGGTTACCCTAAAGGGTTGAAGGGTGAAGAAATACCTCTGTTTTCAAGGATTATTTCTATTGCTGATTCATATGAAGCGATGACTGCGGATAGACCATATCGGAAGAAACAATCGAACGAATATGCAGTAAGCGAACTGATAAAGTATGCTGGCACACAATTTGATTATGATTTGACAAAATTGTATGTTGAAGAAGTGTTACATGAAAAATGGGACACACAAAAATGTAAAAAATAATTTAATTATATGTTGGGCTCCTTTGAGTCCAACATTTTTGTTATAATTATATAGACAAATATTAAAGGGGAAATCATATGATATATGAACACGATCTAGTATTAAGTAAAAAAATGACTTCTTTTTTGAAATCATTAATCATGTTAAATAAATTAACAAAGAAAACTCTAATAGGATTTTCGCTGATTGGAAAGCAAAAGATGGCAAACCCCAAAAGGTTTAAAAGCATTGAAATTAAACTTATTAATAATATTAAAGTAGTAGAATTTAAACAAAAGAATATTAGCTCAAAAAAACATATGATATTTTTGCCTGGTGGTGGATTCATAATCAAAGGTAACAAAGGTCATTATAGTTTAATTGATGAACTAAGAAATAAAGCTAATCTTTCCGCTTCATTCATTGATTATCCAATAGCACCAGAATACAATGCAGATGAGATAATTTCACAAACAAAAGAAGTTATAAAACAAATAATTATGGAAAATTCTAATAAAGAAATATCACTGATTGGTGTGAGTGCTGGCGGAAATTTGGCTTTAACCCTTACAAAGCTCCTTCAGGAAGAGGGAACTTCTTTTCCTAGTAAGCTATTTCTAATATCTCCATGGGTTGATCTTACAATTAGCAATGATAGTTTTAATCGCCCAACACACCACGAATTTATGTATAGTAAAGAAGAATTGCTAAATGCTGCTAAACTTTATGCAAATGAATTAGAACTAACTGATAAAAAAATTTCACCCATATATAATGATTTCAATGATATGAACATAATTATCTATGCAGGAACAGCCGATATTTTATATC
The DNA here is from genome assembly GCA_046529635.1 of Mycoplasmatota bacterium WC30. Taxonomy (GTDB): domain Bacteria; phylum Bacillota_I; class Bacilli_A; order Izemoplasmatales; family Hujiaoplasmataceae; genus 4572-104. The sequence continues at coordinate 369,675 of CP134495.1, read as the reverse complement.
CTGACATAGAATTATTCGCAAGTAAATCTAATTCTATTATATTAAACAAATATCTTAACTTACCACATGCTTTTCCTGTGTTTGGTCATACTCCAGAAAGACAAATTGTAATCAACGATATTGTTAAAAGCATTTGAAATATAGGAGCTTGCTAGATATTTATTCTTAGTAGCTCAATAATATGCTTTTATTAAAGACAGTTATAAGTTATAATTTTTATAGGAGTTGATATACATGAGAAAAAGCAATACTGGATTTTTAATTGGAATATTGGTTTTATTTTTTGCGTCAGGAATTATGTTTTCCACAGATGAATTTAAATGGAGTGATATATCTCCGGTATTTCTATTTGTAGTGTTTTTTCTAATTAGTACAAGACTTAGAAAAAAAACTGTATATACAAGAAGAAATCAACCAAGAAATAATCAGCCAACAAATAATCATCTAATAAATGATCAATCACTAAATAATCAAAAAAGAGATTACAAAACTGATTCAACATTAGGGAAATTCTCAGTTCACTGTGTTAAATGTAATGTTTTAATTAGTAGTGAAGATAAGCATTGTTCTGAATGTGGAGCTATTCAAAAAGACACAATCAAATGCGAATATTGTGGGCATGAGAACCCAAGATCAAATGCATTATGCGAAAAATGCAATGGATTTCTATAAATTTAATTGAGAAAATATCGTCTCTTAAGAGTCGATATTTTTGAGTTAAGTATTAGAAAATAGTGAGGTAGATAGACAATGAATAACTTAAAATATGCAAATAAAAAAAGATATGCGATTCTACTAGCTATTGTAGCGGCGGCATTATACGCTGTGAGTACACCAATTTCTAAACTTTTGTTAGTTGAAATAGCACCTATATTTATGGCTGCACTACTTTATTTAGGAGCTGGAATAGGAATGCTTATAGTAAGTTTAGTTTTGAAAAAAAACACCCAAAATAACACAAAAGAATCAAGCATATCAAAAAAAGATTTGAAATATGTTGTTGGAATGATAATCCTAGATATTTTGGCACCATTTTTATTGATGTTGGGATTAACATTAACTAATGCATCTAATGTATCATTACTTAATAATGTTGAAATCATAGCTACAACTTTAATAGCTATGATTTTCTTTAAAGAAGCGATTGGGAAAAGAATGTGGATTGCTATTATTTTTATTTTAGTAGCGGGAATTATTCTTTCATTTGACGATATTTCAAGTTTCTCTTTATCTTTGGGTTCAATCTTTGTTATAGGCGCAACACTTTGTTGGGGGTTAGAGAACAATTGCACTAGGATGTTATCTCTAAATAATCCTTTGCATATAGTTGTGATTAAGGGTTTAGGCTCGGGAATTGGGGCTTTTATTATAACTGTTTTGTTGGGGGAATTGGGTGGAAGCATTATGTATATTATGTTTACTCTATTACTTGGTTTCGTGGCATATGGAATGAGCATTTTCTTGTACATTACTGCTCAAAGAGAACTTGGAGCAGCAAGAACTAGTATGTATTATGCAATTGCACCATTTATCGGTGTATTAATCTCAATCATTATCTTGAATGAAAACTTAACTATTGCTTTTGTCGTTGCACTGGCAATAATGATAATTGGTACTTATTTTGCTGTGACTGAAAAGCATAAACATACGCATCTTCATCATGAATTAACTCACACTCATAGACATACTCATGATGACCTACATCATAATCATAAACATATAGATAATCATATGGAAGATCATAACCATGAACACTCGCACAAAGAACAAGAACATAAACACGAACACTTTCCTGATATGCATCATAATCACGACCATGACAAGTAAAGAAAATATGAAAAAAAATAATAGGTATTATTTCAGATATACTCAATAACTGCTTAAGGGGATTTATAATGCTTACTAAAGAAAAAAAACAATATAAACGAAATGTAGTCTTAGATTACCTACATATGTTTTTTAGAAATTCAAATTTCACCCAAGGAATCTGGGCGGCTTTTTTACTCATAAAAGGTTTTACTTTAATAGACATAGGAATATTTGAAATGGTATTTCATATATCTGGTCTAGTCATGGAAGTTCCGACTGGTGTTCTAGGTGATTTATGGGGTAGGAAGACAAGTAGACTTTTGGGTATATTAACGTACTTTATCTATATAGCTATTATGTTATTCTCAATGAATTTTATTTTGATTTTAATTGGATTTATATTCTGTGGTATCTCATATACTTTTGAATCTGGAAGTGGAGATGCATTAGTCTATGATAGTTTAAAAGAAATAGGTGAAGAACATAATTTTATGAAAGTAAATGGTAAAAGAGAAGTGCTATATCAAGTAGCTTCTGTTTTGGTGTTATTTATAACAGGGTTATTTCTTGCCGGAAAACATGATACAGATTTCTATTTAACTGCTGGAATGTTTGTGATTGCATTTATTATGATCTTAATGATGAAGGAAACTCATATCCCTCATGAAACAAAAGGAAAATCTTTTAAACAAAGAATTAATGATCACTTCGTTAAAACTTGGAAAGTGGTTACTTCTAGTAAGAGATTAACTTTACTAATAGTAATGGGTGCACTATTATTTGCACCAGTTACGAGTTTATTCATTTGGGCTCAGGCATATTTTAAGTTTCAGGGCTTTACAGAAAATTGGATGTTGTACTTCTTAGCCTTACACTCACTAACCGCTGCGATTGGCGGATTACTAGCACACAAAATTGAGAATAAACTTGGTGAAAAATTACTTATGATTGTTTTACCAATTACTTTAGCTTTATGTTTTTGGGCGACCTTGATTCCAACATTTGGATTTATTGGTTTTGTGGTTGTAGGTTTTGTCGACAGTTTATTTTACGTTGTTTTATTTGATTATATTAATCGATTAATTCCTTCAGAAACTAGAGCTAGTGTTTTAAGCTTCTTTGGAATGTGTTTTAGCCTAGTAATGATATTCACATTTCCGATTATGGGTTGGATAGGAGAAGCGACTTCAATTTGGTATGCATATTTGTTTATTGCGGTAATTATAACCATTGTTGTGATTATATTAATGTCAATTATTAGAAATAATCATTTTGACATTCAGAAGGATAAAATAACAGAATCCACTTAAACGATATTGATGATAAATAAGGATTACATAAATGATGTAGGCAAGTTTATTCTTGCCTACTTTTTTGTTTTAAAAATATACTTAAAGCAGCTGAATAGATGCTGTAAAACATATATATTAATGGTAAAAAAAAATAAGTATTAAAATAGTAGATATAAAATGGTAAAATATACTTAGTATCTAAAACAAAAATATTTTTACTCAAATAGGTGAATTATGAAAAATGAAAATGTATATATAATTGGTGGGGGAGCCAGTGGTATGCTAGCAGCTGTTGTTGCTGCTAGGAATGGTGCTATAGTGACTCTCCTTGAAAGAAATCCAAGAATAGGCAAGAAAATTTTGGTGACTGGAAACGGGCGCTGTAATTTTACTAATTCTTTAACTACAGTAAACGATTATAACAATCCAGAATTTGTGGAGTATGGACTGAATGTATTCAATCCATATAAAACTATGGATTTTTTTAATGAAATTGGTATCGTTCCAAAAATCGAGAAAGAAGGAAAAACATATCCTCTATCAGAGCAAGCCTCAAGTATGGTTGATGTTTTTCTTTATGAATTAAGACATTTAAAGGTCAACATAATAACTGACGCTTTAGTATATAATATAATTAAGAAAAAAAACTTCTTTACAATCTATCTAGAAGATGGAAGGACCTTTAATGCTGATAAAATTATAATCGCAACTGGTGGTAGAGCTATGCCTAAAACCGGTAGTGATGGATCAGGATATGCTTTAGCTGAGAAGCTAGGACATAAAATTACTGAAGTATTCCCTGCATTGGTTAAATTAAAATTAGAGAGTACACATCTAAAGCACTTAGAAGGCATTAAAATGCCAGCTAAGGTTGAATTACTACATAATGATGAAGTAGTTCAAACTGAAGTGGGAGACGTCCTATTTGGCAACTATGGGATTAGTGGTCCAACAATCCTCCAATTGAGTAGAAAGGCTATGGACTTATTTAATAAAAACCAAAAAGTATTTATTAAGATAATATTAGTATCATCACTTTCAAAGTCTGAAGTTTATCAAAGATTTTATAATTCTAAACATAAACCAGTAGACTTTAGTCTAGTTGGTCTGATTAACAAGAGATATATTTCAGCTTTAATTAAAGAAGCTGGTATCCAAAAACAAAACACGTTGGTATCTGATTTATCTGATAAACAGTTAAAAAAATTAGTAAATCTTTTATTTGATTGGCGTTTTGTGGTCAAGGGAAGTAAAAGTTTTAATGATGCACAGGTAACAGCTGGTGGTGTATCAACTAAAGGAATTAATCCAAAAACAATGGAATCATTAAAAGTTCCAGGACTATATTTTACTGGTGAGGTAATGGATATTGATGGACGTTGTGGTGGATATAATTTACAATGGGCATGGACTAGTGGATATTTAGCTGGTATGCATGCAAGTGGAAGTGTTATTGATGATTAGAGTCAACAATTTAAAACTTAATCTAGATCAAGCTGTTGATTATGCATCAGAATTAGCCAATTTAAGAAAATTGGTTATTTTGAGATATAAAATAAAACAAAATGAATTGCTTACCTTAAGGATTTTTAAAAAGGCAATTGATGCGAGAAAGAAAGCAAACATTCATTTTGTATATAATATTGATATCGAAGTATGTAAAGAAAAACATTTATTAAGCAGAAATTTTAAAGATGTTAAAGAGACACCTAATTTGATATATCAGAATATTCCAAGCGGCAAAGCAGAACTTGATTATCAACCTGTTATTGTGGGCTTTGGCCCATCAGGTATCTTTTCAGCTTTAATTTTATCAAGAAGAGGGTATGAACCAATTGTATTGGAACGTGGCTACGATGTATCAAAAAGAACAAAAGAATGGAATAAATTTCTAGAAAATAGAGAATTCACTGAAAATAGTTCGATTTTGTATGGTGAAGGTGGGGCTGGAACTTTTTCAGATGGAAAACTAACAACTCTGATCAAAGATTTAAGATGTAGAGTTGTATTAGAAGCGCTTGTAAATGCGGGAGCTGGACCAGAGATTTTATATGTTAACAAACCACATATTGGCACTGATGTTTTAAAAAAAGTTATTAAGAATATTAGAGAAGAAATAATTAGCAATGGGGGTGTCATTAGGTTTGACTCTCAAGTAACTGATTTTCTAATCGAAAATAACCAGATAACAGGGGTGGTTGTTAATAATGAGGAAACAATAAAAACCAATATTTGTTTATTGGGAATAGGGCACAGCGCAAGAGATACATACGAGCTTCTGTATAAAAAATCTATTAATATCCAACAAAAACCGTTTTCAATTGGAGTAAGAATCGAACATCCCCAAGATTTAATTAATAAAGCACAATATGGTGAATCAAAAGATCACCCAAGTTTAGGGGCAGCCGACTACAAATTAAGCTATCATTCAAAAAATGGAAGAAGTGCATATACATTTTGTATGTGTCCAGGTGGATTTGTAGTTAATGCAAGTTCTGAATCTGGAGGAATAGTCACTAATGGAATGAGTTTAAATAAGCGAGATAATAAGAATGCAAATTCAGCTCTATTAGTTAATGTAACACCAAAAGATTTTAATTCAGAACATCCCCTTGCAGGAATTGAATTTCAAAGGCGATTTGAAAAATTAGCATTTGAATTAGCGGGTAAAAATTATAATGCACCAGTTCAATTAGTTGAAGATTTCTTAAATGATAAACAAAGTTTTAAATTAGGACAGGTAATACCTAGTTATAGACCAGGATATGAATTTGTTAAGATGACCGATTTATTACCAAAATATATTACTGATACTATGAAAGAAGCTATTGTTAGTTTTGATAGTAAGCTTAAAGGTTTTGCTTTAGATGATGCTATAATTACTGGGCCAGAAACTAGATCATCATCACCAATAAGAATAATTAGAGATGAAACTTTTCAATCTAATATTAAAGGCCTTTACCCAATGGGTGAGGGTGCTGGTTATGCTGGAGGAATTATGTCTTCGGCAGTTGATGGGATAAAAGTTGCTGAAAATATTATAAGTGAATATAAAAAAATGTCCGAAATGTAGAGAACTACATTCGGACTTTTTATTTATTTTTTAATTATTTTCCACCATTGCCACTTCCACCTTGGCCGCCGTTTCTACCTTGACCACCATTGTTACCATTTCCTTGAGGACCGCTGTTTTGATTTTGAACACTATTACCCTGTTCGTCACATAGTGCGTTTTTTTCACCAGATTGCTTTTTATATTGATTCTTAATTTTGTTGATAAAATCCTCACCTATATATGAGTAACGATCTTTAGAAAATGCCGCTAAGTGATTTATTGAAGCGTTAACTAATTGTTCAAATACAAGTCTTACATCATCCGGTAAGTTGTCTTGAGCTAGGAATGCAATATACATATCAATATTTGCTTCTTCAGCTGCAATGCCGGTTGATAATGCACTTGTGATTGACTCAGGTAGCAATGTATTTAATGACGCTGTATTTTCTGGTAATTCAATACCATAGGCTTCAAATAATGGTAAAAGCAATTCAATATGGTTTGCTTCGGCTTTTACTATATTCACAAATGGACTAATTTCTCCAAACTCTTCAATAATTGCTAAATATTCAGCTTGAGCCAAATACTCATCCAAAATTGCATATGTCAACATTTCTTCTAAGGTGTATGTTACTTCATCATCAAACTCTAAATTAACTGTTTCATTTGAGTATTCACTATAAACACTTTTTGCACTAACGCTAGTTAATGATACGGTTAATACTGCAGTAACTGCCAAAAAGGCAATTACAAATCCTTTAATTATATTCTTTTTCATTTTTGTTTCCTCCATTTCGTACAGTTATTATACGCATGAGTTTGATAGTTTATTGGTTAATTATCCTGAATATAGAAATTTATAATATTTAGAATTATTTTCACCTTAAAAAGGCTGTTTATAAATCAAAGAATATTAAATATGATATAATTACTATATATAAATATATATTATTGAGGTGACATTATGGATAAAATTTATGATTTAATAATTATCGGAGCGGGTCCAGCTGGGCTTACCGCTTCAATTTATGCAAAAAGAGCTATGCTAGATTTTCTCTTTTTGGAAAAATGGTTGCCAGGTGGAGAGATTGCTAATACATATGAGGTCGAGAACTATCCTGGGATTAATTATGTATCGGGTGCTGAATTGGCAGATAAAATGATTGATCACACAGCACAACTAGGAATTAAGATATTATTAGAATCAGTTGAAAAAGTTGATTTTTCAAAGGATATTAAAAAGATAGTTACAGATAGAAAAACTTATTTAACAAAAACTGTGTTAATAGCTACAGGAGCTTCATCTAAAAAACTCGGTTTACCAAATGAAGAAAAGCTAGCTGGTAGGGGTATTTCATACTGTGCTATTTGCGATGGGGCTTTGTTTAAAAACAAAGTTGTAGCTGTTGTCGGTGGCGGAGATGTAGCGGTTGAAAATGTCATTTATCTTTCAAGGGTAGTTAAGAAGGTTTATTTAATTCATCGTAGAGATACTTTAAGAGCAGTAAAAAGATATCAAGAAAAGATGTATAATCTAGATAATGTTGAAATCATTTGGGATTCAGAAGTAACTCAGTTTAATGGAGACGAACATTTAGAATCAATAGATCTTCAAAATACAATGAATAAGGAAAAAAGAAATGTTGTACTTGATGGCGTATTTGTAGCTATTGGTATGAAACCTAATGTTGATTATTTAGGGAATGCAGTAGAACTGACAGAAACTAACTGGATAAAGACTGATGATTTTTTAGAAACATCAGTTAACGGAGTTTTTGCAGCTGGAGATATTAGAGATAAATCCCTAAGGCAAATAGTAACTTCAGTTAGTGATGGAGCTATGGCAGTGAGTGTTTTACAAAAATATTTATAAAAAAAAATGAAGAATCACCAATAAAAAGTTTAAGTAATCCGTATAGTATGTGAAAACAAAAAAAATAGGAGGATTTTTATTATGAAAAAATTATTGATTAGCTTGTTTATATTAGGCTTAAGTTTTACACTTATAGCATGCAATACAGCAAGTGAGGAAGAAGTAATATTTGAAACAAATGACCAAGTGTTTACACTTGAAGCATTATCAGCTGCTAGTTTACTAGATTACTCAAACGTAGCTACTTTATCTTTTGTTCCTTTAGCAGAAGTAACGACCGGAGTAACTACTGAAGAGGAAGAAATTTTGGTTGATGAAGAAATTGATGAAATAGACAAATATCTAGAAATGATTGAAAATTTCTTAGGCGATAATGAAGGATTAGGAATAACAGCATTAGAATCTGATCGCGATGAATGGGAATATAAAGTTGCATTTTCTACAGTAGATATGTTAGGGAATGAAATTGAGTACGTTATGTATTATACCGAAACTCTATGGGTTAGCGAAACAGACGATACCGTGACTACTACTGAAGTTGTTACAACAGAGGAAGTTACCACAGAAGGTACAACCACAGCACCAGAAACTACTGTACCTACAACTACAGAGCCTGCAACTACAGTGCCAGAAACAACTGCACCAGAAACTACTGAAGAAACAACTGGCTTAGCATTTAAATCAACTTCTAATGAAGGCGAAAAAAACTTCTACTTTGAAGATGATGATGATAATGAAGTTGCTTACTCACTAACTGGACTAATTATTAGTAATGGTTTAGAGTACATGGTTGAAGGAAAAAAAGTAATTGAAGAAAATGGAGATGAATGTTTAAGATTGAGATCATTCATTGACCAAGATAACTTTGTGAAAGTATCTTATAAAATAGACGGTGAAGATTCTACTCGTAAATTCTTCTTTGAAGTAGTTGAAGCTGGAGAAGTAGTCTCTATGTCAAAAGTTAAAGTTATGGAAGAAGAAAGTAAACTTAAAGTATTCTTAGACATGGAACAAAATGGTGATGCAGCAAAATATGTATTCAAAATTATTGAAGAAGATGGAGAAACAATTATCCATATCAAATATGACATTGAATATTCAGATGGTTCAGAAGAATCAGGTAACATTCATATCTTTGCTACAGTAGATCCTGAAACAGAAGAAATAATCTATACTTATAAGATTTTAGGCAAAGCAGCAAATGGCAATCAAAACACATACAAAAAAGAAATTGAGAAAAAACATGAAAATCGCGGAAACGCAAACGCTAATAGTAATAGCGGAAACAACGGAAATGGAAATATATAATCAGAGCATCTAAATTCTAAAAAAGCACTCGGTTGAGTGCTTTTTTTATTGATTTGTGTTATTATATTTTTGACGAAAAAAAAGGGTGTATTATATGAATAACAAAACATATACTATTATAACCGGAGCCACTTCAGGTATAGGTTATGAAACTGCAAAGAAACTTTATCTTAAAGGACATTATCTTATTTTAGGTAATAGAAACCCTGAAAAAGCAAAAACTCTCAAAGAAGAGCTTTTAAGTCTAGATAGCAGCGGTTCTATTGATTTGCTGCAGTTAGATTTATCTTCTATGAAATCAATTAGAGAATTTACTGAAAAGGTTAAGAAGAATTATGATAAAATTGACATTCTTATCAATAACGCTGGAGTTTTTTCAAGGGAACTCGCATTTACAAATGAAGGTTTTGAGATGAGCAAAGGAGTTAATTATATAGGAACATACTATTTAACTGAATTATTAGTAGATAAACTAAAGGAAAACGATTCTGCTAAAATCATTATGGTATCTAGTATTGGATGTTACTGGGGTAAACTTAAAATTAAATCTAATTTCTTTAATAAAAGAGTAAATAGTTTTTTGGATTATTTTAACTCTAAGAAAGCTAATTTAGTTCATACAAAAGAGTTATCTAAAAGACTAGATAATACTAATATAGTCGTTAAAGCTGCCGATCCAGGAGTTGTATTCTCAAAAATCTGGAAATGGCGTACAAAATTTGGCAGATCTTTGGAAAAAATTCAAAAGAAAATCATGAAAACTGCAGAAGAAGGATCAAGAATAGTTGTTACTTTAGCAACCACAGATAAATATGATAAGGATACAAATATTTTCTTTCAAGATAATAAACCAAGAAAACTACCTAAAAAGGTTTTAGATTCTGAATATAGAAAACAATTCATAGAATTTACAGAGCAATCTATAAAACAACATATCAATATAAAAAAAACTTAAAAATTGTCTGTTAAATTTATTGAGTTTTGTAGTATAATATATATTGCTATGCCGGCGTGGTGAAATCGGTAGACACGATGGACTCAAAATCCATTGCCCTTAAAAGCGTGTCGGTTCAAGTCCGACCGCCGGTACCATTTTATGAATTTAATTATTTAATACATGAAGAACGTTACTCTCTTAAAATTAACGTTCTTCATTTGTTTTAAAATGCGCAAAAATGCACACCCACATTTAAAATGATACAAGACAAAAGAAATTTGGATAACTGCAAAATTGCACATTTTGAAAGGGGATGTAATTATGAATTTAAAGAAAATGAGAGAAGAACTGGGATTAACACAAAAAGAATTAGCTCAAATTATAAAACTTGATCGTTCCTCATATGGGCGTATGGAGCAAAAAAGCAAAGCATTGAGAGTTGACCAACTAGCCAGACTTATTAAGGCTTTAAAATTAAATGCCAAGTATTACGAAAAATTAATCATAGAGTCTGTTGATGATGAAAATATGTAGTGCGATTAACTATGTTTAGTGAAGTTTTTAAGGGAATGATTGCATAAAAATATCGAAAAGCCATTATTCCGTATTATTTATAATATCTTTGACTGAATTATGTAACTTAGTCAAGTATTTAACACACCTATAACAATATAATACAAAATATTTTAGTAAAATATTAATAAAAAAATAAAACAGCAAATTTACTTGCTGTTTTATTTATGATATAATTATAATTGTATATAATTAAGAAAAGAGTGATGATTTTGAATACATACAAATCTAAAAATGAGTTACGTATATTTAAAGATTATTTAAACTCAATACAAAAAATTGAAACTTTAGACAAGGAATCATATGAGCTGGCTATTGAATTTGACCGATTTTATCAAAATTGTAAATTTTACGAAAATGAAGCTGACACAAGTGAACCCCTTGATTTTATTCTATATAACGAAAACCTCGCAATAGGGATTGAACATACAAGAATAGATTCCTCATCAATGTATGAAAATGCTGGTTCAAAAGATAAAAGTCTTATAAATAAACATAGAAAAAATTATCAACGCAGACTTGCGTACCAAAAGAGTTTTGACCAAACAGACAGATTAAGTACTAAAAATATAGAAAATTATATTAATAACTTTAATGATGTTTATGAAAATAAAGTTAAAAAATCAGAAAAATATAGAAACAATAAGAAAATTAAGGAATTAACAAGAGAGACTACAATGCTTGGAATAGCAATTGAAAACACATCTATTACTCCAGATATAATTAGGATGGAAGAAAAAGAAGAGATATTATTACCAGTTTATATAGCAGAGATTAGGGAAAAAATAAAAAACAATTTAGGATTTGATTTCATATTTTATTTAGCAAAAGACAAAAAAAAGAAACATGTATATTTATTTTCACTTAAAAATAATAATATTGATAAGTACACTAAATATAATTCTGAAAATATAAATCTTCTATATCCAGAAACTATTGTTACTTCTATAAATATGACATCAAGTTCTAAAATCGAATGTAAAATTGAGATAAACACAGAAAAAAAAGATGCAGAAAAGGATTAAATTAAGGATTTGAATATAAATATTGTTTATTATAGCGCAATTAAGTTTTATGAGAAGCAATGATGAAACGACTGAAAATCCATATGTCAATTCAAAATAGAAAATTGTAATTTATGATTTGCAAATAAACTTAAAAAGGTTGGTGAGTAAATTGACTCCACAAGAAATGTTATATGAAAAATTCTATGTAGGATATTACGGTTTCGCTATCTCATTTGCTTTGTTGACTGCAATTATAATATTGTTGTTGATATTTAGAAAACGAGTTATTAGCTATATCAAGAAACATTATAAAAAGCCCATTATTCCGTGCATAGTATCGTTATTCATCGTTATCGGGTTCAATTGTTTTGTTACAGTTAAATTCATTCAACATAGTAAAGATTACACTATGGTTCAAAACGAAGAATATTTGGTTTTTACAGGTAAGGTAATTGATTATGCAAAAGCTAGAGAAGGAAACGATGGCTTATCAATGTCTGTTTACCCAATAGTTGAAGATTTTCATAGCGATACCATAATTATTTTCAATGCATTAGGTACCAAGTTGAACGAAAGCTATATATTCTATTATTTGGAAAATACAAAAATCGCAGTGATAGTAGATGTTTATGTTGAAGGACCATAGTTTTGGTTTCAGGAATCGTTAATTTGTTTTGAATTTAGTTGCATGAAACGGCTGAAAATCCATTAGTTGGTAGTGGGGCGTATATAATAAGGGGGATTATGATTTGAAAGATATTTTAGAAGCATTGATTTATCGAACTGAAGAGTACGTAATTAAACACATTGAGCTAAACCTTTTAGGTAAAGGAGAGTCATGTTGGGAAGCGCTTGAAAGGAATTTTGAAACGTGTGTTGAGTGTAGACTAAGCATAGACAGTAAATCACAACATACTAATTCTTCCGAAATACTGAAACTACATGATTGTGAGAAAGACACTGTACTAAAATATGAATATGAAGTACTTCATCACGATGAAGACCCAAAGAGGTGTCCAGGGTGGTAAAGTCAGATAACTGCTTCAAAGATTTACTACAGATCTATAGTTTCTACTTGTTCAAGCAAATTGAGCGTTCTGAGTTTGATATAGAACATTCTTTTTTAAACTGGGATGATATTTCAAAAGATCTTAAATTGTATATAAACGCATATAATTTGACATTTAAAGATAATAAAATATTAGGTGTAAAAGAATGTTTAGAAAGAGAAAATTATGAGAAGGAATTTATTGAAAATGTATTATCCAAACTCAGCAAACTCAATGAAGAGAATATCTAGTTATTTTTGTGCATGAAACGACTAAAAATCCATGTGTCAAATAGATTCTCAAAAGTATATAGGGAGGTATTTATGGAAACAAAAAGAAATAAAAATCTTGAAATCAATGAACTTGAACTTCATGATGCGGAAATTAAACCAATTATTTTTAATTATGCTAGTAAAACAGCTGAATTAAAATTAATACTAAATCTACACGGAGGTGAAGTGTTGGGTGCAACACTATATTTCTATGATGTTGATGTATTCACAATAACATTAACTGAACCTTGGGGTTCAGGTAAATACATTTCAAAGGCAACAATTAAAGAAGTGAGCAAGCAGTACTCTTTTAGAACTGTGCTTAATTCAGGAGATGAGATTTACATAAAATCAAACAATCTTGAGTATATACCTGATTGATAGTAATTTAAATATCAAGGTTCTTGTTGCATGAAACGACTGAAAATCCATTTGTCGCTTTGGTTTGCAAAACTGTGGTCGCATTTTAATAAACGTGTTTGAGAATTATATCTTTAGTGTGACAGATATACTTGGAGGGTATAAAAATATGAAGGAAATTACTAAAATTTTTGATAAAGACATATCATTGGATGTAAAAGATGATTTAATCAGAGATTTACGGAGTCAAAAAACGATTGATGAAATTATTAATTCAATGTTACAAAACTACGCAGATACAATTGACGATATCGATGAAGCTCCATATTTTTGGTCAGTGTTTTCCTATATCCTTTGGGAGTATGGAGTTCTGCCTGTGAATATTCGTAATCAGGCATTAAAGTATTTTGACGGACTGTATCAAACTCAATCAGGAGTATCAATGCATGAGCGAATAAAAGACGAAATTAACATAATAGCTGATAAAATCAAAATCAAGAACCAAACGCCTAGAAAAATTAAGAAAAGTCGTTTATATGTTAACAGTTGGAAAATAGGAGATGTATATGCATTGCCTTTAAAAAGTGAATACGCTCTAAATAAGGGAGTCCAGAATCAATACTTAATCTTTATTAATGCTGGTGAGATGACTTTTTATCCTGGCCACATTATACCAGTATGTCGTGTGAAAATAACAAAGGACGATATTCTACCTAAAACGCTAGATGATATCAATAAGTTAGAATATGTATTAATAGGTGTAGATAGGTTTAACGAAGGTGAAATGCGGGGAGGGTTAAAGGCGTTTAATGGATTAGGAGATTTAGGGGAATATCCTATATATACAGTGGGTTTGATAATAACTTCATTTATAAGCATCCCTAAAAACCTTAAATATATAGGAAATTTTAAATCTATCGAGTTACCCAAAACAGAATATATCCTTAAGAATATTGAAGATTCCTTTAGTTGTTTCTGGAAGTTTACAGAAAAAATACTTATAGATAGATATTTTGGCTTAAATAAACGTCAAGCTCCACGTTATGATGTAGAGAATTATGGTGGAAAATCTAAGAATAGATTTAAAAGAGAATTACCATAACAGTGTAATTCTATCTGATAGATAAGTATAGTTTTTGATGTGTGTTATCAAATATACATTACTCATATTTTCATTAAACATCTAGAATGTAGTAGAGTCACAACAATTTAGAAGCTGCATGAAACGACTGAAAATCCACTATTTTATAGAAAGGAAACCTAATACATGGGAAAACATATGGAAGATTACTATAAATATTTGAATGAGAGTTTACGAGAAAAGTTCTCTCTAGATATATTTAAGCATTATGACAATATGATTGAGTGTAGAAACAAGTATATAGATTTATATAATGAGTACGGAGATATGCAAAAGGGTATTAAAATAGCACCTAATAGTAAAGAGAATGTTTTGGGATATATATTCGCTATCTCAGCCCATTTCTTTGATGAGTTACTTAACAACATTATTTTAAGTCAATTTGACTCTGCCCATTTTTCAATTAGAAGAATTGTAGAGAATTTTGTTATACTTACTTTTTTGATAAATAATGTTGAGATTATTTCTGATTTCTTTAAAGGAGTATCGGTGAGTAAATATAAACACGTTATGAGTAGTGATACACTGAAATCGAATTTAACAGATGAAGAAATTGAAAAGGTAGAAAAAGAGTATGAAGAAGTAAGAAACGACATTATTACTTTCTTTGATTTAGAGTTTCCATTGTCAGGGACAAAAACAGATAAGTTAGATAGATTTTTGAATAGTAATTATTATTGGGCGTTTAAAAAGTTTGATTTCGCTGAGAATATTACCTTTAAAAAGTTATGTAATAATATTGGAAGTGTTGAAGACTATAAATCTTTTTCAGAAAGTAGTAATAGAGTACATAGTAACAATATTATGGAATATACTCTTATGATGACTTCGGATTATAAGGAAGAAATGTACTTAGCTTATACGTACAAAAGATACATGTTAAAGTTTGTTATGAAGCTTAAGGAGAATTATACAACTTTGCAATACTCAAATATTTTTAGAGTTTTAATCGACTTAGATAGAGAAATAGAAGACATGTATTCGAAGGGGCTATAAAACAAGAAAATCCATGTGTCAATTCGGACTCTAAAATCGATACGTATAGAAAGAGAAATTATAATATGAGAAGAAAACAAAGAGAAACAGAAATGATTAGCGAAATAAATAATGTCTTGAAAGAGATTAATGCAAAAGTCATTTCTTTTAAAAAATATTACAAGGTTTTCGGCAATATGATAGTTGAGATAAAAACAGCGGAAGAGATACATGTTTTTGTGACAGATAAAGGGGAAATAAACCATAACCAAGAACTTGTATATGATAATTCATATCATGAATCTGGTAAGAATGATACGTTTGATTATTTAATTAAGGCAATTAAGAAAGAATTAATTGATATAAACTAGATGTAATTGTGAGCATGAAACGTCTGAAAATCCATGTGTCAATTCACTTGTTAATGCAGGTTGTTGGGAAAAATATAGAAAATTTTAAGGAGATTAATTATGGTGAGTAAATACTATTACAAAAATACATGGTTTTTGTGGTTTCTTATAATACCATTACTTATAGTTTATAGTTCTATCGTGTCTAAAGCACTCAGTGAAGAATCTAGTTTTACTGATATAGCTATGATTGTAATGTTCACCATTGTAATATCATATCTATTTATTATAATGTTAAGAAAACCCATTATTTTGGTAACAGATGATATGATTAAGTATTATTACATGAATATTAGAAGAAAGGTAAATTTTGCTGATATAAAAGGCTTTGAAGTAATACCTTACTTCAATAGGCACCAACTACTCATTAAAACAGATAACCTAATCAAACATAGAATTTGGTTAGATTATCTAAGTGCAGATGTTGACACGATTGTTAATGATATTGAGAAAAGATTTAAAGATTGGGAATTAATTGAAAAAGGATAGTGGTAAAACAGATCTATTCATTCAAATACTATTAATCAGCTATATTGTTGCATGAAACGACTGAAAATCCATGTGTTACAAAGTGTATATTTGGATTAAGAAGAGGTAAATATATGAACAATCGAAGAGTAACTATTTGGCCAGGTAGTGTAATATATATACTATTAATTCTTATTTTAGGATTGGTTACTATAACAAATTTTGGATTTTCAGTGTATACGTTGTTTAGGGGTCAAACAATTAAAATATTTGACAGAATTACAATTGAAAGCAACATCATTCAATTTGCTATTTTGTTCCTCATTTCTTGTTTTTTCTTTGTTTTTTTTGTGAAGAATACATCATATAAAATTTCATTTAAAGAAAATATTTTGCTTGTACCAAAGAAATCGTCAATGCAGAATCGGGCAATAATACTTGACTGTAAGGACGTAGAATTATTTAAAGTATTGCAACCTGGAACCAACACTAATAGTACCATCTATCAGTATTTGGAACTTAAATGTAAAAACAATAAAACAAATAGGATATGGATAAAACCATACACCAAGAAACAGGCTGAGAAAATACTTTTAATGATACAGGAGCGAGGCGGATTGCAAAATCAAATCATAAGGATTAACTAAATTTGATTGATTTATTTTGTGTATAACTATGCATGAAACGACTGAAAATCCATGTGTCAATTCTATCTCAAAAACCGTTATAACAATAAAGAAGGTGTAAATATGAATATAATAGAAAAAGAGTTTTCAGATATTGCAATTAAAAGATATAACCTATTTTTATTTAAAATGGATGATGCATTAGATGTTATTCAAAGGTGTAAGGAGCTTAAGATATGGATTTTTGGTATTGATTCATTTATATTTAAAGGTCAAGGGATTCAACCATTTATGGAGTTTAGTCCTGACTATTCATATTTGAATCACAAAAACAACATATGGGAAATAGCAAGTAATTTTATTATAGAAGCATCCAAAGAAAACGAACAATTTGTTTTTGAAATCGTTTACGATTTATAATTAGATTACATTTGCTTTTCGGAATCCATTACTATTATTCAGGTATCTTTGTTGCATGAAACGACTGAAAATCCATTAGTCTATATATTAAAGATTATGAAAAAATCCATTTAAGGGGGGATAAACATGAAAGAGTATAAGACTATCTATAGTATTCCTGGAACAATATATTCCGTACTCATGGGAATTGTCCTCTTAGCTTGCATTCTAGGATTATATTTTGTATATCTCTTAGAAGATGAGAATTTTATTGCGTTTTTAATTATATCGTTAATCTTCTTCAGCTTTGCGATTGTATTTTTAGTAAATATACTAAAAAATACGGGAATTCAAATAACAATATCTAAAGCTGGAATTAGAAGTAATGGGGTATTTCAAAAAGAGTATTTTTTTGAGTGGGAAAACATATGTAATGCAAGTATAAAAATTATGTCAGATCATTTTATGAGTAGAAATAAAGGATTCGTTTTTTTGTCAAACAAATATGAGAAAAAACTACAAATAGAATTCATGATTTCAAAAAATAACTTAAATGCGATAAAACTATATGCACCCAGTAGGATAATAGAAATGCTAGATTGAACTTAATCAAACATTATTCCTACGTATGAAACGACTAAAAATTGATATAGTAATAACATTTAGAGGATGGGTTGAACCCATCCTTTTTTACAAAAAATATTTCATAACTTTGGAAAGAAGTTTTTATAGTCTTCGCGGATTTTTTTTCCTGAAAGATGAATATATATCATAGTTGTATTAATGCTCTCATGACCCAAAAGTTCCTGAATTGTAAATATAGGTGCGTTGTTATCCGCTAGTAGCGTAGTCATAGTGTGCCTTAACATATGAGGATGAAGGCTATTCATATTAAATTTTTTTTTGAGATAGTCAAAGAATGCTCTAAGATGTCTTTTAGTATATATTCCATCAACTCTAGAACGAAAATTATAGAATAAATACTCACGATCCTTTAATTGAATATATTTTTTTAATTTGTCATTTATTGATTCATCGTAGAACACAAATCGAGGTTTCTTACTTTTGGTCGTTTCCAAAAGGATCATGTTGAGTTTTGTATCAATGTTTTTAATTTTTATATTAACTAGCTCATTGGCTCTAGCTCCAGTATAGAGTAATAACATAAATATCAAATGCCTGGTTAGATTAACAGAAGTCTCATCTAGTGAATTTAGATACTTTAGTAAAATCTTCAGGCTTTCCTCAGGTACTATATCAAAATGTTTTGTGGGAAATTTTAGTTTCTTAAAATCACTTACCCCAGAAATGCTTAAATGATTGAATTTTAAAGCTCTTTTGAGTGTCCCCACCTTCTTGTTAACAGAATTTAAACAATTACTTCTAGTGAACCTCAGATACTTAATTAAGCTATAAATAACTTCTATATTTATTTCTTTAGTATCAACAACGTTAATATTGCTAAAATGATACATTATCACCTTTGCGTTTTGTTGGTTATGATGATGATTTTCTGGGGTGGTACTAACCAAAACATCTATAAGTTATTTATTGAAGCATGTTTCTATATTCATAATTTCCTCCTGTTATTTTATTGTTTTTAATACCGAAATATAGTAGGTCATTAGATATTGTATATTATTAATGTGAAGTCGAACTTAAAAAAAATATTGAAAATCTCAACCGTTTGTGAGATAGTCCTTAACTTAAGTCTTTATTACTACTATGAATATTCTTTAAGCGCGAACGGTTCACGAAATATTTTACTATTTTGAAAAAGGAATCTTCTAAGAATCTTCATGTTATTTAGATATGCAATCAATTAGTGTTGGTGAGGAGTCACAAAATGTTTTTAGGATTCTTAATGCTTTAAAATTTGAATAATTGTCATCTTTCTATTTGGTAAACATATAAGTAATATATTTACACATTATTGCTCTCAAATGTCATATATGATATACTTAACTTATATAATGAAAGGATAATCATAAATGTTTAAAAAAACTTTAATGTATTTTACTCTGATGAATTTATTGACTTTACTATTTAGTTGTTCTTCAGGTGGTGGTATATCTGAAGGATATACTGTTGGAGGTGGAAGTACTATGTCATTTCCGGGGTTGATTGCTTTCAAAACTACCCAGTCTGAATATGACATCGATACACCGACTGATTTCAGAATTGATTATGGTCATTTTTTCAATTTGACATCAACATTAGATTATTCCCACATTGATTACTTCGCTATAGAAGTTATTGTTGAGGATATTACCGATGGCGACTTCAATGGAATTGGAGTAACTGAGTATAGACTGGAGATTGATGATTTTATTACTGAAGAATATAAAGTTGAAATGTCTTCACCAACAATTTTATTAAGTGACATCACGTTCAATGCATTTACTGAAATTGAAATTGATTTTACAAAATACGATTTTGACAGAGGGGTTATATATTTTTATATTTTTCAATATTCTCACAATGCTGAAAATGAGCCTGTGATTAATAAGGAAGGTAGAACTATCTATTTTGAGAAGATTGGTGAAAAGGTAATCATAACCTTCAATAATCCAAATAATAAGTAGTATTAATCATGAAAAAAATATTTTTACTATTTTTATTTTCAATCATGACAATAATAGTATCAGTTCATGTAAATGCAGGGATAATAACTGGAAATTTAAATGAACTTGATCGGTTAAGCACAAAACAAGAATATCAAGGAATAAGTATCCAATATACAGATAAAATCGTTAAGCATGGACAGAGTATCAATTTTAAGATACGCATTTCTGTGAATAATGATGAAAGTTTTAATATCGAATTAACTTCAGATAAGCTTAGGATTCAAAAGTCTGTTAATAGTATTAACTCAAATACGGATTTTAACATATTTTTGTATTCTGATAACATTGGCGAATCTAGTCTTCACATAGAAGCTGTAAGTAATAATAAAAGCTACGAATACTCTATATATATAGATTCATTATTACTATCTGTTTAAAAAGCACTTAATCCAATAATAGCTATACAATTATTGATTAAAGAACTAATGAACAAAAATATAGAGGAACAGCATTCAAGTTAGTTATCTAAAACAGTCAATATAATAAAAAGAGTTAAAAGAACTTGATTCCTAAAATGAGAGAGAACGAGTTCTTTTTTTCTTCAAATATCTTTAGTTATGGAATTGAGTCTACAGTGTTATGATACAGTGTCGCCTGCTAAATTTGAATGCAACTTGTTCAAGACAAGGGTAATACATTGAATATTTTTAGCAAAAACAGTGATAAACATTGTAAAGACAAGACATTTTTTGAATTTAATAATTTAAATATAAAAAAAACGTTTCTAGGAAAAACGTTTTTTTATTTGTTTTGCAATAAATATTAAAAATATGTTCCGTCGTAGTGAAGTTATTTGATGTAGTTTAATTTATTTTATCTTGCTTAATATAATTATTTACTTACCAATAATATTTTTTTTCTTCATTTTATATGTTTATGTAAAGAACAAAATCATTGAAGCTAGTAGAATAATTTGTACTTATTATATTGTAACTAATGTTGTGTAGTTTTTCCTTGAAATTTTTTTTAAAATATAATTGTAACTTTTACAATTTGGTCACATTTTTTCCGTACAATTCAAAGAAAACTCCAATAATACCTGTGATTAATATTGTGTTATTAAATAGAAAATCACCTAATTCCCATGTGTTTTTGTCTGATACGTAAATGATAAAACTTCCACATATCATTGTAGAAAAAATTATAACCTTTAATATTTTAAAAATTCTTTGTCTATTTTTCATAAATTCTCCTTAATTAAGCGCTTCAATTGTTCTGGATACATAATAATCAAAATCCTTAGGCCATGTTATCCAAGTGTCAACTTCGTACCAAAAATCATGAGCTAATTTAAAAGTTCCATTTAAATTTCCGTTTTCCATTTCTACCATTTGCCCAGATTGAAAATGATGTGTAAAATCATACCATCTACCGAATTCAAAAAACCATCCATATTCTTCACCAATTGTCAATGTGGTTGCGCTCATTGTCGGGTCTGTTGTAGTATAACTCTGCGAGTAACCAAAATTGGCCGTAATCTCACCTACAAAACCATCTGCTTGGGAAACTCCTAAAGTTGCTCCGATTCCAAAAGAGGTACTAATAGTTCTAATAAGTGGAGCATTTTTAGGCCAATATTCAAGTGCGTTTGGATCTTCTCCAACTATAGTATAATAACCATAATATTCTATATGGCGAGAAATTTTTGTTTTTTGATAGGATTCACTACTATCCCAAATACCAAAAGTAGTATCCCCTAGGTTTCTTAGAGCATGACCGGGAACAAATTCAACTTCAGTATCAACCATATATACATCAAATGCCGCGTCTACATCACAACGGTAAATAGTAGAAACAAACACAATTTTACCATACGGTTTTACCACTTTTTCTCCAGATTCTACCTCAGTGTTTACAAAGTTGCACGTATCAGTTACGGCAAGTTGTTGAAAACTTAGTAGCGAAATACTCAAATCATCAACTTGATCATCTAATAATGTATTTTCTGTATTTTTAAATTGTTCATTTAGCATAAATTTTTTAAAAAAATCCATAATATCTTTTTTTATTTGACTATGATTTTTTTCATTTGTACTGAATGTTTTTCTAACATCAAAACTTCCATTATCATAATATGCTGTCGCAATTATGTCTTCACCATCTAAATCATTATCTATGTTGGTATTGACAAAATTGAAATCATAAATTAAGACAAAATATCCTTCGTTGATTTTCTCTTGAATGGAATTTTTACTATCTTCTGATAAAGATGTTTGATTCCCAACAATATACATATTGTTTTTTTCATAATTATAATCAAGATTCTCTGAAATTTCAATGTCTGAAACAGCTTGAACTTTGGTAACATTACTACTTATGGTAATCAGAAATAGTAATGTAAATAATATAAAAGCTTTCCTCATTTTTTTAGCTCCTTCGCTTTTATATTGTGCATCTCATTAAAAATTAATGAAGTAACACAACTGGCATCTGTTTTAATAATGTAGACAAAATAACTTTTTTGAATTCATTACTAAAAAAACGCCAAACTAGTGGCTTGATGGCAAATATATTTAAAAATACAATAATTGCGTAAGTACCATCAAAAGGTTCAAATAATTCAAATTGTAATACTTTTTGTTTTAAAAAATATTTTGGTAATAATAATTTGTAGTAATCATAAAAAATGTATTATCCATCAAGACTTCAATGGAGATGATTCTAAAAAACCCATGTAGTATATTTGATATTATAATAACAAATGTAGTGAAACAAAATATATGAAGATATATATTCATTATAATTCAAATTTACTTTTATGTAAAGTGACAGATTTAGCAAAAAATCTAACCTCAATATGTCGTAAGCACAAAAAAACTGCCTTTTTAGGCTCTTTAAATTTTAAAAAATTGTGTTGCTTACATTTATTTGAAAGTTTTTATACATCAATATAACGCGGACAATCGTAAATATATATATTGAATTCTTTACGTGTAAACACGAGGTATACATTTATACAATGCTTTCCATTAAAATTCAAAAAATATTTATTAAGTTTAAGGGAATTAAACCTTATTTCAAGTTCTTATATTCAGTCTATGATATATATACTTATTCCCTATTAATATCTTTTAAAAAAATATGATATAATTTATTTAGAGACTAATGAATTTTGTGGTGATTATATGAGTAATTTATATTTATACTTTTCTGGTACAGGTAATACAAAATACGTAATTGATAAATTTATTTCTTTGTATGAAGAAAAAGCTTGTATTATGAAATCTATTGAACATAATGATTTTGATTATAAAGCTGCTATTATGAATGCAGATATAGTTATCATTGCCTATCCAATTCATGATAGTATGATGCCATTTATTATGATTGACTTTTTAGAACAGTATAAAGAAAATTTTAGAGATAAAAAAATTATGACAATTGTTACTCAAATGTTGTTTAGTGGTGATGGTGGAGCTTTGGCTTATCGTCAATTGAAATCTGTTAATGTTAAACTACTTCACAGTATTCATATAAATATGCCTAATAATTTAACTAATGTACCAGTTTTTAAAGCTTTGTCTTTAGAAAAAACAGATTATATAACATTGAAAGCTGATATGAAAATTGAAGATGTAGTAAATAAAATTAAAGACGGAAAAACTCTGAAAATGGGTAGAAAATTCTATTCTTGGGCTTTAGGTTTCTTTACTCAAAGAGGATTAGGAAAACCTTTTGTTAAAAGACTACGGAAAAGACTTAAAATTTACCATGAAAAATGTATTAAATGTAAGAAGTGTATTGATTTATGCCCTATGGACAATTTGTATTTAGAAGCTGATTTAATTAAAACTAAAAACAAATGTACATTGTGTTATCGGTGTATAAACGCTTGCCCAACCCAAGCAATATCACAGTTTATGATGAAGCCGCCCAAAATACAGTATATTCGAAAAGATTTCAATTAAAATGTAAAGTATATACAAAAAGAGAAGATGAATTTTCATCTTCTTTCATTCTATTTAATTAAGTTCTCCTTAATATATTTGAACATAAATAATTCTCTTTCAGTCCAGTGGTAATCGCTTCCTAGTATTAGTTTGTTTTCATTAACTTCAATAGCTTTATCGACGTTAACCCATTCTGGATGAAATTCTAGTTTCAACTCAGCTTTGGATAATCTTTGTTTTCCAATATCATCTGAGATTTCACATAGATAATAGATATTTCTAAGATAGAAGATTTTACCTGCTTCATACATATCTGGATATATTTGGTCTATATAGCCAAGACACTTTGAGATTTTTGATATATTAGCTCCAGATTCTTCCAAAGTCTCACGGATAACTGCATCTTCAAAACTTTCATTAGTTTCAAGTCCACCGCCAGGAAACTTGTATTCATTTGTAACTTCCAATTTAATTAAGAATAAAGTTTTACCTCTTAAAATAACCGCTCTTCCAGCGATTCTATTAGGTTTCATTATTTTCTTGTTACTTCGATAATCAAATGTATGGATTTCCTTCATATTATGAACCTCTTTATTTACAAAAATTATATCATATAAAATATATATATCTTAAAAAATAATTAAATAGTTACCGATTAAGTTTGTTTTATTTGTGAATGTAATATGATATTTTTGTGCTAGAAACAATTTTATAAGTTATTAAACAAAAACTATGATAAAATATAGGAAGAATAATAGAGCGGGTGAGGTACACAATGGAAATTTCTAATTTGGTCAAATTACAAAGAGAGTATTATTTTACAAATGAAACTTTAGATATTTCATTTAGAAAAATTCAATTAAATAAACTAAGGAATGCAATCAATAAATATGAAATAGAGCTAAAAGAAGCTTTGTTTTTGGATTTAGGGAAAAATGCATCAGAATCATATTTCGCGGAAATAGGTATTACATTAAAAGAACTAACATATATGGAAAAAAATCTTAAAAAATTAATGAAAAATAAAACAGTTAAGACTTCATTATCAGATTTTCCTGCAAAGAGTTTTAGATCACCACACCCTTATGGAGTAACTTTAGTGATGAGTCCATGGAATTATCCAGTAATGTTAACATTTTGTCCTTTGATTGGTGCAATAGCATCTGGGAATACTTGTATTCTAAAACCAAGTGATTACAGCCATCATACAAGTGAAGTTATCAAAAAAATGGTAGCCGAAACTTTTGATAAAAAATATGTGTCAGTAGTTACAGGTGGGCGAGAAGAAAATCAAACTTTATTAGATCAAAAGTTTGATTATATATTCTTCACTGGTGGTAAAGTGGTAGGTAGAATAGTCATGGAAAAAGCTTCTAAACATTTAACGCCATTTAGTCTTGAATTAGGCGGAAAAAGTCCCTGCATAGTAGACGAAACTGCTAATTTAAAAATAGCTGCTAGAAGGATCGCATTTGGAAAATATCTTAATACAGGTCAAACATGCGTAGCTCCAGATTATTTGTACATTCATGAATCAGTTAAGGATGAGTTTTTAGAATGTTTTAGGGAAGCTATTACTGAGACCTTTGGGGAAGAACCACTGTTAAGCTCTAATCTTGGTAAGATAATTAACCAAAGACACTTTAAAAGATTAAGTGCATTACTTGTTGGACAAGAAGTCCTAATTGGAGGAACAACCGATCCAAATACATTAAAAATTTCACCAACTGTAGTAGATAATGTTTATATAAACAATAAAATCATGGAAGATGAAATTTTTGGGCCAATTTTACCAGTTTTAACCTATACTAATATTGATGATGTAATTAACTATATCAATTCTATGCCTAGTCCATTAGCTTTCTATCTTTTTACAACTAATAAAGCATATGAAAAAAAATTGTTGACTCATTGTAATTTTGGTGGAGGATGTATTAATGATACAGTAATGCATGTAGCAAGTGACTCTTTACCTTTTGGTGGTGTTGGTGAAAGTGGAATGGGAAGTTATCATGGAAAAGCAAGCTTTGAGACTTTCTCACACTATAGAAGTATTTTAAGAAAAGAGAACTGGTTAGATGTACCAGTTCGATATGCACCATACACAAAACTAAAAGAAAAAATAGTGAAAATGTTTTTGAGGTGATAAAATGAGTAAAATTTCAAAAAAGAGAGAACATCAAAACACCCCGGAATCACTAATTAATGATGATGGGAAAGCGAACTTTGGCACTTTTGATAAGCCGTTCAAAAGATTCGATTTTCCTTGTTTCAAATGTAAAACAAAACTTAGAAAGCTGATTAATAAGTATCGCTTAACTGAATGGGAAGCGGTAGAAGTATTAGTTGATAAAGGAATCTTCTTGACGGTTGTTTATCGTTTTGGGATAATGGATGTACAGTTAACAACATTCTTTGAGAAAGAAACTGAAAAGCTCTATGTTTGGGATAATATGGATATATTATTAAATAGATCCCATGTTGCGAAGAACTTATTTGATGGGAACACTTCAATCTACGAAACAAAAAAAGCTAAAACCAAGATTACAAATCACTATGAAAGAAACAAGGCTTATTGTGAAGGTTTTTCATCTAGTAAAAAAGAGGGTAAGATTGAATTTAACTTTGAACTTACTAATACTTCAAAACCATCGGTAGTTTCTGTTCCTATCAAGAAAATTTATCCGGTTTATACTGAAAAGGATTTGTTTGTATTCAATGGTTCAATTAAGATTAATGGTGTAGAAATGGCAAGTGGAGATAAAGGATTAGCCATTATAGATGATCATAGAGGATTCTATCCTAGAAAATCTGGGTATGATTGGTTAACTAGCTTTTCATATAAAAAAATTAATGGTGTAGAAACTCCATTTGGGTTAAATATTACTGATTTTCTCTTAAATGATAACCAGTATGATTATCATGAAAATGGATATTGGCTCAAAGATGGGTTTAATGTTTTACCAGAAGCTTCATTTGAAGTAACAAAAACTCATAAACATGTCAAAGATGAATTCAATGATATTAATTTAGAATATGAAATAATTGCGACTCATAAAGTATCTTTTAATATTTTCTTTTTTAGAATAGATTACAAATTAAACTTTGGTAAATTAAATGGATATATTAAAGACAAAAATAACAACGTTATCGAATTCAAAGATGATTTGAGTCTTTCAGAATATCGATATACAATATTATAAGGGAGAAAAAAATGGAAACTATCAAATTTAGATACAGATTAACAGAAGAAGATTATACAAGATTATATATCTGGGCAATTTTTGAGAAAAGCAGGCTACTTCGTTTATTTAATAAGTATTTAATATATGTACTAGGAGCATTTCTAATAGGTGTTTGTTATATTACTAGTCTATCAATAGAATTTTATGGGTTGATTATTTTAATGACATTTTTGCCATTACTTTTAAGATTATTTACTAAGAACAGTGCCAAGAAACAATATAGATCCAATAAAATACTGCAAGAAAATGATATTGAAACAACATTATCTGATGAGGGTATTGGCGAAGTTCTTGGAGAAACCCAAACATTTGTTAAATGGGCAAATATATCTAGAGTTTATGAATCCCATGATATGATTTTATTTATGACAGATTCGATTCGCGTTTCAGCTATTCGAAAAAGATTGCTTTCAGAGGAACAGATTAGAGCTTTTAAGGAAACTATCGTAAATAAGGTTCATAAAAAAGTAATCAAATCATTAAAAGTATAAATTATAAACTGCAGAGATGCAGTTTTTTCTTTGTCAAATTTAATGTATAATTAATATAGGTGATAAATTATGTGTGGAAGATATGGAATATCTGTAACTAGAAAAGAATTAAAAGATTATTTATTAGAACATTATGATATTGAAGTATTAGATGAAAATATTACAATTCCAAGATATAATATTGCTCCAGGTCAGGATGCAATATCTATAATTAATGATGGAACTAAATATCGTGTTGGGATGTTAAAATGGGGCTTTGTTCCAAGTTGGTCTAAGAGTGAAAAAATAGGGTATAAAATGATTAATGCTAGATCAGAGACAATCAGTCAAAAACCAGCTTTTAAAAAATCCTTTATTCAAAGACGTTGTGTGATAATCGCAGATGGTTTTTTTGAGTGGTACAGAACCACGTCTACAAAAACACCTTACTATTTTTATCTAAAAAACCATAGGATTTTTGGGTTTGCTGGATTATGGACAGCTTATCAAAAGGAAGATGGTTCCAAACTATATACCACCACAATTATAACCACAAAAGCAAATAGTCTTATGAAAGATATTCATGATCGAATGCCGGTTATCCTGACGGAAGACTCGGCTAAGATATGGCTGAATCCGGACCTTAAAGATCTAGATGTATTACAGAAAATATTAGTTGAATATGACTCAAAAGATATGGAGTTACATCAAGTATCTAGTCGGGTTAACAAAACAGAAAACAATGATGTAGAATTGATACAGTCTATAGAGTAGGATTTATCTAAATTTGCACAGATAAAACAACCAAATTAAACTATTGATTTTAATATTTAATATGATATGATATATAAGTAAAAAAAGAAATTATAGTAGGAGTATATATGTACGCATTAGTATTAGCAGGTGGTGGAGCAAAAGGTGCTTATCAAGTGGGAGTTTGGAAAGCCTTAAGAGAACTAAATATTGAAATAGGTTTAGTAGTTGGAACTAGCGTTGGTGCGTTAAATGGCGCATTGTTAGCTCAAAATTCATATGATGAAGCAACTAAATTATGGTTAAACCTAAATATGAATTCAGTTCTCGATGCAGACCAAGAATTTATTGATGGTATAAACAATATTTTTTCTAATGGATTATTCAAATCTAACTTAGCTATGTACAAAAAGATATATTCACATATTAAAGAAAATAGAGGATTTAATATTACCCCGCTTAGAAATCGGATTGAAGAACTCTTAGATGAAGATATTATTAGAAATTCTGGCATAGATTTTGGTTTCGTTACTTTTAGCATTAATAATTTGAAACCATTAAAACTATTTATCAATGATATTCCTGCAGATGAAATTAAATACTACTTATTAGGTTCTGCACTTGTACCTGGTTTTGCACAAGACAAGAATTACCCAACTAAATTTATTGATGGTGGAATCTATGACCGTTTTCCAATATCAATGGCAATTGATAAAGGGTATAAAAAGATTATAGCTGTTGAGACGAAGCAAAAGAAATTGAAGAAGTATAAAGGTGTAAATATAACTTTTATTCAGCCTTCTGAAGATTTAGGAAGTTTTTTATATTTTAATAAGGATAACTCTGTTCGTAATCTGGATATGGGATATTTAGATGCTTTAAAAATATATGGAAAAATATTTGGTGTTGATTATTTTTTTGAAAGTATACCATCGGAAATAAATATTATTAAAAAATTAACAAAACTTTCAGCAAATCAAATCAAAGAAATTTCTGGAGATATTTTATCTGAAGGACTATATTCTCTGAAGCATTTTTTTGAGAAAGTGATTCCCAAAACTTTGGCTAAACTGAAAGTAGCTAAATCAAATACATATCAAGAAACATTAATTTTGTTATTAGAACATCTACTTAAATTTAATGAAATAGAAAGAGTAAAGCAATATACAGTCGAGGAAGCTCTACAATTAGTGGATAAAGAATATTCAATTCACTCAGTCGAGAGTAGCAGTTTAAAAATACTAAAATATATACTAAAATAGGTGGTTATTATGAAGTTTAAGGAAGTAGCTAAAAAAGCAATAACTGAATATGATTTAATTGTTACTTCATTGGAGTTTTTAACTGAAGAGACTAATATATTTTATTTAGTTAAAACCGATGAAGGAAAAAAATATGTCCTTAAGATATTTCAAGAAGAATCAAGTAATATCAATGATAACCTTGCTGAACACTATTTTTTAAACATAATAGCTAATGAAACTGATATTATTAGCCCAAGTGTAATTCCAAATAAAAAAGGAGAAACAGTCACTAAGATTAAATATTCGAATAAAAGAGGTTATAAAAGAACAGCTTTATATGAATATGTTAGTGGAGAGTCAATCTACGGTAAAGAAGATATGGGATATTTTCGTAAAATTGGCGAAATGATGGCTAAAATGCATTTAGCCACTCATGATCTTGTTTTGCCTGACTATGTTAATCCTAAAAAATGGGGAAAGATATTTTATTACGAAAACGAAGAAGCAATATATCGTAATAAACAATACAAAAAATTTGTTACTCAAGAAATGATTGAAATATTGGATGAATTAATTCCATATATAGATACGAAACTTAAAGATTTCTATCAGAAGGCAAAACCTCAATTGATACATGCGGACTTGAATCCTTGGAACATAAAATCAAGTGGAGATAAGTATGTTGTCTATGATTTTGAAGAAGCAATGCTTGGACTACCAATTCATGATATTGCAGTATTTATGTATTATTACACAAATCACGAAACTTTAGATTGTTTCAAAATTAAAAAGGCCTTAATTGCTGGTTATGAGTCAGTGTCAAAAAAACCGCTAATTATCAATGAAAAAGATCTTGAATTAATTATGATGGCAAGAAGAATAAACTTTTTTAATTACGTATTATTTTTGAGGAAAGATTCTTCAGATTACATAAACTTAAGTTTCCTTAGAATTAAAGAATACTATCTAAGTTACAAATAAGAATAAGCATTTCTATGCTTATTTTTTTTTGTTTTTTATGTTATTATAATATATAATAAATTACTAGGAGACGAATATGACAGATAAGAATTTCTTTACTAGCTTGCCATACCTAATACTTGTAAGTTTAACTACATTAGTATTTTGGACTTTGGGAATGGAAATGATTGGCATTTCTATTTTTTTGGTTGCGGGGTTCTTTATATTAATATTTGTCAAAAACTCAATATATATAATTCCATTATTTTTAAATGCGATGTTTATGGTAAGTCAAACCGAATGGGATCTTACAGTAATACCTATCTATGCATATTTAACTCCAATCGTACTTATTATAGGCGTTATAATTCATGTTATTAGGTTTAAGGTTAATGTTTTTAAAGGTCAGTTCTTTCTGGGGATAGCCTTACTTGGCCTAGCTGTAATTGCATCAACATTAATTAATACAGAAGCTTTCGATTTAACAACTTTAGCTATAATTATAGCCAGTATATTTGTTGTCCTTATATATGGTTTCTTTGCTAATACTATTAGCGGAGATAATACACTTTATTTAATTAAAATTTTTGTAATACTAGGTGTGTTGATAGCTCTTCAAGTTGGAATATTTTATATCAAAGAGTATATAGCAACTGGGGATATTCATCATGCTTTAGAAAATAAGACGATTGATATTGGTTGGGGGATATCTAACTTTATTGCTACTTATTTGATAATGTTCATATCAGCCTTAACTTATTTCATTAAGAAATATAAACTTCATATTTTCTGGATTTTAGTTGGCTTTTTTGAAGTAGCGATGTTACTTTTCACTCTTTCTAGAGCTGGAATCATTGCTTTTGCATTAACATCAGTACTATTGATTATGTTTATGTTTTTTAAATATGAACACAAATTTAATTTATTTATAAACCTAGTAATAGGATTGCTTATAGTTTCAATTATTGGTTACTTCACAAGGGAATACTTTATCACAATTTGGGATCGGCTTGCATTACTGGGATTAGATGATACTGGTAGAATTAAAATCTGGTATAATGCTATAGATGTTTTTAAGGCTAATCCTATCTTTGGAGCGGGAGTTTTTGCTAGAGTGGCAGAAGAGAATGGGTTAAGAATGTTTCATAATACTCTGTTACATACTTTAGCATCATTTGGTGTTATAGGTGGAATTGCTTTATTAGTCCAGTTCATTTCAATTATTAAGGTGTTTTTCTATAAACTCACTCAAGAAAAAGCTATTTTATTGATTGCTTTAATCGGAGTTAATATCCATGGTATGGTGGATAATGTATATTACATGCCTCATTATATGATTATAATGTTTATCACTATAGCGGTGGTAGAAAACACTAATAAAATAGATAAATTAAGAGAAGAATTAATAAGCCGTTGATTACGGCTTTTTTTATTATTATGATATAATTATTAAGAGGTGTTAAATGAAATCAGAGAAAAGAATATTTATCTCATTTATCTTAAACTTTATATTTACAATTTTTGAGTTTGTAGGTGGGATTATCACCAATTCGGTGGCTTTAATTAGCGACAGCATCCATGATTTAGGAGACTCAATTTCAATGGGAATCGCAATATTTTTAGAAAAAAAATCTAAACAAAAACCTGATTATAACTATACTTACGGTTATTACAGGTTCTCTTTACTAGGAGCTTTAATATCATCAATTATTTTGTTGATAGGATCTACTATTGTCGTTATAGAAGCAGTTAAACGTTTAATAAATCCTGAACTAATAAATGCAGAACTAGTTATCTATTTCGCTGTTTTCGGTGTGGTGGTTAACGGATTGGCAGCTCTAAATATATCTAAGGGTAAAACACTAAATGAAAAAGTAATTTCCTTACACTTACTAGAAGACGTATTAGGGTGGGTGGCATTGCTTATAACAGCTATCATAATGCATTTTACAGACATATTGATTTTAGATTCAATTTTATCAATAGTTTTTACCTTATATATTGTTTACCATGTTATTAAGAATTTGAAACAAGTGTTAGGCGTTTTCCTAGAAAAAGCCCCAAAAGGAATCAAAATTAGTAATATAATTGAGAAGCTAAATAAGGTTCAAAATATCAAGGAGATTCACCATGTGCATTTATGGACTTTAGAAGGTCGTATCCCTCTGATTACCTTACATGCAATATTAGATGATACCATTACTATTGAAGAAGTCACAAACACTCAAAAGATATTAATTGAAAAATTGAAAGAATTTGGTATAAAACACTCTACCATTCAAATAGAATTTGAAGATAATCTATGTAAAGAAATTGACTGTTCTGAAGAAATACCCCCAAATACAGGGCATAAACACTAATACCGCATTTAGCATTCTTATGTATTTTTTAAAAATCACAAAAACTTATTGTGTTTTACACAAAAAGGTGATAGAATGTTATTGTGTTTAACACATTAAGATAAAGTGTATGACACAATAAAGGGGGTAGGAATATGAATGCTCAGTTCAAAAAAGGAATAATTGAAATTTGTGTATTAAAGATCATGGAAAAAGAAGATTTATGTGGATTTGATGTTATAGAACGTTTGTCTAAGGAAGTTCCAGTTAACGAAAATACTGTATATCCACTATTACGAAGACTAACTTTGCAGGGGTCTTTTGAAACCTACAAGGTCCCATCTCCGGTGGGAGCACCGAAGAAGTACTATAAACTTACAGAATTAGGAAATGAAAGACTAGAAGAGTATTTGTCAGAATGGAAACAATTCATTAAGGGAGTATTTAAAATATTGGAAGGGGATGGTTCTCAATGAAGGAAAAATATTTGGAAGAACTAAAAGAATTATTATTGGAATATAGTATTAAAAATGATGAAATTGAGGATATCTTAGCTGATTATGGCGAAATGATAGATGACGCTATAATGAAAAATATAAGTGATGATCAAATCATTAAAATGATTGGAACACCAGAGCAAGTAGTCAAAGATTTGTCTGAAGAATTTGATAAAGATGAGGAATACATATATATTCATCGTGGTGGACATAGAAAAAGTGTAAAAAGAGATAATCGTTTAACCGCTTTAATGCCATTTATATCTTTAATTATTTTCTTTATCCTAGGATTTGGATTCCAATTATGGCATCCAGGTTGGTTGGTATTTTTATCAATCCCTATTGTAGCTATAATCATTAATGCTTTTGATAAAAACTCAATTAACGGATTTGTCGCACTAAGTCCATTTATTGCGCTAGTTACCTACTTGATTTTAGGATTTGGATTCCAATTATGGCATCCTGGTTGGCTTGTATTCTTTATTGTTCCTATATTCGGTGTTTTATCAGGATTTAAAACAATGAGGTTTATATCATTCTTAACTGCAGTAGCTCCATTTATCGCTACTATTACATTTGTTTTAGTTGGACATTATACTGGTTTATGGAACCCTATTTGGTTAATCTTTATGATTATACCAATGATAGGAGTTCTTCATGAAAAAAAACTATGGAAAGTCATAGTTTTAGAATTAAGCTTTTTAATCGCTATTGCCACTTATTTATATTTAGGATATCAATATGGGGAATGGGGATATGGTTTATTTGCATTCTTAATCCCAGCAGGAATTTCAATTTTATTAAGTGATGATTCATTCCTAGTAATTAATGTTAAAAATAAAAGCAGTTGGATATTATTTTTGGTCTTAACTATTATTTATGTAGGTTTTGGAGTTGTTTATCCAGAGACATGGGTTTATTTATGGATGATATATCTAGCTTTACCTGTATATGCAATAATTAAAAACGCTCCTAAAGACACTAGATTAGTTGCTTGTATGCCGTTTATATCTACTGTGATTTTCTTCTCATTGGGAATCTTTGGAGGGTTTTGGGCTTTTTCTTGGATGGCATTCTTGTTAATTCCTATGGTGGCTATTTTAAAAAATGCTAATTAAAATTTAATAAAAATAAAACGGCTAAAAAATTTAGCCGTTTTTTATCTGATTTTTTTTGCGTTTTTTATTGTGTACATTTCTTTGTCAGCAGTAGCTAATAAAGTGGGTAGTGAAATTGACGAGTCATAACTAGTAGCTGATCCTATAGAAACGGAAATTTTTAGTAATGAAACTGGAGAATAATTATGTATTCTTATCTTTTCTTCAATATCAGAAATAACTTTAATTATTTCAGCTTCGTTTGTGTTGGCTGCTATTATCAAAAATTCATCTCCACCAACTCTAAATATACTTTCAGGAGATACACTAGTTGTTTTTAACATATTAGCAAACAGCCTTAATAATTCATCACCAGCTTGATGACCTAAAGAATCATTAACTTCCTTTAAACCATCTAAATCCGCAGACATAATACTAATTGGATAACTACTGCTCTTTTGTAACTGGAATAATTGTTCCTCCATGTACTTTCTATTGTATAGTGTAGTTAGCTGATCTGTATAACTCAGCAATTTTAATTCGTTAATATAGTTTTTGTCTTTAGTAAGATCTCTAACGTAACAGATAATATTTTTACCTTCATTATCAATTACTGAGGTTCTAATAGAAAAGTATTTAGTATTTTTTTTATAATCTACAAGAGAATACTCAAACTCCTTTTTAGCTAAACTTACTTTATTACTATATATTGTGTTAATGTATTTTTTGAATTCAGGGTCATCTAGAGGGAGGTATTGCTTTACAATCTGGTCTTGGGTTTGATTTATAGAACAACCAAACACTCTTTTTGCATTTGGAGATAAATGTGAAATTTCAATTTTATCATTTATCAGGAAAATAACATCATTAGAATTTTCGATAAAGTTTCTTAACATGTTTTCACTTGTTTCTAATTTTCGATGAGATTCCATTTTCTCAGTGATATTTGTGTAGAAACAAATAGCTATTTTTTCTCCATTTAACATTCCTATAGAACAAGATGCTTTTATTGGTATTTTTTCACCATTTTTTTTGATGTGAAAATTTTTATCAAAGAAGGAGAAGGTATCATTAAGTATGAAGTTATGGGTGTTTTTATCTTCAGCAAAATCATGAATGTAATCCCACGCGGATAACTTCAAAGCTTCTTCTTGAGTATAACCTAATAAATCGCAAAAAGTTTGATTTACTTCAATAATTTTATGCTCTTCATTTAAAACAACAAATCCAATTTCTGAATGATTAATCAAGGTTTTAATTTGAATCAAATTGCTTGTCAAATCATTAATATAGAGTGATTCAGGTGTTTTATCAGAAATTGCTACGAAACCACCTTTAATCTTGTCTTTACAGACAATTGGGCCAAAGTGAGCGTGTAAAATAACATCCTTATCATCAATTGAAAGTTGAAGAGATTTAGAGAAGTTCTTATTCATGTAGATTTCTTTTAATACAGTGTCTTCACATTTAAAATGATTTAAAATATTCGTTTTTAAAATGTCTTGTGAATTAATATGGGCAACTTGAGAGAATTTATCACTAGAAGCAATTATTATTCCTTTTTCATCGAACATAGCAAAACCTGCTTTGTTAGAGTTCTTAAAGTCACTATAATTACTTAAAAGTGCATTATTTTTTTTATTAGCATCATATTTCATTGTTATCCACCTCACTAACATAATATTATATCATATCATATTAAAGATGTAAAAATTTGAAAAAACCAGGAAATTTAGTTTTCCTGGTTTTACATATTTTTATAAATTAGATTTTATTTAATCTATGAATTCTTATGATTTAAACTTTGGCCAGGGCTTGTATCACTACCTGAAGTGTCATTTCCTGGGTCAGGATTCTCTGTAGTAGGATTTCCAGACGTCGAGTTACCAGCTGTCGAGTTACCAGCGGTTGAATTGCCAGCTGTCGAGTGACCAGCGGTTGAGTTTCCAGAGGTTGAGTTTCCAGATGAAGGATTCCCTGTAGAGTTACTTGAACCATTACCGTGTTCTGTAGTGTTGATAGATTCATCTTGTGAAGTTGTGGTTATGTGTGGATTATTAGATCCTTGGTTTTGACCTTGATTGAAATCTTCGCTTTCAGCTGGTTGATTACCTTTGCCTTCTCTACCCCCAACAATAACTTGACTATTACCATAATGATATTGATATTGATATTGTCCAGTTTCATTGTTCATGTCTAAATCGACTATGAAGTTTCCAGACTGACTTCCTTGTTGGTTCATATATGAGTAATTAACCAAAAAATGATTACCATTAGAATCTTGTGAATTTCTTTCCAAATCTAATTTTATTTCTTCGTTACTATTTGTCATAATTTTTATCTTAGCTTTTAAGTTATTTTTATCTGAAATTAAAGTTAAATCACTTTCATTATTTAATTCACCATTTAAATAAAGTTTATAATTAAATTCTTGAGTATCTTCATTGCTGTTATTTTTTACTTCTACATAATTATATTCATCAACTTCTATTCGGTATTGGAAAAAGGTTATTCCTTCAATTTCTGTAGTAAAACTTTGGTATCTATAGGTGTTATCTTGGTGATACAATACACCAGATTCAATTTGATTTTGGCCCTCACCAACAATATTATAATATCCTTGATAACTTATTAAGTTACCCGCGAGATCTGTTCCATTATATTGAAATGCATAGGCAAATTCTAAGTTATCGGATTCGATTTCTTTGTATATAAACTGAGTTTCAAATCCTAAAACAGTTTCTGCCATACTTAGATAATTGTTGATTACGTCTAGTTGATCTTCTAAGTCAAAAGTAGTAGAAGAACTAAGTCTTTGAACGATGTAATCGGATTCTGAGTATGATAATTCAGTTATTTCTAAATTATCTAACAGCGCAGCTGATGAAACTGTTTGAAAACCTACTATTTCCGTTTCTAAATCTAAAGGTGTAGAATCGGGAATGCTTGGTAAATACGCGAAGTTATAAATCATAAAGCCTGATATTATTATGAATATTGAAGAAAATGTATAAGATAGAGCTCTTTTGAAATTGAATGGAGATCTAATTGATTCAGGTTTATTCTCAATATTAACTTTTGATATATCGATTCTATTTGAAATTTCTGGCATTTCATTCAATGCTGCACTTCTGATTTTTGCAATTAAATCTTTCTTTTTCATAAGAATTACTCCTCTCTGTTGATTTCTTGTAATTTCTTTATAGCTTTATTATAAATCCATAAAACTGTACCTAAGGGTTTGTTAACAGCTTTAGCGATCGTTTTAAATTTCATATTGGAAACTATTCGCATCAGTACAATTTGTTTTTCTTCTATTCCTAGAGGTTTAACCAAGTCCAAAACTTCATAGTTATTATTATCATTGTAACTTTTATCAAATACCGCTTCACTTTCTTGAGGATCAAGAACCACCATTTTCTTTTCTTTGCGGTAGTAATCTAATGCAGTATTTTTAGCTATTTGTAATAACCAAGCATAGAAATTTTTTCCTCTTTTATATTGATGAATCTTTTGAATCATCTTCATATATGTGTCTTGCATTAAATCTTCGGTCGCGGCTTTATTATAAACAATTGAAATTATCATAGAGAAAACACCTTTTTTTGTGTTTTCATAAATCACTTCAAAGGCGTCATTACTTTTATTTATTAACTCATCAATGTAAAGTTCGTAATCTATCAATAGCCATCACTCCTATGATTATTATACCATATTGAGGGTTTTAAGTGATTATTTTTTTGATGTCAGTAATTATACGTGTGGATTACAGTTTTTATTGGTGGTTATGGAAAATAAATGAAATTGTGATATAATATTATCAAATAATATTGATGGTGAAGATATGAAAAAGACGAGAATATGGGAATTAGATTTTGTAAGAGGGTTTGCTATAATAATGATGATTTTTGATCATCTTATGTATGACTTAAAGAATTTGGATTCTTATTTTTATAATTTTAATTTAGTAGACAACGGTGTATTCAATTGGCTAAGCAGTTTTTCAGAACTATATTGGAATTCTGAACTCAGGTTTTTTGGGCATTTCTTTTTTGTTTCAGTATTCTTAATTGTATCCGGGATTAGTTTTACTTTTTCTAAATCAAACCTTAGTCGCGCAAATAAATTAATGATAGTCGCTGTCTTAATCAGTGTTGTAACTTTTGCAATTGAATATTTCACAGGTATGCAAATGTTTATTATATTTGGAGTCATACACATGTATGCCTTCAGTACGTTTTTAACATATCTATT
This sequence comes from Mycoplasmatota bacterium WC30, assembly GCA_046529635.1. Taxonomy (GTDB): domain Bacteria; phylum Bacillota_I; class Bacilli_A; order Izemoplasmatales; family Hujiaoplasmataceae; genus 4572-104. Next base: position 330,745 of record CP134495.1, on the reverse strand, counting down.
TAGGAAAATTTGGGATAATGATGTATTCATCTTTACTATAGGTGCAGGAATATTAATTCTAGGTGTTTCATTAGAATTCTGGGAGTTACATTATATTAGTAAAATAACATGGGATACATTACCAGGTATAATCATTGGAACAAAAGCCTTTGGAGCGGATTATTTTGGTTTAATCCCATATCTAGGAATTATAATGATAGGTACAGTAATTGGTAATTTGTTTTACAAAAACAAAGTGACACTTTTACCTAAGGTTAAACTATCAGAAAAAAATGTTTTTATTTTTGCTGGAAGAAAGTCCTTGATCATTTTTTTAACTCACCAATTTATCTTAATGGGCTTAATAATTATAGTAGGATACATTTTGGGATATAGAATTTAGAAACATATATATCTTAAGATCTCATATATAATCAGATCTCATATTGTAAATCTTATAAGGAGGAAATTATGGAAGATAATCAAACACTATATCAAGCGATGCAAGAAACAGCTAAAAAACACCCAAATAACAATGCATTGTTATTTATGAACAAATACATAGACTATAAAACTTTGAAAACAAGAGTTGATAGTTTAGCAGCTGGATTTGTTGAACTAAATATCAAAACAGGTGATGTTGTAACAATCGCGATGCCAAATGTGTTTGAAGCAATTTTTGCTTTTTATGCATTGAATAAAGTAGGCGTTATTTGTCATATGGTTCATCCTCAAACCCCTGTGATTAAAATTTCAAAATACATGAAAGAAACCAAATCTAATCATTTGGTTATTTTGGATACATTTTATGATAATTACAGTAATTTATTAAAAGATAAAAGCATAATATTTATCTTAGCAAAACCAATTAATGAGTTTGGTTTTATAAAAAAATTAGGATATAAATTCTTAAATAAAAAGAAACTCAAAAATATAGTTTATAGTGATAGGGTTTTAGATTTAAATGATTTGTATTCAAGTAGAGTTCAAAAAACTGCTGAAGTTGATTCTAAATTAACAGCTTGTTTACTTCATAGTGGTGGAACTTCAGGTGAACCAAAGACTATTGAATTATCAAACTATTCGATTAATTATCTAGCCGGTACTTTACCATTTGTTATGAACAGAAAAAATTTTAAAGACAAACATATGTTGGCTGTATTGCCGATGTTTCATGGTTTTGGACTATGTATGGGTATTCATGGAATGCTAATTTCTGGTGGTGTTGATACATTAATGCCTAAGTTTGATGCTAATGAAACAATTAAATTGATTCAGAGCAATCAATGTAACTATATTATCGGGGTACCATCAATGTTTGAGAAGTTGCTTAAACATGAAGGGTTTCGATGTCAAGAAATTAAGAACATTGAGCAAACTTTTGTAGGAGGAGATTATGTAGCTTTGGATTTGAAGTACAGATGGGATAACGTAATGCAATATTATTATTCAAAAGCTAGACTTTTAGAAGGATATGGGTTAACAGAAGTAGTTACGGTATCTTGTGTTAATACACTTAAAGATCATTTGCAAACATCTGTAGGTAAACCTTTGCCGGGAATAGAGATAGGGATTTTAAATCAGAGAACATTAGAATTTATAAAAGCAGATACGGCAGGAGAGATTGTAATATCTGGACCAACAATGATGAATGGATACCTAAATGATCCGATAGCTACAAAATCTACAATTATCGAGATTGATGGAAAAAACTGGATTAGAACCGGTGACTTAGGATTCATTGATAATGAAGGATACGTTCACTTTAAACAAAGAGTTAAAAGAATAATTAAAGTGTCTGGAATGCCTGTATTACCGACTGAAATTGAAAATTTCATGATGAGTCTACCAGAAATTCAAGAAGTAGCAGCTATCAGCACTCCTGATGAAGATAAAGGAAATCGTGTAAAGTTGTTTGTAGTATGGAATAAAGGCCAGTTTCCAATGTCAAATGCGAAGATAATGGAACTAATAAAAACTAATATTTCTAAATATGCAGTTCCTAAAGAAATTGTTATTTTAAAAGAATTACCCAAGACTGTAATTGGAAAAACCAATATATTAGAATTAGAAAAAATGTAAAAAAAAACCCTCAGCTATGAGGGTCGTTTTTTTTAGAATAATCTCTTATCGATGTCTCTAAAGAAATATACTACAAGTTGAGTAATGTATTCTTGAATTTTTCTAATGTTGTTAACATTTTCCTTGAATACATGGAATATAGCTTCAATAAAACTTTGAGCAAGAACAGTTAAAAAATATCTGTCAAATTGTCTTGGATAGAAACTATTAATTTTACTAACAACTAAATTCTCTAATTGAGATTTCACTTGTTGGTAGTGTGTACCTTCTGAATTGTAAATCATAATAAATACTTCTCTTGTATACGGCTTTAATACATTGATTACGTATTGTACTAATTGATTTACATCATCCTCGCTATCAATCCTAGTAACGTGGAGTTTTTTGTCAAAACTCTCTAAGTCATCAATAGCTCTTTGAGCAGGCAACAAAATTTCATTAAATAATTCTTCCTTGTTTTGATAATAACGGTAGATATTTCCAACTGTGATGTTCGCATTGTCAGCTATTCTTCGCATGTTGGCTTTCTGATATCCATTTTGGAAAAACTCTGTAATCGCACCTTCAACAATGGAGTTTCTTACGGTCTCTTTGAGTACTTGCATAATTAACCTCCTATATAAATTTATTTATGATTACCTTATTCTATGAAATAAACGTAACATAACCTATATTTTATTATATATTATGTATATTGTATTTGCAATTATAATGCATAAAAAAAATGAAAAAGATGGCTATTTTGTTAGATATACGACATGTGTTGACATAAAACAATGAAATTTTAGCAAAATCACTAAAAACAATTTTATAAAAAGCACTGCTTAGTTGACATTGATATTTTTATTGTATATAATTTTAATATAAATATATACTGAGAGGTGAATTTAATGAAAAAGTTTTTCGGCAATTTCTTTATCCTGATTTTAGTTCTATTAATATCGGTTGCCGCTGTCCCTTGGAATGATATCAGCCAATGGGGTGTTGCAGTACCGATTCTAACAAATAATGAAATGTATATTAAAGGTGGCATTGGCGCACTCGCTTTGATTGTAAGCTTAGTGTACTTATTCCTAAGTAATAGTGAATACCGAAATTATGGTATCGTAAACAGAAATACAGCTAGAGTAGCTTTCTTACCATTATATATGTTCGCGATTAGCATGATGATATTTGGTGGATTATTAAATTATCATATATATTTGGAGAATTCTACAACAGTAAATCTTTTAATCGTTGCTTTCTTTGGAGTAGTAACTCTTAATTTAATTGTATTTGGACATTTCTTTGCTAATAACTTTAGAGAAGAAAAGAACGGAATAAGAGTCGCTCACTATATTCTATTAGTTGAATTAATGGCAATTTCTGGTGGATTAACATACTGGTTCTATAGTTATAAATTATCTAATTATACTGCTATGAATTCATTTTACTTTGCGGGAGTAGCTGCATTCGGAATATTACTATATCTACTTCATATTATTTTTACTAGTATTGGAAAAAAACGTCATGCAAAAGAGTCTGAACTTGAAGCTGAAATTGAAGAGTTAGTTGAGCATCAACCAAGGTCAAGTCGAAAGGCTTCTAAACGTGACGATGAAACTGAAAAACCACGCTCTAGAAGAAAAAACCTAAAGAATAGAAGCAATGTTCCAGAGCAAAGAGATGAGAAAAAAACGATGATTGTTTCTAATCAACAGACCATAGTATCATCAGATCAAAATATTGATCCAACAAATATGATATATGAAGATGTCCAAGTGGATCCTGAATTTACAAAAACCACTTCAGCTCACAATCAACCAAATTCTATCGAATATTATATAGAAAAACCCAAAATGTTTAAACCTTTAGATCCTACATTTGATCAACTAGTCGCTTATGTAAGGGAACTACCTCAAGTAGTAACTAAGTTAGATGACGATAGAATAACTTTCTATGTTGATCGAAAACCATTCTTAGTGTTAATGAATTTTGGAAACTATTATCGTATAGCTTTTAAATATGATTTAGAAAAAGGGATTAGATTAATTATCAAATATCCTACTATATCTAAGAATAAAAGTACAAGAGAAGAGCTTTGGTTCAAAGCAAATAACTATGGAGATATACCTAAAGACGTAGTTTATCAAATCGTTAAATCATCTTACGACAATACTAACTTATAAAGCAACTTTAAAAAGTTGCTTTTTTTTTATTAAATCAATTGAATGAAAGGGCTTTCTATGTTATTATTTATACGAGGTGATTAATTATGAAAATTAAGGAGGTCGAAGCCCTTAAACAGGCGATAGTCGACAAGAAAAATACTTTATCAGAAAGTAAGCTGAAAAAAATCTGTAGTGACTTTGACAAAAGATATATTTATGAGTCAACAAGCTTTGAAAACGGAGATTTTTCTATGGAAGATGTAATTTTCTTGTTGGAAGACCATTCAAGACAGTTTCCTGATAAAAGCGAATCAGTGAGAAAAGCGATAATTAACAATTATCATGCTATGCAAGCGGCTCACAAATTAGCCAAAGAAGGAATGCAATTTGATCAAACAATTGTAAAAGACTTGCACCAAGTATTAGTTGAAGGAATCATTCACGGGGGTGTTTATAGAACTAGAGATTTATTCATTTTAGGTGCTAAACACGTTCCACCGACATATCTTAAAATCTACAGTAAGATGGATAGATATTTTGCAGAATTAAACAATCCAGAACTAATTGGTTTAGAAAAAGCTGCATATGCACATTTACAAATTTTAAAGATTTATCCTTTCATGGATGCTAATGGTAGATTAGCAAGATTATTATTAAACTACCAGTTAGAGTTAGAAGGATTCTTACCTATTTCAATCACCAAAGATTTACGAAACGATTATTATAAAAGAATCGATGAGTATAAAATTAATAAAAAAATTGAACCATTTACACAATTTATAGCCGAACTTGAAGAAATGAGAATAAAAGAATTTTTAGAGAGAGACTAATTTCTCTCTTTTTAATGGAGGACTTATAAATGATTTATGTTAATTATCCTACAAATAAAACTGAAAGACTTTCGTTTTATTTAGCTACTGAAGAATATCTAGCAAAGAATTACCCTAAAGATGAATATTTCTTTATGTGGCAGGTCAATCCTACTGTTATCTTTGGTCGTAACCAATTGATAGAAAATGAAATTAACCTTGATTATGTCATAAAAAACAATATTGAATATTACCGAAGAAAATCTGGTGGTGGCTGCGTCTATTCTGACCCATCTAATATTATGTTTTCTTTTATTACTCCAGAGTTTAATAAAGATTTTGTTTTCGGGAAATATTTAGAAAAAATTGTAAAATTGCTGAATGAACTAGGATTAAATGCTTATTTCTCTGGTAGAAATGATATTTTAGTTGATGGTATGAAAGTATCTGGTAATGCATTTTATCGAGTTAACAATTGTAGTGTTGTGCATGGAACAATGCTATACAACACCGATTTTAGTATTATGGTTAAAGCAATAACCCCTGATAATGAAAAACTTATATCCAAAGGTATAGATTCGGTTAGAAGCAGAGTGACTAATATAAAAGATCATTTAGACATATCTATTGAGGATTTTAAATCACACTTCAAACAAGGTATTTGTGATCAATCGTTAGTTTTAACAGAAAAAGATATTTTAGGAATAAGAAAAATTGAATCAGGGTATTTAAAAAGAGAATTTATTTACGGAAAAAATCCAAATTACACAATCAAGAAAAAAGGCAAAACTAAAGCTGGTGTGATTGAGATTTCTCTTGAACTTAAAAATAATATAGTTAAAAATATTAATATGCTTGGAGATTACTTTTTAATTGAAGATGCAGATGAGTTTTTAAATCTATTTAAAAATATTGAATTTACTGAAACAAAATTTAAAAAAGTACTAGATAATCACAAAATAAGCGATTATATATATAATCTGGAAAAAACTGAGTTTTTACAGGTTTTATTTAAATAAAAATTTGATATAATAATTTTGAGGTGTACGATGCAAAAAGAATTAAAAACATGTCTCTATGAAGAACATGTTAAACTAAACGCGAAGATTGAAGAATTCGCAGGGTTTTTAATGCCTATTGTTTACACTAATATCAAGACTGAACACAACGCAGTTAGAGAAAACGTTGGAATGTTTGATGTTAGTCATATGGGTGAATTTATTATTAGAGGTAAAGATGCAACTAAATTTGTTAACAATGTATTTACTAATACAATTGAAAAGAAAGCGAATGGTTCTGTAACATATGGAATGATGTTATATGAAAATGGAACGATTGTTGATGATTTGTTAGTATATAAAGTTAACAATGAAGAATACTTATTTGTCGTTAACGCCAGTAATATTGCTAAAGATTATAACTGGGTTGTTAATCAGACAGATGAGTTTGATGTGACAGTAGGTAATATTTCATCTGAGTATTCAGAGATAGCCATTCAGGGGCCTAATGCCGAAAACAAAGTTAAAGAATTGCTGAAAATAGATTTAGCTGATTTAAAATTCTTTCACTTTGGACTCTATGAATTTCAAAATCATTTATTGCTAATATCTAGAACAGGTTATACTGGTGAAGATGGATTTGAAATCTATGCAAGCGAAGAAGCAATCACAGAACTATGGCAAATATTCATAAGTAATGATATTACACCGTGTGGACTTGGAGCAAGAGATACATTGCGTTTCGAAGCGGCTTTGCCACTGTATGGGCATGAGATATCTAATGAAATAACACCACTTGAAGCTGGTTTAAAATTTTTCACTAAAATAGACTCAGAAACTAACTTTATTGGTAAAACCGCATTGTTAGAACAAAAAGCTGCTGGATTAACAAGAAGAGTAGTTGGAATTGAATTAACAAAAAAAGCGATACCAAGAGCAACATATCCTATATATAAGGGTGAAGAAGAAATTGGGTATATAACGACTGGGTATTTATCTGTCACATTAAATATACCGATTGCTCTTGCAATGCTAAAAAAAGAATACGCAAAAAAAGGTACAGAGATTGATGTCAAAATCAGAAACAAAATGGTTCCTGGTTTTGTAAGAGATAAAAAATTTTTAAAAAAGAACTATAAAACGAAAGGGGTTTAATATGAGTAAAATAGTAGAAGGGCTTTTATATTCAACAGATCATGAATGGATAAAAAAGTTAAATGATGAAGAAGTATTAATTGGAATTACAGAATTTGCAGCTAAACAATTAGGATCAATAGTTTTTGTTGATTTACCTGAAGAAGGCGATACAATTGAGTTGAATACTGAGTTTGGTGCTGTAGAATCAGTAAAAGCTGCCTCAGATCTTATTTCACCTGTTAGTGGAGAAGTAATTGAAATGAATGAAGAATTAGTTGGTGAGCCTGAACTAGTTAATGAAGATGCTTTTGGAACTTGGTTTATAAAAGTTAAACTATCAAATCCAGAAGAATTAAATGACTTATTAAGCGAAGATGAATATAAAAAATTAATTTAGTGAGGTAATTATGTTTAAGTATTTTCCTCATACAAAAGAGGATATAGATCAAATGCTAAACGCTTTAAATATTTCATCAATAGATGAGTTATTTAGCGGAGTATCAAAAGATGTATTGCTAAAAAATGAATATGACCTTAAATCAGAAATGTCTGAATTAGAATTAAGAGAATATTTCCAGCAATTAAGTAACGAAAACCAAGAGTTAGTTATATTTTCTGGTTTAGGATTATATGACCATTACCAGCCTTCAGTAATTGATTCAATTACTTCAAGACAGGAATTTTTGACTTCATATACACCTTATCAGCCCGAAATTTCTCAAGGGACTTTACAATATATCTTTGAATATCAATCAATGGTTCAAGCATTGACTGGTTTAGATGTATCTAATGCTTCAATGTATGATGCTACAACATCAGCTGCTGAAGCTTGTTTTATGGCTTGCCATATAACAAAAAGAAAGAAAGTCTTAATATCCGAAACTTTAAATCCAAACACTATGAATGTTATCAAAACTTATCTCAAGTATAGAGGTTATGATTTTGAACTAGTAACAAGTCAAAATGGTGTATTTGATTATGAAGATTATGAAAATAAAATGAGCAAAGAAATAGCTGGGGTAATCGTCCAAAACCCGAACTTCTTTGGGTTTATTGAAGATTATAACGGTGTAGCAGATCTCGCTCATGATAATAAAGCATTGTTTATTCAATCAAGAGATATAGGTACGCTTGCGGTTTTAAAGTCTCCTGCAGAAGATGGAGCAGATATCGCTTGTGGTGATTGTCAAAGTCTAGGAGTTCCTATTGCTTTTGGTGGGCCAAGTCTTGGATATTTAGCTACAACTAAAAAGTATGTCAGGAAACTCCCTGGAAGAATTTGTGGTTATACAACAAACACTAAAGGTGAAAGAGCTTATGTTTTAACCTTGCAAGCTCGGGAGCAACACATTAGAAGAAGTAAAGCTAATAGTAATATTTGTTCAAACCAATCATTAATGGTTTTATTTGTTACTGTATATACTTCAATTATGGGTAAATCTGGACTGGTTAAGGTTAACGAACAATCATATCAAAACGCTCATTACCTATATGAAAGACTCATTAAAACAGGTAAATTTTATGATAATTTCAAACAACCCTTCTTAAAGGAATTTGTATTGGAAACCAGTATTTCACATGATTTGATTAGTGAAGCACTATTGGATAAAGGTATTTTTGGTGGTTTTAGTTTATCTAAAATATCGGATAAATACGAGAATTTAATTAATTTTGCTGTAACAGAAAAAAGAACTAAAAAAGAGATTGATAATCTCCTTATAGTATTGGAGGGATTATCATGATATATGATAAATTAATTTATGAACTATCTAAACCAGGTAGAATTGGGTATTCACTCCCTAAAACAAATTATCCTGAGTTTAGTTTAGAAGATTTGGGTAAAAATCTTAGAAAACTAGATTTAGTTTTGCCGGAAGTTAGCGAACTTGATTGTGTAAGACATTACACAAATATTTCCAAGAAAAATTTTGGAATTGAAAATGGGTTTTATCCATTAGGATCTTGTACTATGAAATATAATCCTAAAATTAATGAAGAAATTGCTAAAACTTACTCATTTACAAAACTTCATCCAAACCAACCAGTAAGAACAGTGCAAGGAGCTTTAAGAGTTTATTATGAACTTCAAGTTGCTTTAAGCAATATTTCTGGGCTTAGTGAATTTTCATTAAATCCTTACGCTGGTGCTCATGGTGAACTTGTAGGATTAATGATAATGAAAGAATACCACCGCTCTAGAAATGATTTCAAACGCAACAAGATTATTATCCCTGATTCTGCTCACGGAACAAACCCAGCTTCGACAGTTGTCTGTGGAATGGAAGTAGTAGAAATCAAGTCAAATGATCAAGGTGTCGTTGATGTTGATGTATTAAAATCAGTATTAAGTGATGAAATTGCTGGTATGATGTTGACAAATCCTAATACATTAGGTATATTTGAGAAAGACATATGTGAAATTACTAAGCTAATTCATGATGCAGGTGGATTAATGTATTATGATGGGGCTAATTTAAATGCTATGTTAGGTCAGGTAAGGCCTGGTGATATGGGCTTTGATGTTATGCATATAAATCTGCATAAAACATTTTCAACCCCTCATGGTGGTGGCGGACCAGGGTCTGGACCAGTAGGCGTTAAGGATTTCCTAGTAGATTTTTTGCCAAATCCAAAAATTAAAAAAATCGAAGACTACTACTATATTGCTGAAGAAGCAGATTCTATAGGTCAAATATCTTCATACTTTGGGAATTTTTTAGTGGAATTAAAAGCATATGCTTACATTCTTACTTTAGGTAAAGAAAATTTAATGCAAGTTGGTGGATTAGCTACTTTAAATGCTAATTATATTAGAAATGCCTTGAAAGAAACCTATTATTTACCTATAGATGGATATTGTATGCATGAAGTTGTATTTGATGGTCTAAAGGATAATCCTAATGAAATTAGAACTTTAGATGTAGCAAAAAGATTATTAGATTATGGAATGCATGCTCCAACGATTTATTTTCCACTCTTATTTCATCAAGCGATTATGATAGAACCGACAGAAACTGAGTCGCTTCAAACAATTGATGATTTTATTGAAGTGATGAAGAAAATCGCAGACGAAGCAAAAAATACTCCTGAATTACTAAATAATGCGCCAATAAGTACCCCTGTTTCAAGACTCGATGAAATATTTGCTGCTAAAAAAATGATTTTCTCATATCGAGATTATATAGAATATATGAATAGTAAGGAATGATTTTATGGACTTAGGATTTTTTGGTGTCATTGATGTAGTAATTGTTTTAGTTGTAGTAATATTCGCTGTTATAGGCTGGAAAAAGGGCTTTTTAGAGAAAGTAATCGATATGGCTTCATCAGTGTTTGGGCTTATCGCATCTATTCTATTAGCCAGACCATTTTCTGGGGTTTTAAGAGGGTGGATAGGTGAAAGTTTAGAAACTAAGATTGGTGAGTATTTAATGTCAAGAAGTGATCTTTTCTCAGCTGAGTTGACAGAGCCAAATCTAAGAGCGGCTTTAGAAGGATTGAGTCTACCTGATTTTATGGTGCAATGGATTGCTGATGGAATTGATTTTAACGCAGTTACTGTATCTATTATCGATTCACTTACACCTTTGATTTTAACTCTGGCACTTTTAGTGATTGCTTTTATTACACTATTCTTTGGCTCAATGATTGTATTTTTCTTATTGAAACTACTTGCAAAAGGAATTACTTCAATTCCATTTATCAAACAAGTAGATAAAGTCCTAGGATTAATATTTGGTTTATTAAAAGTAGCTTTATTGGTCTATATATTATTATTTGTACTAGCACTATTAATTAATATTCCAGCTATAAACGATCTGATATGGAGTTTCTTGCAGAAGGATATGCAGCTAGGAACTGAAGAATTCAGGTTGAGTAAATATCTTTACGATAATAACCTATTAAAGAATATCATCAATGTATTTGTAACTGTATTATAAAAAAAAGGCGCTAATTTTAGCGCCTTTCTAATAGTCTAATATTAATTTTTTTAATGTTTCCACAATTTCAGATTGAGGAATTTTTTGTTGTCTTACACCATCAATAAATAACAATGCTTCATTCTTTCCTCCGGCTACAGCGATATTAGCTTCTTTGGCTTCTCCTGGACCATTAACAATGCAACCCATAATGGCTACAGTAATTTCTTTGTCTACTGTTTGTAAAAATTCTTCAATTTCCTTTACGATAGGAATCATATTGTATTGAATTCTTCCACAAGTTGGACAGCTGATTAGCTTTGGTTTTTTATATAAACCTAAGTTAGCCAAAATTTCTTTAGCTACCTGGATTTCTTCAACAGGAGAAGCAGTTAAAGAAACTCTAATAGTTGAACCAATCCCTTGGTTTAATAATATACCTAAACCAATTGATGAACTAATAGTGCCTGAAAAATTAGTTCCAGCTTCAGTTATACCTAAATGTAATGGATACTTAAATTCTTTAGCGGCCAGTTCGTTTGCTTTAATCGTGTTTGTAACATCAGAAGATTTAATTGATATGATAATATCACTAAAGCCAAACTTCTCCAGTAAAGAAACATGATATTTAGCTGATGCTACCATAGCTTCAGGGGTAGGCTTACCATACTTTTCAAGAATATGTTTTTCCAAAGAACCAGAGTTAATTCCAATTCTTATGGGGATGTGATTCTCAATACATGCATCGACAACTAATTTGACTTTTTCATCGGAACCGATATTTCCGGGATTAATTCTAATTTTATCAACACCAGATATAATAGATTTGAGAGCTAATCTATAATCAAAATGTATATCAGCAACTATCGGAATAGTAATCTGTTTTTTGATTTCTTCTATGGCTAGAGCGTCTGATTCATTAAGTACAGCGACTCTAACTATCTCACAGCCAACAGCCTCTAAAGCTTTTATCTGTGCAACTGTTGCTTTAATATTACTTGTTAAAGTATTAGTCATAGATTGGATAACAACTTTGCTGTTACCGCCAATAATTATATCTCTTACTTTTACTGGTATTACATTTTCTCTTGTATACATATTATCACCTGTATTAATTATACTATATATATAAATATTTATAGAAAAATTTAATTAAAAATCTAAAAATGTGTTAAAATATATTCGTGAGGATGTGATTGCTTTGATTGAAATTAGAGGCATTGGTGTGTCAGGTAAAAAAACCAGTGGGATTGCATTTAGATTGCCTAAAAAAAACAGTGAATATACGGCTGTAGGTATCGTAGATGTTGAAGAAGAAAAACGTCGTTTTTCTGCGATCAGACAGGTGGCTAAAGAAGAAATTCATTGTATCTACAATGAAGCACTTAAAGTCGATGAGAATACAGCTGATATTTTTATATCTCACGAATTATTATTAGAAGATGAAGAGCTGATTAAGTATATTGTAAACTTACTTAACCAGGGATACGATTTAATGTCGGCTTTAGTAAGAACTAAGGAAGATATGAAAATTCATTTTCTAAATATGCAGTCCGAAATCTTTAGAACAAAAGTAAATGATATCGATGATGTATTTGAGCGTTTAATCAATATTGAATTAGGAATTAATGATGAAATTAACTATCCTAAAAAACCATTTATCCTAGTATGTGATGATATAATACCTTCTTTGATCTATAAAATATCTAAAGAGTATCTAAAAGGAATCATCTGTAGATTTGGAAGTAATTGTTCACATGGAGTAATCTTAGCTAGAACAATTAACCTCCCAGTAATTATCAGGCTGAAAAATCGGCTTGAAAAAATAGAAAATAATTCTCAAGTAGTTATGAACGGAGAATCAGGAACAATATTTATATTAGAAAATTAAACCTTCTTTTGAAGGTTTTTTTATTTGAACATAAATCTATCACACACAAGTATTAAAATAGAGTTATATGATAAATAAACAATCGTTTACTAATATAATAAGGAGGAGATATAAATGAAGAACAAATTCATTCTAGCGCTATTTTTACTATTGACTGTTGTTTCAATATTTTTTATTAGTCAAGTCAAAGTAAATTATAAGTTAGAAGAATATTTACCAAAAAACTCAGAAATAAAGCAAGGTCTTGATGTGTATAATGATGAGTTTGGTGAAACCAGCGTTGCGGTATTTTCTTTCGATGAAACAAGTATACCGACCGCTTTATTGTTGAAACAGGATTTATTAACTATTGAAAATGTAAAAAAAATAGTTTTTATAGACGACTATTTCAATGAATTAACGTATTCCATTATGAGGACGAATATCCCAGTTGAACAACAAGCAATAATGGATGCAACAATGACTAATTTGATAGGGGCAGGAATGTCGTACCAGGAAGCTTTCATTAGTTTGGTTACCTATATGCCTGCAGAACAGCAACTTGAGTTTCAAGAAATTTTGAGTGGTTTTATTAGTTCTGATGAAATGTTGATGCAAGTAATATTCTCAACAGGACAATCTGATTTAGTCACTGAGGAAGCACTTGATTCTATAAAATTAAAGTTAGACGGTGCTAATTACGAATATTATTTTTCAGGCGGAGCTGTTAGTACAATTTTTACAAGAAATACAATTGAAAAAGAAGTTCTAATTATTACTTTGATTTGTATTCCTATAGTACTAATTATATTGTTAATAATGAGTAAATCATTCTTTGACTTAATTATTTTTGGTATTGTTGTTGGGATTGCGATTGTTATCAATCTCGGAACCAATGCACTACTACCAAATATTTCATTTATTACCCAATCTATGGCGGTAGCCTTACAACTGGCTATTTCTTTAGATTATGTCATATTCCTGCTTGGAGGATACCATCAGAATCGAGAAACCAGTAATAGTGTTGATGAAGCAATTAAGAAGGCGAAGAAACAAACTAGAAAGCCAATTATAGCTTCTGCCTTAACTACTGGTGCAAGCTTCTTAGCGTTGATTTTCATGCGTTTTAGTATTGGTGTTGATATTGGTATTGTTTTTGCAAAAGCAATTATTATTAGTCTAGTTACCACAATTGTCTTATTACCAATACTTATCAAGATTTTTTCAAACGTGATCGGTAAGACTACCAAAAAGAAAAAAATGCTTTTCAAAGGAACAGTTACTAGAAAACTACACAAATTTAGATACTTTTTCTTAGCTACGTTATTAGTTGTTCTAGGTATTTCTGTGTATTTTCAATCTCAAAATAACTATACCTATGGTTCGTCCAGTTTAGCGGGTTCTACTGGCACACCTTATTACGAAGATTTAGAGCATATCCAAAATGAATTTGGTGAGAGTAACGAAATGATTTTACTTGTTTCAAAAGATGATTTGAAAGAAGGAATTTTATACCAACAATTAAGTAATTTAGATTATGTTTCAAATATAAAAGCTGGTATTTACTACAAAGCCTTAATATCTGATCCAAATGTACTAGCGTTAGTAACTGGTGAAATGTATTCAGATGAATACGCATTAATTCAATTTAATTTAGCTAGTGAAATTGAAGGAGAAGAAGCTTTTCAGTACTATGAGAATATTGACGAGATATTAATAGATGTAGGTTTGGAAGAACATTATATTTTAGGAGAAACATCAGTTGCATACAATATAAAAGACACCGTTTCATTTGATTACAAATTAGTGATGGTGATAGCTTTAGTAGCAATTATGATAATTATATTTATTACATTCAAAAATTTATTAATGCCAATTTTATTGCCTTTAGTTATTGAGGCTTCAGTATTCTTCACAATGGCTTTACTGTACTTTATAAACAGCGAAGTAGTATTCTTAGCAAGTTTAATTGTTTCAGCAATTTTGTTAGGGGTGACTATTGATTATGCGATATTGTTAAGTAAAGGCTATATGACAGAGCGAGAGACAAATAACAAAGAGGTAAGTATTGCAAAAGCAATTCAAAATTCTGCTCCATCAATTATTACTTCAGCCTTATTGTTCTCAGTAGCTGGTCTTACTATCAGCATAATTTCATCAATTCAAACAATATCACAAATTGGTTTAATTATTGCAATTGGAGCAATTACATCTTTGTTCTATGTTCTAATCATATTGCCACAATTATTATCAATCTTTGATAAGTGGATTATTAGAAGTAAAGTTAAATAAAAGTAAAGTTTAATAGAAGGATCATTTTGATTCTTCTATTTTTGATTTTTTTACATATGAAAACACTCAAAGTGGTTGTATTTAGTCAGTATTTATAATAGGACTTATTACATGATATAATAAAAGAGAGGGGAGGTGCTAATATGAAGACTAAAAGAGAAGTATCTATAAAACGATCTGAAGAGTTAAAGGCAAAAGCACAAGATTATCTAAGAACTAGAAAATTAATTCCAAAAGGACTCGAGAAAAACAGAGAAATTATAGCTAGAAAAAAAATAATTCTAAAAATTTTAGATGCATCAGAAGAAAATTGGAATGACTGGCATTGGCAACTAAAAAACCGAATAACAGATGTCGATTCCTTAAGCAAGTTTATTGATTTAACCCAGAAAGAAAAAAAAGATATATCTGAAGTTTCCAAGGTTTATCGATGGGCAATATCTCCATATTACTTAAGCTTAATTGACCCAGACAATATAACTGACCCTATTAGGTTAATTGCAATTCCCACTATTTTTGAACTAATTGAAGGTATCAATGAACTAGATCCTATGGGTGAAGATTATACTAATCCATGCGCTGCTATAACAAGAAGGTATCCAGATAGACTTATAATTAATGTTACTAATGAGTGTGCTAGTTATTGCCGGTACTGTCAGAGAAGAAGAAATATTTCATCTGAAGACCGAGCAACACCCAAAACTGAAATCATAAAATCAATAGAATACATTAGAGAAAATGAAGAAATAAGAGATGTGCTAATTACTGGTGGTGATCCTATGACGTTATCTAATCATGTATTAGAGTGGATACTACAAGAATTAAAAGCTATACCTCATGTAGAGTATGTTCGTATAGGGACTAGAGTTCCTGTAACAATGCCACAAAGAATAACAGCTGAATTATGTAATATGTTAAAAAAATATCATCCTATATATATAAACACTCATTTTAATCATCCAATGGAAGTCACAGAATCCAGTAAATTAGCATGTGAAAACCTAGCTAATGCTGGAATACCTTTAGGAAATCAAACAGTTTTGCTTAATGGGATAAACAATGATAAATTCACTATGCGTTGTTTAAATCATGAACTCCTAAAAATAAGAGTGAAGCCTTACTATATGTTCCATGCTAAAAAAGTCAAAGGAACCCTACATTTTAATACTTCAATTGATGATGGTATAGAAATTATGGAACATTTAAGGGGTTATACATCAGGACTAGCAATACCTACTTACATTGTAAATGCTCCATTAGGAAAAGGTAAAACACCAATTCTACCTCAATATGTATTATCTAGAGGGAAAGACTACGTAATTATACGAACATGGGAAGGTAATGTTATTAAATACAAAAACCTCCCAACAGAGGACATATTGGAGAAGATTAGGGCACAATAATTGTTTAATAAAAGTTAATGAAAAAATTTTCAAAAAAAAACTTAATATTCTCCTTGAAGAAAGGGCTTACATAAACTATAATTATAGTGATGACATTTATTTGGAGGAAAAATTTTGATTGACAAAGATTACAAGAATTTAGGATTTGAATGCCGAGAAACCCACGCGAATTATATATCATATTTTAAAGACGGTGCTTGGGATAATGGGAAACTAAAAAAAGATGACTGTATTACTATATCAGCTTTTTCAACCGCATTACATTATGGGCAAGAAGCCTTTGAAGGATTAAAAGCCTATCGTAGAAAAGATGGCAAAATTCAATTGTTTAGACCCGTTGAAAACGCACTTAGATTACAAAAATCATGCAAAAGATTATTGATGCCTGTTATTTCGGTGGAGAAATTCTTGGATGCATGTAACCAAGTTGTAAGTGCAAATGAAGATTTGGTACCTCCTTATGGTACTGGAGCTACATTATATCTTAGACCATTTATTATAGGTGTTGGCCGAAATCTTGGGGTTAAACCCGCGCCAAGTTACATATTCAATGTAATATGCTCGCCTGTAGGTAGTTATTTTAAAGGTGGGTTAACACCTAATAATTTTATGATAACTAAAAATGATAGAGCAGCGCCAAATGGCACTGGAGACATCAAAGTAGGCGGGAATTATGCAGCAAGTTTATATTCTCACAATTTAGCTAAGGAATTAGGTTACGCAGATTGTATCTACTTAGATCCTCAAACTCACACAAAAATTGATGAAGTAGGGGCAGCAAATTTCTTTGGAATTACAAAAGACAACAAATTTGTTACACCAAAGTCTCCTACAATTTTACCAAGTATTACTAAAAGAAGTTTAATGTACCTAGCTGAACACTACTTAAAAATGGAAGTAATTGAGGGAGATGTTTTTGTTGATAAACTCGATGATTATTGTGAAGCAGGAGCTTGTGGGACAGCAGCTGTAATTTCACCAATAGGTAGAATAGACTATCAAGATAAAAAACACATTTTCCATAGTGAAACAGAAGTAGGTCCAATTACTAGAGAATTATATGACACATTAGTTGGAATTCAATTTGGTGATATTGAAGCACCTAAAGATTGGATTTATGTTATTAAATAAAAAAAATACAAACACTGGAATGAGATTTAATCCAGTGTTTTTTATTTAAATTTTTAACATATATAACACCGATAAATACAGATTTATTATATCAATAAAAAAAACGGCAATTTCCTAAAAAAAACACTTGTGTTAAAAGCGCTTTCATTGTATAATCATAAGTGTGAAAAAGACAAAATTAAAAAGAGGAAATTTAAGAACCATTAAAACTAGCATATATCAGTGATGTAAATGCTTTTTTTTACGAAAAACTATAAACGATTGTGTAACAATCGATTAAATATGAAAAATAAGAGAGGTAAGCAAATTGTTTAATAGCGAATACTTAAATGAATTGTTTAAAAGTGTACAAGAAAGAAATACTTCACAACCTGAATATCTACAAGCTGTTGAGGAATTCTTCGAATCGATGGATTTCATCGTTTTAAACGACCCAAAAATCGTAAAATACGCGATTATGGAAAGAATCATTGAACCTGAAAGAGTTGTAAAATTCAGAGTAACATGGGTAGATGATAAAGGTGTAGTAAATGTTAACCGTGGATACAGAGTTCAATTTAACTCTGCAATCGGACCATACAAAGGTGGATTAAGATTCCATCCTTCTGTTAATGAATCAATCCTTAAATTTTTAGGGTTTGAACAAACATTTAAAAATGCTCTTACTGGACTTCCTTTAGGCGGTGGAAAAGGTGGATCTGACTTTGATCCTAGAGGTAGAAGTGATGATGAAATTATGAGATTCTCTCAAAACTTTATGTTAGAACTATACCGTCATATTGGTCCTGATACAGATGTTCCAGCTGGGGATATTGGTGTTGGATTTAGAGAAGTTGGATTTATGTATGGAATGTACAGAAAAATTAAAAATGAGAACACCGGAGTATTAACTGGTAAAGGTTTAACATATGGTGGTTCGTTAGTAAGAAAAGAAGCAACTGGTTATGGAGTATGTTACTTCGTATCAGAAATGCTTAAAGTATATCGCAACGATACTTTCCAAGATAAAAAAGTTATTATCTCTGGGTGTGGTAAAGTTGGTATGTATGCAGCTTTAAAAGCACAAGAACTTGGTGCTTCAGTTATAGCAATGTCTGATATAAATGGTTATGTTCATGATGAAAATGGATTAGACTTAAATATCGTTAAAATGTTAACTGAACAAGCTCCTGAATTTTCACAAAAATATTTAGAATATAGACCATCAGCAATTTATGAAGACAACCCTAAAAAAATGTGGGGGGTTCCTTGTGATATCGCTCTTCCTTGTGCTACTCAAAATGAGTTGCCATTAGAAGGAGCTAAATCATTAGTAGCTAACGGATGTTTCTTAGTAGCTGAAGGTGCAAATATGCCTACAACATTAGATGCAACAAAATATTTCCAACATGCAGATATCTTATTTGCTCCTGGAAAAGCTGCTAACGCAGGTGGAGTTGCAGTATCTGGGCTTGA
Source organism: Mycoplasmatota bacterium WC30 (assembly GCA_046529635.1). Taxonomy (GTDB): domain Bacteria; phylum Bacillota_I; class Bacilli_A; order Izemoplasmatales; family Hujiaoplasmataceae; genus 4572-104. The sequence goes on along the minus strand of CP134495.1, from coordinate 311,519 downwards.
AATGAGTCAAAATGCAATGCATTATCCTTGGACTTATGCTGAAGTTGATCAAAAACTTGAAGTCATTATGTCTGAAATCTTTAATAAAGCATATACAGAAGCAAGAAAATATACAGATCATAGAAACTTAGTAGTTGGAGCTAACATTGCAGGATTTATGAGAGTTTACCAAGCAATGCTAGACCAAGGGATTATTTAATGTCCTTTATCGTCAAACCTAATATATTATTGCCAATTAAAAATATAGATATGAAAAAATGGGCAGTAATAGCGTGTGATCAATTTACATCAGAACCTGAATACTGGGATAAACTAAAATCAATAGTTGATAACGTTCCTTCAACATATCATCTTATTTTACCGGAAGCTTATTTAGACAGTGATATGAAACATAAAGTTGATAAAGTAAATAGTAATATGCAGTTATACTTAACTCACAATATGTTTGAAGAACATGAAGGATTTATATTAGTAGAACGTAAAACGCCTTTTGTGAAAAGGCGTTTAGGTCTTGTTATAGCCATTGACTTAGATGAATATCAGTATGAACCAGGTAAAGTAGGGAGAATTAGAGCTACTGAAAAGACAGTGCCTGAAAGAATTCCTCCTAGAGTTAAAATAAGGGAGAATGCACCTATTGAATTACCTCATGTACTCGTTTTAATTGATGATAAATTGGATTTAGTAATAAACGATTTATATAAGAGAAAAAAAGACTATGAACTACTGTATAATTTTGATTTAAATATGAATGGTGGCCATGTTAAAGGCTACAAAATTGATGATACCGATTCAATCATTAAAAGAATAGAGAATTTATCTAGTGACATTAGCTTAATAGTAGGTGATGGGAATCACTCATTAGCATCAGCTAAGGTTTGCTGGGAAAACATCAAAAATACTTTGCCTGATGAAGAACTAATTGACCATCCCGCTAGATTTGCTTTAGTTGAATTGATTAGTTTATATGATGAGGGATTAACTTTTGAACCAATACATAGAGTTTTATTTAACGTTGATGAAGATTTGATAACAGGACTTAAATCAATTCTAAGCGGAGAAGAGGAATTAAAATTATTTACTGGTAATGAAGAGATAGTCATTTCTGTACCAGATAATCCTTTTACAAGCATAAAAATAATTCAAGACTACTTAGACAAATATTTAGAAACTCATCCAGAATCAGAAATTGATTTTATTCATGGGTTAAAAAATATTAAGTCATTAGTTAAGAAAACTGAAAACTCAGTTGGAATAACGATGCCGCCATTAAAGAGAGATTTGTTATTACCATATATCAGAGAATTTGGCGTTTTACCACGAAAATCATTTTCTCTAGGTGAAGCAGAAGAAAAACGCTATTACCTTGAAGGAAAAAGAATATTAAAATAAAAGGGGTGTATTTATGAAAAGAGTTTATAACTTTTCTGCAGGACCAGCAGTACTGCCTGAAGCTGTACTACAACAAGCTGCTAATGAAATGCTTTGCTACAAGAACTCAGGAATGAGCGTAATGGAAATGAGTCATCGTTCAAAAGATTATGGTGAAATTATTTTACAAGCTGAAGCCGATCTAAGAACCTTAATGAACATACCTAGTAATTACAAAGTATTATTCTTACAAGGGGGAGCTACAACACAATTTTCAATGGTTCCTATGAATTTATTTAAAAATAAAGTTGCAGATTTCATTAACACAGGGGCTTGGTCAAAAAAATCAATCGCAGAGGCAAGTAGATATGGAGAAGCTAGAGTTATAGCTTCTAGTGAAGATAAGAACTTTACTTACATTCCAAACCTTGACAATTTAAATATATCTGCTGATGCAGACTATGTTCATATCGTTCAAAACAATACAATCTATGGAACAAGATTTACGAAATTACCAGACACTAAAGGTAAAATCTTAGTTTCTGATATGTCTTCAAACATATTGTCTGAACCATTCAATATTGAAGACTTTGGATTAATCTTTGCTGGAGCACAAAAAAACATTGGGCCAGCTGGGACTACAATTGTTATTATTAGAGAAGATCTTATTACAGATAAATTTCTAGAAGGAACTCCCCAAATGTTACAATATAAAATCCATGATAGCAAAGGTTCTATGTTTAACACGCCACCTACCTATGGAATATATATTTGTGGCCTTGTTTTCAAACATTTACTAGACAATGGTGGAGTTGAAGCAATGTATAAACAAAACCTAAAGAAATCTAACTTACTATATAACTATTTGGATACTTCAAAATTGTTCTCAGGTACTGTTAATAAAGCAGACAGATCATTAATGAATGTGACATTTGTTGCCAGTTCAGATGAACTTAATAAAAAGTTTATTAGTGAAGCTTTAGAAAATGGACTTGTTAATTTAAAAGGTCATCGTTCTGTTGGTGGTATGAGAGCATCAATTTACAACGCTATGCCATATGCTGGTGTTGAAGCTTTAGTCAATTTTATGAAGAAATTTGAAAGTGAGAACCTATAATGAAAATTGGATGTTTAAATAATATATCGCAAATTGGATTAAATATGTTCACTAGTAATTATCAAGTTGTTGAAGACACAAAAAACTGTGATCTTGTTTTAGTAAGAAGTTTTAACATGCATGAGTATGATATAAATAAGAATCTCTTAGCAGTAGCTAGAGCCGGAGCTGGAGTAAACAATATTCCTCTAGACAAAATGGCGGATTCAGGTGTTGTAGCATTTAACACACCTGGTGCTAATAGTAATGGTGTTAAGGAATTAGTTTTAGCAGGTATGTTTTTAGCTTCAAGAGACGTTATTGGTGGAGTTAACTGGGTAAAAAATAATTTGGATGATGAAAACATCTTGAAAAGCATTGAAAAAGCAAAAAAAGCCTTTGGTGGTACTGAAATTTTTGGAAAAACTCTTTCAGTAATTGGATTGGGTGAAGTTGGTGGTAAAGTAGCCAATGCTTGTTTAGACTTAGGAATGAAAGTATATGGTTATGATCCATATATATCAGAAAAAGCTTTGAAAGCTTTAAAACCAGGAATTGAAATATCTAATAATCTAGATATGCTATATAAAGAATCTGATTTTATTTCCCTTCATTTACCTTTATTAGATACAACAAAGCACATGTTTAATGAAGAAGTATTTGCGAAATTAAAACCAGGGCTTATACTATTAAACTATAGCCGTGATCAACTAGTTAAAAACGAAGACATAAAAGCTGCTTTAGAAGCCAAAATCGTAGCAAAATACGTTACAGATTTTCCAAATCATTTTATAGCTAATTTAGATAATGTTATCCCTATTCCTCATCTAGGTGCGTCTACTAAAGAATCAGAAGACAATTGTGCTATAATGGCCGCAAAACAACTTATGATTTATGTTGAAAGAGGAGACATTATAAATTCTGTGAACTTTCCAAATGTAGTATTAGGCGAGTTAAATGGAGTTAATCGTCTAGTTATACTAGGTAAGATGAATGACAACTTAACGAATGAGATTGATAAAGCATTAAAACCAATGGAAAAAAATATCGTGACTTCAGTTAGTAAAGTAAGAAAAAATTACGTCGTTTACTCATATGATCTAAATCAAAAAATATCTAATGATATCATAAATTCTATCAATGATATTGAAGGCGTACTAAAAACTAGAATAATTTAAATTAAACACCCTTATATAGGGTGTTTTAAACTAAAAAACACTATAATTAAATAGATTAAATTATGTATATAAAATTATATAACAACATATATCTATAATCTAGATAAAAAACACTTGATTTTTTAGTCAATAAATTATAGAATATATTAGTGATTGAACGGAGGGTTGTTATGAAACTACAATTTACTTTAAAATGTACAGTATGTAAATCAGAAAATTATCAATATACAAAAAATAAAAGTACACATCCAGAAAGAATGGAAGTCAAAAAGTATTGTCCAACATGTAAAAAATCTACATTACATAAGGAAAAGAAATAATTTTTTGTAATTATGCATCCAAGTATGGATGCTTTTTTTCTTTAAGTATATATTTTATTAATATAATAGGTAAGTATCTAAATTGAGGTGGCATTATGAGAAAATATTTAGTAGGAGTAGATGTTGGTGGAACTAGTATCAAATTTGGAAAGTTTGATACAACCGGAGAACTACTGACAAAATGGAGCATTAGAACCGATAAAACTAATAATGGAGATAATATATTAAAAGATGTAGCTGAATCTATTAAGAATGCTATTCCTTTGAATGAAGTCAAAGGAATTGGTATTGGTGTACCTGGACCAGTGACTAATAATATTGTATTACACTGTGTAAATCTAGGTTGGGGAAGAGTTAATATCGAGAGAGAACTTGGAAAATTAATTAACGACTCTGAAATAACAGTTAAAGCAGGAAATGATGCTACTCTAGCTGCAGCTGGAGAGATGTACAAAGGAATAGCCAAAGGTTATGATGTTGTTGTTCTATTCACTTTGGGAACTGGTATAGGTGGTGGAGTAATCTTTAAGGACGAATTAGTTGAAGGCATAAATGGAGTAGGTGGAGAGCTTGGACACATGCAAGTTGACTTTAAACATAATTTCACTTGTGGATGTGGTAAAAGAGGTTGTCTAGAAACTGTTGCTTCAGCGACTGGAATCATTAATCTGGCAAAATCAAACCTCAGGAAATCAAAATCTCAAAGTCCTTTGAGAAGATTTGAAACATTCAGTGCTAAAAAAGTATTTGATTATGCTAAAGAAGGAGATTATATTGCCAAAAAAACAATAGATGAAGCAATGAAATATCTTGCATTTGCTATGGCAAATGTTACATATACAATTAATCCAGAGATTATTGTTATTGGTGGTGGAGTTTCCAACGCTGGAAATTACATAATCGAACAAATCGAAAAACATTATTATGAAATGGTTAAACCTTTTATATCTCATACTAATTTTGCAATTGCGTCTCTAGGTAATGAAGCTGGCATCTATGGATGTTGCTATATGGTGAAATAATGAAAATAAAAATATTTAGTGAGAATTTAGCTCAAGTGAATTCATATTTATTATATAAGGATACAAGAGGTATTCTTTTTGATCCGGGGTTCAATGGAAATCAAATCATCCAATTTTGTAAGGAAAATGAGATTTATATTGGTTTTGTGATACTCACGCACGGGCATTTTGATCACATTAAAGATATGAAAATTATTGCTAATCAATACGAATATCATACATTTATTGAGGAAAATGATTATAGATTACTATTCGAAGACGAAAATAATTATGCAAAAGCATTTGGATCAAAATTCATTTTGCCAAAAAATACAGTAGTAGACAAAATCAAGAATGGTGATACTCAAAAAATCTACGGTGAAGACTTTAAATTTATTAGCACACCAGGCCATACAAAAGGTTCAATGTGTATTAAACATCGGAATTTATTGTTTAGCGGAGACACATTATTCTATAATAGTGTTGGGAGAACAGATTTATTTTCGGGTAACAGGAAAGATATGTATAATTCAATAGATATGTTAAAAAATAAAATTAGTAATGACGTGATGATTTACCCAGGACACGGGCAATCAGCTAAAATGAAAGCAATTAAAGAAGTGAATCAATTTTTAAAATAAATATCATCATATTTAAGTAAAAAGTCAGAAAATCTGACTTTTTTTTGTGATGATTTTATGAATAAACCGTTTTCTTTAAAAAAATTGGCACTCTTTTCTTGACTTTGCTAAAAGTGTGTCGTATAATATCATTAGCATTCAGAATATAGGAGTGCCAAATGAGGTGAATCAATTGACTAAAAGACAAGAATTAATCCTTAAATTAATTGTTGATGAATATGTAAAAAGTGCCGAACCGATTGGTTCAAAAGGCATTTCTGCAGAATTAAACGTTTCATCGGCTACAATTAGAAATGAAATGAGTATATTAGAGGATTTAGGATACATAGAAAAAACTCATACTTCATCGGGGAGAATTCCTTCTGAAAAAGGATATCGTTACTATATTGAGACGATAATCAAAAATATTGATGAAGAAACAGACGGCTTCTTTGAATTTGACAAAATCTTTGATAAAGATGTTGAAAGAGACGAAATTATTAAAGAAGCAGTGAATCTATTATCTGAAGCAACTAACTGTACTGCAATTTCTTTGGGACCCAACGCATATCATTCAAAAGTTAAAAAGATTCAATTAGTACCATTATCAAGTCATCAGGCGTTGATTCTAGTAATAACTAACTTTGGATATGTTGAGTCAAAACAAATTAATATATCTGAGGAGATGGATTCGGCCGAATTAGTGAAAATTATTGATCTATTAAATGAGTTATTGGTAGATACACCGATTTCAAAAGTTTCCGAGAAGTTACATTATGAAATTCAACATAGTCAAATCAAGGAACTTCTTAAATACAGAGAAACGATAGTTGATTCATTTATTGAAGCATTTTCTAAATTTGCTCAATCAAGGTACTATTTAACTGGATCAAGTAATATGATATATCAACCAGAATTTAATGATATCAAAAAATTAAGAGAATTTATTTCGACAATAGATAACAATGAAATATTCAAGATTGTCGACCAAGACGCCGAAGGTATATCAGTTAAGATCGGTAGCGAGAATCAAATAACAGCTATGAGTGATTGTACTGTTATATCGTCAACATTTGACACACTAGAAGGTGAAAAAAGCACTATTTCTTTAGTGGGTCCAACTAGAATGGATTACCGTAAAGTAATACCATTACTAAAATATATAGCTAAACATATTGCGAAATTGTATGAAGAGGAGTAAGCAAGCATGGGTGAAGATAAAGAAAAAGTAGTTAGCGCCACTGAAGAAACTGTGGTGTCTGACAAAAAAGAGAAAGTTAAGAAAAAGAAGAAAGACAAACCAGAGGATGTAATCCTTGAGATTCAAGAAGAGTTAGCTGAGATAAAAGATAAATATTTTAGAACTCTAGCAGAAACAGAAAACTTTAAAAAAAGAATTAATGAAGATTTAAAAAGAGAAAGAAAATATGCTGGATTTTCATTAGCAAACAAATTGATTGATTCTATAGAGGTGTTTAATCAAGCACTTAATATGGAAACCAATGATCCAAATTTAAAGAACTTCTTATATGGATTTAGAATGATAGATGATATGATTTTAAATGCATTAAAAGAAGAAGGTGTATCAATTATTGATACTAAAGTTGGTGACGAATTCGATCCTAGTAAACAACAAGCTATGGATAAAGAATATGATTCAGAAAAACCTGAAAACACTGTTTTGAAGGTAGTAAAAAAAGGTTATTTATTTAAAGATAGAATATTAAGACCTAGTACGGTCATAATAAATATAAAACCAGAAGAAGAAATAAAAAATATAGAAGAATCTAATGAAGAAAAAGGAAAGGATGAATAATTATGAAAATTATTGGAATTGATTTAGGAACCACAAACTCTTGCGTATCTGTAATGGAAGGCAAAGAAGCGAAAGTTATTCCTAACTTAGATGGTAATAGAACTACACCATCTGTAGTAGCATTTAAAGACAGCGAAATTCAAGTAGGAGAAGTTGCAAAAAGACAAGTAATTACAAACCCTAATACAGTTTATTCAATTAAAAGAAAAATGGGGACAAACGAAAAAATTAAAGTAAATAATAAAGCATACACACCTCAAGAAATCAGCGCAATGGTTTTAAGAAACTTAAAAGAATCTGCAGAGGCATATTTAGGTGGCAAAGTAACTGAAGCAGTAATTACTGTGCCAGCATACTTTAATGATGCCCAAAGACAAGCAACTAAAGATGCGGGTAAAATTGCTGGTTTGGAAGTGAAAAGAATAATTAATGAGCCAACTGCAGCAGCATTAGCTTATGGTATCGACAAAAAACATACAAAAGACCAAACAGTATTAGTATTTGACCTTGGTGGAGGAACATTTGACGTTTCAATACTAGAACTTAGTGATGGAACATTCGAAGTTATCTCAACAAGCGGAGATAATCATTTAGGTGGAGACGATTTTGACAACAAAATCGTAGACTGGTTAACAAGTGAATTTAAGAAAGAAACAGGTGTAGATTTATCTAAAGATAAGATGGCTTATCAAAGATTAAGAGATGTAGCTGAAAAAGCTAAAAAAGAATTATCATCAATAACTAAATCTCAAATAAGTTTACCATTTATTTCAATGAATGCAAGTGGACCTGTCCATTTAGAAAAAGAACTTACAAGAGCTAAATTTAATGAATTAACTCATGATTTAGTACAAAGAACAGTAGAACCTGTAAGAAGAGCATTAAGAGACGCTAAAATGACCGCTAAAGACATTGATGAAGTATTACTAGTTGGTGGGTCTACAAGAACTCCAGCAGTTCAAGAAGCAGTTAAGAAAATTTTAGGAAAAGATCCAAACCGTTCTATCAACCCTGATGAAGTTGTAGCTATGGGTGCAGCTATTCAAGGTGGAGTTTTACAAGGTGATGTAAAAGATGTTCTATTATTAGATGTTACCCCACTTTCATTGGGAATTGAAACATTAGGTGGAGTATTCACAAAATTAATTGAAAGAAACACTACTATACCTACTTCAAAATCACAAGTATTCTCAACAGCTGCAGATAATCAACCTACAGTTGACATTCATGTCCAACAAGGTGAAAGATCAATGGCTAGAGATAATAAAACTTTAGGACATTTCCAATTAGGAGATATCCCACCAGCAAGAAGAGGTGTACCTCAAATCGAAGTTAAATTCGATATCGACGCTAATGGTATCGTTAATGTTTCAGCTAAAAACGTGGCAACTGGTAAAAATAACTCTATAACAATTCAATCAAGCACTAGTTTATCAGATGATGAAATTGAAAAATTAGTTAGAGAAGCAGAAGAAAACGCTGAAGCTGATAAACAAAAACGTGAAGAAGCAGACCTAAGAAATGAAGGAAGTCAATTAATTTTTGTAACTAACAAAGCTATTGAAGATTTAGGCGATAAAGTAACTGACGCAGAAAAAACTGAAACTGAAGATTTAATCAAGACTTTGGAAAAAGCTCTTGAAGGAAATGATTTAGATCAAATAAAATCAGCAAAAGAAGCTCTAGAAAAATCAGCTCAAGCATTATCTGAAAGAGTGTATAAAGAAACTCAAGCAAATCAACAACAAGAACAACCTGGGGCAGATTCAACTCAAGAAGATAATAAATCAGAAACACAAGATGACGATGTCTTTGACGCAGATTATAAAGAAATGTAATAATATGTTAGATTGCAGGAAACTGCAATTTAACTTTATCTAGAGGTGTAGAGCAATGAGTAAAAGGGATTATTATGAAGTTTTAGGGATAGCCAAAGGTTCTTCTGAAGACGAAATTAAAAAAGGTTACCGAAAACTAGCTAAGAAATATCATCCAGATGTGTCTACTGAAAAGGACGCAGAAAAAAAATTCAAAGAAGTTCAGGAAGCTTATGATGTATTAGGCGACCAAACTAAGAAAGCTCAATACGACCAATTCGGACATCAAGCGTTTGATAATGCTAGTGGATTTGGTGGAGGAGGGTTTAATCAAGGTGACTTTGATTTCGGTGATATTTTCAGTGCTTTCTTTGGCGGTGGTCAAAGGACAACTAGAACGAGTAATCGTCCTAGAAAAGGAGCTGACATTCAGAGAAGGATGACGGTAACTTTTAAAGAATCAATTTTCGGTAAAAAAGAAAAAATTAAAATTCCAGTTTATGATGAATGTCACGTTTGCCATGGATTAGGCGCTAAATCAAAAAGTGATATAAAAGCTTGTTCTAGGTGTCATGGTTCTGGGACTGTCGTAGTAGAGTCACAAACATTATTTGGTAGAACCCAAACAAGAAGAACTTGCCCAACCTGTAGTGGTTCGGGTAAAGAAATTTTAAATAAATGTCCTAATTGTCATGGAGAAGGTGTCGAAAGAATAAGTAAGGAAGTAGAAATAAGAGTTCCAGAAGGTATCGAAACTGGGCAACAAATCCGTTTAGAAGGATTTGGTAATAAAGGCCATAATAGTGGTCCGAATGGTGATTTATATATTGTTTTTGAAGTAAAAAAATCTGATATGTTTCTAAGACAAGGTGATGATATTATTATCAATATTCCAATCACTTTTGCTCAAGCTGCTTTAGGTACAGAAATTGAAGTGCCAACAGTTTATGGAAACGTATTATTAAAAATACCTAATGGTACCCAATCTGATTCTAAATTTAGAATCAGAGGTAAGGGAGCACCAAATGTGAGAAGTAAAATTAAAGGTGATCAACATGTTATAGTAACAGTTGTAACGCCTGGTAAACTTACGAATGAACAAAAACGTATTTTTGAACAACTATCAAAGATAGAAGAGAAACCAAAAAAGAATAATACTTTTTGGTCAAAACTAAAACAAAGTTTTAAAGCATAAAAAAAGCCAAAATATTTGGCTTTTCTTTTTTTATCAGCTATAAATTTGGTATAATATTAATGGTGATAAATATGGATGAGATAACTGCTAAAACTATTATGCAAAAAAATAAACCAGATATCAATTTCTGGTTTTATCATGATTATAATATGAATTTGTACCGCGGGTGTTCTCACGGCTGCATTTACTGTGATTCTCGAAGCCAATGTTATGGAATAGAGAATTTTGATTTAATAAAACCAAAAAAAGATACATTATTGATACTTGAGTCAGAGTTGATGCGTAAAAGAAAAAAAGGTATTTGTGCGATGGGTTCAATGTCTGATCCGTATAATCCCTTAGAGAAGAAGCTTGAACTAACTAGAAACGCTTTAAAGTTATTTCTTAAGTATGGATATGGGACATCAATCATTACTAAAAGTAATTTAATACTTAGAGATATTGATTTACTAAAAGAAATCAACAAACATTATTCTGTGATAGTAAATATTACAATAACTACAATTGATCCAGAACTTCAAAAAATACTTGAACCGTTCTCTTCAACAACCGCTGAACGTTTTGAAGTTCTAAAGCTCTTAAATGAAGCCGGTATTAAAGCTGGCATTACTCTAATGCCAATTCTACCTTTTATTAACGATAATATCGAAAACATCGATGGGATAATTGAACAAGCTAGAATATCTAAAGCAAATCATATCTATGCATATTTCGGAATGACATTAAGAGACAGACAACGAGAATATTACTATAAACACCTAGATAAAAATTTTCCTGGTATAAAGGAAAAATATCAGAGAAAATTTGGGTTATCTTACTCTTGTAGTTCCTTAAATAGTAATAAACTATATAAACGACTTTCTGATAAATGTAAGGAATATAACATACTATTTAATATAAAAGAAATCAATGAGTCCTTCCTTAAAATCCCCAAACAACTAGCTTTTAACATATGAATCCAATATTTTTGGATTCTTTTTATTTTTCCTATTTACAAGTGAATAGAAATGCGATATAATATAAGCACGTTATGTATAATTACGATATACATAATGAGGTTATATAAGGAGGTGAGATAATGACGAATTCGGGCGAATATGTAAGGGGATTTACTAATTACATTATTCTTTCAATTTTGGGTAAATTTGATAGTTATGGATATGAAATGACCAAGATTATTGAGTCTGTAAGCAAACAGAATATACAACTTACAGAAGCGACCCTTTATTTAGCGCTTAAGCGGCTTCATAATGATGAAAAGATATCATCATATAAAGGCAAAAGCAAAAAAGGCATGAGCAGACGTTATTATCAAATTACTCCACAAGGTAAAAAAGAGTTGTTATCATTTAGAAAAGATTGGGTTATGATTGAAAATACTTTGTCTTCTCTAGTTGGTGGGAATTTTGAATATAATAGAGAAAAAAATAGGAAGTGATATTATGGATTTATACAATGTAATACCTAAGCAATTTTTTAATGTTTTATGCAGCAAGAACAAAGCAACTTATGTGGCTTGTATACTGGATGTATATAAAGCATATGAGCAAGGTTCTATTCTTGGTATGGATAAATCTATTGCGAAACAGGTAATCTTAGACTACTTAGAACTCAACCCATTAACAGCTGAAGAAGAATTAGAAGGAAACGAGACTGAAAAAGAAATTACCAACAGAGATCGTGCTAATCAGATATTAAGGAGACTCGAAGAATGCGAGTGGATAGATATTGATGTTAATAATGACTATGATGAAATTATTAACTTCAGAGACTATGCAATAACAATTATTCAAGCTCTTAGAGAGATTTCTGCAGATTCAGTCTATGGGTATGAATCAGAAGGACACGAGTTCAGAGGTTACATCTATACTGTATATTCTTTGCTAAGCAATGAGCATGGAGAATATGGTATGGTAGTTGACCAAGTATACAAGAATACAGCTGCTTTTGTTAGAGAAATTAGAAAGCTGGATTCAAGGCTTAAATTCTACATTAGAACAATTATAGATAATTCTGAGATCAAAGACTTGATTCATCTTTTAGTTAACTACAAAGTAGAACTAGTTGACCAAGCATACAGAAGATTAAAAACTAGCGATAATATTAACAAATATCGACAAGAGATAGTTAAGACTCTTGAAGGTTATCAAGAAGATCCTGTCATCATGGAAAAAATCGCTGATGAGTATATGGTAAAAGCTCATAATAACAAAGACTTGGCAATTGTTCGAGCTAATAAAAGAATCGATGATATGATTGATATATACAATTCAATCAATTCTATAATAGATGAGATTGATCAAAAGAATAAGGTGTATGTAAATTCAACAATTGCAAAGATAAAGTTCTTATTATCAGATGATGAAAGTGTAATCACTAAGCTTACTAGAATTCTCAAATATACAGCTGGAGAAATCAAGAATAAGAGAACTAAAAAGGCTATGACAAATATTGAACCTTTATTTAATATATCAAATTACTCACAAATAAGCAATCATTCTTTATTTACACCAAGAGGTTTTTACAAACGTATTGACTCTCAGTATTTAGAACAAAACAATGGTGGACCTGGACTTAGACTTCAAGAAGAGTTTTACAAGGAATTTGAACGTAATTACAGTGAAGAGGTAATCAATAAGTATTTGAATGAGTATTTCAAAGAAAATAAATTCATTAAAGCTTCTGAAATAATCAGAAATGATATGTCAGATGAAGCAGTATTAAAATTACTATATATATTGGTTTATGCAGGTGATGAGTTAGACTACTACATTCAACCGCTTAAAACACCAATTGAACACACTAAATTCGAACTGAAAGATTTCGAAATCGTAAGGGGGATTGAAGAATGATATTAGATAAATTTGAGGAATTAAATGCTGGGCAAAGAAATATGTTCTCCAAAACTTGTTTAAAACTGTTATCTACTGGATTTATAGCTAGAGATAAAAGAGATAATAAGGATATGTACTACTTTATATTAAGTTATAAAAAGTACTTTGATGAGTACTTTGAAGTAATGGATTATGAAATCGTACTTGACCGTGAAAACGGTGCAATACAATTACTTAATAGTGAGAATTCAAATGTCTTAAGACTAAAAAAGGATGAGACATTAATTCTCTTAATATTAAGAATCCTTTTCCATCAACATCTAGCTGATACATCAATAAATGATAATGTAGTAATTAGAATTGATGAGTTGCATCAATACTACGATTCATTAGAATTAAAACGCAAAATAAATAAAACTGATTTAGTGAAAATCTTAAGAATGTATAAAAAATTCAATATAATTGAACCAGTTGGAGATATCACAAAATCAAACTCGAAAATAATTATATTCCCGACAATACTATTGGCCATAAATACAAGTGTAATCAATGATGTATATGATTTGATATCAAGAATAGAACCACCACAAGGAAGTGATAACATTGAAGAAACTAACTAAAATCAGATTGATAAATTGGCATTACTTTGCTAATGAGACAATCCATGTAAAAAACAACACGCTAATCACTGGTCAAAATGCAACTGGGAAATCAACTATTGTTGATGCTGTTGCTTTTGTCATTACTGCTGGAGATCAAATCTTTAACTTGGCAGCTAATGAAAAAAGTAAAAGGGATTTAAGGGGATACGTTAAGTGTAAACTTGGTATCAATAAGCAAGAATACCTAAGAGAAGGAGATACAACTGGTCATGTATCTTTAGAATTCTACGATGAAAGTAAAGATGAATATTTTACAGTAGGTACTGTAATTGATGTTTTTGGTGAAGTTTTACCTCCAAAAGTAATTTTCTATCATATCAAAGGTGAAATGAAAGATAAATACTTTAGTGGTGATGATGGTAAAATACTAACAACAGTATCTTTTAAGAAGACTAAAATTGCTGAAAAAGTATATTTAACAAGAAGAGAAGCTAAATTATCATTCAGATCACTATTTGGATCTATTAACGAAACCTATTTTTCGTTAATTCCAAAAGCCCTAGCTTTTAAGCCGATCCCTGATGTAAAAGACTTCATTTACCGTTACTTATTAGAAGAAAAAGTTTTGGATGTAGATTCAATTAAAGAATCAATTAATGCTTACAGAGACCTAGAAGCTACACTTAAAGTTATCAAAAGAAAAGTTACTGATTTAGATGATATCAAAACACTTTATGAAGAAATACAAACAAATCAAGAACAAAAACATTTCTATGAATACTTCTTAAAAATACTCGAAGTAGAGAGTTTAAAAGATCAAATTGGGAAATTGAATACAAAATTGGAAAAGATTTCTATCTCTAAAGAGCAAAACAACAAATTAGTTGGAGACATAAATATACAATTAAGTATCCTTGATGAAAGATCTAAAGAAATTTATACTATGTTATCAAGTAATGATACCTTCAAAATGGCACAACTTTATGATAAAGAGCTTAAAGATCTTGATGAGAAAATAAATGATAAATTAGAAATAAGAAATTACGCTCAAAAACGCATTCGAAAAATAAGACCAATTATCAAGGAATTAAAAAGCGAGTACAAAAGAGCAGCTTACAATGAACTTGACAAAATAGAATTAAGTAAGATCGATGAAACTAATTATGAAGATCACAAGCTTAAGCTAATGAAAATTCAAAAGGCTTTAAATATAATCTTGGATGATAATAAGGTTGAATCAGGACGTTTAAACAACATTAAAGATAGTTTATATAATGAAATTAATGATATTTATAAGACTTTAAAAGATCTAGAAAACCATAAAATGCGTTATAATCCTATGATAAAAAGACTACAAAACAGTATTATATCAGGTGTTAAGAGTCGTTATGATGTTGATATAAATGTTCACATCCTCTGTGAGTTGTTAGAAGTTACTGATCCTTTATGGCAAGATACAATAGAAAACTATTTAGGATTCCAAAGATTCAACTTAATTGTTGAGCCTAGATATTTTGATATTGCACTAGAAATCTATAACCAAGTTAAAGATAACTTAGGTATTCATGGACTTGGATTAGTAAATACTAAAAAAATCCAACATTTCAAGAGTTTTAGGGATAAATCATTGGCATCAATTATTAGTTCTGAGAATGTAGATGCTAGACACTATGTAAACATGACTTGTGGCAACTTAATTATGGTTGAAGAAGTTAGTGAACTCGAAAAACATCCACAAGCAATTACTCAAGCTGGAATGGTGTATAGAAGTTATACTGTTAGATCTCTAAATAAAAATATTGAAAAACCATTTATAGGTAAAAAAGCTCAAGAAAAGCAATTAGAAAAATGGCGTAACAAAGCTAATGAAACTAAGAACAGATTCACTAAGGTTCAAGACAGTGTTCAAGTAATTACCGAGGAAAATAACGCGATAACTAGTTTAGGAATCGATAGTGTAATCTCAATGTTAGAATCTTACTATTCACTTAACACTCTTAAGGAAAGAAGAAAAGAATTAACTAAGAAGAAAAACCAACTTCCTGAGGAAAGTCTTACTGAATTAAGAATTGAATACGAAAATGTCAAAGCTGAAATCAGAGGCTACGATCAAAATTTGAGAAAAGCTTATGAGAAGAGTGGCAAGTTAAATTCAGATGAAATTAAAAACCAAGAAGCAATTCTACAGATAGAAAAGAATATTACGAAATTATCAAAAAAGGCTGAAAAACAAAGTGATGCAGATATTACACTTGAAAAAAATGCATTAGACTTATACAAACAGGAAACAGCCAAAACCAGTAATATATCAACAATATTGGATGATTATCAAAATCGTATCTATTCAGAATTAGAAACTATTAATAATTTAGAAGACTCACTAAAATCAAAACAAATTAAGTATACAACTTCATATAATCTAAGTTATCAATTCGGATTAGAGTTTATGCATGAATATATTGATGAGTTAAATAAATTAGTCAAGTCAGAGTTAGTTAAATATGAAACAAAAGTAAGGGAAGCAAGAGAATCTGCAGAAAAACTATTCAAAGAAGATTTCATTGCTAAACTAAGAGATTATATTGTTTCTGCACAGGACAACATTCAAAAAACTAATAATACTTTAGCTAACATTAGGTTCGGGGGAGACACTTATGAATTTATCTTCCCAAAATCAAAGGAGTATGGAGATTATTACGATATGGTGCTTAGCGATGAATCGTTAAAAGCTGGTACTGAAATGCTTAACTTTGACTTTGAAATGAAATATCAAAGACAACTAGAAGAACTGTTTATAAACCTCGCTAGTGAAGACATTAATGCACCAGGTGTTGTAAATAAATTTACGGACTATCGTACTTACATGGATTATGATATTCTTATTACAAATGAGCAAGAAGAATCTACTCTATACTCAAAAGTATTCAAAGAAAAATCAGGTGGAGAAACTCAAGTGCCTTTCTATGTAGCTACTTTAGCATCATTTGTAAGACTATTTGAACAAGCAAAAAGTGGAAGAACACATGATTCTATTGGATTAATCATCTTTGATGAAGTATTTGATAAAATGGATACATCAAGAATTAAAGCTATGATGGAGTTTATTGACCAATTGCCAGTACAAATTATTTTAGCTACACCACCACAAAAAATGGAAGTATTATCAAAATTTACTGATACAACAATCGTAACACTAAGAGAAGGAAGAAATGCAAGAGCATATGAAGCTATAAAAAATAGAGGATAGAGCCACTTAACAGTGGCTTTATTTTTTATCATTTTTTATCTAAAAACCTCAAAAATATGTTATTATTTTAATGGTGATAATATGCAAAGATATTTTGTTGAAGACAACAATATTAATGATGGGTTGGTAGTGATTTCAAA
This sequence comes from Mycoplasmatota bacterium WC30, assembly GCA_046529635.1. GTDB lineage: Bacteria > Bacillota_I > Bacilli_A > Izemoplasmatales > Hujiaoplasmataceae > 4572-104. The sequence continues at coordinate 294,282 of CP134495.1, read as the reverse complement.
TTCTGACTTCCATCATATAAAAAACGTAATGCGTTTGAAAATTAATGAAAACATTATCGTTACTAGTTTTTCTGGTAAGGTTTTTTTGACTAGAATAAGTGAATATAGAAAAAACAAGGTTATTCTGGAAATTGTGAGACAGGAAGTTCAAAATCCCAACACGTTTAATCTTTCAATTGCTCAAACATTAATCAAAAGAGATAATTTTGAACTAGTTCTTCAAAAAATAACAGAACTTGGAATTTCAGATATCTATCCTATTAAAGCTAGTCGATCTATTATTAAAATTGACAATTTTGAAAAAAAATTAGTTCGTTATAATAGCATAATTAAAGAAGCGAGTGAACAAAGCGAACGAACCAAACTACCATTAATTCACGATTTAAGCACAGTCAAAGATTTACCATATTCAGATTTTGATGTGGTTTTAGTTGCACATGCTCGAGAATCGAACAATAACAAGCTTTCAAACGTATTAAATGAAATCGATAAAACAAAAAACGTCCTTGTGTTAGTAGGCCCTGAAGGGGGCTTCACCAAAGAGGAATTAACATATTTAGCTGATAAAGCTAGATTCGTAAGTTTAGGAAAAACAATTTTACGCAGCGAAACTGCAGCGATTTATATAGCTTCAGCTTTTCGTTTTGCCTGGGAGAACTAATATGAAAGTTGCTTTTAATACTTTAGGCTGCAAAGTAAATTCATACGAAACCGAAGCCATAATGGAGATGTTCGAAGAGCATGGATATGAACTTGTAAACTTTGATGAGTTTAGTGATGTATACATAATTAACTCATGTATGGTTACTAATACTGGTGAAAGAAAATCAAAAAAAATAGTAAGACGTCCTATCCAAATAAACCCAGATGCAATTGTGATTGTTATGGGATGCTTAACTCAACTTAAAGCTCAAGATGTGTTGGATATAGAAGGTGTCAAGATTGTCTTGGGTACAAAAAATCGAGATAAAATTTTAGAGTATCTAAATGAATATTTAAAAACTAAGGAAAAACTAAATAAAGTTGAAAAACTAGAAAATGATGAAAACTATGATCAACTCTTTATAACTGATTTTAAAAACCATCAGAGAGCTTTTCTTAAGATTCAAGATGGTTGTAATAACTTCTGTTCTTACTGCATAATTCCTTATACTAGGGGAAGAATCAGATCTAAACCAAGAGAAGTAGTTTTAAGTGAGGCAAAAAAACTAGTAAGCAGTGGCCACATTGAAATAGTCTTAACTGGGATTCACACCGGAGGATATGGAGAAGATTTAGAAGGCTATTCTTTCGGTAATTTGCTAGCTGATTTGGAAGAAATTCCCGGATTGAAGAGAATAAGAATTTCCTCAATTGAGATTACAGAACTTAATGACCAAGTAATTGATATAATTAAGAATTCAAAAAAAATAGTTAATCATATTCATATTCCGCTTCAAAGTGGTAGTGATAAAATTCTAAAACTTATGAATAGAAAATATACAACAGCTGAATTTCTGGATATTATTAACAAACTAAAAGCTAACATCGATGGGTTAGCAATTACTACCGATGTTATAGTAGGGTTCCCTGGTGAAACAGAAGCTGACTTTGTAAGTGAATATGAATTTATTAAAAAGGTAGACTTCCAAGAATTACATGTATTCCCATTTTCAAGCAGGGATGGCACGGTGGCTGCAAAACTTAAAAATCACATAGATGGTGCGACAAAAAAAGAAAGAGTACACAGACTACTTGATTTAAGTGATCAATTAAAACGAAATCATATTAAAAAGCAAATTGACAAAATTCATTACGTCATTCCTGAACAATATCTTGACGGAATTTTAAAGGGACATACTAGAGATTACATATCAGTTTGTTTTAAAGGAGAGAAATCTCTAATTGGTTCAGAAATTCCTGTAAAGATTAAATCCTATGATGAAGCCTGTTGCCAGGGAGTAATGGCAGAATAAGTAAAACGAATAGATAACGCACATAGAGTATTGGGAAAAAGCCTTATCTAAAATATATCATATGTCTTACTATACTAAAAAAGATGCTAGTATTTAGTTACTAACATCTTTATTCTTATTGGCTTTTTATTAAGTGTCCACTATATGGGGTTCACTATAAAATTGTTGGATTATATTTTTTTCTTACGCGCTTTCTTTTCTTTTGCTTTTTCGACTTTCGCTAAGGCTTTTATTTCCCTTTTTGAAAGTTTCTTTTGCTTCACTTTTCTTCTCACTGATTTTACTTTTTTTACAACTTTATAAGTTAGTTCATATTCGTTATCGTGGTTCTTAAATCTAAAAGGTGCAGCTTCATGGATATGTAATGGTAATTCAAAGAAGAAACCAATGTATGTAGTTAGCATTTGATATTTATTACAAGCTTTTATTAAGCCTTTAGTTTTTCTTGATTTATCCCAACGATATAATACCTTGTCATATTCATCTAAAAGCAAGATTACAACTTGATTCTTATTTTTGTCAGCAGAAGCAAAACTTTTTAACATTACTTGTTCTGGTATGGTTTTAACAAAATAATCAAAATATTTTTTAACTTTCTTTTTACCTTTACCTTTTAATGTTTTATAGGTATTGGTTTGATCCTTAGAATAGAGATTAACAATATTTTCATTCAAAAGATTACCGTTATATCGTTTGTTGATAGTTTTATCAATTCTACGATAAAAGTTTTTGTACCTGGCTGCATATTTTCCAGAATTAATTAGTATTGCCAGTAATATAATTACAATAATTGCAACAACAGCAATTATAATTATATTTGTTAAACTTAAGTCTCCTATTGAAAATAAAAATCTCATAATTGATCCCTCTTTTTAGTATAATATAGTCATATTTTATCAAAAAATTTATTTATAAACATTTTAACACAAAAAATAAGAAAATAAAACTATGTTCAAAAAAAATAAGTTTACAAAACCTAGATAATCTAGTATAATGTCTATGGTAAAGAAAAGGGGTGAAAGCAATGGCAAAAACAATTGTGAGAGATAATGAATCTATAGAAGACGCTCTTCGTCGTTTTAAACGTGATGTATCACGCTCAGGAACATTAGCCCAAGCCCGTAAAAAAGAATATTATGAAAAACCAAGTGTAACAAAAAAATTAAAGGCTCGTGCAAATAAGCAAAAGAAAAAATAATTAAATTATAAGACTATGACAATTCAACTCTGAATTGTCATTATTTTTTCCTTATAATGCTTTGATACAGTAACCAGAAATCTATGGTCTGTGGTATAATATTACCAAAGGGAGTGATTGATTTAAGTGACTAACATTATTAAATTAGAAAGTGATTTGAAGAATTTAAATGAATTGATAGAATTATTTGGTTCTAATGATAAAAACCTTAAACTCTTAAAGAAACTGTTCAAAGTTGAAATTTTCTCAAATAATAAAGATATCGTTATTGATACTACTGACGAAAAACTTGTGCAGGATATATCTTTGATGTTTGAAATATTGATAAAATTAGTGAGAAATAATATCATATTTGGTGAGAGAGATATTATTTATATCAAACAACTATTGCCAGACTCAACAGTAGAAGAGATATTATCATTATTTATAAATAGAACCGAAATAATTAAGACTTTCAAAGGCAAGCCAATTTTTCCAAAAACTTTAAACCAAAAACATTATGTAGATGCAATCGAAAAGAAAACACTGATATTTGGAATCGGACCAGCAGGAACTGGTAAGACTTATCTTGCAGTGCTCTTAGCTTTGAAAAAGCTTAAAAATAATTCGATAAAACGAATTATCTTAACGAGACCCGCAGTAGAAGCCGGTGAAAATCTTGGATTTTTGCCAGGAGACTTGAAAGAAAAAGTCGATCCTTACTTAAGGCCGCTTTACGATGCAATGAATGAAATACTTGGGGTGAAACAAAGTACAGAGTTTATTGAAAAAGGTATCATTGAAATTGCACCACTTGCATATATGAGAGGTAGAACATTAGATAATGCATATGTTATTTTAGATGAAGCACAAAACACGACTATTAACCAAATGAAGTTATTTTTAACTCGATTAGGGTTTGGTTCAAAAATGATTGTTACTGGAGATGTTACACAAAGTGATTTACCAAAGAGAATGACATCTGGTTTGGTTAAAGCATCTCAAATATTAAAAAACATTGATGGAGTTGAAATTCTTTACTTTAATGAGCTTGATGTAGTAAGGCATCCATTAGTACAAACAATAATAAAGAGGTTTGAAAATGATCAAAATTAATTTTGTCAATCAGTATGATAAAAAAAGATCTTACAAAAAAATAGTTACTGAGGTTCTAAAAAAAGGTTATAAAGATTTAGAACTACATGAAAAAGCAATTATTTCTGTTATTTTAGTAGACAATCCGACAATTCATGAATTAAATAAACAATACAGAAATATAGACAAACCTACTGATGTTCTAAGTTTTGAAAATGATAGTGACATCTATGAAATAGGAGATGTCTTTATATCTATAGATAAAGTCATTGAACAAGCTAAGGACTTAGATCATAGCTTTGAATATGAACTTGCTTTTCTATCAGTTCATGGCTTCCTACATTGTTTAGGCTATGACCATATAGAAGATTCAGATGAAATTGAAATGACTCGAAAACAAAATAAAATAATGAAAGACACAAAATACACGAGGTAAATTATGAAAAAATTATTAGAAATAGCTAAAGAGAATATTGAAAATTCATACTCTCCATACTCTAAGTTTAGAGTGTCAGCCGTATTAAAATTAAAGAATGGTGAAATATACAAGGGTGTTAATGTAGAAAACGCTGCATATGGCTTAAGTAATTGTGCAGAAAGAAGCGCTTTATTCGCTGCTTATTCGAATGGTGTAAGAAAGTCAGATATTGAAAAAATCTTAGTATATACTGACAAAGATTTTTTTGTTTCACCATGTGGAGCTTGCCGTCAAGTTATTAGAGAACTAATGGAAGATGACGCAACTGTAATCCTAGCTAATAGTAAAGGTGAATTCCAAGAAATCAAAAACACAGATTTATTACCTTATGGATTTACCCAAGAGGATTTATAATGTTTAAATCAGGTTTCGTATCAATAATTGGTGAACCTAATGTTGGAAAATCAACATTACTTAACTGTATTTTAAAACAAAAAATTGCAATTGTATCTAGCAAACCTCAAACTACCAGAAACGTGTTTTCTGGTATTTATAATGATCCGAATTCTCAAATTATTTTTTTGGATACACCGGGAATTCATAAAGCAAAAACAAAGCTTGGAGAATATATGTCTTCAGCTGCTATATCAACAGTTAAATCTGTTGATTTAGTTTTGTTCTTAATTAATGCATATGATGATGTATTAGATTACAATTTAGGCATACTTAAAAGCTTACAATCAGTTAAAACTCCAGTTTTTTTAGTTATTAATAAAATGGATACAATAACTGATATAAGCAGACTTGAAGCGGCGATTGATGCATATAAAGCTGTATATAAGTTTAAAGGAGCTTTCGCAATTTCGGCACTTACTGGTGATAATGTCTTGTTGCTTATAGAAGATATCAAAAAAGAGTTAGTAGTTGGACCAAAGTATTATCCTGATGGTGAAATATCTGATAGACCTGAGACATTCTTAATACAAGAATTCATCCGAGAGAAGATTCTTGCATACACTCATGAAGAAGTACCACATTCAGTAATGGTTTATCTAGAAGAGTATAAAGAAAAAAAGAAAATCGTTAATATAATGGCGACTATTGTAGTAGAAAGAAAATCACAAAAAGGAATTATTATTGGTAAAGGTGGTAGAATGGCTAAAGGTATTGGTCAAGCCGCTAGAAAAGATATTGAAGAGTTACTTGGAAAAAAAGTCTATTTGGAAATTTTTGTTAAAGTTGAAGCTGATTGGAGAAACAGAGAGCACCACCTTAAAAATTTTGGATATAAGCCAGATCAAAATGGGTGATCTAATTGGAATATATAGAAGGTATTATTCTAAAAAAAATCAATTATAAAGAGAGTTCAAAAATTATTTATCTTTATACCGAGACGGGACTTAGAAGTATATTGATCCACGGTAGTAACAAGATGAAAAGTCCATATTTAAGTTTATCAAAAGTAATGAATTTCGTAGGTTTACACGTTTCTGGTAAAGAACTTTTAACACTTAGAGACGGAGATATAATCAAACGTTATCCTATATCATCAAATAGTCTTGAAAAATATACTTATTTATCACATATTTCCGAGTTGATTTATAACTTTTCAAATCACGAACATGACCATGAAAAATTGCTGAAGTTTTTACTGAAAATATTCGATATAGTTGAAGAAAGAGAAGACTATATTCCTTATATAAATATGATAGAATTGAAATTGTTATATTTGTTAGGTGTAAATCCTATATTTACACACTGTACAAGTTGCGAAAACACCGATAATCTCCTGTTTTCTGTGACAGAAGGTGGAATGTGTTGCCCTTTACATATCAAGAACCCAATCAACGTATCAGAAGCAGCAATCGAGTCTTTAAAAGAACTATATTATTTTGATTTATCTAAACAGATAATAACTGAAATAGATGAGAAGATTTTACGAGAAATTAGATTTGTTTTGGACAAGTATTATGAATACCATTTAAATTTCAGAAGTAACTCAAGAAAAATGTTAATGGGACTTATTGGTTATTAATGAGTTCTTTTTTCTTGAAATATAATATATTATATTTTCATGACCTTGACAACAGAGTCAAAGAAACATATAATTAAACTGGTGTAGTATGCACAAAAAAACGAGAGGATGAGGGATTTGAAGAATACTTTAGAAGAATTAAATGCTTATGCTAAACGTTATGGATTTATTTACCAAGGTTCAGAAATTTATGGCGGGTTAGCTAATACTTGGGACTATGGTCCACTTGGTGTTAGTTTAAAAAACAATATAAAAAAATTATGGTGGTCTGAGTTTGTCTCCAAAAACCCTAATAATGTCGGAATTGATTCATCAATTCTTTTGAATCCTAAAACTTGGGAAGCAACTGGACATGTTAATGGATTTAAAGATCCTTTGATGGATTGTAAAAGTTGTAAAGCTAGACATAGAGCAGATAACCTTATTGCTAGAGCTACTAAAAATGAAGTAGACGCAGATGGTTGGGACTATCAAGAAATGTACAATTACATTATTGAAAATAGAATTAAATGCCCTAATTGTGGTGGCTTTGATTACACTCAAATTAGAGAATTCAATTTAATGTTTAAGACTCAACAAGGAGTTACTACAGAAAGCACAAATGATATATATCTAAGACCTGAAACCGCTCAAGGAATTTTCTTGAATTTTAAAAATGTTCTAAGAACTTCAAGAAAAAAAGTGCCTTTTGGAATCGGTCAAATTGGGAAATCATTTAGAAATGAGATTACTCCGGGAAATTTTGTTTTTAGAACAAGAGAATTTGAACAAATGGAATTAGAATTTTTTTGTAAACCTGGAACTGAAATGGAGTGGTTTAACTATTGGAAACAATTTGCCTTAGATTTTTTAGTTAAAACTGGAATTAAAACTGAAAACATCAAATTTCATGATCACGCAGCCGAAAAATTATCATTCTATTCTAATGCCACTACAGATATTTTATATAAATATCCTTGGGGATTTGATGAGTTATGGGGTGTCGCATCTCGAACAGATTATGATTTAAAAAGGCATTCAGAATATTCAGGTGTTAGTTTAGATTACTTAGATCCAGAAACCAATAAGACATACATTCCATATGTGATTGAACCTAGTTTAGGTGTTGAAAGATTATTACTAGCAGTTCTAATAGATTCATTAGAAGAAGAAACTCTTGAAAATGGAGAAACTAGGACTGTATTAAGAATTAGTAAAAGTCTAGCTCCAATTAAAATAGCTGTCTTACCATTAAACAAGAAATATCAGAAAAATAAAGCTACCGAAGTATATGAAAAACTTCTTGAAGACTTTGAGGTTTCATATGATGAAACCGGAAATATTGGAAGAAGATATCGTAGAGCAGATGCAATTGGTACTCCATATTGTGTAACCATTGATCAACAAACACTTGAAGATGAAACGGTCACTATTCGTGAAAGAGATACAATGACTCAAATAAGACTTTCTATACCAGAGTTAAACGAGTATTTTAGAAAAGAACTAAAAAAATAAAAAAATTGAGAAGGTGAATTTATGGCGCGAATTAGTCAAAAAACAATTGATTTAATTAACGATACGGCTGATATTGTCGATGTTGTCGGCGAATTTGTACCATTACAAGCTGCTGGAAAGAATATGAAGGGACTTTGTCCATTTCATAGTGAAAAAACTCCTTCTTTTTTTGTAAGCAAAGAAAGACAAATATTTAATTGTTTTGGATGTGGAGAAAAAGGTGGTTCAGTTAAATTTATTCAAAAATATAAACATTTAACTTTTGTTGAATCTCTTAAGTATCTTGCAGACAAGTATAATATTGACATTGAAGAGGATAATACTAATTCTCCAGTAAAAAGAAATATTGATTTATATAAAGCGAATGATATGGCTCAAAAATTCTATTCTCTAAACTTATTGAATTTAGAAACTGGGAAACCAGCCTTAAAATATTTGCTTGATAGAGGATTAGATATAAAAACAATAGAAGATTTTGGTTTGGGATATGCTCCAAACACCGGTAATACATTGTTTAATCAGTTAAGTAAAGATCTACAACCACTTGAACTACTAAATGTTGGTTTGATTAATCGCTCTAATGACGGAGGATACTATGATTTATTTAGATCAAGAATCCTTTTTCCTATTCGAGACGAATCAAACCGAGTAATAGCTTTTAGTGGTAGGATTTTTGGTGAAACTATTAACCCAGCTAAATATGTTAATACACCACATACTGAATTATTTAGCAAAGGAATAACTCTATATAATCTCAGTAAAGCTGAACCACATATAAGAACCAGTAACCGCGTTGTTTTAATGGAAGGCTACATGGATGTTATCAAAGCTAGTATGGCTGGAGTTAAAGAAGCAATCTGTTCAATGGGGACACAGTTAACTATTGATCAAGCTTTAAAGATTAAAAAATACAGCGATAACGTTATAATCTGTTATGACGGAGATAGAGCGGGAAGAGAAGCAACATTTAAAGCATTAAAATTATTAGAAAACGCAAAATTAAATGTGAAAATCATTCTCTTGCCTGATGGACAGGATCCAGATGAATATATTACTAAAAAAGGTGATTTTAAAAGTTACATAGAAAATAATCAAATCGATCAATACGATTTTGTTTATCAAATGATTCTTGAAAATAAAGATTTAACTAAACCGGCTCAAATTGAAAATGCTAAGAATCGATTGTTTGATTTCTTCAGCAAAACAAGCGGGATGATTAGAGAGATTTATTTCCAAAAATTCGCTAGTGATACACAAATTACCTACAAGACATTATTGGGTGATTATCAACAATCAAGAATTGATGATAAAATTATCCAAACTTTTAAAACTGTAGCTACTAGAACTATTAAAAAAGATATTAAAATGCCAAAGTTTTTTATGGCTGAAAAAACTGTATTAAGCTACTATTTAAGAGATCCTATCTATCGAGAAATGATTGACTCAAAAGCTAGTCTTTTACACTTCAGTAATATTGATATTCGTGGATTAATGGCGACCGCAAAAGATTTACCATATTATCAAACTCAAACGTCTGCGATTGTTTTATTGAATTCAAATATAACTGAAGAATCAAAAAAGAAACTTCAAGAATTTTTATTAGATGAAGATTATGAGTACAGTCAGGATGATATTGAATCTTGTATCAGAATTTTACAAATAGCCTATATTGAAGAAGATAGAAAAATCATTAAAGAGCGAGCTGATAAATTCTATGAAATTGGTAATATAACAGAATATATTAACTGTCAAAACGAATTAACAAGTAAACAAAAACAGATTAAAGAATTGGAAGGGAGAAACAATGAACAAAAAACAAATAATTGAGAATCTTACAGCGCTTTACGAAAAACAGGGAAAATTAACAAACTCTGAAATTTTTGAGGTGCTAGACAAAAATACTAAAAATTTTGATGCTATAGTTAAAGAATTAGCTAAAAATGGAATTCTTCCTCAAGAGTTTTTTGACATGCTAGCTAATCCAAACAAAAAAGCTAAGAAAAACACAGTAAAATTAGAAGAATTATCTGATGAAAATATTAAAACTGCTGAAATTAACAAAACTAGGGATTTCTCTAAAGAAATTGAAGAAGAGTTAATGAAGGAGAAGCAATTCGACGCTATGGTATCAATCAAAGTTGATGACCCTGTAAGAATGTACTTGAAGGAAATTGGTAGAGTTGAACTATTAACTAGCGAAGAAGAATATGAATTAGCGGTTCTTGTTGATAGATGTAAAAATGCTAAAATTGAAATCGATTATAAAAAACAAGAAGGAATTGATATCAGTTCAGAAGAGATGGCTGATTATGATGAACTTATTAAAAGAGGAGATTTTTCAACTCAAAAATTAGTTGAAGCTAACCTAAGACTTGTTGTATCAATTGCTAAAAGATATGTTTCAAGAGGATTGCAATTTTTAGATTTAATCCAAGAAGGAAATATGGGTCTAATTAAAGCAGTAGGTAAATTTGACTACACCAAAGGATATAAGTTTTCAACTTATGCTACTTGGTGGATACGTCAAGCAATCACTAGGGCGATAGCTGACCAAGCAAGGACAATTAGGATTCCTGTACATATGGTTGAAACTATCAATAAAATGGTTAGAACTCAAAGAACCTTAACTCAAAAGTTAAAAAGAGAACCTACTCAAGAAGAAGTTGCTCTAGAAATGGGTATTACTGTTGAAAGAGTTCAAGCAATCCAAAAAACTGCTCAGGAACCGATTTCTTTAGAATCACCTGTTGGTGAAGAAGAAGACTCATCATTAGGCGATTTTATCCCGGATGCTGATACACTAACTCCATATGAGTATACATCAAAAGAAATGTTAAAAAGAGAATTAGACGCTGCTTTAGGAACGCTTACCGATAGAGAAGAAAAAGTATTGAGAATGCGTTTTGGTTTATTAGATGGTAAATCTAGAACTCTAGAAGAAGTTGGGAAAGAATTTAATGTAACAAGAGAAAGAATCAGACAAATTGAAGCTAAAGCAATAAGAAAACTAAGAACACCAACACGCTCTAAAAAATTGAAAGATTTCCATAACGGATATCATAAATAATGACCCTTTCAAAAAGGCTCCTAGCAACGGTTAAATATTTGAAAGGTTTCAATTATTTAGCAGATTGTGGAACTGATCATGGATATCTACCAATCTATGCAATTGAGCATGGATTAGTCCAAAAAGCAATAGCTTCAGATAATAAAGAAATGCCACTAAAAAATGCTTTACAAAATATTGAAATAAGTAATCTATCAGATAAGATTGAAACAAAATTGGCCGATGGATTACCTTACCTTAATCAAGAAATTGATATCGTATCAATTCTTGGAATGGGTGGAAGAATGATTTCGGATATTTTAAGAAATGCGAATATAAAATATTTAAAAAGACTCGTTTTATTGGCGAATTCTGATCAAAATATTTTAAGAGAATTTTTACAGAACAATAATCTTAAAATTGTTGAAGAAGAAATCATTTTAGATAAAGGTAAATTTTATCAAATTATCGTAGCTGAACCTGGCGAAATGAATTTATCTAAAATCGAGTTAGAATTTGGACCTATAATCATTAAAAGCAACACAAAAATATTTAAAGAATATGTATCAAAATTAATCAATACTCTTGAAGTTGCGATCCTTCGTGTGAAGAATCAAGATAAATTGGAGATTATACAAAAACGAATTCAAATACTAAAGGAGGTAATCTCTTGAACTCAATAGAAATTATCAAATATTTTGAAACTAAATACCCAGCTGAATTAGCCTATGAATGGGATAACTGTGGTCTGCAAGTTGGGACTTTAAACAGCAAAGTTGAAAGAGTATTAGTAACTTTGGATATCACAAAGAATGTAGTCAAAGAAGCAATTAAAAATAAAGTTAACCTAATCATATCTCATCACCCATTAATGTTTAAACCAATGAAAAATATTGTTTTTGATTCACCAAGAGGTTGGATTATCAAAAACCTAATTCAAAACAATATAGCAGTTTATTCAGCTCATACTAATTATGACCAAGCTGAAGGCGGAATGAATGATGTATTGGCAAAAAAATTAGGGGTTAAAGAACCAATGTTATTAGATGAAGATGCTAATATAGGTAGATTTGGAGATATAGAAAAAGTAACTTTTCTCGATTTTGTCAAACAAGTGAAAGAAACTTTTAATTTAAGTTCAGTTAAAGTTATTGGTAAAACAGATAAATCTGTAGAAAAAGTCGGAATCTCTGGTGGAAGTGGAAGTCATCATATGTATGCTGCAAAAAAACATAATTGTGATGTGTACTTAACTGGAGATATTACTTATCATACAGCATTAGATGCTGTTCAACTTGGAATTACGTTAATTGATGTAGGTCATCATATTGAAGAAGTTTTTGTCGATGAAATAATTTCCTATTTAGGAACAAGATTCGTTGACGTAAAATTCATTAAATCAAGAATAAATACAAATCCATATCAAGAATTTTAAATGGCTAAGTTTATACTTAGCTTTTTTTTGCCAAAAAATCGAATTTTTTGCCCATATCTATTGTAATTCTATTAATGGTATGATAAAATTATATTTGAAGTTCAAAATATTTGAAATTAAAATCATGAAGGAGAATTTATGGGGAAATTAGGAATAGCTGTAGGCGGAAATTCGGGAATCGATTATTTGGTTCATGATAAGGAAATTAGGAAATTTAGATCACTATTAGTTATTGAAGAAAAAGAATTTGAAGACTTTGTGGATATAACTGCTGAAGACTTTTATGGTCAGCTTATCAAAAATCCAGATTTAGATATTCACACTGCTCAAACTAGCACTGGCTATCTTGTTAGAATGTATAATGAAATGCACGAAGCCGGCTATGAAGAATTATTAATTATTACAATTTCTAAAGAACTGAGTGGTACTTATCAAAATGCTGTTTTAGCAGCTAATATGGTTGATTTTCCAGTACATATTTTTGATTCATACTCATTATCATATGTTGAAGCTTTTATGGCGATGACAGCAAAAAAAATGGCTGATGCTGATGAACCATTAGAAAAAATCTTAGAAGAACTTAATTTTATGAAAGATAACAGCCACATTTATGTGTGTGTTGATACACTTAAATACTTAGTTAAAAATGGAAGATTGTCTAATGCTAGTGGATTCATTGGTTCTTTATTGAAAATTAAGCCGCTTCTTGAAGTTAGTAAAGCGGGTAAAGTTGAATCTCTAGATAAAATTCGTACTACTAAAAAAGCTAGAGCTGAAATGAAAAAACGTTATATGGAAGAAATTAAAGGAAAGGATGTAATTCCTTTTATAATTTACACCAATAATCACCAGGAGATGTTTGATATCAAAGAAGAGTATGAAGCAGCTGGTTTAGAAGATATTCTTTTAATCCCGCTTACTCCAGTAGTTGGGTGTCATGCTGGTCCTGGAACGATGGGAGTTGGATTTATTGAAAAAAGAAAGTAAATTAAGAGAAGCTAGAGCTATAGTTAATGAATTGCTTGTTGATATATTCAACAGGATTTTAGCTATTGAAGGTGAAAGTCTCAAAGAAAAAGGGATTAAACTCTCAATGAGTGAAATCCACGTGTTAGAAGCTATAACAAAAACTGAAGAACCTACAATGACAAATATCGCAAATAAATTAGGAATTACTGTTGGTTCACTAACTGTATCTATAAACACGCTATATCAAAAGGGTTATGTTAGTAGAGAGAGAGACCCAGAAGACAGAAGAAAAGTCGTTATAGGTCTAATGCCTAAAGCAGAAGACGATTTAGAAAAACATAACGATTTTCATAATGAAATGATTAATTCAATTTTTACAGATTTAAAGGTAGAAGAAGATGAACTATTGATTTCCTCCCTTAAAAAACTCTCTTCTTATTTTAAACAATAAATGCTTGCTTGTTTATAAAAAATAGCGGATCTCCTCCGCTATTTTTTATAGTATTAAATTATTCGACTATAATGCAGTCAACAGGACAGTTTGCTTCACAAACTCCACAATCTATACAAGCATCAGCATCGATTACATAGATATCACCTTCAGCGATACAGTCAACTGGACATTCAGCTTTACAAGTACCACAAGCAATACAAGTATCAAGTATTTTTCTTGGCATAATTTTTTCCTCCTATTGAGCTATTTATTTACCATATACATTTTACCAATGAAATAGAGATTTGTAAACATATAAATTTATTTTTTTTTAAATAACAAGCGAAATTTCTTGAATTATACCTGTTAGTTTGATAAAATAGTGATTGACAAATAAAAGGAGTGATTTTATGCCACTTTGGGCAGAGATAGTTGTACCGATTGTAACTTTAATAGTAGGTGGAGTAGTAGGTTTTTTCTTATCAAGAAAATACTTCCAAAGATATTTGGAAAAAAACCCACCGATCAATGAAAATATGATCAGAGCTATGATGAGTCAAATGGGTAGAAAACCATCTGAAAAGCAAGTTAGACAAGTTATGGCTTCTATGAAGCAAGCAAAATAAAAATAGCCGATTCGGCTATTTTTTTTTCTTGAATAAGTTATCTAATTTATCTGATATTGCTATTTTACTTTCAGTGCCATTTCTAATTCTTTGGAAATTAGTTCTATGTCGATAAAAAATTAATAATGTTGCTAAGAATAATATGACTACAAATGTAACATCATACAAACTAGGATCAAAGTCCACCAGATAAAGAATTAGTCCGGTAATAAACATTGATAGAGTAGCAAAAGCTGAAGCTACTGAAACATATCTACTTATAAGTTGAATTATGAAAAATATTGGTAACACAATCAAACCTACCCAAGGTGCATATGCTAAGAGTAAACCAAATGATGTTGCGACACCTTTTCCACCTTTAAATTTAAACCAAACTGGGAATATGTGACCTAGTACCGATGCGAATCCATAAATCAATGGATGAAACATTTCAATACCATTAAAAAGACCAGTATACTTTATTAGGAATACTAATAAACCACTCTTAAGAGTGTCAAGAATTAAAACACTTGTTCCAATAAATTTACCAAAAACTCGGTAAGCGTTAGTAGTACCTATGTTGCCACTTCCGTGTTTTCTTATGTCTTCATGACGGAAAGATCTTCCTAGTATATATGAAAAAGGAATAGAGCCTAATAAATAAGCTAGTAGAACTAAAACAATTTTTAACATGGTGTTCCTCCTAATCTATGAAATTATACCAAATAAATCTCGAAAAAGAAAGAAAAAACTAAAGAAATTTGTTATAATATTTAATAGGGATTAAAAGGAGCATTATAAATGACTAAGCAGAAAAACGACTACAATTCAAAATCTTTACAAATACTAGAAGGCTTAGAAGCTGTTAGAAAACGCCCAGGAATGTATGTTGGGTCTACTGATACTAGAGGTCTTCATCATTTAGTATGGGAAGTTATTGATAATTCAATTGACGAAGTTCTTGCCGGATATGGTAAGTCTATTAAAATAGAAGTATTAGAAGACAACTCTATCAAAGTATCTGATGATGGTAGGGGAATGCCAGTTGATATGCATTCTTCTGGATTAACAGGTGTAGAGGTAATTTTCACTAAACTTCATGCAGGTGGTAAATTCACTGCGAATGGAGCTTACAAAGTATCTGGAGGATTACATGGTGTAGGAGCTAGTGTAGTAAATGCATTATGTGAATTTTTAGAAGTCACAGTATACCGTGATGGTTTAATATATAAAATGCGTTTTGAAAATGGCGGAAAAAAAGTCAAAGACTTAATCGTTATGGGAGAAACTAAGAAAAGTGGTTCTGAAGTTTGGTTTAAACCCGATCAAACTGTTTTCTCTACGACTTTATTTAACTTTCAAACATTAGAAGAAAGAGTTAGAGAAAGTGCATTCTTAATCAAGGGATTAAAAATGCAATTAATTGATCATAGATCTAAACAAAGAAGAACCTTTGTATATGAAAACGGAATCAGAGAATATGTAGAGTTTATTAATAAAACCAAATCACCACTTCATAAACCAGTATATTTTACTGGTACTCAAAATACAATTGAACTAGAAGTGGCTTTTCAATATACAAAAGCTTATTCAGATAATATTATTTCATTTGTAAATAATGTAAGAACAAAAGATGGTGGAACTCACGAAACTGGATTTAAGTCAGCATTCACAAAAGTGTTCAATGAATACGGAAGAAAGATGAACATAATTAAAGAAAGAGACTCATCTTTAGAAGGAACTCATGTTAGAGAAGGAATGACTGCAATTATTTCGATGAGAATTCCTGAAAATTTATTACAATTTGAAGGCCAAACAAAAAATAAATTAGGAACTCCTGAAGCTAGACCTACTGTGGAGGCAATTGTTTCAGAAAAACTTAATATTTACTTAACTGAGAATCAAACTATATCTAACACTTTGATTGAAAAATCCGTTAGAGCAAGACAAGCTTGGGAAGCTGCAAGAAAAGCTAGAGAAGATGCTAGACTAGTTAAAAAGATTAAGAAGCAAGAAACAGTGCTTTCTGGTAAACTAGCACCTGCTAGCACTAAAAACGCTAAAATCAATGAATTATTCCTCGTTGAAGGTGATTCAGCTGGTGGTTCGGCTAAACAAGGTAGAGATAGAACTTTTCAAGCTATATTACCTCTTAGAGGAAAAGTTATTAATGCTGAAAAACAAAAAATGGAAGACGTTTTTAAAAACGAAGAAATTTCTACAATAATTAGTACAATCGGTGCTGGTATCGGTAGTGATTTTAATATAGCTAAGTCTAATTATAATAAAGTTATAATAATGACCGATGCAGATACAGATGGTGCACATATTCAAGTTTTACTAATTACTTTCTTTTTTAGATATATGCCAGAATTAATTGAAGCTGGGAAACTGTACATAGCATTACCGCCTTTATATAAGATTTCTTCGAAGAAATCTGATGTTTATGCGTGGGATGAAGTTCAAAGAGAAGATATATGTAAAAAATTAAAATCTTATAATATTCAAAGATATAAAGGTCTTGGAGAAATGAATTCTATTCAATTATGGGATACTACTATGGATCCAAAAACTAGAACACTAATTCAAGTTGTAATTGACGATATAGCTGAAGCAGAACAAAGAATATCGGTTTTAATGGGCGATAAAGTTGAACCGAGAAAAGAATGGATTGATAACTTTGTTTCATTTGTAAATGACGATGACTTCGAAATCGGGGTGAAAAATAATGGCTAAAAAAACAGCAAAAGCTAAAATCACCGATTTTTTAGAAGAAAAAATATTTCCGATGAATATCGAAAAAATAGTCGGTGACCGATTTGGAAAATACTCAAAATATATTATTCAAGAAAGAGCTCTTCCTGATGTTAGAGATGGATTAAAACCAGTTCAAAGAAGAATCCTTTTCGCTATGAATGAATTAGGTATGGGTTCTACAAAACCATACAAAAAGTCAGCAAGAATTGTTGGGGATGTTATTGGTAAATTTCATCCACATGGCGATCAATCAGTTTATGACGCTATGGTTAGAATGAGTCAATATTGGAAAACTAACAGCGTACTAATAGATATGCATGGTAATAACGGATCAATTGATAATGACCCAGCAGCGGCTATGCGTTATACAGAAGCTAGATTATCGGTGTATTCTGAAGCTTTACTAGAAGACATTGACAAAAAAACTGTAACTTTCGTCCCTAACTTTGATGATGAAGAGCTAGAGCCGGTTGTTTTACCAGCTAAGTTTCCTAACTTGTTAGTTAACGGGTCACAGGGTATGGCTACAGGATATGCGACTAATATTCCACCCCACAACCTATCAGAGGTCTTAAGGGCAACAATATATCGTACAAAACATCCTGAGTCAGATATCGAAGATTTACTAGCCTTTATCAAAGGACCTGATTTTCCTACTGGAGCTATTGTTGAAGGTATTGATGAAATAAAAAGAGCTTTTACAACAGGTAAAGGTAAGGTTATTATCAAAAGCAAAGTAAAAGTAGAAGATACTTCTTTGATAATTGAAGAAATTCCTTTTGAAGTAAATAAAGCTGATTTAGTTCGCAAAATTGATGACATTAGATTAAAGAAAAAAATTGATGGAATCTTAGAAGTTAAAGATACATCTGATCGCAATGGATTATGTATTGTAATTACGTTAAAAAAAGAGATTTCATCTGAAGTCATATTAGCATATCTGTTTAAAACAACAGATTTAAAAGTAACTTATAATTACAATATGGTTGCGATATCCCAAAGAAGTCCAAAACTTCTTACTTTAGCACAAATTTTAGATGAGTTTATTCAACATCAAAAGGAAATAATTAGAAACCGATCTAATTATGAACTAAGAAAAGCTGAAAAACGTAAACACATAGTTTTAGGTTTCTTAAATATGGTTGATGTTTTAGATGAAGTAATTGTGTTGATTAGACAATCTTTAGGAAAAAAAGACGCAATAAATAGATTAGTAGAACACTTCAATTTTAGTGAATTTCAAGCAGACGCTATAGTGTCTTTACAACTTTATCGACTTTCTACGACAGACGTTAAAGAAATGCGCAAAGAGGCGGCAGAATTAACAAAAACGATTAATAAATTACACCGCATCCTTACTAATGAGGGTGTACTTGAAGCTGTCATCATTTCTGAACTTGAAGCTATTTTAGAAAAATATCCTGCTGAGAGACGCACTCAAATCAAATCAGAAATTCAAAAATTAGAAATAGATGAACAAGAATTAATTCAGAATGAAGAAGTAAAATTTGTTATCTCTAGAGATGGATATATCAAACGTTCATCCTTAAAATCATTCCAAGCAACTCAAACTGAAACCGGTTTAAAGGAAAATGATTTAGTTCTAAAACAATGTACTTTAAATACCAGAAATCAAATAGTATTCTTTACTAATTTTGGGAACTTCATTCTATTACCAGCCTATAAAGTGCCAGATTTAAAATGGCGTGATAATGGCGAGTATATCAGTAATTTCGCACCTATGATGCCTTTAGAAAGGGTTATAGATTTTATTGTAGTTAAATCGTTTGAGACTCCTAAATATGTTTTACTAGCTAATCAAGAAGGACAGATAAAACAAGTTAGTGTAAATGATTTCCAAAAAGGTAGAATCAATCGTACTTATAACTGTATGTCTGCCAATCGGATTAATCAGGTAGTATCTGTGGATTTAAGAGAAGAATATGATAGGAATGTAGTTTTAGTTACTCAAAAAGGCTATATATTAAAATATGATATTGATGAGGTTCCAATTCAATCCTTAAATGCTAAGGGTGTTAAAGGAATAAATCTAAGAGATGATGTATTAGTTGGTGCTAAATTCACAACTAATATCAACAAGGATGAGGTTATTTTATTAACAAATCGAGGCGGTTTAATTAGAGAGTTCTCTCAAAATATTGATACAAGTCATCGACCAGCTAAAGGGAAACTAAGATTAAAAGCTGTGAAGAGTAATCCATATAGTTTTGTACAAATAGTTTCTGAAAATATTTTTAGATTGAAAGAAGCTTTAACGATTAGAATTCTTGGAGATAATTACTCAGTAGTAATCCCAGTGAACGAACTGAAACCTGATAGATATGAATACGGTATACCATATTTTCCACAAAGTAAGAAACCAGCAATTTTAAGTATTGAAAGAGAAAATCATATTGAATTTGATGAAATCCTTAATGGACTAGCAGAATCAGTTATTGAATCTGAAGTTGTAGAGGATAATCAAGATGTGATGTATGAACTTGAAAGAATAATTTCTGGCAGTAAAAAACAACCTGAAACAGTAAATGAAATTGAAAACACTCTAAAATCAAATTTTGACGATCAAGATGATGAGGATGATTTGGATGATAAAGTTGTTCAACAAACTTTATTTTAAACACAGTAAAAACATATAAATTATATATAATGTTACGCATGGAGATGATAAAAATGAAAAAAATACTAACAATAGCGACATTGATTATTCTTGGCTTTGGTTTAGTTAGTTGCGATTTATTCGGTGGTGGAGAAAACACTGATGTAACCACAACAGAAGAAATCATTGTTGATACAGAAAATTTTATTGAAATTAACTCAGTTAGTGAATTACAATCGATTGAAATGAACAAATCGTATATCTTAACTGCTGATATTGACTTAACTGGAATTGAATGGAATCCTATTGGAGACCAAGCAAATCCATATTTGGGTATATTTGACGGGGATGGGTATGTTATTTCCAATTTATCGATAACCGATAATGGCCAAATATATAATGGGTTATTTGGATATTTATCTGGAGTCGTTAAAGATTTATATATGACTGGTATAGACATTAATTATCAAACAGCTTTTATGACTTATGCAGGTGGACTTGCTGGATTTGCTGATGGAGATATCATTAACACAAATATCAGTGGCGATATTACAGTTGAAAATACAGAGGCTAATTCATATGTTGGATTACTTGTAGGGTTCTCACAAGGCAAATTAGGACCAACAACTACAGTAGATGATTTTAAACCAAATTTAATCCAGTCTAATATAGTTAGTGGTAATATTGATGTTATTTCTGAAAAACTAGCTTTTATTGGTGGTCTTGTTGGTAAAACATACAACACCAGTGTTACCAATAATATTGCTGATACAATTATTTCAGTTATCACCAGTGGTTTACCAGCTTATATTGGCGGATTCATTGGCCATAATTATGGTGGTATATTAATTGGATTTGAAGATCAAGTAGATGCAACAATAATTTATGTTGAAGAAAATATTTCCTTTAGTAATATTTCAGTTGTCAAAACTAATTCTGATGTATCAATAGGTGGATTTATAGGCTATAACAATAAAGGTTATAATCGTAATAATTATTCCGAAACAACAATTGATTTATCGGGCGAAACATTAGAAACCAATATTACTAGAGTTGGAGGGTACACCGGAGAAAACTGGCAATCAGAAATTTCTGCTACTGTGACAGTTAGTGATTATACAATTACTCTAAATGAAGAAGTGAATGTGATTACAGGCACCTTAGTTGCTGGTGATTATTCTGAATTAGATTACTCAGAAAATTATGTTTTACAAACTCCAAATACGGCCGACATTATAATGGGAGAGGTTATCACCCTAGCTCAAACAAATGACTCTAATTTTTATTTAAATACTATGGAATGGGATGAAGCATTTTATAACCTTATACTCAATTAATTATCGATGCGACTATGTTTAAGGCGGATGAAACCGCCTTTTTCTATTGTAAATAACATCAAATATTTAAAAATGACTATGTTTTCAAAGAAAAAACAGTATAATTATATTGTAAACTATATAATTTAAGGATTGGTGATGTAATGAACTGCATTAAAACAATTAAGCGAAACCCAGTACCGAGTGATGTCTTTTTAAAAACTACTAAACTCTACTATCAAATGGGAAGAAATAATTACTATGAGAACTTATTTGAAACAAACTATGAATATATTTCAAAAAGTGTAGCTGACCAAGATGCTTATGCTTTTTTCAAAGTGTTCTTTCCCGAATATAAAATTATTGAGTCTAGATTAAGGACACTGTTACTTGATTCAACAGTTCCTAAAAATCAAGCTGAACAATTATATAAAAATCTTATCTACATATTTAGACACATTAGAGATAAATCGGTAGAACCTTTTATGTTAAGTACAGTTGAAACAAATGGGTTGGTTAAACTCCTGTTTCAAGATGTTAACACCAAAGAAAGAGTTCAGTACCGAAGATACAAAACTAATACTCATTCCTTACTATCGAAGGAATCAGGTTCAATGCGTGAAAAACTTGACGAACTGATAACTGAATTTGATAAGTTAAAGAAAGAAGATGTTTTTGAACCACTAATTCTACATACAAACCTCGTTGTTGATTTTATCAATATGGATATTTACAATGGCAAGAAAAATGACCTAATAGGCGTTTTACTCCTCTATATAGTAATGATTCAAGAAGGGTTTATTGTGTGCAATTATGCATCCTTTTTTTCCAAGGTACATTTATATAAAGATGAACTGAACGAATCATTAGCTAAGTGTAAATTCCAATGGGAAGAAGGTTTGGCAGAAATTATGCCTTTAGTCAGATTTTTTATTAAAATTTACACGGAACTCTATTATAATTTAAGTGAAAAAGCGAGAGATTTTGAATACGAATCAAAACTTGAAATATCAAAATCTGACTACGTTGAAAATACGGTAATGAAATTGGGCGAAATCTTTGCAAAAGATGAGATTAGAGAGAGGCATCCGTTAATCTCTGATTCTACTATTAATCGAACTCTGAAAAGGTTACAAGAAGAAGAAAAAATCCGACCACTTGGTAAGGGTAGAAGTGCTAAATGGATAAAACTTGTCAAGTCAACTAAAAAACTTAATTATCAAGAACAATTGCATTTAAATTTAGGGGGTGCAAATCATGAATAAAAACATTAAAGATACCATTAAAAAAGCATTAATTGAAGACATACCCACGATAGATGTATCAAGTTATTATCTATTTAAAGACGAAATTTCCGCTGGGAAGTTCATCGCAAAAGAAGGCGGAGTGATTTCAGGAATTGATGTTTGTAAGGAAGTCTTCTTAACTATTGATCCAGAAACTGAATTCACTATATACAAAAATAATGGAGATATAGTTGAAGTAGGCGATGTGATAGCTGAATGTAAAGGGAAAACAAAGTCAATTTTAATGTCAGAAAGAGTTGGATTGAATTTCCTTCAAAGAATGTCTGGAATTGCTAGCTTGACAAAAAAATTTGTTGATGAAACAAAAGGGACAGATACAATCATTTTGGACACTAGAAAAACAACACCATTATTAAGAGCTTTTGAAAAAAAAGCAGTACTTGATGGTGGCGGTACTAATCATAGAATGAATTTATCTGATATGGTTATGCTGAAAGATAACCATATAAAAGCTGCTAAGTCTTTAACAGATGCAGTTAATAAAGTAAGACAACATGTTGGAAAAAACATGAAGATTGAAGTTGAAGTAGAAAATATTGAAAAATTTAAAGAAGCACTTTTATCTGATGCTGATATTATCATGTTGGATAATATGTCTAATGTTATGATGTCAGAATGTGTATTACTCAATCAAAAGAAGAAAGTTTTAGAAGCAAGCGGAAACATGACGGTGGACAGAATTAAATCAGTGTGTGAAACCGGTGTTGATACAATCTCTGTAGGGGAATTAACACATTCATACAAATCTTTAGATATATCGCTAAAATTCTAGTTATTTTTTGTTATTGTGTATGAAAAACTAACTTTATAAAGTATAATAATATGAAATAGAAAGTGTGGCCAATTTGTTAGAAAGCAAATATGTTTGGAAAATCAAATCTGAAGGCATAATACCTAACGATCAAATATTCCCTAAATTGTTAAAAAACAGAAACATAGATGACTATGAATCTTTCTTTGCAATGGGAAAAGAATCTCTAATAGATCCTTATCTTTTAAATGACATGGAAAAGGCTAAAAGTAGAGTTTTAAAAGCTATTGATAACCATGAAAAAATAATGATTTTTGGTGATTATGATTGTGATGGAATCAGTTCTATTTCATTGTTATATAGAGCGCTTAAAAAACTAGATGCAGATGTATATTATGATTTACCCAATCGTTTTCTTGATGGCTATGGATTGAATATGCGTGCTGTTGAAAAAATGCATGATTTAGAAATTAAACTAGTAATTACGGTTGATAATGGCGTGACATGTAACAAAGAAATTGACGAACTTAATCGTTTAGGTATTGACTCAATTATCACAGATCATCATGAAATTGGTGAATTTGTTCCCAACGCATATGCTGTAATTCATACGCACTTAAGCGAAAATTATCCTTTCAAAGAAATAGCTGGGGTGATGGTAGCCTTTAAACTAGCCCAAGCATTAATTGGTGATGAAGCTGAAGAATTTTATGACTTAGCGATGATAGGAACCATTGCAGATTTAATGCCTTTAAAAAACGAGAATCAAGCAATAGTTAATTTAGGTTTAAAAAGACTACAAAACACAAAAAATCTTGGATTAGAAAAATTAATTAAGTTTTCTAACCTAGAAATTATAAATGTGACAGCTATTTCCTTTAAAATTGCTCCTAAAATAAATAGTAGTGGTCGATTGGGAAAAGCTTTAGATGCAGTAAGACTTTTAGTCACAGATAGCCCTAAGGAAGTAAATGAATTAATTTTAAAAATCGAAAAAAATCACTCATCTAGAAAAAAACTAACAGAGGAATCATTTAAACAATGTGAAAAGTTAGTAAACCCTGATGATAACGTTATTGTAATTGCTAGTGACAAACTCCACGAAGGAGTAATTGGCATTTGCGCTCAAAAGATTGTTGAAAAATATCAAAAATCAACTTTGATTATAACAATTGATTCTGAAGGAATTGGCAAAGGATCTATGAGATCATTTGGAAATGAGAATATCCTTGATATGCTCCATATTAATCAAAAGTATCTTCTAAGATACGGAGGTCATTCTCAAGCAGCTGGATTACAGTTAAAACAAGAGAATGTTGATGACTTAAGGAGTGGATTAAATTCTATCTCTTTATCAGGTTCAGTTCCAATATTAGAAGTAGATATGAAAATTGATTTGTGTTCAATAGAAATCGAAACAATTCAATATATTCAAGATAGATCATTTTTTACAGCAAGTTTTCTGTTTAATGATTTGCGTGTGTCAAGAAAACAGGTATTAGGTGGTAAACACACTAAACTAATACTGGATTGTCATGGATTAAAATTTGATGCACTTCATTTTAATAGTTTGGAGTACTTTCATTCTTTGGAAAACGGAGACAGAATTAACATAATCGCTGGTCTTTCAGTGAACAATTACCGCAACAATAAAAAGATTCAATTGATGATACGTGATATTGAATGTAAAGATTTACAAGTCCTAGACCTAAGAAATGCTTACGATTATCCAAATGATAAAAAATGGATAGTTGGTAACTATTTGGAAGTAAATGATATGGTCATTGTTAATGATGAATTAAATGATTTCATTACCAATAACAAAGATATTAAAACCATTGTCCTTGGTCCTAGAAAAACTAAAGCTAATTTTAACAAAATAGTTAACAAAAGAGAACTGGGTAAAATTTATACTATGTTAAAAGAAATTGGCGAGTTTAAACTTGAAGTTCTTTTAAGGAGAATTGAGTATAACCAATTGATTCTTAAATACGCTATTAAAATATTTATTGAACTAGAATTAATCGTGAAGAATGAAGATTACTATCTTGTCAAAGAAAATGCGATAAAAAATGAATTACAAAACTCCTTTACGTATAATAAATTACTAGAGGCAAAAAAAATGATTGATTTTATATATTTTGACTATCCATCGCATATAAAAACTTATTTCAAAGACCAAATGGAGGTATAACTATGAAATACCAAGACTATATACAAAATGTACCAGATTTTCCTATAAAAGGGATTCAATTTAAAGATATTACACCACTGATTGGTGATGGCGAAGCATTTAAAGCGGTTGTCGATGAATTAGCAGAGTGGGCAAAAGAACAAAATGCTAATGTAGTAATCGGACCAGATGCTAGAGGATTTATCATTGGAGCTCCAGTAGCCACAGCGTTAAGACTAGGGTTCGTACCAGTTAGAAAGCCAGGAAAACTACCTAGAGAAGTATTAGTATATGACTACGAGTTAGAATATGGTAAAAACACACTTTGTATGCACAAAGACGCTATCAAACCGGGTGACAGAGTAGTTGTTATGGATGATCTACTTGCTACAGGTGGAACGGTTCAAGCAACTGTTAAACTAGTAGAAGAAGCAGGTGGAACTATTGTCGGATTAGGATTTATGATTGAATTAATGGAATTAAACGGAAGAGATAAAATTAAAAACTATCCCATAAAAGTATTAATGCAATATTAGGAGGATTTAATTGACTGCAGAAGATATTTACAAACCCCTCGAAGAGGAAATAACTAAATATCTATCAAAACCTAAACACTTAGAGTTCATTAAGGGTGCTTTTATGTATGCCAATAAAAAACATCTTGGACAATTAAGAAAATCAGGACAACCTTATATTGTACATCCAAGAGATGTAGCTATCACTTTGGCTAAATACCAGGTAGATCCAAATACGATTGTATCTGGCTTACTACATGATATTATTGAAGACACTGAAACGACCTATGATGAAATTAAAGAAATATTTGGTGAAGAAGTCGCTGATATTGTTGAAGGATTAACCAAATTAACTATGCTTCATTACAAGGGCACAAAAGCTTCCCAACAAGTTAAGAATCATCAAAAAATGGTTTTAGCTATGGCCAAAGATATCAGAGTGATTTTTGTTAAACTAGCTGATAGATTAAACAATATGCGAACTCTAAATTATTTAGATGATGAACGTCAGACCAGAATTTCAAGAGAAACACTTGATATTTTCGCTCCGATTGCTCATCGTTTAGGGATGTATAGATTAAAAGCCGAATTGGAAGATTTGTCTTTTAAATATTTATATCCAGGCGAATATAAAGACATTGCTAAACTTTTAAGTGATAAAAAAGGTAATCGTGAGAACGATGTAACAAATATGGAAAACGATTTAAAAGAATTATTAGAACGAGAAAAATTCTCTTTCAATATCAAAGGCCGAATTAAGAATATTCATTCTGTTTATTACAAAATGAAAACTAAAGATGTAGATTTTGAGGAAATTAATGATTTATTAGCTTTAAGAATAGTTGTTAATTCAATCAGTGATTGCTATCGAGCTATTGGTATAGTTCATTCAAAATTTGTACCAGTTCCAGGTCGATTTAAAGATTATATTGCTATGCCTAAACCAAACATGTATCAATCTCTACATACAACAGTTGTTAATC
The DNA here is from genome assembly GCA_046529635.1 of Mycoplasmatota bacterium WC30. GTDB lineage: Bacteria > Bacillota_I > Bacilli_A > Izemoplasmatales > Hujiaoplasmataceae > 4572-104. Next base: position 267,201 of record CP134495.1, on the reverse strand, counting down.
GTGGAAAGATATTTGAAATTCAAATCAGAACTCTTGAGATGGATGCTATTGCCGAAAAAGGTGTAGCTGCTCACTGGGCATATAAAGAAAACAAGCCAGGGATATCAAACAGAAAGAGTATTGAAGATATTGTTTCTTCAAAACTAAGATGGTTCTCTGAATTAATTAAATACACTGAAGAGTCTGATTCAGATGAGGAAATATTGGATATTTTTACCGATGATATTCTTAATGCAAATGTATATGTCTTTACTCCAAATGGAGATATTATCGATTTAGCAGCTGGTGCGACACCACTAGATTTTGCTTTCAGAATCCATACTAAAATTGGTGAAAAGACAGTTGGAGCTATTGTGAACGGTAAAATTCGACCGTTAGATTATACTTTAAAAACCGGAGATTTAGTAGAAATAAAGACCTCTAAAAATTCAGTTGGTCCTAATGAAAATTGGCTAAAAATAGCCAAAACATCCAATGCTAGAAGCAAAATAAAGAATTTCCTAAACAAACAACGAAGAGAATTTTTAATCGAAAAAGGTAAGGAAGAATTAGACAGAGAGATTCTAGTTAAAAGAGTTACCATATCGATTACTGATAAACTTATTGAAGAAAAATTTGCCAATAGAGGGATAAAAACTCTAGAAGATTTATATTATGAAATTGGTAAAAATGTTGTTTCTCCTATTGGTGCTGCGAACTTAATTACTGGTAAGGAAGAATTAACAGATGAAGATTTAATTGAAAAAATTAATAAACCAGACCAATCAAAAAAACGTTACGTTCATTCAGACATTAACATAGTAGTTGAAGGATTAGATAAACCTTCAACTAGATTAGCAAACTGTTGTAATCCTGTCTTGGGAGATGAAATCATCGGTTATGTTAGTAGAAGTAGCGGTATCGTTGTACATAGAAAAGAATGCAGGAATGTTGAAACATTTGAAGTTCCACGTTTGATTGATGTTTTTTGGGGAACCAATGCAACCGTTAAATACACAACCAACTTAAAAATACTTGTATTGAATAGAGATAATATTTTAGCGGAAATCGTACATTCAGCTACGGCTTCAAAAGCTAAGATAGTACAAGTATCAGCACAATCCAATAATATTAAAGAAGGAATCATAAAAATGAAACTTCAAATTGGATCAGTAATAGAGTTAAGACAAGTCATAACTAACATTCAAAAATTAAAAGGGGTTTATTCGATTGAAAGGATTAGCTGATGAAGGTAATTGTACAAAGAGTTAAAACAGCTAGTGTTACTTGTAATGGAAAAGTTTTCTCAAAAATTGATCAAGGATTTTTACTCTTTGTAGGGTTAAAACAAGGAGATACTTTTGAGGAGGTAAATTATGTTGCTCGTAAAGTTGCTAAATTGAGAATATTTTCAGACGAAAATGACAAAATGAATCTTGATATAAATGATGTGTCAGGAAAGATTTTATCGATATCTCAGTTTACTTTATATGGTGATACTAATAAATCAAATAGGCCGAGTTTTACAACCGCAATGAACTATAAGGAAGCTGATTTGTTATATAATAAATTTAACCAAATATTAAGGAATGACTACAATATAGAAGTGTTGACAGGAGTCTTTGGAGAACATATGGATGTAGCATTGATTAATGATGGTCCAGTTACTATTACAATAGAGAAAAACAATAGTTAAAGATATTTGACTAATTAGCGAAAATTTAATATAATAAAATATGTATTTCGAACTAAATATGGAGGAAGATATGGATAAAAAACAAGTTGTATTTGAAAAAATCAAAGAAATGATAATTCAAGAACTAGGTGTTAAACCAGAACAAGTTGTTATGGAAGCTGGATTAGCAGAAGATTTTGGAGCTGATTCACTAGACGCTTTAGAGTTATTCAACCAAGTAGAAAGCGAATTCCTTATCACTATTTCAGACGAAGCTGCTACAGAAATGAAAGATGTTTCTGATTTAGTAGACTACGTTAATGATAAAGTAACTGATAAGTACTTTGAATAATTATTCTTGAGATCCTCAGAATCGGATGTCGTCCTTAAAAAGAGGACGACTTTTTCAAAAAAAAGGAGAAAATAATGGTAAATAAAATTAAAGGTACATATGATATATTACCTGATGAATCAAGCAAGTGGCAAGACCTAGAAAGCGTAATAACAAACGTTTCAAAAATTTTTAATTTTCAAGAAATCAGAACTCCAATTTTCGAGAATTCTGAACTTTTTCATCGTGGAGTAGGTGAAACTACAGATATAGTAAAAAAAGAAACTTATGATTTTTTGGATCGCGGGAAGAGAAAAATAACATTAAGACCTGAAGGTACAGCTTCAGTTGTGCGTTCAGTTATTGAAAATAAATTGTATTCAATACCTAATCAACCACTTAAATTGTTTTACTATGGACCAATGTTTAGATATGAACGGCCTCAAAAGGGAAGATACCGTCAGTTTTATCAATTTGGGGCTGAAGTCCTAGGATCAAATTCACCGTTAGTAGACGCGGAAATAATCAACTATGCAGCTACTTTCTTACAAGCGTTGAGAATCCAAGATATTACTATCAAAATTAACTCTTTGGGTGATAATGAAAGCAAAGAACTTTACAAGGAAAAATTAATTGAATACTTAAAACCAAATATGGAACACCTTTGCGATGACTGTAATAGAAGATTTTTAGAAAATCCATTGAGGGTGTTAGACTGTAAAATTGACAAAGAAAGTCCAGTCCTAAAAGCAGCACCTAAACCTTTAGACTATTTAAATGATAATGATAAATACCATTTTGAACAAGTTATCAATGCTTTGGATGCAATTGATTTAAAATATGAAATTGATAAATCATTGGTTAGAGGTTTGGATTACTATACACACACAGTATTTGAAATAGACGCTAACCTTCCGAGCTTAGGCGCACAATCAACACTTGTTGGTGGAGGAAGATATAATAATTTAGTGGAATCTTTAGGCGGACCAGTTGTCCCTGCAGTAGGATTTGCTTTTGGTGTTGAACGCTTATTACTCGCTTTGGAATCTGTAGATAAACCAGTTGTGAGTCCATTTATTCATTGTTATATGATTGCTTTGGGTGATGAAGTTCAAACAGAAGCACTAAGAATCGTTAACGATCTTAGACACGGAGGACTTGTCTGTGACTATGATTTCTTTAATAAAAATCTTAAGGGTAAGTTTAAACAAGCTGAAAGATTAAATCCTATGTTTATCCTGATCTATGGTAATGAGGAACTTAAAGAACAAGTAATAAATGTTAAAATTGTTAAAACTGGAATCCAAGAACGGGTACCACTAAACAACCTATACAGATACCTTGTTAATATACTTAGAAACCCTAGTGATAGTGGTTGTAGTGGTAGTTGTGATTCATGCAATGATTGTTAGGATTTTTTGGATTTTACTGCATTAATCGTTTTAATTATGTTATAATTAATAGTTGAGGTATAATCATGAAAAAAAGACAAATTTCAGAAGAATCTCTTAATCGAATAATTAAATATTTAGTAATAACTTTTTTAGCATTTGGAATTATCCTTATTGCAATTCAGTTTTCTGATTTTTGGGTTTGGATTGTAAATGCTATTAAAACAGCTATAGTACCAGTAGGTTTGGCTTATCTAGCTTCCCTGATTGTATTTCCTGTTATTAAGTATTTAGAAAAAAAAGGTGTTGGTCCTAGAGGTTTCTCTTTAGCCATAGTTTTTATTTTGACAGTAGCTATTATATTTGCAGGATTCTATTATTTAACACCAAGAATAGTTGATGAAATTACCAACTTCTTTAATCGTGATTTTCAAAACATAATTACTTACTTTCAAACTGACTTACGAGATGACTTTGTTTTTGGGACTAATATTTACGATCAGATATATGCATATTTTACCGATACTGATTTAATTGGTACTACTTTAACTACTATTGTACCTAACTTGATTAGTGCAATGACTGATTCTTTCGTTCCGATTTTATCAAGTGTATTATTATTACCGATTTTGTTAATCTATTATTTATTAGATTATGAAATGATTTCTGAAAGAATTCGTTCAATAATACCGCAAAAACATTCAAAGAATGCAGCTGAACTTGGTTCAAGACTAAACCAAACAGTAGGAGCTTACTTAAGAGGTCAAGTATTCTTGATGATTGTGCTGGGTACTGTTGCTACAATTGTTTATAGATTAATTGGCTTAAAATATTATTTGCTCTTTGGAGTATTAGTTGGCGTTACAAATATCATTCCATACTTTGGTATGATAATTGCAGCTGTTCCACCTATAATATATACTTTCATTGCAGCATCAGGACCAGGACCAGTATTAGTTTTAGTTGTTAATATGATATTACAGTTCTTTGAAGGTAATATTTTCCAACCATTAATTATTGGTCATCATTTATCAATACATCCGATAATTATTATAATGTCCATTCTTTTCTTTGGTTCTCTATTTGGTGCTGTCGGAGTAATTTTCGCTTCACCAATAGTAGCTTCAATCAGAGTTGTAGCTAACTTCATGAAAGAACAAAAAAAGGAAAATAAAAAGAATCTGCAAACCGAGGCGAAGAGCCCATGATAAAGAGCGATAAACCTAAAATCTATTCTCAGTTTGAAATTATCGTGTTAATATTTTATTCGACAGTAATTTTCTTTATGCCAATTATTTTAGTATTAACGTACTTATTTGAAGTTGACAAAAGTTTAAATATAAACACCTTTATGCTATGGACACTATTCACTGATCTACTAATAATGGTAGTTGGCACAGTATTTATAGTAATTAATAAAGACAAAATGAAAAGAAAAGTAAAGGCTACTTACCGTGGGGAATTCTTTTACTTAATATTTCTCTTCGCGTTTGGATTATTAGGCTTTATTGTTATTTATGATTACATGGGTGGAAACAGAGCATATATCGCAAATATATTAGTAATATTATTTTCAGCTTTGCTTTATTTACTCATCTATCTTGGAAGAAGATACTTTAAGTTTGACTATATGAGAAAAAAATAGAGGCTGCTTGCGCGGCCTAATTTTTTAGGAGGAGATTATGCGTTTTAATCGTTTTGAGAGCATGATAGGAACTGACTTACTTAAAAAACTGAAACATCGAAGTGTAGCTATATTTGGGCTTGGTGGTGTTGGAAGTTTCGCTGTTGAAGCAATTGTACGATCTGGAGTTGGCAAAATCATTATTTGTGATTTCGACAGAATTGAAAAAACTAACATAAATAGACAATTAATTGCTCTTGAATCTACCTTAGGTATGCTAAAAACTGAAGTGGTAGAGGCAAGAATCAAAGACATTAATCCTGAAGCAATTGTATTGGCTTATCCGATTAAAGCTGACGCAGTTTTAATCAGAGATATTTTAAGTATGAATCCGGATTTTGTTGTTGACGCAATTGATGATGTTATCGCAAAAACAACTTTGATAAAAGAAGCCATACGAAAAGACATACCAATAATTGCTGCAATGGGATTTGCTAATAAACTACACCCAGAATTAATTGAAATATCAACTATGGACAAAACTCAAGTTTGCCCATTAGCTAAAATAATGCGTAAAAAACTTAAAGATGACAATGTTACATTAAATTTTCCTGTAGTTTTCTCAAAAGAAACTCCAAGAAAATCAACCAATGAGACAATTTTAGGTTCATCTGCATACTGCCCGAGTACTGCTGGACTTATGCTTGCATCATACGTAGTAAACAAACTTATAGGAGAACATCAATGAAAAAAATTACTTTAGCTGGAGGTTGTTTTTGGGGAATAGAAGCCTATTTTTCAAAGGTCAAAGGGATTTCTAATACTAAAACTGGTTACATTGATGGTTATGGATTAAATCCAAATTATCAAGATGTTTGTGATGGCTCTGGCCATGCAGAAGCAGTGTACATCGAATATGATGAAACAGTTATTACTTTAAACAAAGTTTTAAAGCATTTCTTTAGAATAGTTGATCCGACGCAAATTAATAGACAAGGTAACGACATTGGAATTCAATATCGTTCAGGCATCTATTATTACGATGATCATGACAAACAAATCATTGATACATTTATTGAAAACATTAAGCAAGATTATAATAAGCCAATTCAAACAAAGGTGCTAAAAGCTACTAATTTTTATGATGCTGAGGAGTATCATCAAAAATATCTGGAAAAAAATCCTAGTGGGTACTGTCATATTAATTTGAATTTACTTAAGGAGGAAATAGAATGATTAAAATAAGAGAAGATATAGCGAAGGCTATAAAAAATAACAGACCTGTAGTTGCATTAGAATCTACAATTATTTCCCATGGTATGCCATACCCTAAAAACGTAGAAACAGCTAAACGTTGTCAAGAAATAATTGAAAAACAAGGGGTTTTAGCCGCAACAATAGCTATCATTGATGGAAATATAGTTGTAGGGTTAACCGACGCTGAAATTGAATATATTGCAAACAATAAAGTAGAAGTTTTAAAGGTAAGTCGAAAAGACATACCTGTAGCGATAGCTAAAAAAACTTGTGGAGCACTTACAGTTTCTGCAACCATGGCAATCTGTGAAATGGTTGGGATAAAATTTTTCGCAACTGGCGGAATAGGTGGAGTTCATAAGGGCGCAAGTGAAACTTTTGATATATCATGTGATTTAGAAGAGTTTACCAAATCTAAGGTCGCAGTTGTATCTGCTGGAGCTAAAGCTATTCTTGATTTAGAAAAAACTATGGAATATTTAGAAACCAAGGGGGTTCTAGTTTTAGGTTATCAAACTGAGGAATTACCGGCATTTTATTCAAGAGAGTCAGGAATTAAACTTGAATACAATTGTGAATCTCCAAAAGCAATAGCTGATATCTGTAAAACTAAATGGAGTCTAGGACTAGATGGTGGTGTATTTGTAGCGAATCCAATTCCTGAGGAATTTTCTTATCCAAAAGCTGAAATTCAAGCCGCAATAGATGAAGCACTATCTGAAATGAATAAATTAGGAATTATAGGTAAAAAAACAACTCCTTATTTACTCTCAAAAATTTGTGAAATAACTGGTAATAAATCTTTAGAGGTAAATATGGAATTAGTTTATAATAACTGTGATTTAGCTGCTAAAGTTGCTAAAAGTTATTGGATAGGTTGATAGTATGAAAAGAAATGATTATATTAGCTGGGACGAGTATTTTATGGGAGTTGCTAACCTTTCTGCTCTTAGAAGCAAAGATGACACTAGTCAAGTCGGAGCTTGTATTGTTGACCAAAAGAATCACATTGTAGGTATTGGCTACAATGGATTACCAATAGGCTGTAGTGATGATGAATTTCCTTGGGAAAGAGAAGGAGGTTTTTTAGACACTAAATATGCATATGTTGTACATGCAGAAGCTAATGCTATATTAAACTCAAATGTAGATTTAGATGGATCAAGAATCTATGTAACTTTGTTCCCTTGTAATGAGTGTGCAAAATTAATAATTCAATCTGGAATTAAAGAAGTTATATTTTTGAGCGATAAATACAGAGATTCAGAAATATTTGTTGCATCAAGGAAGCTTTTTGATAAAGCCGGAATTAAACTAACAAAACTTGTAAACTATAAAATTAAGGTGTCAAAAGATGAAAGAACTAACTAGTAAATTTTCACCGTTCTTAAAAGTATTGGTTATTCCTTACATAATAATTATGTTTATTTTGGTTTATCCTATAAACTTTTATTTGCACAATCCCGGTGGATTGTCGGAAGTAACTAGTTTGATAGAAGTTGATTATAACCAAGATAAAGAAATCGAAGGAACAATTTCTTCAACTTTTATTATGTCGATAAAACGACCAACTTTCTTTCAATTTATGGCAGGTACATTTTCACCTTATGCTACAATTAATGTTTTAACTGGTTCAAACCTAAACTACACAAATCAAGAAATCGCACAAATTAGTTATTTGGACAAAGAAACCAGTGTTAATGCAGCTGTGATTGTAGCGTATCAAAAAGCAGCTGAAATTAATTCTGAAATTGAAATTAATTATATATCAAAAGTTATGGTTTATGGAAAAGCTGAGTACCTCGATCACTATGATGAAATTGAGTTTGGCGATGAATTTATAAGTTTTGTTGGTGATGGAGACGTAGTCTATACTGATGTAGATGATATCGCAACGTATACAGTTTTAAGTGATAGCTATAACTTTACATATAAAAACGTCGATGGCGAAGAGTATACACTGACCCTTTCCAAAGATGAAGAATATGATAAGTTTGGGATAACCTTAAAAACTTATTATATTGTGAACAAGGAAACAACTTTTCCGGTTTATACAGAAAACAATTCTAATATAGGTGGACCATCTGGAGGATTATTACAAACTTTATCAGTTTATAATATCCTAGTGGAAGAAGATTTAACTCATGGATTAAAAATCGCAGGAACTGGAACTATTAACTACGATGGTAGCGTTGGGTATATCGGTGGAGTTGAACAAAAGATAATTACGGCTTATTTGAATAAGGTAGATTTATTTTTTATGCCGAGTTTAGATGAGGATTATTATTATGACAATTATCAAGAAGCTTTAAGAGTGTGCGAGGAGTATGGAATTGATCCAGTTGATTGGCTAATTCCAGTAGATACTTTTCAAGCAGCAGTGAATTACTTAGAGGGGTTGAGTTAATATGGAAAATAAACTAGTGACCTGGAAGTCTTTAAGAAAAGATTTTCCAATCTCAGAAATTCTTGATGCATTCTTTGCAGGCCTATTCTACGCAACCTTGTTGTTTATACCTGTTTTTATAATGTTAGCTGAACTATTAGTTGTATTTATGTATTTGTTGACATTGTTTATTGTTTTGATTATAATTGCATTGATTTGTTACGTTTTTGTGGTCCATATATTCTGGCGCAAAAGTTTATTACTGAAGAAAGAGGGAATTAATACAAATATTAAAAAGCTATTCTTGAAAAACGTTATAATTGTAGGAAGTACAATTTTAGCGCTTGGATTAGTATTCATATTTGCTATTGTTCCGATACTGTGGGTGTAGGTGAGAAGATGTTAAAATGGATTTTATTAATATTAGCTTTAGTTGGATTAGATCAAGTAACTAAAGCATTAGTAGTAGCGAATTTCGCAGCTGAAGGGGATTCCTTAGCTGTTATTCAAGATTTCTTTCATATAACATATGTTAGAAATTCTGGTGTAGTATTTGGATTATTTGAAGGGCTAGCAGAAAATTACATTGTATTCCTTGTAATAATTGGAATTGCACTGACAATATTTTCTGTCATGTTTATAAAAAATGATTTCAAAGACAAAAAAACATTCTGGTATACGTTGGGATTAACGTTACTAATAGCTGGTGCGCTAGGAAATGCGATCGATAGAATATTTCAATATGACCATAATGTAGTTGATATGATTGACTTCAGAGGTATTTGGCACTTTATTTTTAATGTGGCAGATATTTGTTTAAATGTAGGAATTGGTATATTTATAATTGATCAGTTTTTCTTAGAACCAAAAAGGACGAAAAAAACAAATGGATAATTATTTTGATTATGTAGTAAAATCTGAAGATGAAAAAACGAGAATTGACAAATTTATCACTTTTATTGAAAAGGAATTAACGAGATCAACAATAAAAAAACTTCTAGAAGAGAAGAAGGTTCTCGTTAACGGGAATCATGTTAAAACTAGTTACCTAGTTAAGACTGATGATTTGATTGAGATTACCGAAGTAGATTTTTCAGAATATGAAATTATACCAACGGAAATGGACTTGGATATAGTCTATGAAGATGAAGATGTATTAGTTGTTAATAAGCCATCTGGCTTAGTTGTTCATCCAGCACCTGGTCATTATCAAGATACTCTTGTAAATGGCTTAATGTATCATATTAATAGTTTATCTGATATTAATGGAGAAGCTAGACCGGGTATTATCCATAGAATTGATAAAGATACTAGTGGATTAATCATGGTTGCTAAAAATAATAAAGCTCACAACATTTTAGCAGAAGAGCTAAAAAAACATAAAACCAAGAGAGAATATATTGCTTTAGTTGAAGGTGTCATAAGAAACAAAAGAGGAAAGATAAACGCCCCAATAGGTAGAAACAAGAGCAATCGACTTAAAATGGATGTAACATCAGGCGGAAAAGACGCTGTTACCCATTTTGAAGTTATTAAAAATTATGAAAATACAACACTAATTAAATGTGTTTTAGAAACAGGTAGAACCCATCAAATTAGAGTTCATATGGCATATATTAAACACCCACTTGTTGGTGATTATATATATGGAACTGCAAAAAACAATAGTTTTGGTCAGTACTTACACGCTAAAACCCTAGGTTTTACTCATCCAAGAACCAAAGAATTTATGGAGTTTAATTCTGAACTACCTAAAGAGTTTAAAGACTTGCTAGAAACAATATGATAAAAAACCGCTTTTTGCGGTTTTTTTTATTACATTTTGTGTACAGTGACAATATTGTCATAACCGCTTGACAAATGAAATGCAATTTAGTATAATGCAAATATGACAAGGGAGTCATGTGGAGGTGGTACTATTCCTAAACAAACTTTTTTTAACTTGGATAAGGACAAACAGGATCGCATAATTGAATGTGCAATAGACGAGTTTTCAGCACGAAACTTTGAGAACTCGAAGCTTTCTAATATTATTAAGAACGCTAAAATATCTAGAGGTAGTTTATATCAGTACTTCGAGGATAAATTTGATATCTATATTTATATTATGGAGCTCACTAAAAATGAGAAACTAAAATATATGTCGCCACATTTAGCTAATCCTAAAGCCATCCCTTTCATAGAATTATTCAAGGAAATGTACGTTTCCGGAATTAGATTCGCAATAGATAATCCCAAATTAGTCAAGATGATGACACACTTGTTATCCACTAAGGGAGAAATCTATGACCGGGTGATGAAAGATGGATTACAGTTGGCAATTGATATGTATACTAACTTAATTGAACTTGATAAAAAAGCAGGTAGAATTAAAAAAAATATCGATTCAAAAATATTTGCACAATTAGTAATTGATATGACAGTTAATGTTTCGGTAAATGAATTAGATAGAGATAAATCTGAATTTAATTTTGACAAAATGTTAGAGAGGATTACACAGATAATAGATATTATTGGATATGGTGTAACAGAGGAGGAGTAATATGTTTAAAGTGGAAGATTTACGATTTAAGTATAGCAACAACAAAGAAGATGTTATTAGAGGTATTAACTTTGAAATTAAACAAGGTGAAATTTTTGGATTTTTAGGTCCTAGTGGAGCTGGAAAGAGTACAACTCAAAAGATTCTTATCAAAATTTTAGAGGATTTTAGAGGTACTATTACTTATAATGATAAAAATATCACTGAATTTGGCAATGATTTTTATGAAGGAATTGGAGTTTCATTTGAAATGCCTATCCACTTCTCAAAAATGACCGCTATGGAAAATATTAATTTTTTCTTAAAACTCTATAAGAACAACGCTAATGTTCAAGAATTAATGGAACGCGTTGGATTATGGAAAGATCGCGATATGATGGTTGGCGAGTTCTCAAAAGGAATGAAAATCAGATTAAATATAGTAAGAGCTATGTTAAATAGTCCTGAAATGTTATTTTTGGATGAACCCACAAATGGATTGGATCCTACAAACGCAATGATTCTTAAAGATATGATTAGAGAGTTTAGAGATAATGGCGGAACTGTATTTATCACTTCTCATATTATGGCTGATATTGATCAATTATGTGATCGTGTTGCATTTATAGTTGAAGGTGAAATTAAAGAAATGGATACGCCTAGAAACTTAAAAATTAGATATGGAAAACGTTCAATGAAACTAGAATACAAAGAAGATGGAAAAACAATATTGAAAGAATTCCCATTAGACGGTATAGGTAAAAACAAAGAATTTTTAGACCTTTTACAAACAAAAGAAATAGAAACACTACATAGTGGAGAAACTACTTTAGAAGATATCTTCATTCAAGTTACAGGGGTTGGTCTTAAAGATGAAAGCGAATAGAGTATGGATACTTGTAAAAGGTGAATTATCTAGATTACATAAATATAATGTAACCTCTATTAGTTTTTTTGTTGCAATACTATGGGGATTGGTTTTATATTTTCTTGATACTGATATTTTTAATAAAGTTTTACCGCTGATATTATTGGTTGATGCATCAATGATGAGTATTATGTATATCGGTAGTGTAATGTTTTTTGAAAAAAGCGAATCTACAATATCGACGATGCTAGTTACTCCAACAACAAATTCAGAATTAGTTCTATCAAAAGTGATTGCAAATATTATCCATAATATGTTGTCATCGACTTTAATTATTATCGCCTTTATCTTTATCAAAGATGTACAGCTAAACTACTTTCTTCTATTCTTAGGCATCTTTGCTGCTACTGCATTTCATACAATTTTAGGTTTGTTTATGGCCTATTATCAAAAGAATTTTACAGGAATGTTAATAAATATAATGGCTATTGTTTTTATTATGATGATTCCTACAGTTTTATATGAACTCAATGTTTTAAAAGCTGCTTTTTGGGAATATCTATTATTGATAAATCCGATGCAAGCAGCAGCGGAAGTATTGAACGCTGGATTTAAAGGTTATGAATTTAATTGGATTTACTTTGTTAGCTTAGCATACATGTTAGTAGGCGCAGTACTTATTTACGTATTTGTTGCATTACCGAAGTTTAAGAAATATGCAATTAAACAAAGTGGGGTGTAAAATATGATTGGTACAGTTATTAAATCAGCTTTAAAAAATATAGTAAGAGACAAAATGTATTTTTTCTTCTTTTTATGGCCAGTAATGTTAGGCGTTGGAGGTTACTTCTTAGTACCCTATTTAGAAGAAACAGTCGCACCTGGAAATCCAATACCACAAATTGTCGCAATGTTTTTTATTTTGATGACAGGATTTATGTTTGGGGTAGTTACAGGATTTTCCTTATTAGATGATAAGGATGATAATATCTTAATGAGTTTAAAAATAACACCAATATCAGTCAAACTTTATGTTATAGTAAAATTGGTTATAAGTTATATTTTTGGTGTTATTGCAGTACTTGTCTTAACTTTAGCAACCAACTTTTTACCTGGTGCTAGTGTAGGTACAATATTATTAATTGCTATAATTGGTGCGGTTCAATCGCCAATGGTTGCATTAATCGTTAATTCATTTGCTAGAAACAAAGTTGAAGGATTTGTGATAATGAAATTATCAGGGATGTTATTGATGATCCCAGTACTAGTTTTCTTTATTCAATCCTGGAAAGAAGTTTTCCTAGTATTTATTCCAGGATTTTGGCCAGCAAGATTAATTCAAATGGAATTAATGCCAACGATAGATGTAAACTTCAGTTTTATAGTCTATTTCATTATAGGTGTTATATATAATATTAGCTTTGCGGCTTTACTTATGAAATTATATTCAAAAAGATCAAATTTATAAAGAGGAGGATTTAAAATGGTTTGGAAAGTAATTCTAATTGTTTATGGAGTTTTATGTCTTTACATCGCTGCATTCAAACCCCCATTCATTTGGAAAATGAAAAAATTCGAAGTGATGCAAAAAATTTTTAAAGGACCAGTAGGTCTACAAATTTTTGTTGCTGCATGGGGTGTTGCTGCTTTAATTATCGGTATTTGGGTAATTAAAGGTTAACTTCATTAACTATAAGGCTTATCAGTTGATAAGCCTTTTTAGTTTAAAAAAAACCTCTATTTAGAGGTTTTATTAGTTATTTTATTAAAGTTTTTGAAGTTTATCTTGGCGATTTTGGAAAAAATTTCCTCACCATATTTAAGGTAAATTACTTTACCAATTGCATCCGTTGGTGCCCCTGAACCTTTTGGTAAAGTGATACTAATATTTTCACTTAATTTATCCATTTCTAATAGAAATTTATATCTAGCGATAATTGATGCGATGGCGACTGCTTTATGCACCGATTCACCTTTTGTATGAAATTGAATTTTGTCAAATACTGTTTCGGTTTTTAAATACTCAAAGTAATTTTTAGGTGAACAGAACTGATCAAGAATTACATAGTTGTAATTAGGACAATTTTGAACCATCTTTTTAATTGCGTGATTATGTAAATATGCTTTGATTTTATTTAAATTGTATCCTTCGGATGTTAAAGAATTAAACTTTTCCGGATTTAGGACTAAAACATGATGGGTGAAGTGTTCGATTAATTTAGGAGCTAGAGTAATTATCTGTGCATCGGATAGACCTTTACTGTCACGAATGTTCAACTCTTCCATAAAATCATTATCACTTTTAGTTACATAGGCAGCGCATACAACAACTGGTCCAAAAAAATCACCGGTACCCACTTCATCAGAGCCAATTACGTTCTTATTAAAGTATTCGTTTATATATGTAGATTCATCAATTGGTTTCTTTATATCATAACCTAAAAAAGTTCCCCATTTTAAATATTCTTCATATCCGGATTTACCTTGAAATAATACTTTTTTTGAATTATATATTATTATCTTAAAATCAGGACCTTTGAATGAATGGAGGATTCTTGGGTCAGTGTTATTTTCTTTAAATTGTTGGTAATATGATACAAATTTTTCTATATTTGCGTCATTTAGCGAAAAATCGTAGTTCATTGTCTCAACTCCCCTTTTTATTTTACCATAATCTGTGTTAAAATAGAAGAGATAGAAGGTGAATGAGATGCTTAGTGAAACAAACAAATTGGAATTTGATAAGATCCTTAATCAGCTTAAAAGATTCGCTGTAAGTGATTTAGCAAAAAAAGCTGTTTTGGAAATAACTCCAATGACCGACCAAAAGGAAATTCAACGATTATTAACTGAAGTTTTTGAATCCAAAAACATTATTTTACGTTATGATCAAACACCTATGACTGGCGTTTTAAATATCTCAGAATCTATCAAAAAAGCTAAAATTGGTTCAACTTTGACAATTGAAGAGTTTTTAAGAATCGTAAGTCATCAAGAAGCTATTATTAGAAGCACTACTTTTATTAAGAAAGTTAAGCAATTAGACTTGGATTATGATGCTGTAGAGCCTTACTATGAAAGACTAGTGTCTCTACCTGAATTAAGAAGAAGCATCAGCCAAGTAATTAATGTTAAAGGTGAAATATATGATAACGCTTCGAATAAGTTATCTCAAATAAGAAAAAAAATTAGGATAACCGAAGAAAGAATTGATTCTAAAATGGCATCGCTTTTAAAAAGCGAAGCTAGTAAATTAACTGACACATTGATAACCATTAGAAACAATCGTTTAGTACTACCTGTTAAAGCTGAATTCAAGAACTCATTTAAAGGTGTTATTCACGATTCTTCAAGCAGTGGTGAAACAGTATTCATGGAACCAATTACTTGTTTTACGATGAATAACGAATTGCAAAGCATGTTTCACGAAGAGTCTAATGAAATAGACAGGATTCTTAGAGAATTATGTAACCTAGTTAGTGAAGAAGCAGATAACCTTAAAAGTAATTTAAGTATACTTACCTATTTGGATATCGTTTTTGCAAAAGCTAAGTATGCAATAGATTTTGACTGTGAAAAACCAACACTTACTAAAAGCACAATAAATCTACTAAATGCTAGACATCCGTTGATTAATAAAAAAGATGTTGTAGGTAATAACATCAATTTCCATAATTACCACCATATAGTAATTACAGGTCCAAATACTGGTGGGAAAACAGTAGCTTTAAAAACCCTAGGATTATTATCAATAATGATTCAGTCTGGAATACTGGTTCCTGTTGATGAAGGGTCAGAAACTATTGTATTTGATCATATTTTCGCTGATATAGGTGATGAACAATCAATTGAACAATCTCTATCTACTTTTTCATCACATATTTCTAAGATTATTTATATCATTGATAATGCAACTCCTAAATCATTGGTTCTAATAGATGAGATCGGATCCGGAACAGATCCTAAAGAAGGAGCTTCTCTAGCTATTAGTATTATCAATAATTTAAGAGAAAAGTCATTGTATTCAATGATTACAACCCACTACTCAGAACTCAAAACTTATGCATTTGATTTAGATGATACAATTAATGCATCAGTAGAGTTTGACATCGATACATTAAGACCAACCTATAAATTAAAGATTGGTGTGCCAGGGACGTCTAATGCTATTCAAATTGCAAAACGACTTGGATTACAAGATAGTATTATAGAAGCGGCTAAGAAAGTTTCATTATCTTTTGATACTGATGTATCTAATCTAATTAAAAAACTTGAGAAACAAAGTTTAGAATTAGATTCTGAAATCCATAAATATCAAGAAGAAAAAAAATTACTTAATTTAAAACAAGAGAAACTAGATGATTTATACTCAGAAGAAAGAGTTAGACAAAATAAACTTTTAGAAAAAATTGAAAAAGAAAAAAGAGCTAACTTATCGATATTAGAAGAAAAAGCCAATGAACTTATTTCTGAACTGAATCAATTAAGAAACACGGCTGAATTTAAAGAGCATGAGTTAGCTAGATTAAAACATGAAGCAAAAAACCTTAATCTTGAATCAAACCAATATCAAAAGGTCAAAAACACCGAAATTTCTGTTGGAGACAAAGTTTTAGTTATCCCTTATCAACGACAAGGAATAGTTAACAAAAAGGTTTCTAGCAAGAAGTATGAAGTTTTGATGGGGACTCTGTCGATAACTTTGAGTGAAAAAGACCTAGAGTTCGTATCGAAGCCAGTAGTTAAACAAAAAGTGGAAACCGGTGGTACGGTTACAAAGACAAGTTCTACAAAAATAGAATTAGATTTAAGAGGGTTAAGATATTTAGAAGCGGTTGATGAAATGGATAAATTTGTTGATAACTGCTTAATTAACAATCTTGAATTTGGTTATGTAATTCATGGCTATGGAACTGGCGCATTGAAAAAAGCGGTAGCTGAATTTATTAAATCCAGTTCTGTGATAAAAAGCTCAAGACCAGGCGGACAAAACGAAGGCGGTAAGGGTGTCACGATAATATATTTTAAATAGGAGTATTATGAAAAAATCAATATTAATATTTACCGCTAGGTATTGCGGCAAATGTTTTGCATTAAAGAAAAGAATCGATGGTCTAGTCAAAGATAAAACTTATATTTTTGAACATCGTTATATAGATGTTGAAGTAGAAAAGGCTGAAGTAAATAAATATTATGTTGAAGGAGTACCTACTTTAATATATTTTGAAGATAATCAAGAAATTACAAGATTAACAGGCTCAATAATCCGAGAAGATTTAATAGAATTATTGAAGTAGAAAGGTCATTATGGACGGTATCTTAATAATCAATAAACCAAAGAAATACACTTCTCATGATATTGTAAATATCGCGAGAAAAGCATTAAATACTAAAAGAGTAGGTCATATAGGGACATTGGACCCTAATGCAACTGGCGTACTTGTTTTGTGTGTGAATAAAGCTACAAAACTCGTGAAATACTTTGAATCACACTCAAAAACATATATAGCTACTATCAAGCTAGGAGTAAAAACAGACTCCGATGATATTACTGGTGAAGTAATAGCTTCCAAAGACGCTTCAAATATCAAAGAAAAGGATATTATAGAGGTATTAAATTCCTTTGCGGGTAAACAAAAACAAATACCACCCAATTATTCAGCTGTCAAAGTGAATGGGAAAAAACTTTACGAGTTAGCCAGAAGAGACATAGTTATTCATGATATTTCTCCGAGAGATGTTGAAGTGCATGAAATTTCAGATTTTGAAATTTTAGAGAAATCTGAAACCATTACTTTCAGAGTAACCTTAAAAGTATCCAAAGGCACTTACATTAGAAGTATAGCTAGAGATATGGGTGAAATATTAGGGTGCTATGGAACTTTAGCTGAATTAGAAAGAACCGCAATAGACAACTTTAAAATTGCAGATGCTTTTACTTTGGAAGAAATACTAGCAGAAAAATACGAAATTCTAGATCCATTTAAATATCTAAATATGCCAAAAATAGTTGTTGATCCATTATATAAATCTTACATAAATAATGGAAGATTTTTAGATTTAGATATGTTTCCTGAAAAAACAGATACTATTATCTATTCAAAAGACAAAGAAGTATTAGCGATATACTATTATGATGAACAAAAAAATACAATGAGAATGTCGGTGAAATGGTGTTAAGAATTAAGTATATAGAGTACAATGATTTTATTACTGAAAAAAATCTGGTCTTATGCCTAGGCTTTTTTGATGGTATGCATATAGCTCATATAAATTTAATTAAAGAAGCAAAAAAGATAGCTTTAGCAAAAGGCTTGTCTTTAGGTGTGTTTACATTCACAATGAATATAAAAACATTTCTAAAAAGGGAAAGACACCGTTGTTTAACTACAATTGAAGACAAAGCAAGTATATGTAAAACCTTAGGAGTTGATTACCTTTATGTTATGCGAGTAACGAGTCATTTAATTCATATGGACGCCAAAGAATTTGTAGATCGTTTCTTACAAGACTCAAATTCTGTCGTTATTGGTTATGACTTTAATTTTGGATACAAAGGTGAAGGTTCAAGGACACTTCTTAAAAAATCTAAAACTTTCAAGACAGTAGTTATACCTGAAATGAAATATATGGATTTAAAAGTTGGAAGTACTAGAATTAGAGCTAATTTACATGATGGTAACATTGACTTAGCTAATTATCTGTTGGGCAGATTGTACTCGATTAAAGGCCGAGTAATTTCAGGGCGAGGGATTGGAAAAAGACTAGGATATCCAACAGCAAATATCGATTATATGCCTTACTATTTGCCTAAAACAGGCGTTTATCTAACTAAAGTAGTATATAATGATAAAACATACTTTGGTTTAACAAATATTGGCAATAAACCAACCTATTTTAAATTACCACTTACAGTAGAAACTTATGTATTTAATGTCAATGAAAGTCTTTATAATCATGTGATTGATATTAGATTCATCGAGTATATTAGACCAGAAATCAAATTCAAATCTGAAGTTGAGCTATCAGCTCAAATCTTAAAAGACATTGAATATGTTAAAGAAAAAATCAAGGAGGATCATCATGGGTAAGATTAAAAAACCATTTTGGATTACATTAGGATTAGCAGCTATGTTTTTCTTAGTTTTGATAGTATTAAGTGCAGTTTTACAATTAGGAGAGAGGTTAAACGCAATTCATGTGTATCTTGAATATGCATTTTATGTTATTTCAGCTGTCCTATTTATTCTTTTATTTGTAAGACCAATATTTATTGTTGTATTTTCACCTACATTTTCTATGGACAGCTTATTTTCCGAAGAAGAAAATGCAAGAAAAAACTATTCTATGTATAAGAAAGTAGCTAAAAATCTTCTCGAGGAAGAATATATTGCAGAAGATGATAAAACCTCAATAAATGAGAACCTAAGTGACCCACTTCAATTAAAAGAATCACTGTCAGGTGTTTTTGACAAAACAATTAAAAAAGAGCTAAACAAAGTTATTGTAACTCATGCTGAATCTGTTTTTATGACAACAGCTATTAGTCAAAACGGTAGACTTGATGCAATTGCAGTATTAACTATCAACTTAAGATTGATTAAAGAATTGGTTGTAAAATGCGGATTTAGACCATCATATACTTCTCTTGGTAGACTTTCATTCAGCGTTTTAACTACTGCAATAGTAGCTGAAAGCATCGAAGATATGAAGTTTTCTGAGTTGTTTCCACAATCAAGTTTAAATGCTTTGGGAGAAATTCCTTTCTTAAAAACAATTACTGGTTCACTCGCTCAAGGTGCAGGAAATGCGCTATTATCTCTAAGAGTCGGAATCATCTGTAGAAACTTTTTATTTATGAACTTAAAAGGGATTTCTAAGCGAGAAATTAAGCGCATGGCATTCGCAGAAGCAGTAACTTTATTTCCAAAAGTAGTTGGTGAATCTATCAAAAAAGTTCCAAAAAGATTTAAAGACATTTTTGGCAAGATATTTTGAGTGTAAAAAGATTGATTTTCTATCACATATTTGATATAATCTACAAAGTGAGAAAACGGAGGAATAATAATGATAATTGACAAACTTAGTGACTCAAGAGTATTTTTTGAAGTCCCAGTAACAAAAGAACAATTCGAACACGGATTAGACCATGCATTTGAAGTTGTAAACAAAGATGTTGAAATTAAAGGTTTTAGAAAAGGAAAAGCTCCTAGAAACGTTTATGAAGCTAAATATGGAGTGGAATCTTTATATGAAGAAGCAATCCAACACGTTCTACAAGAAACTTATTATAATGCAGTAGTTGAAAATAACATTGAAGTTGTAGCTCAACCTAAAATTGACTTAGACCCAAATAATATTACAAGAGGTCAAGACTTCACATATAAAGTAACAGTGGCTGTTAAACCAGTTGTTACATTAGGTGACTACTTAGGTTTAGAAGTAACAGTAATACCAGCTGAAGCTAGTGATGTTGAAGTAGAGGCTGAAGTAGCTAAAAAACTTGAACAACATGCTGAAATGGTTGTTAAAGAAGAAGGCGCATTAGAAAATGGAAACACTGCAGTGTTTGATTTCTCAGGATCAGTTGATGGAGTTAAATTTGACGGTGGTACATCTGAAAACTATGAATTAGTTATAGGCTCAGGAAGTTTCATCCCAGGATTTGAAGTACAAATGGTTGGCATGAAAACTGAAGAAGAAAAAAATGTTACAGTAACTTTCCCTGAAGATTACCAAGAAAAAACTTTAGCAGGAAAAGAAGCGATATTTGAATGTAAACTTCATGAGATAAAAGTAAGAGTAGTTCCTGAATTAAATGCAGATTTCATTACAGAATTAAATGACGACGCAATTAAAACAGTTGAAGAATTCAAAGCTAATGTGAAAAAAGAATTAGAAGCTCAAAAAGCTACTCAAAACGAAAATCACATTAAATCAACAATAATCTCAAAAGCCGTTGAAAATGCTGAATTTGCATTACCTGAAGAAATGGTTACTGATGAAATAGCTAGAATGAGTGAACAAACTCAAAACCAAATCAAACAATACGGTTTAGACTTTAATACTTACCTACAATATATGGGTAAAGACGAAGAAACTTTCAAAGCTGACTTAAAAGTTCAAGCTGAAAAAACTTTGTCAGAACAATTAGTTATTGAAGCAATTGGAGCTAAAGAAGCTTTAGAAGCTACTAAAGAAGAAATCGCTGCTAAATATGATGACATAATTGAACAATACAAAGCTCAAAATGTAACAATGGAACAAGCAAAACAAGCTATTCCTGAATCAGCGATCGTTTCAGAAATCGTTTATGGAAAAGCAATTGATTTATTACTTGAAAAAGCAGTAATCAATAAATAACTATACAATTAAGAAAAACTAATAAAAAAACCTATGAATATATTGTGATGACTTCATCAAAATATTAGGTTTTTTTTATATATTATGGTAAAATAACATTGATATATTAATTAATAAAAAGAGGTGAATATATGTATAACGTGAAGAAAATATTCTCAGATTCACTACCAGTAATTCCGGTTAGAGGAGTAATCTTTTTACCTGGGGCTGATGTAAGAATTGAGATTGGTAGAGAGTTCTCAAAAAGCGCTATTTTTGAGGCTGAAAGCAATCGTGACGGATATGTATTATTAGTATTTCAAAAAGATCCAAATGTACAAGAACCTGAATTCACTGATTTTGTTGAAGTAGGGTTGTTAGCTAGAATTTCAGTCAAAATAAAATTACCGAATGGTAACTATAAAATAAAATTCGAACCACTAACGAGAGTAAAACTAAATGACTTAATCGCCAAAGAACCATTCTATTTAATAGACTTTACATCAATGGTACTACAACCTGAAAACCTAGATGAAGAACAAGTTCTATTGAAAATGGTATCGAAGGAAGTGTTGGAAAATGCTAATTTCTTGTTTAGAGATTCAAAACGTGTATTAAATACAATGAAGGGTGGAATCAACTCAGATAAACTCTGTGACCTAGTCGCAGCCGAATTGAGAATCCCTGAAAATGATAGAATTAAGTATTTAATAAGTATCTCAATAAATACGAGATTACAATTTTTGCTTGAGGATATTGAAAAAGAAAAGAATCTTCAAACTATTGAAACAAAAATCAATGAAACAGTAAGAAAATCAGCTGACCAAAATCAAAAAGAATATTATTTGCGCGAAAAAATGCGTGCTATTCAGGAAGAACTTGGTGATTCAAAACAAGACGATGCTAAAAACTTATTAGAACAAATTGAACAATCTGACATGCCTCCAGCTGTAAAAGCTAAAGCATTGAAAGAACTCAAAAGATATGAGTACCTAGCGCCAACTTCAAGTGAATCTTCAGTTGTAAGAACATATTTAGAAACTTTGATTTCAATCCCTTGGGCTAAAGAAACCGAAGATGAATCAGATATTAACATCGCAATAGATAAATTAGAAGATTCACATTATGGATTAGATAAAGTTAAAGAAAGAATTATTGAGTATTTATCTGTTAAGATGTTAACGGGTAAAAACCCACAAACAATTCTTTGCTTATCTGGACCTCCAGGAGTTGGTAAAACTTCTCTAGCTAAGTCTATCGCAAACGCCTTAAATCGCAAGTTTGTAAAAACTTCATTAGGTGGTGTACATGACGAAGCTGAAATTAGAGGTCATAGAAGAACATACGTTGGGGCTCTACCTGGACGTATTATCAATGGTATGATCAAAGCAAAAGTAACTAATCCTGTTTTCTTAATCGATGAAATTGACAAATTAGTGATGAATGAAAGAAACGATCCATCAAGTGCTTTACTTGAAGTTTTGGATCCAGAACAAAATGAATTCTTTTCGGACCACTATGTAGAAGAAGACTACAACCTTTCACAAGTTTTATTTATAACTACAGCCAATTATTTACAAAATATCCCAGCGCCATTAAGGGACCGTATGGAAGTAATAGAACTTAGTTCATATACTGAAATTGAGAAATTCTATATTGGTAGAAAATTTTTAGTAGATAAACAAGTTGTTAATCACGGACTAGAGAAATCTAGATTTCAAATTACAGATGGAGCTATTAAAGCGCTAATCAATGATTACACGAGAGAAGCTGGTGTAAGACAATTAGAAAGATTATTAGGCTCAATTGTTAGAAAAGCAATTAAAGAAATTCTTATTAAAAAACAAGATGTAGTTAAAATAACTAAAGATAATCTTCATGACTATCTAGGGAAAAAACTATTCAAGAACAACCAAATATCTCAAAAAGATATGGTTGGTGTTGTAACTGGACTTGCTTATACACAAGCAGGTGGCGATACTTTAGAAGTAGAAGCTACATATTACAATGGTAAAAATAATTTGCTTTTAACTGGTAACCTAGGTGATGTAATGAAAGAGTCAGCTATGGCTGCAGTTTCTTATATAAGAACAAATGCTAAAAAACTAGGTATTGAAAAAACCGAGTTAGATTCAAATGATTTTCATATACATGTTCCAGAAGGTGCAATTCCTAAAGATGGACCATCTGCAGGAGTTACCATAGCAACAGCTTTAATTTCAGTTTTATCAAAACGTAAAGTAAATCGTTTTGTTGGTATGACTGGCGAAATCACTTTAAATGGTAGAGTTCTACCTATTGGTGGTCTTAAAGAGAAAGCCATTGCTGCGGCACGATCAGGATTAAAACAAATTGTTATCCCTAAAGGAAACGAAAAAGATGTGGATGATATCCCTAAAGAAGTAAGAGATAAACTTACTATTCATTATGCCAATAAATTGGATGATGTTTTAAAAATTGCTTTAATATCTTAGTTCTTAGCTATCCAAATTGGATAGCTTTTTACTGTGACTTAAAATAGAAAAGGACTACTATGAAAATTACTCTTAAACAAGTACTACTGTATTTGTTAGCTATGGTGTTACTAGGAACATGTGTAACTTTAATTCAATCAACTAATCTAGGTATGTCTTCCTGGGATGCTTTGCACAGAAACTTTTATGAAGGAATTCCTTTAGAGTATAAGTATCTAACACCAATTTCTGCGGTAATATTGATGAGCTTAGCTCACTTAATAGCGTGGAAGAAGCCAACACTACTTATGTTTTTCCCTATTGTGATATCATTTATTATTGGTACCGTGATAGACATAGAATTACTGGTTATGCCTAACGTATCAGAATTAGGTATATTTTGGAATGGATTATACTTGCTTATCGCTACAATTTTAGTTGGTATTGCTCTAAATTTAATTGTTTATTGTAGGCTTCCTTTACCAGCGCTTGATCAGTTTTGCATGGCAATCGCAAAACGGTTTAAACTAACCTTTGGCCAAGGTAAATACATTGGAGAATTTTTAGCTCTAATTAGCGCAGTTATTGTTGGGATGTACTACGGAAGCCAAGAGCATTTCTTTTATTTAGGATTTACAACAATATTTTTTGTGCTTTTCTTAGGTTTTGTAGTTGATTTATTTAAAAACCCATTGTTCAGATTTTTAAAAGGAATAACAACATTGGAAATATATGCTGATGATTTAATAGAAACCGATATCAATCATCAAAATTGGCGAAAATCAGCAAGAGCAATAATTACCAAAGATGACAAAATTCTTTTGTTACATTATAAAAAACATGATTTCTATACACTTCCTGGTGGTGGACTTGAAAAATGGGAAACATTAGAGATGTGTTTAAGAAGAGAAATTTTGGAAGAAACTGGATACTCAATAAGGGTGAATGAAGAAACAGCAATTATAAAAGAATACTTTCAAGATTCAACTTACGAAAGTCATTATTTCTTTGCTAAATTAAAAAATGAAAAAATCAAAGAACATAAAATAAAATTAAGTGAGTTTGAAAAAACGGCGGGTATAGAACTTAAATGGATAAACAAAATTGACGCCATAACATTACTCGATAATCATGACACATCACATGAATATGGGATACAAATTATGCAGAGAGAGTTTTTAGGTTTAATAAATTCGTTATAGGAGAATAACTATATGAAGGTTACGGCTAATATTTTATTAAATTATATAAGATGTAGAAGATACGCTAGTTTGAATGATCCTGACTTAGAATATCAAAGTCCGGAATATGAAGTTCAATCGCACACTTATTTTCAAGATTATCTTGATATATTTTTAGCCAAATATGGGAACACATTTAAGAATGTAAAAAAGAATGTGAAACTATCATATGACTTTCATCCTGATGTTGTTTTATATGAAAACTATCACTTCATAGGTGAATTAACAAATAATCAAAAAGAAATATACTGTTTAATACCTTCAACATCTAAAGATTTTCTAAAGATTAGATATTCCGAGGACAAACATAAATATCAGTTATTTAATAAAAATTCTAAAGGTATCTATGAAATCAAAGAAGGAAAATTATTAGCAACAAAAACTAACTATTTAGAAAAACTCGATAAATTAAAAAAAAGAACAGAAGATATAGGCAGAATTGTCTATAATTACGCCTTTAAACAATTTGTATACAACACAATAAACCCAGGGAACAACACCAAGGTTTATATGGTTTTACTCAATGGTGACTATGTTTATGATGGAAAAGATTATAATAAATCTTTATATCATATCTTTGATTTCAGTCTATTATTTGATGGTTATAATGAGACTATTGAAGCGGATGTATACCGTATGATTAATCATATAGAATTAAACGACTTTACTCCATGTAATCTGGTTAAGAAGGAATGTAGAAAAGGTGATAGTTTTGAATGTAAATTTACAAAGTTTTGTTTTTCTCATTTACCTAAAGGAAACTCAATTTTAGATTACTTCTCGGCTCAGAGAGGATTCGATGAAACAAGTGAAACTGGTGAGATTCACCACGACACTTATGATTTAATTAATGAAGGCAAAGTAAATACCTTAGATATACCTATATCTTGGTTAAAAGATGAAAAACATTTGATGCAAAGATACTGCATTGAAACTGATTATACACATGTTCACAGAAAAAAAATTGAAACAATGTTAAAAACATTGAAGTACCCACTAATCTATCTTGATTTTGAAGCTTCACCATGTCTACTACCAAGATACAGTGGAGAAAAACCATTTACACAATCTGTGTTTCAATACTCAGTACACATTGAAAAAACTGAAGGTAAACTAAGTCTGAATGATAAATACCATTATGAGTTCATCGCAAATCATGAGTATGATAACCGTCGTGAACTGGTTTTGAATCTTATCAGAATTGTTAATAAGTATGATTCAACGGTAATTGTTTACCATAAAACCTTTGAGGAACAAAGGCTTAAAGAATTACAAACAATCTTTCCGGAGTATAAAGAGGATCTCCAAAATATTATTAATAGATTATTTGACTTAAAAGACGTTTTAAAGAACAATAAGAAATTTTATATGGAAAGAAATTTTACTGAATATGAGGCGAATCGTTATAACTTTTACAGTCAAAAGCTATCTGGTTCATACTCACTAAAAAAAGTTATAAAAGTATTCAATGAATCGGCATATTACAACTTAGAAATAAGGGATGGCAAACAAGCATTTAATGCATATATGCGATTGAATGATTTAGAACCAACTGAAAGGGATAAAACCATAAATAATCTCTTGGAATATTGTAAACAAGATACTTATTCGATGTTCGAAATAATACAAGGATTAAAGAAGCATTTATCAGTTGGTTTTACGATAATATAATGCTTGCATAAAATATATAACTATGTTATAATACAAATCGCGCCTAGACCTGGAATTGGAGACACTCCGACTCTTGTTGCGGATCTCAGGTAAGACTAGAAAAAGGAGGAAACAAAAATGGCTTTAAACAAAGACAAAGTTAGAGAGATAGTTACTGAATATCAACTTAAAGAAGGTGACACTGGTTCACCAGAAGTACAAGTTGCTCTATTAACAACAGAAATCAATACCTTGAATGAACATTTAAAAATACACATTCATGACCACCATTCAAGAAGAGGACTTATAATGAAAGTTGGAAAAAGAAGAAGTTTATTAAACTACTTAAAATCAGTTTCATTAGAAAGATATATCACTTTAATTAGAAAATTAGGATTAAGAAGATAAATCATGAGCACCCAAACCTTGGGTGCTTATTCTTTGTCAAGATAATTTGTCTCCACTATTAATATTATTATGATATAATATTAGTAAGATTATTGCATTTAAATGAAATGAGGAAAATAAATGAAAAAAGTATTTAAGAAAGATTTTTATGGTAAGGAATTTATTATAGAAGTAGGTCAATTAGCCAAACAAGCTACTGGTTCATGTTTAGTTAGATATGGTGAAACAGCCGTTCTATCAGCAGCAGTTGTTGGTAAAGAACCTTCTAGATTGAATTTTTTCCCACTTCTTGTTATCTATCAAGAAAAACTTTATGCAGCTGGTAAGATCCCTGGCGGGTTCCTAAGAAGAGAAGGAAGACCATCTGAACATGAAACATTAATATCACGCGCAATTGACAGACCAATTAGACCATTGTTTGATGATGATTTTAGAACAGAAGTTCAAATAATCAATACTGTTATGAGTGCCGACTTAAACTGTTCACCAGAAATGAGTGCTTTAATGGGTGCTTCATTAGCTTTAGGCTTAGGTGGAATACCATTCAACGGACCTTTAGCAGGTGTTATGGTAGGATTAATCGATGGTGAATTCATCCTAAATCCAACTCCAGAACAACTAGGAGTTTCTGAATTAGAATTAACTGTAGCTGGAACTAAAAATGCTATCAACATGGTTGAAGCAGGAGCTAAAGAATTAGATGAAGAAACTATGTTAAAAGGAATCCTTTTTGCACACGAAAAAATTAAAGAATTAGTTGCCTTCCAAGAAGAAATTATCGCAGAGTGTGGAAAACCAAGAATGGAAATTGAATTAGTTTCCGTTTCTGAAGAAGTTCGTGCAGATGTTTATGGACTAGAAAAAGGGAAACTTACAAAAGCAGTTCAAATTCATGAAAAATTAGAAAGAGCAGCTGGAATTGAAGCAGTTGAAAAAGCTATTTTAGAAGAATTAGAAGAAAAATACTCAAAAGAAAATGACAAATTTGAAACTGAAGCTTTATTAAAAGACGCTAAGAAAATTTTAGAAGAAATTTTAGTTAAAGAAGTTAGAAGACTTATTACTGAAGAAAAAGTAAGACCAGATGGTAGAAAATCAGATGAACTTAGAGATCTTGCATCAGAAATTGATTTGTTCGCAAGAACTCATGGTAGTGCATTATTTACTAGGGGACAAACTCAAGCATTAGCTACAGTTACGCTTGGAGCTTTAAGAGAATCACAAATTATTGATACTGTTAGTCTTGAAGATGGAAAGAGATTCATGTTACATTATAACTTCCCACAATATTCAGTAGGTTCAGTTGGTAGATACATGAGTCCAGGACGTAGAGAAATAGGTCATGGTGCACTTGGTGAAAGAGCATTATTACAAGTATTACCAAATGAGGATGAATTCCCATATGCAATTAGAGTTGTATCAGAAATTCTTGAATCAAACGGTAGTTCTTCTCAAGCAACTATCTGTGCTGGGTCACTAGCTCTAATGGCTGCAGGTGTTCCAATGAAAGCACCAGTCGCTGGTATCGCAATGGGACTTGTAATGGACGGGAAAGATTATACAATCTTAACTGATATTCAAGGCTTAGAAGACCACTTCGGTGATATGGACTTCAAAGTTGCTGGTACTACAAAAGGTATCTGTGCATTACAAATGGATATCAAAATTTCAGGTATCACAAAAGAAATTTTTGAAGAGTCTTTAGCGCAAGCAAAAATCGCTAGACTACAAATTTTAGAAAATATGACTGCTGTTATTGATACTCCAAGAGTAGAATTATCTAAATACGCACCTAAAGTTAAACTTATGTTGGTTAAACCTGATAAAATCAGAGCTATCATCGGTGGCGGCGGTAAAACAATTACCGGAATTATTGACCAATGTAACAATGTAAAAATTGATATTGAACAAGATGGTAGAATTGTTATAATGCATGAAGATTCATTCTTCATCAGCAAAGCAGTGAAACTAATTGAAAATATTATTAGAGAAGTTGAAGTTGGTGCTGTATATTCAGGTAAAGTTGTAAGAATTGAAAAATTCGGATGCTTCGTTGAAATATGGCCAGGACAAGATGGATTAGTTCATATCTCTAAACTTGATGTTAAACGCGTTGAAAAAGTTGAAGATGTTGTAAAACTTGGAGATGTTATTCAAGTTAAATGCATTGGCGTTGATGATAAAGGTAGAGTTGACTTGTCAAGAAAAGCGGTTTTATCAACTGTAAAAAAATCAGTTGTAAAAAAAGTTGAAGCGAAAAAACCAGTTATGAAAACTGAACCTAAAAAAGTAGTTGAAGAAACAGAAATAAGAAAAGTTATTGTAAAAACAGATATTAAAAAAACAGAAAAAGAGTAATATAACAAAATATCGAGTTATTGAGTAATCGAGCGCATATGCGTTAGGAAAGTCCATGCTAGCACAGGCTGAGATGCCTGTAATGATTGTGCTAAACGAAAAACTAAGTTTAGGCACCGTAAGGTGACGGCGAAGAAATGGATTAACGGCCAGAGTATTTGTAAAGTGCAACAGTGACGAATCATACAGAATATGTATGGGTGAAACGGGTAAACCCCTCAAGCTAGAAACCCAAATTATGGTAGGGGCATGGTTATAAGAGAAATGAATCGAATAACTGACGGCATTGCCGTAGATAAATGATTACTGGCTATATTTATATAGTTACAGAACATGGCTTATAAATAACTTGATTTTAAAAGCATATACACACATATATGCTTTTTTTAAAACAATGAGGTGATTGATATGAGTGTTAACCAAAAACACATAAGAAACTTTTCAATTATAGCCCATATAGATCATGGTAAATCTACATTAGCAGATAGAATCTTGGAGTTAACTCACTCGGTTTCAAAGCGAGATATGAAAGCTCAGATTCTTGATTCCATGGACTTAGAAAGAGAACGTGGAATAACAATAAAATTAAATTCAGTTGAACTGAAATACCTTGCAAAAGATGGTATTGAGTACATCTTTCATTTAATTGATACACCAGGTCACGTAGATTTTACCTATGAAGTTTCTAGATCGTTAGCTGCCTGCGAGGGCGCTATCTTAGTTGTGGACGCAACTCAAGGTATAGAAGCTCAAACATTAGCTAACGTATATTTAGCGTTTGATAACAATTTAGAAATAATTCCAGTTATCAATAAAATTGATTTAGATAGTGCTGATGTTGAAATGTGTAAACATGATTTAGAAAAAACTATTGGTATTAATCCTGACGACTGTATTTTAACATCAGCTAAAACAGGATTTGGAGTAGATAAAATCCTTGAAGCAATAGTTGAAAGAATACCAGCTCCTGAAGGAGAATCAGAAGAACCACTACAAGCTTTAATATTTGATTCATTCTATGATAGTTATCGTGGTGTTATCCCTTTAGTTAGAGTTATAAATGGAGAAATAAAAAAAGGTGATAGAATCAAAATGATGGCTACTAATGCTATATTTGACGTTATTGATCTTGGCGTGTATTCGCCAAAAGAAGAATCAAGAAATAAACTTACTACTGGTGATGTAGGTTGGATATCAGCGACGATTAGAACTATTGAATCGATTCGTGTTGGTGATACAATTACCAATTCAGCTAATCCAGCCAAGGAACCCTTACCAGGATATAGACATTTAACACCAATGGTATACTCAGGTGTCTATCCTGTAGACGCAGATGATTATACGGATTTAAAGGATTCTATTGAGAAAATGAAGCTAAGCGACGCTGCTTTAATTTTTCAACCCGAATCTTCAAGTGCATTAGGATTTGGTTTTAGAGTTGGGTTTTTAGGAATGTTACATATGGAAATATTCCAAGAAAGATTAGAGCGTGAGTTCAATCAAAATTTAATAACAACCGCACCATCTGTAAACTACCTGGTTTACCTTCAGTCGGGAAAAGTATTAGAAATTGATAACCCCGCCAAAATGCCTAAAAATCAAGTAGTAACTCAGATTGAGGAACCATATGTCTTGGCCACAATTATTACACCAAATGAATATGTGGGTAATATTATGGAACTCTGTCAATATAAAAGAGGTATTTTTAAAGATATGAAATATATCTCTGATATTAGGGTTGAAATAATGTATGAATTACCGTTATCGGAAATTATCTTTGATTTCTTTAATCGTTTAAAATCAAATACTAAGGGTTATGCCTCATTTGATTACCAAGTAATCGGTCATAGAGAATCTAAGTTGGTTAAAATAGATATTTTATTAAATTCAGAACCTGTAGATGCACTAGCATTTCTTGTTCATCAAGATTTTGCACATCAAAGAGGATTAAAAATCTGTCAAAGGCTTAAAAAAATTATCCCACGTCAGTTATTTGAAATCCCCGTACAAGCAGCAATTGGTTCAAAAATAATTGCTAGAACTAATATTAAAGCCATGAGAAAAGACGTTTTAGCTAAATGTTATGGTGGAGATATTACCCGAAAAAAGAAGCTGTTAGAAAAACAAAAAAAGGGTAAAAAAAGAATGAAATCAGTTGGATCAGTGGAAATACCACAGGCAGCTTTCATGTCAGTACTATCACTTGAATCTGACGATTAAATTTTATAATACATAGAATAGATGACTTAATGTACACAAAAAACAAACAGACATACTGGAGTTTATGTATGTCTGTTTTTTTGTCTCAATTATTAAATTAACATTATTTACTCCGCGAAACATAACAATCACAGCTTCACAGAAGTAAATATTTTGAATATTTTCAATATTATGTTAACATAATACTGGTGATAAAAATGATTAAGGGACTATATATTCACATTCCTTTTTGTGACAGCATCTGTACATACTGTGACTTTTGTAAAATGGTAGCTGATAAGGAATTAAAAATTAAATATATTTATGCTTTAATTAAAGAGTTAGAACATCATAAATTAAGGTACGCTGATTTAGAAACAATCTATATTGGTGGTGGAACACCAAGTAGTTTGGATTTAGACTTATTAGCGGTTCTATTACAAAATATCCAAAAATACGTTAATGTAAAAACTCTTAAAGAATATACGATAGAAGTAAACCCCAATGACATCAATCAAGATTTTATCAATGTCATAAAAAAAGGGAAAATTAATCGAGTCAGTATGGGCGTTCAAACAACAGTTGATGGATTATTAAAGTTTTTAAAACGTACCCATAGAAAATCTGATGTTTTAAACGATATTGAACTTCTTAGACAAAATGATATTAATAATATTAATCTAGATTTTATTCATAGTATACCTAATCAAACATTATCAGACATAAAAGCTGATGTTGACTTTATCAAAACCATAAAACCTATGCATATATCTTACTATTCGCTTATTATAGAAGAGAATACGCTTTTAAGCTATATGATATCACAAAATCAAGTAAAGCCTTTGTCGGCCGATTTAGAGGCTGATTACAGTGAGTATATTCGTGATTCGCTGCTTGAGTTAGGATACCATCGATATGAAATCAGTAACTATGCTAAAAATGGATTAGAATCAGTTCACAATCTGTTATATTGGAATCTAGAAGAATATATCGGAATTG
Organism: Mycoplasmatota bacterium WC30; assembly: GCA_046529635.1. Classification (GTDB taxonomy): domain Bacteria; phylum Bacillota_I; class Bacilli_A; order Izemoplasmatales; family Hujiaoplasmataceae; genus 4572-104. The sequence goes on along the minus strand of CP134495.1, from coordinate 234,519 downwards.
GTTTAAACGCTGCTTCTCAATATGATAATAAACGCTTTAAGAACACTGTACTTGTATCCAGTTATATAAAAAATATAAACAATTTAGACTTCACTAAAGCCGAAGAGGAATTCTCCCCAATCATGGAGTATATTCTAATGGGATTAAGGAAGACAAAAGGAATAAGTTTAGATGATTTTTTAAGTCGCTATAACGAAGATATATTTGTAATTTATCCTGGTCTAAAAAAACATCTAAATAATGGGTTGCTTATTTTGGATAATTCATACCTAAGATTTTCAAAAAAAGGTATGGAATTATCTAATCAAGTATATCTAGAAATAGTGTAGGTGATTATATGTTAATGGGAACTCTAAAAGAATATATTTATTATCTTAAAATAACCAAAAACCTAGCTAAAAACACAATCATTTCCTATGAAAGCGATCTAAAAGAATATCTCGAATTTTTGAACAAGAATTATAAATTTAGAGATTTTAATAGTATTGAAAAGAAGCACATAGACAATTTTATTAGAAGTTTATCAAGAAAACAAAGCAACCCAAAATCAATCACTAGAAAAATCTCATCTATTCATTCCTTTCACAGATATCTTTTACAAGAAAAAATTGTGGATTCTGATGTGGTAGCAAGGGTAAAAAAACCAGTTACTTCAAAGACGCTTCCATCAGTATTAAACATGGAAGAAATAAATAGATTTATAGATGCCAGCAATGGTTTAGGCAAACCACTTGATTTAAGAAACCGTGCTATGGTAGAATTAGCATACGGATCAGGACTTAGAGTCACTGAAATCCTAGATTTACAAATATCGGATTTACATCTAAATATGAACTTAGTTAACATCACCGGTAAAGGAAGTAAGGAAAGAATTGTTCCTCTAGGTGAAGAGTCAATCTTTGCGATTAGAACCTATCTTGTAGAAGGTAGACCAAAATTAAATCCAAAGAACAAGGAATTAATATTTATAAACAAAAATGGTGCTAAATTAAGCCGTGTAGGCTTTTATAAAATAATACAAAACATTGCGGAAAAAGCTAAGATTTTAAAGAAAATGTCTCCACATACGTTAAGACATTCTTTTGCGACCCATTTATTAGAAAATGGAGCTAATCTTAGAAGTGTGCAGGAACTCTTAGGGCATGAAGATATTATGACTACAGAGAACTATACACACGTAACCAAAAAACGAATTCAAAGTGAATACGAATTGAAACATCCGCGTGCAAATGGAAAGAAGGAATAAAAATGAAATTTAAAAGAGTATTTCTAATAGTAATTGACTCAGTAGGTGTTGGCGAAATGCCTGATGCAAAAAAGTTCAATGATGTTGGAGCAAATACAATCGGAAACTTAGCTAGAGTAACAGGTGGAGTAAACTTACCAGTTCTAGGGTCTTTTGGTTATGGAAACTTAACCGATATTTTAGGAGTTCCACCGGTTAAACAACCGAGAGCTAACACATTAAAAATGGCCGAATTATCGAATGGAAAAGACACAATGACTGGTCATTGGGAAATGATGGGTATCAAAACAACCGTACCTTTCAAGACTTTCACTGACACAGGATTTCCAAAAGAATTAATTGATGAAATTGAAAAACTATCTGGGAGAAAAGTTGTCGGTAACATGTCTGCTTCAGGTACTGAGATTCTTAAAGATTTAGGTGAACACCAAATGAATACTGGAGATTTAATTGTTTATACAAGCGCAGACTCTGTATTACAAATCGCAGCTCATGAAGAAATTATTCCTCTAGAGGAATTATATGATATCTGTCATAAGGTAAGAGAATTAACTTTACAAGAAAAATGGAAAGTTGGTAGGATTATCGCTAGACCATACCTTGGGAATCCAAAAGATGGATTTAAGAGAACTCCAAATCGTCATGACTATGCATTAAGCCCAACAAGCGAAACAGTTCTAAATGTTTTAGCTGATTCAAAGTTTGATGTAATATCAGTTGGTAAAATCAGAGACATTTTTAATGGTAGTGGGATCACAGACCATCATTCAATTGTTTCAAACCATAATGGAATGGAAATAACTACAAAACTTACCGAACAAAATTTCACTGGTCTATGTTTTGTTAATCTAGTTGATTTTGATGCTCTATACGGGCATAGAAGAGACCCAAAAGGCTATAAAATGGCTATGGAAGAGTTTGATAAAGATTTAGAAGTATTACTTGGTAAGCTGAACAATGATGATTTATTAATGATTACAGCTGACCACGGTAATGATCCAACCCATCATGGGACAGATCATACTAGAGAATATGTACCACTATTCATCTACGCAAATGATTATAATGGACAATTTCTACCAATTAGTGAAACCTTCGCAGATATTGGAACCACAATAGCGAGAAACTTTAATTTAAGAGGAACATCGATTGGAACCAGTTTATTTGAAAAATTAGAATAAAAAAAAGACACTTGAAATTATCAAGTGTTTTCTTTTTATTTTACTAGGTAATCAGAAAGTTTACTAGCTTTAACCATCTTTTTGATTTCCTTGGCTTTTTGGCTATTCATCCTTTTATCATTTTGTTTAACAATCTGTTTGATAATTTTATTGTTTTTAGCACCTTTAAGGTATGGATAGTAAGAATCCAATATCTTATTAAAAGCTAAACTTAGATTATCATAGTATTTTTGATTTTGAATTAGAGATTTACTATATTCATTAGTTAAGTTTTGAACTTCACCTTGAAAAGAAGCGGTCTGTTTTTCTATATTTGAATTATGACGTTTTTCTAAATTATCTAATTCATTGAGCTTTGATTGTATAGTTTTGTCATTTTTATTTTGTACAGTTGCTTTTAAAGTTTGTAATTTAGATTCTATTGCCTTTACCTCATCTTGTAGAGATTTAATCTTAGTAAGATATAATAGGTCAGATTTTTCAATCTTGTTACTATATTCGTTCTTGATAATCACTCTTTCATCTTCAAGTTGCTCAATTTGTGAAATGTAAAGTTCTTGGTTAATCTCGGGCTTGTCCTCAAAGTAAACTTGTAAATACTCATCCATTAATTGTTTTGTAGCGTCTTCAAGTTCAACCTGGGCCGCTTTCAATTTGTAATTTTGTCTTTCTTTAATCTTTTCTAAAGAATTAAAGAAAGTAGGATCTAATATGTTAACTTTGTTTTCAAAGTAAGGTTTTAAAGTATTAAGTTTATTTTCGGCTTCATAGTAGAGCTCTGTCATCTCTTTGATTGTATCATCTCTAATAACACCTGCATCTTTAACAGCTACTTCAAAATGAGCATCTAGTTCTCTAAGTCTACGTTTAGCATCAGTAACAACTTTATCTTTTGCGATGTATTCATCTATTTCACCAATTAATTGGTCATGGACTTTCTTGTTTTTAGCAATCTGTTTTTCCAATGATTTTTGGTAATGTTTTTCAGTAGCTTCGGTTAAGATATACGAATCGTGGTAAAGTTTTGCTTGATATTCATCCGAGATATTTTTTTGTTTTTCTTTATATGATCTTAAACGATTAGTAATAATATCAAAGTAGTAGTTGCGTTCTTCATCAATGGCACGCATAATTGCTTCAACTCGAAGTTTATACTCGTCGTTAGCCAACATGATTTGTTCGCTTGAGAAACGCATCTGATTTTCAAATGTACCTAAAATAAATTCGTTGTTGATTTTGGTTTCCTCGGATACTCGGTTTGACTGCATTACTAAGAAGTTCTTTTCATTTTGGAACATCGTATTGAAATGAAGCGCTAAAATATCATATTCCTTTAAAGCTAACTTGATTTTAGCTGCAGCATCAACTACACGAATGTTATGAGATTCATTGTCACGAATATCTGATTCAAGGATTTGGGTAACTATTGATAAGAATTTACGATTAAGATTACTTTCTTTGAGTAAATACTCCATATGATAGTTAATAGCTTTTTCTAATCTTTCGATTATGTATTTTTCTTTTGTAAGTGAATTAAGTATTAATGCAGAATTTCCTTGATGTTCAACGAAAAAAACTTGAATATCTTTAATTGTATTTAGAAGTTCAATATCTTGCAAGGACATTAGTTTTTCTGCCTGGTAGCTTAATTTAGTTTCGATCTCATTAATTTGTTGTTTTAGCTTAAGAGTCTTAATATCAAAGTTAACATTAATTTTATGTTCTTTGTTAACTTGTAAAATTGATAAAAAATTAACTTCATCTTTGATGATTTTAGTTGATTTATCACCAATGATTTGAGCCAAGAATGGATCTATCTTAAGAAGTTCCAAATATAATTTGTAATACTTTTCTATTTGGAACACTAAGTTTTTAGAGTCTTTTTGGTATTCTAAAAAGATTTCTTTTTTTAATTTTAAGAAACTTTTAGTAAGAGCTTTAGCGCGTTTTTCGCATTCAACTCTTTCTTTTTTATATTTGATAGCTTTATTGTATTTGTTGATTAAAAGTTTTAATGTAACAAAATCCTTTTCTTCAGCTTCAGCTATCTCCTGTTTAAGTTCTAAGATACTTTGCTCCGGATGTTGGTAGAAACTAGTATCCTCCATCAATAGATTACCTTTACGATTTAGAAGCCGTTCAAGTGTCTTATTATAGATGGATAAATACTCATCGTTTAGTATTTTTTTGACTTTTTGTTCTTGTTCATGCAAATGATTTTTAAAAGAATCAAGTTGCACGATTTTATCAGATATTAAAGCTTGAATTGTTAATGAAGTCGGGTCTTCTTCAATGGTAAAAGTCAATTGATTATCTAAGTAGTTTTTCATTTCTTTTGTGTAGAAGGTGTTAATATCTAATAATTTTGAGTTCTTTTGTTGAATTAACAATGAAATTCTTGTATCCATATCTGTGATATCATCATCTAGCTGTTGGAATGATACTAGAATCTCTTTATGGTAACGATTTAAGATATCATCAAATTCTTGAACTTTGTGCTTGTAAAAGTTATACATGTAGTCAAAGTCTAAGATCTGATTAGCGTAGTGAGTTCTAAACTGGTCGAAGAAGTTGTATTTTGTTTGAATAGCAGCTTTGTTAAGGTAGTCTAATGAATCAATACCTTCACCTGCTTGTTTAAACTCATAGTCGAGAATATTACGATTTTCTTTATGGATTTCATGTTCGGTTTCAGAGATAATAGTTTGGCGATCAACAATAACAGTTTCTTCATGGAAAAAAACACTATCTTTTAAGCTTTCGGCTTTGGTTTTAAGATTAGATAGTGATTCTTGAGAATCATGTAGGTTGTTTAAAGTAGTGTGTCTGTGTCCTTCAGCATGATTTTTTATTTGTGAGTAAAAGTCTTCAAACATTTTTAATTCTTTGTCTGAAGCTATTTTAACTTTTTCTTCGTAGTTTTTAAAGTTGTCTTGGTTTTTAGACACGCTATTTTTAGCCATTTATACCTCCTTATACATTAATTATTCTTTTTTGCTTGTCCTGAGAATCTTGAAGTTCTTTTTTAAGGTTATCGCGAGTTTTTTTACTCTTTGATAAAGATTCCTTATATGCTTGTGATGTAGTTTTTAATAAATTTTCATAGTATGTATTGATATCTACAAATGGCATATATAAAGGTGAATTGCTTTGTAAGATTTCGTTGTTGCCAGATTGGTTTAATATATAATCCCGGTAGTTTTCATCATACTCATTATTGATTTTAGTGAATTGATTTAAGTATTCGAATTCAAGGGTTTGAATCTCATTATATAGGTTCACATAATCATCAGGTAATCTTTTTTTAACAAGTTCAATTTCATGCAAATATTTTGGTCTTGAAACGAATTTGTCTTTTTCAATTTCTGCGAATTGTTTTGTTAGCTCTTTTTTCTTAACTATTTGTAATTCATTGCGCTCTTTTCTGAGGGCCATGTAGTGTGTTTTCTTCTCTATTGGTAGACTACTTATTTTGTTTTCTAAAACCATTATAGTTTTTGTTGCTTCGCCTTCTTTGTTTTGATATAAATCTTTAATATAGGCAATTTCTTGAATGTGATTACTACTATATTCTATTTCTATATTTTGAAGGGCTTTTTGGTAACTCTCATATTGCTTGTCTAAATGTTTTTGTTCGACTTTGAATAGTTTATCCATAAATTTAAGCATGCTTTTAAGTTCTTTATCATTTTTTTTAACTATTCTAGTGAAGTTTTCATCAATTAATCCAGCAATTTTTTGCGAATCCTTTACGTTTGAGAGGTATTCCTCGTTAATGTTAGATACTTGTTTTTTATAGACGTTATTAATTTTACGTGAGTAGGCATTAAGATGTTTAAGTTGTTTTTTCTGAGATTTATCATTTTTTAATGCTTGGTAATCTAAACCATCGTATTCTTTATTGATAATTCTTTTAGTGTTTTCTGCTTTCCTAAGGGTGTTTTCAATAAACAATCGATCGTTTTTAGTGGTTTCTTTTAAAATTACTGTTAATTCCTCGTTTATGTAATTTTGAAACTCTGATAGAAGTGTATGAGTTTCAATGTAATAACTGATTAAGGTTTTTTTTGCTTTTTTACTAGATTTAGTTTTATTAATCGTTTTAAATTTGTTTATATTATTTAAAACAAATTCACCTAAATTATTTTCAACTAAGTTGTCTAAGATTTTAATTGATTTAGGAATTTGGTATTTGTAAGCTAATCTAACAGCTTCAGTATAAACATAGTTAATAGCAGCGGATATCTCATTTTTAAATCCGTTTTTTTCAATTACTTCGTTCTGTGAGATATCAATAGATTGCTCAAGAAGAAGATGTTGTTTAATTATTAGTAAGTATTTGTCGAGAAGATTATTACAATCAGTAAGTTTGCTATTGATGTCTTCTTGATAAAGACCACATGCGGTTTCACAAATCTTATTTTTCTTACTAGTGTTTTTATCAATTTGTGTTAGTAAATCTAAGCGGTTTTTTTCTAAAGAACGTAAATAAGCAAAGTCATCATCAGTGGTTTTAATATAGTCATTGATTTGTTTGGTTTGGTTAGCGTTGATATCCATTAGATTTTGAACATGATGAACAAAATTAATTACCTGAGTTGACCCTATTCCATTCTTTTTTCTTTCTTCTTCTAGATAGTTTGCATATGCACTTGCGTAGCCATAATTTGTTTTTTTAGCGTTAAATATTATTTTATGCTTTGCTAATTCTCTAAGACTAATTACTTGATCGATTTTTTGGCGGTATTTTGCTTTAGCTTCTTCGATTTTTCTTAGATGAGCCAAGTCGTGAATTTCTTTTTCATGTTCAGTGACTTTGATCATATATTGTTGGTATTCTAAGTACTCAAGTTTGTTTTGATTCAGTAAAAGAACTTCTTTGTTTACGTTGTAGAGATTATTAGTATAATTGGATTCGATTTGAATCTTTTCTATGTTTTTGTTATGTTGGTACATTGCAAAATATTGGTCATTTTCCAAAGAACCAATGTATTTTTGATAATCTCCAAATATTTCAAGATTTTCCATCTTTTTACGTATTTCAGCTATCTCAAGTCGATTATTTGACTCAAGAGTAACAATATCATTCGATAATCCATCAATTTTTGATATAAACTCGGTTAGTCTATTTGTAATATCGTTAACTTTAACTAACAAGTTTATCTTATAGTCTTCAAAACTTTTGTCAGAACTATGGATGTAATCTTTTTTAAAATCAATGTAATCTTGATTGTACATTTTAAATTTTTCTAACATTCTGTATAACTCTTCATAAGTTTCATTTAAATAGAAAGCAAAATTAGAATAGATATTTACAGAGTTTTGGAAGAAAGCAGCAGGTGCAGAATATGCGAGTTTAATTTCTTCAAAACGTTTATAAGAATCAATTTTAATTTTTTTGATTTCATTTTGATACTTAGAAATCAATAAATCTGACATTGATTGATTACGACTAAGTAAATAATCCGCTTTTTTTTCAATTATCTCTTTTTGGAGTATGTATTTTCTAATATCGTCTAAATTTTTATTTGCGTCTGCCTTAATAAGCTTAGGATAGAGCATAGATAAAGACAATGATAGTTCTTGTTTAATCATTGACTCAAAAGCTATTTTCTTTTGGTTCACATCTCTGATTTGTTTAACAAAAGTATGAATCATTTTTTGATTTAATTCAGAGTGGGGTTTTCTTTTATCTTTTGATATACCTTGAATTCGATTCTTCTCAGCCTCAAATTTAGCAGTTGATGTTCTAAATAAAGCTAACATAGCTTCTCTAGAATCATCTAAATGTCCAAGTGAGTCATTAATTGTTTCATCGAGGAATTCTTTGTTTTCCTTACCTTCTTTACTAAGAGAAGTACTTAACTTAGCTAAAGCATTTTTAGCTTTCTCCATTGTCCACAATAACTTATTAGATAATGTAGCGTTAAGGTCTTGGTACTCAATTTTTTTTGCGTTTAATTTAGTTTGTTCCTCATCGACAAACTCGTGATGAACTTTCATTTCTTTGTCGATTAAGTAATTTGTTTCTTTTGTTAATCTAAGATAGGTAGTAAATGCTTCAGCTTTTCTTTCTTCAAACTGAGTTAAGATATCTTGATAAACGTCATCTTCACTTTTATATGATGCTTGAGTTTTTTGATTATGTGTATTCACATCATCTAATAATAAATTAAATCTCTCTTTAAACTCAGTTTCAATCTCTTTAACTTTCTGGGAGTGTAACAATTCCAAATTGTAAAACTTATAAAACAATTTAGATTCTTTTTTGCTAAATTCTTTTTCTATTTCTTTAATGTAACTTGAGTAATCATTTTTGGCATGTAAAAAATCCCGTTCAAGTTCTCTTAAACGGTCTTTGTGGAATTTCAGATACTCAGGAAATTCAAAATAGTAATTTAGTAAGATATCCCCTTTTTTTGGCATTTTACCACTCCATCGATGTTTCTGCTTTTATTATATATTATATAAATATATATTTCAACATAACTTAAAAAATATACGGTGTTTTTCCGTTTAATTTGTTATAATATAATAGAGGTGTTGTTATGGACGAACGCATAATTAGTAATAATCTACTTATTGATGATGAATATGATGTGACATTAAGGCCAAAATATTTTACAGAATATATTGGTCAAAATAATGTTAAAGAAATGGTTGAAATCGCTGTTAAAGCGGCTAAATTGAGACATGAATCAATGGATCATGTATTGTTATATGGACCTCCAGGTTTAGGTAAAACAACACTAGCTCAGGTAATAGCAAATGAGTTAGGTGTAACTATCAAATCATGTAGTGGACCAACAATTGAAAGAACAGGTGACCTAGCGGCTATTCTTACATCTCTTGAACCAGGAGATGTACTTTTCATAGATGAGATTCATAGATTACCAAAAATAGTCGAGGAAATATTATACTCATCAATGGAAGATTACGTTATTGATATCGTAGTCGGCCAAGATTCAGGTGCGAAGTCGATACGGGTCGATTTAGCGCCATTTACCTTGATTGGGGCTACCACAAGATTCGGTGATTTAACCGGGCCCTTAAGAGATCGTTTTGGCATTGTACACAAATTAGAATTCTATACTGATCAGGATTTAGAGAAGATTTGTACAAGAACTGCTAAGATTTATGATTATGAAATAAATTCAGAAGCAGTTATTGAGTTAGCTAAAAGAAGTCGAGGAACTCCAAGGATAGTAAATAGATTATTTAGAAGAGTTAGAGATTTTGCTGATATCTTAGGAGATGGAACAGTTACCTTAGATATAACTAAAATTGCATTAGACAAGCTTAAAATTGATAATTTAGGACTTGATAGTAAAGACCGCGAGTATTTAATCGGGATTATCGAAAAATATCGTGGCGGGCCTGTAGGGCTTGAAACAATCGCTACTTCAATTAGTGAAGACCCTAGAACACTTGAAGATGTTTATGAACCATTTTTAATTCAAAAGGGTTTTGTAAGTAGAACTCCAAGAGGTAGAGTCGTTACTGAAAAAGCTTATAAACATCTCAAAAAAACTTACCAAGGATCGTTTTTTTAATATGAAGACAGATGATTTTAATTACAATTTACCAGAAGAACTAATCGCTCAAACACCATTAAAAGTTAGATCTAATTCTCGACTTTTAGTGACAAATAGAAATAGTTTTGCTATAAAACATGACAGTTTCTCTAATATAGGGGATTATCTAAAAAAAGGTGATGTTTTAGTCTTAAATAATACGAAAGTAATTCCGGCAAGACTCTATGGAGTTAAGGAAGACACTTTCGCTAATATTGAAGTGCTCCTTTTAAACCAATTTGGTTTAGATTCATGGGAAGCTTTAGTTAAACCAGCTAAAAGAATTAAAGTTGGAACTAGAGTAAACTTTGGCGAAGGATTACTAATTTTGGAGTGCACTGAATCTCTAGAAGCTGGTATAAGACATTTTAAATTAGAATACGAAGGTGAATTAGAGGATATTCTTGATCAATTAGGAGAGATGCCTTTACCACCATATATTCACGTTAAGCTAGAGGACCAATCCAGGTATCAAACAGTTTACTCAAAAATTACTGGATCAGCTGCTAGTCCGACAGCTGGGCTACATTTTACAAAACCACTTCTAAAAAGTTTAGAGAAAAAGGGTGTTATTGTACAATATGTGACTTTACATGTTGGGTTGGGTACATTCAGACCAGTAATGGTTGACGATGTAAAGAAACATAAAATGCACTCAGAATTCTATATGATGGATCAAGCAACGGCAGATGTTCTTAATAAAGCAAAAGCAGAAGCCAAAGAAATTGTGGCTGTAGGAACTACATCAGTTAGAACTTTAGAGACGATAATTAATAAATTTGGTGAGTTCAGAGAAGCTTCAGGGTTTACAGAAATATTTATATACCCTGGATATGAATTTAAAGCAATAGACACTTTGATTACTAATTTTCATTTACCAAAATCAACGTTATTAATGTTGGTATCAGCATTTTCTTCAAAAGCGATAATTATGAATGCGTACAAAGTGGCTGTTGAAGAGAAATACAGATTCTTCTCATTCGGAGATTCAATGATAATTAAAAAATAAGAACGAGATTTTATCTCGTTTTTGTATTCTTTCATTGGTTTCTAACATTGACAAATAATGCATTAAAAGCTATTATTTAATAAATTATTGTATTTAAAGGATTTGTCGTACATATTACGTACAACAGCTTCGATATTAATTCAAAAGAAAGGTGATGAAAGATGGCTAATAAAGTAAGATCCTATAATATCAAAGATGATATGCCCGATAGAGTTGAAGCAGGAAGAAGACTAGCTGAAATTTTGCGTATATCAAAAGGCAAAGAAAAAGTTATCAAAATAATTCATGGATATGGTTCATCTGGAGTTGGAGGAGTAATAAAACAAACAGTTCATAAGGCGTTAAGAACTAAATTGAACGAAAAAGCAATTAAAGCATACATACCTGGAGAAGCTATCTATAGAATGATGGGGTTTGACGATGTGGTACATACCTATGCACATTTGATAAAACATGATTCTGATTATAAAAAGGGTAATGATGGAATTACATATATAATCTTTTAGTTTTTTAAAAACAACAAATAATATATTTTTATGAAAACTAAAGAAAATAATAAACGCTTACATTTAGATGATAAGCGTTTTCATATATTTATGGAGGTATATCAGTTGACTTTAAATCTAAAAGGAGTAAAATACGTGTGTATCTAAAGATATGGAATGAGGTGATTAAATGAATAATATGGAAATGTTTTATGCACAACTTAGTCTTTTTCAAGAAATAAAGAAAAGCGCAATTAGAAGAAAAGCTATAAAAGCTGCAAAAAAAGCAAAACTAATGTTAAAAAATGAACAGTAGATTTATTTAAATTGTACACATACCAAAATGGATGTGTTTTTTTTATGGAAACTTTTAGATTGTTCTCTCCAATGCGACATTTATCAATAGTGAATTGTCGCTTGACATTGTTTCGCATAAAGTAGTATAATTATAATTAATATATGACATATATAGATAATAGGTATTATATGAGTGAATATCTTAGATTTAAAATATTATTGACAAATAAAGTGATACATGAATGATAGCAAATTTTCTATTTGCTCCTTTTGTATCATTTTTTTATAAGATATATTCAACAGGCTAAATAACCAAGAAAAATGATAAAATATAAAAATCAGCCAAAAAGGAGTGTTGTGATGAAAGACCAGATGGAAATAGAAAAATTTACTAAACATTTACGAAAATTTAGTAAAGAAGGATTATTCTCACCAATATTCTTTACGATAGTATTCTCATTTGGAATCCTTGGAGCAGCAATATCTTCAGAAGAAGAGTTGGTCAGCCGAATTGTATATATAGCATTTTCTGTTATCATAATTGTGATTTACTGGATTATATATATATTTGGTAAAAGAAGTGAAAAAGAAATGAATGATTTGGCAGACAATATGGAGAATAACATTAATACAGAAGGAAACACAAGTGATTACCTATCTGAAGAGGAAGAAATATTTTTCAAAAAGAAACTTAAGTCATTTTCTTTGTATGCTGGAGTATTCGTGATTAGTAGTTTCGTTTTATCTGCAGTGATACTTATAAGGAATTTTGTCGATTTTCCTAAGTGGTTAACAATTTCATCTCTAGTTACTTTAGGAACATTGATGTTATTCACATTAGTCATTGGAATCATCAAGTATATTGATCTATCTAAATATGTAAATAACGTATCAAACCAATAGCATGATTTTCAATAATATTAATTTCTCAAATAAAAAATCATATAAAAAGTGTAATTGTAAATAAATACTAAATTATATAAGCCCATACGACAAATACATATTGAAACATACAAATAGAATATTCAAATCCGTTTTGAAAGGAATGAAATGAAGATATGAAAAAAATTAAATACCTAATATTGATAATCTTAATACCGATTCTGATTGTTGCTCTAGGATTTGGAATATATTTTATTTCATATGAATGGGGAGTTCAAAGAAACATTGACAATATGAAAACTGAGAATGAATCATTTTACGATATTCTAAATGAAGAAGGCATTGATGTTCATAATTATGTGCTATACGAAGAAATCTTCATGGAAAACGGTAAATACTATCTAATCTTCACAGAAGATACAACAGCTCTCTATGAGGAAGGCGATGTCATAATAGGGATATTATTAGAAATTGAATCTGACATATATACTGAATACATTCCTAGCATAAATTGGGAAATAGAAGGATCAAATTATACCTTACCATATCTGTGGATAGCTGGTGGGGGTTCGGCCTATTTGACATCTCAGGCTTTTTTTAAACGAGCAGAGTTAAGGAGATTGGTTTTAGAAAACAGTAGTAGCATCACTCTGGGGGATATCACAATCATGATTGATGGGTCATATTGCTTAGGTAAATTAGAACTTTCATAGAAAATAAGACAGACATCAAATATTTGTTTAAATATTATCAAAAACATTATAGTCCATCTATTTGTGTCAAAGGGATTTTTTTGGGGAGTTATATCTGCAATAATTGTCTATCAGAATACTTATGTAGATATAATTAATTAAGACACATAATTATATCTTCAAATAAATAGCTTTTTGGTTTTAAAAGTCTTTAATTAGACTTTTTTGATTGAAATGGAATAAATTAATTAATATAAAAATGTATAAAGGAGATTTAAAATGAGAAAAAAAGACATTCATTTAATTTTATCAATATCATCTTTTTTACTAGGATTAGTACTTTTTTTAACGGATTACATTTCAGATGAAACGCTACAAAATCTTGGCCTATTATTCTTTGGTTTGCTAATAATGGGATGGTATGGAATTACAAAATACATTTATGACAAGTAATTCTGCATAGAAGACTGAAAATCCATTAGTCTCATGTGCATTTTCGGCCACCAATACTCTCGCACATGCTAGAAGTCATTTACTGGCTTCTATTGTTATGATATTATTGTTGCTAAGGAGTGTGATTAATTTGAAAGAATATAAAGCTATTTTTTTTGATAGAGATGGGACTATTACAAGAAATGATCCAGAGATTGATAAAGAACTTCATCGTAGGTACAAAGAGTTAACAGGTGTGGAGTTAGTTATTCCTTATGAAAGATTCATTAAATTCTTTAATAAAGCACATGAACAGAACAAATCATATATACCTTATAAAACACTGGAAGATGAAATGTTATTCTTTACAGATTTTTATGAGTTATTGCTAATAGATGATGGTGTAGAAGAAGGTTTAAAAGAGAAAGCAAAGTATCTTGGAGAAAAGTTATGGTATACATATAAGAAACCTTTTGATGAAGTAGTAGAGGTGCTAGAATATTTTAAAAATAAAGGATACATTATGGGAGTAATTAGTGATTGTCCTCCTTCATTAAAATATTCGCTTGAACTTATTGGACTTAGTAAATACTTCACATCATTTACTGCGAGTGCAATTGTTGGAGTGGGTAAACCAAATCCTAGGATATATCAATATGCACTAGACTTTGAAGGAGTAAAGGCGGAAGAATGTATATATGTTGATGATACTCTAATAGAATCAGATGTAGCTAGGGAAATGGGAATGACAGCTTTCCATATTGATAGAAAAGGTGAAGCAGATAAAACAGATTGGACTATATCTAATCTTAAAGAGATAATCAAATTTTTAGAGAACTAAAAGAATTACATATGACGGAAAAACTGAATAAACTGTTGCATTTTCGGTCTCCAAAATCACTATTTAGATATCTTTGTTGCATGAAACGACTGAAAATCCATTTGTTTAAATAATTATTAATAACGAGGAGAGTAAATATGAAAAAACTATTAATATCCGTAATGATGTTTTCATTATCTATATTAGTATTTGGATGTAATAATGATAAAAAAATTGAAATTGACAATGGTACAATTACATATAATGGAGTAGATTATATACCTTTATCAAATGATAATTTTTCTTACAATCAAAATGCGATAATGTCGAAAATAGGATGGACGTATAATCTATATTTTTCTAAAATTGATGTATTTACTTTTCAAGAGGATAATTTAAAGAATTTCATATATGTAGAGGGCATACCTGATTATCTATGGATAAAATCAAATTTTACTCTTCCAAGTATATTTGATTGTCAAATAAGTAAGATAGTTTCTTGGATACCAAATTTAGAAAATATGAGAACAATAGATTTCAGTCTCTGGTCCGATGATAGTACAACTATCCTTCTTGAACAAATTGTTGACCTAGAAGATATCAGAGAAGGATTAGATGCCAATTACATTTATTCTTTAAGTATAAATATATCTGATTATCCTTATTTAGAATTAGTAGGTATAAGTGTATTGAAAAGTGAAGATACTTATTACTTAAAAGGATTAGAGAATAACAGTCAGTACTATCAAATTAAGGACGAGTATATTGAGCTATTTGAAGTTGGAGAATTACATTTCGAACAGTAAAATATCAATAAATGCCTGCATGAAACGACTGAAAATCCATGTGTTGATCGATCTTCAAAAATATCATTGATGATTCTGTTGGTGCATTTGATTAATAAATCTGAATACTTATATATCTTTTATAGATATTATTTTTTCAAACATCTACATATTTTTTTTCTCTATGATATAATTAAATAAAAAAGGAGAGTATATTATGTTTATCGTTAAGTGTAAATGTGGTGAAAATATCTCTTTTCTTCATTCTGATGTGAGCGCAATATATTATCAATGCGGAAAAAGCGCATCACTATTTAAAACAAAAGAAGAAGCTGAAAAAGCTATTAAATCCATTATTCATCTTGAATGTGAATGCGAAATTATTGCAGTATAAAAAAGACCTGAGAAGCTCTATTTTATTATCATTTTGACTCATAAATATTGATGCTTGGATAATTTAATAAAATAAAAAATAGATGGCTAAATTTAGCCATCTATTCTTCATATAAGGGTTTAATTTTTTTTGTGAGATAAATAAACGGTGTATCCAGTGCAGCTACTAAAATTTTAATTAAGTAAGTTGAGACTAAGATACTAATCAATACTGATGTAGGAACAGTTCCTATAAAAGCAATTGGTACGAATATAATTGTATCTATCAATTGAGAAACAATTGTTGATCCATTATTTCTAATCCATAAAAACTTATTTTCAGGTAGCTTCTGTTTAATTTTTTGAAATAAATTAACATCTATTAGCTGCGATATTATAAAGGCAGTTAAACTCCCAAGTACAATTCTTGGCATAAAACCAAAGATAGTTTCTAATGAATCATGACCAAAATCTGCTGGAGATGCTATAAACTGAATAGCTATCTGCATAATAATTACGGTAAAAATCATTGTCATAAATCCTAGGTAGACAGCTTTTTTAGCTTCTTTCTTAGAATACACTTCATTTAATACATCAGTAGCTAAGAAGATAGTTCCATACATAATATTCCCAAGATTAGCTTCTAATCCAAAAAGTGGGACAATCTTAATAACTTGGATATTTGCGAGAATAGTTGCTATAACTATCCAGTAGAAGATACCCATTCTTCCAAAAATTTTGTACATGATTAAAAATAGCACAAAATTAGTGAGTGCGAATAGCACCCAAATCAATTCATTTGGCATTAATATTTCCTCCTAGTTTTGTTAACGCAGGATGGTTACGAACTGCGAGACATACACATTATATAAAACTATAGTAAAAAATACAATAAAAGTTTGCCTATAAGCGCAAAAAGTAGTAAAATATTAGGTGATAAATTACGGAGGTTTATATGGAAAAGAAAGTACTTGTAGAAGTATCTGCTAGACACGTTCACTTGTCAGTAGAACATTTAGAAATTTTATTTGGAAAAGGTTACGAATTAACAGTCAAAAAGATGTTAAGTCAACCTGGTCAATATGCAGCTAATGAAAGAGTTACTGTTGTTGGACCTAAAAGAACACTAGAGAGGGTTACTATCTTAGGACCAGTAAGAAAAGCAACTCAAGTTGAAATATCATTAACCGATGCTAGAAGCATTGGATTAGCTGCGCCAATAAGAGAATCAGGAAACATCGCTGGAAGCGCACCATGTAAATTAGTTGGTCCAAATGGAACTGTTGAGTTAACAGAAGGTGTTATCGCAGCTAAAAGACATATACATGTAACATTAAAAGATGCTGAACTTTATGGTTTAAAAGATAAAGAAATTGTTTCAGTTAAGATTGATTCTCCAGATAGATCTGCTGTCTTAGGTGATGTTGTTATTAGAGTAAGAGATGATTTTGCTACATCAATGCATATTGATACTGATGAAGGAAATGCAGCTGCTGTTTCAGGCGTTGTATATGGAGTAGTGCTTTAATTAATGGCTATTAGATATGAGTTAATCCATGAAGATAAGAATTCAGGAGCTAGACTAGGAATTCTACATACTCCTCATGGAAGTTTTGAAACACCTATCTTTATGCCAGTAGGAACTCAAGCAAGCGTTAAAACCCTAAGTTCAAGAGATATAAAAGAGGTCAGTGATGGCCTTATATTAGGCAATACTTATCATCTATGGCTTCAACCGGGTGATGAAATTGTTAAACAACACGGGGGAATCCGTGGGTTTATGAATTGGGATGGGGCTTTATTAACTGATTCCGGTGGTTATCAAGTTTTCTCTTTAGCTGATATGAGAAATATCAAAGAAGAAGGAGTAACTTTTAAACACCATTTAAACGGCGCTACTTTACATCTAACACCTGAAAAGGCTATTGAAATCCAAAATAATCTTGGAGCGGATATCATCATGAGTTTTGATGAGTGTCCACCGTTTCATTCGGATTATGACTATATGAAGAAATCAGTAGAGAGAACAATTAGATGGGCTGCGAGAGGAAAAACTGTACATAAAAACCCTGATACTCAAGCACTATTTGGAATAGTGCAAGGCGGACCACATAAAGATTTACGTAAAACGTGTATCGAGGAACTAACAAAAATAGATTTCCCTGGCTATTCAATCGGTGGATTATCAGTTGGTGAAAGCAAAGAAGAAATGTATAAAATGTTAGAATACCTAAAAGATCTTATGCCAAAAGATAAACCAAGATATTTAATGGGTGTTGGCTCACCCGACGATTTAATCATGGGGGCACTAAACGGTATTGATATGTTTGATTGTGTTTTACCGACAAGAATTGCTAGACATGGTTCAGCTATGACTTCCGAAGGTAAAATAGTGATTAAAAACAAAAGTTATGAAGCTGATATGAGTCCATTAGATCCAAACTGTGATTGCTTTGTATGTAAAAATCATACTAGAAGTTATCTAAGACACCTATTTAAAGGCAAAGAAATTCTTGGGCAAAGATTAGTTACCTATCACAATTTATATTTTTTAAAGAATTTGATGAAAGATATAAGAAATGCAATAAAAGCAGATGAACTATTAGAATTTAAGGCTGAATTTTTTAATAAATATTACGGCCAAAAGTGAGATATTTAGACTATTATATTTATTTCTTTATACAAATATGATAAGATAATACTATGTAATATGATGTGGGGGAGACAATATGTTCAATATGAATGATAAATTTAATCAAAAACCTACAATTAAGGTAATTGGTATCGGTGGTGGCGGTGGTTCCGCTGTTAACAGGATGATAGAGAATGAAGTTCGCGGAGTTGAATTTGTCGCTATGAACACTGATGCTCAAGTTTTGAGATTATCAAAAGCTGATATTAGACTACAATTGGGTAAATCTCTTACAAGAGGTTTAGGCGCTGGCGCTAATCCTGATGTAGGTAGACAAGCCGCTTTAGAATCTGAAGACGAAATAAAAGATATGCTAGCTGAAGCCGATATGGTTTTCATTACTGCTGGTATGGGTGGAGGTACCGGAACTGGTGCTGCACCTGTGGTTGCGAGAATAGCTAGAGAAATGGGTTGTTTAACAATTGGTGTAGTAACTAAGCCGTTTGGCTTTGAAGGTCGTAAAAGAGCTTCAGTTGCTTTACAAGGACTTGAAGAACTTAAACCATATGTTGATACTTTAATTGTTATTCCAAATGATAAATTATTCTATATAGTAGATAAAAATACACCGTACTTAGATGCATTCAGAGAAGCTGATAACGTATTAAGACAAGGTGTTCAAGGAATCACAGAAATTATCGCAGTACCTGGAGTAGTAAATGTCGACTTTGCGGATGTGAAAACCGTCATGAAAGACAAAGGTACAGCTTTAATGGGAATCGGATTAGCTGATGGAGAAAACCGTGCAGTAGAAGCTGCTAGAGCCGCTATCAGATCACCATTATTGGAAACTTCTATTAATGGAGCTACTGATGCAA
Organism: Mycoplasmatota bacterium WC30; assembly: GCA_046529635.1. Classification (GTDB taxonomy): domain Bacteria; phylum Bacillota_I; class Bacilli_A; order Izemoplasmatales; family Hujiaoplasmataceae; genus 4572-104. Next base: position 215,234 of record CP134495.1, on the reverse strand, counting down.
TTGTGAATATTACTTCAGGGTTTGATGCTTCATTATATGAAATCAATGAAATCATCGAAGAAATCCAAAAGAGTTCAACTACGGATATTAACGTAATCTATGGTTCAGCTATCAATTCAGATTTAGGTAATGAAATTATCGTTACCGTAATCGCAACTGGTTTTAGTGAAGATCCAATATTTAAGGATTCTAATTTTGAAAAACCTGTTGACGAAGAAATTGAACCAGAACCAGAACCTATAATTGAAATTCCTAACAAGAAGAAAACTAAAAAGAAAAAACAACGTAAACCCGTTGTTAAAGAAACTAAATCTGAGGAAGAAGAAAAATCAGATGTTAGTATTCCTTCTTGGTTAAGAGAGAGATTTAAAAAGTAAGGCTGGTTTCAGCCTTTTTTTTAAAGAAAATAGAAGATATTGAAAGGAGGTAACTCATGAATGAAATAAATCAATATGAAATCAGTAATGCTGAAATCATTATACTTTTAGAGTCAGATTTAGATCTAAATCTTAAACGTGAAGAAATTGATAAATATCATGATTACGAAATTGCTAAAGCCCTGCAAGAAATGAGTAAAGACACAAAAAACATCCTATACTCTATTCTTCCAGCTAAAGCTCTAGCTGATGTTTTCGAAGAGTTAACTCCCGAAGATGCGTTCTGGATATTAGAAGAAACAAGCCTTGATGTTATTACAAGAATTTTTAAAGAAATGGAAGTTGATGATTTAGTTGATATTATCGATGCCGTTGAAGATAAAGAGGATAGAATTACATATTTATCTTTAATCCAAGTAGATAAGCGAGCCATAGTTAGGAAATACCTTGATTTTGATGATTCATTAGTTGGTTCAATTATGAATAACAGTTTTGTTGAAATAAAAAAAACCGATAATGTTAAAGAAGCTATCAAAAAAGTTGTTTCTGAAGCTCCAAATTGTGAGTTTATCAATAATGTCTATGTCTCAGATGATGATAAATTGATTGGAGTTTTATCCCTAAAAGAATTAATTAGTGCTGGAAATGATCGAACTCAAAAAGTAGAAGACATAATGTCTGAAAATCTCTTATATGTATATCCATCAACTGAAAATGAAGATGCGATAGTTCTAATGCAAAATTATGACTTTCAATTACTACCTGTGGTTGATAAATATATGAAGCTAATTGGCATTATTTCATTTGATGATATGGTCGATACTTTAAGCCATGAATCAGAGATGGATTACTCAAGTTTAGCTGGTATCTCAGAAGTTAGTGTGGACGACCGTGAAACGGTTTGGGAAACTATCAAAAAACGGATGCCATGGCTGATAATCCTGTTATTTATAAATTTAATAACCAGCGGAATTATCGCTAGTTATGAAAGTGCATTACTACTATTACCTACTTTAGCTATCTTTATGCCATTGATACTAAATATGGCTGGTAATTCAGGCACTCAAAGTTTGGGTATAGTTATTAGGCTTTTCGCTAAAAACCAGTTAGATGACCGAAAAAGCGTCTTAAAACATCTTTTAAACGAACTATTAACCGGAATTGTAAACGGAGTGATAATCGCTGTTGTTTTATTCCTAATGGTTTTAATTTTTAACTTTGCTAGAGGTCAAGATTTTACTCAGGGACTTCAGTTCGCTTTAGTAATTGCATTATCAATTAATGTAGCCTTAATCGTATCCACAGTTTCTGGAACTGTGATACCATTAATTATTAATCTATTTAAATTAGACCCAGCAGTTGCTTCGGGCCCTTTTATCACAACGATTAATGACATTTTATCACTGCTCATCTATTTTGGATTAGCAACACTATTAATCACAAATCTAAGTTAAATAAGTAAGGAGGAAAAATCATGGAAGAATTATATGATGAAGTTAGAGATTATCAATCAGAGATTGAAGCGATAATCTTAAACAATGATACTGATTTAGAGATAAAATTAGAAGACTATCATCTATATGATATTTCACGTGTTGTAATTGAATTACAGCCAGATAACCTGACAGCTTTCTTCAATGGGATAAACGCTGATTTTTCCGCATCGATTTTTGAATATTTAGAGGCAGATGAGGCCGAAGCTATAATTGATTATTTACCGGAACCAAAAATTATCAAGATTATTGAGAACATGGATTCGGACGAAGCAGTTGACTTACTAAAATACTTGAACAAAGAAGGATTAAGATTATTAAATAAGTTGGATTCAAAAAAACGTAAAGAGCTTACTAAAATTATGGCCTATAAGGAACACGAAATAGGAGCCTTTATGTCAGATAGTTTCTTAACTGTTAATGTTCATAACACTGTTAAGGAAACTATGGTATATATTACTGAAGAAGCTCATAATGTTGACTACATTTCAATTATATATATAACTGAAAATACTAAATTAGTAGGTTACCTAAGACTAAAAGACTTAATAGTAGCTAGAGCCAATGAACTTATTTCTGATATTATGGAAAGCAGGTTCCCGAAAGTCTTACCAACAGATAATAAAGAATCAGTAGCGAGCGTTATGGCTGAAACCAATGAATCATCAATTCCAATCGTTGATGAGAGTGATATGATAATTGGAATTATCACTCATGATGATTTGATTGATATTATTGCTCTTAGTGAAGAAGAAGACTATACAAAATTCGCAGCGATTTCTGATACCGATATTGATTTAGAATCTGGGAAATTAAGAAATTCGATTAAAAGTAGACTTCCATGGTTAACTATTTTACTAGGATTATCTTTAATAACATCACTTATACTTTCTTTCTTTAGTAATAAACTATCTGGAAGTAATGGAGCTATCCTTTTAGCTTCAAAACTAGCAATATACTTACCCTTAATTCTAGGGATGGCTGGTAATACTGGAACACAAAGTTTAGCGGTTATGATTCGATATTTAACCAAAAACGAAGAACTAGATAAATCAAAAATTAGAATCCATTTATTCAGAGAACTTAGAGCTGGATTATTACAAGGATTAATAATTGGAATACTAATTTTTGGTATGATAAATCTATCAACATGGGTTGGACAGGGTTCTGTGGATAGTAGAAATTTAATTTATGCTGTTGTTACTGCAGCATCAATTTTTATAGCTTTGTCTGTCTCGACTATCCTAGGAGCAGTTATTCCTCTATTAATGACAAAAGCTAAAATTGATCCAGCAGTTGCTTCGGGACCATTTATCACTACGGTTTCTGATATTATTACACTTTCGATTTACTATTCAGTAAGTCTTTGGATTTTAATACCATTATTTTAGTTGAAGGGGTATCAAATGAATAAATTATTAATTAAGATAGCAAAAAAACTAAATAATGCCAACATTACATGGGCTTTAGGTGGTTCATTAATATTAAAACATCATAACCTATTAGAAAATGTTAATGATATTGATATAATTATAGCTAGAAGCGATATATTTAAAGCAAAGCATATATTTGATTCGCTAGGTGAAGCCAAAAGAGTTTCTCCAAAAGGGATTTATAAAACCAGTTATTTTTATGAATATACGATTGATTCTATTGAAGTAGATGTAATGTGTGAATTTAAGATTGACAATCAAAGCCTTTACAACTATAATTTTGACGTCACAAAGATTGTTGATACGGAAATATTAACTGGTACTAAAATATATTATTCTTCATTAGAAGATTGGTTAGTCCTATATACTTTAATGGGAAGAACAAAAAAAGTAGAATTAATAAAACGCTATTTTGAAACAAATTTAAAGATAAATCAAAATTTAATAACTAATGCATTAGCATCAGCACCAAAAAAAATCAAACAAGACATTGAATCTTGGTTAAGCAATATGAAAGGGGATGTATTATCGAATGAATGATAATACACAATAAAAATGGATTATACAGGAAAACAAAAAGCTCAATTAAGAGCTTTAGCGGGAAAAGAAAAAGTAATGTTTCAAATTGGACAAAATGGAGTGACAGATAATGTTAAAAAAAATATTCTAGACAATTTAGCTAAACATGAAGTAGGTCGTGTGTCAGTGCTTAAAAATTGCCCTCAAGATTTAACTGAAGTTAGTAGAATTCTAACTGAATTAGGTATCGATGTAGTATACACTATCGGTAAAGTATTAATTCTTTACAAAGAAAACAAAAAAATAAAGGATAGGATTAGATTGTAATGAAGATTTTATTAACAAACGACGATGGATATAACGCAGAAGGAATTAGAATTCTTTTAAAGAGACTGAAGAAATATGGAGAGGTAATTTTGGTAGCTCCAAAACACCACATGTCTGGAACAAGTATGTCTAGGGCTTTTTGGAACAATATCGAGGTAACTCAACACGAAGACAATGTCTACTCAGTGGATGGTACTCCAGCTGATTCAGTAGTAATAGCACTACATGGATTAAACATTCGTCCAGATGTGATAATATCTGGAATTAATAATGGGTTTAATATCTCAACTGATACAGTTTATTCAGGTACTATTGGAGCTTGTATGGAAGGTATAAAAGCCGATATTCCAGCAATAGCTTTTTCTGCGGATTATGATGATTTTACAAACGCAGAAAACGATTTGGATTATGTTATGAATTATATTCTTAACAAAAAGCTTCTATCAAATAAATATCTTTTAAATGTAAATTTCACAAAAAAGAGTGTTAAAAAGCCAAAAGGCATCAAAATTACTGATCTTGGTTTTAGACCTATGCAACATTATTACATTAAAGATGGGAATCAATATTTAGCTAAAAGGAATATCATTAACTATGAACCAGAAGAAGAAACCGACCTTTACGCAGTTAGACATGGGTATATTTCAATTACACCATTAAAGTTTGGTAACCAAACTGAATATGGTTTAAAAGAATTGAGAAATAAGGTGATTAGGAGTGAAAACAAATAAATTACTGTTTTTATTATTTTATCTGATTAATGTAATCGGAGTTTTTGTTGTGATATTATTTATATCGAGTAACCCGTTTGTAAATATACTACTATCTATATATATTCTATTATTGACCAGCATATATATATTTAGTAATCGCAAAAAAGCATAAGGAGTATAGCAATGATTAACAAAAATAATTTAAAAAAAATAAATGAGGAAATTGATAATCAAGTTATAGTAGCGGCTACAAAGTATGTAGGCGTTGAAGCAATCAAAGAGTTAGTTGATTTAAATATAACAAATATTGGTGAAAACCGAATAGATGCATTTTTAGAAAAATATCAAGTGCTTCATGATTTAGATATAACTTGGCATTTCATCGGGCATTTACAATCTAAAAAAGTAAAAAAAGTCATCAATAAAATTGACTTTCTGCATTCTTTAGATCGAATTAGTTTAGCAGATGAAATCCAAAAACATAGAAAACTACCTATAAAATGCTTTTTGGAAGTCAATATCTCTGATGAGCAGTCCAAATATGGTTTAAATGTGAGCGATGTGTATAGTTTTTGTGAAAAACTTCAAAGTTATGATAAAATACATATAGTAGGTTTAATGGGCATGGCAATGCTTACTGAAGATGAAACTGAAATTGAAGCAGAATTTAGTAAATTAGTTGACTTGAAGTCCAAGTTAAATAAGGAATTTAAACTTGATTTGAAATATCTTTCTATGGGAATGTCAAATGACTATAAAATTGCGATTAAATGTGGAGCTACACATTTAAGGTTAGGTTCAATACTATTCAGAAATGAGGAATAAAGATGGGATTATTTTCTAAGAAAAACAAAATAGAAGCTACGGATGTAGACTTTGAAGAATTGAAATTTTTTAGGGTTACTGATTCAAAATCAATCTATGAGTATGCTGAAATGATTATGCATCGATATCCAATCGTATTAAACTTCACAGATTGTTTAATTACCGAAGCTAATGAAGTGTTGATGTTTTTAACAGGAGTTCTCTACGCTTGCGATGGAGAAATTGTTAAAATCCAAGATAAAATTTACTTGTTAGCTCAAAAATCTGATTTACTTGGAACAACTCTTACTAAATTCATAAATGATTACAAAAAGAAATAGGTGAGTTAATTGATAATATTTTTAACGGTAGTATACCGAATAATACAAGTGTACGTATACATAATGTTTGTGTATATTTTACTGAGCTGGACACCACTGGTAAAATCTAAGTTTTACGATATTTTGAGAAGAATATGTGAACCATATCTCCAGATTTTTAGAGGAAAACTAATATTTTCTAATATGGATTTCGGAGCTTTAATAGGGTTAATATTATTACAAGTTTTACTATACTTCGTAGGAACTGCGATATAATAACACAAAACCAACGTTTTTCCTTGAAAAAACTTGGGTAATTGTGTATAATTTATTAGAATAAAAATCTTTGATAAGGATAACATAATAAAATAGAAATTTACAGAGAGCTTGTGTTTGGTGGAAACAAGTATTGATATTCTATTATTATCACCTTAGAGTGGATAACTGATATTTAGGTTATCTCGTATCCCAGGCGTTAACTGGTTTGAGAGCTAGAGCAATCTAGAACAAAGGTGGTACCGCGGTTAAATCGTCCTTATTATGATAAGGCGATTTTTTTATTTTAAAGGAGGAATTATAATGGAAAAGAAGAATTACAAAGATACTTTGAATATGCCAAAGACTGATTTTCCAATGAGAGGTAATCTAGGAAATAAAGAACCAGGCATTCAAGCAAAGTGGAATGAAATGGATCTTTACAACTTGATATTGAAAAAGAATGAAGGGAGACCTTCATATATTTTGCATGATGGACCTCCATATGCTAATGGAGCTATTCATGCTGGACATGCTTTAAATAAAATCTTAAAAGATTTTGTTTTAAGGTATAAAAATATGTCAGGTTTTCAAACACCTTACATACCAGGATGGGATACTCATGGTTTACCAATTGAGAATGCGTTAACAAAAAAGAAAAAAGTGAACCGTAAAGCGATGAGTGTCGCTGATTTTAGAGAGTTATGTAAAAACTATGCATTAAAACAAGTCTCAATTCAAAAAGAACAATTTAAACGTTTAGGTATTCTAGCTGAATGGGACAAACCATATATTACTTTAGACAAAGCTTTTGAAGCATCTCAAGTAAGAGTGTTCGCTGAAATGGTTAAAAAAGGATTGATTTATAAGGGATTAAAACCAGTTTATTGGTCACCTTCCAGTGAAACAGCCTTAGCCGAAGCAGAGATTGAATATCATGATATATCATCACCTTCAATTTTCGTAGCTATGCCAGCTACTGATACACTTGGCAAATTACCTAAAAACACAAATTTCTTAATTTGGACTACAACTCCTTGGACTATTCCAGCTAACCTAGCAATTACAGTAGGTTCTGAAATTGAATATGTTTTAGTAGATGTAAATAACAAAAAATATTTATTAGGTAAAGGTCTTCTTGAAACTTTAACAGAGAGATTTAATTGGGAAAGCCCTAAATTACTACAAAATATCTTTGGTTGGGAATTAGAAGGAATGAAGTATAAACATCCTCTTTACGAACGTATCTCACCAATCATTTTGGGTGATCACGTTACTGTTGAAGACGGTACTGGTTTAGTTCATACCGCACCTGGACATGGTGAAGACGACTTTATTGTTGGTCAAAAAAACGGTCTTGAAGTATTCTGTCCAGTTGATGGTAGAGGAATAATGACAGCCGAAGCAGGTCCGCGTTTTGAAGGACTTTTCGTTGATAAATGTAATGATGAAGTAATCCTTGCTTTAGATGAACTAGGAGTGTTACTTGGAAGAACAGACATCATCCATTCATACCCACATGATTGGCGAACTCAAAAGCCAGTTATCTTTAGAGCTACATCACAATGGTTTGCTTCAATAGAATTAATTAAAGATGATATTTTAAAATCAATTCAATCTGTTAAATGGTACCCTTCATGGGGTGAATTAAGATTGAGTAATATGATTAAAGATAGAGGTTCTTGGTGTATATCTCGTCAAAGAGTTTGGGGAGTACCAATTCCGGCATTTTATGCTGAGAATGATACTGCTATTTTAGATCCTGTAATTATTGAACACATTGCAGAACTATTCGCAAAAGAAGGTTCTAACGCTTGGTTCAAAAAAGAAGCGAAAGACTTATTACCTGAGGGTTATACTCATCCAGATTCACCAAATGGAATCTTTAGAAAAGAAACAGATATCATGGATGTTTGGTTCGATTCAGGTTCAAGTCATCATGGTGCAATGATGGATTTAGGGCAACCTTACCCCGCCGATCTATACTTTGAAGGTTCTGACCAATATCGTGGTTGGTTTAATTCAAGTCTAATCACCGGAATTGCAACTATGGGTCAAAGTCCTTACAAAACATTGGTATCTCATGGATTTGTATTAGATGGTGTAGGTAAAAAAATGTCTAAATCACAAGGTAATGTAGTTGACCCTAATAAAGTATGTAATATGTTAGGTGCTGATATCCTAAGACTATGGGTATCTTCAGTAGATTATCAAGCAGATGTTAGATTATCGGATAACTTAATTAAACAAGTATCCGAATCATATAGAAAAATTCGTAATACTATCAAATTTTTATTGGGTAACATTTATGATTTTAATAATGAAACCGATAAGGTAGAGTTTGATAATTTAGGTAAGATGGACAAATACATTTTGATTAAAAATAACAAATTAATCAAAGAAGTATTAGCTGCTTACGAAGAATTCAAATTTGATTTAGTATACAGAAAAGTAACTAATTTTGTTACTTTTGTATCTTCATTCTATCTGGACCCAGCTAAGGATGTTTTATACATTGAAAAAGCCGATTCGTTATCTAGAAGAAGAATCCAAACTGTAGTATATAAAATCTTAGATACACTTATAAGGTTACTTACACCAATTATTCCTCATACAACTTCTGAAAGTTATGCTTGTATTCCTAATAACAAAGCATTAGATGCTTATTTACTAGATATGCCTGAAGTAGAAGACTTAGATGTTTCAGTTGAAGTAATTTTTGATGAGTTTGTTGGACTAAGAGAAGATGTGTTAAAAGCTTTAGAAAACGCTAGAAATGAAAAAGTCATCGGTAAAAGCTTGAAAGCACATTTAATCCTTTATCCAAAAGGAAGAATGTTTGATTTAATTGAGAACTTAGATGAGAATCTAGCACAACTATTTATCGTTTCAAAACTTGAAATAAAAAAAGATGGTTTTGGAAAATATAAAGGAAATGATGTCTCAATAGATGTATTAGAGGCACCTGGTGTAACCTGTGAAAGGTGTTGGCAAGTAGTACCTGAAGTTAACGAAGATGGTGCTTGCCCAAGATGTGCTAAAATACTAGAATAATTAGAATGCCGATTTGTTTTAAATCGGCATTTTTAAACACGTAAGTATTGCAAAATTCACAAAAAAAATGTATAATTTTAGTACTTATGAATTATAAAATAATTAATAAAAAAATTATGGAGGCAAAATATGAAAATCAATAAAATGATTGATCATACCTATCTAAAAGCGTTTGGAACCAAGATGGAAATAGACAAACTTTTAGATGAAGCCAAAGAATTCAATTTTAAATCTGTATGCGTCAACCCATCACAAGTAAAGTATTGTAGCAAAGAGTTAACAAAAACTGATGTTCTTGTGTCTACTGTAATCGGGTTTCCATTAGGGGCTACAACAGTAGAAACAAAAGTGTTTGAAACATTAAATGCAATCAGTAATGGTGCAGATGAAATTGATATGGTGATAAATATTGGTGAATTCAAACAAGGGAACTATGAATACATTGAAGATGAAATAAAGCAAGTATGCAAAGCGGCAATGAGTTTTCAAGTTAAAGTAATCATAGAAGTATCTTACTTAACTGAAGAAGAAATAGTTACCGCAGCTGAAATAGTTGCTAAATCCAACGCAGCATTTATTCAAATATCTACTGGGTTAGGAAAATATGAAGCTACTAAAGAAATAGTAAAACTTGTCAAAGATAACATTGGTGAAAAAGAAGTAAAAGCAGCAGGTGGTGTAAAAACAATTGAAGATTTACATGCTATGCTTGATGCTGGAGCAACAAGAATTGGTTCTAGCAATACTGTGAAATTTATGAACACCGAAGAGGATATGAGGTACTAATGGAACAATTACAAGAAAGAGTTTTTGAAGCGACAAAAAACCTAGTTGGAAAGATTTCAATTACGAGAGTAATGCTGTATACTGTTCTAAGTTCGGCTGTAATCATTGCATTACTATTTGCATTATCATTCCCAGTAGATCCGTTTTCTATAGGTTTTGCAGTTTTAATCTCATTTGCTTACAGTTTTATCAGAGATTCTTTTATCTCGAGATACACAAAAAGAACGATGCAATCATTTTATAATTATTTGTTAGAAAAAAAACCAGACGTTGAATTGTTTATTCCAATTTTTGAAAAAAGTCGTCAAGGTATTTTCTTAAGAAAAACTGGATTATATTTTCATAACAACGAATTATACTTAGAGGCGTTTAACCAAAATAAAGTAAAAGCTGTTCCTGAAGATAGCATCTCAATAAAAGAAGGAAAAGACTTTGCCTTAGATTTTTTTGTTATTGACAACAATCCTGATATAGTCAACTATCAAGGTAAACTTATGGGAAACGATTATCAATTTTCAATAGTTAATATAAAAGAAGTATTAGATTTAATTAAAGGAAGAGAAGGAGTGATTTGATGAATACACCGCATATAAACGCACCAGATAGTGCAATTGCAAAGACAGTATTAATGCCAGGTGATCCATTAAGAGCTAAATATATTGCAGACACGTTTTTAACAGATGTTGTACAATTTAATGAAGTAAGAAATATGTTTGGTTTTACAGGTTATTATAATGGTAAAAAAATCTCAGTTATGGGATCAGGAATGGGAATGCCATCTATTGGTATTTACTCATATGAATTATACAAATTTTATGGGGTTGAAAGAATCATTAGAATTGGTTCTTGTGGGGCGTACTCACCAGAATTAGATTTGTATGATACAGTCTTAGTTACTGAAGCGTATTCAGAATCATCATATGCATTGGTACAAAGCGGATTCGATAAAGACGTTTTACCATCATCACCAGAACTAGATGAAGAACTTGAAGAAATCGCTGATAGATTAAAAATTCATTTACATAAAGGTAGAATTCATTCATCAGATGTATTCTATCGTGAAGACCCAAATTTTAAAGCATTATATGAAGAACATCAATGTTTGGGTGTTGAAATGGAATCATTTGCTTTATTCAATAATGCGAGAGTACTAAATAAACAAGCAGCTTGCTTACTAACAGTATCGGATTCATTAGTAACTCATCAAGTTACTACGGCAGCTGAAAGACAATCAGCTTTCGTAAATATGATGAAAATCGCATTAGAAACAGCTGAATAAAAAGGGATGTACTCCCTTTTTTTACTGAGGTGAACATGGAAAATCCAATTAAAAAGACAATCAATGGAATTGATGTATACTATATAATTTCAGATAAATTTAAAACCATTACTTGGTCGTTAGTTTTTACTCATCCTGCTGGATTGGAAAAAATTAACGAATACTATTTTTTGAGCAATGCATTAGTTGATAACATGAAAAAATATCCAAGTAATGTTACTAAATATCGTTATCTATCCTCACTTTATGGATTAGATGCTTTTGGTAGTGCTACAAATATAGGGGCTAATATAGTCAATCATTTTGTAATAACATACCCAAATGAAATCTATCTTAAGGAAGAAACAGAATTATCTAAAAAAGCTTTCCTTTTCCTAAATGAAATGGTTACTAATCCTAAATTAAGAAATGGTATGATAACAAAAAAAGTATTAAAGGAAAATTTGGATGAAGCTAAAGAATTACATAAAATTCTTAAATCAATAAAGGATATGTATTCGTATTATCGTTTTACTAAAGTATTCTATCAAGATAAGCCAAATTTGCAATATAATTTTCCTGAAAATGATTCGCTGGATGAGGTTACCCAATCATCTTTGATGGATACTTACAACTCACTCTTTAGTGATGATTCAGTATCAGTATTTGTTACTGGTAATTTTAGAGAAGCAAAATTTGATGAAATCATTAAGAATAATCTTAATCCTCTAATTAAAAATCATCCAGTAAAAAAACTTAAAAAAATGTATCCTTACAATAAAAATAATGAAGTTAAAATCATAAAAGAATATGACGAAGTAAGTCAGTCCAGAGTCTACCTTGGATATGTAACAGATGTAGAATATTTTTCAAAGAAACATCCAGTTATGGCAGTTTTTAACGCTATATTTGGTGGTTTTGACCAATCAAAATTATTTTTAGAGATTAGAGAGAAAAGTAATCTAGCCTATTATGTAGACACAACATATATCCCGGATGAAAACCTTGTTTTATGCTCAATTAGTTGTGAAGTTAAAAACGAATCTTTGGTAGTAGAAAAAATTAAAGCCATTCTAGAAGAAGTTCAAAATGGTGATTTTTCTGATGAATTGTTTAGGCAAGCAAAAGATAGTTGTGTTAGTTCGCTGAATTGGATAAGTGATTCTCAATCACAATATTTATTACAACACATCAAAGCATTTCATACTACAGATAAAAAATATGATTTGGAAGATCGAATTAATCAATATAAAGCTGTTACTAGAGAAGAAGTTATTGAAGTTGCTAATTCACTTATTTTAGATACGGTTTATATGTACACAAAAGCAGGTGAATCTGATGATTAAAAAGCAAGCGCTTATAGATGAATTCATTTATGAAGAAACCTTAAAATCAGGCCTTAAAGTTGCGATTCATCCTAAAAAGAATTTTAAGAAAACGTTGGTTTCATTACAAGTTAACTTTGGTGGGATTGATGTCTGTTACAAATACGATAATAAAATAAAAACTATTCCTACAGGTGTGGCTCACTTCTTAGAACATAGTTTATTTACAAACAATGGTCGTAACTTAGCCGAAGAATTTTCTAAGTATGGAGCTTCAATCAATGCTTATACTTCAAAAAGCATTACAGCTTACAAGTTTAACTGCATAGACAATTTGGAATATCTACTTGGATATTTTCTAGAGAGTTTTGTAAAACCAAAATTTAGTGAAGTGTCAATTGAGAAGGAAAAGCGAATAATTGAACACGAATTAAATATGTCTGACGATAGTATTCACCAAGATTTACATCGAAAATTGAAAAGATTAATGTACACTGATCTCGGTATCTATTCTGATGTTGGTGGAACTGTAAAAGATGTTAAAACAATCAATGGGCCATTATTAGATGACGTATTTAGCACTTTCTATCATCCTATGAACATGTCTTTAACTATTACTGGAGATGTAGATCAGGAAAAAATAATAGAGCAGATTAGAAACCACTCATATAATCAAAATGACTGGCCGGAATATAAAGTAATCGAAAGAATTATTACAGATTCTAAACGAACTACTCATAATTATAAAAAAGCTATACCTTTAAATGACACAAATATAATTAGCTATGGCATCAAAATTCCTAGTCATATCTTTAAAACATACGACAAAGAATTTATTCATATAGCAATAGGTACTATTATCAGTAATGCTTTCGGGTTAGCTTCAAAAAACTTTGACATTATGAAAAGGCAAAAGCTGATGAATGTATCATTCTCAGCTAATTCAATCATCGAAAGAGATTATGGCTTTATCAATATCTATATTCAAACTGAACAAGTTAAAAAATATGTTAAAACCATCGAAGAAATGATCTTGAATATCGGTAGACTGCCTTTAGATGAAGAACTATTTGATCTCGATAAAAAGATGATTATGGGTAATTATATAATCGTATTCGATTCGTTATCTCGAATTCATGACTTCCTTTGTAATTGTATCTGTGAAGACATTAATATCGAAACGTATCTTGACCAAGTATTAAATATTAAGATTGAAGACATAGAACCAATTAAGGCGCTATTTAGTAAAGAAAATATCTACTCAATAAGATACCTAAAAGCTCTTAAATAATTTTTAAAAAATGATATAATATAAATAAGCGGGTGTTAAAATGATTTTAAGAAGTATTGAATTTACAGGTTCAGCTGTTGATAAATTAGGTTTTCCACAAAACGATCTACCTCAGATTGTTTTTTCTGGACGGTCTAACGTTGGTAAGTCTTCATTTATTAATGCTATGTTAAACCGTAAAAAAATAGCTAGAGTTTCTCAAACACCAGGAAAAACTAGATTAGTTAATTTCTTTTTAGTTAATCAAAAGTTTTACTTTGTAGATATTCCTGGTTACGGATATGCAAAAATTAGCAAAAAAATGATTGAAGAGTTTCAAATCATGATTGAAGCTTACTTAGAGTCTTTCCAAATAAGCTTAACAGTATTATTATTAGATATACGAAGATTACCTAATCAAGATGATTTGTTGATGTATGAATACTTTAAAGCAATGAAATCGGAAGTATTGATTGTATTAACAAAGTCTGACAAATTATCAAATAATCAAAAATTCAATCAAGTTAAAAAGATTAAATCAGCTTTAAAAGCCAGACATGAAGACAGAATAGTTACTTTTTCATCAGAAACATTTGAGAATAGAGATACAGTATGGGATATAATTGAAGACAATGTTTCTAGGCATTCAAATGGATAAGTTCTATGATCAAATAGCTTGTGAATTTGATCAATTAGTCCAGGAGGATATTAAGAACAATCATTTTCCCTACGCAGCTTATGATATAATGCAGGATACAATAGTTGATTATATCTTTGAAAATAAACATATAACAAAAGCTAAAATATTAGACATAGGTATAGGGACAGCTTCTCTATATCAAAAAATCATGCCTGAGAAATTAGAATTAACTGGCATTGATATTAGTAAAAGAATGTTAGAGGTAGCTAAATTAAGAATACCGAATGCGAAATTAATTAATCATGATATCTTAAAAGGCATTCCTGAAGCGATTTCTAATGAAAAATTTGATTATATTATCATCAACTATTTATTTAAACATTTTGACAGTGATTTTTTAGTAGATTTAGTAAATTTACTTTCAAATTTGTTGGCTCCTTTTGGGAAAATATTTATTGGAGATATACTGTTTTTAAATGAAATATGTAAAAAAACTTATTTAAGTGATCATCCAGAAAATTTAAATCCAAATTACTATTACCATACTTTTTCCGAAGTGGTTAATAAAAGTGATGATTTATTAGCTTTAAGTTTTATGGAATTAAATAATTTTACAGGAATATTGATAATCGAAAAATATTATGAAAGTACTTTACATTTTGAGGAAACTTTGGTAAAATACAAATCAAATACAATGAAGTGGAAGAGTAGTCAATCACAGAAGAAAAGAGAGTAAACGTTCGGTGTGAGTTTATATTCTGTTTGATGAATGTCGCCATGGAGTAGTTTAGATGAAATTAATTAGTTTAAATCGTAAGCTTGCGTTAAAAGTGCTGAGAGCTAGAGAAATCTAGAACTAAGGTGGTATCGCGATAATTCGTCCTTTTTTTAGGGCGATTTTTTTATAGAAGGAAGGGGAACATTTTGAAAGAATCTTATATTAAGTATCTAAGAGAAATGGTTGGAGATAAGATGGTTATGCTAATTAGCACTGCTGTAGTTATCGTCAATGATAATCATCAAGTCCTCTTACAAAAACGCTCTGACAATAAACTTTGGGGGTTACCTGGAGGGCTAATAGAGTTAGACGAAACAATTGAAGAATGTGCCATACGAGAAGTTAAAGAGGAAACAAACTTGGATATTGAAATAACTAATTACATTGGTGTTTTTGTTAATCCGTTGATGCGTTGGCGAGAAAGTGATAAAGCAAAAGTCTTTGGATTTGGATTCGTCGGTAATATTATTGGTGGTGAACTTAAAATCAATGACTCAGAATCTTTAGAACTCAAATATTTTAGTTACGAAGATATACCGATAATTCACTCGAAGGACAATCAGGACATTATCGATGCCTATTATCGAAATAAATATAATTCAGTAGAAGGGAAGTATTATAATGGAAATGGATAAAAAATATAATCATATTGAAGTAGAAAAAGGTAAATATGATTTTTGGTTAGAAAATAAATTATTTTCAAGTGGAGATAAATCTAAAGTGCCTTTTACGATTGTAATCCCACCACCTAATGTAACAGGTAAGTTACATTTAGGTCATACATGGGATAATACACTCCAAGACTTGATCATAAGAAGAAAAAAAATGCAAGGCTATGATGCGCTTTACTTACCGGGAATGGATCATGCAGGTATAGCAACACAAGCAAAAGTCGATCAACAACTTAGATCCCAAGGAATTAGTCGTTATGATTTAGGTCGAGAAGAATACTTAAAAGTAGCTTGGGAATGGAAGAGCGATTACGCAAAATTTATACGCAAGCAATGGCGTAGTATGGGATTAGCCTTAGATTACTCTAAAGAAAGATTTACTTTAGATGACGGCTTATCAAAAGCTGTAAATAAAGTGTTTATTGACTTCTTTAATAAAGGTTACATCTATAGAGGGAAAAGAATTATTAACTGGGATATACAAGCTAAAACAGCTGTTTCTAATATAGAAATTGAACATCAAGACGTTGAGGGAGCATTATATTATTATAGCTACCCATTCGTTGAAGGTGAAGGTGGATTAACTGTAGCTACTACTAGACCTGAAACGATGTTCGCTGATACAGCGATTATGGTTAATCCAAAAGATGAAAGATTTATTGAGTTTCATGGAAAAGAATTATATATTCCAACAACTAAAACAAAAATAAAAGTAATCGTTGATAGATATGTAGATCAAGAATTTGGTACTGGTGTTGTTAAGGTAACTCCAGCACATGATCCCAATGATTTTCAAGTCGGTAAAAGACATAATTTACCAATGCCTTTATGTATGAATGAAGATGGAACTATGAACGAATTAGCAGGTAAATATGTTGGTATGGATCGTTTTGAATGCCGTAAACAAGTTGTTAAAGATTTAGATGAACTAGGTTTATTAGAGAAAGTAGAACCTATCCTTCATGCAGTAGGACATAGTGAAAGAACTAATGTTATAGTTGAACCAAGACTTTCTGAACAATGGTTTGTTAGAATGGACGTTTTAGCTAAAAATGCACTTAAAGAAAACACAGTAGAATTTATTCCTGAAAGATTTAAAAAAATCTTTGTAAATTGGATGGAAGGTATCGAAGATTGGTGCATAAGTAGACAACTTTGGTGGGGACATAGAATTCCAGTTTGGTATAAGGGAAAAGAAATCTATTGTGGTATAGACGCTCCTAAGGGCGAAGGCTGGGTACAAGATGAAGATGTACTAGATACATGGTTTTCATCAGCGCTTTGGCCGTTTAGCACATTAGGTTGGCCTGATGAAACAATGGACTTTTCAAGATATTTCCCTAATGATGTTATGGTTACTGGCTATGATATTATATTCTTTTGGGTAGCTAGAATGATTTTCCAAAGTCTAGAATTTACTGGTAAGTCACCATTTAAGCACTGTTATATTCATGGATTAATCCGCGATTCTAGTGGTAGAAAAATGTCTAAGTCACTAGGTAATGGTGTCGATCCAATAGACGTTATCGAGGATTATGGTACAGATTCTTTACGATATTTTCTAACAACTAATTCAAGTCCTGGGATGGACTTGAGATATGATGAAGAAAAAGTGTTATCTAGTTGGAACTATATAAATAAGATTTGGAATATTAGTCGTTATGTTATCATGAATACATCTGATTTAACATCTGATGATATCATATTAAACCCTAATGAAATGGAATTTCCAGAAAAATGGATTATGACAAAATTCAATAAGGCACTAGACCAAGCAAATAACTATTTTGATAAATACGAGTTTGGTGAAGCAGCTAAAATAATTTATAGTTTTACTTGGCACGACTTTGCGTCTTGGTTTATCGAAATGTCCAAACTATCTGATAGAAAGCAAACTAAAATAGTTTTAATACATATTCTAAATAATATTATCAAATTGCTACACCCATTTATGCCTTTCGTAACAGAGGAAATCTTCCAAAAGTTACCTAACAAAGAGATTTCAATAATGGTTTCAGAATGGCCTACTAATAATGGAATTAGCTTTAAAGATGCTGAAGATAAAGACTGGTTCTTTGATTTAATCAAAAAAATTAGGACTATTAGAAATGATTATCAAGTACCTTGGTCAAAACCAATTGATATGTATATTCAAGCAAATACTATGGATAAAGAATTTTTGCTTAATAATGAGAAATTCTTCAAGAAATTTTTAAATCCAAACAAGTTTGAAATAGCTGAATCATTTGAAAATATTGAAAACGCAGTTACAGTGATAATACCAAATCTACAAGTATATATCCCTTTAGGTTCTTTGGTTAACCTTGATGAAGAGATAACTAAGTTGGAGACGGAAATTAAACGTTTAGAAGGCGAAATAAAGCGATGCAGTGGAATGCTTAGGAATGAGAATTTCTTAAAAAAAGCTCCTGAAATCAAAGTACAAGAAGAACAAGCGAAATTAACTAATTATCAAAATAATTTGAAAGAAACAAAAAATAGATTAACTGAATTAAAGGGGTAAAATGTTTAAAAAATTTGAAGAAACAAAAAACTGGATTGAAAATATTAAAAAGTTTGGTTCTAGGTTGGACTTAACTAGGATATCTAAAGTTTTAGAAGAATTAGGTAATCCTGAAAAACAATTTAAAACAATTCACGTTGCTGGAACCAATGGAAAAGGTTCTACATCTTCATTTATCAAAAGTATCTTATTAGATGCTGGTTATAAAGTTGGACTTTATACATCTCCATACATTGTAAAATTTAATGAGAGAATAGCTATTAATAATACCTATATTTCTGATTTTGAAGTAATTGAATACGCAAATATAGTCTTTCCTATCTGGGAAAGGCTGTATAATGCAGGAGAAACAGTAACTTTTTTTGAAGTTTTAACTATAATCTGTTTCTTATATTTTCGAGATAAGCAAGTTGATTATGCAGTTATTGAGGTAGGACTTGGTGGATCGCTTGATGCGACTAATGTAATCTTACCAGAAGTTTCCGTAATAACTAATATTTCCTATGACCATATGAATGTCTTAGGTAATACTTTAGAGTCAATAGCTTTAAATAAGCTAGGAATAGTTAAGGAAGAGGTGCCATTAGTAACCTCAGTAGAAAATGAAAAGTTATTCCCATTATTTAAAGGAATAACCAGCAAGTTAAACTCTGAATTGACCATCATAAATTTTAAAGAAGTATCGAAGATTGAATTATCTGAGACAGCTAGATTTACTTATAAAGAGAAAGAATACATATTAAATTTAACTGGGTTTCATCAAGTTAAAAACGCGACACTAGCCATTGAGACCATAGAAAAACTTAAGGAAAGAAATAAGATAGATATTTCAGATCAAAATATCAAGAATGGTTTGAGAAACACTGAATGGCCAGGGCGATTTGAAATCTTTAACCATAATATAGTTCTAGATGGGGCTCATAATATCGGCGGAATAGAAGTTTTAAGAAAAACTGTTAATAGTCTTTATAAAGGTAAATACATTAAATGTTTAGTGAGTATAATGTTTGATAAAGAACATCAAAAAATCATTGAAGTCCTTGATAACTTCTGTGATGAAATATACTTTACAGAATTTGAGTACGAAAGAAGAGCTGATGCAGAACAACTCTTTAATGAGTCTCACAACTCAAATAAAAGAATCTTTATAGATCATAAGAAGATTTTTAATAAATTAATTAAGTTAAATGATAATGAAATACTAATAGTAACTGGATCTTTATACTTTATATCTGAAATCAGAAAACTACTGGTAAAATAAAAGAAAATCACCCATTTGTAAGTAATCTTATAATGGGTGATTATTATATATACAATAAAAGATATGCCACGAAATGAGAGACCTAGAGAAAGATTATTGCTATTAGGTCCTAAGAGTTTAAGTACATATGAATTAATTGCTATATTATTAAGAATTGGATATAAAAATCAATCAGCAATTGAATTGGCCAAAACAATAATTAATGAAACAAATAATTTGTTGGAACTTAGAGATAAAACAGTCAAAGAATTAGCAAAAATAAAAGGTGTTGGAAATACTAAAGCTATAACTTTGTTAGCTGCAATTGAATTAGGCGAAAGAGTATTAAAACCCTTGCCAGAAAAAACACAAATATACTCACCTAACGATGTTTATCAACTTTTGAAGTATGATATGATGAATCTTCAGCAAGAAGTCTTAGTAGCGTTATTTTTGGATGTTAAAACCAATTTAATTGCTAAGAAGAAAATATTTATTGGAAGTTTAAATCAATCATTAATTCATCCTCGTGAAGTTTTTAAGTTTGCGGTTAAGTATTCTGCATACTCAATAATATTAGTTCATAATCATCCTTCTGGTGACCCAGAACCATCTTTACAAGATATAGAAGTAACTAAAAAATTTACCGAAGCAGGTAACATGTTACAAATAAAATTATTAGATCACGTAATAATTGCTGGCAATAAATATTTATCTATAAAAGAATACACTGAAAATTGTATTGTCGCTAACCAAAAAGAATAGAAGATGTCTAGCAAATAATATATTTAGAAATATTATATTTTATAATATACAAAATAACTTTAAATGGTATAATATTCTAAACAGAGGTGGTTACATGACAATAGAACAAATACATATGTTTGATAACAATATAATATCATTTTTATTATTAGCGATATTATTACTAGTTATTATAATAAAAAAAGATATATATGACTACCCAAGAAAATTATTCTATAGAATGATAATTGTAAATATGACACTCTTAATAGTTGAGATTCTTGCTTGGGCATTTGATGGTATTAACACCGAATCTGCTTTTGTTTTAAACTATTTCTTCAATTGTGCATTAATTTTGATGGAGCCAATAATGGCATCTATGTGGCTTTCTTATGTAGATTATAAGATTAATGGATCAATTAAACGTTTGAAAAAGAGAATATATTACTTACATGCATCTATATTTGCTGGAGTACTTCTAATTATTAATATTTTTGAGCCATTAGCATTTAGATTGGATGAGAATAATATCTACCATCGTGGTCCATTATTGTGGTTTAGTTTAATATTCGTGTTTGGTCTTGTTTTGTATACAGTTATACTCGCAATCAAGAACAGAAAAAAAATAAGTGATAGTATGATTATGTTTATAGCAGTGTTTGCGTTCTTACCAGTATTAGCTTCATTTATTCAAATGTTTGTTTATGGTTTAATTCTTACTTGGTCAATGGTAGCTTTAGGGGTTGTATTTGCGTATTATCTAATTGAAATGGCTGGGAATTCAAAGGATTATCTAACAAAACTATATTCTCGTAAAAAGATTGAAGAAATCATAAGAGGTAAACTAGAAAACAATGAAAGTTTTTCTGCGATTATGATCGATTTAGAAAACTTTAAGGAAGTAAATGATATGCACGGACATAGTGCAGGAGACGCTGTTTTAATCTTATTTTCACAGATTATATTTATTACATTTGGAAAGAAAAA
This sequence comes from Mycoplasmatota bacterium WC30, assembly GCA_046529635.1. GTDB lineage: Bacteria > Bacillota_I > Bacilli_A > Izemoplasmatales > Hujiaoplasmataceae > 4572-104. The sequence goes on along the minus strand of CP134495.1, from coordinate 193,716 downwards.
TTTTGTGTCAAGAATAGGTGGAGATGAGTTTCTAATAATTTGTTCTGAAGAGAACATAGATGTTATTAATAACTATAAGAAACAGATTGCTAAAGCAATAAACGAAACAACAGATAATCCACATATTAAAACTATTGGTTTTAGTTATGGGGCAAGTGTATTTAACAGTGAAGAAAAAATTGAGTTTGATGATATATTTGATGTTGTAGATAAATTAATGTATCAAAACAAAGCGGAAAACAAAGCTAATTCGAAGAAAATATTATAAAAAAAGCACGATAAATTTATCGTGCTTTCTATTTACTCTATTATAAAATCTAACATATTTTTATATACTTCATCTTTGTTAAGTTCATTCAGAATCTCATGACGACATTCTGGGAAAATCTTCATTTTTATATTTGAATAACCAATTTTCTCCATTTCCTTATAAAGTTTCTTGATTTGTTTACCATAATGTGATAAAGCATCATCAGCTCCAGACATAAAATAGATTGGCATGTCCTTACGTCCTTGATTAAGATTTTTAATGCTGTCAATGAATTGAATCCATTTCATCATATCGAAATTTGCTTGGATGGTAAATGGTTGCCCACACATGTTTGAGTTTTTGTAATATTGTTGGATTTCAACGTCTCTAGTTAACCATTGTTCATTAATTCCATCAATTTTTCCATCTTTTCTCATTTTTTTATGATTAGCATCAATTGCCATATCTTGAATTAATTTTGATACGTATTTTGGGCCTTTAAATAATCTAATTACACTGATTAAAAATTTTCCAATAAAAACTAGTATTTTTGAAGTAAATCCAGTTCCGGAAATAATAGCTTTTTTATAAAAATCAGGGAAATCTAGTATGAGCTTTCTAGCAAGAAAACTACCCATTGAATGACCAATTATAAAAACGTCTTTTTCCTTGTAATTTTCTTCTATATATTCTTTAACTAAAACAACTGATTCGTATGCTAAAATATCGCCATCTTTGTCAGCGAAATGTACATAGTCTAAAGTGTTAGTAGATAATCCATGTCCAAGAAAATCACAACCGATAACAAGAAACCCTTGTTTGTTTAAGTATTCCGCAAACAAACCATACCTAGCAAAATGTTCTGATGCACCATGAATAACATGAACTATGCCCTTTATGTCCCCTACAGGTTCATAGATATAAACGTGAATTGAATTTTCCTTATAATCTTTTAATACAATTTTCTCCATTTAATTGCCTCCATAAGCTTAATATTTCAATTATATCATTTTTAGTTTAATTATCAAACACAATTTGGTATAATATATGAAGGTGATAAAATTGAAAAAATACATTCTAGCAATAGATCAGGGAACAACTTCATCAAGAGTAATAATTTTTAACCATGATGGTGAAATTGTATCATTCGTAAGTAAAGAATTTAAACAATATTTCCCTGAAGCTGGCCATGTACAACATGATGCTGAGGAAATATGGGAATCAGTTGTTTTTTGTTTAAATGGCGCTTTACAAAAAGCTAAGATAAAAATGATTGATATTGAAGCTATTGGTATAACAAACCAACGCGAAACAACTGTAATGTGGGATTCTGAAACTAGTAAACCTGTATGTAAAGCAATTGTTTGGCAATCATCACAAACTGGTGATATTTGTGATGAGTTAATCGTTCAAGGTCATAGTGATATATTCAAAAAAAAGACAGGTCTGCTTATTAATCCATATTTTTCGGGAACAAAAATAAAATGGATTTTAGACAACTGCAAACTAGCCAGAGAAAAAGCAACAGCTGGGACCCTAAGATTTGGGACAATTGACTCATGGTTAATCTGGAAATTGTCAAACGGTAAGTATCATATTACTGATTATTCAAACGCATCTAGAACTTTAATTTATAATATTTTTGATTTGAAGTGGGATGATGATCTACTTAATATACTTGATATTCCCCATAGTGTTTTACCAAAAGTAGTTTCTTCATCAGGAATTAATGCATACACGGATGAAAATATCTTTGAAGCCAAGATACCAATTTCAGGTATTGCTGGTGACCAACAAGCAGCTTTATTTGGACAAACTTGTTTTCAACCAGGTGATGTAAAAAACACCTATGGAACAGGTTGTTTCATTTTGATGAATACAGGCAAGGTACCAAGAATATCTAAACATGGACTGCTAACCACTATCGCTTGGGGAATTGACAATGAAATTACCTATGCATTAGAAGGATCAATTTTTGTTGCTGGTTCTGCAGTACAATGGCTGAGAGATGGTTTAAAAATAATTAAAACCGCATCCGAAACCGAAGCCTTAGCTAAGTCGGTTAGAGATAATTTGGGAGTATATTTTGTTCCTGCTTTCGCAGGACTTGGAACTCCGTTTTGGGAAGAAGATGTCAGAGGTTGTTTCTTTGGATTAACCAGAGGAGTAACTAATGCTCACATAGCGAGAAGCGCTTTAGAAGCAATCGCGTATCAAACAAAAGACGTAATAAACGTTATGCAAGATGAATCTAATATCAAACTAAAAACATTAAAGGTTGATGGCGGCGCAAGCAAAAACAATTTTTTAATGCAATTTCAAGCTGATATACTAAACACAAATATTTATCGACCTAAAATCAGTGAAACGACTGCATTGGGAGCCGCATATCTAGCTGGATTAGGAACTGGCTATTGGGTTGAAAATGATATAGAAAACAAATGGAAAGTTGATGCTTATTATGAAACAGTAATGGATCATGGAACTAGGCAGAAACTATATAAGGATTGGAAAAAAGCATTGCAAGCATCAATAAAGTTTGCAAAATAAAAGGGGGACATCATGAACGATAAATACGCTGATTTTAATAATCAAAAGAAGAAATCTGAAAAAAATGTTATAATCGGAGGAGCAATAACAGCTTTAGGTGTTATACTAGCATTGTTAGGACAATCATCAGAAAACGCATTGTTAATTGTTGGAATAATTATTGGGTTGGTTGGAATTATATTCTTAGGATTAGGAATGGCAGCCTTTACAAAATTAAAAAAACAATTTAAAGATACTGTCTTAACAAAAATGTTTGAAGAAGCAATTCCAGGCATTAGATACAGTCCTACTCATGGATTATCACAATCAGTTGTATATTCAACCGATTTCTTAAAAAAAGCTGATAGATTCCATTCTGAAGATTACTTGAGTGGCGAATTAGATGGCGTTAAATTTGAATCTTCAGATGTTAAACTCGAGGAAAGACATGTTCAACATACAAAGAATGGAACTAGAGTTTATTACGTTGCGTACTTCGTTGGGCGAGTTTTTAGATTCACTTTCAACAAAGATTTTGTCGGAGCTTTACAGGTCTTAGAAGCTGGTTCACCTAGATCTAGAGGGTATAACAAAGTAAAACTTGAATCAATTGACTTTAACAAAAAATTTAAAACTTATGCAACAGAAGATATAACAGCATTTTACATTCTTACTCCAGACATTATGGAAGCAATATTCAAATTAGAAAAAACTCACCCAGGAAGAATTGGACTTAGCTTCCATGGCGATCATTTATATGTTGCTATAAATAATAATAAAAACACATTTGAAGTACAAATGTTTAGAAAAATTGATGATTCAATGATTAAAGAATTTGAAAGGGATTTACTGGTTATCAAAGACTTCATTGTAACTTTGAAACTTAACAATAATTTATTTAAAAAATAGGAGGAAATAAAATGATTACACTAACATTAGGTGCAGGGGCAGTAATAGGACTCGTTATTGGAGCAATAGTATTAATAGTAATATTCTGGTTCATTGGGATAATGAATCAATTACGTCAAGTTGAATTAAAAGTTAATGAAGCAGAATCTGGAATAGATGTTGCTTTAACAAAAAGATTTGACATGTTAACAAAGATGTTGCAAACTACAAAAGGGTATGCAAAACATGAAGCAGAAACTTTAGAAAACGTTGTTAAATGGCGTTCAGGGATTCCAAAAGATGCAACATTAAAGGACAAAGAAGAATTCTTTAATCAAATGAATCAAGTAGCTCAAGGAATTAATGTAGTCGTTGAAAAATATCCAGACTTAAAAGCTAACACTGTTTTTAAAGACTTACAAGCGGCTGTAGTTAATACAGAAGAACATCTTCAAGCAGCAAGACGTTTATATAATGCAAATGTTACAAGGATTAATACTATCATCGTAACATTCCCACAAAGCATTGTTGCTAAACAAATTAAAATGACTAGAAAACCTTATTTTGAAGCTGAAGAAGCCAAAAAAGAAGACGTTAAATTTGAATTTTAAATTTTTCTAATTTTTTAGTATCTATTAGAAATATATAAATAAAACAAGCAGATTAGTGCTTGTTTTTTTTTGGGTTGCTAAAATTTGATAAATTATTAGGTGTTTTAACAAAGATATGTTCAAAAGTTAGAGGTTTGATATCCTTTATAAGATTGATATAATCTTCATAAAAAAAGGGGGCAATTATGAACCAAGCAATCTTAGTAGGGAGACTAGTCGCGGATCCTGAACTAACACTTCTAGATAACGGATTAAAAGTAACCACAATAACGATAGCTATAAAAAGACCATTCAAAAGTGGAGAAACCAATGAATATGAGACTGACTTTTTAAAATGCACTTTATGGAGTGGAATTGCAGAAGCGACAACTAGCTATTGTAAAAAAGGTTATACAGTTGGTGTTAAAGCTAGACTCCAGCAAAAGTATTATATTAAAGATGATAAGAAGATCTTTTCATACCCAGAAATAATCGCTGAACAAGTAACCTTTATCAACAAAGTAAAATAAAAATAATAACATTATTAAAAACTGTGATATAAAATCGTAGTTTTTTTTAATAGTGCTTAAAAAAAACGCCAAATAATGATATAATTTTTATTAGGTGATTATATGAAACAATACTTAAATTTTTTAAAACATATCTTAGATGAAGGTTCAAACAAAGCTGACAGAACTAATACTGGAATTATCTCCACATTTGGTTATCAAATGCGATTTAATTTAACAGAAGGATTTCCTTTATTAACAACCAAAAAAGTCCATTTAAAGTCAATTATTCACGAACTTTTATGGTTTATCAGTGGAGATACATCGCTTAAATATTTAGCTGATAACAACGTTAGAATTTGGAATGAGTGGCCATATAAAAAATATACTAAATCAGAAGATTTCCAAGGCGAAACTATGAATGAGTATGTTGAAAAGATCAAAAATGACCCTGTTTTTTCAAAAAAACATGGCGATTTAGGACCTGTTTATGGTAAACAATGGCGCGATTTTTCAGGCTACGACCAACTTTCTAATGTTATTAATGAAATAAAAACAAATCCAAATAGCCGCAGATTGATTGTCTCTGCATGGAATCCACCGCAACTAAAAGCAATGGCTTTACCGCCATGTCACTTATTATTTCAATTTTATGTTAAAAATAATAAATTGTCACTTCAGCTATATCAAAGATCAGCTGATGCATTTTTAGGAATACCATTTAATATTGCTTCCTATGCGTTATTGTTAATGATGGTAGCTGACGTATGTAATCTTGAAGCTCATGAATTTATTCATACAATAGGTGATGCACATATTTATTCAAATCACTTTGATCAAGTGAAACTTCAATTATCTAGAGAAACTAGAAAATTACCTAAAATGGTGATTAAACACCGAGAAAACATCACCGATTTTAAATATGAAGATTTTGATTTACAAGATTATAATCCTCACCCATTAATTAGAGGAAAGGTGGCTGTGTAATGATTTCAATAATTTTCGCTACAGATCCGAATCATTTAATTGGTTCAGATAATAAACTGCCTTGGCACTATTCTGATGATTTAAAATATTTTAAAGAAAAGACCATAAATAAAACCGTTCTTATGGGTTTAAATACATTTCATTCAATTATAAGCATTTTGGGCAAGCCACTCCCTAAGAGGAAAATCGTAGTAGCTTCTTTAGAGGAATTTTCTTATCCAAATGTATTGGTTGTAAGTGATCTGATTTCATATTTGAAGGAAAAGCATGACGAAGAAATTTTCGTTATTGGTGGGAAAACAATATATGAACTTGCTTTCCCATATGCTGATAGATTATATATAACTCATATAAAAAAAGTACACGAAGGAAATGTATATCTAGATTTTGATTTAAACAATTACAATTTGGTCAGTTCAAGAGAAACCGATGAATTAGTATTTGCGGTATATGAAAGGAAATAATACCATGTTGGCAATAATTCACATAATATTATCAATATTATTCACTACTTTATATTCAATACACATAAGTATAAGTTTAGATTTTTTAGGAATTCTTTCGCTTTTACTTATATTTGTGATTGCTAACATTATTGCGATAATAGCCATATTATTGACTTTTGTTATATTTATCTATTTTACAGAAAAAATTGATCCAAGAAAAGTTTGGAAGCACAAAGTTTACAATTTATATTCAATGTATATGTTTAGGTTCTTGTATAGAGTAAGGTTGATAACTACTGGTAAAGAAAATTTACCTAAAAACCGAAATTTTGTACTATATGCTAATCATATAGAATATACAGATCCTATGTTCATAATGCATGAGTATTATAGATATGGTGTAGGTTTCATCGCAAAGGATCCGTTATATAGATTTATTGTACTAAGAAATCTATTTAATGGTATGGGATGTCTACCAATAACTCGATTTGCTGATAGAAGCGCTTTAGAAACAATTTTAAAAGCAATCAAACAAGTTAAGAATGGTCAACCCATGGGAATTTTTCCAGAAGCGAAAAGAACCTATAGTAATGATTTGATCGAACTTAAACCAGGAGCTTTCAAAGTTGCTCAAAAAGCAAAAGCTGATATTTCACCAGTTTGTTTATATAATATGCATATTTTGAATAAAAAATATAGAATTTTACCAAAAACTGTATATATGCATATCCTACCAGTAATTAAGTATGAAGATTATAAAGATTTAAGTTCGGTTGATCTATCAAAAATGGTATATAAACTGTTGAATAATCAAATGGAAATATATAAGAACAGCTAGGAGCTATTATGTTAAAGATATTTTTTGCGTTTTTTAAAATAGGACTATTCACCTTTGGTGGTGGTTATTCAATGATACCGTTAATCCATTTTTATGCAGTTGATAAATATAAATGGATTGGTGAAGAAGAATTTATTGATATTATTGCAATTGCAGAATCAACACCGGGCCCAATCGCAATAAATTCAGCTACATATGTAGGATATAAAACTCACGGAGTAAAGGGTAGTATAGCAGCTACAATTGGAGTACTGCTTCCATCATTGATTATAATTATGATAATTTCAGCGTTCTTAATGCAATTCAAAGACAACCAATGGGTAGAATACGCATTTATGGGTATAAGAATTGGGGTCTCTGTATTGATTTTCAATGCTGCTATAAGAATATACAAGAAACTTAATAAAAACACATTAAGTTATATTTTAGTTGCCTTTGGTTTTTTCACAATCTATTTTAAGTTAATACCAATAGTATTTGTGATTTTAATTGGTGGTTTAATTGGAATAATATCTCATGTATTCATTCACAAGAAAGTGGTGAGTGAAGATGTTTAGTCTACTGTTCAAGTTATTTTATACATTCTTTAAAATTGGCATATTCACCTTTGGTGGTGGCTATGCGATGATTCCACTAATTACTGAAGAAGTTCTTAAAAGCAATTGGGTGGAAAACACTAATGTTTTACTAGATTTCATTGCTATAGCAGAATCTACTCCTGGAGCTTTTGCGATTAACATAGCTACCTTTATAGGGTTTGAACAAGCTGGTGTAATAGGCGCTATTGCTTCAACGCTTGGTGTTGTTTTACCTTCATTTATAATAATATTAATTATTGCTAAAGCTTTTACTAAATTCGCAACTAATAAATACGTTAAAGGATTTTTAGCAGGAGTAAGACCAGTTGTGCCTGGAATAATCTTTTCGGTAGGAATTGCGTTTATATTAAAGAGTGTATTTAAAGTTGAAGGAATTGAATTTGGAACCTTTACTTTTGAGTGGGGAAGTCTTCTGATTTTAGCAGTAATATTTGCGATATCACTGAAATGGAAAAGAGTGCATCCTATATACCTTGTTGTTATTTCAGGTATATTAGGTTTATTAATATATGGCGTACTTTAAATAAGGAGCAAACATGAATTTTGAAATCGAAATTATCTATTGGCTTCAAAATCTTAGAAATGATTTTTTAGATGCATTATTCCAAGTATTTACAATATTAGGTGAAGAAGTAGTTCTAATTGTTATTTTAGGATTTGTTTATTGGTGTGTAGACAAGAAAATCGGCGAGAGAATAGGTTTAACAGTATTTGTGTCCTTAGGGTTGAATAGTGTATTAAAACTTATCTTCATGAGACCTAGGCCCTTTATGGTGGATAATAATATTACCAATCTAAGGCCAGAGACATCGCAAGGGTATTCATTCCCAAGCGGACACACTCAAACAGCTGCGACTTCCTATTTTAGTCTGTATTACTTCTTTAAAAAACACTGGCTATTGGTGGTAGCTATAATAATTACTGTTTTAGTTGCTATAAGTAGAATGTATATTGGAGTTCATTACTTCACCGACGTTCTTGCAGGAGCTGCATTAGGTATTGGCATACCATATTTGATGGTCAAGGTTTTTGAAAAAGTTAAAAATTTAAAACCTCTATATTTGGTGCTATTAGTTTTATCATTATTAACCGTCATTGTAGTAATAGTATTAAATTTCATTAGAAATAATAATGCCGGGGTTATTGATGCATATCAACTATATTTTGACTCTGAAGGTATAGCTAAAATGTGTGGAACCTTATCCGGATTTATATTAGCGATATTCTATGAAAAAAAATATACAAACTTCTCAAATCATCGAGATTTGAAAAAAAACATTATCCGCTTTATAATAGGATTAGTAATTATACTAGCTACTAGATACCTTTTGAAGTTTATATTTGGATTTATTGTAGATCCTGAGGTTTTAATAGATGGAGAAGGATTTAAGTCTATTCTAGCAATAATATTTGATTACATTAGATATTTAGCAATGTTATTGATTGGTATTGGAATATATCCAAAACTATTTAAGAAAATAAAAATTTAGGAGGAAATTATGGAAATACGCAACAAAACACTATATGATAAAGACTTGATTATGAACTATAATAAATTCTATTTAACTTCATATATAATAAGAAATTTCGTAGTAATAACAGCTATCTCAATGGTATTTATAATTTACATGTTAGCTATACAACAATGGAAGTATGCATTATTGTTAGTAGGTATCTTAGTATTCTATTTGTTCATGACTTACATGATGCAAAAAATGACGACTAAAAGATTGCTAAAAAAATCACCACTGGTAGAACAACCTGTTTTACAAACATATATTTTTAGAGATAATGATTTTGATATCACTAATATCAAAACCTATACCGCAAATTATAGCAATATTATTAAATTAAAAATGTCAAAAGAATTCTATATATTACAATCAAGGGATCGCAAAACTTATCTTGTTGATTATAAAGGCTTTGATACAGAATCAGAGAAGAATAAGTTTGATGATTTCATTAGGGATATGTTCAAGAAGAAGCGCAGGCCTTAATCTAAAATTATAAAAAAAATTCAAAAAATATTTTTTACTAAACTACATAGTATAGACTATATGGTATAGAAAGGCATATTATAATGGGTATTGGCGATAAAACGTATTTATTAAGACAGAATAAAGCGCTATTTGAGGCTACTTTAGATGAATTCTCTTCAAAACCATTTGGGCTAGCTTCCACAAATGAAATAATTAAAATATCCGATTATAATAAGGGTAGTTTTTACTATCGCTTTAAAACGAAATATGAAATATATTTTGCACTAATAGATTTTGTTTATACTACACAAATTTCATTATTTAATTCACTATTCATTGACATTAAATCTTTGGATAATCCCAAAACAATTATCAAGCTAATGTTTGAAAATCTTCATTCGCTTAGGGTAATTGATATAAGATATGTTAATTTGCTCTGCACCTTATCTAAGGAATCAAAAGAACATAAGGAAAGAGTTTTTGAAGGTTGTATTGAATCCTTATATGAGAGACTGTTAACCAAAATAATGGTAATTTTAAAAGTGCTTTACACTGAAAATCAACTGGTTATTTTTGAAAAGATGTTGTCTGGCTTATATTACTCCGCATTTACTGATATTAAACATGAGGACACATTTACATACATTGATGGTCTAGCTGATTATTTATTTCAAGGACTTTCTAAATCATCATTTGTTAGAGTTGATGAGAACAAACCTCTTAGTTTAGATATTTTTAAAGGACCACTGAACTATATTTTGGCTGAAGACGTTGAAATAGATGACAAAGATTATTTTGTTAATTTAGCTGAAAAAATAGTTAGACCAAAAGAAATTCTTGATGATATTAAAAGGAAATTAAAAATTCCTAGAGTTACTTTAAATTACGTATTGAATTCTGCTTTAAAAAGAAATTTAAAGGATATGAAGCACCTTTTACCACTGGAGAACATGTCCTTTAGCGATACGAGTTTTCATCAATTATCTTATTTTCAAAAAATTGTATTGTTAGCTAGCTATTATACCGTTATAGGTGAAGATATAATAGTCATTAATAATTTACTTAAAAATGTTGACTATCGTGATGTAAGTACTCTTCATTTAGACGTACTACCAAAATTATCTAAAACCAGCAAAATAGTCATTATTGAACCTTCGATTTTCCTTTCATTACAAATTTACTCGAAAGTCTACTGCATTAAACGATCAAAAGTACTAGAAATTGATGTTAATGATTATAAAGATATGGATGAAACAATTGTTATTAAGTATATTAATGACTCTAATTTACCAGTAACAAAAAGACTTAAAAAAAATAACAAACTAATAAACGAAATTATTGAAAAGTATCAGATTATTCAAATAAATAGCTTTATTAAACTTAAAGCTAGTGATTTGTCTTAAAAGGAGGTATTCATTTGAAGCATTTTAAACAAATTATAAAAAACGACTTCAAGAACTTTTTACAATACAATATTTTGCAAATAGTTTTGGTTTTGTCAATACTGTTTGCTGCAGCGATGGCTTTTGTTCCATCTATTGAACCATTGTTGTTTATATATGTTACTGTATTTATTTTACCTGTAATAATATTTGCGACTTCTGTGTTTATAGAAAGTGAAGAGCGAACATTACTACCTTTGACTGTCTGCGATTGTAGCAGTATTGAAATTATATTTGCAAAGATAGTAAGTGCATTAGTATTACTTTTGATACCTTTTATACTATATACTTTAGTAATGGTTTTTGTTCTTCATATGAGTTATAGTATAATCCTGTTTTTATTAGTATATCTACTGTCTGCGGTAGTTCATATTTTAGTTGGGGTTGTATTAGCTATTACAAGTAAATCATCATCATTCATGTCAGTTGGATATATAGCTTATATAGTTATTTTCTCAGTTACTCCGATATTTTATTCAAGTGGGTTAGTTCCTGAATTTTTCCAATATGTACTAATTATTTCTCCAGCTTATTTATCTGGTGTCTTATTCCAAGAAATCATTTTAGATTATGCATTCAGCTCTGAGTGGTTGATTATATTATCAGTTCTATTACCAATTGCGTATATCGTTTTATTATCAAGATATGTAATACGTCCATATTTCAAAACATATTTACAATATTCTATTCCAAAAAAAGGAGAATAATTTGCTAAATGATTTATGTTGATGAAGAAAAATTAGTCTTTCATATACAAACAAAAAATACATCTTATATAATTAATGTCCTAGCAAGTAAACACTTAGGGCATCTTTATTATGGTGATATCCTCGATATTAATTATGGTGTTGATAACCTTGATGCAAAGCACAATATTGAAGTTGGATCACAAGTGATCTATAAAGAAGACGACAAGACTTTTAACCTGAATTTAGCTTTTTTAGAGATGCCAACCTTTGGAAAAGGTGATTTTAGAGAACCAATGCTACATTTAAGACTAAATGACGGTTCAAGAATCACAGACTTTCATTATCTAAAGCATGAGGTAATAAAAAAACCTGAATTTAAAGAAATGCCAGAGACAAAAGGTTATGACAAAAATATTGAAACTTTGGTCATAACTTTAAGAGATGAAATAGCCGAGATAGAAGTAGACTTGCACTATTCAGTATTTACTAACTCTGATTCAATTTCAAGAAGAGCTATTATAAGAAACGTGTCAAAAAACGCTTTAACAATTGAAAAAGCATTAAGTATGAATCTTGACATTCAAAGTGATAATTACCAATTAACAACTTTTGATGGTGCCTGGATTAGAGAAAGAATGGTTAATTCTCAGAAAATTGGGCAAGGAATTATAAAGATTGATTCCAAAAAAGGTGTATCTTCAGCTGACCATAATCCTTTTCTTGTTATATCTCAAGATACAACAAATGAGATCTATGGTAAATGTTATGGTTTTGGTATGGTATATTCAGGTAATTTTGAAGCTATTATTGAAAAAAATCCTTATGATATAGTCAGAATACAAATGGGAATTAATTCATTTGATTTTTACTGGGAACTTAAAAGCAAGGAGCGATTTGTAACTCCTGAAGTTATTCTTTCTTACTCGAGTTCCGGATTAAACAGGTTATCTCAAAATTATCATGATCTTATTAAAAACAATATAATAAAACCGGACTGGAAAAACAAAGAGCGTCCGGTTTTGTTTAATAACTGGGAAGCAACTATGTTTGATTTCACACAAAGAAAACTGCTTAAACTAGCGAAGGAAGCGAAAAAATTAGGGGTAGAATTATTTGTTTTAGATGATGGTTGGTTTGGGACAAGAAATGACGATACATCAGGACTCGGTGACTGGGTTGTCAATAAAAAGAAGCTTCCATTGGGACTAAATAAATTAGCGAAAAAAATTAATAATATTGGCTTAGATTTTGGAATATGGGTAGAACCTGAGATGGTAAATGTTGATAGTGATTTATACAGACAACATCCTGATTGGGCGATAAAGCATCCGAGTAGAAAACCAAGTTTTGGCCGCAATCAATTAATATTAGATTTAACAAAAAAACAAGTAAGAGATTATTTGATTACAGTTTTATCTGACCTAATAGAATCAGCGAACATTAAATATATCAAATGGGATATGAATCGTAATTTTAGTGACCTATTTTCATCTGGGTTAGAGATTGAAAATCAAGGAAAGATTCTTCATCTTTATCAATTAGGTTTATATGAGATTTTGGAGACTTTAACTACTAAATATCCATCGATATTATTTGAATCATGTGCATCTGGTGGAAATAGATTTGATATGGCTATGTTACAATACATGCCACAAATCTGGACATCCGATAATACAGACGGTTACGTTAGACAACTAATCCAATATGGAACTAGTTATGGGTATCCTCAATCAGTAATGGGGGCCCATGTATCTGATTCACCGTCCCAACAAGTAATTAGGAAAACACCTTTAGAAACAAGATTCAATATCAGTGCCTTTGGTTTATTAGGATATGAACTTGATATTTCACATCTAACAAAATTTGATAAAGAAGTAATTAAAAATCAAATTAAATATTATAAAACACATCGTAAACTATTGCAGTTTGGTAAATTTCATAGAATTAAATCACCATTTGAGACAAACAACACTTATATTTCTGTAACAAGTGATGATAAAAAGGAATGCATCTTGGGAGTATTTAAAACTTTAGAACAACCTAACAGTGGGTTTGAAATAATTGATATGAATATGTTGGATAAAAATTTTATCTATCAAATTAATAACCGTAAACAATATTTTAATTTAGGCAAGTTTGGCTATCTCATCAAACATGCATTACCAATTAAATTAAATCCAAATGGAATACTATTTCATATACTAAAAAATCGCTATTTATATGAAATTGAAAAGGAAGATACACTTATCAGTGGCGATAAATTAGTTAATAATGGATTTATCCCCAAACAAAACTTTATCGGATCTGGAATCAATGATCAAATTAGATTAATGGGTGATTTTGGATCTAGACTATATTATTTTAAAGCAGTGGAGGATGAAAATGAGAAAGCAAGTTAGTTTAAACTATGATTGGGAATTCATTCCCGAATTTAATGAGTTATATATAAATAACAAGGAAATAAAAGGCACAAAGCAGGTAATGATTCCTCATACTATGAAGGAGTTACCACTTAACTACTTTAATGATGAAGATTATCAATTTATTGGAACCTATTCAAAGTCAATAAGTATAGACAAAGAATTATTGGATAACAATCTTTTCATCAATTTTCAAGGTGTTATGAATGTATCCAAAATATATTTGAATGGTGAATTACTTCTTATCCACGAGGGTGGATATACACCATTTGAAGTTGATATCACAAAAAAAGTAGTAGAAGGAGATAACCTTCTACAAGTAATAGTTGATGGTTCAGAAATTAAAAATGTTCCTCCGTTCGGCCATCTTATTGACTACCTAACCTATAGTGGTATTTACCGTGAAGTGTCTTTAAAAGTGCTTCCTAAAACATTTATTGAAATGATACATGTATCTACTGGTGAAGCAAGCGGATTGCATGAAGATGAAATGATAATCGATATTGAATTGAAATTAAATCAACTTGGAAAATCAGAATATGTAGTCAAATCTAGTTTCTATTTTGAAGGGAAATTAGCCTTTGAAAGTGTTTTTGAAAATAAAATTATAGATCAAGAAAGTTTCACAGCACCAATAAAACACATAAAACGTTGGGACATCGATAATCCGAATTTATATGATCTAATCATTGAAATTATAGATGGTGAGACTGTTATTGATACCATTAAAACAAGATTTGGTTTTAGAACTGTTAAGTTTATGCCAGAAGGTTTTTTTCTTAATAATAAGCCGGTAAAACTTATAGGATTGAACCGACATCAAAGTTTCCCATATGTTGGTTATGCAATGCCAAAAAGAATTCAAGAATCTGATGCAATTATACTAAAAGAATTCGGTTGTAATATAGTAAGGACTTCTCACTATATGCAAGACGAACATTTTTTAAATAAATGTGATGAGCTAGGATTGCTAGTTTTAGAGGAAACGCCAGGATGGCAATATATTGGTGATAATCACTTTAAAGCCCTAACCTATCAAAACATAGAAACGATGATTAATACTCATTATAATCATCCATCTATTATTACCTGGGGAGTAAGAATCAATGAATCTCTAGATGATCATGAATTCTATGAAAAAACTAATGATATTGCTAGAAATCTAGATCCTACAAGACAAACGTGTGGAGTCAGAAACACTAAAAAAGGAGATTTTTTAGAAGATATCTACTCATATAATGATTTTAGCCACATAGGTAATAATCCTGGATTAGAAAGAGTTAAAAACATCACTAGAGGATATGTTCCATATATAGTTACCGAGCATAATGGTCATGTTTTTCCAACAAAAAAAACTGACTCAGAAGTCAGAAGAATTGAACAAGCTTTAAGACACACAAACGTAATTGATTCTGCTTATTCTAGCAAGAGAATATCGGGAGCCATAGGATGGTGTCTAGCGGACTATAATACTCATATGCAATTTGGGTCAAATGATCGAATTTGTCATCATGGAGTTATGGATATGTTTAGAATACCAAAATATGCTGCTTACGCATATAAAACTCAAAAAACCACAGAACCCGTGTTATTTATAGCATCAAACATGATTCCTGGAGATTTTAAAGAATTTCAGTTACCAGAAACAGTTGTATTTACAAATTGTGATTCAGTAAAAGTCTATAAAAATGATGAATTTATTGATGAGTATTATAGTGAATGGAAAACCTATCCAGATATTCCCAATGCTCCATTTATTATCGATGATTTAATTGGTGATTTAATTATTAACAATGAAGACTTTAAGCCAAGAGATGCAAGAAAAATAACCGATTTATTGTTAAGTTTTAATAGAAACGGGTTTAATTTACCATTAAAAGATAAACTTAAGTATCTTAGTCTAAGGTCAAGGAAAATTATTAATGACAAGATTATCTTTGAGCTAAACGAGAAATACCTTGCAATGCAACATGCAAAACCGGTTATATTTAAATTTGAAGGTTATATTGAAGGCGAATTAGTTATAACAAAAAGAAGAGGTCAAACTAAGGAAACTCATCTCGTTGCTATTGCTGACAATTCAGAGCTTGAGCATGGTTTTACATATGATGCAACAAGAGTAGTAGTTAATATGCGGGATGAGTTTGAAAATGATTTACTCTATTCAAACGAAACAATAAACATCAAAACTTCCGATCATCTAGAATTGATTGGACCTAGTAACTTGCCATTAATTGCAGGCAGCATAGGTTTTTATGTTAAAACAACCGGAAAAATTGGAAAAGCAACGATAAAAATAGGTTCAAACAGACATAAAGAATTAAAACTTGATTTGACCATAAAAAAAGGAATATTAGAACTTTAATCTAATATTCCATAATTGACTAGGAAAATATAAACAATGTAATTAGGGATTGCAAATGAGTAAGGTTCACTTTCGCCAGTTCCCCAAGTATTAACTCCTAAAAGATTACCATCTACATCAACCAAAGCACCTCCGCTGGAGCCTGCATATATTTTTGCGTCATGATATAGGACGCTATAATCCGCGTTACTGATATCTTCCATTCCCTTAAACTCGCCAAAAGTAACATTATTGGTTACGTTTAATGGATTGCCAACGGCGATAACTAACTCACCTCTATTAAATTTATAATAGAGCCTTTCATAGATATTAATGATTGTAACATCATACTTTAAAAGTTTTTCAAACCGAAGAACCGCTAAATCTAAATCTGGATCAGTAGCTAGTAATGTTGCACTGCTAGAAAGACCATCATGAATAGTGATTGAATAAATAGATGTAAACTCTCCTGGATCAATAACATGATTATTTGTTATTGCATAAAAATAATTATCATCTTCTAAAAAGATGAAACCTGACCCACTACTTGTTGCTTCTGTACGACCTCGATCATTATACGTAGTGTTAACAACTTCAATATTAGCCTGTCTAACAAAATCCTGAGTAGCATAGAGCACATTGTTATATGCATCAATATTAGTTAATGAGTACGTCGGAGAGATGTATGTGGGTAGATCATTATAATTTGTATCTTCAAATGTAAGTGTCCCATTAGTTGGAGTAGGTAAAGATGATAATTCTGTTATTTTAGTTGTAGTTGTTGTAGGTAAAAAATCTAGTCTTAAGTCACAACTGACTAATACAGACATTAACATCGTAATAAGCAGTAAA
Source organism: Mycoplasmatota bacterium WC30 (assembly GCA_046529635.1). Classification (GTDB taxonomy): domain Bacteria; phylum Bacillota_I; class Bacilli_A; order Izemoplasmatales; family Hujiaoplasmataceae; genus 4572-104. The sequence goes on along the minus strand of CP134495.1, from coordinate 176,354 downwards.
ATTAGAGTTTTTTTAATTTTCATAAGATACCACCTTTTTTAATATACGTTTATTATACTATATTTATTGGCAAATCCAAGTAAATTAGGTGAAAACTGTGCATTTTTTGCATATGTGTTTAAATTGTTATACATATTATGTATAATGGTTATTAGAAGATATGAATTACATGAAGAAGGAGGATTTACTATGCCACAAAATTTAGATTTTGCTTTATACTTTAACCTTTCATTTTTTGGTATCCTAGGGTTAGGAATCTTGTTTGGATTCCTTAAAGGGCTAAAAAAATCAATGTGGGGGTTTTTTGTTACAGTCATATTTTATGCATTTTTCTTCTTAACAATAACTCAGGTAGTTAATGTTTTATGGACATTAAATCTACCATTTTTAGGTAGTACACTTGGTGGGTTTATGCCTTCTTTATCAGGAGTAAGTTCATTACAAGATGCTCTACCAATATTGTTAGAAGAACTATTACCTGCTGAATTGCAGACCACATTAACAAATGAGCATTTTTTAGAATTAGTGAGTTCAATAGCTTTATTCGCGGTTAAAATAATTTATGCGATAATATATTTTACCGTAATACAGATATTATATAGATTAATTTTTTGGATTATAAGAATTATTATTTTTCCAAACAAAAAGAAGACTGAAAAATATAAATCAAAAAACAGAGGCATTGGAGCTATATTCGGGCTTATGTCTGGAGGACTTAGTTTATATGTCACTCTAATTATTTTCGGCGGGCTCATCAGTATATCTGAGAGCTTATTATCAGCAATGCCTGAACCAGTAGTTTCTGAAATGGCTCAAATCGAATATAGTTCTGGTTTCGATATACCGACAGAATCGATTATACCTTTAGTAGAAATTAGCGACTTCGTTGGCGGGCAAACTGTTGATGAAGCATTTGATTTGTTAACCGATATGGTTAATGGATACAATGGAAGCGTAGTAGTTACAGCACAAAATCAATTAACCATGACGAGTGAATATACAGGTGAAGAAATGCCATTAAATCTTTATCTATTTGACTCTGTTTTATCTATGGACTATCAGGAAGAACAGATTGCTATAAGAGAAGAACTAGGCATTTATGCTCAAGTTGCTTCAAATGTATTAAATTCTGATTTTCTTGAATCTATGGATGTTGCAGATTTAACTGGTGATGAAATACGCGGTGTATTCACTGACTTATCTGAATCCAACTTGTTTACTTCAATTTTACCTTTAGCAGTAGAGGTAGGTGCGGATTTCTTTGACACAGAGATAGATATTCCTACAGAAGATTTATATGAAATCAGTTGGGAAACTGAAATAATGCAATTAGGAGAAATCGCTGCGACTGTTTTAGATATTGTAAACGCAGCTGGAATTCTCAATGATGAAATGGATTTAAACACCGTCACATTAGATGGTGATGAAATAGAAACATTATTTGTTGAATTAGGTCAATCTGATTTAATAACTTTAGCAGCGTATGTTGCTATAGCTCCAGTTTTAGAAATGGCTGGTGATCAAATATCTGCGATTATAACTGTTCCAGAAGATATTGTTTGGGAAGATGAATTCGCAGCTATTGGCGCTGTAGCGGGAGAAATTCTAAATACTGATTTAACTATTGGAGCTTTTTCTGATGTAGACGTTATGACATTACTATCTTCTTTAGCAGAAGTTGACTTCACGGTTCTACTAGAATCTCAAATTGTCACAAATGCTATGATTAATATTCTAAGTGGAGATGCAGGAATAGATATTTCATTCATAACTGTTCCAGATGATATTATTTGGTTAGATGCTATGGTTGACGGTGTTTTAGTAAATGGTGAACTCCGTAATATTTTACTAGCTGTTAACGCTCTAGCAGGAGATTTAGAGGATTTCGATTTAGAAACCATAGATATTAATTTTATTGCAAACTTAGACCCTGATAATATCAATACTTTATTTGAGTCAAAAATCTTAATCGCAACTATTACACAGTACATTACAACAGATTTAGACTTAGGTGATCAATTCACAATTATTATGCCAGATTCTATCTTTGATGAAGATGGATACCTATTAAAATCAGAACTTCAAAATATTGTATCTGCTGTTCATATGGCAGTTACTGAACTCGTATGTCCAGTTGGAGATACCGATTGTGAGGAATTAGGATTTGATGTTGCAGGTATGCTAAGTTTATCCGGTGATAATATTGATATATTATTAGAGTCAGATATGTTATCTGCTACAGTTGGAAACTTGATTCTTGAAATGGGTGGTGATGTATTAACCGTACCAGGTTCAGCATTAACAACTATTCAAGTGGATGAAGTTGATACTGATGTTGTTAGTAGAATTGAAATAAAAAGTGCTTTCTTAGCTATTACAGCTTTAGGAATTGATGATATAGATAACATTGAAGTAGATGCTTCAATATTAACAAACCTAGCTTTGGCTGATGATCCAACCATATTAGACCCTGATAAAGCGGATTTATTGTTTGCCTCATCAGTGATTAATGCAACCTTATCTGCTTTTTTAATCGATTTTTCAGAAGAAGATGGAGCTCTAGTTGTAGTGCCTTATCTTGCTGAAGATGATTTAACTGTGATTAGAGTAATAGATCCGATTGATTCAACTGAATATATAAGCGAGGCTGAATTAACAAATATTTTAGAAGCTGTATTGATTTTAGATATTCAAGACTTTGAAGCAATCGATACAATAGATTTAAATGTAATTATTGATAATGTTGGTGTATTGCTTGATTCTGCAATCTTACATGCAACAGTAACAAAACAATTATTAGACCTAACAGATGTTATTAAAGTTCCAACATCTACAGTAGTTACAACTGGTCCTGCTGGTAATGAAGCAGATTTTATTCAAAGGTCTGAACTAATTGCAACATTTGATGCATTAAAAACCTTAGGAATCACTGATATTAATAATGTTGCAATAGATATTACTATTTTAAATAATTTAGCAGTAGATGGTGAGTCAACTGTATTAGATACTGATAAATCAGATGTCTTGTTTGGTTCTGTTATTATCAACGCAACGCTTTCAAAATTCTTAATTGATTTTACAACAGGCGATGCAGCAATGGTTGTTGTACCATATATTGCTGAAGATGATTCTGTTATTAGAGTAGTAGAAGACGATGGTACTGAAATTATTTCAGAAACAGAGTTAACAAATATCTTAAAAGCAGTATTGATTTTAGACATTCAAGACTTTGAAGCGATTGATACGTTAGATTTAGATGTTATTATTAGCAATGTAACTGTATTACTTGATTCATCAATCTTACATGCGACAGTATCAAAACAATTACTAGATCTAACAGAAGTTATAAAAGTACCTGCATCAACAATAGTAACTAAAGGTCCGGTCGGAGATGAAGTAGATTTCATCCAACAAACGGAATTGGAAGCTACATTTGATGCTTTAGACGTTTTAGGTATTACAGATATAAATAACGTAGCTATAGATATCACAATTCTAAATAACTTAGCTGAAGAAGGAGATCCAACTGTATTAGATACTGACAAATCTGATATCTTGTTTGGTTCTGTTATTATTAATGCTACACTTTCAAAATTCTTAATTGATTTTACAGAAGGTGATGAAGCTATAATTGTAGTTCCTTACCAAGCTGAAGATACTACTGTTATTAGAACGGTTGAAACTGATGGAACAAATATAATATCAGAAACTGAATTAACAAATATTTTAACAGCAATTCTAGTTCTGGATATTGATGATTTCAATGCAGTTGATACACTTGATTTAGATGTAATCATCAATAATGTATCTGTATTATTGGATTCAGCAATATTACACGCAACAATATCTAAACAACTATTTGATTTAGGTTCGGAGGTTATTACCGTTCCTTATAGAAGTGAAACAAATAGTTTTGTTAGGTTAACTGTAGGTGGAGTTGGTGAAGAAACCGAATATATTGCAAAAACTGAATTAGAAGCAACATTCGACGCCTTAGAACTTTTAGAAATCACTGATGTTAATAGTTTCTCCGGGGATATTGACTTTGGTACGATTCTTGGAACTCCAGGTAACGTAGATATATTATTGACTAGTTCAATCATTCACGCAACAATATCTGACCAAGTTATTAATCTATCTGATGGTGGCGGAGAAAGTTTATTAGCAGTTCCTTTTAAAGACGAAACTGAAGCAGATATTAGATTAACTGTAGGTGGAGTTGGTGAGGAAACTGAATATATTATTAAAACTGAAATTAAAGCTGTCTTTGATGCATTAGATCTTTTAGGTATTACTGATGTTAATGAATTCACCGGTTCTATAGACTTTGGTTCAATATTGTCAGATCCTGACAATGTAGATACTTTACTTGATAGTGCAGTTATTCACGCAACAATATCTGACCAAGTTATTAACTTAACAGACGATGGTGGAGATAGTATTTTGGTCGTCCCATTTAGGGAAGAAAATAATAGTACCTTAGTTAGGAAAACTGTTGGTGGTATTGAAGAAGAAACTGAATATATTGTTAAGACTGAAATTAAAGCAATATTTGATGCATTAGATGTATTAGGCATAGCTGATGTTGAAACCTTTGATGGGTCTGTAGATTTAGGCTTATTAAGCGACCCTGTTACTGTAAATACTGTTTTACTATCATCAGTTATTCAAGCCACTATTTCAAAACAACTTATTGACCTAGATGATGGTGTAACAATTATTGTTCCTTATTATCAAGAAGATAATTTAACCCCAGTAAGAGTTTTAACTGGACTTTTGGGAGATGAAACTGAATATGTTGTAAAAACTGAACTTGAAGCTATCTTTGATGCTCTAGATGTTTTAGGTATTACTGATGTAGAAAGTTTTGGTGGAAATGAAGATTTAGATTTATCATTGCTTGCAGAAGGTAATAATGCAGATATTGTACTTGGTTCATCAATGGTACAAGCGATTATTTCTAGACAAGTTATTGATTTAGATGACATAACAGAAGCGGTTATAGTTCCTTACATAGCAGATGACAATATTACGGAAATTCGTATTGATGCAGATGCTGGGGCTGTAGTTACAAATTATGTAAATAGAATAGAATTAAAGGAATTAGTACTATCACTCGATGTTCTTAACATGACAGATGTAAATGACTTTGGTGGTTCTATAAATCTTGATTTATTAACAGAAGATGCAACTATCAATCAAGTTTTATCATCATCAATATTACAAGCAACTATATCAGAACAGATTATCAACTTAGGAGCAGATGAAACTTTAGTAGTACCATTTGTAACTGAAGACAATTTAACTGATATAAGAGTTAGTACTGGTCCAGTTGGTTTTGAAACTGAATATGTTGTAGTAATTGAAATAAAAGCAATTATTAATGCCTTAGATGTACTAGGTATAGCTGATGTTGAAGCATTCAGTGGTACAGTTAACCTTAGCTTGTTAAGTGATACTGAAACGAAAAATACCGTACTTTCATCTTCAGTAATTCAAGCAACTATATCAAAACAATTACTCGACTTAGATGACACAGATGGAGCTATCATTGTTCCTTATTATCAAGAAGATACAACAACAGCAGTAAGAGTTGAAGTAGGTCCTGTTGGATTTGAAACAGTTTATATTGCTAAAGTAGAATTATCTGATATGTTTACTGCATTAGATGTCTTAGGATTATCTGATGTCGGTGACTTTGGTAATGATGATATTGACTTCTCAATCTTCGCAACTGGTAACAATGCAGAAGTGATTATTGAATCTGTTATTATTCAAGCAACTGTATCGAAACAAATTTTAGACTTAGATCTTGATGGTACAATTGAAGTACCTTATATGGCTGATGATGGTATATCAGCAATTAGAGTTACAGTAGGTCCAGTTGGAAATCTAGATGAATTAGTAGTAGCAGCTGAATTAGAGGCAACCATTATTGCTCTAGATATTCTAAATGTTACTGATCCATCAGCTTATAATGGGGCCGTTGACTTATCATTATTCTATGAAGTAGATAGTAGAAATACATTATTAGCATCAAGTACTATGCAAGCAACAATTTCTGAGCAAATCATCGGATTAGGTGCAGCTATCACAGTGCCTATCTTAGAAGATGATGATGTTACAGATGTACGAAAGACAGTAGGAGTGATTGGCTTCGAAACTGAATATATTATGAAAACTGAAATTCATGCATTATTCGAAGCACTAGAAATATTAGGCATGGACGAAATTGATGATTTCTCAGGAACAATTACTTTAGATACGTTCTTGCCTTCAAAAACTACTGAATATGATGGAAATCAAAACATATTATTAGATTCAGCATCAATTCAAGCAACTATATCAAAACAAATCTTAGATCTACAAACAAGTGGATTTGTGGTTATACCTACAACTGATGTTGATGATATAGCAATTCAAATATTAGTTTCAGGAACAGACTTTATCTATGTAGATGAAATCAAATTATTAATTAATGCGATGGACTTACTAGGTGTTACTGATATCACTAATTTTGATGGAAACTTAGGATTAACTCCATTATTAGCATCTCAAGATATTGCCTTTGATGCAAATCAAGATACAATGTTATATAGTGCGATTATGCATGCGACTATTACTGATCAAGTAACCGCATTAGATGGAGGAGCAATCGTATTGCCTACAACTGATGTATTAGGAGCGGCAGTTCAATTAACTGTGTCTACAAATGAATTTATTACAAAACTTGAAATTAAATCGCTTATTAACGCAATGGATTTATTAGGATTCAATGGAAACCTTGATGGATTTGGTGGAGAAGTTAATTTAACTACACTTTATAATGATACTAATCAAAACACCTTATTAACATCAGCGATTATGCACGCAACAATAACTGATCAAATAAGTGGACTTGATGGAGGAGCAATTGTATTACCTTCAACAGATGTTTTAGATAATCCAGTTCAGCTTTCAGTAGCGACTAATCAGTTTATTACAAAACTTGAAATTAAATCATTACTTAATGCTTTAGATGTATTAGGCATAGGTGGAGATTTAACAGACTTTGGTGGAGAAGTTAACTTAAATACACTTTATAGTGATAGTAACCAAAACACCTTGTTAACGTCTGCGATTATGCACGCAACAATTACCGACCAAATCAATGGACTAGACGGAGGATCAATCGTATTACCTTCAACAGATGTTCTTGATGATCCAATTCAACTGACAGTTTCATTAAATGAATTTATTACAAAACTTGAAATCAAATCGTTACTTAATGCTTTAGATGTATTAGGCATAGGTGGTAATTTAGCAGCATTTGATGGAAACATCGGATTAACTGCTTTATTCGCTTCAACAGATGTTGATTTTGATGAAAATCAAGATACCATATTAACAAGTGCTATTATGCACGCAACAATGACTGATCAAATCGCTGGTTTAACCACAGGTGGTAATATTGTACTTCCAGATACAGATGTACTTGGAACAGCGATTGAAACAACTGTATCAACAAACTATTTCATTACTAAGTTAGAAATTAAATCCTTAATTAATGCGATGGATGTTATTGGATTTAGTGGTAATCTTGGTGGATTCGGTGGAACAATTAGTTTAGCTGCATTATCTGGCGAAACTAATCAAACCATCTTATTGACATCAGCTATTATGCACGCTACTTTATCTGACAAACTATTTAATGATACTGGTGGTAATCTATACATTCCAGATGTTGATATTAATTTAGCAACAACAGTTAGAGTTAATCAATCGGGCACTGTATTCATTGAAAAGAATGAAACTAAAGCCTTATTAACAGCACTTAATGAAATGGGATTAACTGATTATGCAGCTATGACCGTTACACCAGCGATTATCTTCGCAGCGGACTTTGATGTAATGTTAGCATCAGCAACAATGCAATCAACTATTTCACACAACATCTTGGGTGGGGCTTTAGATGACTCAGCCGCAGCTGGTTCTAGTAAACTTATAGTTCCTAATGCATTAAGAGAAATAATTGCGATAGCTACTGTAGCTGATGAATGGATAGAAAAGGTTGAATTAAAAGCCTTGTTAAATTCATTGAGTACTCTTGGTATTACTGACTTTAGCGGAACAGTTGGTGGCGACACAATTACTGGTATGAATGATTCTCAATTGAATACTATGCTAGGTAGTGGTTCAATGCAAGTAACAATAGACAATATGCTTAAGGGTAATTCAAACATTAACACTAAGATACCTGATAAAGCACAAGAAGATGTATACGGTATGACTGATATTACTACAAAGGCAGAAATAATTGCATTTGTTAAAGCAACTCAACAAATTGGTGCCGGTGATATTACGAACGTTACATTCTCAGCTGGATTAATTGCAGCTCTATCTCCAGCACAAAGAGATATTGCTTTAGACTCAATGATTGTTAGAAACATGTTAACAGACGAGTTAGAAGCAACAATGTTAGCTGATGACCCACTTGATTTATATTGGCCAGCTAATAGTGACTATGAAGATAGTCTTCCTGCAACATTCTTAACTGAAGCAGGTATCAACTTAGTCTTAACACATTATGGTTTAATCTAGATTTAAATGAAACATAGCGGTGATTCTAGCGAATCATCGCTTTTTCTTTGATCTATATACTTTTAAATTCTAAGTCTATATAGTATAATTATACTGATATATATAAATTATATAAGGAGGACTAAAATGTTTTTAGCAACGGATTTAAGTTTTTTAAGCTATGTAAACTTTATTTTTTATTTGATTTTAGGCTTAGCTATACTGGCTGGATTTGTTAAAGGATTAAAGAAATCTCTCTTTTCCCTTATCATGATGGCGATTTTCTATGTTATATTCTTCGTTACTATTGACCAAGCGGTAAATCTATTATGGACAATGGAAATGCCTTGGTTAGGTGGAATATTAGGGAATATTGATGCTAGTCTAAACAACTTCACTTCATTTGAAGGAAGTCTCAATTCATTCATACAACTTGGTTTAGGGGAGACTGTGGATATCACAGGCAGTTCAGCGGAAGTAATTGCGCTGGCTACTGGTCTATTTCAGTTTGTCTTAAAGATTGTATGGACTATAGTTTACTTCACAGTAATCTTGTTAATCTACAAATTAATATGTTTGATTATTGGAGTTATCTTCTTAAGAAACAAGAAGGAAGCTTCAAAAAATCGTGGTTTTGGAGCTTTAGTAGGAGTATTTAACGGATTAATGGCAGTATTCGTAATGATGATTGTATTTGGTGGAACCATATCCGTTTTAGAGTCTACTTTGACTTTGATGCAGGATAATGATATTGCTGCACTTTCCTATGAAGGTAGATTCAATGATTTTGAAGGGTCTCATACATTAATTCCTTTAGCAGAAACTTCTGATGTTAGTGATATAACGGATGATATTCAAGGAATGGTTGATGGCTATAATAACAATATCTTTGTTAAACTAGCTAATAACATAAAAACAACTTCAACGATTAATCCTGATTTGATGGTTCCATTACATATTGATTTGTTTGATAAGGTATTATCATTTGATTACAATGAAAGTACAATAGGAATCAGATACGAATTATCTGTATTTGCTAATGCTGCATCGGTTGTTTTAGAATCAGACTTTATGATTACTAACGAAATTACTGAGTTAACTGGTGATGAAATCAGAGATGCATTCGGATATTTATCGGAATCAAAGTTAATTGTAAGTTTAGTACCAGTAGCGATAGAAGTCGCAGCTGAAAAGTTTGAAACAGACCTAAGCATGACAACAACGGAATTATACGCTATTGATTATGAACAAGAATTAGCTAACATTGGTTCTATTGCTGGAGCTTTATTCGATATACTAAATGGAGCTGGCTTCATCGGTGGTGAGGGTGATGTTGAGCAAATTACTATTGATGGGGACTCAGTAAGAGACATATTTGGTGATATAGCTGATTCCGATGTTTTATTAATGATAACTGAAAGTCTTCTCTTCCCTATGTTAGATGAAGGAGAAGAAGGTTTCTCATTGATATTAACTGTACCTGATGATTTAGTTTTAGAAGATGAATTTTTAGCTCTAGGAGAAATATTCGCAGAAATTATCGACGCTGATATTGAATTCTCAGAATTAGCTAATGCTGACGTATCAATATTATTAGGTGCTGTAAGTGAAATAGATTTAACTGTATTACTTGAATCACAAATAGTTACTGAAGCATTAATCAATATCTTAAGTGGTAATACAGAAGTAGAAGGTTTAGACATACTCACGATACCAGCAGACATAGTCTGGAGAGATACTTTAACTGAAGATGGGGAACTAAGAAGTATCCTAATGGCTTTGAACAGTTTTGTTGAAGCAGCTGGAGATTTAGATTTTGACAATTTAGGCGTAGCTACATTAACAGATATGGATGACCAAGCTATCAATGATTTTTTTGCTTCATATATTATTAGAGCTACAGTTTCTGATATTATATCTGAAACTGATTTAGGGGATGTTCCTTTGGTTATCCCAGATAGCGCATATGATGGCCAAGGATACTTTACGGAAACTGAATTAATCAGTGTAGTAAAATCTGTAAAACTAATTCTTGAAGATGCAGGTGAAGATTTTGATATTATGAAAGCATTAGATTTATCTGATGCAGATATTGATATCTTACTAGCATCTGATATTATATATGCAACTATTGGTAAAGAGATTTTTGATTTAGGAACAAGTACCTTAATAGTACCTGATGCTGTGGTAACTACGGTGCTGGTTGATTCAGATAATCAGTCAGTAATTTCGAGATTAGAAATTGGAAATATATTTAAAGCTCTATCAGTATTGAATATTACTGATTTTGACACAATGAGTTTTGATGCATCAATAATTAGTACTTTAGAAAATACCGCTGGTGATGATTTAGATGATGCAAAAATCCTTACATTATTAGGTTCAGACATCGTTCACGCAACTGTTTCCGATATGATTGTAGATTTAGATGTATCAAATGCTGGACCACTTAACATTCCTGATCTAGATATAGTAGGAAACGCCTTAAAATACAGCGTAGGAACGTTGGATTATATTAGCGAAGCTGAGATATCAAATATGTTAAAAGCAATGTATAGCATTGATATCACTGATTTTGATACTATGGACTTAGAAGATACAAGCTTACTATTAAGCAAACTGACTGGATTATTGAGTTCAAGTATTATTCACGCAACTGTTTCAGAACAAATATTAGGACTATCTCCAACTGTTACAATTCCTGAAGAAGATGCTTTGGAAAACCCTATTCTAATAATACAAGGTTCAACTACATATATAGATGAAGTTGAATTAGGAGCAATGCTTGATGCTCTTCAATTATTAGACGTTGGAGATCCAACTGGATTCGCATCAACTTTTGATTTAACAGTGATAAATACAGAAACAAATCAAAACACTTTGTTAGATTCTGCGATAATGCATGCAACTATTTCAAAGACTTTATTTGATGTCGGGACTTTCTTAACAATTCCTGAGTTTGAAGAAGATGGAATCACAAATGTAATAATAGAAACTGGCTCTGTTGGAAATGAAACAGAATTTGTAGCAGCTAGTGAAATTAAGGCTTTAATTAATGCGTTTCTAGTAATGGGAATAGAAGATGTAACTGATATTACTTCAGAAATTTCTTCAACGCTCTTCTTAGATAACATGGATGATATTTTGATGTCCTCTTCATTACAAGCTACAATTTCTGAGCAAATACTTACTGCAGGTTCAGTGGACTTAGTTATTCCTGATTCTATTAGAGCAACTGCTGGCTCAGTAAACTATATTAAACAATTAGAATTACAAGCCTTTACTGATGCATTAGATGTGCTTGGGTTATCAGATTTTGATACTTTTACATTTGATTCAGACGCTATCTTTGGTGTAGGTGATTTAGATGCATTCTTTGATTCAAAAATATTGCAAGCATCTGTATCTAAAAAAATTCTTCCTAATGCTGCGAACGAAAACACTGCATCAGCTGGAGAGTTAATCATTCCTATTTATTTTAGAGAAGGAATAACTGTTGCAACTGTTGCTGATGAGGTGATTGTCAAAGCTGAATTAATTAATTTGATGGAAGCTTTAGATGCTTTAGATTTTGATTTCTCAGGAAGCGTATCTGGAGATGTGTTTGGTGGTCTTCTAGGAGCAGAAATTGATTCAATTCTAGAAAGTGGATCAATGCACATAACCTTTAATTATATGTTACAAAACAATGCAGCAATTACTTTAGCAAACAAAACTTTAGTTGGAGAAAGTGTTGCAGGTGAGATATATGATGTAGCAAATGTTGTAATAGCATCTGAACTAAGAGACTTTATCCTTGCTATTCAACTACTTGGTGGAGATATCAATGGCTCATTTACCTTTGCAGATATTACTGTTTTAACAGGTGCTCAAAGAGATGTAGCGATAACATCGATGATTGTTAGAACTGAGATTACTACAGATTTAGCTGCAGCAATGTTATTAAATGGAACTCCATTTGTTGCTGGAGACTATGTAGCAGGATCTGTTCCACAATTCTTATTATTCTTATCAGCAAAAACCGCATTAGATTTGTTATATTAATAATTTAAAAACTGAGGAGGTTAACCCTTCCTCTTTTTTTTTAATATGTTATAATATAATTCACAATATGAAATGCATGGAGGTAAAATATGAAAAAAATTCTTATATTTATGACGTTGCTATTATTTTCAGTAGGTATAGTGTCATGTGATAATTTTATGCCAAGAACTACAACAACTGAAAATACAGTTAATTCTACAAGTAGTACTATAGAAAGCACTGTAAGTACAGCGACATCTGTTCAATCAACGAACCCGGGTACAACTGCTATTACAACAACCACTGCAGATATGACTACTATAAATACAACTGCGGTAACAACTGCAATGATAACGACTACTCAGGTGACATCAACAGTAGAGACAACAACAGTAGAGACTACTACAGAACAGGTTTATACTACCTCTGGAGCAACAACTACTACTGAACCAATTACGGCAGTACCAACTACTACAGTACCAACTACCACCGAGACTACAATTGAACGATATCAAACCATCAGTTTATTCTCGATGAATGATTTTCATGGTGGAACATATAGCGACATAGAAAACCTAGAACAAATAGGTGCTTACCTTAAGGCTCAAAGAGCCACCAGTGAAAATACTATTATCCTTTCAAATGGAGATATTTTTCAAGGTGCAGCATTATCAAATTACTATTATGGAGAACCAATAGTAGATGTTTTTAATAATATTGGTTTTGATGGTTTTGTAATTGGAAACCACGAATTTGATTGGGGCATCGATGAAGTTTTAAAGTATAGAGATGGTAATGAGACAAATGGAGAAATGAGTTACCCAATATTGGCTGCTAACATAGTCTATATCGACTCTCAAGAACCTTTACAAAATACTCAACCCTATATAATAAAAGAAGTAAATGGTGTTAGAGTGGGTGTTATTGGCTTAATAGGTGAAGTAATCAATTCCATTTCAGCTTCAAGAGTAGATAATATTGAGTTTCTAAATCCAACTGATGTAGTTTACGATTACGCAGGCGAATTAAGAACTAACCAAGATTGTGACATCGTAGTTGTATATATCCATTCATCAAGTGGTTTTAATTACAGCATTAGCGATTTCACTGGTGATCATTATATTGATGCAGTATTTAATGGACATTCCCATTATGATCAAGCAAGTACAATTAGTAGAAGTACTGGCCAACCACTTGTATATGCACAAGCTCATAATGACGAGGATTCACTGTTTGCTGAAATTACTCTAACTTATGATACTTTAAACGAAGAAGTAACTAATGTATCTGCTAGAACTGTTAGATATGACCAAATATCATCATATTCTGACCAGACAATTGTAGATGTATTAGATGGTTTTCAAAATGATTCTGTTTATATTGACTTTGTAAGTCAGGTTTTAGCTGATGTACTTTACTCATATGATAGATATGACTTAGCTACCTGGGGAGCTTCAGTTATTAGAGATTATGCTGGAGTAGATATAGGCGCTATAAATAGTGGCGGATTTAGAAACTCAATGCCTTATGGAACCCTAACAATGGGGGACATGATTGAGATTTATCCATTTGATAATTATATTAAAACATCTAGATTAACTGGACAACAATTATTAGATTTCTATGAGAGTAATCCCTATGATGTTTACTTTGATGATTCACTAACATTTAATGGCTTGGATCTCTTTATTGATGGCATAAAGTTAGATGCTAACACATTATATACAATTGGAGCTGTTGATTTTATTTTTGATAAAACTTCTAATGCTTTTCTAGACGGTCAAGATATAACACAAACCACACTATTAATGAGAAATTTATTGGTACAGGATTTACTAGCAACAGTTGGTCAATTTAATCCATACAATGGAACTAGTTATATAGATGTAACATTCATTTATGATCCTTCATATTACAAAGACTTAAAAATGAGTTTAATGTTTAATTAGCGCTAATTAATTAAATAAATAAAAGTGCACTCGTACTATATTGAGTGCACTTTATAATTATATCTGTTTTAGGGTATTAAATGCTTGCTTTTAAAATGAAAATTAACTATAATATTAGTGAAATTCTTTTCATAAGATAAGGTTATGACATTGATTAGTCCCAAGTATCGACTTCTGATGAATTTCTTGTCTTTGAGAGGAGATTTTTATGCAAAAAATACCTATGAAATTATCAATAGCTAACCTGTTATTTTATATATTTGGAATTATATTTACAGCCTTAGGAGTAGTTTTACTTCTTAGAGGCAATCTTGGAGTAAGTCCATGGGACACATTAAACTATAGCCTAAGCGAAGTAACTCCACTTCTATATGGAGATGCAAACTTTATTATTTCCTCAAGTTTTGTACTATTTGTTACTATTGTTGAAAAAAAATGGAAATACATATTTATTTTGGTTCCTATATTCCTTGTTACAAGACTGATAAACCTATTCAATGCAAATCTTTTTCTTGGTGCTGAGTACCAGACAGCAGTATTTAATTACCTATTTTTTGCTACTGGACTATTTACTTTAGCTTTAGGAGGTAGTTTTATGGTTATCTCAAGTTTCCCTGCGGGGATATATGAGGAGTTAATGTTAACTCTGATGAGGATATTTAAAACTGATAAACTTGCTTTAACCAGAGTAATAATGGAAGTTTGTGTTGTATTAGCTGCCTTTATTATTGGAGCTTTTGCAGGTTTCTGGTTTGGGAAAATTAATCTTGGAACTATTGTTATAAGCTTAAGTTTTGGCCCAATTTTAAACATTATATTAAAAACACTAAAAAAATTAAGAACAAAAAAACAACTTAAAATTTAAGTTGTTTTTATTTCTAATGGATTAATGTTATATTCTAAAACTTTTATTTTTTCGTCATCAAAAATTAAATGATTTAAAGAACAATTATGTAATTGGGATTTCCAAGTAAAGCCAGCTACTAATTTAGTTAGAACCGCTTTAATTACATGAGAATGAGTTACAATAAGTAATTTCTTATTTGGATACTTCATACAAATATCTGTTAAAGCGCTATAAACTCTTTTTTCTAGCACTTCATTTGTTTCCATATTTGGGACTAATCCTCTTTTAATCATCCAGTAATAATCATCATTGATTTCTTTACCATCATAATCTCCAAAATTGCGTTCGATAAGTCCTTTATCTAGTACTATTGGTCGCTTTAAGACCATACCTTTGTTTACTAATTTGATAGTTGCGTAAGCTCTTTTTAATGGAGAACTAATAACCATATCAAAGCTAACTTTGTTTTCTTTAAAGTATACTCCAGTTTTAAATGCTTGTCTGATTCCATCTTCATTTAATGGATTATCCATTCTACCTTGTACAATGAAATTTTTATTAGCCTCTGTTTGAGCATGTCTCATCAATATAATATCATTCATATAATCACCATATGTATTATAACAAAAAAGTGACAATAATAAAAAAAAGATTACTGTAAAGGTTTTCAATCGAAAGATTAAATTATTTACATTGTCTATATTTGGTAGTATAATATTACTACACAAAGCGAGGTAATATTATGAGAATGGTAGACATTATCGAGAAAAAAAGAATGAATACAGCTAATACTCAAACTGAAATTGAATTCGTTATAGATGGCTATGTAAATGGAAATATACCAGATTACCAAGTAAGTGCTTGGTTGATGGCAATCTACTTTCAAGGAATGAGTCACGATGAAGCATTTTATTTAACAAAAGCTATGCTTTATAGTGGAGATATTATTGATTTAAGTATGATTGATGGCGTTAAGGTTGATAAACACTCTACCGGGGGTGTAGGTGATAAAACTACACTAATATTAGGACCTTTAGTAGCCTCTCTAGGCGCAAAGTTAGCTAAACTATCGGGGAGAGGGTTAGGTCATACTGGTGGCACCTTAGATAAAATGGAATCTGTACCTGGTTTATGCATTGATATTCCCGAGGATAAATTTATTAAACAAGTAAATGATATAAACATCGCAGTAGCTGGTCAAACAAAAAAACTGGTTCCAGCTGATAAATTATTATATGCTTTAAGAGATGTTACTGGAACAGTACCCTCTATTCCATTAATTGCTTCTAGTATCATGTCAAAAAAACTAGCTAGTGGAGCTGATGTAATCTGTTTGGATGTTAAAATTGGAGATGGTGCTTTTATGAAAACCATTGAAGATGCAGAAGAACTATCTAAAATTATGGTTTCTATAGGTAATTCTTTTGGTAAAAAAGTAACGGCTTTTATAACTAATATGGATCAACCATTAGGATTGGCTGTGGGGAATCGTCTAGAAATATTAGAAGTTATCAATACATTAAAAGGAAACGGTCCAAAAGATCTAGAAAATTTATGTTTAGATATAGCTTCGTATATGATTTACTATGCTAAAAAGGCCGATTCAGTTAAGGCAGCTAGAAATTTAGCTCTTGAACAACTTAATAACGGTGAAGCATTATCAAAGTTCAATCAATTTATTGAAGCTCAAGGAGCTAAACCAATTGATTTGGATAACTTTATCGAAGTTGAAGAAGTAGTACCGTATTTAGCAAAGAAAAATGGATATATTAAACAAATAAAAGCTTTAAATATTGGATTAGCATCAATGAAAATTGGTGGTGGTAGAGAAACTAAAGATGATGATATTGACCCTAATGTAGGTATCGTACTTACAAAGAAAGTTGGAGATTTAGTTAAATCAGGCGATGTATTGCTCCAAATCTATCGCAATAAACCTTTAACCGATGATGTTATTGGTCTATTAGATGAAGCATATATTATTGTTGATGAAATTGTTGAAACGCCTGAAACTATCCAAAAAATAATTGGTTAATATATTGATTGTTTAATAGATAACTTAGTGTTATAATGAAGATGCACAAAATAGGGGGAGCTAGGAGTACCTGGCTGAGAGTATAACTAATCTGTTATAGACCTAACCTGATCTGGATAATGCCAGCGTAGGAGAAATATTCTACTTATTAGGTCCCTTATTATTTAGGGGACTTTTCATTTGTCCTCAAAAATAAAGGAGAAAAAAATGAAAAAGCAACAAATTAGAGTCATCGCAGAGATTGCGATATTAGTTGGTCTTGCATTAGTGCTAGACATAATTGCCGGTGTATTTTCACCATTTAAATATGGTGGTTCAATATCGCCAGCAATGTTACCTATCTTTATAATTGCATTTAGACGAGGTTGGAAAAGTGGGCTTCTTGCAGGATTTATATTTTCAATTCTACAGTTAATCACTTTGGGTTCTGGAGTATTTACTTGGATAGTTGATCCTACACCATGGAAAATAGTTGGTGTATTAATGTTAGATTATGTTATTCCATTTACTTTGCTTGGGATAGCTGGATTATTCAAGAATCCATTTAAGAACTGGAAAACATTTGTTCTAGGTATTGTCGTTGCATCCTTAATAAGATATGTATGTCACGGACTTTCAGGAGTACTTGTATGGTATACATATGCGGAAACATTAGGATTAAATCCTTGGTTTTATTCCTTCATTGCTTATAACTTACCATATATGGCTGCGTCACTTGTATTTTGTCTTATATTAGGATTAATGTTATATAATCGTAATATTTGGGATTACCATTTAGATACAGCTAAATAGAGATTTATCACAAAAAAATCATATATAATAAAACATTAGCACTCTTTTCTTGACACTGCTAATGTTTTTTATTATAATATGTGTGACATAAGATATAACGGAGGTAATTATGAGTAAAGAAATTAAACAATTTAAGACCGAATCGAAGAAATTATTAAATCTAATGATTAACTCGATTTACACTAATAAGGAGATTTTCTTAAGAGAATTAATCTCTAATGCAAGTGATGCGATTGATAAGTATCACCTATTAAGTTTGACTGATGATAAATTAGAAAAAACTAATGATTACGAAATCAATTTAGAAATTGATAAGAAGAAAAGGAAAATAACTATTATTGACAATGGTATTGGTATGACTCACGATGAGTTAATAGATAACATTGGAACTATTGCAAAAAGTGGTACTTTAGAATTCTTAGCCAATATCAAAGGTAAGGATATGAAAGAAACTGACCTTATAGGTCAATTTGGAGTTGGATTCTATTCAGCTTTTATGGTAGCGAAAAAAGTAGAAGTAGAAACTAAATCTGCCTACAGCGATATAGCCTATAAATGGACTTCGAAAGGTGAAGATGAATTTACTATCGAGGAAACAGAAAAATCTACTAGAGGTACTAAAATCACACTATTCTTAAGGAAAAGTGAAGAAGATGAAAATTACGATGATTTTTTAGAAGCTTTTAAAATCCGTGCACTAGTAAAAAAATATTCTGACTATGTAAAATATCCTATCATGATGGAAAGAGAAAAAACTATTCCAAGAGTAGATGACGAAGGAAAAGAAATAGAAAATGAATATGATACAATAATCGAAGATGAAATAATCAATCAAATGGTACCAATTTGGAAAAAGAATAAATCTGAAGTAAAAGACCTAGAACTATATGATTTTTACAAATCTCAATATTACGATTACAATGATCCTATGTTACATCTATGGACTAATGTAGAGGGATTACTGACCTATAAATCAATTATCTTTATACCAGGAAAAGCACCACAAAATTTGTATTCAGACAAGTACGAAAAAGGTTTACAACTTTATGCTAAAGGTGTATTTGTAATGGATAAATGTAAAGAGCTAGTACCAGATTATTTAAGATTTATCAAGGGGCTAGTAGTTTCTCCAGATTTAAACTTAAATATTTCTAGAGAAGTTCTACAACACAATCGTCAATTGGTCAAAATTCAAAAGAATTTAGAGAAAAAAATCGTAAATGAATTAGAGAAAACACTTAAAAATGACCGACCTAAATATGAAGCATTTTGGAAAGAATTTGGAGTAAATATCAAGTATGGTATTTATGATAACTTTGGGGCCAATAAAGACATGTTACAAAATTTAGTTATCTTTGAGACCGTAAATGAGGAAAAACCAGTTACACTTAAAGAATATGTTGAAAAAATGTCTAAAGAGCAAAAAGATATCTATTATGGTTCTGCACATTCAAAAGCTGCTTTAATAGCTACACCTCAAATGGATTCATTAAAATCTAAAGGTTATGATGTATTAGTTCTCAAAGATGAAATAGATGAATTTATGATTCAAATCCTTAGTGAGTTTGATAAGAAAAAATTCAAATCAATAAATCAAGGAGATTTAGATATAGCGGATGATTTAGAAAAAGCTCAAATCAAAGATTTAGAAACCAAAAGTGTTGATTTATTAACTAAAATCAAGGAAGCATTACATGATGAGGTAGATGAAGTTAAACTATCAACAAGGTTAACTGATTCTCCAGTATGTTTAGTTTCTGGTGAGGGATTATCATTTGAAATGGAAAAGGTTATTAGCCATATGCCTGGAGATAAGGAAATGAAAGCTAAAAAAATCTTAGAAATTAATCCTCAACATGAGTTGTTCCAAGCTATAGAAAAAGTTTACCAAAATAATCCAGAAAGTATTGAAGATTATGCGAATATATTATATAATCAAGCATTGTTAATCGAAGGATTAGAAATCAAAGATCCTGTAGATTTTTCTAACAAGATGGTTAAGATATTAATAAAAGCCGCAAATATAGGAGATACTAATGGAAGCGATACTGAAACAAATTAAACAAGAGTTAAAGCCAATTCAAAAAGCTGAGAATTTTAGGTATAAGCACTTTAATAACAGTTTTCAAGAGAGTTTAGAATACCATGACTTTTATACATTAAATCGCAAAAAACATTTCTTAGTCTTCCGGTTTGTCTATCAAAAACAAGAAGAATCATTAAGTTTAATCTATAATTATGCGTTTAACTCAAGAACAATTGTGGTTAATGACATTCATTCCCTTGCAGACTATAAAAATGACTCTTTACCAGGTATTATTGAAACCGATAAAGATAAGCTAAAAGATATATATAAATTTTCTGTAGAAGAGGGTCAGATAAAAAATGTAGTTGATATTGAAATTCAACTTGACACAATTTTATCGATATTCAAAAATAATTACAAAAATATAATTGATTATGCCAAAAACATAACAAAGACACAAAAAATCCCTGAATAAATTCAGGGATTATTTTTTGATATAAAATTTGTCGATAATACTAAGATAATCAACTGGTTTACGATAACCTTCTTTAATTAAATGAGCGTTTTCTTCAAACTCATCAATGGATATAGATTTTTTGCCAGTTTTAGATCTTTCATAATATAAAGTAAGTAACTTTGAATCTAACAAATAGATTCTTTCCAAGGCTGAAAAGTAGACAATTACAAAACTGATAGCTCCATGTTCATTCACCCTTTTTAAATGCAATACTTGATGTTCATGAATATTCTTTATAGGAAATGAAGTTTTTGATTTAGTTTCTTTAACCTCAAAATCAATATATAAACCTTTATATATACCATTATAATCAGTTGTAGAAGGAAGTTTATAATATGCTTCGGTAATCCGAGCTGCTGATCGCTTTTTATAATCAACTCCAACAATTTGAATTGGTATAGGCTTTTTATGGATAATTGCTATATCATTATCAAGGTAAAATTCGTTTGTACGATTAATCATTGACTCGAAATTCATACCACGATTAGCAGAAGAGGTAATTTTAGTTTCTTTATGCTGTTTTTTGTTTGGATAATTTATCATCTTATTCACCGTATATATTTTACCACAGATATTTTGCTTTGTCATTGGTTTAAAGATTTTTCAAATACTTAAAAAACGCGATTTTCAGAAGAAATCATCAAAAAACTTGATAAATGTTGTATAATTAAATGGTAAAAACTTACTAGGAGGAATTATGGCACAAATAAAATTCTATGCACTAGGCGGATTAGGTGACAACGGTAAAAACCTATACGTTCTAGAAATCAACAACAAAATATTAATACTTGACGCAGGTCTCCAGCATCCTTCAGGAGATTTATTAGGCGTGGATGCTATTGTTCCATATATGGGTTATCTAGAATCTAGGAAAGATGATATTATTGGCGTTTTTCTTTCACATGCTCATGATAAACATATCGGTGCTCTACCGATGTTATTATCACATGTTAAGACTAAAGTTTATGGAACTAGCTTTACAGTTGAAGTAGCTAGAGATTTTCTTGCAGATAACAAAATGAATCACTATGACTTCGATTTTGAAGTAGTAAAATACAATACAATAATCAAATTCGATGATTTTGCAGTTGAGTACTATGCAACTACTCATTCAGTACCTTTAAGTGCGGGAATTGTTGTTTACACTGAAGACGGTGCGATAGTCTATGCAACTGACTTTACATTCGATCAAAATGTTCCTACTTATTATAAGACAGACTACAGGAAAATAGCTAAGATTGCTGATTATGGTATACTTGCTTTACTCTGTGAATCATCTGGTGCTACTAATATAGGACACTCAAATACTAATATAAATATCAAGAGAATTATTAGGCATACCTTTGCACAAGCAGAAGGTAGAATTATAGTTGGTATGTATTCAACCGAACTATCAAATATCCAATTAGTCATCGATGAAGCAATTCAAGCTGGTAAGCGAATATCTATTATTGGTCGCAAGGCGCAAAGAATGGTAAACATTGGTGAGAGAATGGGTTATATTGAAATACCAGCTGAGAGCTTAGTAAATCTAAAGTTTATTGATGCTGAAAACAACAATGAGTTTAATGATGTCGTTTACTTAGTTACAGGTGAAAGACATGAACCATTCTTTATGTTGCAGAGAATGGCTAAAGCCTATGATAGACTAATCCATTTAATTGAAAGTGACACAATTATCTTTATGTGTCCACCAGTCATTGGAACTGAAAAAATAGCTGCGAAAACATATGATGTATTATGTAAAACTGGAGTTAAGATGATTAAAGTAGATAAATCACTTCTTTCAAGATTCCACGCTTCATCTGAGGATATCAAATTTTTATACTCACTACTTAATCCTAAGTTTATAATACCTGTAAATGGCGAATATAGATTCCTATTAGCTCAATATGAACTAGCTCAAGAGTATGGATACCCTGACAAAAAGATTTGTATGTTAGATAATGGTGAAGTTATTACATTTGATAAAGGCATCTTAGATAATTTTCATGATATGGTAGATAACGGATCATTAATGGTTGAAGGAACTTTAGAAACAGATATTAATGATAAAGTAATAAAAGAGCGAGAATTACTATCTCAAGATGGATTCTTGTTAGTTATTGCTAATATAGATACAAAAGAAAGAGTAATGTTAAATGATCCTGAGATTGTCAGTCGTGGTTTTTTATTTATGAAGGAAAACGAAGACATTATCAAGGAAATAGGGATTATTTACCAACTTGAAACAAAGAAACAGTTTTCAAAAGCAAAAATCAATTGGAAAGAGTATAAGGATAATGTAAGATATCAAACACAAAGATATCTATATAATAAAACAAAAAGAAAACCAATTGTTATCCCAGTAATAATTGATACTCAAGCTGATTCATTGTGTGAAATAATATAGACTTAACAAAAAAACCGAGAATTCATAGGAATCTCGGTTTTTATTATGTTTTGAATTGGATATTAGATTAAAATAAATGGGGTTAAAATCTCAACTAAGATATAGAAATAGAATAAGATAATTAATGCGAAAAAGAATATATAGGTGAAAAAACCACCAATAGCCCATCTTATGGAAGTTTTAGCAGCTTTGGGTTTGCTGTCTCTTAGTACTAACCAAAGGATTAATCCCAATAAAGGGATAAAGAAGCTAAATAATCCATATAAGAACGTACCACCCGATTCATTAACACTATCTGTTCTTTGTATTTTTTTACCGCATTCAAGACAAAAATCCTGATTCTCATTTACGAAAGCACCACAATTTTGACAAGTTTCCATATTTTCAGCTCCAATCATATTATTATATCTAATTTGTCTATACTATATCACACAACAATACACTGTGTCATCAAGT
Organism: Mycoplasmatota bacterium WC30; assembly: GCA_046529635.1. Lineage (GTDB taxonomy): Bacteria > Bacillota_I > Bacilli_A > Izemoplasmatales > Hujiaoplasmataceae > 4572-104. The sequence goes on along the minus strand of CP134495.1, from coordinate 152,758 downwards.
TGAAAGAATCTTTATATTAATTAGTTTTGAAATTATTTAGATTCGCCAAGAATTTTTAGTATTTTTTCATATTCATCTGCATATAAATTCTCTAGTTTAGTATGTCTCTGAGGTTGATAATAAATAGTTCCTTTTAATTTATCTGGTAGGTACTGTTGCTTAACAACGTGTTTTTCATAATCATGTGCATACTTGTAAGGAGTTTTTTTATCGTAAGTAGGGTTATTAATCAAGTGACTTGGGACTTTAAATGTTAAACCTTTGTTGACATCTGCCAAAGCTTTTTCTATCGCTATGTGTGCAGAATTTGACTTAGGAGAAATACACATTTCTATTACAATAGCACTTAATGCATTCCTTGCTTCTGGTAAACCTACTTTTATAGCGATATTACATGCGGCATCAACCTTAACACCCATCATAGGGTTAGCTAATCCGATATCTTCATATACTATAGCTTGTATCCTTCTAACAAGAGAAGCTAAGTCTCCAGCAGCTAATAGTCTGGCAAGATAATGTAAAGCAGCATTCACGTCACTACCTCTTACTGATTTATGAAAAGCACTTAATATATCGTAATAGTTATCTCCAGTTTTAAAGGTGCTTTTTGCAGCTTCAGGTAAATGTTTAATCATATGTTTTACATCAATGTTTTGACCAGCTTCAGCGGTTAACACAAGTAATTCAAGCATATTAATCGCTGTTCTTACTTCGCCATTACAGAGGATACTTATCTCTTCAAAGATCTCTTTGTCGATGGTAACGTTGCGGTTGTATCTTGACAAATCTATTTTTTTCAAAAATTCTTTGATTTCTAAACCACCTGGTCTATTAATCTTAAAAATTGAAACTCGACTTCTAATTGCGGGGTTAACAGAAATGTATGGATTCTCGGTAGTTAGTCCAATCATTGTAATATTACCCTTTTCAACATATGGTAATAGATAATCCTGGATGTCTCTATTCATTCTATGTATCTCATCCACTATTAATAGGGCATTTCCGTACATTTTAACTGTCTCAACTATCTGCTTCAAAACAGCTTTTGAATCAGTAGACGCATTAAATTTGAAGTGATTAAGTGGATATTGATCAGCGATGATTTTTGCTAGGGTGGTTTTGCCTACACCAGTGGGTCCATACAAAATCATCGAAATTAAATTATCTTCCTCAGTTAATTTTTTTAATATATCAATTACTCGTTTGTTCCCAAGGACTTCTCCGAAGGTTTTTGGTCTTACATAGTCAGCTAATGGTTGATACATTATATCACTTCCTTTATACGAATAATTATATCATATACTTTGCAAATTAAAGAAAAAAGCATATAATATTATATAAGGGATAGGAAAGAATGTGATTATATGCTAAAAGAAGAAATCCTTAGAATAAAAAAAGAAAAAAATGCTATAATTTTAGCCCATTTCTACCAAAATGATGAGGTTCAAGATATAGCTGATTTTGTAGGTGATTCACTTGCATTAAGCAGGATGGCTGCAAATACAGATGCGGACATAATTGTTTTCTGCGGAGTTCATTTTATGGCTGAAACGGCAAAGATACTTTCTCCAGAAAAAAAAGTTCTTTTACCTAAAGCCAATTCTTTATGTAGAATGGCCGCAATGATATCTTATGACGACTTACTAAAATATAAACAAGACAACCCTGATAGAATGATTGTTACATACGTAAATACTAGAGCTGAAATAAAAGCATTATCCGACGTTATAGTAACAAGTTCTAATGCAGAGAAAATAGTCGAAAATTTTAAAGACCGTAAAATCATGTATGTGCCAGATAAAAATCTTGGTTTGTATTTAAAAGACAAATCAGGTTATGATATTGATGTTTGGCCGGGATATTGTTATATACATGAGTTTTTAACTATCAACGATGTAAAAAAATTAAGGGTTAAACATCCAAATGCATTACTATTGATTCACCCTGAAGCACCATTGGATGTTTTAAAGAAAGCAGACTTTGTTGGGTCTACAAAACAAATTCTAGATTACGCAACCAACTCTGATGCTAAAGAATTCATTATCGGTACAGATAAAGGAATTATACATGCCCTAAAGAAGAACAACCCAGATAAGGAATTCCATCTGTTATCTAATGGGTTATCATGTATTAATATGAAAAGGATTAGTCAACAAGACGTATTTGATTCTTTGAATGAAGAAAAGCATGAGATACAAGTAGAACCTGAAATAGCAAAAAAAGCAAAAGTTGCTTTAGATTTAATGATGAGGTTGAGCTAATGAAAAATCAATGTGATATCTTAATAATTGGGACTGGCTTAGCCGGTCTTTTTGCCGCTATAAATATAGACCCAAAATACGAAGTTCATCTAATCACCAAAACTAATATTGAAGACTCAAATTCACTCTTAGCACAAGGTGGAATTGCTTGTGAATACAATGAAGATAAATCATTACATAAAGCTCATATAAATGATACTATGCGTGCTGGAGCTTACTTGAACGATGAAAAAGCTGTGGAGTTTTTAGTAGATAATGCTTATCCTGCTTTAAAAAGACTAATCAATCTTGGTGTTAGTTTCGATTTAGATGACCAACTTGGTTTCCTCTTTACACGTGAAGGCGGTCACTCTACTAGAAGGATTTTACACAGTGGAGGAGACGCTACTGGGAACAACGTAGTTAGAGATTTAATTAGAATAATTAAGCAGAGAAAAAACATTAAATTTATTACTAATACAATGGCATTAGATTTAATAAAAAAGGACAATAAAATTATTGGTTGTATTGTTCTTGAACAAGAAGCAAAACACTATCCAATCTATGCTAAAAAAACTATCATTGCGACAGGTGGGATTGGGTCAGTATATGGTTCGACAACTAATGACTTGAACGCTACTGGTGATGGGATAGGTATGGCTTACCGTGCTGGCTGTGAATTTCAAAATATGGAGTTCGTTCAATTTCATCCAACAGCTCTATATTCTGAATACGAAATATCTAGACAAAGATTCTTAATCTCAGAGGCAGTAAGAGGTGAAGGAGCTTATCTAAGGAATGTAGAAAAACAAAGATTTATGGAGAAGTATGATCCTGAGAGAATGGAGCTAGCTCCACGCGATATTGTATCTCAATCTATCTATCGAGAGATGTATGATACTTGGACCGATCATGTGTTTTTAGACACTACTCATTTAGACCCTAAATTCTTAGAAAAAAGATTCCCTACCATTTTTAATTTTTGTAGAAAAAAAGGTTACATTTTAGGCTTAGATTTAATACCTGTAGCACCTGCTGAACACTTCCTTTGTGGGGGTATCAAAACTAACCTTTTAGGACAAACGAATATTGATAATTTATACGCTGTTGGTGAATGTACATATACAGGTGTTCACGGAGCAAACAGATTGGCATCAAACTCGTTATTGGAATGTCTTGTTTTTAGCACATCAGCTGCAAAAAACATCAACAAAACTATTGATGATACTACTCAGAATTGTGAGTTAATTGTAGAAGAGGTAGCAAACTATAATTACAACTATAAACCTATCAGAAAAAAAATAGGCAATTATATGGATGAACACGTATCTATAGTTAGAAATGAACAAGGGCTTGCTTTGACTAAAAAAGTATTATCCCATATTGAGAAGAATCTTTTAAGATACCCAAATTTAACTAAGTATTATTACGAAACTCTGAATATGGTTCAAACTGCATTATTAATCACAAGTAGTGCGTTAGATAGAAAGGAAAGTATTGGATGTCATTCGGTAATCAAATAATCAAAAATAACTATCATACACACATGTATCTCTGTCGACACGCAAGTGGAACAGTAGAAGATTACGTTCTTGAAGCAATCAAAAATAATTTTGATTCTATAGGAATGTCTGATCACGCTCCTTGGAATCAACTTATTGATAGATCTGTTAGAATGCAGATGAGTGATTACCCAATCTATTTAGAAGAGTTAAATGAAGCATGTGAGAAGTACTCTAAGCAAATTAAAATATATAAAGGATTAGAAATTGAATATTTTAATTATAAAGACAAACACTATAAAAAACTATTAGAAGATCTTGACTATTTAGTGTTAGGTCAACATTATATTGAAATCGGATCTCAATTGGTTAGCACTTATAGAATTTATACAATCAAAGAATTAACGATTTATAAAGACACAATTATTAAAGCAATCAATTCTGGTTACTTTAAATTCATCGCACATCCAGACTTGTTTTTATTTTCACAAAAAGGTTTGTCAGAAGAAGTACTTGGAATTGCAGAAGAAATAATTTTAGCTGCGAAAGAAAAAAATATACCTCTTGAAATTAATGCGAATGGAATTCGCAAAGGAAAAATTATGGTTCATGGGGAAGAGAGATACAGGTACCCTCGATTGGAATTTTGGGAGTTAGTGAAAAAACATAATGCTCCATGCATCATCTCAAGCGATGCACATAAACCAGAACTTTTATATGATGAGGCGGTTTTAGAAACTGTAAAATTTTCTAGGCGACTGTCCTTGCCGGTAGAAGAAGTATTAAGCTTTAATTAAAAATATTTGCTTAGAATCCAAAAATATGAATTCTTGACAGGCAATATTTTATCGATTAATGGGGTATATTTATACCAGTAGTCAATAAAAGTTAAAAATTCGTCCATATTTTCGGCCACGGTTTTGAGTAAGTGCAAAAAGCAGAAACACAGTAAACTAATGTACTCATTGAAGTATTTTGAATATGTTTACATAACAGTAGCAGTAGTTGTAACCCCTATTTATTATACAATTATATTCATTTGATTATAATTTGGGGATAGAACTGCTGTTTTTCTATAACTCAAATGAGTTCCGATAATGTATATTATGTTAACTTGATATAAACGTCTATACTGCGCGGATTAAATCTATTTTGTTGATACTGTTGATAACTATACCGGTACTTATTCCGCGAAAAACAGGTCTGCATTTTTGTTGCTTTTAAAACCCCTTTAAAAAACAACATACTAAGTGGGTGTTTTTTGATATTGGATATAGCGTTTTATATATATTATGTTATAATTATCTTATGATAAGAGGTGATTATACTTGGGTAAGATATATATGATTTTTACAGGTGGTACAATATCAATGAAGATTGATGCTGCGAGTCATACGGTTAAACCAGCACTCTCAGCTAATCAAATTATGCAGAGTCTCTTAGATTCTAAATTATACAAGGAACTAGAGGTAATTGAATTTTCAGAAGTTCCTTCTCCTTCAATCACTCCTGTGATGATGTTAGAAATAAGTCGTCTTATTAAAAATTTAATAAGGACGAGTGATCCTTTAGGTTTTGTTGTAATACATGGAACTGATACTTTGGAGGAGACCGCTTTCTTTTTAGATACTGTCATTGACTCTCAAATTCCAATCGTTGTAACTGGATCAATGAAGTCAAGTTCTGAACTTGGATTCGATGGAGTAAATAATTTAGTCTCTTCAATTTTAGTTGCTAAGTCAACTAAATCTCATGGAAGAGGAACTCTTGTAGTAATGAATGATCAAATCAATGCTGCGTCTGAAGTTACAAAAACTAATACGTTAACACTTGATACTTTTAAGTCCATGGATTACGGTCCACTTGGAATCGTTGATAACCAAGAAGTCATATTCCATCGTGAAGTTAGTTACACAAGAAAAAAACTAAAAGTAGATTCAGTTAGCAATGATGTACATTTACTTAAAGCTTATGCTGGATCTGATTCAACTTTAATTGATTACTTACTTACACTAGATACTAAAGGAATTGTTATTGAAGCATTAGGTCGAGGGAATCTTCCACCTATGATGATTGATGGAATCAAGAAAGCAATTGAAAAAGGTATTCCTGTTGTAATATGTTCTAGATGTCCTTCTGGAAGAGTTTTTGATTCATATGGGTATTTAGGCGGCGGAAAATTTCTTACAGACATGGGATGTATATTAGCCCCTTCATTGAACGGACAGAAAGCAAGAATCTTGCTCATGTTAGCTATTCAAGAATCAGCTGACCATAGTTATATAACCAAAACATTTACTATATAAAAAAAGCTCTCAAATCGTTTAAGATTTGAGGCTTTTATTTTTATATTAATCTTCTTCTTTGTCTTCTTCTTTATCTTTTTTTAAAAGTAAACGATTGAGTTCATCAACTTCAGACTTATACTTCCGTGATGATACTAATAATGCTATACCATAGATTACTCCGATAACAGCCATCACTATGTATATATACCAACTGAATCTAAATAAGTAATTTCCAAACAAGTTCCTAAGTATGAATAACACCGGAATAATTAGGATGTATCCAAGTATGCTATTAATTAATGCTATTCCTTTTTCAGACTTAAATATTCTTATAGCTAAACTAATAAATATAGAGATTAAAATAACACCTATAGTAGCTCTTATGTAAGGGATATTATATTCAGTTCTTCTGATAATAATACCGACAATAAGAATGAATGGAATTGTTGTGAAGAAAAATGTTTTTACAAAGGTTTTAAAGTATTTATTTATCATCATTTTCCTCCTAACATGTTTCTTAATATAGGGACGTATTTTCGTGATATAATTACTCTCTCTTTATTCTTTAATACAGCTTCCATTCTGCCGTTAATACTTGAAGAAAATGATTGAATTTTTCTAGTATTTAAAACGGTACTTTTATTAATTCTTATGAATGGAGTGTTATGAAATATATCTTCCAATTGATATAGTTTTAAATTTATATCATATACTTGATCTTTAGTATATGCAAATACCTTATTGTCAATTGAATCAAAGTAATATATTTGGTTTGGAGTAAGCGTGTAGTTTCGTCCAGCAATTTTTCCAGTTACAATTCTATTTAGATAAGTTAAAGATTTCTCGATTTCTAAGATATCGTTATCTTTGCTTTTACATTTAATTATAACTTCAGTCTCTTCAATCTCTTTTGATTCAACCACACTGATTTTCATATTAACTCTCCAAATATTCTAATAATAAAACATCAATAATTTCTAAATCAAGAACAGCAAATTTTAAGGTCTCCAAACGATATTCTAATACTTCCTTTACCTCTCCAAAAACAATCATAATATCGGGTAAATTTTCTCTCGTGTATGAACCTCTTAATTCTTTAATTCTAAGGTAAGCTAAACCTCTTGTTTCAAGTAATCCATCTCTGTATGATTTTAAATTTTGAATATGTTCAGTTATTATTGTTTTGTCATCGTCTAAAATCATATACTGATTTTCTCTTATTGTTTCTATAGAGTTTCTTATTGAGTCTCGATAATCTCTAATTATATCTCTCTGTTCGATTATTTGTTCATGAAGACCGATTAGCTCCAATCTTAATTCATTAAACAATATTAAATCATTAGTTGACTCAGACAACTCCATTACTTCATAATTGATATCTGAAAATGCTAATTCTTCAACAGTACCAACTGCGGTCTCTGTTGCATACGATTCTGAAACGCTGTTTATGTTATTTGTTGCTCTTAATAAATTATCTAGTACTGAATATTCACTACAACTAACAGCACTGAATAAAGTTAGGATTGCTAATCCAGCAATCTTAATAATCTTTGTTGTTTTCATTTTAAAATCTCCCTTCGATTTGATAGTGATATTTTAAAATTATAACTTAAACAAATCAAATTATTTTAACTAAGTTGCAAAATTTATTAGTCAAGGTGCAAATTATCTTAACATCATGGCTAAAGCATCTTTGATCAATTCATTTGTTTTTTTACTTGAATCAAGTTTAGGTAGAACCTTCTTGATTTCTTTTGCTTTATATCCTAAAGCTTTTAAAGCTTCCTCAACATCTAGCATATTGACTGTCTTGACTGCTTTATCTTCAAATTCTATTTTACCTTTTAAATCAAGAATAATTTGTTGAGAAGCTTTGGGACCAATACCAGGAAATTTTTGTAGATATTTTGCGTCGCTATCATCAATAGCTCTTGTTATTGACTCAACTGTTCCTGATGCTAAAATAGCTATTGCGCTTTTTGGTCCTATTCCACTGACTGAAATCAATCTTATGAATAGTTCTTTTGCCATTTCAGTTTTAAATCCATATAAGCTAATATTATCATCAGATACCTTTTGATAAAGGTAAACTGTTGATTCAGAATGCATTACAAAAGAATATGGATTTGGGGTAATGATTTTATAGCCAACTCCATTATTTTCTACAGTTATATAATTAGGACTAACTTCAGTTATTAAACCTTTAATATAGTTATACATAATATTCCCCTTTCAAATATAGTATTATTATTCTTAAATTACTTATTCAATAAATTCGAACTCAAAACCATCGATTAATATTGTGTCTCCAGATTTAGCTCCAGCTTCACGTAGTGCATCATCTAATCCTGATTTCCTCAATTTTGTTAAGAACATAGCTACAGCTTCATCCGTACCAAAATTAGATTTATTAACTAATCTACCAACTAAACTACCTTTGACATCGTAAGTATCATCTTTAATTCTATGAACAATAATATCTTTATCTTCTTCATCAAAATTATATTCAACATAATCATCAATAACTTCTTCACGTTTGTAGAAGAAAGGAGTTTCTTCTAGAAGTTGAGCAGTACTATAAACTAAATCTTTTAAGTTATCGTTAGTTAGAGCTGATATTGGAATAATCTTTGTTGAATCATCAAAGTTTGCCTTAAATGCTTTTAATCTTTCATCGGCTCCTTCAACGTCCATTTTACTAGCAACTATAATTTGTGGTCTTTTAAGTAATTCGAAATCATATGTTTCTAATTCCTTATTAATGATTTGGTAGTCTTCATAAGGATCTCTTAATGAATCTGGACTCATATCAACCATATGGATTAATACTCTTGTTCTTTCTATATGCTTCAAAAATTGAATTCCAAGACCAAGACCTGAAGATGCTCCTTCAATTAAACCAGGCATATCTGCTAATACAAACGATTGAATTCCTGGCATATTAACAACACCTAAATTAGGAATAATTGTTGTAAAAGGATAGTCAGCTATTTTAGGAGTAGAATTTGATAGGATAGTAATTAATGTAGATTTACCTACAGAAGGAAATCCCACAATACCAACATCCGCTAATAGTTTTAACTCTATATGTAACTCAGCTTCAACACTAGGTCCGCCGTTTTCTTGAAATCTTGGGGCTTTATTTCTTGCTGTTGCAAATCCTTGATTTCCCCTGCCACCTCTGCCGCCTTTTACAGCAACTGCAGTTTGGCCATGGACTACTAGATCTGCTACAACTTCATTCGTTTCTTTTTTATATATAATAGTACCAACCGGTACTTTTACTATTACATCATCGGCATCTTTACCTCTCATATTTTTGATTTTTCCATTTTCTCCTGGTTTAGCATAAACATGTTTTTGGAATTTTAAATCAATTAAAGTAGACATTCCTTCGTCTGCTTGAAAGATAACTGATCCACCTTCTCCGCCATCACCACCTGATGGTCCACCTAGTGGCACGTGTTTTTCCCGACGAAAAGCGACGATTCCATCGCCTCCCTTTCCGGATTTTACTAATATATTAACTTCATCTATAAACATTTTGCCACCTCTTTATTTAGTATACTACAAAACTAACTCGTATGCTAGTCTGTTGATTCCAGATAAATACCCGATATCTTGGAATTTCATTTTTTTTATTAATCCTTGCATTTTATAGTTATCAGGATGAGTATCGACCCTGATTGATTCGTATCCATTTATTCTTGCTAAGTTAATTGCATATGTAAAAAGCAATCTACCAATCCCAGATTTTTGATGTTCCGGATCAACAAGAACTCTATGCATTACCATTGATTTATCTTTTAACCATTGAATCTCTTTATATGCTTCATCATTTTCTGGAAGTAAAGCCATTGCGGCAATAATTTTGTTGCCTTCCTTATAAACGTATAAACCTTTGTTTTTATAGTCTAGCAAAAAATGAGTATAATCTGGGTAACCATCGATCCATTGTTTTAAACCCATACTTTGCATATATTCTCTTGTTTTTTTAGCTAAATCTGAAATTACTATTATATCATCTTTTCTAGCTAGTTCAATCATTATTATATCTCTCCAGTTCCACCAGTAACTTCAACAACGTTGATAATAGGTTTGGTGTTATATTCTTTTATATACAAATCTGTGAAATTTTCAATAAATTTATCAAGTTCATCTGTTTTAACTAGGTTTAGGATTGAACCACCAAAACCTCCACCAATCATTTTAGAGCCTAAACTACCTGATTCCATGCCCATTTCTACTAAATTATCTAATTTCTCAGATGATATTTCATATAAATCTCTAGCTGAAGCATGTGCTAATGTTATTAAATTACCTAATAAATCAAAATCATTTGTTTTTAGAGCCATAACTGATTGTTTAACTCTAGCATTTTCATCTACTAGATGTTTAAAACGTCTTATTAATTCAGGTAATTTGATATGTTTTTCATATTTGTTGTAGTCTTCTGGTTTCAAATCACAAATATGATTGATATTAACGTGTTTTTGTAAAGTCTTTAATACATCCTGAGTTTCTCTAAATCTAACATTATATTTGGATAAAGATAGTTTTCTAGTTACTTTTGAATTTACTAAAACAAATTTATGACTTAACATATCAAATGGAATTTGTTCATAATATAATGTATTAGATTCTAAATACATAATATTGTTCTTTAGACCATTTGCGATAATAAACTGATCCATTATTCCACAGTTAACACCGATGTAGTTATTTTCAACACTTTTTGATATTAATGCCATATCAGTTTTACTTAAGCCTAATTGATTGAAATCATTTATTACGTTACCAATCAATAACAATAAGGCTGCACTTGAAGATAAACCTCCACCTCGTGGCAGATTACCGATAATAACTAAATCAAACCCATTATTTAGTTTATATCCATTTTCTAATAATTCATGCAGAAATCCACTTGCATAGTTGGCAAAACTTTGTTTTACATTATATTTAAGGTTTGATAATGTAAAAGAAATCACACCCATGTTAGGAAGATTATCTGAGTAAATATTGATTTGATTATCTCTCCTCGGTTTAGCCGCTGCATAGATACCTAAATTTATGCAAAACGGTAAAACGGCTCCGCCATTATAATCAGTGTGCCCACCGATGATATTGACTCTACCTGGGGAAAAATATAATTTCTCCGGTTCTGTATGAAATTTTCTGATAAATAAAGCATTAACTTGTTGTTTCACAAAATTCCTCCGACTAACTTTCTATAAAAATTATATCGTAAATCTCTGGGTTTTTCAATCATTCTTCCAATGTATAATACCTTATACTAGTATATTATAATTTTTTTGAATATAAAAGTAAGTTATCTGAAAAAACTCCGAAAAAAAAACAGGAAAATCCTGTTTTTATACTTGTGCGTATACGCTTGCTTGTTTTCTATCTTTTCCAACTCTTTCATATTTAACAATACCATCAATCTTAGCGAATAAAGTATCATCTCTACCGATTCCTACGTTTTCACCAGGATGAACTTTAGTTCCTCTTTGACGATATATAATAGAACCTGCTGTACAGAATTGTCCATCAGATAACTTAGCTCCTAAACGGCGACCTACAGAATCACGACCATTTTTAGTCGACCCAGTCCCTTTTTTGGAAGCCATGCATTCAAGTATATTTAAATTAAGTATCATTTAAAACACCTCCAATTTGTATTTTATTTATTTATTCGACATTAATATCAGTTATTGCCAATTTTGTGTAAGCTTGTCTATGTCCGTTTTTCTTGTGGTAATGTTTTTTAGCTTCGTATTTAAATACGATGATTTTACGACCTCTACCATGTTTTACTACTGAAGCTTTAACAGTAGCGTTCTTTACGTATGGTTTCCCAATTTTTGTTTTTGAGCCACCAATCATCAATACTTTATCAAAAGTATATTCAGATTCTGCTTCGACATCTAATTTTTCAATATAGATTTCTTGTCCAACTTCAACTTTTAGTTGTTTGCCACCAGTCTCGATTACTGCGTACATTTAATGCACCTCCTCTTATTTAAGACTCGCCATGTTTTGGTAACTTTTTCAAGTATTTAAGACCAATTGTGAGCGGTATGCAATTCATACGAAAGTATTATACACAAATTATCATTTTATGTCAACAAAAATATTCTGAAAACACCGTAATATATGCTTAATCTGTTGATTCTAAATATTATTAATCAATTTGCATAATTTATGATACAATTATCATAAAGGAAGTGATTAATTTGACGTTAATTTTCTTAAGTATAAAGCCTGCATTAATTATATCATTAGTAGTCCTATTATTGCTAATTATTTATTACGTTATTTCATATTATATTTATACAATGATTATGTTAAAGTATAATACTCCTCCGGTTGATCTAGTTAATCATGAGGAAGATTTTTACAAAGAATCATTTTCGTGGTATCAAGAAATTCCCAAAGAGGATGTCTATGTTACTTCATATGATAATTTTAAGCTCCACGCAGTATATATTCCTTCATATAATAAGAAGTCAAATAATGTAGCTTTGATAGTTCATGGTTATCAATCAAAAGCGACTGATATGATAATTATTGGTAAAATGTATTCGGAAATGGGTTTCCAAGTGGTTTTGACTGACTTAAGAGGACATGGTGAATCTGAAGGATATTTTACATCTTTTGGACATTATGAAAAATTTGATATAAAAAAATGGTTAAATTTCATATTAAGAACATACGGTACTGATTCTAATATCTTAATACATGGTGTTTCAATGGGTGCTAGCGCTACAATGCTAGCTACTGGCCTAGATATCCCGATAAATAATGTTAAATTCTTATTATTAGATTCTGGTTTCACATACGTAAAAAAGACTTTTCTTAACACAAAAAAATCACAGGGACTTAAGTTGTTTTTCTTTGGATTAAATATTGTATCATATATTAAACATAAATTCCTTTTTTACCAGATTAGACCAATTAAGTATATGAAAAAGAATACTATTCCTTTTCTAATTGTTCAAGGTGATCAAGACACAGCAGTTACTGTCGATATGGCTCAAGCACTATATAATGTATCACCAGCAACTCAAAAAGAGTTATTAATAGTCAAAGACTCAAAACATGCATTGGGATTTAGAGATGATTATCAGCTTTGTTATGATACTCTACTTAAAGAGATAAAAGATATTTTTAATATCAAAAAGATTTATGATACTAAATAAAACACTAAGTCGAAAAATCGACCTAGTGTTTTTTATAATATACTCTTGATTCATAAGGTTTAAGAGTTAATCCACTTGTGTTCTTGTAATTACACAATATCATTGTATAATCATCGTAATTAGCGTTTTTAAGAGCATATTCAACGTCAGTAAAATTACAGATTACGATTAGTTCCTCTTTATGAGATGATCTTTTATAACTATAAAGTTTTTTATTTCTAAAATATATGTCATTATAATTTCCATAACTAATAACGTCATATTGTTTTCTTAAAGAAATAATTTTTTTATAATAGTTATATATAGAATCTGGATTAGCCATTGAATCTTTTACGTTGATATCCATATAGTTTTTATTAACTTTTATCCAAGGTTTTAATTTTGAAAAACCTGCGTATTTATCAGAACTCCATTGCATAGGGGTTCTAGCATTGTCTCTTGACATCATTTTAATCTTTTTCATCATTCGTTTGTGACTAATTAAAAGTTTGCGACCCAACTTGTAAACATTATGAGTTTCGATGTCTTTATAATCATTTAAATTTTCAAAACTAGCATTGGTCATTCCTAATTCTTGACCCTGATAGATAAATGGAGTTCCTTGTTGGAAATATAACATAGTCGCTAACATTGTAGCTGATTCATATCTATATTCTAAAGAACCAAATCTATCGATACTTCTTGACTGATCATGATTTTCTAAGTATAGCGTGTTCCAGCCTTTTCCATTCAATTGGTTTTGCCATTTAGCTAAAGGCTTTTTTAAATTCATTGGTTTGAATTTTTTCATGAACCACTTCACATAATGATTGTCAGCTGCCATGTGGTCAAATTGAAATACCATATCTAATTCTTTACGTTTTGGAGCGGTTAACAGTACTGCATCTTTAGGTGTAACAAACACAGTTTCTCCTACGGTAAAACAATCATACTTAGAAAATACATCTTTATTTAGTTCGTGTAGATACTTATGTAGGGTTGGATGACTTAAGTAATGTTCCTTACCTTTTAATATGAGTGAAAATCTTCCTCGAGGGTGATTATTGTTTTTTGCTATAATATTAATTACATCACACCTGAAACCATCAATGCCTAAATCTAACCAATACTTAATTATTCCTTTGACTTCATCTCGAACATCTTTGTTATCCCAATTTAAATCAGGTTGTCCCTTAGCAAAAAGATGTAAATAATATTGTTTTCTTTCTTGATTGTAAGTCCAAGCCTTTCCCCCAAAAAATGAAGACCAGTTGACTCGCTTATCTTCCCAATGGTAGTAGTCTGTATATTTACCTTCTTTTCTACAAGATTTTTTAAACCACTCATGTTCACTTGAAGTGTGATTAACAACCAAATCCATAACTAATTTGATTTTAGCCTTATGAAGTTCTTTGATAAGCTGCTTCATATCGAATAAATCTCCGAAATCGTCTGAGATGTCTTTATAATCAGAGATATCATAACCATTATCTTCCATCGGTGATTTATATACAGGTGACAACCAGATAATACTTACTCCCAAATCTTTTAGGTAAGGGATTTTTTTTATTATACCTTGAATATCTCCAATACCATCGTTATTATGATCATAAAAACTTCGAGGATATATTTGATATACAAATCCTTCTTTGTACCAAGTTTTATTCATATTAATCCTTTCTAAATAAGTATTTAACAGCTTTTAGATATTTTCTGTTAATAATTGCGAGTAAAAATTCTACAATATGCATTTTAATTTGCCCTCCAGAAAAGAGGACTAGTGATCTTATTGGCTGTTCTTTAATTCCGGTTGTTACCATTAACTTATAGTTATCAGATTGATTAACTAATGCTTTGTCAACTTCCTTAATTATTCTTTTCTTTATGGTTTTACCTATGAATGTATGTTCAATGTCTTCTAGGTTATTGTTAATTGTAAATGGACGTGTATGTACTATATGCTCATCCTTGACTTTCTGATTGATGAGTTTTTCAAAATCAATTTTAGCAAATTCTAAGCCATTCATAGCGTTATATGATATTAATTCATTCCAGACACTAGGAATTGGGTCAATACCTTGTTTGACCTCAATGGAAGACTCAACTAGGATATCTCTTGAATTTTTACAAATTTGAAGATTATAGGTTCCGTCATCTACTATAAATTCGCCAATTTCAGGGTTATAATGACATAAATCAGGAATCTTAACTTTGAAGTTGACAGTTTTAGTTTCAGATGCTTTTATCATTAATTTGTCAAAGGCCAATAATTCTCTTTTTGGTCTAGGAATTTTAGGACTCTTTGCTTCAAAGAATAGTAGGACGACTTCTTTACCTGCATATTGACTATTATTACTGATGTCAATAGATAGAGTAATTATATCTTTATCTGTTTTTAAAGTCTTTTTGTTAAGCTTTAGGTTTGAGTATTCAAAATGCGAATAACTCAGACCGTATCCAAATGGAAAAAGCACATCTATATTAGCTGTTTGATAGTATCTGTATCCTACATAGATGCTTTCTCTATAGAAGACATTGTTATTACCCTTCGCGAAGTAGTCGTTAGCAGCTATATCACTTGACTTTTTAGGGAAAGTTTCCGCTAGTCTGCCACTTGGATTAGCTTTTCCGTATAATAGTTTCTCTACAGCTTGTCCAATGGCTTCTCCAGCTAAATAACAGTTTAATATCGCTTTAACATTGCGGATAAACGGCATAACAATCGGCGAACCAGTTTGAATTAATAAAACTATATTAGGGTTAACCTTAGATAGTTGATTAATAAGGTATTCTTGATTTTTTGGTATAGATAAATGAATTCTGTCATAACCTTCAGATTCAAATTCATCGGTTAATCCACATATTATAATAATTTTATCATATATAGCTGCTTTGTTTATTGCTTCAGCTAATAGTTCACTGTTGTTATCCTTTGACAACGATTCATAACCCTTAGCGTAATCAACTGTAGAATGTTTAGTTAAAACATCATAAATTGAATCAACTTTGTATGAATTAATATGACTAGATCCTCCACCTTGATATCTAGTTTTTTCAGCCATTTCTCCAACTAATAAAACTTTATCATTAGATTCTAAAGGCAGTAAATCATCGTCGTTCTTAAGTAGAACCATTGATTCGACGGATATGTCTCTAGCAATTTGATGATGTTTCTCTAAATCAACAGATATTTTTTCTTGATTTTTAAATTTTGAAACCATTTCTAGCATACGTTTACAGCTTTCATCTAATACATCCCTGGTTAATTTACCACTCTTTAAGTCTCTTAGCATTGTGTTAATACCATAGATGTATCCTGGCATTTCTAAATCAAGTGTGGCAATTAATGCGTCAGTTCGATTATTTACTGCAGTCCAGTCTGAAACAATAACATTATTAAAACCAAATTCATCTCTTAAAACCTCTTTGAGAGTATTGTAATTTTCTGAAGCATAGATTCCATCAATTTTATTATATGAACACATTACCATTTCAGGATCTAATTTAACAAGTTCTCTAAAACTTTTATAGTAGATTTCATGTTTGGCACGACTGTCAACTA
This sequence comes from Mycoplasmatota bacterium WC30, assembly GCA_046529635.1. GTDB lineage: Bacteria > Bacillota_I > Bacilli_A > Izemoplasmatales > Hujiaoplasmataceae > 4572-104. The sequence goes on along the minus strand of CP134495.1, from coordinate 135,985 downwards.
TTGTACTTGAAGTCATTCGATATGATTCTTGCGAATTAAATGCATAGTGTTTTAAACAAACTCCGATTTTTTCTGCTTTAGCGCCTTTAATGAATCCTTCAGCCATTTTTATTGTAAGTATTGGATCTTCAGAAAAATATTCAAAGTTACGTCCACAGAATGGATGTCTTTTAATATTTACTCCAGGACCTAAAATTAAATCAACGCCTTGTGATTTGAATTCTTTAGCAATCGCACTACCCATTTTATATGATATTTTAGGGTCGAATGAAGAAGCCAATGTTACCAAAGAAGGGTAACAAACGGAAATTTCAGCTGGCTCACTTATATTGTGACCTTCACTAATGACTTTTCTTAATCCATGAGGCCCATCGGCCATAAATAAAGAAGGAATACCTAGTCTGTCTATATTTTTAGTTCGCCAGGCATCTTTGCCCACTAAAAGGGAACATTTTTCCTTTGTACTAAGTTCATTAAGTAATTTTTTTATATCCATATTACACCTCGTTATTAATTATATCAAAAATACATTTAAGATAGTTACATAAAAATAAAAAAAGCCAAATAAATTGGCTGTTTGGCGACTCGGAGAGGATTTGAACCCCCGACCTGAAGCTCCGGAAGCTTTTGCTCTATCCAGCTGAGCTACCGAGTCGTTTTTAAAGATATATTAAATTCTATATGGCGACCCGGAAGGGATTCAAACCCCCGACCGACGGCTTAGGAAGCCGATTAGTCACTTTTTAAGTAGTTATAACAGAAATATTATAACATATTAAATAAGAAAATATACATATAAAGTAGGTGTAATTATGTACAAAGACATAAATTTCAAAAAACTTGGATTCAATGTAAAAAACATTGGTTTCTTCAAAGTCTCAAAATTAGGGATTGTTTATAGAATAGATATTCTAGATCATGGAAAACTTAAACCAGTTAACTGTTCAGGTGGCGATTACACATATCCATATTTTAATTACTTTGGTAAAAAAATAAAGATTGTTAATGTAATGGTATCACATTATTTAGACTTAAACTATAATAAAATTAATATTAGTTTTAGAGACAATAATAGAAAGAATACTAGATTAGATAATATTTTTTACACTATTAAAGATAGTTAATTTGATAAATTGTATTGTGACTTACTCCTAAATTAAGTAACGATTTACTAAAACGCAATGAATCAGTTAAATATATGGTAATATAGCAAAGTAATTGTTTTCACTATTTTTATGTGTTTTCTTTAAAGGCAAATAAGACTAAACTAAAAAATTGATTTTTACAGAAACACACAATAAGCATCAAAAAAAGGGACACAAATATTTTTGTGTCTCTTTTTTATAAAAATTTAATGAATATGTATTTAAACTAACTTTAAATATTTAATCAAACGATCAGCAATTTGTTTTTGTGTTTTTTTACTTGTTCCTGTTAACAATGGATCATTACACCAATCGAATTTACCTATTAATTGTTTAATAAGATCACTGACCTCATCGTATTTCATTTGTTTTAATGATTTATACATTACTCCAAATAAAATCATAATCGCTCCAAAACCATTTGTTTTTAATAGTTGACTTTTATTTGTTTTTAAAACTTTATAAGAATATTTATAAAATCTATCAAGCTCCTTAGTAGAATTGTCTTTCATTTCGTAAACTGGCCAATATTCACTCAGATTCCTTTGTAATGCTTTGAAATAAATGTACAGCATCTGATACATATCATTTATATGGGTATGGTCGAGTTTTATATCGTTCATTACACCTTTAACTGTTTCAATAAAAAATGCTTGTGAAATAGCTCCGCTTCCAACACCTAACATCTTAATATGTTTGAAAAGTGGTGAATCCATATCGTTATTGAATTCATTACTTATACCATGCAAATCCTTTATTAGTTTTTCATCTAAAGATGTTGGTTCTCGTAGATCAAATAAATCATAGATAACAGATCTGCTTACTGGCTTTTGATTGCCGTTAACATCAGAAAATATTTTAGCACACATGTGTGTTGTAGCGTTAATCAATAATACTGCGGATAATTCAAATTCATCCTGTATTTCGTCTTTAGCTAGAAACAAACCAGACAGTCTGTGCTGGCCATCTATTATTTGGAAATGAACATCGTCTTCAAGTTCAATATGGCCAGTATCATCGTTCTCTATTTCGTTCAGATTAAGAATTGATTTAGAATCTAATGGGTCTAGCGCCAAAATTAAAGATGTAGGAAAAAAGGAATCTGGAGAATCATTAATAAAATCCCTAATATTACTAATCCTAGTTAAGTCTATTCTTCTTTGAACACCATTATCCTCACTTGTTATACCTAATCCTCTTCGTTTCAGTTTACTTATATAATCATCAACCAATAGTAATTCTTGCTTTTCATTTGAATATGGATTTCTAAAATGAAAATTTACTTTTTGCTTTAGTTCTTTTGCTTTAAACCTAATCATATAAAAAACTTCACCTTTTTGATTTATTTTCATATATGGAAATTTCATACTATTTACCTCCTGTATCTGGTTTAGTTACATTAACGGTGACATCAAGAAATTGACTAGGATTTCTTTGACACACCTCTTCTAATTCTCTTAATTTTATATCTTGATTCGATACTTTTTCAATTATATCAGATAATATATATAAAAATGTAGCTGATAAGGTAGATGCAAAAATTCCATTCCAAACTGAATCATCAACTAAATTAAAAATTAATAATATTGCTGTTAATATTAATATAATCATTATTGAAACAAATTTAAAAACATCAAATTTTGATCTAAACCACGATGTTTTTTGCGTTAAAGGAATAAAAACTTCTGCTCCAAATATATCACTTTGATCTACATTAACAACAAATAACTTAATGAGATCATTAAATGATAAAGACAAATGTAAACACCCTAATCTAAAGCTTCCGAAAATAACTGTTCTTATGTCTCTCTGAATGGACTTTATTATTTTTTCAGGATCCTTTTTAAAAGAAATGATAATCATATCAAATGATGAGTGATCAATTTGTTCATTATATATATTGCTAGAACATAAGAAACAATGATTTTCAAATGAAATTCTATAGCAAACTATTTTTCTCTCCCCAATAATTCCGTTTGCTATTGGGCTTTTAATAGTTAAATTATTCCACTCCTTTTCTAAATCAGAATTTTTCGCTTTTCTAAGATCATTATACTTTTTTTTTACAATGGAAAGGGGAGATTCGTTGTTTTTTAGAATACCTCTTTTTTTTACATCAAATTTAAATTCAATTACATGCATTTTATCACCTCAATTGCTTCTTTCTTATTATAACATAAAAAAACAGTAGTTAATTTTACTATTTCAATACTATATTAAGTTTTATCTTTACTCTTTAGTTTTTTATCGGTATACTGATAATCAGTCAATTCATGCACAAAAAGCATCAAATAAGGAAGTCACCATAATCTCAATTTTATACACAAGAATTTATAAGCCATATAAGAAAAAATTATTTATCTATTTTATCATTAGCTAATCGATATTCAGAAATTGAAAATGTTTCAATATTCTTTTTGTTATTTAATATCATAGCATAATCTCTTATTAACATTCTTTCAAACATTACCCTGTGTTTCGAAAGTTCTTTAGGTAAAACAATATATTTATAATGGTCCCATGATTTAATACTGTGATGAGTTTGTTTCACTCTTTTTACTAGTTTCTCACCTTCACCTATATATATTAACTTATTAACAGTATCTATCAAAGTATACAAAACATTTTCAACCTCAAGTTCTAAATCTAACATTTTTCTAGATTTCCAATCCTGATGATATATTCTTAATCCTTTTTTTGAGTGTATTTGATCATCTATCCTCTTTATTGATGGTGACCCTACAAGATTCTCAAACAACAATGGAAAATCTGGTTTATGTTTGTAGTAATCAGTAAAGATAAATCTTCTGTTATTAAAGTCAAATTCAATATCTAAAAACTCCCAAAATGGAATCTTATTTTCAATATCCGGAGTCTTTTCTACACCTAATCTCTGCTCTATATCTCTCATATATGACATTAGGAATATTTGTTTAATACAATATTGCATATCCTCTTCAAACCACAATCTATATGCAGGTGTTTTTCTTCCTTTTTTTGCAATAGTAACAAATCCTTTAAACACATCTTTACCAAAACGAATTTCAACAAGAGAATTTGGATCCTTTTTAGAAGTCACATTCCCAAATAATTTAGGAATATCCCAGTTAAGTGCTGCCCATGTTGGAATCGTTGTTCCCTTATGTTCAAATAATGATGAATCAACTTTCTTTCTCCACATTGGAAAATCAACATTACTTCTCTCTGATTTCATATTATCTTCCTTTCTAAAATTATGGATTTTCAATCGTTTCATGCTCTAAAACATTTATGAAGTATTGAAAGTATACTTATAATGTTTGTGCAACACCAAGAATGTATGGTAGAACAGCTATCCCTACATTGGATACTAAAATAACACATAGATTTTTAGTCGTTTCATGTAAAAATATTATATTATATTTTGCTGTAACATTTTAATTAGTTGATATCGGTCAATAACTTTAACTGAATGGTTATTTGCCAATCTTTCAGCATGTGCTGTCAACCTACTGTTTGTTACAATACAGGCTTTATTACAGTTATAAATAGGCATAGCTATAATGGTATCTTTAACTATTCTCGGACCAATGTTGGATGAGTAATGTTTTGCTTGAATGCAAACTATATCACTACCTTTATAAGCAATTACATCTGCACCATCATCTCCTGGTTGTCCAACATGATCAGCTCCGTAACCCAATTTCTTGTATATATAAGCAACATATAATTCAAATTCTGTATTTCCTAAACTATCAATTCCATCAATATCTCTTATTTTTGTAAAATCAAAAATATTTTTTTTTGCATTATGAACATTAGGTTTTGGTTGGTTTATCTTTTTTTTGATTTTCATTATCGTATAAATTATACAGATAATATCAATTGATACAATAATTACAAAAATAACTTTAAATAACAAATATCCATCTTGGGCGCTAAATCCTAGAATCCAGGAAATAGGTAACCCTATAAGTGTCAGGATAACCATAGTTGCTTGAAACTGGTCGATTCCTTTTTTTAGTAAAAATAAATAATAATCATCAATGTAATCTAGTGGCGTCTTTTCTTTTTTTTCCATAACTATTCTCCTTTTTTTAATGGGTTAACTCAAAAATAATATTTTTTCATTCAATGGATTTTCAGTCGTTTCATTCACATGTAAAACATGAAAATACTATTTCATTATATGTACTTAACTATATATCACTTTTTACTGTGATTCTTGATTTTAATAAATTAAATTCTTCTACTGAAATAATCCCATCTATCAGTAAATCTTTCAATTTACTTATTTGTTCAGAAAAGGATGAACTCTTTATATTTTGTGGAAAATCTGTATTTTTCACATTTAGATTTTCTATTTTATCTATTTTACTTAGATTGTCTTTTAATAAACTATTACTATACTTCTCTTCTAATATGCGTAACGTATACAAAAAATTGTACGCTATTTCAAATGAATCACATTTAAGTTCAACAGACGCATTGTGTAAATCATTTAAAATTAGTCTAATTCTAATATCAGATTTTGTTTTTCTTTTTATTTTACCACCTTTGTCAATTGCTCCTGCTAATACACCGATTCCTCCAAAAAGCAATCCACCCGCTACCATTTTACCAAAATTATTAGTCTTCCTTTCGATTACTTGACTATTATCTATAATTTCATAACCTTTAATATCATTAGCGCTATATTGTTTTGACCAATTATTCGCATTGTCAATTTCTCTCGTTAATTTTACGTTATGATTTAATGTCGAATAAGTATTTAAATAAACAAATATATCTACATTCTCCTTCTGAAAATATTTAAATTTATAGTTGTTTTCATCAATCATAAATAGTGTTAGATTCCCTTTTGTATCATAAAGTACAGATTTTTTTTTGTATCTTAAAATTAAAAATAGTTTCTTGTGTTTTTCTACTAATAAATCATTTAATATGCTTTTTATTTTTTCTACACTCATAGTCTCTCCTTTAAAATTATATTAAATTATTATATCTATGTAATTTTTTGGTTTTTCACATTAAAAAAAATCTGAAAGCTAATTATTAATTAACTAAATATTAAACCAGTCAATAATTCAACAATACTATTTATGGTATTATCTTCCAGATCCCTCAAACTTTGGCCTATAGTTTCTAGAGTTAGTTTTGAAAAATCGTATGCGGAAATGATAGCACTTATTTTTTTTGCTATTTCATCATCTTTTTTTAGTACTATATATAGTTTTGGAAAAACTATGTCCAGAATTGACTTTGTTTCCAAAGAAATTACATCTCTTCTTTCATATAAATCTTTACAAATATTTCCAACTATTACTTTTTCATTATCTTCCATGTTTTTCTCCTATTCATAATTATGCGTTAATTGTATATGCTTTTTTAATGTCTGTTTTGATGTCTCTAATATATTAGTTTTAATTGTAACCCTATTTGTATTAGTATCTGAAACAGCCATTATAATTTTAAAATTCAGACATTAGTATTTATTTGGTGGCTTGCTAAATAAAATTGTTTTTTGTGTTGCTTCATACAAAAAAATCATAAAAATAGATTATTACTCAATAATTTTGTTAAAATACTCTAATTTATTCATTACAGTTTCGCCAATAGTTTGTGAATTAGTGAAACACTCATATATTTCATTAGTACTAAGTCCTAAAATTGTATTGCAATGAACATAATATCTAGTTGCAGATATATTACAAACATCTGCGTAATAACTATTCTGTCTTTTGTAAATTGCTTGAATTTCACTATTTTTCTCTCTCTTAAAGTTAATGCAATTAAAGTGTTTTTTGAAATCATTAGAAAAATCAACACTTAATGTTTCATTTAGAAGATTAATCAATCTTGAATCGCGTTTTAATTCTATATTGTATATTTCCTTTTTGTCCACAACTATATAAACTTTTTCGCGACTAATTGTTAAAGATCCATTTTGTAAAATAGACTTATAATTATCAATAGACATATATTTAATCAGAATAAGAAATGAGTAGCAGATAATTTCAATTAGTTTATTATCAAAGTTTTTTGGGTAGTATACACCTATAAAAGACTCAACCATTTTAACACTTAATATTACATCTCTTAATTCAAAGTTATTTTTTGTGTAAAATGATGATATAGCATCATTTAATATTTGTTTATTGGCAGAATCAATGTTAATGTTTGCTGTATTACCTTTCACAAAATCTGTCATAGCTGAAGAATTTATATTTGGAATATCAATTCTAAAATCAATGAATTTAGCTAAATATTTAGTTGAATCTATACCTTTACCATAACAGGTTTCTATAGATTTAATCAATTGGCTCAAATCAAGAGATAATATGAAAATAAAATTGTCCAAATCAAACAAATGCTTTATTATTTCCAGAGTTTCAATTGCGAACGTTGGCTTACATCTATCAAGTTCATCTACAAAAAACACAATCTTTTTACTATCGATATTTCTTAAGTATTCTTTTAATTTAGCTTTTGCCTCTAAATAATTTTTAAAATCATCTGACACTTTTAACCCCAAATCTAATTCTGACATATTTTCAGTTTCTTTAATTGATTTTGCAAATGTTTTAATTGATTCAGTAGGAATACCTTGTTTTGATAGAATTTCTACCAATAAGTTTCCAAAGAACTTAAAAACGTCCTTAACTGACGTTTTATTTATTGTTTCTAATATTTGTGAGACTTGTTCGACTTTGCCTCTATCTGAAGCCAATTCATATACTATTGGTGTTAAGGCTTCGAACCAATCATCATTATTCCATGCACTATAATAGATGGCCCTATAAACTCCTGAGCCAATCTCATTGTTATTAATTGCATTACCCCACATTTTGCAAAGCAATGTTTTACCTGTTCCCCATGCTGAATTTAGAGCTATTACAGTAGCTCCATCAGTTTTAACTTTAAAAAGTTTTTCAGTAATATTAGTACAAAAATCTAATCTGCTTAATTTATCATCGTCTTTAAATGTATAATCACTCATATGTCTTTTTGATTCTTTTTCCATATATGCCCTTTCTTTTAAATAATCAGTAATTTTAATATGATTTTTTCAATTGCTAAAATCTGTTTTATATCTATTGATAATGAACAGTATATCATTCTGTTTATAACGAACTTACTCAAATTATTGACATGTAATTAGAAAGTAGTTAATGTATTTATTCAGCTATTTCTTAAACATATATTTAGGTGATATATTATAAAATTCTAATAATTGACGAATAAGTTTAAGTGTGATTATATTTAGATGTAGTGGCAAAGTGTATCCTGAAATTGTAGGCATTTGAGTTTTTATCCTAATGTTTCCCCCTAATTCAACTTCTCTTTTTGCAAATTCACACTCTAAATTAAAGTGGGATTCTTTACTTAAAAATCTATAAAATATATATAAATCTTTAGGTCCATATTCTTCTCCGAGAGATAGTTGTGATACCAAATCAATAATTTTCATTGTTTTTTTCGTGGTTCTTTCTGATAATCTTTTGTTGTACTTCTTCTCAACTAATTCTTTTTTGCCAATTCCATAAGCTGTAATCCCATCTAAATCTATTATCTTTTCTTGTTTATCACTATTATTCATTAGAATATCAATCCCATCAGTATTTGTTAATATTGTCATTGAAGCTAAAAATGCTTCAAAACACGCTCTTGCTGTATGGCTGACGACAGTAAATCTATTATTAGCATATAAGAATATAAATTCATCAAGGTAATCTAGAAATGATTCAATCGAGCATAATATAGCATTGTATTGCTTAGATTTATCTTCATTATAATTTATATCTATTATAATTATTTTAAAGAAATCATAGAGAAAAACCAAAACTTCGAATTCATCAATTTCGTCTGGTCTATTACATCTTTTATCATTATATTCCATAAATTTCCTTATGATTTCAGGAGATGACAGAATGTTGTATAAGATTTTTTTTCTCATATGATATATACCTAAAATTTAAGTAGAACTAATATTGTTAATATAATCGAAATAATTGTAAATACTGTTGAGATAATTTGTATCTTTGTTACTATTCCTAGGGATTTCCACAAAGATTTAATTCGATTTTCTTTCTTTTCATCATTACTTTTCTTATTTGAACTTAAGTAAATCGAGCTCTTAGATAGTTTTGATATATACCGCTCATAGAACTGAGTGTAGGCGTATACTAGGAATGCGTAGCCAAATAATATCCCTATAGGGTAATTAAGTTTATTGAAACTAAAAATTAATACTATTAATAATATTGAAGATACTACAAGAGTTATATACAAAGGAATCATTATTTCTAATTTTCTTCTAACTAGCCCTAGACTCTTTTTGCCAAAATATTTAGTAATTGTTGAATTTATTTGATTGTATAATTTTTGTTCGCATTTTAGATACTCTATCGTCCATAAATTGTTTTCAGCACAAGTAGATAATATTGATATAACGTTACTATTAGAATTATAGATAGATAATTTAAACAAGTTTATAATTCTATTTTTATTGATAAAATCTAATACTTCTTTTATACTTGTAAATTGTAATATTTGATTCTTCGATACTAATTCTAGTATAAATGTAATGTCATTCATTTCATCAAATTCAACTAGCATTTTTTCCAACAATTCAATTTTTGTAATACTGCCAACTGCAAGTTTCTTTGTATATTCTTTTATAATCATAACTCCACCTCTTAATATTTGTATATTTACTTTATAATTCTATATTTTCTTGGCTGAGCAACACAATCTATAAATTTTCAATACTCTAAAACATGATAAGTTTAGAATTAAATTTACCTGGTTGTTTAAAGTAACCTAATGGAAATGGTTCTTTTCCTTTAGTTTCACTCCATTTGATAGATAATTCTTTTAGCTGTTCAGCTGTAACTAACGTAATAACTGTATCATTAAGCAATTGATATTTAACTGCCTCATCTATTGAATTAGGTGTGAAAGACGGCCCTATTACAAGAAAAGAAGCTACGGGCTTTACACTAGCGTGTATATATCTATCAAATTGATTAATATGATCTTTTAGATTCACCTCAGTTTCTTTAGATTTATTATCCCACATAATTAATTTATCGTTGAATGACAAAATGCCATCGGGATGTTCATTGCCTATTAAATCTAAAGGCTCTACATTCAGTAAAGTCTCAAATAAATAGTCTGTTGCTTTTTCAAAATACCGTTCACACTCTAAGTCTTTTTCAATAAGACCTTTTAGTCTTAATTCTTCTGTTTTTCTTCCTGCAAGTAATGAATAATTATCAAATAGAATGTTTCTGAAATCTTCTTGTTCTTCTGGTTTTTCTTTAAACCCATCATAATACTCAATTAGTTCTCTTATTAATCCATCTTTTGTTCTATTATAATTTATGTTTAATTCTTTACACCATTCATTTAGTTCCGATGAGTTAAATCCATCTCTTGACGAAAATCCACCTAGTAAATTAGATGGTTTTATCTTATTCATTACAAAATCTTTCATATTTTTTAAGGACATATTTTTAGGGCTACTTATCCCACTTCGTTCGATTATTCCTGCCATGTATTCTTTTGTTCTAAATCTTTTATTTGATATCAACCTCTCATATCCTTGAGTTTTCATTTCCATATCATATATCTCTTTTAATACATTTGCTATTTCAATTGGTATAATATCATAATCAATTCCATCATCGTCTCTTATAGAAAATAACAGACCTAACCTTTGTAATTCTCTTCTTACCATATTTATTTCATCATTTGAGTGAAGAATGTTTTTAGGCTTTGGAAATTTACCGAGTTGTGCTTCTAGTATCATATACTCTTCTTCAGAAATCGAAAGTCGCTTCTGAATCTTAACAATTAAGTTTTTTTCATCAACAGATATATTATCCTGATGTTCCCACGCTACCTCTAATATAAAATGAAAAAGTTCTAGCGATTCCTTATTAGGGTTATTTTTCCCAATTACAAATTCATTTGATTTATTAATAATATTTTGTTCAAATTTTATAATGTCTTCATTTGTTAATTTAATTTCTCTTTTAAAGTCATCTTTATTAAGCATTATATGTTTCAAAAAAACTGGTATCAGCGTCCTAAATACCCTGTTTTCATGAAATAAGCAATATTTTATAGCAGACTCAACATTTGGCTTATGATAATATTGTGGAGCGGTCTTGATTAAGGCGGTTGTCAATTCCTCTCTATTTAAACTTCTAAAATCAATTACATAAGCGTTTGCTGTTCTCTTTAATTCATTTGATGTTGAAATATTATTTACAACTGTCAAAAAATTCATATAATTCCTCCTTTTGAAAATAACATATGCCAATATTCATTATAGAACTAAAGTATGTTTTTGTAAATAGGTTAGATAGAATGCGTTAAATATTAAATATTCACTATGTATATAAATAATAAATTAAAAAAAACAGCAATCAGTAGATTGCTGTTTTTTTAGTAGGACTTTTTAATTTTAAACATTTGTTCCATATATTTTACCCAATATTCTTCAGTATATAATGAACCTGTTTTTACTTCTTCAACTTGTTCTTTTAAACCTTTTACAAGATTATCATGATCTGAAATTCGTTCATCAATAAATTTCTTGTAAAAGCTCATATTATTTATTGCTTCAGTAATTTTTTGTCTTACTTCCTTAGTTTCTTTGTTTTCTACAAATACATAGTTGTCCTCAGATTCAATTAAACCTGACATTAATAGTCTAACTTGGTATACAAGAACATGCTTTAACTCGTAATCATACATTCCACTTGCTACTGAAAGGTCTACTTTATTTATATCAAAACCTTTATATAGAGCAAATATCCCATTTATACTAATATAGTAAAGGTTACATATCCCTACTAATGTATCTATATTTGGTTCTCTGACATTATTCTCATATCTATTATAAGTAACTTGTGATATTTTTAGATAATCAGCTACGTCTTGTTGTGTATAGCCATAAAGAGTTCTATACTCTTTTAAAATTTCTCCAATATTCATATATAACACCTCACAAACATTATATAACAAAACGGAATAAAAATAAAGCATTAATATAACAAATAGGTATTGACTTATAACAAATTGTTTGTTATACTTGAGTTACGATATACCTTATCGGAATAATATAGACTTTCTATTATAACATATAGTTAGTTAAGAGTTAAAAACTAATACAGCTGAAAACACATTTTATATAGCCGAATGGCGGAAAATGTGTTAGCAAGATTAGAACTGAATATATCCCCAATAATCGCAGGGGGGGTAAGTAACACCCCCCTAACTACGACAATTGTATACATATAACGTAATATTTGAGTTGCAAAAAACATAAGAGATAGAGGTAAAACATGAAATTAGAACAAGCTATAAGAAAATATGAAAAACATATAAAGGTTTATTTATCTGATGGAACTGTAAGATACTTCTATGGTAAAAAAAAATATATATTGGAATACTTGGGTGATCATGAATGTTCTGAAATAAATTCTGAAGTTTTAGAAGATTTTATTATTAATCTAAAAATTAAAAATCCGAAAATATCAAATGTTACATTAAATAAATATCTTAAGATGATAAGACAAATTTTAGGGCATTCATGTAAAATAAAACTTGAAATCGAAAAATTACCTGAAATTAAAAAGATAACAATAATGGTTCCTATTACAATTAGAAAGGCAATATATGATTATTTTGAATTAGATTTAAATAATATGTATCAATTAAGAAACTATATAATGTTTAGACTGTTTTTTGAAACTGGATTAAGATTGAGTGAGTTAGGAAATCTCAGAATTAATGACTTTGATATGATAAACAAATCAATTCATGTTAAAAGAACTAAAACAAATATTGAAAGATTTGTATTTTATTTAGAAGAAACAAACAAACTCTTACATAAATATATAGTTCTTTTGAGAATCACTGATTATATATTTATTAACTTTGAAACAAAGGCAAGGTTACAGGTTTATAGTCTTGGGACTATTATATCGCGTATAAGAAAAAAACTTAATATACAGCAATCTATTAGCCCACACAAGTGGAGACATACATTTGCTAATGGTTTTATAAATAGAAATGGTAACATTGAAGTTTTAAGACAAATAATGGGTCATACTAGTTTACTAACAACTCAAAAGTACTTGCATCTAAACAAAGAGAACTTACAAAAGGAATATATTAGAGTAAATAATCTAAGGTGATAAACGGCCTTTATCAATAAATCGATTAAAAACGCAAAAAAAAATACAACCAAAACGGCTGTATTGCAATATAAAGTGGCGACCCGGAAGGGATTCGAACCCCCGACCGACGGCTTAGGAAGCCGTTGCTCTATCCTGCTGAGCTACCGGGTCAAAATAAAAAGCCAGAGTAAACTGACTTTAGAAAACAAATGGCGACCCGGAAGGGATTCGAACCCCCGACCGACGGCTTAGAAAGCCGTTGCTCTATCCTGCTGAGCTACCGAGTCACACGCACATAATATTATAATATGTGATAGCCAGTTTGTAAAGAAAAAAATACTAAAATTTGAAAATAATTTAGTTTTTTTAACTTTGATACGGTATATACTTATTTTTTAAATTTTTTATTTATTGCTTCTTTAACGATTTTTGGAACAAAAGGAGTAACATCTCCGCCGAATTCAGCCAATTCTCTAACTGAAGACGATGATAAGAAAGAGTATTTACCTTCGGTCATTAAGAATACAGTATCTATGTCTTTACTTATCTGACGATTAAAGTTTGTAAGCTGAAATTCATAGTCATAGTCCGTTACAGCTCTTAATCCTCTAAGAATGTGGTTTGCACCAAGTGATTTACAGTGCTCAACTGTAAGTACATTTGATTTAACAACTTCAATATTAGGAAAATCCTTTGTTACTTGTTTGACTAGTTCTATTCTTTCGTCAATTGTAAAAAGTGTGTTCTTATTTGGATTTACAGATACTGAAACATAGAGCTTATCAAATAATTGCGCTCCTCTGCTCATAATATCTACATGGCCAAATGTAATTGGGTCAAAACTCCCAGGGTAATATCCAACTTTCATAATTAATCCTCCAAAGTATAGAAAGCAAATTTTGTATTACCAAATACCTTTTCTTTGTATTTAATAATATTTCCTTTTCTTTCTAATAATAATGTATTTTTATCTGCTTCAAATACAATTATACCACCATTATTGAGTAATTGTCTAGAAGCAATTATATCTAGTAGTTTATCATATTCATTTAATGCATATGGAGGGTCAGCAATTATTAAATCAAAGTTCTTATTTATTGTGTTTAGATAATCGAAAACATCTAGTTTTATTACAGAAACACCTTCAGTGATTTTGAGATTATTCAAATTCTCTTTTATAGTATTAATTGCTAAATTATTGTTTTCTACAAAATCGACTTCATCAATCCCGCGGCTAATTGCTTCAATCCCTAAAGCTCCACTACCTGAAAATAGATCAACCATTACCCCTCCATCAAAATACTGACCTAAAATATTAAAGATTGCCTCTTTATTACGGTCAGTAGTAGGTCTGGTTAATTTAGAACTAACTTCTTTTATTTTTCTAGATTTGTGAAAACCACCAATTATTCTTAGCATATTTAACTCCAAACATAAAAATAATACTTAATTAGTTGGAAATCACCCTGGCAGACTACTCTACCTCTAAGTGGGCATCTCATATCAATTCGTTAGGATTCCTAAAATAATAGGTTTTCAACACAGAAATGACCTCGATTCCCTTTAATACATTGGAGCCGCGGATGAGTGATTTCCAACTAACTAAGTATATTCTAATTATATATAACTAATCATTACTTGTCAACAAGACTGACCATATTTCTTAATAAAAAATTTATCTAAAATTACATTTTGCTTTTCATTCGTAAAATAAAAAAATGAGTCTGAAAATTCAGACTCATTTTGTATTAATATAATAATTATTATCTTGGATTCTTGATGTTTGCTTGTGCAGCAGCAAGTTTAGCTATTGGAACTCTAAATGGTGAGCAAGAAACATAAGATAAACCAATGTTATGACAGAAATCTACTGAGATTGGATCTCCACCATGTTCTCCACAGATACCACATTTTAATCCAGGTCTAGTAGTTCTACCTAGTTTAACAGCCATATCCATAAGTTTACCAACACCTTTTTCATCTACATGTGCAAATGGATCAGATTCAAATACTTTTTTAGTGTAGTAATCAGCTAGGAATGTACCAGCATCATCTCTTGAAAAACCAAAAGTCATTTGAGTTAAATCATTTGTTCCGAAACTGAAGAATTCAGCTTCTGAAGCAATTTCGTCAGCTAACAATGCAGCACGAGGGATTTCAATCATTGTACCAACAGAATAGTCTAATTTTACTCCAGCTTCTTTGATGATTGCATCAGCTGTAGCAACAACGATTTCTTTAACATATTTTAACTCTTTGATTTCACCAACAAGTGGAATCATAATTTCTGGTGCAACATTCATGCCTTTTTTATTAACGATGATAGCAGCTTCGATTACAGCTCTTGTTTGCATTCTAGCAATTTCAGGATATGTAATAGATAAACGAACACCACGATGACCTAACATAGGGTTAGTTTCATGTAATGATTCAACTTTAGCTTTTAAGTCAGCAAATGAAATTTTCATTTCTTTAGCTAATGCAGCGATATCTTCATCTTCACTAGGTAAGAATTCATGTAAAGGTGGATCTAAATATCTAATAGTTACTGGATAACCTTGCATAGCTTCATATAAACCAACGAAGTCTTCTCTTTGCATTGGAAGAATTTTAGATAAAGCGTTAGCTCTTTCTTCTTCGGTATTAGAAACAATCATTTCTCTCATAGCCATGATTCTTTCGCTATCGAAGAACATGTGTTCTGTACGGCATAAACCAATACCTTCAGCTCCAAATTCATATGCAACTTTTGCATCTCTTGGATTGTCAGCATTAGTTCTTACTTTTAATGATCTGTATTTGTCAGCCCAAGCCATCAATGTAGCGAAATCTCCACTAACTGTAGCATCTTGAGTTTTAATTTTTTCTCCGTAAATATTTCCTGTTGTTCCATCTAATGAAATATAGTCGCCTTCATTAAATTTTACTCCATCAACTTCGAAGTATTTTTTGTCTTCATATACTTTTACAGTACCAGCACCTGCAACACAGCAAGTACCCATACCTCTAGCAACAACTGCAGCATGACTTGTCATACCACCACGGCTTGTTAATACACCAGAAGCTACTGCCATACCTTCGATATCTTCAGGACTAGTTTCTTGTCTAACAAGAATAACAGGTTTTCCATCAGCTGCCATTTCAGCTGCTCTTTCAGCAGTAAATACAGTTCTACCTGTAGCAGCACCTGGAGATGCGTTTAATCCTTTTGCGATAACTTTAGCAGCTGCTAAAGCTTTAAGATCAAATGTAGGATGAAGTAAAGCGTCTAATTGAGAAGGATCTATTTTTAATATAGCTTCTTCCTCTGTTAGTAATCCTTCACTAACCATATCGATAGCTATTTTTAAAGCTGCTTGAGCTGTTCTTTTACCATTTCTTGTTTGTAACATGAATAATTCACCTTTTTCAATTGTGAATTCCATATCTTGCATATCATGATAATGTTGTTCTAACGTGTTACTAATTTCTCTAAATTGTTTGTAAATTGCAGGGTTGTCTTTTTCTAACTCAGAAATAGGTTTTGGAGTTCTAATACCAGCAACTACATCTTCACCTTGAGCATTGAATAAGTATTCACCATAGAATTCGTTTTCTCCCGTTGAAGGATTTCTAGTGAATGCAACACCAGTACCTGATGTATCACCCATGTTACCAAATACCATTGATTGAACATTAACTGCAGTTCCCCATTCATAAGGGATATTATTCATTCTTCTATAGTAATTAGCTCTTGGGTTATCCCATGATCTAAATACTGCTTGAACAGCTAAGATAAGTTGTTCTTTAGGGTCTTGTGGGAATGGTTGTCCAGAAAGTTCTTCAAATTTAGCTAAGAATCCAGCAACGATTTCTTTTAAATCATCAGCTGTTAAATCAGTATCTAATTCAATACCTTTTTCTTCTTTTTTAGCATCGAAGATTTGTTCATAATTGCTTTTTGAAATTTCCATAACAACATCAGAAAACATTGTAATGAAACGTCGGTAAGAGTCATAAGCAAAACGTGGGTTATTAGTTAATTTAGCTAATCCCTCCACAGCTACATCATTTAAACCTAAGTTTAAGATTGTATCCATCATACCAGGCATTGATGCTCTAGCTCCTGATCTAACAGAAACTAAAAACGGATTTTCATTGTCTCCGAAAGTTTTTCCTACTATTTTTTCAGTTTCGTGAAGTGCATCGGTAATTTGTGCAATAATTTCATCATTGATACGTTGCCCATCATCGTAATACTTTGTACAAGCTTCTGTAGATACAGTAAACCCTTGAGGGACTGGCATACCAAGATTTGTCATTTCAGCAAGGTTAGCACCCTTGCCTCCGAGAAGGTTCTTCATTGTTTGGTTAGCTTCTCTAAATAAATAAACATACTTTGTCATTTTAAGTTTCCTTCCTAAAATATAATATATATTAAAAATATCACTAAAATTATATCATATTAATTGAAAAACACAAAGAAAAATGCCATAAAAAAGAGGTGTTTTACACCTCGAATTTTATGAAAAGGCTTTCTGCTTTCTTATTTACTAAAATCAGTATCCCTGAAAATAACACAACATTGAAAACACAAGCTAGAATTAGAGCGATTTCAACACTCATTGACTTTGTTGCAAAGTAGTAAATGAGTCCATTTAAGAATAATATTACCCACGAGCCAAACATTCCTAATAAAGTACCCGCACTTTGTTTTACAACTTCAGCTGGGTTTCTAAATTGGAATTTTGGAACAAATAGATTAATTAAGGATCCATAAACTGTAATTACTAAAGAAAAACTAATTATTAGCAAAAACATTATAAATATTGACAATATTTCAACATCAATACTATAAGAAAAGAGCATTAAAGCAAGAAGTGCAGCAGGTAAACCTAATAAAACATTGAATACCATTTTACCATGCATAATAGTTTTAGGTCTTATTGGTAATGACTTTAAAACCCAGAAATTTTTACCTTCTAATGAAAGTGAAATAGCCGTTGTATAAGTCATAGCCAAACAGAAACCGATAATAATTAGTATTAGCATCTCATATGGTATATTAATCCCCTCGGCCTGGAAAGTTAACATATAACCTTTAATAGCATCACCGTAGAACAAACTAGCTATTCCGAGTATTATTAGTAAAACCGGACCTAAACCCATATTTAATGCATAAATTGGTGTGCTGAAGAATCTTCTTGATTCTTTGGTACTAATGCTGCTAATTATACTTCTTTTTTTGCTGACAACCTTCTTATTGTTTTTTCTAGTTATTTTTGTTAACCCTCTTTGGTTAGTAGAAACTACTAATTTTTGAATTCCAAAGACGAAAGCTGTAAATACAGCTGCATTACTAAGCAATAACCATAAGAAACTTAAAAAATTGTGATCATTAACTGCTTCAACAAACCACTTAACCGGTGAATAGTACCTGCCTAAAGAAGCCATAAATTCTTGTTGGTTAGCTAAAGGATTGATATCACCCATTGTATTCATAGAAAAAGATAGATACATAATCCCCAAAAATACTATAAACAATAAAATAATGTTAAGCAAATTGTTTTTTCTAAATTTAGATGTAACTCTTGATATCAGTAAAGCGATGAATGAAAAAATCACCACTGGAACTAATGGTATTGTAAGACTTCCAATTAAAAACAAAATGAAGCTTAAGAAATTAAATCCTGAATGATAAAAATATGAAAAAGCAATTGGAGCTAAAAAGACAAGAATTCCCAAATATATAAAAACCATCATTACGGTTATTTTTGCTAAAATAACAGTCTTAGGTTTAATTGGTAATGGTTCTAATATCTCATAGTCTTTATAGTTAAATAAATATCCATTTGCTCTAAATAATACAAACATAATTGATAGAACAGTAGCGTAAATAAAGGCATAAATCAAAACGATATTAATTAATCCTACTTGATTAAGGATTTCACCTAAATCAAAGAACATAAGGCCAAAAACAACTTCAACACTACCTAATCCGTATAAAATTGCTAAACCAATTAGAATCGCTTTCAGTTTGTTCTTCGTAATGTCAATTCCAAATATACGTCTTAATGAAAAGTTCTCTTTGAAAAAGACTTTTAATAAACTAAAGTACATGTTCTTCGTTCAAAAGCCCTAAGAATATATGTTCTAGAGACTGATCCTTTATCACATTTTCAGTAGATCCATTTGCTACAATTTTACCGTTTTGAATAATCGCTACTTTATTACACAACTTTTCTGCTACTTCTAATACATGAGTAGAAAAGAATATTAATGATCCTTTTTCACATAATTCTTTAAATACTTCTTTTAATAAAAAACTTGCTTTTGGATCCAAACCAACAAATGGTTCATCTAGTAACATAACTTTAGGTTCGTGAATTAATGCTCCCATAATAACAATCTTTTGTTTCATACCATGAGAATATGATGAAATAGGATTGTTTAGGACTTCATTCATCTCAAACATAACAGCGTATTTGTCAATTACAATTTTTCTTAAACTAGTTTCAATATTAAAGACATCAGCTATAAAGTCTAAATATTGAATTCCAGTAAGTGATTCATAGATATCTGGGTTATCAGGAATATATGAAATCATTTTTTTAGCATCTAAAGCATCTGTTTTTATTGAGTGGCCAAAAATACTAATTTCTCCTTCGTCGAAGTTTATTATCCCAGCAATTGATTTTAATAAAGTAGTTTTACCCGCTCCATTATGACCAATAAAACCATAGATATCACCTGGCATAATTGCTAAAGTAATGTCATTACAAGCTTTAACTTTGTTGTTATATGTCTTAGACATATTCTTAATTTCTAACATAATAAATCCCCCTTATTTTGTATTATAACATAATCATATATAATTTTCAATAATTAAAAATAATTAAATATAATTCTTCGGTTAAGTGTTGCATTTTTTAGCAATATAAAATATAATATTATGTACTGCTCCTATAGTTTAATGGTAAAACACAGCAATGGTAATGCTGAAATTCAAGTTCGATTCTCGGTAGGAGCACCACAATATTAAAAAACGGGTTAAAAAACCCGTTTTTATTTTAATGTTGTGCCAGAGTAAACAATATTTTCTTTTACCTCAGCTAATTTAGCAGACCTAAAAATGCGACAATTTCTTCCTATAACCATGTTTTTAGGGACGTCAAGTGATTTTCCTAATACGGTTATGCCATTTGATAATAAATCAGGTCTTTCTACGTTTGGAGTAAAATCTTTTCCAAAACCAATCATAGCATTTTCACCAATTACCGTACGCTTATCTATAATACAATTATCAATAATGGCACCAGACTTAACTTCAACGCCATTTAATAATATTGAGTTAGTTACTTTCGCGAATGGATGGATAATAACACCAGGACTTAATACACATCTTTCAGCATGACCTGCCACTATTGAACCATTAGATAACAAGGCTTGTTTTATAAATGCTTTAGAACCGATTTTTACGGCTGGTTTTTCTTCTGATCTTGTATAGACTTTCCAGTCATCATCATACATATCAAGTTGAATTTTATCTACAGTTTCAATTAATTCTAGGTTAGTTTCTAAGTAAGAATCATAGGTTCCAACATCTTTCCAATAACCAAAAAATTTATAAGCATAAACTGGTTTGTTCTTTATCATACTAGGAATTATATGTTTCCCAAAATCCAAATCATCAATACTATCATCTTTTAATAACTTCAATAAAACATCTTTATTAAAAACATAGATTCCCATAGAAGCTAAGGTTAAGTCAGTTTCTTTTGGTTTTTCGACGAATTCGGTAACTTTTAAATTTTCATCAGTGGCTAACATACCAAACCTGTAAGCTTCTTTAGCAGGAATTACATTACATCCAACTGTTAATTCAGCATTTTTTTCAACATGATGATTTATCATTTTTTGGTAATCCATTTTATAAATATGATCTCCTGATAAAATTAAAACCACATCAGGATTAACTTGTTCGATGTAATGAATGTTTTTTCTAACTGCATCAGCAGTGCCGTTATACCACTCACTATGTGGTTGTAATAAAGTAACCTTAGTATCTCTTCTATCTAAGTCCCATGGTTTACCCGAACCAATATGGTCATTTAAAGAAAATGGTAGATATTGAGTTAAGATAGCTATATCATAGATGTTTGAGTTACAACAATTACTTAATGTAAAATCAATTATACGAAATTTTCCTGCAAAAGGTACAGAAGGTTTTACTCTGTTTTCAGACAAAATATCTAATCTAGATCCTCTTCCTCCTGCCAAAATCAATGCTAATACTTTCATAAATACCTCCTATTTTTTCAATAAATTCTTATAAACTTTTCGATAAGTTCTCGCAGACTGTGCCCAAGAAAAATCTGATTCCATAGCGTGTTTCATGAGAATATTCCAAGATTCAGGATTATGATAAAACAAATGCATTGCATATCTAATTACATGCATCATATCATGAGCGTTAAAATTAGTAAAACTAAAGCCATTACCGGCCTTCTCGTATTCATTATATGGAACAACAGTGTCAACTAAGCCACCTGTTTCTCTAACAATTGGTATAGTTCCATATTTTAAAGCGATTATTTGTCCTAATCCACAAGGTTCAAATTTAGATGGCATCAAAAACATATCGGCACCACTGTAAATCATATGAGCTATTTTATTAGAATATCCTATATAAGCTTTAACCTTTTTTGGGTAACGTTTTTCTAAGTTTTCAAAGTATTCTTCATATTCCTTTGAACCAGACCCTAAAACTATAAAGTAGAAATCATCCATCTCTAACATTTCATCAAAAACTCTTTTGATTAAATCAATGCCTTTTTGACTAACAAGTCTTGAGATAATTGCCAGTACAGGTTTATCTAACTCAAAATTCACTTTAAGTTCTTTAAATAGGGCTTTTTTATTTTCTAATTTTCCCTCAACTATATTATCTAGTCCATAATTGAATGAGATTAACTTATCTGATTCTGGACTGAATTCATTGTAATCAATGCCGTTGAGAATTCCGCGGAGATTTTTGCCTTTTTTCTTCAATAGATTTTGCAAACCATATCCAAAATAATCTGTTAAGATTTCTGAAGCATATGTTTCTGATACTGTGGTAACTAAGTCAGCTGAGACAATTCCTGCTTTTAGGAAGTTTAAAAACCCTTCAAACTCTAATTTAGAATTATATTTTATATTGAATAATTTGAAGTCTTCCAAAGGGAAGATTCCTTGATAAGCTAAATTATGTACTGTTAATACAGTTTTAGCTTCTAAATTTAAATAATTAGTTTTTAATAAGAAAGGGATCATTCCAGTATGCCAGTCGTGTACATGAACAATATCAGGTATAAAACCGATTTTTGGAATTGACTCTAATACTGCTTTTTGGAAATATGCGAACCTTTTCGATTCATCAGCGTAGCCATATACGTTTTCTCTTAAACCAAAAAAAAGTTCATTATCAATAAAATAATATTGAATATTAGCTTTCTTTAAGGTTTTAACCCCCACATATACATCTTTTTCTTCACCTAAAGTAATGGTGAAATTTAAGACATCGATGGTTTTTTTCTTGTACTTATTTGGTATAGCCTTATAGAAAGGTAGAAAGACTCTAACGTCTGTCCCCCTTAATCTTTTTATTTCGCTAGGTAATGATCCTACAACATCTGCTAATCCGCCAATCTTAACAAATGGTGTACATTCTGCACTTACATGTAAAATATTTATCATAACATACCTCCTAAGGCTAATTATATCAAAATTAATACTATATTTCTATAAAATTGAGAACATTATAAAATTCTTCCATGGAACATAGCCATTACTATATATGTGCTCTCCATTAGGAGTAACATTAATAAGACCGCAGGTATAGATAATGGTGAAATCATAAATAGACTACTAAATAATGTAAAACAAATTCCAGCAACAGCAAATGATGAGATTAATATAATTCGTTTTAACTTAGTTAAAGGGAAACTCGAATATGTCAATATAAGCCAATAAGCGAAAGTCGCTGCAGAGATACCAACAGTTGATATTTCAGCATCACTTAGCCCGTAAAAGGCTCCTGAGAAGATATAAACACCTAATAGGTTAGCTATAATTATTAGTGCTCCAGGAACTACATTCTTCATTACGTTTTTAAAGAATTTACCTTTAAACATCTTATTATTTGATTCTATTGCTAAGAAGAATGTTGGAATACCGACGATGAATGTTTCAATAACAAACATTTGAATTGGTTCAAATGGATAAATTCTTGATGTTAGCAATAGAATAAATGTTAATAGAATTGTATATAGAGTTTTAACTAAGTACAATACAGAAGCTTTTTCCATATTACACACAATTTGTCTACCTTCTTTAACTACTTGAGGTAAACTGCAAAAATCATCATCCAACAATACTATATGGCTAATATTCCTAGTTGCATCTGAAGCACTAGCTAGTGACACAGATACATCTGCTTGTTTTAGAGCTAAAATATCATTTACTCCATCCCCAATCATACATACTTTATGATTATCTGCTTGAAGATAGATTATTAATTGTTTCTTTTGTTCAGGAGTAACTCTACCAAAGACATTATATTCATTAGCTACTCTTTCTAAATCGGCATCATCAACAGTGTCTAATGATATATACTTATCCGCATCTATTACTCCAGCTCTTCTGGAAACTTCTGATACAGTTAAAGCATTGTCACCACTGATTACTTTGATTTTTACATCTGCTTCTATAAAATCAGCGATTGTGCTTGGAGCACTTTTTCTGATATGATCATTGATTATTATTAAAGCAACACCTCTAGGTTGTCCAGTTAATTTCTCCTTAGCTATGCCATCAACTTCAGCTAACAAAAGAACTCTTTTTCCTTTTTTAGCATAGGTTTCGACTTGCTTTTTGATTTCTTTGTATTGACCTCGATAGATTATTTCAGGAGCACCAATCACAAAAGTACCTGTTTCAAATTTGCATATTGAGTACTTATTTTTAGAATTAAAATCAACAGTTTTTTTAGCTACGAATTTTTCTTGCTTTTTAAAGAAATTATTTAATGCTTTTGCTGTTTGATTGTTATCTTTTAATGCATAGTTCATAGATGTAATAACATCTTTAATATCGGCGTTTGAGTATACTTTTTCTGTAAAGCCTTTAAGGTTAATGAATTTGTCAATATTCATCGTTCCATCAGTAATAGTTCCGGTTTTATCTAAACAGAGTGTATCAACTCTAGCTAAGGTTTCGATTGAGTAGATTTCTTGAACTAGGGTTTTCTTCTTTGAAAGTTTAATTACAGATATTGAGAAGGTCATCGTGGTCAATAATACTAATCCTGAAGGAACCATCGCTACCATTGCCCCAGCCATTTTTCTAACAGCTAACTCAAACATAGTTTGATTAGCTATGAAATCAGGTAAATAATCGTATCCAGAGCCTTTAAATACATTATAAAAAGTCATTAATCCTAATGGAATAATAATTATCCCTATAATCTTTAGAACAGTTTTTAAGGTATCAAGTATAACAGATCTAGGTTTTTTAAGTGTTTTTGCTTGGTTTTGTAAAGATGCTATGTAGTTGTCATCTCCAACTGCTATTACTTTAGAATATGCTTCCCCAGAAATAACAAAACTGCCTGAAAATAAACTATCTCCAGGTTTCTTTATAACACTTTTCGATTCTCCGGTGATGTTTGCTTCATTAACATTTAATTCACCGTGCTCAATTATCGAGTCAGCCACAATCTGTTTTCCAGATTTATATATTACTAAATCATCGATTACAATAGATTCAATATCTATTTCTAAGAATAAACCTTCTCTTATTACTATGATTTTGTTTTCAGTGATTAATGATAGTTTTTCTACGGAAGATCTAGCACGGAATTCTTGAAAAATTCCAATTGCTGTATTAATAAATGCAATTACCATAAACCAAAGATTTTTGTAACTTCCAATTGATATCAAAAGGATAGCTAAAAGAACTAATATTAAGTTGAAAAATGTAAATAGATTACTGCTTACAATTTGCCAATTTGTTTTTAAGTTTGATTGTTTTTTATTATTGCTCTTTCCTAATGAGTATCTGTCGTTAACTTGCTCGATATTTAACCCATAAGGTACATATTTTTTTCTCGCCATTTATTATCACCATAAACATTATATCAAATATTCATTTGCTTTACAATGAGCCATTTCCCAAAAAAAAAGAACACTTTATCAGTGTTCAAATATACTGCCTCCTATGAACTCTCTTAAGAGAGAATTCTGTGGTACATAGGATGCGTCTATTTCATCAAAATACTTGATGAATTTTAATAATCTGTTGGCCTGAACAAAATACTCAGATTCTGTTTTTATATGTTTTAAAGCATTCTCTGCGTATTTTTTTAACACTGAAAACTCATATGTCAACTCAGAGTTAAATATATAATCAGAATTTTCAAGATGAGGGTAAATCCATTTGTATTCTCCTCTTCTTACAGAAGGCCACATTGATAGAGTTTTTTCTGGTGATGTATTTCTAAATTGTAAGTCTCTAACAATACGTCTCAATAACCTTAAATCAGTTAAATTGATTGGATTATTGTTGTCAATATTTATTTGTGCAAACGGTGAAATGTAGACTTTGTATTTATTGTCACTTGGAATAATTTCGGTTAACTGATTGTTCAAAGCATGAATTC
The DNA here is from genome assembly GCA_046529635.1 of Mycoplasmatota bacterium WC30. Classification (GTDB taxonomy): domain Bacteria; phylum Bacillota_I; class Bacilli_A; order Izemoplasmatales; family Hujiaoplasmataceae; genus 4572-104. Next base: position 109,988 of record CP134495.1, on the reverse strand, counting down.
CTTCAATAATGATTGGCGTTTTAGAGTCAATTTTAATTGGCTCTTTCCAAGTTCTATCTTTAGTTGTAAAGTCGAATATAGGAAGACTAACTTCCTTACCATTGATTAAGTCTAGGATATTTTGATTAAACAATTCAATATCAAGCGACTCAATATGTTCAAGATCGGGTTTTCCAAACTCATCTTTAGGTGCTAAATCAGGATGCATATAATAATTATCAATTGAAATCATTGTTGGATTTATATCAAGATCATTTAATGTTATCTTTAATCTATTAGAAAACGTTGTTTTACCAGAACTACTAGGACCAGCAATCGCGATTAAACGAACTTTTTTTCTTGACATGATATCATGAGCTAATTCATTCAATTGTTGATTATGTCTTTCCTCACAGCGATAAACAAAGTCTTCAGCATCACCAGATTCAATCATTTGATTAATTTTGTAAATCATATCTACATTTAAACTAGTTGCAAAGTTCTCTGACTTATTCAAAACATCAAAGAATTTAGGTGAATCTTCAAATTCGGGAATTTCTCCTTTTTCTTCACGTCTTGGATACTGCACTAAAAAACCATTTTCTAGATAGTGAATTTCATATTCTTGTAAATACCTAGTAGATGGAACCATATAACCATACATATAGTTGCGATAACCATAACACTCGTAAACATTAACTCTTTCTTTACGATACTTCAGTGTGTTCACTTTATCTAATATATCTAGTTTCCTATAATAGTTGATAGCATCATGAATTGAAATCTGTCTTCTGATTATTGGATAATCTTGGTCAATGATTCTTTCCATCTCAACAACAACTTTTTTTAACATGTCTTTTGTGATTAGGTGTTTAATCCCTCTACCATATATTCCCATTGAAATACTGTTTGTAAATTTAATTTGGATTTCAGGATATACTCTTCTGAATGCCATACAAATCAAATATCTCATACTAGTTGCGTATATTCTAGTTGAATCATAAAAAGAATAATCTAGAAATTCTACCTCTGCATCGGTATTAACTCTATAAGTTAGTTCTCTTAATCTATTGTTAACAAGAGCAGCGTAAAATACTCCCTCGTAATTCTTTGAGAGATCTTCTAGCCTTACATATGAGTCGAAATAATATACATCTTTGCCTACTTTAACTTTAATAATATCACCTTCCATTTTTTTTGGTGTATTTCTATTTTACTACAAAATGTCATTTATACAAGCGTTTTCATATATCTGAGAATATTTTATATCAATTTTTTGATGAAAAAGCTTGAAATATAGTATAATTAATTTAACACTTTAAGGAGGATTGTATGTTACTAGCTAGTTTTTTCTCGACTGCCGGCATGGATGAGCATCCAGGCAACTATTTTTTTGATACACCACATTTTATATATTTATTGTTTAATATAATATTATTTGTTGTTTTGTGGAAGATATTAAAAAGAAGATCAAAGCGCACTCAAGATATTATGATAACAATTTTTCTAATCCTTATAATTGTTTTGAAATATGCAGGGGATATATTATTCATCTACGAATACTATAATGTTACTCCACTGCTTTCAAGTTACCCACACCCCTTCTGGGATGTAGATACTTTCTTTTCCTTTCAAATGTGTGGAGTTACTAATATTCTTTTACCAATAACCATTTGGTTTAAAATTAAAGGGCTGAGGGAATTTGTTTTTCTATCCTCTATCCTAGGTGGTATCGCTGTTATACTTTACCCGGTTACAGTATTATATGGACATCCATACGCTTTAACCCTACCAATCATTAGAAGTACATTTGTTCACTTTTTCTTGCTGTTTATCCCAATCTTTTTGATTAATCGTGGTGATTTTAAACCAAATCCTAAACATTGGTGGCATATAGCAATTGGGATATTCTTTTTATCAATGTGGGCGTTGTTCGGTAATTTAGTTATTGATGTAGGTAACAACAACCTTTATCTTATGGAAAATCCATTCTTTGGCGGGCCGATTCCTCTACTAAATCAGGTTCCAGATGGTTGGCATATTATTTTGATGTTTATCTTAGTTACTATTGGATATGCAATAATCTACTTTATAACCAGTCTTATAGTACCTGGTGGATTTAAAAAATTTATAAGCAAATTTAAAAAAGCCTAATATGGTTTCAATCCATATTAGGCTTTTCTTTTTATTAAATTTTATTCAATATCGTTATATTCATTCATTAAATCTTCTATACTTAAATCGAGTAAAGCTTCGAATTCTTCTAAAGTATCATATTCGCTATTCGAGTTAAATATTTCTATAGTTATTGCTAATCTAGCTTGAGATACATCAAATTCTGATGCATATACTGATATTGGAACATTTGAAGTTACATCTGGGTTTTCAGAATCGTCTAGGATTCCCTCAGGCATATCTATTGCATCCATATTATCTAACCCTGAGGAACCGTAATCAGAATCAATAGATTCACTAGCTGTAGGATTTGTGGTACTTGATGATTCTGCAGTTAAATATAGTTGATCAGTTTCCAAATGTAGAAAAACAGTTAAGAAAGTAACTTTGGTGAAATTAGTTAATAAATCTCCGATTTCAAGCTCTGATTGATAATCTGAGCTGAACACTCCAACCAACATAAAAGCTTCATTTTCAGAGAAATACCCATCTTCAATACCCTTTTCGTAGAAGAGTTCAACTAAATCATCTACTTTTTTGTTTTTTGCCTTTATTGAATCTAAAAATGTTGTAGCTTCATCATCTAATCCAGTTATACTAACTACTCGATCAAATGCATTTAACTCAACTTCAAATGATGGATTAATATCAATGGTTAATGTAGTTACAGGGGTCATTCTAACATAGATGAAAAATGTTAGTAAAAATATTATAACTAAAGAGGTTAATGAATATGCGATTTTTCCAAGATAACTTCTTTTAGGTACAAATTCATTTCGCATTATAAAATCATCTATAGAAATATTTTCGCTATGATTCTTAATATTAAATTGTGCGGATTTAATCAAGATTCCGTTGAACTCTTTTAATTTCATATTAATCATCCCTTAAATGCTTGCGCATTTTCCTTATCGCTTGTTGATAGGTCCAAGTAACTGTTCCAAGCGGTATATTTGTAATTAAAGCTATCTCTCTATGAGTCAGATTTTCAATATTATGAAGCAGAAATATGTTTCTTTCCTTTTTATTTAAAATCTTTAAAGCTGACTTGATTAGGTCCTCATTGCTAGCACTTACTTCCAAATATTCATCATACGAGAAAGAGTCCATATCAGAATCAACAACTTTTACTTCTCTTTTCCTTTTATTATATTCATTAATTGCTAAATTTTTAGCAATTGTAAGAATATATGCTAGAGAATTTTTAGCTTTATACTTATAAAGTTTTTCCAAAAACTTTAGATAAGTATCTTGCATAATATCTTCAGTTAATGATTTATCTCTAAGTATTGGTAAAACAACAAAAAAGATCTTTCGATAAGTAATTTCGTAAATTTTATCGAAGGCTTCACTGTCACCAGATTTAAGCTTTTGAATATATTTTTCAAGATTAAAATCCAAGCTACTCACCCCTTTTATAATATTTTAACATTTTAAAAGGGTTTTACAAATGGTTTCAATAATATAAACAATCTAACCCTCTATTTTATTGGAAAAAAAAGACAAAATAAATTTGTCTTTAATAACTAGTTTTTCTAATCTTACCATCACGCTTATGAATTACCATAGTAGTATTTTGATTAATTGATTTAATTGTGGCGAAAGCAATGGCCTCTCTTTGCGTTTCCAGAACCTTTACAATCTTTTCAGTTCCTTCTCTTTTAACATACCATTTGTTATCTTCTTTACGATATAAAACGTGATATCTACCTAGATTCTTTTTCTTTTTTGGTGGTTTCGGTTTCTCTTTTGGTTCTATTACTTTTGGTTCTATTACTTTTGGTTCTATTACTTTTGGCTCTATTACTTTCGGTTCTTCTTTTGTTTGCTTTTCAATAATTTTATCGACTTCTTTGAAATCATTAACGATTTCCTTATCAACCTGAATTCGTTTAATATCATCAACAAGTTTTCTCTTCTTAATACTATTTTCTTTACTTATTCCTGTATTCTCATCATCGGCTTTTTTTTCTAATAAAGCGTTAAGAGTTGCGTCAATTTCGTCTTCACCTGATTCAAATTCTGCAGGTTGTTCAACTGGTAGCTCAATTGGTTGCTCAATTGGTTGCTCAACTTTTTCCTCGACGGATTTACTGTTTTTACTACTAGTTGACTTGTTTTTGAGTGCTGCTAAAGCAGCCGCCACTGCATCTTCAGGTGATACAACATTTGACTTTTTCTCATTAAAGGTTGTACTTTTTTTATTGGTAGCTTTTTTTTCTAAAGCAGCCAATTGTGCAGCAACCTGTTGTTCGGGAGTTAGGGATTCAAGTGCTTTTTCTTCCGGTTTAGTTTTTTTCTCTGAAGATTTTCTCTCTATTGTAGCTAAGGCTGCAGCTACTTCATCCTCAGGTGACATAGGTTCTGAAGATTCTCCCTTGAGATTAGTGTTCTTTTTATCTGCTTCCTTTTTCTTCAAAGCTTCAAGTGCTAAAGCAACTTGTTCTTCAGAAAAATCAGATACAAGTTCTATCTCTGGTTCAGATACAACTTTTTTGACTTCAGTTTTTGTGATAACTTTAGCAGGTTCTTTTTCTTTGAACGCTTCTTTCTCTGTTAATGTTTCCTTCTCGATGATTGTTTCATTTGTAGGTTTCTCTATTTCAGCATTATCTTGTTTTTTAATATTTTCAGAAGTTTTTTGATCATCAACAACTTCATTAGAATCTTTTTTCAATGTAACTGGCTGTTTTTCCTCTTCAATTTTTTTATCTTCTTTTATAGGTTTATTAGCGTTTTTTTCTATATTGACAACTGGTTTCTCTGTTTTAATCTTTTGCCCAGCTTTGTTTGTGCGATTAGTGTCTTCCCTAACTTTACTTGGTCTAGAGTAGATAATATAACCTACTACCAACACTAAAAGCAGTCCTCCCAGTATAATGAAGAACATTAGGTAATCATCTAGAAAACTTAAAAACATCTACATCACCCCTAAAATAATTTCAGTTGGATATTTAAATCAGGTTTATATAGATTTATGATATCCTTCATCGCGTACAATACTTTGTTTTTCCGGCAAATAATCACAAAATTCTTTTTTAATTCTGATATATTTTGGCTTTCCCAAGTTGTTTTATGACCGTAAAGATCATGATATTTATTCATTAATTCTGGAAATTCAATATCTATTACATCATAAAATTCTTTTAATTTTTTTGAATCAAATTTCAAAGAAAATGAAGGATAGATGAAATTAACTCCAGCTGATATTGCTTTTTCAATTAAAGCTTTAAAATTAGTTGTGTTATCGTTAATAAATGGAATGATTGGTTTGACTATCAACCCAACATTCAATTTGTAATTTTTAGCTTTTTGGAGAATTTTTACCGTTTTATCAATATGCAATTCAGACCCAAAAAGTTTTGAATTAATTGAGTTGGTAGCACAAGGTACAGCGATTAATAAAGAGTGATTCTCAGAAAATTTTTCTAATAATTCAAAATCTTCAATGATTTTTTCTGATGTTGTTTCTAAATATAGTCCCATTTCATATTTTGTAAGGATATCAATTATCACTTTAAGTGAATCAACCCCTTGATAAATATCTGGATTCGCTAGAAGTCCAATAATAGATCCTTTTTCTTTACTAGCAAGTTCATTTTCTAAAAATTGATACTTCTCTTCAAGAATAGTTATAGGTCCGGGTTTATATACTGGATTTGCATCTAATGAAGTAGAATAATATTTAAAAGTATTATTATGACCAGATAGAATATTCATAAAATAGTCCACCCCAAAAAAACGTTTAGTGTTTTTATTTGGTGACAATATGTGAAGACTTAAATTATTCATATATACCTCTCTCTAAAAACGCCATAGGATTGTTATTAATATTAAAAATGCTATAACAAACCAATAGTTATACATTGTTAGTTTTTTCTTTTTGGTTGTATATATTTTATTGATTTTTTTAACTAATTCATTTGCTGTTTTATTATCTTCATTCGTTATAACAAGTAAAAATGGTCTACTTCTATTATAACAAATATTACTAGGATCGATTTTTAATTTTTCAGCTATTTTATTTATATCTTTTTTCACTTGATCATATTCTTTTTTGTAAGTGTTTAATAAAACATAACCATTTCTGCGTTTTTTAAGCATAAATAGTTTAACGATAACTGATGCAACAAGAACAATACCACTGGTTAAGAAAAACTCAAAGGTTTTCTCTGTATCTTGATAATAAACCATTATTAAAAAGAGCAAAAAGACAAACACAAAACCAACTCGGTCAGCTTTAAAGTGAAATCTTAAATACGAATTTAACATTACGTAAGCCATGATACTGGTAATTATAATTTTAAGTACTAAATTTAAAGTAAACATTATTTTCTCCTTATAAATGGTTTAACTAATTTAAGTAATTCATCCAAAGACAATTCATCTGTAATTTTTAAAACGGGTGTTTTCACATCATCCAACCAAAGCAAATGTTGTCTTCGAGATCTTAAAGTTTCTGGATTCTCTTCATAATCACTTACCCACTGAAGAAAACTCAAGTGTTGTTCATGAAGATCACCACCTGGTAAGATTCTAGATCCAAAACGTTCTTTCTCACGGTTTTTGATTCGACTAATTCGAATCTCTTTGTCTAGATTAATGTATACGAACAAACTAATATCTTTTTTAAGTCCATCACAAATTCCGACTAAAGACCCAGATATTACAGCTGGTTGATTATCATTCAAAGCCTCTTTAATAAGACTTACTGCGATTTTATCAGTATTTCGTTTAGTAAATGGTGGATCAGTCTTTTGCCAAAGGTAATCATCTACATCGATAAACTTATAATCATAGTTAAGCGCTATATTTTTAGCTAATGTAGTTGACCCTGAGCCTGATGATCCAAAGATATTTATTATATTTCTTTTCATATTACCTCTATTTTGAAAACATTATTTTTTCACTATTAAACATTTTTCTAAGTATAAATACAAATAGTACTAAATAAGCAATATTTGATAGAATGGTAACCAGTATATACGATAACGAAGCTGTATCAAAAGTTAGAATAGCTGTTAAAGATTGAACCGCATTATAAATTGGAATAGCATACATAATGATGTTTGTATTGGCTCCATCTCCAAACATTGATGTTACAGATACTAGTATAGTAAGGATATATATTGGCATTATCATTGCACTAGCTTCTTTAAGACTCTTTGCATAGGCAGAAACAATAGATATTATTCCAACTATCACGAATACAGTTGAGAATAAGACTACTAAAATCATGAAATAATCTCCTACAGCATAGATATCTGTACTTACACCCTCACCAAATTGCATTAGTTTAGGTAAAGAAGCCATTATCCCAATAAATGATGATGTAGCTGATATTAAGGTAAGCACCGATAAAGCAAATATCTTACCAATCGCTATCTCTTTTCTTTTTACTGGTGTTACTAGAAGTGTGGCAATAGTTCCTCTTTCCTTTTCTCCAGCTATTGATTCTGGGCCGATTGACATAGCTCCAGAAAACAAGAACATTATAATAAGCATTGGTAATAGACTAGCTAGTAACGTTCCCGCTAAAATACTTTGATCTAGTGGTGTGCCTAAATATTCTAAATCAAAATATGTGGTGTCACCAAAAAGTTCAAACCCAAGTGATTCTTGATAAAATACTAAATAGTTACTAAAGTTATTGCGAATATTACTTGATGTTATTTCGTTTGGATTTGAGTAGATGGATACATTTGGTTTATCACCAGAGCCATCATATGCTACGATATCTTCGTCTAAAAATATTAATAGAGACCATTCACCCTCATCAATTAAAAGTTGATATTCAGCCATTTGTGCTTCTTCAATAATAACAACATTTAAAGAAGTTGTATCTTCATATTCTTCATAGATAGTTTTAAAATCCAACTGAGGGTTAACAATAGCTACATTATAAATATCATCTGTCGTTAAATTCTGCATTGCAGTCCCAATAAATGAGTAGATCAAAAATATCATTAGACCAGGAAGAATCATAATAGTTATTACAAGTCTTTTGTCTTTAATAACTCGATCCCATTCTTTCTTAAAAATCGTTAATATATTTTTCATAGTCCATTACTTCCTTCCACTAAATCAAAGAAATAATCTTCCAGTGTTTTTCCATTTTTAAGCAAGTCTTCTAAAGTTTCTGTAACTTTAAGCTTTCCATCAATTATAATTCCAACTCGATCACAGATTTTTTCTACAAGCGAAAAAATGTGAGTTGAGACAATTATTGTTTTGCCTTCATTTCTTAATTCTTTTAAAAAGTTAGTTACAACCCTAGCAGTTATTACATCTAATCCATTAGTAGGTTCATCAAAGATGATGATATCGGGATCATGTACAATTGAAATCACTATTTGAATTTTTTGACGCATACCAGTTGAAAGTTCACCAACCTTAACTTCTCTAAATTTATCGATACCGAAACGCTTAAATAACTTGTTTTTTCTTAATTCAGCTGTTTCTGAATCAATTCCATGTAGTTTAGAAAAATAGTTATACAAATAATTTGGTGTGAAGAAATCTTCTAATTTCAAATCACTCGTTAAGAACCCAATACTTGATCTAACTTTTTCCTCTTCTTTAACAACTGAATAATTGTTTATTAAAATATCACCGCTGTCCGGTTTAATAAGTGTAGAAATACATCTAAGTGTTGTGGTTTTCCCGGCTCCATTTGGACCTAACAGCCCAAATATTTCGCCTTTATATGCTTCAAAACTTAAGCCGTTTACAGCAACTTTTGTATTTGAATCAGTTTTTTCTATTTTTCGTTGTTTTTTACTAAGTTTAAAGGTTTTTGATATATCAATAACCGATACAGTTTTCTCCATGTAGCCCTCCATCATTACTCAATAAGTATTTTAACAAATACTTAGACTTTTAGCAAACTAATCTAGAAAAAAAAGTCTATAAAATAGACTTTATTTTCTTATTTAGTTGCTTTATCTAAAGCTTTTTGTGCTTGTTTACAAATAGATGTAAAGCCTTTAGCATCATTAATAGCAATTTCAGATAACATTTTACGGTTAACTTCAATGTTAGCTAATTTTAAACCATTGATTAGTTTAGAATAAGTCAATTCGTTTAATCTAGCTGCTGCATTAATTCTAGTAATCCATAACTTACGGAAATCTCTTTTTCTTCTACGACGATCTCTATAAGCATATTTCAATGAATGCATAACTTGTTCTTTAGCTGTTTTGTATAGTAAATGTTTAGCTCCGTAGTATCCTTTAGCTAATTTTAAAACTTTTTTACGTCTTGTTCTAGTAACAAAACTTCCTTTTACTCTTGGCATTTTCTCTTCAACTCCTTCTTATAGGTATGGAACCATATGTTTGATTCTTTTCAAGTCAGAAGTTTTTACACTCTCTGTATTTCTTGATTGACGGTTTTGCTTTGGTGTTTTATGACTCATTAAATGGCCTTGGAAAGTTGAAGGTCTTGTTAATTTTCCAGTTCCAGTTCTTTTCAGTCTCTTTTTTGTTCCTGAATGCGATTTTTGTTTTGGCATAATAATTTCTCCTTTTGTTAATTTTTCTTAGGTCCTAGGACCACAGATATGTATCTTCCTTCATGTGATACTTTACTTGTTGGTTCGCCAAATTCACTACAACCATCGGCGAAGTCTTTCAAGACTTTCTTACCTTGCACCACTAATGCAGGTACATAACGATAAGGTAGTCTGATTGATACTTTAAGTTTATTTCCTTTACTCAAGAATTTGTTTCCATTTCTTAATTTTGTTTCAAAATCATGAGTATCAATAACAGCTGTCATCCGAATTTCTTTGAGTTCAACAGTTTTTTGATGTTTTTTAGCTTCTTTAGCTTTTCTTTGTAAATCATAGCGGTATTTGCTATAGTCCAATAGTTTGCATACTGGTGGTTTAGCATTTTGAGCTACACATACCAAATCAAAGCCATTAGTTTTGGCTATACTTTGCGCCTCTCTACTAGAAACAACTCCATACTGATGTCCTTCATTTCCAATCAATCTAACTTCTCTAAAACGAACTTGTTCGTTAATTAAAGTTTTATCACGTTTAACAGGTTTTGTATTGTTATATAAAATATTAAAACACCTCCATAGGTAAATAAAAAGTAGGTACCGTATTAGGGCACCCACACTAAATTTAAAATTCATTACAAATTATAAATCACCTTTTAGCGTTGACCCATTGATGTTTTCAATCGGGTGTGAAGTGGGTACTTCTCTTTCTACGGTTAAGACCATTAAGATTATAATATAAAGTAGCTAGTTTGTCAACTATTTATTTCTATTCGTCTTCTTTTTTTATGTTCATATAATTTTCTTTATTAACTTGGTACGCTCTTGCTATCGCTAAAGTACCTTTTGGTACGTTTTTATTAAGGGTAGAACCTGCAGCAATAAATGAATCATCATTAATTTCTATAGGCGCAATTAGGTTAGCATTACAACCAATAAACACATTATCACCAATAATAGTTTTGTATTTGTTTTTTCCATCATAATTAACTGTTATAGATCCACAACCAAAGTTAACTTTTGTTCCAATTTCAGCATCACCTATATAAGCTAAATGTGATGCTTTGGTATTAGCTCCAGTTGAAGATTTTTTAATTTCTACAAAGTTACCTATACGGTTCTTAGGACCAATATTAGCCCCATCCCTTAGGTGAGCGAAAGGCCCAACGGATGTACCTTCTTGAATTGTCGAGTTAAAAACTAGTGAATGTTTACAAATAACATTTTCACCAATCATTGAGTGATGAATCTCTGTATTTGGTCCGATTTTTGAACCCGTTTTAATTACTGAGTTACCAGTTATATATGTATTTGGATAGATTGTAACATTAGCTTCAATCTGAACATTATGGCCAATTGTGATGGTGTCTGGGTTAATCATTGCAACACCACTTTTCATCATCTGCATATTAATATCGTGTCTTAGTCTGCATTCAGCTTTACTAAGAGCGAATAAATCATTAATCCCCATAGCCTTATATGAAGTTTTTAAGTTATAGGTTCCAATCAAAACATTTTCTTTTTTTAATATATTAACGATATCAGTTAAGTAATATTCGCCTTTAGAATTATTATTTCCAATTTTATCCAAAGTATCAAAGATGATATTGTTATTAATGATGTAGATACCCGTATTAATCTCTTTGATTTCTTTTTGTGTATCAGTAGCATCATTTTCCTCAACGATTGAATCGAGAAAATTAGATTCATTCCTAATAATTCTACCATAACCGAAAGGATCATCGACAACGGTTGATACAATCGTTAAATCATTGCGATAGTTAGTATGAGCATTTATTGCATTTGCTATAACAGATTCGTCAATTAATGGCATATCTCCAGGCAATATCATAGTATAACCATCCATATCAGTAATCAAAGATTTAGTCATCATAACAGCGTGGCCAGTTCCGAGTTGTTCTTCTTGGCACGCATAAGACACACTATTATTTAGTATATCTTTAATTATCTCTTTTTTATGACCAACAACTACAACTAATTCATCAATTAAATTAGTATTTTTTATGTTTTCTACAATATAGGCTATCATTGGTTTTTTAAGTAATGGGTAAGCACACTTAGGTAGTTCAGTCTTCATTCTAGTACCTTTTCCGGCTGCTAGTATAACTGCGTATTTTCTCATATTAGTATTGCATATTAAAATATGCTACTCCTTTTCTTTACCGATTTCTTTAAACTTCTTAGCTATTGTATCAATTATATCATTAACTTCTTCTATAGTTTTAGCAGATGCTGAGATTCTAACTAAAGGTTCAGTTCCTGATGCTCTTACTAAAACTTTACCAAAACCATTTAAAGCTTTTTCAATTTTTCTAACTAAAGCGATTATTCTTTTGTCACTAACTAATGACTTATCAATGTCTCTTAGGTTAACTAATTTATCTGGATAAAATACTACATCTTCTATCAATGATGAAATATTTGTTTTTTTCTCTTCTAGAATTTTTATTAAGTAGGCTGCGCTAAGGACTCCATCACCACTGATAAATAAGTGTCGATTAATTATGTGACCGGAATTTTCACCACCAATGGTAGCGTTTCTTTCTCTTAATGCTTGTAAAACATATTTATCACCAACATCAGTTTGAATAACTTCAATCCCTTTTTTATTGAGCGCTTCGATTATACCGATATTACTCATTTTTGTTAGTACAACCAAGTCATTGTTCAAGAGATTATTTTCTTTTAGGTAACAAGCAAATATATATACTAATAAATCTCCATCAATAATTTTTCCGTTTTCATCAACAACAAGTACTCGGTCGCCATCTCCATCAAATGAAAAACCAATATCAAATTTATTATCAGTTACATATGTTGCTAAATTATTTATATGTGTTGAACCAACATTCTCATTGATATTTAGGCCATTTGGTTCATCACCTATATACTCTAATTTATCAGTGATTTGGGTGAAAACAAATTTAGCAGATTTAATTGAAGCTCCATTTGCTAAATCTAACGCAATTTTTAAACTCGATTTTGTAAGAAAGTCTTTATATAAACTAAAGTAATTTGCTAGAGGATTTAGATAAGGAAGTTCAACTCCACCAGGGATGTTCTCTAGAACTGTAATTCCATCAATCACAGCTTCAATTAATTTTTCTTCCTCATGAGTTGTCTTTTTACCTCTATTAAACACTTTAATTCCATTATCTATATAAGGGTTATGAGAAGCTGTTACCATTATCCCATAACAATCTTCTTGTATTGTCATGAATGCCAGGATCGGTGTAGCCAGGATATCAATATCTAAAACTTGTAACCCAGCATCTATGATTCCCTTTTTTATCGCTTTGATGATCATATGTCCTGATTCTCTAGTATCACGACAAACAACTACTTTGCGTTTTTCTAGTAAGCTCATACTTCTACCTACCGAATATGCCATTTCATAATCAATAAAATCATAGGCTAACCCTCTGATTCCATCAGTACCAAAATACTTCATATATACCCCTATTCTACTGTAACAGATTTAGCTAAATTTCTAGGTTTATCGATGTCTCTTCCTAAATCTAAAGCTTTGTAATATGCAATAAGTTGTGTAGGTATTACTGTTAAAATCGGAGATAACAAGTAATGAACATCCATTAAGATAATATCGTCATCTGGATCACTGGTGTCTTTTGTAGAGATAATTAACACATCAGCTCCTCTGGCTTTAACTTCTTGTATATTTGATCTGGTATTTTTATTTATATGTTTTTGACTTATTATGGCAATAACTGGTACGTCTTCTTCAATTAAGGCAATAGTACCATGTTTCAATTCGCCAGCAGCGAAACCTTCAGTTTGAATATATGAGATTTCTTTTAATTTTAAAGCGGCTTCTAAACAAGTATAATAATCAATTCCTCTACCAATATAGAAACAATTTCTTTTTATTAATCTAGACTTTACTAAATCACGTACATATTCTCTTTTATCTATAATGGCATCCATAGCTACTGCTAGGCGTGACATTTCGCTGATTAAATCACATTTCTTCTCATCGGCTAGTGTATATGCCAAAATAGCTAAAACCGAAACCTGACCGACATATGCCTTTGTAGACGCTACTGCTATTTCAGGCCCAGCATGAATTTCTAAGTACTGACTAGCTTCTCTAGCCAAAGTTGATGTACTGACATTAGTTATTGTTAAACTACTGTATCCTAGTTTTTTAATGCCTAGTAAACAGGCTCTTAAATCGGCTGTTTCCCCAGATTGAGAAATCAAAACAAACACAGCGTCTTTTTCTAGTAAAGGTCTGTTATAAGCAAATTCACTTGCAATAAATACTTCTGCTGGTATTCCAGTTATTCTTTCAAAGTAGGTTTTCCCAACAAAACCAGCATGCATACTCGTTCCAGCTGCCAAGATGTAGATGCGTTTTTTATTAGCGAATAAATCTAAAACATCAGTTGGAACAAAAAAACTACCATCTTTAATGTAACTACTCATAATTTTTCTAACTACAGATGGCTGTTCGCAGATTTCTTTTAACATGTAATGTTGATATCCACCTCTATTGATTTTTTCAGCATTGAGTTGCATTTCATTTTTCATTGGTACAAATTCAATACCAATAGCATCAAACATAGAAAACTGATATTTACCTTCAATTTTTTCTGCCTTGACGAAAGTTTTATCCTCGATAAGATAATATTCAGTTGAATTGCCAACCAAAGCCATCAAGTCCGATGCTAAACATACGCTATTATCACTTTGACCTAGTAATAAAGGTGATTTATTTTTACCTGCATAGATCGTGTTTGGATTTAGTGTATCAACTATTAGCAAGGCATATGAACCTTCTAATAGTGCTAATGTTTTTCTTATAGCAAGATCTAATGGATATTGTACAGCAAAATACTCGATTAGATTAGCAATAACTTCTGTATCAGTATCTGATTTAAAGTTTATTCCTAATAGGTATTTTGTTACTAGTTCTTTATAATTATCAATAACACCATTGTGAACAACTACAAATCGTCCAGAAACGCTGCAATGCGGATGAGAATTAAGATGATTAGGCGCACCATGAGTTGCCCATCTAGTATGTCCTATACCAAAATGATTATCAGAAGAGTAATCAAAATCTGTTTTTAAATGTTTTACTCTACCTTTGTCTTTATATGTAATGAATTGATTGTTATCACTGTCGTGAAAAGTAATCCCACAAGAATCATAACCTCTATATTCTAATTTTTTAAGTCCTTTTAAAATTACATCTGTTGCTTTTAATTCTCCAATGTAGCCAACTATACCGCACATATTGTTTCCTCCATTTTCTCTAACACAAATATTATATCAAAAACAAAGGTGTTTCGCAATTTATTATCATTTAATTTACATAAATAAAAGAGAAGAAATATACTTCTCTTCAACTTATGTCTTTTTTAACGTAAATAAAAATATTTAATAAAATAACAATTAAAATAAAAGCAATGTAGTTTTCAATAGGAAATAACAAACTATAGCAATTATCTGAAAATACAACATTTGGTATATTTTGATAAATTCCCTTAATAATTGAGCTGCTTTCTATAATGGATTTTGTGTTATTAACTTCCATATACCAAAAGATTAATACAGGTAATAAACTGGTTAATAGACTAGGTAGTATTGTGAGCAATAAACTAGTGAATGATATGTAGAAAAATGTTTGAAGTAACAACGCCTGAAAAATAGTATATATATAGCTATTATCTATTGTAAAAGGTGTAATAATTTTAGATATAGCCACAAAAGATAAACAGAAAAGAATTAAAATAACTGACATCACTAAAAATAATGTGAATATTCTAGCAAATATGAAACTGTACTTCTTAATGGATTTATCAACAATGTATTTCGCTAGATTATTACTGCCTTCCCCATTAGCTAGTGTCGCAATAAATATCGCCATCATAATTAATACAACTTTTATAAGTAATACTGAGTCGTTTATATAACTAAGTTGATACTCAACTCGATACATATCAATTTGATAATACCCATCAAAAATACCTGTTGAATAAATCAATCCAAATTGTAAAAACATTATAAAGAGTAAACTGATAGTAATAGTAGTTTTATTAAATATGTATTTATAATTTAGTTTGATTAAGTTAATCATCTAATAAAATACCAGATTCAAAACGGTATATTTTTTTATTCTTAAACTTAAATTGATTTGGTTGATGGGTTGAAACTACAACTAGACTTGTTCTTGCTTTACTTTTAATAAGATCTACTACTTTTGGTATAGTATCTTGGTCTAACGCTGCTAATGGCTCATCTAAAATAATTATTTTAGGTTCATGAATAAACGCCTGCATAAGATTAACTTTCTGACGCATACCATTTGAAAGTGTTGATATGGTTTTGTTCTTGTATTTATATAACTCAAAAAAATCTAAATAGTCAATAACATTCCGGTCTAAATCGTATGAGTTGATGCCTTTAATTTTACCGATACTATACAAAAAATCCAATACACTCATATTTAGTGGCATAACATATTCTTCTGGAGCGTAACCAATTCTTAATTTTCTTTTTACAATCTTCCCCTGATAACTAACAAGACCCATAATACATTTAAACAGAGTTGATTTTCCTGATCCGTTATCCCCAATAACCAAATTAACCTTTCCAGCTTCAAAACTTGTACTCACACTTCTAATACCTGCTTTATTACTGTATTCTTTACTTACTTCATTAATAGTTATATATATATTCTCTAATTTTTCCATAGTTACCCTCAAGTGTTAGAATATCGCTATAATACTGAAAATCATCTATCATATATATGTAATCATCACCTAAATACTGATATTCAATTATTAACGGAAAACGGTTGATTTCAATTATGGTTTCTATATATGCTAATGGTATGAATATTAAGTGGTTTGTTTCTAGTAATAGGGTTTCATCTTCTATATCTGGATTAATCGGCTCATAATGATAACCTAATATATTGTCTATGTCTTGATTATATTCAGGAGCGATATCTAACATTATAGAATTATCTAAATCAAATTGCATTTCTGTTATACCTGAAGACACGCTTGTAATTTTTAAATCTTGCATACTAATATTATCTAAACCAATAACAATTCCACTTATATACTCAAAGGTTTCTAATTGTTTCATTACGGCATACAATCGACTCATATCTAAATGCATTTCATTTAAAATCGGACTAAATCTAAGATATAAGTTTCCAACTTCAATATCAATCGAATCTCCATTTGCATAATTAATTACTAAGTATGCATTATCAATCTCAACAAATGAGTCTGAATGTAGGGAGTTTTTAAACCCAATCACAAAAGTGTATGCGTAATATTTTAACTCACCAAAATCTTCCTCATAATCTAAATTGTTTATATTTTTAATTTCTGTTTCGATTTGATTTCTATCATTTCTTATGAAACTACTGCTTATTGATTCTATATCCGTAATAAAACTATCATCTGAAGACAAATAGATGGTTAAAGTTATCTGTTCGGTGTCAGATGTAATTAGTCTAGAGTAGTTTTTATGAATTGATAAAATACTGATTTGGTTATCAACCGTGTCACTAAAATATATAATTAGTCCAGCAACTATAACGAAAAGAACTATAATTATAGTAAATACTTTTCTCATTTAAATTCTATCCTTAATTATTTCGTAATATTCTGTGGTTAGAGTAAAAGTCTCCCAACCTCCTGATTTAGTCTTTATCCAGAAGAAATAGTGTTTCGCAACCCCGTTATTAATAATCCCTTTTCCTCTGGTTAATATTTTTACATATGTTTGTGGATCAACTATAATTTCAAATTCGTAGCTTTCATTAGAAGTTGAAATTGTTGTATAGGTGACGGATGCTTTTATATCAGCATCGATTGAACCCTTAAATTTCTTTACATCACCTTTTCCACTAATTTTAATCCCACCGCTAGCTGATAGTTGCTGTTTGGTCTCTTCCTTTGTGGCTAGAGTTATATCATGTTTAATCGTAGAAAACCCATTATTGTATATCTTGAGTTTGGTCTCAGAGATAAACTCTACTGCTTCTGACTCGTTGATTACCTCAATCTTCCAACCCATAAATTTACGTTTTTTGATTTTTTTAAGATAATCTTTATATTCTTTATCAGAAAAATCATTTAAGAGTTCAGCTTCGTCTGAATCAAAAATAATTTCTTGGTAGTTCTGATACTCCTCACCATTTACTATAAATAGGAATGATGGTACTAAAACAATCATTAAAGCTAATAAAATACCTAATTTTTTCATAAAAAAAACCTCCTCTTTAGTATAAATACTACCTTAAGAGAGGTTGTTTTCTTTTTTATAATATTTCATTTGTTTCTAAATACTTTTTACAGTCATTATATCCCATTTCATACCTAGTTACAGATTGTTTATCCTCAAACTTTAGAATTGAACCTAATGAGTGTCTACTCTTAATGGAGTGAAACTTCACATTAGGATAGTGCTTTTTATAAAAATATGGCAATCTATCAAGGTGTATAACTATAACTGTATCGCAACCAGAACCTACAAGAGGTAAAACTGGTACATTATCATAGACCCCACCGTCGGCGAACTGTTGTCCATCCATTCTTTGTAACGGAAATACAACCGGAATTGAACAAGATGCTATTATTTGTTTATATATATGATTTTCAGATTGTTCCCATAATGGAGAATATATTACTTGTCTATCATGTTTAAAATAATGTTTATATGATGAAGCTATTAATGATAATAACCCATCACCATCACTACCAACCCTTGATAGTGTGACAAAAACCTTTTTTTGAAGCAAAGTTTGGATGTCTAAATGTTTTTTTAGAACTTTTAGTAGGGATTCAATTGTAAAAAGGCCATTCTTGATTATGCTTGTTTTTTCTTTTGTTAATCTTTTAAAGAAATTTTCAGTAGAATAAAGTATATCATCAGGCATATTGAACCAAATATTTTTAACCTCTTCTAAAGGAATTGAAGCAACTAAAGCGGCATTGGCTGCGCCAATACTAGTTCCTGCAAAATATTCAACCTTATCAAGAATTCCAGCTTCTTTAAGGGCCATGCATGCGCCGATTTGGTATGCGCCCCTAGCTCCACCACCGGTAAAACATAAACCTAATTTCATCACTACCCCCTAATACTGTCTTTTTTCCCCTTTAAAATATGCACTATCGATGACTCCACCACCTAAACAAACTTCACCATCATAAAATACAGCGGCTTGCCCAGGAGTAACTGCTCTAACATCTTTTTTCATAATGACTTCTAATTTACTATCACTAATCCATTTAATTGTGACTGGTGTATCAGCCTGGCGATATCTAAATTTAGCGGTACATTCATAGTCGCCAACGAACCTTTTAGTGGGTATCCAATTAACACCCTCTATAATCGCTTTGTCAGCGAACAAGTCTGGATGATTTAATCCTTGTCCAACTTTCAGGATGTTTTTCTCTAAATCTTTGCCAATTACAAACCATGGCAGGTTAGGGTAATCTTTAAATCCACCTAGATTTAGGCCTTTTCTTTGTCCGATTGTATAGTACATTAAACCATCGTGTTCCCCGATAATTTTACCATCGTCAGCCATTATACCACCTGGTTTAGTAAAGATGTAATTTTTTAAGAAATCTTTAAAATTTCTTTCGCCAATAAAACAGATGCCTGTGGAATCCTTTTTCTTAGCGGTAGGCATATTATTTTTAATCGCAATCTCCCTAACTTTTGATTTTTCTAATTCGCCAACCGGAAAAAGAGTATGAGATAACTGCTTTTGAGTTAACTGAGATAAAAAGTAAGTTTGATCTTTGTTATTATCTAGTCCTCTTAATAGGGATACTTCACCATTCACTTCTCTGGATCTTGCATAGTGACCATAAGCGAAGTAATCTCCACCCAAATCTTTAGCTACTTCTCTAAAACTGGCGAATTTTATATACTTATTACATAAAATATCAGGATTAGGAGTCCTGCCTTTTCTATATTCATCTATAAAATATGTAAATACGTTATCCCAATACTCATCCACAAAATCATGTCGATGTAATTTAATTCCTAAATGATTAGCTACAGCTAAAGCATCATTGTAATCCTCTTCTTGAGGGCAGATATCATTATCTAAATCAGGATTTCCTAATATATCATTGTTGGTAGCTGAGTCCCAATTTCTCATAAAAAGTCCTTCTACTTCATATCCTTGTTTTAATAAAAGATAAGCAGATACACTTGAATCGACACCACCACTTAAACCAACTATTACTTTTTTACTCATTACGACCTCTTTATATCTGAAGGCATTCTAAAATCACTTCTCGGTGAGAGGGCACTTTCAAAAACCTTCGGTGAATCCGGACTTGCTGTTCTTTTAAATTGCTGAGAATAGAAACGCCTAAAGAACTTAGATACGTAATCTGTAATTTGTTCGTCTTTTAAATCAAACACACTCTTTAATAAGAATTGAATTCTTGTCTCAGTGTCTCCACAGTTTAAAAATCTATATAGTATGAAATCATTAACTTCATATTTCCCAATTATATTTTCAGTTTCTTGGTTGTTTGTTAGCTCGGGTGAAATTGGTGTATCTAATATATCATATAAACGTTCTTTAGTTTCACCATCGAAAACATAATCAGCATATGCTTTAATCATAAATTTGACAACTGTCTTTGGTATGCCTCCGTTTACATTATACATCGACATTTGGTCACCATTGTACGTCGACCAACCTAAAGCTATTTCAGAAAGATCTCCAGTACCTAAAACAATCCCTTTATGTTTATTTGCTAAATTCATTAAAACCATGGTTCTTGCCCTGGCTTGGGCATTTTCGTAGGTTATGTCTTGGGTTTTAGGATCATGTTTAATCATTTCTAAATGATCTAACACATGTTTCTTTATATCAATTTCTTCACTGGTAACACCTAGAAGCTCCATTAATTTATTAGCGTTCTCTTTTGTTCTGTTTGAGGTATGCATTCCCGGCATTGTATAAGCTCTGATTCCACTTCTTTTTAATCCAAGATGATCAAAGGCTTTGCATGCAATTAGTAATGCTAAGGAAGAATCTAATCCTCCAGATACTCCAACAACAATCGAATTCATCTTTAGGTGATCCAAACGTTTTGCTAAACCAAACTCTTGAATTGATGCGATTTTCTGGAAATTCTCAAATACTTCAGTTTTTGGAACGTAAGGTAGAGGATCTAAAGTTTCTTCAAAAACAAACCCAGTAGTTTCATCAATATCGAAACTAACGTTTTGATAGTTTAAACGATATTTTAGGATAGAATCTCTAAATGAAGAATTGCTTCTTCTTTCATGAGACAATCTATCAAGGTCTAAATCAACATACATTACTTCAGTTTCTAATGAGAAGAGATTTGCTTCTTTGATCAACCTAGAGTTATTACTAACGATATTATGTCCTGAAAACACAGTTTCTGAACTAGATTCACTAGCTCCTGCAGAACAGTAAACATAAACACCACAATTCTTTCTTGAATGTTCTAAAACAGCGTTTCTTCTAACTTTATCTTTACCCAGTATTTCATTAGATGCAGAGATATTAAAAATTATATTTGCGCCATTTACACTTAAAAGATTTCCAGGTGTAATTGTAGCCCACATATCTTCGCATATTTCAAGACCAAATTTAATGTCTTTATGGCTAAAGATAAGATTTCCAAATGGAACTGTCTGATTAGCTAGTTTAATTTGTTTGATATGTTCTACAACATCAAATCCGCTTTTAAACCAACGTTTTTCATAATATTCTTTAGTGTTCGGTAAATAGAACTTTGGTACAACACCTAAAATTCTATTCTTTTGAATAACAACCGCACAGTTTAATACCATTTCTTCTACGATTATTGGCATACCAATAATTGAAACACCATTATAGTTATTATTTAAAAGGTAATACTGTAAAGCAACTAAACTATCATCAAAAAGACTCTTTTGGAAGAAAATATCTCCACAAGAGTACCCAGTTATTCCAAGTTCTGGAAAAACAGCTATTGAACTCTTATTACCTTCAAGAGCTTTTAACATTTCGTTTACATTAAATTTTGGGTTCCCAACTTCTAATTTGGGAGTAATTAGGGAAATCTTTAAAAATCCATTATTCATAATATACCTCAATATAGTCCATGTAACATAATATAATCAAAAACTTTTTCAGGAACGTAACTAGGTTCAAATGATTCTCTAAAAGAAGTTGATGATATATTCATGTTAAATTTTGGTAGGATATAGAATTTATCTACATATCCAGATAATATTGTATCATCTTTTATGTATTTTAGTATATCCATCTTGTTTCTATTTATAACAATAAATTTAAATTCAGTTAAAAGACTCTTCGCGTTCTTCCAATTTTGGATGCTTTTTAGATTATCAGCGCCTATAACGAAGGCTACTTCATCTTGATATTGTTCCTGAATGCGAATTAAACTATGGTAAGTTCCTAAAAAATCTGAATCATTCATTTCCAATTCTAGGACAGTAGCTTTTTCTAAATCTTCAATCATAAGGTTCAACATATTAACACGATGGTAATCCGAAATTAAAGAAGATTTTGTATATAAATTTGATACCGGCAGGTATACAAATTTATCAAAATCTATCGATTTTTCTATATGATAATATATCTCTTTGTGGGCTACAGTTGGTGGATTAAAGGCTCCTCCAAAAACAATTACCATCAAATCACATCCTTATAGATATATTTTAACATAAAAAAAAATAAATAAAAGCGATTATACCATTTGCAAAGCTTAAAGATATGATATAATAATTTTAAGGTGAAAAACATGACAAAATATATTGATTTTATTTTAGACTTCGCTAAGAAGGTTTTAAGTATTCCTTCTCCAAGCGGTTATACAAGGAAAGTTATTGATTACATAGAGGAAAGCGCTAGTAATCTAGGATACTCTTCAGAAAGAACAAATAAAGGAAACTTAATTATTGATGTGAAAGGCAAGACGGATAAAGTGTTAGGTTTAAGTGGACACGTCGACACTCTTGGAGCTATGGTTAGAAGTATAACTAGTGATGGGAATTTAAAGTTCACAACGATTGGTGGGCCAATTTGGCCAACTCTTGACGGTGAATACTGTCAAATAAAAACTCGTGACAATAAAACTTTCACAGGAACTTTTTTATCTACTAGTCCTGCTTCTCATGTATATAAAGATGCATCAACTAAGACACGTACCCCTGATAACATGATTGTTAGACTAGATGAACTCGTTAAGGAAAAGAAAGACACTGAAAAACTCGGAATCGCTCCTGGTGACTTCATCTTCTTTGATCCAAAAACCATTATAACTGCTTCAGGATTTATCAAAAGCAGATTCTTGGATGACAAAATCTCAGTATCAATTCTCTTTGGTTTATTAAAATACATTAAAGATAATAATATAATCCCTGATAGCCAACTAAAAATAATTATTTCGACTTATGAGGAAGTTGGTCATGGTGCAGCTTCGATACCTAAACTAGATGAATTAATAGCTGTTGACATGGGTTGTATAGGTGAGGACTTATCTTGTACTGAAAGCCAAGTATCAATCTGTTGCAAGGATTCAAGTGGTCCATATGATTATGATATTATTTCAAAACTAGTTAAACTATCTAAAGATAACAAAATTGATTACGCAACTGATATTTATCCATACTATGGATCTGATGTATCAGCTGCATACCGTGGAGGCCACGATATAAAAGGCGCTTTAATTGGACCAGGTGTACATGCATCGCACGGAATGGAAAGAACCCATAAATTAGCAATACTTAATACATTAAATCTTTTAATTAATTACGTTACATAAAATATATAGGAGGGGAAATATGAAAAAGCTTTATAACGTTTTAGGTCAATTGTTTGGATTTTTTACAATTCTAATGTTTGCTTTTCTTCACTTAAACACAGTTTTTGATTTCGGTATTGATGCTAGTATAATTTCTATTTTACTAACCATCAAAGAATACGCTGTGTATGTTGTCTGTGGATTGGCTGGATTGGAACTTGTTGCCGGTAAGAAACTATTCGCATTTGTTTACTTCATTATTTTAGCGCTTGTTGTTGTATTTAGTTTCTTCCCTGAAGTAGCTGAACAAATTACCAATGTAGTTACCTAGGCAAAACAATACAAAAAAAGGACTACTTACGTAGTCTTTTTTTTATGTTAATTCTTGCATTACATTCCTTGTTTTTTCATCAAAATACCATTCTATATTTCTTAAGTCAAATTCTTTATTGCCTAGATGATCCTCTAAAATTAATATGTTTTCATATAATTCAATTGCTTCTAAATACATAGTCTCAAAGTCAGAAAAGTTGAATATTTCATTTATAAATTGGTTGAGGTAAAAATCATATAAAACTACCAAATCAGGGATTTTAAAGATATTCTCAATTAAGGGGCTTGGATCATTCAGATTAAAATATATTGAGTAGTCTGTCATAAAATCGCCACTTAAATCATAACTCTTACCAAATCCTAAGGTATTATCTAAATCAAATGGAATAAACGTTGCTTTATTTGTATATACATCAAAATATAGATAGTAGTTATTGAAGTTATACCGTAAATCATCGCTATTACCCACCAGAAAACTAATTGCTAGATATCTAGTAAACATATCAATATCGATAATTGAATCATAGTGATCTTTAAAATATTCAAAATCGTTAATGTTTTCAACAAAACTCTCAAAATTAGTATGAGTTTTGCGCGTTTCATCTGTTGTATTATTTCTTAAAGCATACGTAAACCTAAAGTCATCATTACTGATACCAATTAAACCCTCATAATTCAAATCCAAAGTGCCTTCACCAGCTACATCAGTTACTTTATATAAATCGCCATACTCAAGAGCTGCGTCACTATCAAAATTATTTTTTAAGAATTCTGAGTCAATTGGTTCAATAATTGTATATAATCCATAACCAATTATAGTATCACCAACTTTTAAATAAACTATACAATAAGAAGCCTTTGCGGCAAGCACTCCAGCTTGTTCATACAAATAATGAGTATAGGCCTCAGATATCATTGTCTCATCATATTGGCTATCATAGATTTGTGAGTACTCGAAGTTAAGTTGTTCTAAGTTAAATACTTCTCTTTTACCAAGAATCTGATTGATGTTTGTATTATCTAGATATTCAAATGTGTTATTAAATTCTAATTGAAAGGAAGTTTGATGATAAATCT
Organism: Mycoplasmatota bacterium WC30; assembly: GCA_046529635.1. Classification (GTDB taxonomy): domain Bacteria; phylum Bacillota_I; class Bacilli_A; order Izemoplasmatales; family Hujiaoplasmataceae; genus 4572-104. Next base: position 85,095 of record CP134495.1, on the reverse strand, counting down.
CGCGATTTCGCCAGTCAGTTGTCATTAACAAGTTCCTTGAAGTTGTACTCTTGGTTCTAAACCCTACCTCTAATATCGTAAAATTCTCTGTGGAATCAGTATATGTCAAATTAACTGGATAGATAGTGTTATCTATATAATTACCGTAGACATCGAAATGCTCCTGCATATTTATTAACATTGTGTCAAATATATCTTCTTCGAAACTTATTGTAAATGTTTTAAAGTTAGAATTATCAAACAGACGATCGTAATCGTCTGTTTGGTCTCTCAAATTCATATATTGTGTTACCTCAGCTTCATCAGAATGATTAGATACATAAACAGCCAAGACGCTAATTAAAGCCGTTAATAGAAATATTAGGATAATTCTCTTTAAAACTAATTTCATTAATACCCTAATTCGGTCAATTGAGCTCTAACAGCAGCAATTTTTTCTGAAAAGTATGTAGAGGCCGGTGTCCACCGATCTGCTAATGATAAGTTCTCTACTCCAAGATGATTCATTTCACTAATTTCATTATCATATAATTCTTTAATTAGACGATGTTCAGCAGAAAAATATGAGTAGCTAAATTGTCCGAAATCATCTGTGTATTCATCTAAATATCCTAAATATATATCTACAAAATCTTGATCATTAAATAAGTTATATATTAAAACTCCATCTTCTGGTTCATTTAGTCTTTCGTCCCATGGGTTTGAAAGTTGAATAGCGTCAATATCTAATGAAATCCCAAAGTCTTCATAAGGATTCCACCCATAACCCATAGAGTTATCCATGTCGAATGGCATATAATAGGCATACCCATTATTAAAATACATATAGTAATTATTAGCATTAGATCTGATATCATCCGGTGAACCGATTAAAAATCCCATCGCTAAAGCTTTAGCAAAACTATCTGTATCCAAAGATGTAGATACCATCTCATAATAGTTTGATACCGAGGTCTCATTAACTAAAGCAACAAAATCTGTAAAAGCTGAGAAATCAGCAACATCTTTATTTGTTTTAAGTGCGTAGCTTCTTCTGAAACCTTCCATATAATCTGAAATACCTAAAGAGTAGCTTTGATAAGTATCTTTGAAAGAGGCTGGTTCAGTTTGCCAGGTGCACTTATATACATCACCGATGGATGAATCTTCATTTTTACCGAAGTATCTTTCTGCAAAAACATCATCAATTGGTTCCTGTATCATAAATAGCCCATAAGGAACTACAGTCCCCTCAATATCAAAATAGATAATGGCGTATGATGTATTTGAAGTAATAATTCCTGCTTCACGATAAAAATCATAGGCAACTGATTCAGTAACCGCTGAAGTATCACCATATCTAATATGTTTAAAGTTAAGTTGTTCTAAATCAAAAATTTCTCTTTGTTTTAAATAATTATACTCAGTAGAATTAACCGGGTATAAAAATGTTTCATTAAATTCTAATTGAAATGAAACTTGTTGATAACCAACAATCTCATTGCCTTCTTTAATAACGGGTAGTACTCTACTAAAAATGTTACCTTTTGTTCTAAATCCAACTTCATTTACTTCCATTACATTGCCTTCACCATCGTAGTAAGTAATATCTACTTCTTGAATGGTGTTATCACGGTAACTTCCGAAAGTATCATTGTACGTTTCCATATCATAAATTAGTTTTAGGAAATTTGCTTCAGAAAAAGAGATGATCAACTTTTTATAGTTAGAGTCATCGAATAGACTTTCATAGGAAACATCATCAACATTTGGATTTTCAGTAGTCAATGTAATATCATTAGTTGTCTGATTAATAATTGTGCTCATCATTGTTCTAGTTGACGAAGTTGTTTCGGTTGTTGCAGTTGTAATAAAATCACAACCTACAAAGAAAACACCAATAAATATTACTAAAAAAACAGCTATTTTTTTCATAAAATCACCTTTTATCAGAAATAAATTTTTTAAAAAATGTTGGTTCAATTAATTCATAACGTACTTTATCTTCAGTTATTGGGTGAACAAAATCAATTTTATGGCAATATAACATTAACGGTTGATCTAAATTATTTTCGCCATAGATTTTATCTCCAACTATTGGACAGAAGAAAAATGAAAAGTGTACACGGATTTGATGAGCTCTTTTGTTTTGAATCCAAATATCAACTATTGAGTAATCACCAAATTCATCATCAACACGATAATTTGTTAAACATTCATCACCGGTTTCCGATACTTCTCTTTTAATTGAGCCTTCTATTCTAGCTATAGGTAAAGGAATACTGCTCTCGTTTAATTCAAGTTTACCTTCTAAAATAGCTTTTAAATGATAGGTTATTGAATTATCATTTTTATCGCTTAATAGGTATCTAATAAATTTGTGTTTAGCTATCACTATTAAACCTGAAGCTTCTTTATCTAATTTAGTTACAAAATGAATTTTAGCATTAATATTATTTTCTTGATAATAATAATTAATTCCATTTGCTAAAGTTCCTGTAGGACGTGATTTTGATATCATCATTTGCATATCACTAGGTTTATTGATTATTAACAAATAAGGATCTTCGAATACTATATCCAAATTAATATTTTCTGGTTTAACCTTTTCGTCTCGGTTCTCATCCTTAATAAAAAAATGGATTTTTTCATTCTTTTTTACGGTGTCTTTTCTTGCTTTGCGTTTACCATTAACATAGATTTTATACTTGTTTTCTTCCAATTCAAGTATTGTAACAGGAACGTTGTTCTCTGTCATAAATCTATGTATCGTTTCAGGTTTTTTTACTCTGTAAATTAATTCCATAGTATCACATCCTCGTCTAAAAATTATAACATAAAAAGAGACTAATTACAAAAATTAATCTCTTCAAATATATTTATTTATTTTAGTAGTTCAATGGTTTTAATTCATCAATTACAAATATTCCATTTTTTCTGATTAATACATCATCAAAATAGATTTCTCCACCGCCATACGCTTCAGTTTGAATTAAGACTAAATCCCAATGAATCGCAGAATCATTACCATTTGGAGCATCATCATATGCCATTCCTGGTGTAAAGTGGATTGATCCAGCTATTTTTTCGTCATATAAGGTATTTGTCATCGGCTCAGTAATTTTTGGGTTTACACCAATTGCAAACTCACCAACATATCTAGCACCTTCATCAGTATTGAATATATCTTCTAATAACTCTTGGTTGTTGTCAGCTGAACATTTAACGATTTTCCCGTTTTCAAATGTTAACTTAACACCTTTAAATACAATACCCCTATATGGTGAAGGGGTGTTGTATGAAATAGTTCCATTTACAGAATCTTTAACAGGAGCTGTAAAAATTTCTCCGTCAGGTACATTGTTTTGTCCAAAACAAGGTATAACGTTGATATCTTTTATAGAGAATCTTAGATCAGTCCCTGGACTTACTATTCTAACTCTATCAGTTTTTTCCATTAATGCTTTCAAAGCCTTAAAGTCTTCACCCATTTTTGTATAATCTACATTCATTACATCTAACATGTAATCAATGTAATCAGCATAACTCATTTTTGCTTTATGAGCTCCACCTTCGGTTGGGTAGTTAAGTAATACCCATTTTTTTCCTAGTCTTGTTTTTTGTAGCGGTTGTAATTTTTTGCGATAGTTAAGTACTTGGGTAGATACATCAGCATTAGTATAATCTGATTCTAATGTTCTGATTGAAATAAACCCATCAATGTCTTTAAGTTTGTATTCTAACCATTTAAATCTTGTGTTTAGTGAATCATCTGTTTGTGACAGATACATTTCTCTAGTAAAATCATCATCTGTGATTTCGATGAACGGATTAGCATTAACTGCTCTAAGTTCTTCAAACAAAGCGATAATCAAGGGTTTCGCTTTTACTGAACCATAAATAACGATATTGTCTCCTGCAACAGCGCCCACTGAGTGGTTTACTAAAGTTTTAGCTAATTTTTGTAGTCTTGGATCTTTAAGCATTTTATTCTCCTTCTAATTTCAAAAATTTATTATACCATTCTTTAACATCCGTTTTTTTGAATGGGAATTCTCTGTTATCTATTCTTCTTTTTAAATCTTCTACTTCCAATAATAAGATCTCTTTTATATTTTCTGGATAATTCATCGAAATCTGATGTTTTTTATATTCATTCATGTCTAACAAGTTATATGAGTAGTCATTTTCAACTTTGATATCTAAATCGTAATCAATATATTTTAAAGCTTCTTCATCTCTTATGATAGGGCTACTTAAATTACAGTAATAACTGATTTCCTCTTTTTTTATAATACTGATGACATTATACCAATGATTCTTAAAAAAGAAAGATACTGAAGGTTCCTTTGTGTACCAAAACCTACCATTAGACTCAATGACTTTGGTTTTCTTATTGGCAACAATTATAAACTCTTCATTATCTTCTAAGATTGTTTCATTTTTCCAAACTCGATGAAGCGATTGATCATGTTTATAACTATGAAGTATTATCTTCGTACCATTATTCATTATGAATCACTCCTTTATATGTTTAGTCTTCTAATAACCAGTTTGGGCCCTTCAAGGTAATTGGTTCTTCCTTTGATAAATTGGGATAATTTTGTTGAGCTAAAACTTCAAATATCATCACTGCTACACAGTTAGATAAGTTTAAACTTCTTATTTTATCATTTGTTGGTAATCTCACACAATCTTCTAGATGTTCCTTTAAAATCTCTTTAGGAATTCCTGTAGACTCTTTGCCAAAAACCAAAAATATATTTTCATCTACATTTGATAAATCAAATTCTCTAGGGTTTTTCTTGCCATACCTAGTTAGAAATACAAATCTGCCTTGGTTTTTGCTTTTGAAATCCTTATAGTCTTCATATACTTTATAATTTACATGTTCCAAATAATTTACAGCTGTTCTTTTCATATATTTAGGATCCAATTTAAATCCCATTGGCTTAATCAAATGTAATAAAACATTTGTTCCTGCACAAGTTCTCATGATATTTCCAGTGTTTTGAGGAATTTCAGGTTGATATAAAACAACATTTAAAGGCATAGTTTACCTCCTTTTTTTAGCTATTTTTTTCTTTTCAGCGTCAACTGCTTCTTTGTATCTTTTTTTGTAACCAGGTTTTACTTTTTTTGGTTTTCTAATTTTGGCTTTTGCAGCGTAATCAAGAGAATTTTCTTTTCGTTCCCTATGTGAACGCTTATTTCTAACGATTGCGTCAACTAACTCAGCATTCTTGATTTCTTTATATATACTTTTAATACCTTTACTTTCAAGTCTGTCCAAGTATTGATTATCATTAAACTCATACATTGAAATAGCTATTCCATCAAAATCCACTCTTCCTGTACGTCCAGTTCTGTGGATATAGAATTCTATATTCCTTGGCAATTCATAGTTAATAATATGGCTAATACCTTCAATATCAATACCTCTAGCAAAGATATCAGTTGCGACTATATATTGAAATTCAAGATTACTTATTCTTCTTGTTAATTGTTTTCTTTTACGGTAGTCTAACCCACCATGGATCATAGTAACAAGTTTCTTTTGATCTTTCATCCATGTATATACTTCTTCGCTAGATTCTTTTGTATTACAGAAGATAATAGCTAAATATGGATTTACAATATCAATTAATTTCTTTAGAGTAACAAAACGATTTTGTTCTCTCGTTTTAATAAAGAAATGTTTGATATTCAGGCTTGAAATATCTTTTGGATTTACATCAATCGTTACAGGATTATTCATATAATCTTTTAAGAAACCTCTTAAAGCCTCAGGTATTGTCGCAGAAAAAACTGTTTTTACGCAATCTTTATTGATAATATTAAGTATCGCACTTACTTCCTCAATAAAGTTTTTATCTAAAGTCATATCAGCTTCATCTATAACGAAGTATTTAGCCGTATAAACCTTTAATACATTTTCTTTAATAGCTAGGTCACTAACTCTACCCGGTGTACCTATAGCAATGTGTGGAGTTCTGCTTTCTAATTTTGCTATAACATCTTGTTTATCCATTCCACCAATAAAAAGATCAATGATAATCTTATCTTTAGAATGACTAGCTATTTGCATAGCGAACTTATGGATTTGTTTTGCTAGATCTCTTGTAGGTGCGATTATTAGCGCTTGAACTTTTTCAGATTTTAAGTCTAAATCCTCAAAAATTGGCAATAAAAAAGCATGGGTCTTACCTGACCCAGTATTTGCTTCTACTATTAAATCTTGTTTTTTTTCTATTAACGGAATAACTTGTTTTTGAACATCAGTTAGTTCCTTAAATTTTAATTCTTTTAATGCGCTGTTGATATAAGTTTTTTTAAATTTTTTCATGGCACTTCCCTTTGTAAAAATCTCACATATATTATATAATATATATTGGTAAATGTAAATCAAAAGGAGTCAAACTATGAAAGTAATCAGTATTACCCCAAGAGGTTATTGTAAAGGTGTTACAAAAGCGATAGCTGCTGTAAGAAATGCCGTAGCTGATAATACAGTCAAAAAGCCGATTTATATCCTCGGATATATAGTTCATAATAAATATGTTGTTGAGGAAATGACTAAATTAGGCGTTATAACACTAGATGACAGGAAGAAATCAAGATTAGACTTAGTAGATGATATTTTTAATGGCACTGTCGTGTTAAGTGCTCATGGAACCAATCCTCAAGTAAAAGATAAACTTTCTAAAAAACAGATTGATTACATCGATGCGACTTGCGAAGATGTAGAAAAGACTTTTGATTTAATAAAAATCCACGGAGATAATGGTTATCATGTTTTATATATTGGTAAATTAAATCATCCTGAAGCAAACGCTGCTTTGAGTTTAGCTAAGGATATATCTTTAGTAACTGATATTAATAGTATTCCTTTAAATATTGGAAAGCCAATATTTGTAACAAATCAGACAACATTTAGCTTAATTGAAATAAAAGCTATAATCGACCAAATTATTGAAATCTACCCAAACACTTTGATTTCAGAGGAAATCTGTAATGCAACTAGATTAAGACAAACAGCCATTTTAGAAAATAATAAAGAAGTAGATTTATGCTATATAGTTGGAGATCCTCGTAGTAACAATACTAAGAACTTAGCTTTAATCAGTGAGACTTTCACCAATACTAAAACAAAACTTATTGAGTCTGTTGATGAAATAAGCCCATTAGATTTAATTAACGTTAGTACTGTCTCTGTCTCTAGTGGAGCTTCTACTCCAAATTATCTAACTAAAAAAGTAATTGAATTTTTAAAAAACTATAATAACGGTATTTAAGCCTTTCTTTTTTCCAACAAAAGGTTTATAATATATTGAGAATATAATAAATAGGGGTGAATTTAATGCCAAATAACAAAACACAAAAAAGCAAAGCTGAAACTACTCGCGGAATGAAAGCTTTTAATCCAACAAAAAGTAGTGTAGGTAAAATCATAATCGTTATCCTAGCCGCTGGAATGTTCCTTGGAATGCTCATCGCTGCTGTATACGGTATGATTAACGTACTTGGCTAATAAAAAAAAGCGATATTGAATCGCATTTTTTTTTACTCTGATATCAATAATTCCTTAGCACTTTCTAAACTTGCTTCTGTAAGTTTGTCTGCACTAATCATTTTTGCTATCTCTTCTATTCGTTGTTGATAGTCTAAATAACTAACACTTATTTTTGTGTGATCCTTAATAATTCTTTTCTTTACAGCTAAATGGTGAGTCCCAGTAGCCACAACTTGTGGAATGTGTGTGATAGAGATAACTTGGCTTATTTTAGATATCTCTCTTATTTTATTAGCAATTTGTTTTGCAATATATCCTGAAATACCCGTATCTATTTCATCAAAGATAATTGTCGATATTTTATTACTTCTAACAAATATTGATTTAAAGGCTAACATAACTCTACTCATCTCACCACCTGAAGCAGTTTTTGATAATTGTTTTAATGGTTCTCCCTTATTAGTTGAAATATAAAAATCAATACTATCTATACCTGCGTTTTGAAATAGGGTATTATCGAATTCATCCCGAGGATAATTATCCATAAAGCGAATCTCAAAATCAGCGTTCAATATAACCAAATCACGTAAAGTTTCTTTAATCTCTTTCGTGATTTTTTTTGCGACATCTTTTCTAAAAGCACTTAATTTAGACGCATCTACGATAACTGTATCAAATTTATTAATTAATTCTTGATGAATTTCTTCTAACAATTCATCATAATTATTTGCTTTGTTTACCTCTAAATCAAGATATTCTTTATATTCTAATAACTCTAAAGCTGTTTTTTTGTATTTGCGTTTCATTCTATCTATATCGTTTAAACGATTTATCATACTGTCGTAATCTTCTTGATTATAGTCTAGATGGTCTAATCTATTTACCAAAGATTGATTGATATCTTCCAATTCATAATAAACATCATTTAAACGTTTAGATAATTCAGAAAATTCAACTGATGTATCTGCAATAGATTCTATATCTGAACGTAGTTGATAGATGTTATCTAAAACCTTCTCTTCATGAATAACTGAATTGAATCTTTCTAATACATTATTGATTTTATCTAAATTCTCTAACAAATTAATTTGTTCAGTTAGTTGTACTTCTTCATTAACTTGTAGATCTAAATTATTTAATTCGCTTAACTGAAAATTATATAAATCTAGCTTTTTTAACGTATTTTCTTTATCTTTAACAGCTTTATTATATCTGTTGAGTACTTCTTTATAACTTTCATAGCTATTTTGATAGACTTTTATGTAATTATTTACTTTCTCTTTACGGAAATTGTCAATCAAAGCTAAGTAGTTATCCGGATTGATTAATCTATTAGTATCAAATTGTGAATGAATATCCGCTAGATTAATCGCTAATTCTTTAAGAACTTTGATTGAAGAGTTTTGCTTATTGATTTTCACGATATTTCGATTATCTTTATTAATAGTTCTTTGAATTTCTATTTCATCTTGATAATCAATATCGTTATATTTTAAAATATTCTTTATATTATCATTATCAAGTGTAAATATTCCCACTACAGTTGCGCTCTCTGACTTTGAAGATATCATCTCTTTAGAGGCTCTTTCCCCTAACAATAAAGAAATAGCATCAATTATGATGCTTTTTCCTGCTCCAGTTTCTCCCGTTAAGACTGTCATTCCAGGGTAGAAATCAAGAGATAAATCTTCAATTATTGCGTAGTTTGATATTTGTAAATGTTTTAACAAAATAGAACCTCGTTATGACATGATTTTTTTTATGACTGATTCCGTATCTAAACCATATAGTCTATAAATATCTTGAACTGAGCCGTGTTCGATAAATTCATCAGGTAATCCCAGTATCCTTAGGTTGTTAGTATTTAAGTTATTAGCTTGAGCATGTTCAAATATTGCACTACCAAGTCCAGATACGACAGTAGCTGCTTCTAATACATAGGTTTTTAAGTTTGAATTTAATATCTTTTCAACCATCTTATTATCAAATGGTTTTATAAATCTTGCATTGTATACATTGATAGGTAATTTGTTTGTTTTTATATACTCACTCATTCTTATGAAGTTATCTCCATAAGCTATTAGATTAAACTCTCCTTGATTATTTTCTTCAACCCAACTAGGAGCGATGATTGGTTCAAAATTGGTACAATCCATAATTGGTGAGCTACCTTTAGAGTATCTAACAGCAACGCTGTGTTTAGCGTGATTAAAGGCATAGTCTAATAACTGTTTAGCCTCTAACATTGTTGATGGTTGAAGAATTTCAATATTAGGAATATGTCTCAAATATGCAATATCATATAAACCTTGATGTGTATCTCCGTCAGCGCCAACAACACCAGCGTGGTCGATACCGATTACAACTTTGATATCCTGTCTAGCTAGATCATGTGAAACTTGATCATAGGCTCTTTGTAAGAATGATGAGTAAATAGGAATATATATTTGCATACCGTTTAACGCTAAAGCTGCTGAGAAACAAACAGCAAAAGATTCACAGATTCCCACATCAATAATTTTATTAGGATATTTTTTTTGAAAATCTATTAGCGATGATCCATATATCATCGCAGGGATGATAACTCTAAAATTTTCATTGTCTTTTGCATACTCTTCTATATGTCTACTAAAAATACTACTCCATGGAAGTAAATTTTCTGGAATTTTGTTAATACTCACTCCAGTTTCTTTGTTAAACTTACCAACACCATGCCAAGCACCGATAACATCTTTTTCGGCTGGTTCATACCCTTTACCCTTTTTAGTAACAATATGAATCACAATTGGTTTATTTCTTTTTTTTGCGATTTTTAAAAATTTAACCAAAGTCTTTATATCATGTCCATCTATAGGTCCATAGTAAGAAAATCCGAACTCGTCAAATAGTGATATGTTTCCAGCGAACCCTCTTATCATATTTGCAATTCGTACTTTTGTATTATAGATAAACTTAGGGAATCTTGTTTTAGAAGCAGCTGTAGAAACATACATCTTTGAAGAGCGTAGTTTAATAAGTAGTCTTGACATTCTTCCGACATTTTTAGAAATACTCATCTCGTTGTCATTTAAAACAATAATTGGTGCGACCCCTTTGTAATGTCCTAAATAATTTAATGCTTCGAAAGAGAGTCCAGAATTTAAACTTCCATCTCCTACTACAGCGATGTTTTTATTATTTTTATGTTTTGCTATATCAGCTATTTCAAAGCCAGCTAGAGCTGCTATAGCAGTTGAAGAGTGCCCAGCTTCCCAAACATCGTGAATAGATTCGCTACGTTTTTGGTAACCTGATAAGCCTTTATATTTTCTTAATGTATCAAAATCTTTAGCTCTACCAGTTAATATTTTGTGAGTATAACTTTGATGACCAACATCAAAGATAATTCGATCATTAGGTGAATCAAATACCATGTGTAGTGCTATAGTAAGTTCAACTACTCCAAGGTTGGATGAAAGATGTCCTCCAGATTTTGAGACTTTATCAATGATAAAAGAACGAATTTCACTAGCTAATTCGTTTAGTTCTTCTATTGATAAATCTTTAACAAATTTAGGATCTTTAATTTCAAGTAAGTTCATATAGTCACCAATTATTCTGAAAAGTCAACTAATCCATTTTCGTTTTTTAAACTAATTATTGCTTTTTCAGCCTTTTGTAATTCTTCATGACAATTTTTTGCTAAGGCAATACCTTCTTGATATAGTTTAACAGAATCATCTAAAGAATTGTCGCCAGCTTCTAATTGTTTAACTAATTTTTCTAATTTCTCCATATTTTGTTCAAATGTAAGGTCACTCATTTATTTCACAACTTTCTTCAATATTTGACATTTAAGGCTTCCATCATGAAAGTCCACATCAATATTATTTTCTGTATTTATTGTTTTGACTGATTTAATTATTTTTTCATCTTGCTTAACTATCGTAAATCCTTTTTTCATAATAGATAATGGATTAACTAATTCTAATTTTTGAGTTAGATTAATAAAATCATTTTGATTATCCTTTAAAACAGCATTAATTCTTTGATTTAATCTAATTCTGTAGGATTCAATTGTTTCGTTAAATGTATCAATTTGTTTTGCTGGTATATAAGCATTCAGCTTTTCTTCCAAATATATAAGTTTTAATTTTATATTTTCCGTAATCTTTTCAGGGTTACGCAAGATATTACTTGTAAAGACTTGTTTAAAATGTTTCTGACTAAGTTCATATGTTCTCGACAATGAAGCTGTTAAACGCTCTTTGTAATTATTCAAGTTATTAATAATATCTAGTTTGCTTGGCACGGCAATTTCCGCTGCGTGTGAAGGTGTAGAAGCTCTTAGATCACTTACAAAATCAGCAATAGTAAAATCAGTTTCATGTCCAACGGCTGAGATTATTGGGATTCTAGACGCATAGATTGCTCTAGCAACTATCTCTTCATTAAATGCCCATAAATCTTCGATAGAGCCGCCGCCTCGACCAACGATAATAACATCCACTAAATTATCTATATTACATTGGTTAATCTGCCCAGCTATTGATTCTTTTGCATTAACACCTTGTACCAAAGCTGGGTAAACAATTATATTAGCTAAGGGATATCTAATTGATATCACATTAATAATATCTCTTACCGCTGCCCCGGTTGGGCTAGTTATTACACCAATAGATTTAGGATATTTTGGAATAGGAATTTTGTGCTCATTATTAAACATTCCTAGTTTTTCTAATTTCTCTTTTAGCCTTTCAAAAGCTAAATAGAGATCACCAATTCCATCTAAATCCATTTTTTTAATATAGACTTGATAAGTTCCATAGGGCTCATATACTGATATATGTCCTTCAACTATTACTTTATCTCCGTCTTTTGGATTAAAATTAAGAGTTCTAGTTTGAGTTTGAAACATAATTGCACTGATTTGAGAATTATCGTCTTTTAGTGTTAGATATAAATGTCCTCTGCTATGTCTTTTAAAATTCGAAATCTCAGCTTTTAATAAAATTTTCTGTAAATTTTGATCATTATCAAACTTATACTTAAGATATCTATTTAAGGCAGTAACTGTTAAATATTTTCTTTCCATTACCTTTTCAAACTATTCTTAATAGTGTCAAGAAGCTTATTATTAAACCTCTTTGATGCATCATCATCTAAATTAGTAAATTTCTTAGTGAGATTTATTGCTTCATTGATTGCTATTTCTGTTGGCAACTTTGTAAACATCATCTCATATACTGCATTCCTCACGATTGCTAAATCGACGTAATTTAATCTATCAATAGTGTATCCAATTAAATTATTACTAATCATTTCATCAATTTCATTTAAATGAAGATGTATGTCTTCAAATCTGACTAATATCTCTTTTGAGTACTCATCAGTTTGAAACTCTCCATTAATGGCTTTGATGTACAATAAAAACACTACTTTTTCTCGAAATTCTGACCTTCTCATAGTCTACCACCTAACTCTTAATTAATAATATTTTAACACAGTTATATAAATAATAAAAGCATTTTAGACCCCAACAAATATAAAAGCGAAGACAATTTCTTCGCTTTTTAATAGATTATTTATTTTTTGTAAAAACGTATGCTTCATAAGCTGCTAAAACAAAATGATTATTTAATGGTTTTGAAATAGTATTGCTGAAGAAATAGTGGAAATTACCGATGTCATATTGTTCTAAATTGACTTCAATTGTCTCATCAGTAAAGTTTGCTAAAACTAAATAATCTTTGTCTAATCCTCGATTGATATACATAAAGTTTTTTTGACTATCTATATCAATGAATTCGATATCCCCATAAATAATATTATCTTCATCTGCTTTTCGATGTTTTAGAACAAATTTGTATGTATCTAGTATTGAGTCTTTATGTGCAATTTCATTTTCAACATTAATAGATTTGTAATTGTAATTTACATTCATCCAAGGAGTAGTTGTTGAAAATCCTGAATATTTCCCACTCGTCCATTGCATTGGACTTCTTGCGTTATCTCTAGAACGATCTCTCAAGGCTTGCATAGCCATTTCAACAGAAGCTCCATTTTTTAGAAAATTATTATACTCAGTGAATACTTCTACATCTCTAAATTCTTTGATGTCTTCATATAGTACATTAGTCATGCCAATTTCTTCGCCTTGATATGTAACCGTAGTACCAGGCATAAAATATAAAACAATCGCTAGCATTTTTGCTGATATCTCTCGATACTCTTTATCATTTCCATAGTGAGAAACTATTCTTGGATGATCATGATTATGCCAGTAAATTAAATTCCAACCTTTATCTTTAAGCATTGTAAACCAATGGTTAAATGATCCTTTAATATCACTTACCCTCAGAGAACCTTTTCCCCACTTTCCAGTGGTTATTCCATTTGAGTCATCTGTATCTGCCCAAACATGACCAAAATGAATGAGGAGATTAAACTCATTAGAATCATAACCTACATACTTAAGAGCTTGTTCCTTTGTCGCACCACCTGATTCTCCAATGGTTAAAAGATTATTCGGTATAAATAACTCTTTACCGAGTTCTTCAATATAGTCATGATGTCTTGGAATTGATGAAAAATTCTCAAAACCTGGAAACGCATCTGGAAAATCCCAGTTTTTTTCTAAATGATTCGCTGCATCAACTCTAAAGCCATCAACACCTAAATCAGCCCAAAATTTTACAACATTTTTCATTTCATTTCTTAATTCTTCATTACGCCAATTTAAATCAGGCATTTTTTTAGAAAAAATATGTAAATAGTATTCATCAACTTCAGGTATGTAGTCCCAAGTAGGACCGCCAAACCAACTCAACCATCGAGTAGGTCGCATTCTATTACCTGAATCATCATATTTTGGTTTTTGCCATATATAAAAATTATGATATTTATCATAGTCTTTATGGTTAGGGTCACAGGCAATTTTAAACCATTCCATCTCATCAGATGTGTGGTTTAATACCAAGTCTGTGATAATCCTCATATTCATTTTATGAGCTTCATTGATTAGTTTTTTAAAATCTTCTAAATTCCCGTAATCTGGATTTACTTTATAAAAATTTCGAACATCATATCCATTATCATCCATTGGAGAATCATAATGGGGTGATATCCATACTGTTCCTATTCCTAGGTCTTTAAGGTAACCTAATTTAGATCTTAAACCATCTAAATCACCGATACCATCATTATTACTATCAAAAAAACTACTTAGGGTTACTTGATAAATTGCGGTTGACTTCCACCATTGTTTATTCATGTCTAATCACGCTCCAAAGATAGTTTAATTATAGCATAAAGAAAATTCAGTTATTATGGATTCGTTGTGGTAACGCTTTCATATTTAGGGAACTTTATACCCGTAACATAGGTAATATTAAATCTCTCTAAATCAGATTTTTTTAGCGTTGCTTGATGATGATTTAATACGTAAACAATATTAAAAGCACTTAAGATTTCAAGGAATTTATCGAGGTTCTTAATTTCTAATTCCTTGATATCTAGAATCAAATAATTAAAATATTTGAATATATCATAATTGTTTAGATTGATTTTACTTATAAAACTATATCCAAACAATTGTATTTGTTTTTCTTGTAAAAGATTAATTGCAGGAATAATATCTTCTACGTTGATTTCATTTTGAAGATTCATTCCAAAAACGTAATTATTCAAACTATATCCAATATTTTCGATTTTCTTAATGATTTTCTTCAATAGTTTTATATCAGAGTAGGTTTTATATGACAAATTAACAAAGAATTTAGCTTTTTGATTCGATTCTTTTATGTCTTTAACTAAAGAGTTAGAAACCAAAGTATCCCATTCTGCTTCTAGGTTAGCTGCTTTCAATACCCTTGTTAAACTATTAGTTTCTCCTAACATGGCCTTCTCAGAAATTTCTACATTTAAAAATTCTACGTCATTAGTCCGCCAATTACCTATTGCTTGGTAATTGAGTGGAACATCTTTTTTAGTTATTAATTTATTGATATTGATTAAGATTGTTTTAGCTAATTCAAGGTTATACCTAAAGTTTTTATTATCGTGTATATACTTTGAATCACTATTCGTTAATGAATTTAAGTATCTAAGCTGAATAAGTTTATCATATGAAAAACACTGATTTATTTGAATAATTGAAGTTCTAATGTCAAAATCAGTTTTATCCTTATATATTCCATCTACAATTCTGTTTACAACACGTTTATCTGTTGATTTTAACGTTAGATAGATTAAATTAAAAGACTCTAAATATACATTTTCGAAATGATGTTTTGAAAGTTCCTTTATTCGTGCAATTATCAATTTCAGTAACTCTTGATACCTAGCGTAATTATAGTCCTTAAAAAAATGTAAATAGTTGGTGATGTTAAATAGTACTATTGTCTTTGATTCACACTGAGTATTATCTTCAAGTAATTGAATTTCATTTGGGATTCCTAAAAACTGATTTATAACTGTGTTTTCAGAATCTTCATGATATTCCTTAACAATAGCAAAAATAATTAACTCATCTCTAATAATAGAAAACTCAATTTTTCTGACTTCTTCTTTATGCTTAACATTTAAGATAAGTTTATCAGTATATAAAAACTCATCAATAAAAACTTTTTCTTCTAGATAACTTTGAAAATCTTCAAAAGCTAAATATTCATCGTCAATTCCTAAAATGTTTTTTGCATGTTCATTTAGAAAATGCATAATATTTTTTTCTATCTTAACTAAACCAATATTTTCTTGATTAAATAAATTTTTGTAATTATTAAATAATCTAAACTGTTTGATGTTTAGATCAAAATCAAACAAGTGTTTCTTAAGAATTTCATTTGCTAACAAAACTAGTTTTTGTTGGAAATCAAAATTTTCATTTTCAGCAGAATACACAACAAAATAATCAAAAGAGTTCTCTCTTTTAATTCCATTCACAAAAACGTAAGCTGTATCTACAGTTTTATAAATTCCTTTAGAATACTTTAACAAATCATCATACATATATAGGTCATTTATTGGTTTTGTATTGACAATCTCTTGGATTAACGTTTGGCTGTATTCAGTAGATTTAGGGTTTTTCTCTAACAATAAGTTTTTAGACAAGTGTAAGAAACTGATTGATTCCTCAGTTTTTCTGATAAATAATAGTTTTTGAAACTTATATAAAGACTGGATTCCCGTAAAAATGTCAAAAATAATATCTCTTTCTTTTAAATACCTTTTACTTTTAAATGACAATGACAATAGTCTGTATACATTATCAAACTGATTTAACATTGGCTTACTCGGTTCTAGTTCTTGAATCAAATAATCTAATTTGTCTAATTCTGTAGTATTGTTTAATTCTTTAGCTAAAGTTTTTGCGGCTGTATAGAAAACAATCCTATAATTTCTGGAAACCAAAGTTTTCATTACTGGCAAAAATTCTTGGTAGAATCTCCATGCTTCATCTAATCGATTAAGTTTTATATTAATTAATATATATCTATCAAGATACCTTCGTTTGTTCTTTGACTTTATAAAATATTCCTGATATTTAGCCAAAGCTTCTAGGTAATCACCTTCAAAGTATAAAATATCCGACTCTGCTAAATGAAAAATGGGATTTGAAGTCTTGTGATCAAATTTAACTGCTAAACGATAATATTCTTTAGCTTTCTCAATGTGTGACTCTTTTAAAAATAACATCGAAAGTTTTAAATACTTACTGACCAAATTACTATTAGAGATATTATCCTTTATACTTATCAAGTAATCGATTGCCAACTTGTTTTCTTTTAAACCTTCGTGACAAACAGCGTAATAGAATTTTTGCATAACCTTTTGGTGTTCATTAGTTAAGTATCTTTCCCTGGTAAACAACACCGCTTTCAATTTAATAAAATCTTCGGTTCTAAGTAGAATTCTAACCAACTCATCGATTACTTTTAAGCGATCATCTTTTTGATTAAAAAACTCATCATTAACTTCTGTTTCTAAAAAACTAATTGCCATATCATGTTGCCTTAAATATTTGTAACATTCAGTTAAATACATAAGAATTTGCATAGTTAAAACACTATCTTTTTCTTTTTTCACTAAAGATAGCAAAACATTTAAATCCGCAATTGTATTTTCGTTCTTTTTAAGTTTTTTTAATTCTTCAAATTTAGATTGGTTGTCCAAAACATCACCTTTGTTTAGTATATTTAAGTAATACTTCACCTTCTAGAGTTTTAATAATAACATCAATATTCTTATCTGTAATTTCAAGTAAAGCATAACTACATTTACTTGGAATCTTTCTACAACATAACGTTCCTGGATTTATAAAAATAATTCCTTGTATTTCTTTTAGCAGTGGTCGATGAGTATGACCAAAGCAAATAACATTGATATCATTATAAATACCATAATTTAATAGTCTCTTTAATCCCATCTTAACTGAGAACAAGTGTCCATGTGTTAGATAAACTTTTGTACCTTCTAAAACAAATGTTAGTTCTTTTGGAAATTTTGGTTCATATGGATAATTACCTTTGACTCCAAAGATATCTAATTTAGTTAATTCTGATTCCTTCATTTCTGAATCGCCTAATGAAATATACCTATCTAGATTAGGATTCTTTTGAAGCACTTGATTAACTGCTTCTCTATCACGGTGATTATCACTAAATAATAATAATTTCATTTTTTATATCCTCAACAAGTCTTTGAATCGCTTTTCCGCGATGGCTGATTTGATTTTTTTCTGTTTTTGAAAGTTCTGACATTCTCATTCCTATTTCTGGTATATAAAATAATGGATCATAGCCAAAACCATTATTTCCTTTTAAGGTCTTAGCAATCTCGCCATACACTCTTCCTTGATATGTATAGAATTTCCCATTAGGATAGTAAAGAACTAGCTGACATACAAAATAAGCGGTCCTATCCCATGAATTCGCTAGTTTTTCTAATAACAGCTGGTTATTTGCTTCATAAGTAGCTTCATTAGAAAAACGTTTGGAGTTAACTCCTAGTTCATTTGGTAAAGCATTAACTACCAATCCTGAATCATCTGCTAGAGTTATTAAATTGTATTTATGTGAAATAGATTGGGCCTTCTTATAAGCATTATCAAAGAACGTTAAACCGTCTTCAATAATCTCACCTTTAAATTTTACATCATTTAAAGAAATACAATTATATCCTAAAGGGTTTAAAGCAGCTTTGAATTCTTTCATTTTATCTTCATTTTGCGTGGCTATTAAAATATCTTTCATTTAAATCACCTGTAATAATTTTAACATATTTTTTAATTTTATTAATATTCAGTATAAAAAAAGGTTAAGATTTCTCTTAACCTAGATATTATGCCTTAATTCTACTGTGAAGCCAAGTAGTGAATTTTTGAATTAAATCGTTTCTACCCACTAATAAAATCTCATCCTTTACTTCAAAAGGTGTTTGAGAACTTGGTATAGTAATTCTATCATTTCTTCGGATAGCAACAATATTAACTCCAAACTTCTTTCTTATATCTAATTCTAATAGATTTTTACCTATTAGCTTCTTAGAAACATTTGTTGATATAAAACTATATTCTTGATCCAATTGTAAATATTCTAAAAAATTACCTGAGATTAAAATTTTGGCTAATCTTTTACCAGTTGCTTGTTCTGGCCAAATCAAATGTTCTGGATCTACACCTAGTTTTTCTACAACTCTAGCATGGTATTCAGACTGCACTTTAACGTAGATTTCTTTTACTTCTAAATCTTTAAGAATTAATGTTGTAAGAATAGAGTTATCAACATTCATTCCCGTAGCCACTATAACAGTATCATAAGATGAAATACTTATTTCTCTTAATGCTTCAATATCAGTTGAATCTAGACAAATTGCATTAGTAACGGTTTTAGCGATTTTTTCAATTTTTTCAAAATTTTTGTCGATAACTAACACATTAGCATCTAAATTAATTAATTCTTCAATCAAGGCTAGTCCAAAACGACCAACACCTATAACTGCAAATGACTTTTTCGGCATGTTATCACTCCATTTCTGTATCTATAACTATTATACTTGAAACCGCGGATTTGTCAATCTATCGTAGCAAATAAAACTGAAAGATAACTATATACAAATATCATTAATTATATTATAATATTCATTGATGAGGTGATTTTATGAACGAATTTGATGATTTATTTGAAAAAAAACCGGAGAAAGAACAACAGTACAACGAAAATAATGACATAGAGAATTTTTACAGACAGGCCGGTAACCAAAGGAAAAATGGTTTATTGCTTACAATCTATGTTTTAGTTTCTTTAGTCTTCAGTTTCGCTTCAGGAGTCATATTTAATCTCCAATACCCAGACTCTGATAGTATTCTAGCTAATATAGTTGTAATCTCAGACCCAGTTATTGAAGTCAATGATAATTCTGATGAAGAATATCCATATATCATATCAATGACAGGTACCCTACAAAATAATACTGAATATGATTTACCTAATATGTGGGTTGATTTTGAATTTTTTGATGAAGATGAAGTTTCATATGGAGTATATACAATTTCCGAAGAAGGCGTCTTAATAGGTGATCCATTTACCTTAAATGAATCAATCGAAACTGATTTTAATCCTGACACCTACACGGTTACTTACGGATTTGATGCTAGCGCTAATTTCTATACTGCTCTTAGTTTAATCCCAGTAATGATTTCAGCTGCTCTATTCCTTTTAATAGATAAAGAAAGTTTTAAATCAGACTTATCTAAGTTTAAACTAGATATTAGAAAACACGTAGGTCAGATATTTTCAGGTTTCTTCATGGTTTATGCAGCCTTACTTGTTTCAAACCTTTTGCTAACCTTACTAGGCGAAACCGGAACTAGTCAAAATGAAATGGCAATTCAAAATTTGTTCTCGGACGATCCAATCCAGTTAGTCATGTTATTCCTGCTGTTGTGTGTATTCACACCTGTAGTTGAGGAAGTTATATTCAGAAAAGTTATTTACAACTTTTTTGAACCGAAAACTAGCCATGTAGTTGCGATAATCGCAACTGGAGTTATATTTGGTTTAATGCATGTAATCGCTTATGGAGATTTCATTCAGTCTATTCCATATATTATGATGGGTATGACATTTGGTTATATCTACTACCGTTCAAATAAGAATATCTTTGTAACTATTGGTGTTCATTTTGCCAATAATCTATTATCCTTTGTTCTCTACATTCTAATGGTTTATGGGATATATATATAAAATTTAGTACTCTCTAACACTTCCATTTGGAAGTGTTTTTTTTTAGCTTAATTGATAGGTGTTTATTTCATTTATTTTTCCCCAAATAAAAAAGGCTATTTCTGATAGCCTTGTTTTATTTCCTAACGTACTTTTTCTTTTAAGACTTTACCAGCTTTAAAAGTAGGAGCGTTCAATGCAGGAATATTAATTTTTGCACCAGTTCTTGGGTCATGTCCTACTCTAGCTTTTCTTTCTTTAACTTCAAAAGTTCCAAAACCAGTTAAAACCACTTTTTCCCCTTTAACTAAAGCTTCTTGAATTGCTAATACTGTTGAATTCAAAGCTTTTTCTGCATCTCTTTTAGATAAGTCAGCTAAGTCAGCTATACGAGCTACTAATTCTGATTTGTTCATATTTTATTCCTCCTTTTTAATGATATTTAAATTATAGGACTAAATTACTAAAAAAGCAAGGTAGATAGCGAAAAAAAACGGTATTTTTATAAAAAAAGGTGAATTTTGACAAAAAAAAGTCATATTTCTTTCAAAATATGACTATTCTCTATTACGAAGGACTAAATTTAGCGGTGTACCTTTGAAATCAAATCGCTCTCTTAGTCGGTTCTCTAAATACCTATAATATGAAAAATGTATACACTCAGTATCATTAACAAATAATACAAATGTTGGACATTTTGTTTTCACTTGTGTTGCATAGTAAACTTTAAGTCTTTTTTGATGATATTCTTTTGGTTGATTTAATATCATAGATTCCTGAATAACTTCGTTTAAAGCTGAAGTTGAAACTCTACGATCATAATTTTCATAAGCTGCATTAATTACTGGGAACAATGTTTTAATTCTAGATTTAGTTAACGCAGATACATAGACAATTTGGATGTAGCTAAGAAATCTGAATTCTTTTCTAATCTTCTTTTCCCATTCGTTCATGGTATGGTCATCTTTTTCTAAAGTATCCCATTTATTTACAACTAGTACCAAAGCTTTTCGGTTATCTAATGCATAACCAGCAATATGCTTATCCTGAGCTTGGATTCCTGTTTCTGCATCAATTACAACTAAACATACATCACTGCGATCAATCGCAGACATAGCTCTTAGATTTGCGTATTTATCAATATTTTCATAGATTTTACCGCGTTTTCTCATTCCAGCAGTATCAATGGCAACATAATTAATACCATCTCTTGTAAATTGAGTATCAATTGAATCTGTAGTCGTTCCACTCTTATTAGATACTATTACTCTATCAATGCCTAACATGGCATTTGTTAATGATGATTTACCTACATTTGGTCTTCCTATAATCGCGATTCTTCTATAATCTTCATCATATTCTTCTTCGGTCTCAGCTGGTAAGAACTTAATCACTTCGTCTAGTAAGTCACCAATTCCTAATCCGTGGGCTGAAGATATCATTACAACAGAGGTAGCTCCTAATTCATAAAAATCATATAGGTTCTCACGATATTTTTCTGATTCAAGTTTATTTACTGCAACAATTATTGGTTTGTTTGACGCATATAACATCGCCATAACGTCTCTATCAGTCGGTAAAAGCCCAGCGCGACCATCAACTGCAAAAATTATTACATCACTCTCTTCAATAGCGATATCAGCTTGTGCTTTGATTTCAGTTAAAAAAGGTGCATCGCTAATCTCGATGCCCCCTGTATCAATAAGTCTAAATTGTTTACTTAACCAAGATGCTTTTGAATAGATCCTATCTCTAGTAATCCCGGCCAAATCATCGGTGATAGATAATCTTTCACCGATAATGCGGTTGAATAAAGTTGATTTACCTACGTTTGGTCTACCAACTATAGCTACAACTGGTAACATAGTATCACCAAATTTCTATTTTTTATATTGTTTGAATAAATCCGCTAATGATTGATCAGAACTAACGTTTTCAGAAAGATTCTTATCATATTCAACACGGTTTTTCTTTTCTTGTACTGATTTTAATGAAAGTGTCATTTTCCAGTTTTTAGGGTAAAATTCAATAATTTGTGCCGTAACAACTTGGTCCACTTTTACAACTTCATCAACTCTTTGAATATGTTCTACTGAACATTCGCCGATTGGTAAGAAAGCTTCAACGCCTTCAACTTCTAAAATTGCGCCTTTATCTTCTAATCTTAATACTTGTGCAGATACTAATTCGCCTTTTTTAAATTTAAGGTCAGCCCAAGGATTATAGCTTAAATGTTTTTTTGACAATGAAAACTGTTTTTTACTAGTATTGATGCTAGTGATTTTAACTTCTATTTTATCGCCAACTTCAAGGGTACCAGCTAGGTTTTCATCAGGGTTCCAAGAATAATCGAATCTATTTAGTAAACCAACGATTTCCTTTTCGACTTCTAATAGAATACCATATTGCATTTTGCGTACTACTGTCGCTTCAACTTTGTCACCAACATTATATTTTGCAACGAATAAGTCCCAAGGCGTTTCTAGTAATACTTTAGCTGATAAACTAATTCTTTTACCTTTGATTTTAATTACTTTAACTTCTAAGTCTTGTCCAACTTCTAAGTAATCTTCAACTTTTTTAACTCTGTAGTGAGAGATTTCTGATATATGGACTAATCCTTCAGTAACTTCACCAATAGATACAAAAGCTCCGAAATCGGTAATTCTTTTAACTTTACCTATAATTACATCATCAACATTTATTGAATCAAATTCAGCTTTTTCAGCTGCTTTAACTGCTTCATATTGAAGTTGTTTTCTGTTAACTATAATTCTCTCAAATCTACCTTTTTTCATGATTTCAATGATTCTAGCTTCAACTGTTTTACCAACCAAACTATCTTTATCACTTGTATCATTTTTTAAAGATATTAAAGATTCAGGTAAGAAAGCTTCAACACCATTATAATCTAACAGTAATCCACCTTTAACTGATTTTTTAACTTTGAAAGTAACATCTTTGTCTACTTCTAATTCGTTTCTGAATTTGTCTTGTTTTTCTTTTCTTAATATATCTAATCTAGATAGTAAAAGTGAATCAGTCTCGTCTCCTTGTCTGAATTGTGTTACTTTTACTTTTAGTTGATCGTCTATTTTTAAAATATCCTTTAAACTACCAATCTTCTCAGTGGTTATGTGTTGTTTGTAAATTACTCCCTCACAAGTGTAACCTACATCAACTAATACCTCTGAATCTGTGACGTTAACTACGGTTCCTGTTACTACGTCTCCAACCTTAGGGATGTACAATTTGTTGTCGTCATTAATTCCCATTCTAAATGTCTCCTTTTAATTTTCTTATAAATTTATCATATAATATATCGGTAACCTCATCAATTGATATATCTGAGGTATCGATTAATATTGCATCTTCTGCTTGTCTTAAGGGGTTATATTCCCTACTTGAATCTAAATCATCTCTTCTTTGAATGTCTTCAATCAAAAATTCTAGAGTCTGGTTCATACCCAAAGCTTTTAATTCTTCAAATCTTCTTTTCGCTCTTACTGATACGCTAGCAACTAAAAAGAACTTAAGGTCAGCGTCTTTTAAGACAACTGTTCCAATATCTCTTCCGTCCATGCATACATCGTTGTTGTTGGCAATTTCTTGTTGAAGATTTACTAATTTATTTCTAACTGGGATATGACTTGCGACCAATGATACATTATCTGCTACAGTTTTTAGTCTATTTAATACTGTCATATTTACTGAGTCCATATAGAGCTCTCCAGCTTTGAATATAAATTCTGTGTTATCGAGAAAATCAAATGCGTTTTGGTCTGAAATATCAATTCCTAAACTCAATGCTTTATAAGTAGTTGCTCGGTACATTGCTCCCGTATCGATATACACATAATTAAGTTTTTTTGCTAATTTTTTAGCTACTGTAGATTTACCAGCACCAGCTGGTCCATCTATTGCTATACTATGATATTTCATATTAGCCTCCATAACCTTAAACATTATACCACAAAAACCTTAGTTTCATACAAAAAAATGATTATATAATTTAGGCTATCCGTTTTGGCTTAGATTCCATAGTTTTTTTATCTCGTGAATTTTTAAAGTTCTGTAATCGCCTTTGTTTAAACCTTTAAGGGTCACCACCCCGTATCGCTCTCTCTTTAGCCTTAAAACCTTATGTCCAAATTTCTCGAACATTCTTTTTACCTGGTGATACTTACCTTCCGTAATGACAATATTCAGTAGTGTATTTACCTTTTTTTCACCATATTTAACATTAAATATTCTTGAATTTTGCGTGATGAAATCACCCAAATCTACACCCTTTGATATAGCCTTTGAGGTTTCTTTACGTAAGAGACCTTTTACTTTAACTGAATACTCTTTCTCGATTTTGAATTTTGGATGCATCAATGCATTCGCAAATTCACCATCGTTTGTTAAAATTAAGAGTCCACTTGTATCGTAATCTAATCTGCCAATTGGAAAGATTTTTTCGTTTACTGGTATTAAGTCAACAACTGTCAATCGATTGTGTTCATCATCAGTAGTTGAAACATATCCTTCTGGTTTATATAGAACGTAGTATACTTTCTCATCAACTTTAATTTTTTTTCCGTTAACACGAATTTCATCACTAAAATCAGCCTTAGTACCTAACGCTGTTATTTTTTTTCCATTAACTTCAACTTTTCCTTCAAGAATAAGCTCTTCAGCTTTTCTTCTGGATGCTACCCCTGCCTTTTGCAGGATTTTCTGTAATCTTTCCATATCTACCTTTCAAAAAAGCGAGGATGTCCCCACTTAGTCTTTTTCTATTTCAAGTTTAGTAATTGTCATTAATACTTGAGTAATTCTTCGTTTCTTAACCTTTAATACTTTAAAAGTAAGAACCGCAGAATCCTCGGAAGCTAATTCGCTCAATTCATCATATTCTTGATTGTAATAAATCATATGTTCAACTTCTTCATCAACTTCAGGAATATCTTGGAAGATTTCAAATAGCCATCCGCCAATTGATGTCGATTCAGACATCGGTGGTTCACCTAAATTTAAGTCTTCAAAAAGATCTTCTAAATCATAGTCAGCATTAACAATGTATATGTTCTCATCTACTTTTGTTATCGTATCTTCAATTTCATCATGTTCGTCGTAGATTTCTCCAACTAATTCTTCTAAAGCATCTTCCATAGTAACAATACCATCTACTCCACCATATTCATCAACTACGAAAGCAAGGTGGTTGTTTTGGGCTTGTAAAAGCTCAATTAAAGCATCAACTTTTGTTGATGTAGGTACAAAGATTGGTTTTCTTACTAATCTTCTCAGATTTATGTTTTGTTTTTTTATCAGTTTTGTGTAAAAATCTCTTTCCGATAAAACACCAACAATATTATCGATGTTATCGTCGTAAACTGGAATTCTAGAGAATTTACTCTTAAAAAATTTATCAGTTATAGTTTCTATATCATCATCAACTTCAATTGAAATCATATCAACTCTAGGAGTCATAATCTCTTCAACTGTGATATCAGATAAATCTAAAACTTTTTGTAACATATCAGCTTCTTCTTCATCTATTGACCCTTCTTCTTCCATGGTATCAATAATGGTTTCCAAATCTGATTCGGTTACAGATATCTTGTTTGAATTAATAACTCTTCCCATAACTTTGCGGTTTAAAAGCAAGAAAGGAAATGTTATTGGGGTCATAAGTTTTATTACAAAATAGATTAAACTGCTAAGTTTTAAACTAATTGTTTCAGCATGAGTTTTTGCTAAACTTTTCGGTAAAATCTCACCAAAAATCAAAACAATTATTGTCATTACAACAGTATTCATAATTGTAGAAATCGTACTTGCGTTTTCCAGGGAATTAAAAAGACTAGAGAAAAACAGTGCTGAGACTGATACTAAAGCAATATTTACTAGATTATTTCCAACTAAAATAGTAGTTAAAGTTCTATCAAAATGTTCTACAATCCATAATGCTTTTTTTGAACCTGATACATCTTTTTCTACTAAGGTCTTTAACCTGAGTTTACCTACTGATGAGTAAGTCATCTCTGTCATAGAAAAAAAAGCTGAAAGAACTATTAATGCTAACATTGTTACAAGTAATGTTGGACTGAATATTATTGCTTGAAATAAGAGCCCGGACTGACTAACTTCCAAAAAAAATCACCTCTTTAGATTATCTAACTCTGGTATCATATTTACCAGTAGCTGTTGATACAACGATTTTATCGCCTTCATTAACAAATAATGGAACTGATAAACGATATCCCGTATTAGTTAAAGCTTCTTTAGTTGAGTTTGAAGTGGTGTTGCCTTTAACTCCACCTGCAGTTTCAACTATTTCTAATACAACTTTATCAGGTAATTCTAAACCTAAAATTTCATCTCCATAGGAAATGATGTTTATATTCATCCCTTCAGACAAATAGTTAACTTCATTTTTTAAATTAGATACGTGCAATTCAATTTGATCGTAAGTTTCATTGTTCATAAATACATAAACATCATCTGCCATATATAAAAATTGCATAATTGACTTATCAATTTGTGCTAAATTAAATTTCTCACCTGAATTAAATGTTATATCAATTACTGAATTAGCGCGTAAATTTCTTAATTTAGTTCTTACAAATGCGCTACCTTTTCCAGGTTTAACATGTTGAAAATCTATTATCGAATAGATATTCTTATCATACTCTAATGTTAACCCTGTTTTAAAATCACTTGTACTTATCATAAATTCCTCCTAGTATATTATATAACAATAGATATTATATTACAAAAATACGATATTGACAATAGATTTCATCTCTACTATAATAAAGTGGTACAAAAAGAGGTGATTATTATGTTTTTAGCAATAACAGATGCATTAAATTGGATTATCCCTATTGCACTAGGGTTATTTATTGGATATTTAATCGCAACTAGAAAAAAAACTAGTAGTGATGATATCGTTTATTTAGAAGCGGAAGACTTTCGAGCTAATATGAGAAAAGGTCAATTAATTGATATTAGACTTGAAGATGATTACAAATCAAATAAGATTAACGGTAGTCGTAGTTTCCCTAAAAAATCAATTACTCAAAATCTTTTTAAATTAAGAGCTGACCAAGCGGTATTTTTATATGATAACTCTGAGTCAGGAAAAATCAAAGCAGTTGCGAACAAACTTGTTAAGAAGGGTTACAAACCAGTATATATCTTAAAAGGTGGTTTAATAAGCTGGCCATTTACAACAAAAAAATAAAGTAAAAAGGCGTTGATACGCCTTTTTTTTATGAATTATTTACTATTTCTAGCGCTCGATTAATAGTGTTGTTAAAGTCTTCGAAATCTACTTGGATCCAATTACAAGTCATTTTGTTTTTAAACCAAGTCATTTGTCTTTTAGCATATCTTCTTGAGTTTCTTTTGATTAGATCAATACTTGTCTCTAAGTCGTTTTTTCCATCAAAATATTGGAATAGTTCCTTATATCCAATTGCCATGATTGCTTGGGTTTCTAATCCCCTACTGTGCAATCTTTTTGCTTCATCAATTAACCCAGATTTAATCATCAGATCAACTCTCGAGTTTATTTTTTCATAGAGTAATTCGCGTTCTAATTCAAGACCTAAAACAAGCGAGTTTTTATAATATAGATTTTTACTAGTAATTTCCTTGTTTTCATTAATGTTTTCTAAACTTCTCAACACTCTTCTTCGATTTTTTAAATCTGTTTTAGCAGCTATATCAGGCGCTTTGCTCTCTAATATATTAGCTAAGTCTTCAGTAGATACATTTTGGTAACTGTTTTCTATTTCTGTTCTTCTTTTTTCACCCTCAAATCGGTAATCATAGAGTATTGATGAGATATATAATCCACTTCCACCTATTAAAATTGGTGTTATAGACTTAGCTCTTAACTCATCGATTTTTGAGCGAACAATTTTTTGATATATCGCCACAGAAAACTCATCTTTTGGATCTAAAATATCTAAAAGATGGTGCGTTATTCCTTGTTTTTCTGCTTGCTTTATTTTAGCGGTACCTATATCCAAACCTTTATAGAATTGCATAGAATCGCAAGAGATTATTTCAGCATTAAATCTTTTTGCTAGTTCAATGCTTAACCTAGTCTTTCCAACACCTGTAGGACCAACTATCGCTATAATTTTATCCATTATATCACCCGATTAAATAGTCTTTCAATTTGCTCAATGGTTACAGTAACAATAATAGGTCTTCCATGTGGGCAAGTATAAGGTCTATCACAAGTTCTTAAATCTGAAATTAGATTATCAGCTTCAGTTTTCGTGATGTAATGGTTAGCTTTTAAAGAATGCTTACAAGCTAATAATTTAGCTAAATCATCGATAATGACTCTATTTGATAGAGTTTTTTCATTAATTAATTTCATAACAACTGCTTCGGTATATACTAATTCATAGTTTTTAGAAAACCAAGAAGGAATCTTAGTTATCTTAATGGTTTGATTTTCGATGGTTGCTTCTATTCCAAACTCAACTAGTTTGTCTAAATAATCAACCAATTGAATTGTAATATCATTACCTAAACTTAATTCTAATGGGACTAATAAGTCCTGAGAATATGAATTGCTGCTAGACATTCTATTGATATATCTTTCATACCTTATTCTCTCAGCAGCAGCATGTTGATCTACTAAATATAATCCTTGTTCGTTTTGATATATTAAATAGGTTCCTGCATATTGACCAATATATTCAAAATCTGGAATTACTTTTTTCGCTTCTGTTGTTGGCTTTTCGGTAGATTCGCTTTTTTGAATTGTTGAGTAGACTTCCTTTTTAGGCTCATGGAAAACCATTTTTTCCTGTTTAAAGTCTTTAGATTTAACAACCTGATAAATTGATTCAAAACCAATTTTATCATTGATGGTTCTCTTTATTAAATCAAGTAGTTTAGTATATTCAGAAAACTTTATTTCTTGTTTTCTTGGATGGATATTTACATCAATAATAGAAGGGTCACATTCAATGTACAAAACTGTGATTGGATATCTATTTTTAGGGATAAGTTGTTCATAACATTCTTTAATTACATTAGTTATTTTACTGTCACTAATGCTTCTTTTATTGACCAATATATTGATATAATTTCTCGAAGAACGATTTACAATAGGGTTAGTTGTAAAACCATTAATTTTATAATCTCTAGACTCACTTTTAAAAGCAACCATATTTCTCGCTACATCTTTTGAATAAATATTAGCGATTATATCTATGACCTGATTATTTCCATTACTAACAAAAATTATTTTTTGATTATTCATCAACTTAAAAGAAATCTCAGGATAAGCTAGAGCAAATTTATTTATCATACTTGTTATAACAGCTAATTCATATTGTGGTGATTTTAAATATTTGAATCTAGCTGGTGTAGTATAAAATAATTTAGTAACGGAAATTTTTGTGCCTATATTTGCTGATGCACTATTTTTCCCTACAAACTTTCCATCTTCGTAAATAACCCTAATTGAGTCTTTACCATTTGATGTTGTTAATTCAACTCTTGAAATAGCCGCAATACTTGGTAATGCTTCACCTCTAAATCCTAATGAGTTTATTCTAAACAGATCATTTACATTAAAAATCTTTGAAGTTGCGTGTCTTTCAAACGCTAAAATAGCGTCAGATTCATCCATACCCGTTCCATTATCTGAAACGATTATTGATTTTAAACCTGACTCAAGTAATTCAATATCAATTTTGTTTGCATTTGCATCAATACTGTTTTCAACTAATTCTTTAACTACATTACCGATTTTTTCAATAACTTCTCCGGCAGCTATTTTATTAGCGATGACTGTATCAAGCCTTTTGATTATACTCATTAAATCACCTATTTATTCGCTATTTTTTTTATTTCCTCTATTACATCATTTAATATATTCATTGCTTTAATTGGTGTAACATCTAAAATATCTAACTCTTTAAGCTGTTCTATTATAGATTTATACTTATCGTCTTCATCTTCTCTAATTGCTAGGGTTTCTTCGTAATTAAATAAATCAATAGTCTGAGGTTTAATCACATTGTACCCGTGATTTTCTTCTAACTCATTTAAAATTTCACTTGCTCTATTAAGAATCACATTTGGTAATTTTGCTAATTTACCCACATGAATACCATAACTTTTATCAGTAGGTCCATCTACAACTTTGTGCATAAAGACAATATTTCCATTTTCTTCAGTGGCTTTTACATGGACATTATGTAATGATTTAAGGTCATCTTCTAAATATGTTAACTCATGGTAGTGAGTTGAGAATAAAATTTTACAGTTGATTTTATGATGAGAATACTCAATTATTGCTTGAGCTAATGCCATTCCATCATAGGTAGCTGTTCCTCTACCAATCTCATCAAATAAAATTAACGAGTCTTTAGTAGCGTTTTTAAGTGCATAGTTAACTTCTAACATTTCCACCATAAAAGTTGACATACCACTTGATAAATCATCACTGGCACCTATTCTTGTGAAGATTTGATCAAATATAGGTATCTTCGCGGATTTAGCTGGCACGAAACATCCGATTTGAGCCATGATAATTATTAATGCAAGTTGACGCATATAAGTGGATTTACCACTCATATTAGGCCCTGTTATTAATAATATTAAATCCTTTGTATTCATATGAAGTGAGTTTTCAACAAAAATTTCATCACTTATTACTTCAACAACAGGATGACGTCCATCAACAATATCAATACTTTTTTCTTCAATTAGTTCAGGCCTAATGTAACGATTATTCATTGATACAATACTGAAAGCTAATAACATATCTAATTCAGATAAATACCTAGCTAGCTCCTGTAAGTCGATTGTATGAAGTTTAGCTTCTTCTCGAAGTTCTATGTATAAATCATACTCAAGATTCATCATCGCTTCGTTAGCACCTAATATAATCGCTTCTTTTTCCTTAAGTTCTTCGGTAATAAATCGCTCTGAATTTGATAAGGTTTGTTTTCTTATATAACCGAACTCTTCCTTAACAAACTCAAGTTGTCCTCTGGTGATTTCTATATAATAACCAAACACACGATTATAGCCAACTTTAAGTTTCTTAATACCAGTTCTTTCTCTTTCAGATTCAACAAAATTTTCTAACCATTCTTTTGAATTTTTAGATCCTGATCTAATTTCATCCAAAGTTTCATTATAACCATCCTTAATGAATTTTCCTTCTTTAATAGATAAAGGTGGATTGTCAATAATAGCTCTATCAATCAAATTAGCTAAATCTTGTAAATCTGGCATTTTATTTTTTAATGCAGTTGCGAAATTATTATTTAAATCTTCCAGAGATTTTTTAATAATAGGAACCGTCATTAGACTTTTCTTTAGGTTAGTTAAATCTTTAGCATTACAATTACCAAAAGATATTCGTCCAACAATTCTTTCTAAGTCATAGACTTTTTTTAATTGTTCCTGAATATCACTTTTAATTATGAAATTATTATTCAAACATTCAACTAAACTATAACGTTTTTCAATATGTTTTTTGTCAATTAATGGTCTGTGAATACTTTGTTTTAGATATCGAGAACCCATAGCTGTTTGACATTTGTCTAATAGCCAAAATAAGGTGCTTGATTTTGATTGCCTTCTAAACGTTTCAGTCAATTCTAAGTTCTTCTTAGAGTTATTGTCAATTCTTAAATAAGAACTTGAAGTAAAGACTTGAACTTTTTGCAAGTGCATTAACGCTTGTTTTTGAGTTTTTTCTAGATAATTAATTAATCTAGCAAAAGCTTGAATCAATTCTTTATCATAAACCTCATTAACTAAGCCACGATAATAACTCGGTAAATTCAAATCATCACTTATTGAAATAGTCAATTCATAGTCGGTTAGATAGTGTTTTATCAGTTTATTGGTTAATTTAGATGGGATTACTACTTCCTTAACATTTAAATTTAATATCTCATTAAATAGAATGTTAACATCGTTTGGTACTCTTTCTAAATAGTTTTCTCCTGTAGTCAAGTCAGAGAATGCTAGAATATATCCATTTTTGATTTCTGTAACAGCTACTATATAGTTATTGTCCTTTTGATCAACAAGTCCATCTTCAATAACTGTTCCTGGAGTAACTAGTTTAATTACTTCTCTTCTAACAATACCTTTTGCTTGTTTAGGATCTTCAACCTGTTCAACAATAGCAACTTTATGGCCTTTTTCAACAAGTTTTTCTAGATATATATTAGCTGCGTGATGTGGAACTCCACACATTGGCACTCTCTCAGCTGCACCAGCATCTCTAGCTGTAAGGACTATTTCTAGCTCTTTAGATGCAAGTAATGCATCTTGGAAAAACATTTCATAGAAATCTCCAAGTCGAAAAAAGACTATATAGTCACTATAGTCTTTTTTAATTTCAAGATATTGTTGCATCATAGGTGTGTAACTAGGCGTGTCTGTTTTTTTCAACTTAGTCTCCTTAAATCAATTACCAAAACACTGGGATTCCAAACGGTAGATTACCTTGATTCATATATGTGTAATATGAATAACCAGCAAATCCAAGAATTACAACTATTAAAACAATTGCAATAATCCAAGTTGTTCTTCTACGTCTACGTTTTTTATAATATTTTTTAATTATTTGATTTATCTTTTCGTCTAACAATTCTTTTTCTTCATTGGACAATAATGATTCGTCCTTTGGTTCAGTTGTTTGAGTTTTTTTAAGAACTGGTTTTGGTTTTAGTTCTTTTTTAAGAACTGGTTTTGGTTTTAGTTCCTTTTTAATGACTTTTGGTTCTTCTTCGACAATTTCAGGTTCTTCTTCGATAACTTCAGGTTCTTCCTCAAATTCCTCTGGTTCTTCCTCAAACTCCTCTGGTTCTTCTTCAAACTCTTCTGGTTCTTCCTCAAACTCTTCTGGTTCTTCCTCGAACGCTTCTGGTTCTTCCTCGAACGCTTCAGGCTCTTCTTCGAATTCCTCTGATTCAGGTTCAGGTTCAATTATTTGCTCACTAATTGGCTCTTCCACTTCTTCCTCTACAGGAATAATCACAGGTTCAATTACTTCTTCAATAACTTCAGGTATATCGTCTTCAATGTCACTAACTACAGCTTCTTCTTTGGT
Organism: Mycoplasmatota bacterium WC30; assembly: GCA_046529635.1. Classification (GTDB taxonomy): domain Bacteria; phylum Bacillota_I; class Bacilli_A; order Izemoplasmatales; family Hujiaoplasmataceae; genus 4572-104. The sequence goes on along the minus strand of CP134495.1, from coordinate 51,299 downwards.
TTCAAGTGGAACATCATACATAAAATCATCTTTTGCTGTTTTTTTATGATACATACTAAGTGAAAATTTTATATATTCTATCATATCTTTTTTCTTTAAATCAATTGAGATTTGAAAACCTTTTTCTTTTGAATAGATTTCTAAATCCAAAACACTTTTTTTGGATAAAAGAGATGCTTCGTCAACAGTTAATTTAAATTTAGATGTTAAGATTTGAATTAGTTTAGCTTTATTAATTCTTCTTGGGACAGAAACACTATATTTTTTACCAAGTTCTTTTAGGTCCCCCAACGTATATGAAGCTAGTAGGTCTTCGGTCCAATCTTTAATAGCGACTCCGTCTAAGTAACCATCCGCTTCATAGAACAAATCACTTATTAACGCATAAAAATCACTGTATTTCATTACTTCTAAATCTACAGTGTAATTATGTTGGAGTTGTTGTAACTCATTTATAAAACTATTTTTAACTGATAATTTACTTGAATTAATATAAATGAAATCAAATAGAAGTTCTTTATATCTAGCTAACTCAAAATCTAAATTATACTTATTTATCAGTTTTTCAAGTGGATATATTGAATAATCATCATAACCTCTTAATCTAAATTTCAACTCATCAGAATATGTGTTGAAAAGTCTCTCTTCAAACACTTTCGATCTGATTGTTTCCTTTAGCAAGAAAGCATGAGCATATAATGGTAATTTAATCTTATGCTTAATCAACAGTTTTTTAATATCTTCCGTTGGAATTACCACTAATCTTTTAGAAAACGTAAAAAATTCTTCATTTGTTTTGAATTTACCCATAATCTCACCCTTTTCGATATTGATAATAATATGTTACTATAATTTCTTAATTATTTCAAGCCAGTTATGTATAAATTTAGCGATTTCCTTGTTTTTTTGTGTTTTTAATTGTTATTCATATAAAAAAGATATTTTTAACTTAGTCTATTAATTGTCCATCCAATGACCAAGTTTTTGATTTTACAATTTTAACTTTAACTATACTGCCTATAATTGAGTCATCACCGATAAAGTTAACTAACTTATTATTTTCAGTGTATCCTGATAAAACATTCGACTTAGTTTTACTATGTCCTTCAACTAAAACTTTGACTATTTGATTTTCAAAACGTTTGTTACCTCTTGCATAACCTTGATTAACTAAATCATTTAATCTGTACAATCTATCTTTAGCAATCGCCTCAGTAACATCAGTTTCATAACTAGCTGCTGGGGTACCTTTTCTTCTTGAATATATAAAAGTATAAGCACCTTCAAATCTGGCTTTTCGTACTAAATCTAGTGTTTCTTGAAAATCTGCTTCTGTTTCAGTTGGGAATCCAACAATGATATCAGTAGTTAATGAAACATTAGGTATTTTCTTGTAGATTCTATCAACTAAATCTAAGTATTGTTCCTTAGTGTATTTACGGTTCATCTTCTTTAACACAGTATTTGAACCTGATTGAACTGGAAGATGTATAAAAGGCATTAGGTTAGATTTTCTAGCAACTACGTCAATCGCTTCATCCGAGAAATCCTTTGGATGAGAAGTTGTGAATTTTATTCTATCAATTGGTAAATCACTTAGCTCATCCAATAGATTAGCAAAGCTATGGTTTTTATCATTAAGATCCAAACCATATGAGTTGACATTTTGGCCTAACAGAGTTATTTCCTTGTATCCCTTAGAAATTAAATCTTTAACTTCTTCTATGATGTATTCTTTACTTCTAGAGCGTTCTTTCCCTCTTGTATAAGGAACGATGCAATATGTACAGAACTCATCGCAACCATACATTATATTTACCCAACCTTTAAATCTATGATCTCTTGCTTGGGGTAGATGTTCAATGATACTTCCTTGTTCAGAAAATACTTCAATCATTTTTTTGTTTTCTTTCATAACATAATATAAGTAATTTAAGAATTTTGATATATTGTGAGTACCAAATACTATATCAACGTGTTTAAACGTACTAAGAATTCTTTCTACAGTAGCTTCTTCTTGAGGCATACAACCAGCTACAGCTATAATTAAGTTTGGATTGATTTTTTTGAAACTTTTTAATCTTCCTAATTCACCAAAAACCTTGTTTTCAGCGTTTTCTCTGATAGCACAAGTATTTATTAGAATTAAATCTGTATCTTCTATTTTATTGGTTTTTTCAAAACCTTGGGCTTCAAGCATTCCTCTAATAACTTCTGTATCGGCTTCGTTAGCTTGACAACCATGGGTTTGGATCAAATATTTTTTTCCAACACCTAAATCTTTGATGTATTCATCTGCTATATATTCTATAGTTTTAACATCATCTTTTGATCTTTTTCTTGCATCTCTTAAACTGGGTTTATTTATAATATTCATATTTAGTCCTCTTTTATGCTGATTCTCTTGATAGTTTTTGTGTCTAAGTTCATTATAACTGCATTAAATTGTAAAGGTCCTGATACTTCTGGTTTAACTCTTTCTGGTACTCCTGAAACAAATTTCCTAATTGCTTGTCTAACTTCGCCACCAATGACACCATACTTAACTCCAGTCATCCCAACATCTGTAATGTAGAGTGTGCCTTTAGGAAGTTTCATTTCGTCTGCGGTAGTAACATGAGTATGTGTACCTAATACAGCGTCAACTCTTCCATCTAGATAATGCGCTAAAGCGAGTTTTTCACTCGTTGCTTCAGCATGAAAATCAACTATTATATAGTCAGCACTAACTTCTTTTAGGATTTTGTCCATTTTAGTAAATGGATTGTCAATTGGGTCTCTCATAAATATTCTACCTAATAGATTGATTACAACTATCTTTTTGCCGTTAAAATTGTATTCAACATACTCGTTCCCCACAGTTCCATGGCCATAATTTGCTGGTCTTATAACATATGGTAAAGATAATACTTCTGGATGGTCTTGACGAGAAAATGCGTGATTACCTAAGGTAAACACGTTCACTCCTCTTTTTAAATAGTCTTTATAAATGGTTTCGCTTAAACCATTTCCATTGGAGATATTTTCTCCGTTAACAATAATGAACTGAGGTTTATATTCTTGCTTGACTCCGGCGAAGTACTTATCAAAAGCATTTCTACCTTGTTCCATATAAACATCACCAATAAATAGTACTCTCATTACTTAACTCTTTTCTAGGATATCTAGGTATCCAATTCGATTTATATTCTTTTCATAGTCCCAAAATTTTCCTTCAAGAACCATTTTTCTTATTTCATTCATAGTTTTATAGTCTACTGCTTTAACTTCGTTAGAATCCAATATTAGTTTGTTTAAATCCACATCATCTTCTAGTAGATATAAGTCAGTTATATAATTGGTGTTTGGGTCATCAATATAGTATCTTTTTATCAATCTAAGTTTTGTTGTATTAATAACTAAACTCATCTCTTCAAAGGATTCTCTTAGCACACCCTCAATACTGGTTTCACCGGTTAATACACCTCCGCCTGTAGCTGCCCATTGAAATGGTATTGGATCTTCTAGTTTACTCCGCTGTTGGATAAGATATTGATTCTTTGAATTTCTAATCCAAATATGGACTACTAGATGATATTCTCCCCTAAGATTCTTCCCACCTCTAGCCATAGTTTTATTAATTCTTTTTCCTTTTGAATCATATAGATCAAAGTATTCCACTTCATCCTCCTAAAAAGAGAAGCCTTCCAGTTTTTTGGAAGGCTAATGTTTTATTTTGCAATGTCTTGAGCTCGTGTTTCTCTAATAACAGTAACTTTAATTGTTCCAGGATAACTTAATTTTTCTTCAATTTGTTCCTTGATTTCTTTTGCAATAACGTGAGTTTTTGCATCATCAACTTCGTTTGGTTTTACAATAACTCTAACTTCTCTACCTGCTTGAATAGCAAAGGCAGACTCAACACCTTTTACTTGAGAAGATATTTCTTCAAGTTGAGTTAAACGAGTGATATAGTTTTCAAGTGATTCGGATCTTGCTCCTGGTCTAGCGGCGCTTAATGCATCTGCTGCAGCTACTAACACGCCAATTATAGTAGATGCTTCTTTGTCTCCATGATGAGATGTAATCGCATCAAGTACTGCAGGGTGTTCATGATATTTTTTGGCTATGTTATAACCAATGTCAACGTGTGACCCTTCCATTTCGTGGTCAACAGCTTTTCCAATATCATGAAGCAATCCAGCTCTTTTAGCTATTACTTCATTTTCACCTAATTCTACAGCCATTTTTCCAGCTAAGAATGCGGTCTCTATAGAGTGTCTTAGAGCGTTTTGCCCATAAGATGTTCTATAATTCAGTCTACCAATTAATTTTGTTAGATCTGGATGGATTCTACCGATTCTAGTTTCGAATACAGCTTCATCTCCTTTATCTCTAATAAATTGATCGACTTCAACTCTTGTTTTTTCCACAACTTCTTCAATTCTAGCAGGATGAATTCTTCCATCTGCGATTAAAGATTCTAGTGATCTTTTAGCAATTTCTCTACGTATCGGATCAAATCCTGATAGTACGACTGCTTCAGGGGTATCATCAACAATTAAGTCAACACCTGTTAATGCTTCTAATGTACGAATATTACGACCTTCACGGCCAATAATACGGCCTTTCATTTCGTCATTCGGTAGAGTTACAACTGAAACTGTTGCTTCAACGGTAACGTCCTGTGCGTATTTCTGAATTGCATTGGAAATGATTTCCTTAGCACGTTTTTGTGCTTCAGATTTAGCCTTTTCCTCTTCGTCTCTGATATAACGGTCAATGTCTTCAACCATATCTTCTTCAACACGCTTCATGATTACATCTCTAGCTTGTTCAATGCTAAAGTTTGCAATTTCAAATAGTTTCTCGTTCTGTTCTTTAATGACTTTTTCCAGTTCATAGTTCTTTTCGTCAATTGCGGATTTTCGATTGTCTAAGATCTCTTCTTTACGGTCTAGATTTACATCACGTTTATCTAAGTTTGCTGATCTACGTTCTAATATATCTTCCCTTTGATGTAGTTTATTTTCTCTAACTACATGTTCATTTCTTTTCTCTTTTAAGATTTTGTCGTTTTCTTGATTTAAATGGTAAATTTCTTGTTTAGCTTCTAATAGTTTTTCTTTTTTTATTCTCTCCGCTTGAGAAAATGCATTGTCAATAATTCCTTGAGATTTATTTCTTGCAGTTTGGAAACCTTTTTCCACAACTGAAACTCTTACTAAAAATCCGATGAATCCACCAACAATTAAACCTACAATACCGGAAATAATAATTTGCAATGCGTCTGGCATCTTGATTATCTCCTTTATTAGTATTTATATATTTTAAGTATGTCCACATACAACAATATACATTTTGAATCTATTCTATTATATATTATATTAGAGTTATAGTCAAAAGATATTTACTATTATCTTTATTTAATATCGAGAATCCAAAGAAAAGAAAAACCAGTGAATGGTTTTTCTATTTTTTTGCTATATTTTCTCTAATTAATTTGTTGATTTCTTCAAAAATTTCTGGGTTTTCTTCTAAGTATTTTTTAACGTTTTCACGGCCTTGTCCTATTTTAGAACCTTTGTATGAATACCATGAACCACTCTTCTTAATTATTTCATATAAAACCCCTAAGTCAACTACTTCACCAGACCTAGAAATACCTCTACCAAAAACGATATCTACATTACAAGTTTTAAATGGTGCAGCAACTTTGTTTTTAACAACTTTAACTCTTGCAACAACACCAACAACGTTAGTACCATCTTTTAGTTGTTCACCACGTCTAATTTCTAATCTAACGGATGAATAGAATTTTAATGCTCTACCACCTGGAGTAACTTCTGGGTTACCAAACATAACACCAACTTTTTCTCTAATTTGATTAATGAACAAGGCGATGCAATTTGACTTAGATAAAGCCCCTGACAATTTTCTCATTGCTTGCGACATAAGTCTTGCTTGAAGTCCTACATGACTATCTCCCATTTCGCCTCTTATCTCAGCTTCAGGAACTAGAGCCGCTACAGAGTCAATTACAACTAGATCAACAGCTCCCGATCTAATTAAAGCTTCAGCTATTTCTAATGCTTGTTCTCCTGTATCGGGTTGACTTAAAATTAGTGAATCGATATCAACTCCAAGATTTTTTGCGTAATTAGCATCCAATGCATGTTCCGCATCAATAAAAGCCGCGTAACCGCCAGCTTTTTGTGCTTCAGCTATTGCATGAAGTGCAAATGTTGTTTTACCACTTGATTCTGGTCCATAAACTTCAATAATTCTCCCTTTAGGATAACCACCTATACCAAGGGCTGCGTCTACAGAGATTGATCCAGTTGATATTGATTCGATATCAACAAGCGTTGCTTCTCCAAGAACCATTATTGATCCTTTTCCATATTCTTTTTCAATATTTTTTATAGCTAACTCTAAATTTTTCTCTCTTGTTTTATCTGTCATAAAATCCTCCAACTTATGTCTCTATAACATAATACTTATGAATGGTTAAAATTCTCTAAACTGATTTTAAAATTACAGTTTTATTTTTTATAAAATAATCTATTCCAGAAATAATAGTAAGTAAGACTGAAATTGAGATTAATACTACCCCTACAATATTTAATACTGGATTATCTAAAGGCATTAAAAAGAAATAATACACTATTGATACCATTGTGAAAGCTGTTTTGTATTTGCCTAATTTTGATGCGTGTAAGATGATTCCTTCTCCAACCGCTACTAATCTTATTGAGGTTACAATTAACTCTCTAGCTAAAACAATAAGAACAATCCAGAAAGGCATCCACATAAATAGACCACCAACGCTACTTCTAGCGTAAAAGTCTGAAAACAAAAGCAATGACCCCAATACTAATAGTTTATCAGCTAATGGGTCAACAAACTTTCCAAATGTAGTTACTATATCTCTCTTTCTAGCTATATAACCATCTAAATAATCGGTTATAGATGCTAAAATAAATAGTATTCCTAGAATAATAAATGTTGAATCTCCAATTAAACCTCTTAATAAATAAAGCACAACTATAATTGGAATAATAAAGATTCTCAACATTGTTAATTTATTAGGTAAATTCATAAATTCTCCTTAATATATTATAACATAATAATATGGTTTTAAAGGGCTAAAAGCCTTATAAATATTAGATAAAAAGCAACAATATTTCGTTGCTTAATGTGATTCAGGTAATTCTACGTTGTGGTATACTTCTTGAACGTCATCCAGATCATCTGTTAAGGCAATGAAACGATCAAATTTAACTAAATCTTCTTCAGATAATGTGATTTTATCAGTAGGTACATAAGTAACATGATCTTCGTAAAATGTTAATTCTTTTCCGGTTTCTGTTAATGCATCTTTAATATGATCTAAATCTCCTGGTTCACCAGTGATAATCACGATGTCTTCATCAGATTCAATATCAGTGACTTCACATTCAGCCATCATTAAAGTTTCTAAGGCTTCATCTTCGGTCATTCCTGAGAAACTAATGTGTGAACAATAGGTATATAAATACGCTACCGCACCACTAACTCCTAATTTTCCACCAGTTTTTGTGAAACAATGTCTAACTTCACCAAAAGTTCTGTTAGCATTATCCGTTAAGCACTCGACTATTATAGTACATCCACCTGGTCCAAATCCTTCGTATCTCGCAGGAAAATAATCCGCTCCTACTCCACCTTTAGATTTTTCAATATTTCTTTTTATTACATCACCAGGTACTTGTGCCTGCTTTGCTCTTTCAATAATTCTTTTTAATGTTAAATTACTATCCGGGTCAGTTCCACCATTTTTAGCTGCCATATAAATCTCTTTACCAAATTTTGAGTAAACTTTTGACTTAGCTAAACTGGTTTTTTCCATTTTAGATGCTCTAACTTCATGTGCTCTTCCCATATTTTCCACCTACTTATTATATTTTTTTTGTATACTCTTTATTTAACTCAACTTTTCCAGCCTTATAGAGCTTTCCTAACGCTCTTTTAAATGCTGATTTAGACATATGAAATGTATTATATATCTTTTCTGCGTCACTTTTATCAGTAATGTTCATTTTCCCAAAGTTTTCTTCAAGATATTCTAGTATAAGTTCTGAGTCTTTTTCTAACATTAATTCTTTTTGTTCGATAAGTGTCCCAACATACTCACCACTAGGATTTAACTTCAATATTTTTGGAGTTACAGCTTGACCAATTCGATATTTATCTCGGTAGTTATTTTGGTGAATGAAGATTTCATGACCAAATTCAGTAAAACAAACCATTCCATTATCTATCATATACATTACAACACAAGGTACTTCTTGTTTTTCAACTAGTATCTCAGGTTCTGGAAAGTGATCTGCAACTTGTTTTCTACCAATAATATGTCCTAATAAATGACCTTTTTTCTCAATCATCTCTATAAGCATTTTGTCCCCTTCACGAGGCCAGTTTCTTCTATCATCAGGTAAATCATCTAGACTTACTAATAAATCTTTCACCATACCGTAATACAAGAAAACACCATAATTGTGATTAACAGAAACAACATCAAGCATTTTGGCTTCACCTACTTGAATAAGCGGTTCCTTTGTTGATGCCGTGATTCTACTTTGATTATCGACATACAAAAATACGTCAATTTCCTCACCATCTTCATAAGGTCTTTTGGCTTCCTTTTTATGCAAAAATACTTCTTCGATACCATCGGTTAACTGATATGCTATATCAGTTTCCCTTAATACCTTAAGAGTATTAATTCTACCTATTATCATTTAAACACCCCAAAATCTATACTCAAATATTATACCAAAAAACAAGAGATAAGTCCACATAACTTGACTTACCCCTTAATATTTTAATCGATTCTCATTTCTTTTTCTTTTTCAATTATTTTTATCGAGTTTTGTTTAAATCTTCTTGTATAATCTCTTAAAGAATAATCGCAGTAATTCCAACCCTTTTTACATGCTGGAATAATGTAGTTTTCAAACAAGTCTAAAAGTTGTCTTTCTTCGAAAGCTTTAACAACAAAGACTAAGTTAAATTTTTTGTTTATTACAATATATTGTCTATATAATCCAGCACATCTATAATCGCCAAAACTGTTAATCCAAAATTGAAAACCATAACCGAATTTATCAGCTTCTTCATCACAATTTTTAGTTTCGATTTGTGTTTGAGTCGCTAAATCAAGATATTTTTTGGAGATAATTTGTTTACCATCCCAATTACCATCATTTAATAGTAATAGTCCGAATCTAGCCATGTCGTTAGCTGATACATGGATGCCTGAAGCTCCAAAATTAATTCCTTTAACTTGGTTCCAATTAGGTTTTTCCATACCTATATGTTTATATAAATACTCGTTTAGAAAATCATTTAACGATTTTCCGGTCACTTTTGTAACTATCGCTGATAATATAAAACTTGAAAAATTACTATAATTAAAGACTTCCCCTGGTTTGTGAACTAATGGTTGATTAAAGAATAATTTATATAAATCATCATTAGGAGTCAAATCACTAAATATATCTTTTTCTTGACCCGAACTCATAGATAATAAATGTTTTACTTGAATTTTTTCATACCCAGGTAGATAATCACTTATTTCTTTACTGAAAAAATATAGTATATAATCATCTAGGTGAAGAATATTCAAATCACATAGAATACCAATCGCTACACTAGTAAATGATTTTGATACTGAATATACCTCTTCTTTAGTATCTTCAGTAAATGTGTGAGCTGAAGCTCTAAAGACTCTACTGCCTTCTTTTAAAAGTAAGATTGAGTGGATATTAAGTTTTTCTGTTTCAATCTCATTGAATAGATCAACTAATAACTCTTTATTCATGTCTGCGTCTTTGACTGACGCTTTGTTAAACTCTGCTTTTGGGAAAACCATAGTATACCTCCTATTTTTTATATGTGAATTATATCATATGTTTTTGTGTTATTTGTGATTTTTAATGAATTCTTTGTAAAAAATTACTGCTTCATATAACGCGGATTTTTTGATTGCTTCATCCTTACCGTGAATCTTAGATAATTCCTTATTATCCATCCTTGTTGGCGAGAATCTAAATGCTGATTCTGTTATCTCTGAAAAGAAGCGAGAATCAGTTCCGCCAAGCATAACATAAGGACTTACTAAGACATCTGGGAAAGTTTTAACTATTTGTTTAATCAAATATTTATAGGCATCATTATTAACATTAGAAATCGGTGAAGTTTCTCTACCTTCAGTGATTTCAGCTTCAATATCATATTTTTTAGCTATTGCTTCTAATACTTTAAATGAAGCGTCAATATCTTGAATTGGATGCGTTCTTAAGTTAGCTATAACATAAGCTTCACTTGGAATCACGTTTTCAGCATCCGACCCTTTAGACATAGTAAAAGCAATTGTAGTTGATAATAGAGCTCTCCCAAAGTTGTTAATTTTTGGCAACAAGAAGGTAATTAATGGTTTAAATAACCACATATTTCCAAATAGATATCTAAATGGACCACTCATTGCTGGAGCAGCTGCTTCAAAAATATCTTGAACTTCTTTTATCATTTTAGTTTTCATAGGAAAATGATTTTCGACATCATTAACGAAAGCTGATAATCTAGCTATAGGAGTATTCTTAGGTGGGGTTGATGAATGTCCCCCCTTACTCTTAGCAGTGAATTTAATATTACAATAACCTTTTTCTATAACACCAATCAAAGCCATTGGTTTTGTCACTGATGGTAAACTACCGGTAACAATGGCTCCACCTTCATCTAATACAATATAAGGTGTAACCCCAAGTTTTTGTAATCTCTCAACTGATAATCCCGCTCCATATCCACTAATTTCTTCATCTGTGGAACTAGATATATAAATATCATGCTCAGGTACAAAACCAGATTTAATCAAATCATCGATAGCTTTAAAGAAAGCATACAAGGTCCCTTTTGTATCTAGTGTTCCTCGACCATAAATATCTGTATCTGTAACTTCTCCACTAAACGGTTCAAAGGTCCAATCATTTTTATTTGCAGGTACAACATCTTGATGAGCCATTAAAACCATTGGTTTTTTATCTGACTTCCCAACCCATTTAAATAAGATCGATCCGCCTTTAAAAACCTCTTGTTCTAAAGTTGAATAGACATTAGGAAATAGTTTCTTCATTACTAATTGTAATTCATCAAACTTCTCAATATTAGCTTCAGCATTTGTATACGATAATGTTTCTACTTTAATCATTTTAGATAACTCTTTAGCAAATTTATCTGCCTGCTGAGAATCAATCTTAATTGGTTCAATATTAGGTGTTCTATCTTTAATAATAATTGTATTGACTAATGCTGCCAACAGTAATAAAACTAAAATTCCTACTAGTCCTAGAAAAATATATAATACTATCATAAAAACCTCCTAGATAATTTTCTTATTATACAATACCTTAGATACAACTACAGTTACTATCGCTGCTATCAAGATAATTATGATTACTTGACTATTGACAAATGTAGGCATAAAGATACTTAGTGCAATTACCACAACCATTGGAGCGATAATAAGTTTCCAGTTTCCTTTAAAGTATTTATATCCCAAAGCTCCAAATAAGGCAGAAATAACCCAGTTAAATGCTGGAGCTAGTATTTCGCTCTGAAGGAATGGAGTTAATGGAATCAACAAAATAATTCCTAACGATAATATTAGTACAGTTGTAATTGAAGAAAACGCAACTGAAATCGCACTTATAACTTCATTTTCTGGAGTGTTGATTTTTGTACCACAGATTTCTGTAGCGTTCATAACACAAGGAACTTTCAAGTTTATTAAATTCCCAGTCACAAAAGCTAAGTATGTCGCGCTAGTACCAAGTAATGGTGAATAAGTCATCATTTCAATAAGTCCACCAGGTAAATATATTACAGATAAAGCTAAAACACCGGTTAACATTTGACCCGCATTAGGTGCTACACCTGTAAATGCCCAAATACCTACTGGAGCTAAAAACATAACACAAATCCCCATAATTGTGAAGATTCTACCAAATTTATGCATTTGTTCTCTATAAGCTGTATTCATTAGTACATACCTCCTAATCCAAGAAGCACTGCACTACCCATACCAATTAACATAGAAAGTGATAATTGAAAGTTTTCTAACCACTTAACATTTTTCTTGCTGACAAGATAATCAAAGCCCATCATTGATAAGAATGATACTACAAAAACAATTAGAGGGACAAAAGTTGAATTTTCAATAATAACCCCTGTATAAGCCCCATCAACTATCTCTCTTGTATTATATTGGAATATTCTTGAAAACGCATCACCAAAGTACGCACTAATCAAACCAATAAATACTGCTTGGAATAATAGTGGTCCAAAACTTCTACCTTTGTTAGCTGTAGCTTTATCAACAACTTTAGCTTGATATTTTTTGAAGAAAAACAAAGTAAATAAACTACCCCAAACAATAGCTATTGTCATTGTAAAGGCGATTGTGACAAAGTTTTCAGTTGTCATATTCAGGGCATTTACACCTTCAACTGCTAAATCCGCAGCCATAAGTTCATAATGTAAAGCTCCTAATACTGAAAGTCTAATCCAAGGTAACGCTATTCCTAGAAAACCAGACATCGTAATGATACCAATAAAGATTCCTATTGATGGTAATATTGAAAAACTTATTGAAGATATAACCGCTTTTTTAATATCTTCCTTAGGCATTTCTAGTTCTTTTGATTGTTTGTAAGCTTTGTAAGCAAAGAACAAAGAACCACAAATAATAAAAATTGTAACAAAGGCACCAATGGCGTATAACCACCAAGCCTCTTTTACTTCATTAATTGTTAGTGCAGCAAAAATCATATTCATCATCTCTCTCTCTTTAAATATTCTACTAGTTTTAAAAATATATTACAATAAACCTAAGAAAAAAAGTTAAGCTAAGTTAACTTTTTTTCTTCTTTAAATATCTTTCTGCTTCAGAAAAGACACATCCACAGTATTTTTGCATATAAAGACCCATTTCTCTAGCTTCGTTATTTCCGATTCTAAAATATGGTCTAGGATCCACGTAGTAAAATTCTATCCCTACTTCTTTAGCTATTTGATATGCTTTTTCTTTAATAGCTTCATGTTGCTGGTAGGGGCTGACTAACAATGTAGTGGTAAAAGCATCATATCCTAATTCTTTAGCTTTTTTTGCAGTAGCTAATAATCTATCTGTATAACACTTTGAACAACGATTATCTAAATCGTCGGCTACCATTCTAACAAAAGGTTTTAACCCATAGGTATCATCTACAACTAGTTCAAGATTAATTTTCTCCGCGTATTCCTTTAGTGCTCCTAATCTATTCTTGTACTCAATATATGGATGGATATTTGGATTATACCAATAACCAGTTATTTTGTGTTCTTCTCTGTTTAATTCCTTCAATGTTCCTACAGAACATGGACCACAACAGATATGTAATAATATATTCATATTTTTCTCCTAAAGCATTGCGAGTTTTTCTTTGGCAGGCTGATAATTTAGTGCAGCTGCTTTTCCATAAAACTCTTTTGCTTTTAATTCGTTTTTTTCAATTAATTCATGGCCTTCATATAATAAATTAGCCATTTCATATAATGCTTCCCCATCACTAGGCCTTTTGATTGCTTCTTGAATCAAGTTCACCGCTACCTTTGGCTCTTTTTCTCTAAGTATGAAATACATTCTGACCATAGCTTTTGTCATTTTTTTTTCGGCTGCTAATTCAAAATAATAACGAGATATTTTATTCGATTTCAAATCGAAGTTATCTAAATTATATAATTCACCTAATGTATACATTGAATACATACTATTTACATCTGATGTATGAGGTGAATTGATGTAGTTAATTAATAGTTTTCTAATTTCTTCATAAATCAAGTTCTTCTTTTTGCGATTCAATTTAGTCGTTTGGACATGCTCAAACAACATTTGTGCATATTTATATCCCGCACCTAGGTTATTAGCTTCGATTGCTTTTTTAAAGAATAACTCAGCTTTTTTAAAATCAGCTGTAGTTCCTACACCTTTATCATAAAAGATTCCTAACCAATAATAAGCCAAGGCATTCCCTTTGTCCGCAGCTGTTAACATATATTGGTAAGCTAATTCATTCTTAGATCCTTGGATTTGTTTTCGGTAATTTAATAACCCGAGGTTTATCAAAGCATTAGTTTCATCTGATTTCGCCGCCTCGAAGTAATAATCCTTTGCTCTCTGGTAGTTTATTGTGACTCCATATCCTAGACGGTGAATTTCACCCAAGGCATTCATTGCTTGAATATCGCCTCTAGTCGAAGCTATTTCCAGCAAATTTTTGGCTTCTTCATAATTGGTTTCTATTCCTCTACCGAACAGTTTTGTCAAACCTAAACCTAAATATCCCATTGTATGATCTAAATCGTACAATTTTGCAAAATAGATGTTAGCTTTTTCATAATTGATTTTAGTAAATTGATTTCCTTCATAATAAGTAAAACCTACTCTTATCAAAGCATCAACATCGTCTTTTTTAGCCAATAATTCATCATAATAGAATTCCATCTCTTGAAGGTATAATAGTGATTTTTTTCTTAAGAATGGATGACTCTCTTTGTAAAGTTTCTTTAATCTATTTATGGCTTCTATATCACCAGCTACTGCGGCTTTATCCAACCAGAAAAAACCATTTTCATAGTCTCGCTTAATTTGTTTGGCATCTAAGTAAAGTGATCCTAAAAATCTCATTCCTTCTGCGACCTTGTTTTCAGATGACAATTCAAAATACTTTAGAGCTAGTTTTTCATCCTTTTTACAACCAATACCCTTAAGATAAAAGATACCTAATTGATGCATTGCTGAAATATCGTTTTCTTCAACTGCTTGATTCAAAAATTTAAAAGCTTTTTTCTTATTTCTTCGATACCCTAACCCATTCAAATAGAGCTTTGATAATTGAATACTAGCTTTTGTAAAACCTAACTCCTTGGCTTTTATTAAGTATTCACCCGCTTGTTTGTATTGTTTTTTTTCGATAAAGTATTTTCCCACATTGAAATAACCAACTGGGTTGTTTAGATCAGCTGCCTGTTTATAATAGGTGAATGCCATTTCGATATTTTTTTGTTTATTCTTACCATAAAAATATTGATCACCAATATCATTTAGTTGTTTTGGGGTCTTAGTTATTGCCATATCAATACCCCCTAATTTCTTTCAAAGCTATAATTCCTGGTTCATAATCGTGTTTGCTAGCTAATTCATAAAATATTGCTGCTTTAATATATGAAGAATTGATTCCATCCCCAGTTTCGTATTTTTTAGCTATTTTAAAATATAATTCAGGATTATCTAAATCTTTATATTTTAGCAGTAATTTAAAAGCTTTCTCAGAGGATTTTTTTACACCAATACCTTTTTTATAGATATCACTTAACTTAAATATAGCTTTTAAGTGTTTTTCTTTGGCTGCTATTTGTAGATATTGTACAGCTGGTTCATATTCGGTTTTTTTAAAATGTGATATCGCTGCTTTATAGATTTCTTCCGTACTTCGGATATCAGATTTGCTTTTTGAACCTAAAAATCTAAAGTAGTTCATTGCTTCAATACTGCCAGCACTCAAGGCTTTGTTTAACCAAGTATAGGCACTATCCATTGATTTTTTTAAACCTCTACCTTCTAAGTAGAAACTTCCTATTTTGTACATTGAATACGCGTTTTTAAGTTTTGTTAGTTTCACGTAAATTTCAATCGCAGTTTTAAGGGATTTTTTCACAACAATTCCATCTTCATAAAATTTTGCGATTTTTAGTAAAGCTAATGTGCTTTCATTTTTTCCGGCTGCTTGATACAATTCAAATGCTTGATTCAAATCTTTTGTTACACCTTTTCCTTCTTCGTAACAAACCCCTAACATATAAATAGCGTCAGGATATAATCCTTCCCAAGCTTTTTTGAAGTTTTTAAAAGCTATTTGATGGTCTTGATTTATATGGTAACCATGGTAATACATCATTCCTAAATAGTAAGCTGCTTCTGTATGGCTTTTTGATAAACGTCTAAAAGCCATAAAAGCATCTTTATAGTTTTTTACATTATAATTTTTTATAGCTTGAGCTAATGTATTTTCAGCCATATTAGATAAGCGCTCCTTTCTTAAGAATTACTAACTTTTATTTTATACTATTGAAAACCCTAATTACAAGGAAATTATGAAAAAAACTTAGAAATTTAAACAACTTCTTGGATTTCTTCAGATAAAATTGAATATAAGTAGGTTTTTACCGGTTTATTAGTTTTTGAGCTGATAAAGTCTTTATAACCTTTTAGTTGGTTATAATAGGCTAAATCAGATATGTTTTTAAGTTTATAGTCAATTATATAGACTATATCATCATAAATTACAAGCAAATCGATGATACCGTGATTTGTGATTGCTTGTTTTGTTTCATAGAATTCATATTCCTGAAATACTTTAGGGTTAGTTCTTCCTCTAAATATCACAGAGTTCAGTAATGTTTCAAATGAGTGTTTAACTTTATTAGGAAACTTACTTATTGAAACTTCTATATTTTCAAAATCAACCTGTTCTAATAGTTTATGAATAGATTCACCATACTCTATTGAATTGATTATTCTATCTGAAAAAAGTTTTAAAGTTGATTTAGAATATTTAATGTCTTCCACTTCGGTTTTTATATAATTAAAATTTTTATGCTTAATTACTTTGCCATCTGTGGGACTAAACGTACTTTCAGCTGGATTTACATCAGATTCTATTTGATTAAAATAATCATAATTTATTACTTCAGTTGAAGATAACAAATCAGTAAAACTGCCATATTTTGTTCGTATTTTAGTTTCTATGTATCCATTTTTGTCAACTACATTATAGTTGTCTCTTATATTTTTATAGTCTGTAAATAAGATTAAGTTCTCTTTTGCTCTTGTAAAAGCAACATAGAGCAATCTAATTCGTTCAGAGATATATTCCCTGCGGCTTTTATCTAAACTAAGTTTTCTTAAGAAAGTGTAATAAAATCCAGTATTAAAAGCACTGGTTATTAACCCGTAGGTTTTATCAAAGCTAAAAAAATCTTTGGTTTCTGAAAAATTAAATTTTTTATATAACCCTGGACAATATACAACTGGGAATTGGAGTCCTTTTGATTTGTGCATGGTCATCAGTTTAACTGCGTCAATTGAGGTCTTCGCTTCTGAATATTCTATATCCCAACCTTTATTTTCTTCTATTGTTTCCAAATAGTCAATCAAATCATCAAAGTTAAAATTACTGAATGAATTGATGTTAGCTGCGAAGTAATCCAGTTTTTCCTCTTTTTTTCTTGGGTTATCTAAATAGCTAATAGCTTTAAATATTTCTAATTCTTGGTAAATTAAAACAATTAGATCATAGGTAGACATTTTATTTATCTGATTTCTAATTTTATAGGTTAAGTCAAATATCTTCTTTAGTTCTGGATATTGGTTCAATTTATTTAAATCTTTTAGACAAGTAACGTTTTCTTTAACTAAAAAATCTATTATTACCTCATCACTTATTTTAAACACAAATGATCTAGCTACAGAATAAAATACTCTTCTAAAATTTTTTCTAAGATATTCTGCATCTATAAAACATTTATTGAATCGTAAATAATTCGTTAAAAACAACATCTCTGGGCTGTCAACGAACGGTTCATCACTGTATAGGTTTACTGGAATATTAAATTTACTTAATATTTTTGAAAACTCAGGGAATCCGGTTTTACGATCTACTAGGATTGCAATATCTGAGTAATTGATATTTCTAAACTCGTTAGTAGCTATATCAAGGATTTGATATTTTTGATTGATTCTACTGACAATGTCTTTGGCTAACAATGTGGCTTCTAAAGTGGTTATATTTAAAGTTTCAGCTTCAGTTTTCTCAGTTTCAAAATCATATTTGATTACTTCAACTCCATAATGTTGACTAGGATAAGATTTATTATATTCTTTTAAACCATAGATTAAACTCTGATTATCTTTATAGTTTATACCACCAATTTCGTCGTTCATTACATTCTCAAATGTTTTATTGATATCTTCTAAAACTTCGTTTCTTGATCTGAAATTTTCTCTTAAATCGATTGCTAAACCATTAATTCCTTTTGAAAACTCATGATATTTTTTTAAGAAGTTTTTTGGATTTGCATCTCTAAATCCATAGATAGATTGTTTAATGTCCCCAACCATAAATAGATTGTTATTAGAAATCAATGAGATAAAGTATTCCTGTAAATCATTGGTATCTTGGTATTCATCAACCATAATCTCATTGATTTTCAATTTGTATGTGCTACAGATATTCGGATTGTTTTCTAAAAGTTTAGTCGCATATTCCATTATATCTGGATACGAATATAGATTGTCCTCTCGTTTGCGTTTATCAAGAGCAACTAAATAAGTTCTAGTTATTTCGACAATCTTTAGTACTCTATCCTTTGTCTCTAGGACTGAGTTAACTAATTCAGTTTTATTGCTTCCTTGTAAATCAGTTAAAACATCTAATATTTCATTTAATGTATTTTTTATAGTTGGATAGAATTCATCCATAATGGCTTTGAAATCATCATCACCTCTAATTGATGGTTTCCTAGGTAGAACAATACTGTTTAGGTAAGAGTACATGGTTTCTATATCTACAAACTGGTTTAGTTTATCAAAAATGACATTTAGGGTATTCTTAAATACAACTATCTTGTCCTGATTATATGAATTTAAAGCATTTATTAAATTAAGGTATTTTTTATATGCATAATCTCTACTGAGAAACAACTCTTTTGAAAAATCTTCATAGTGATTATTAAGAACTGTTTCTGATAAATAGGTGCTTTCAAAATTATCTAGTGTCTGTAGATAACTGGGTTCTTTGCTGATTTTTTTGGCTAAACTACTAACTATATCATAGATGATCCCATCACCTTTTTGGAAAAGTTTTATAACCAGTTCATTAAAACTATCATCATTACTTATATAATAGTTTTTAATTACAGTTTCTAAAACTGTTTTTTCCATATTTAAGATTTGGATTTTATCACCAATCATAACATTACTTGGCAAATCCAAAAGATAGTGATATTCAGATACAAGTTTTAAACACATTGCATCAAAAGTACTGATAATTGCATTATCAATTCTTTTTAATTCAGGTTTTAATTTAATATCTTCATTGATAGCTTCGATTATTCTTGTTTTCATCTCAAAAGCCGCAGCTTTTGTAAAGGTTAAAATAATCAATTCATCAATATGGATTCCTTGTTTTAATTTTTCAATTACTCTGGCTTTTAATACACCGGTTTTACCTGAACCTGCGCCTGCACTTACAAGGATGTTTTTCCCAATTTCTTTAATCGCTAATTTCTGAGAAGCTGTATAATTCATTAAAAGTCACCCCCTGAAGTGGTATTCTTTTTATAGCAAATAGAGGCAAACTTACAGTACTCACAAGAAACAGAATCAGCTTTAGCTCCTTCAACTCTGATAGGGTTGATAGAAAACTCACCATTCCTTAGTTTTTCAATCATTGTTTTGATTGATTTTTTTACGTTTATATAGATATTGTTAAGTTCTGATTTTGGATACAATCTAGTCTTACTTGACTGTAAAGACCCATCATTCTTATACCTTATGGATTTAAGGTTAACACCATCTGGATCAAAACTTTTCAAAATATTAGCATCTAAAACAGAAATACCTTTTAATTTGTAATTATCTAAAATAGCTTGTGAATCTGATTTATATCTACCTAAAGCTGTGGTTTGATAATAGATTCCTATTGGTGATAAATCACCATCATTCATATTCATATAAGCATATAAATACATTGGTAATTGCATTTGCTTACCTTTTAAGAAATCCTTCATCTTAAAATCTTTTTCACTTAGCTTATAATCAATCAAAGCGAAATATCTAATTTTATTTTCATCAACAAAACTCATTACTTTATCGATGATTCCAGTTAGATAAAACTCATTTGCTTCATCAAAGGGGATTTTAAATTTAATTTCAGAATCAATCTTGTTAAACTTGGTCTTATTGTGAAATTCTTTAACAATAGTTACAAGATGTATTACTTCTTGTTTAACAGCTTTTTTATAGATGGCTTCCTTATATCCCTCAATCTCAGGAAAACCTTTGAACTCATCAATTATTCTATCTACATCAACTGTTTCATCGTTGGTCACTTCCTCTAACACTTTATGAGATAAGGTCCCAAGATATTGATTGGTACTTGGTTCCATATCTTCTAATTTTAATAGATACTTTAACAAATATTGAAATTCACAGAGATTATATGATTCAATCTTAGCTCCAGTTATTGTATTATACTTACTTAGTAGGTAATTAAGGGAACTCTGAGTTATTTTAGTAAAGTCATGAGTGTATAGATTCACAAGATTGTTGAAAGAATTGTACAATATGGTGTAATCCGGTTTTTGTATATAATAAGTTTTGTAATCATATTTTTCTTTGGCAAAATCTAATTGGTTTAAAGTATTAAAATAACTGTATTCTTTGGTTAAGTACATATATTCTATTACATCAATTTCTCTAGCCAAATTTAAATCTGATATACGATTTTCTTCTTGTGATACACTAGAATAAAACAAAAACAAGTGTTTGATTTGTCTTAGGATTCTTTGGTAGTGCTGTTTTAAATATTCATTTTCTTCTTCATTTGAATAATATTTAAGTTCAGCTAATTCACTAGAATTTAGATACCCTATCTCTTTAACTGATTTTGGTAATGACTCATCTGTATAATTCATTACCAAATAATATGAGTCTTCATCATAGATAAAACTATCAATAGAATCAACGTTGATACAGTTTGTATATTTTTTGGGCTTAGTTGTTGTTTTATTAATTAATTGAAATAATATGTCAGGGTGATTTTCAAAGTCAAAATCTAAATATTTGTTATAGATATTTACCACGGCTTTACATATATCACTAATCGAATTATCACTAATCATAGTCTCCAAATAGATTTTAGATTTAATGTATCCGTTGTTTTGGATTTCTCTTAATAAACCAATAATCTTCGGATGTTGATTTATTTGGTATGGCTTGTTAATAGAAATTGGGATATTGCTATCAGAAAAATACTTATTCAGGTAATAGTCATCTT
This sequence comes from Mycoplasmatota bacterium WC30, assembly GCA_046529635.1. Taxonomy (GTDB): domain Bacteria; phylum Bacillota_I; class Bacilli_A; order Izemoplasmatales; family Hujiaoplasmataceae; genus 4572-104. Next base: position 30,123 of record CP134495.1, on the reverse strand, counting down.
CAGCTGAAGAATTCAGAATAGTTATTTTAGATATATCAATCCCTGACTCCAATAATCTAACTGCCGTTTCATAAACGGAATGAATTGACTCAACTAAGTTACCTGATTTGTATAAGTTAACCTTTTCTTTTGAATCCTGATGACTAGTTATAAGTTCTATTTTCTTAGCGTTGAATAGCGGTGAAACAGGCATCCCATTCAATGAATAAATTGTTTTATTCAGGTATTTAGCAAAATTAAAAGGTCTTATTATAGAATTATTAATTAAATCGAGTTTGATGCCTCTTAACTCATTAAGTTTAGTCGAGGTATATTCTGAATTTATATCAATATAATCAAAATACTTTTTGATTTTTTGAGAAAAATCCAATGAAAACTGATAATTTTCTTTTAAATAAAAATAATATTTTTTATCTATTTCACAATAACTTTGTTTATAATCAAAAAAAGCTAACTTTAAAAAAAGAGAATTACCACTTAAGTGATTTAATATCTCTAGTTTGTCTTGGTCTGACGCAAATATTATTGAGTTATCATGAATGTTATCTATCTTCAAAATCTTCGCCTCACTTATAGTATTATTATAACACATAATACATATGGAGTTTTGTTATTAATGATATTTTTGAAAAAAAAAAGCACTTTTGCAAGCGCTAATTTTTTTAATCAATGTCAATATATTTTGTTTCCTTTACGTTGGTACCTTCTTTAGGAATGAATAAGTTAAGAATGCCTTTTTCATACTTTGCTTTAATATCCTCTTCAGTAATATCTTCACCAACATAAAAACTTCTTGCACACACTCCAGTAAATCTTTCTCTTCTTATAAAATGTTTTTCCTCTTGTTCTTTGATTGCTTCTTTTTTTGCTTCTATTGTTAGATAACCTTTATCAAGCGTGATTTTAATATCTTCTTTTCCGAATCCTGGAACATCAATATGTAATTCATAGCCATTGTCTGCTTCTAGAATATCAGTTTTCATGCTTGAAGCAGTTCTCCTTGTGTTATTAGTTGTAAAGAAATCATCAAAGATATCATTAAAGAATGGAAATGTGTCAGTTCTCCTAACTAGTTTTGTCATTTTATTGACCTCCTTATAATATATTTTAGCACTCTCCATTGCCTTGTGCTAATTATATTATATCACATTTTTTGGCACTGTCAAGTAAAGAGTGCTATTTTTTTTATTTTTTTATTAAATCAAAATTAAAAGCGCCCTTTTAGGCGCTTTATATTAAATATTAAACATAATTATATTAGGAAAAAATATTAGTAATACTGCAATAATCAGCATAATTACTCCACCAATGACAGTTGAATATCGTGAATATTTATTTGATATTCCTGTTACTTTCATAGTAATCATTGCGATTGTAAAGATAATCAAATCATCAATCAAGAATAATAGAATGTATATACCTATATAGAAGAAATACATACCTGTCGAAAGGTCATTGTAAGCTAATATTTGTGTATAAAGCAAAGGTAATCCAGCTGAACATGCTAGTTCAATCAGATTAACTGTTAACGCCAATAGCATAACTCCAAGTAAAGCTATGATTAAACTACGTTTTTTAACAATGCCTTTAATCTTCTCAATTATTTTTTTGCGTTGCTTATCATTTGTGACCTCACAACCAACATCAACATTTCGAGTTTTAACAAACTTATAAATATTATAGCCACCAAATACCAGAGCTATCAAGCCAATCAAGTACCTTATCCAAGTTACCGCAACTAAACTAACAGCGAGTTGCAACCAAGAAACCATAATCAAGAAATATACCAAGGCAGAAGTAAATAAGAATGTTATCCCTATAATCCACATTCTCTTACGATCTTTCATATTTATTAACATCGAAATTAAAAATATTAAGACCCACATCGCACATGGATTGAATCCATCTACTAAACCTAAGACAACTGCGCCGAGAAACAGTGATAAATCTCCAATTTCAACTTCACCTATGATTGGCAGTCTGAGAACGCTTCTTTCTAAAGAATCTATGTCAGTTATGAGTATCTCTTCATCATTTAGGATTTTAGCCATAACATCAACGAAATCATTATCTGAATACTTAATGATTGTATTTTCTAGATCCAATTCGATTTGGGTATTATATCCTACAAATGACAAACCACCTATAACAACTGTTGGCACCTCTGGATTTTGATTAAATATATCCGCTACTTCTTTTAATAAATCCATATTATCATCATCAATTACTCCATAACTAATAATATTTATATTAGAGTATTCTAATTCTAACTCCGCTAAATAGTCATGCATGTCATGACAGTTTAAACAAGTTTCTGAATAAAAGAATGATATATTTATTTGATTATCAGCTTTTACTAACGAAAAAATAGGATTAATAAGCAATCCTAAAACAAGTATTAATAATAATTGTTTAATTCTTTTCATTAAGTTCTCCCATGATGGTTTCAAGTTCTGATTTGCTTTTTTCACCAATTATTCTTGTAATTTCTTTGCCATCTTTAAAAACAACAAGTTCTGGTAGAATCATACCAATATTATATTGTTTTACTTCTTCTTCATTAAAATCATAATCTAAATCAATAATCTCTAAATTTGGATATTCCTTAAACACTGATTTCCAAACTTTTTTCATCGTTAAACAACTCATACACCACATAGCAGTAACTTTAACTATTTTCATGAAGTATCTCCTTGATTGCTATAATAAGTTCATCTAATTCTTTTTTTTGAGTTAGGTGAGAAATTGATATTCTTACAGAGGTTTTAGCCAATTTGTCAGAAAAAGTAATTCTTTTTACTGTCGCTGAATAGCTAGCTTCAGAACTGCAAGCTGTTTGAGTAGAGATTATGATGTGTCTTTTTGATAATTCTTTTAGAAGTTTACCAGCATATATTTCAGTAAATGATACATTTACAATTTGAGGAACACCATATTTATAATTAATATGTGCACATTCAATTTGAGGTAATAAATCATTACATAGATAATCATATAGAGTTTGAATGTATTTTAATTTTTTATCGAAGTCTTCATAGGCTAATTTTAAAGCTATTGCTAAACTGTAAATTAATGGAGCTGGTGGAGTTCCACCTCTAAAAATACTGGTCGATTTACCCCCATGAACTACTGGAGTTAAATTAAGATTCTTCCTTCTTAACAAGACACCTATGCCCTTTAATCCATAAATTTTATGAGCAGTAAAACTGACTAAATCCACATTGCTTAAGTCAACTTTTTGTTTACCTATCGCTTGTGTCATATCAGAGTGAAACCTAACATGAGGGTGTTTTTTTAAGATGTTGGTTATCTTTTCTAGGTTTTGTTTAATTCCTACTTCAGAATTAATCAAAGCTATTGAAACTAAAATTGTATCCGATCTAATAAGTTTCTCTAATTCGGTTAAATCGATTAGCCCTGATTCATTAATATCCAAGATATCAACCTCAAAGCCACATTTTTCCAGATAATTCAAACAAGTGGTAACACTAGAGTGTTCATATGGAGTGCTAATAATATGTTTCCCTAAATGTTGATTACCTAAAGCATAACCCTTTAAAGCAAGATTATTAGATTCTGTAGCACCTGAAGTATATATAACTTCGAATGCATCGATACCTAAAGTTTTCTTAATGTCTAGCGTTGCTTTATCGATTTGTAATTTAGTTAAAAGTCCTAACTCATGTGTAGAATTAGGATTAGCGAAGTAATCTTGATTAAATTTAGTGAAAGCCTCTAAAACTTCATTATTAACGGGCGTTGTAGCGCTATAATCCAAATACATCATATATTCTCCTCATATTAAGATAATTATAGTATATTTAAGATTTAGTGTCAATCTCTTATGGACTGTAATTCCTTAGAAGTTTCTCCAAATTTACCGTAATATACATAATCACAATAGATGTCTTTGGAGGTTCTAGTAAGATTTATTAGTAATACTTTATTTGCATATCTCATCAGTTCAGCTGCTGGGTATACATTAAGTGATGTGCCAGCAATTATCATTAAATCAGATTTTTGGATATGTTTGAGTGAAGATTCAATCACAAAATTATCTAAAGTCTCACCATATAAAACCACATCAGGTTTTACAAGGCCGTTACACTCATCACATCTTACAGTATCAGTAGCGTTTTTGATATAGTTTATGTCAAAAGCCTTATTACATTTAACACAGTGGTTATAGTTTACATTTCCATGTAACTCTATAACGTTTTTAGAATTAGCTTTTGTATGTAATCCATCAATGTTTTGTGTAATTATTGCTTTTAGTTTCCCTGTTTTTTCAAGGTTAGTTAAGAAATAATGCCCAGGATTAGGCTCAGGATTAACACTTATAATTTTTTCTTTATAAAATTCATAAAAAATCTTTGGTTGGTTAAAGAAAAAATTATGGCTTAATATCTTTTCTGGACTAAATTTATAGGGTTGGTTATATAACCCGGTTGGAGATCTAAAATCTGGAACCCCAGATTCAGTACTAACTCCAGCGCCACCTAAAAAAACTATATAATTAGCCCGATTAATAATTTCATTTATTTTTTTAATATCTTTGATTACTTCCATTAATCAACAAAATGGATAGCTAGCGAGTCTAACCCCATAGCTCCTTCGTGTATTAATTCTTGAACAGTTGGATGAGCAAAGATAGTTTCCTGTAAATCTTTTGCTGATAAACCGTTTTTAATCGCTATTGTTATTGAAGCAATTAAATTATCAGCGTCTTTCCCAAACACCATACCACCAATTAATTTTTTTGATGATTTATCCCTAAGTAATTTTATATATCCGGCTTCAGCTTCCATTATTAATGCTCTACCATTCGCTGAATAAGGCACTTTAATAACATCGTAGTCAATTTCTTTAGTTTTACACATTTCTTCAGTTTTACCAACCGTTGCGATTTGAGGGCTTGTAAAAATAACTGCTGGAATACAGTCGTAATCCATTGTTTTTGCTTCACCTAAAATATTATCAACTGCAACAATTCCTTGGTGACTAGCGACATGAGCTAATTGCATTATGTTTGTCACATCACCAATTGCATAGATGTTATCTAAATTTGTTTTCATGTGATTATCTACAGTAATACCCGTTCTTACATCATGAATTAACGTTGTATTATCTAACCCTAATCCATTCATGTTAGGTACTCTACCAACAGCTTCTAACACAAGTTCAGATGTTAGGCTCTTTTCTTTACCTTTTTGAGTGAAATGAACTAAAGCTTTTCCTTCAGATGATTCAATTTTAGTAACAGCTGCATTGTTTAATATCGTTATATTTAATTGTTTTGCATAACGCATTAGCCTCATACTGAATTCACGATCTACACCAGGTAACACTCTAGGTAAAAATTCAATGACATTCACTTTTACGCCAAAACTAGCATAAATAAATGCAAATTCCATACCAATGATACCCCCACCAATAATATTTAATGTCTCAGGTAGGTTCTTATTTTTTAATAAAACTTCTGAATCAATTACAAAATTTAAATCAATTCCTGGAATTGGTAGGTGTTTAGTCATTGCCCCTGTTGCTATAATAATATCCTTAGCATTTATTAAGCACTCTTCTTCCCCAACTACTTTAACTAATTTGTCGTTTTCAAAACTAGCGTAGCCTTTTATAATATTTACATTGTATTTTTCCAGTAAGTATTCAATACCTTTTACTAATTTATCTTTTACTTCATCTTTATTATCTATTATTTTACTCATATCAAAACTAGGATTTTCTAATAATATCCCTTGTTTCTCTGAGTGTAGTATTTCTTGATATAACTCCGCTGATCTAACTAAAGCTTTTGTAGGAATACAACCTTCATTAAGGCAAGTACCACCTATTCTCTTTCCATTAACTAAAGTAACATTTAATCCTTTTTTTGCTGCATAGATAGCTGCTACATATCCACCAGGCCCAGCACCTATGATCAATAAATCTGTATTAATGTTTTCCATATTAGTTCCTCCATTATATGTTTATCTTATTATGTAAAATTATAACAGTTTTCTTGTATATTATCAATTGATATGTTTAAAGTTTAAAGGGAGCCTTTGAGGGCCCCCTAATAGTTATTTAAGTTATTTAAATATTTCAAATTTATCTAATCCTTTAGGATGATAAAGTTTTATAAATAATTCGTTTAGTGGTTTATAGAAAAACAAGTAAGTAGCTACGCTATTGGCGGCCATCAAAGCTTCAGCTGCAAGATCAATTTTTAGGTAAGCTATAACCTGAGACCATGAAAAATGTTGTAATATAGCTGTTGCAGGTATAAATGACCACCCATAAATAAATGGAAAGATAACCGCAACCATAAATACTACATAGTCTGACTTATTTCTAACTTTTTGAGCTACAAATGCTAGCAATAACCAACTAAAGAACATTGCAGGTGTGTACATAAGATTGAAACTACCCATAATTATATTGTCTAATATTACATAACCGATTATAAGCGGATACAACTCTTTTCCTGACAAAAATCGTGCATAAACTATAATTAGTATTACAGTCAATTGCACTTGAGGAATAAATGATAATATCTCCTCTTGAATAACTAAAATAGCTAGAAGCATCGACGTTAATGTGATGCTTCTTATACTACTTTTAGTTTTAGAAAGTTCCAATTAAAAATGAATATACAGAACCATCTGCTAGTTCCGTAGCATCAACACCTGTCATAGCGTATTCATCATTAATATTAAAACTGATAAACTCATTTGATTCACCAGGGATTAACGTATCAATAGCTAATACATAATGTCCATAAATGCCTTCAAAAGAACATGTGTCATCAGGGTTTCCATCTGCACCTTGACAAGACATTGTATAGTTCTCTAAAAGCAAACTAAATAGTGTGTCTCCTTCAAAATATTCAACAACTTTTGAATTTGAAACATATTGTGTTTCAATTTCAGTAGTTTCTGGATTGTCTCCAGATGTAATAATTTCGAAAGTTACACTCCCTAAAGCCACCTCTACAGTTGTTGCTTCTGTTGTTGTAGCTTCTGTTGTTGCTACTTCAGTTACTGTTGTAGCTTCTGTTGTTGCTGCATTTGTTGTTGCTGCATTTGTTGCAGCTGCTGTTGTTGCTGTTTGATCGCATCCCATAAATAAAGGAACGATCAATAAGAATAGCAATAAGCCCAGTGCTTTTCTTTTCATCCTTTTCTCCTTAAAATGTATTTAATAAATAGGTAGGTCTCCCGACTAATCTTCTACCATCTATACACCTTCTTGTTTGACCAATGGTTTAGTATAGACATTCGAATTACGGTTGCTGGTACAGTTCAGGATTTTCACCTGGTTCCCTGTTATGCACCTATTCACTAGCAAGATATTCAATTTTTTTTGATATATATACACAGTTGATTTATATATTTTTCGAGTGTTTCATTATGACAGTAATATTATAGTGTTTTCTCCCAAATAATACAAGTCATTTATTCTATTATTCTTTAATTTTATTTTTATACATGTCTTTCCGATGAAGCAAAGAAAAAAAGCAAAGATTACTTTGCTTTTTAAACTCAATTATTCAAGTGCGCTAAAATCATCTTTTCCAACACCACATAAAGGGCAAACCCAATCTTCAGGAATGTCTTTAAATTCTGTCCCTGGTTCAATACCACTATCAGGGTCACCTAATACTGGGTCATACACGTATCCACAAACATCACAAATATACTTCATAGTTTCCTCCTAAAATTAAATATTTATATTTTAATTATACAAGATTTTACCCATATTATCTACTATGTTGCGTATTTTAATCTTAATTCGCAAAAAAAAAGAGAAAAGATTATTTCAATTCTCCGATTTTAGTAATTATAAGTGAAGCATCATCTTTGATTTGTTTATCAACTTCTTGATATAAAGGGCCTTCTGTTTCCTTAACATAGTAATACTTGTAATCAATAAGTTTGACTCCACCTTTTTTGATTAATCTATTTTCCATTTTTTCAGCAGCGTATCCAAACCTTCTAACCAACTTTAAAAGCAGTTTTGATTTAACATCATCAACATTCGCTCTCGTGTCAAAAACAAAGAATAATTTATCATTAAAATCAGTCTTTTTAAGAGCTTTTTTCAGTTTTTTTGTCATATTAAATGCTATAGTAGGTGAACCAAGAATTACTAAATCAACTTTGTCAATTTGACTTTGAGTTAAGACATCAATTTTAATTAAGTCCACCTTAAAATCTTTTAAACAATTCTTGAAGCTTTCCGCCACTTTTTGAGTATTCCCATAATTTGTATCGTATACAATTAAGATTGCCATAGTTTTTCACCTCTGTAAAAATTATAACAATATTATTAAATAAATAAAAGTTAGAAACAGAAAATATTTTGTTTTTTACATAATATTTCTTAATTTTAATACTTCTTTTCTTTCATTCACAATATTTAAGATTTCTTTTGGAATAATTAACTCGCCTTCACTGATATTTTCAATCTCCAGCGATGTATAAGCTACTGCATCAATTTCAATAGATTGAGATGCATATTCCAAATTGTTTTCATTATTTAGGGGTTGACTATAAAGACTAAATTCTTTCTTCCATAAATTAAGAGTTTCCTGATTTTCCTCAGACTTATTAGGGTTACTTACTTGATACCATTGGTATGCATGTCTGCCTTCATGAATCATTGAAGCTATAACTTCTAATTCGCTAACTTGATCAATAATGTCTTTATTAAATATAATCAAGTTCCCCTCTCTCTCAAACATAGACAAAACATTACAATAGGTTTCAGGTAAATCTACGAGTAAAATCTCGCAGGGTTTTCTACCTTGCTTAAGAGCCATTGCAGTTTCTAATTTATCCAAGTACCTTTCTGAAATCATAATTTCCCCCTGATTTTAATCTCATAACAATTACAAGGTTAAAATAATTAAATATATCTGATAAATATTACCATATCCAATTGTATATTACATATGTTAATGAAGATATAATTACTGATAATGTGCTTCCCCAAATTAAATCGACAACCGTAACGATTACCGGCCAGTTTTTAAGTGTTGAAAGATTGGTTAAATCATATGTAGCATATCCTATAAAACCGAATAACGCTCCACCCAAAATAATTTGACCAATGCTTTCAGCTTCAATTCCTGGTTTAATTACAAAATATACAAGTCCAACAATAAATATCAAATAAAATACCAACGCTACAATTAAATTAGGTTTTTCCTTCATTAAAAAACCAAGATGTTTTTTATAAAATTTGTTGGCTATTAAACTTAACCAAACAATATCAATAAGTATAAATACGATAAATCCGATTAAATACATTTTTAAAAATTCCATAATTTCTCCTTATTTTTTCCCTTTTAAGAATGGAATGAATGCACTTGTTTTTTTAGCATATTCTTCCCATCCTGGTTTATTTTGCATTTTTCTTTCAAGTAGTGGAACCCCACTAACAAATCTTAATAAAATTGTAATGACTAAAGGACTGATCGCTAAATACCATAAAGAAATGTCAGCCACAATAATAATGATAAATATTCCCCACCACATTAGAGCTTCTCCAAAATAATTAGGATGTCTTGTATGTTTCCATAAACCTGTTGTTAATAATTTTCCTTTGTTTTCTGGATTACTAATGTGTTGCTTCAATTCATAATCTCCTCTAGCTTCAAAGTAAAATCCTATAATCCATAGAACTATACCAATCAACATAAACCATGAGAATGTGATGTTAAAGATATTGACATAAAAAGCTCCTAAACCAACCACAAACATAAATAGTCCTTGAAACATATATACTTGGAAAAAAGCTCTTGGAACTACATATTTGCCCCATGCTTTACGCCAGTTCTTATATCTGAAATCTTCTTCTTTAAATAAATTCCTTTTCAAAATTGTGTAAAAAAGTCTTAATCCCCATAAAGTAACCAATGTGTTTACAATTATTTTAGCAATTGTAAAATCGTTACTTATAAAAAACAGAATCCAGGCTGTTAATACAAATCCAAATCCCCAACCAACATCAACGATACTATTATTTTTTATGATTGTACCAACTATGAAAAACAATATGAAGTAGATAAGGATAATTAATACTGCATTTAACATAAAATTTCCTCCTTATTTTCTAATATATCCAATTGCAACTGTACCAACACCACTATGAATAGCGGTTGCACTCGAAACATCTGCGATATATTCTGGTTCTTTACCTATTATCTTAGTGAATAGTTTTGAATATTCATCAGCTAAATCACTATTAAGACAGTGAACAAGAGAATACTCTTCTATCCCCCCGTTAGTTATCTCTTTATTAATTAACTTTATTATTTTTTTTGTTATAGCTTTTTTTGAAAATCCGATTCCAAAAGCTGCACCCTTACCGTTTTGATCTAAAGTCATTATTGGTCTCATCCCAAAGAAATTACCAATTTTGCCTACAACTTTAGGTAAACGCCCACTCATTGCTGCATATTTGAAAGTATTCAAACAAACCAATATCTTTGTCTTCTTTTTCTGAATTTCAATATATTCAATTACTTCATCGAGACTTAACCCTGAAGCTAGTAAGTCAACAGCCTTCCTCACCAATAAACCTTCTGTTGCTGAGTTATTTAATGTATCAATTACATGAATTCTTTTTCCAGGTTTAGCAGCTTTTTTTGCTTGTTCAAATAGAACGTTATGGGTTGCACTTAAGTTCCCTGAAACTGTAAGAACCAATATCTGATCATGCTGTTTTAGTAATCTAACAAATAAGTCATCAACATACTTAATTGTCGGTGTTGCAGTTGTTGGATATTCGCTTATATTAGGGATTAAATCAAAAAGTATTTCATTATTTATTGTAAGTTTATCAAAATAATCCACTTCATCTACTTTTACATTTATAGGTACAACAACTATATTGTTTTTGTTTATAAACTCGATATCTAAATCACAAATTGAATCAGTTACAATTACCGTTTTATTGTCTGGTTTTTCCAAAGCAATATCTTGAATCATATTATCGACTTTTTGAGTTATAATTTTACCGTATTTCCTTAACTCAGAAAAAACTAATTCAGGAGAATCTGTATGAATGTGAATTCTAAACATATTTAATCCTTTCGCAACGATTAAACTATCTCCATACTTATTTAATACATCTTTTAAATTAGCTTCAAGTAAAGTTTCATTAGTTTTGACTAATCCTTCTGTGCAATATCTAAATGATACATTTTCATCATGTGTGTCCTTATGTTCTATCTCGATTTCTTCATAGTTAACTGATTCTATAGCTTCATTGTTATAATAACTATTGATACCTTGCAAAAATAATACAAATCCCATAGCCCCACTATCAACAACATCATTTTTTTTAAGTATCTGTAATTGTTCTTTGGTCTTTTCTAAACTCTTTTTGGCTATACTAAATGCGTGTTCAAATACTAACTTAATTGATTCAATATTTTTTTTAACTACTGCTATCAATGAGTTAGCCCAATCTTTGATAACCGTCAACATCGTACCTTCAACTGGGTTAGATAAAGACGAATATGTATATACAACGCTTTGATTTACCATCTCAGCAAATTCTTCAATCGTAACTCTAGCCTTTCCTTTTGAGGCACTCATTAAACCATTGACAAACTGAGCAAAGATCACACCGCTATTTCCTCTCGCACCATACAAAGCAGATTCACTTATTGATTGTAATGCAAGATGAAAAGAATCGTCTCGTATAGACTTTTGAGAAATAGCTTGCAAAGTCGATGCAAGATTATTTCCAGTATCCCTATCAGAAACAGGGAATACATTGATTTCATTTAGAACCTTTCTTTGTTGTAAGATATTGACGGTTCCATAGTTAAACATTTGATACAAATCATTTCCATTAATATAATCCATAAATATACCTCTATTTAAATTTTACCATATTTAGTTTGAATATATAAGTATTATGCCTAAAGTATACTATATTTAATTATTTCATTATCAATTCTCATATTCATGATAATGCTTGCTGATGGATTGTTAAAGATAACGGATTTAAATCATTAAAAACATCAAAAAAACAGCTTTTTTTAGCTGTTTTAATGATATATAATATATTTAAAATGTTTTTATCAAATGGACTTATTTAAATTGATTTACTTCTAAATTTTAATGTTTGATTCCATGTTGAACCAATATTTGCTAATGCTCCTAATCCAGTTAGAATTGAAATTACTAATATAATAGTATTTATTCCATCTGTAGTGTTTTGGATCGTCATATCAAAATATCCAGCTGCTACATTTATAAACTCTGAACTAACAAGTCCCTGTTGGTTTATAAAGATAATTGTTATTAACGCTGTAGTAAACTTGGTAATCGTAGTTACTATTGTCAGTTTAACAGTCCACTGTTTCTCGATTAGCGCAAAGATGTCAGCACCTACATTTAGTAAAATTGAGAAGATTAACAATGGTATAAGTCTTAGTGCAACATCATTGTTAAAGAATGGCGCAATTATATTAAAGTTGTTTGAAGCATCGAACCAACCTATATATAATTTGTTATTATACAACAAATAAATAAATAGGAACCCAAACACAATATTTAGAATTAAACTAAGTGTAACGCTAAATTTAGATATATTTCTTGCTTTACTATCTGGTAAATCCGGCAAATTCCTTACATCAAATTCAACTACCTTTAATTTTAAATTATATTTCTCTCTAATCACAAAAACAATTGTTACTAAAGCAAAACCTTTTAGAAGAGCTCCCCCAACTTCAGATAATGATTTTCCTATGACTTCAAAAATTATTCCAAATATAGTTGTTGAATCAGGATTCAAAATATTTGTCACCACTGCTACTACTAACGCAATACCACCAAATACTACTAATACAATCTTTAAAGCCATTAAATAGTCATCCATCCATTCTGGACCTATTAAATAGCGTTGCTTTTCACGATAGTTATTGGCTAACTTTCTTGGATGTCCAAGACTTTCAAGAACATTTTCAATTTCATTTTTTGTAGGTGTATCACTTAGCATATCGCTTATGTTAGCTCGTAACTCTTTAGCTACTTCAGTTCTTGATTTTTCTGGTAAACGTCTTACTACATCATATACATATCTTTCTATTAAACTATACATAACTTACCCCCCTGTTATTTCTTTTACTTCATTGATTGTTTTGTTCCACTCTTCGATCAAATGCTTATAGAGATCAATCCCAAAATCACTCAATACATAATATTTTCTTGGTCGATTAAGTGAAGTATCCCATACACTCATCAATATTCCTTGTGATTCCAACCTTCTCAACAATGGATATAGCGTCCCCGCTTCTATATTCACACCTTTGTCAGTTAGTTTTTGTAATAAAGAATATCCATATTCTTTTTCGTGTAATTGACTTAGCACTACTATTATTTGAGTTCCTCTTTTAAGTTCCACATTATAGTTTTGTAAAATATTGGCATTCATTTTACCACCTCAAATACATTATACTGTATGACGTACACTATTGTCAAGTATATAATATTAATATTTTGATTTGATATAAAAAAAAGCATAATGCTTTGATATTCAAAACATATATGCTAGTATTGATTTGTTCATAGGTCATATAGGGCTAGGTTTAATGTCAATATTTACTTAGTTACTGTTTTCGATCTAATGATACTCCATTATAATAAACTTTCCTCATGCAAAAGGACTATCAAAAATTGATAGTCCTTTTAAATTTTATTTAGTTAAATTTTTATATCTTTCCTCTATAGCTCTACAAATTTCTTTAAATTCCTCACCTTGGAACATATCATCAACTTTTAAATAGAGGATCTTTTCCTTAGGAATTTTATAATTTTTAAAAATTCTATCCAACACCTCATAGTAGTTTTTATAGTGAAAGGTAAGATAATCGTGTTGCCCTTTTTCCATATCTCTTCCTCTTTTTTTAACGTTATTAAATAACTGTTCGGTTTCTCTCACAATAACTAAATGAATATCCACATCGGGTATTCTTTTTAAATGCTCATCTGCGATTGCATATGTAAGAGCTACCTCGTAAGCAGACATGATACCTTCAAGTCTAAGTAATTCAGTAAATACTAGATTGGAAAATAATGTAGAGTCACATACACAAGATTTTTCGTTTCTAGATCTCCACATCAATAAGAAGAGTGAACTATAGAATGCATTTTGGCTTAATAAAGCAAATTTCTCTTTGTCTTCATAAAAAAGTGGTAAAAACTCATTTTTTTCAACTGGTTCTTCGATTAGAGGAATGTTATAATGCTCTGATAATAATTTCGATAGTGTAGATTTTCCACACCCAATTGGTCCTATGATGCCTACTCTCATTTTGGTCTCCTTAGTATAATAAAACTTATGATAATTATACATAAATTTTTATTGTAAGTCAAAAGGATTTCGTAAATTTAGCAAGAAAAAAAGATATAGTTTATTTAACTATACCTTTATTAATTATTTCAACGACTTTTAGTATAAATTTATAACGAACCAGATGATCCATCTTCATTTTCATCTTCAAATTCATCTTCATCAAAACCTTCTGATTCTGGTTCTTCCATTTCTATTTCTTCCTCGTGTTCACCTTCAGAAATATGATATTCATATATTGTATTTCCAGTTTCATCTTCAGTTTCAATAATTTTGATTTCGCCTTCAACACCGTCCACTTCATATTCTAGCTTATAAGCTGTACCATCGTCTTCCATTTCACTTTTTAGTTCGTATTGGTTTTCACCATCTTTTATAGAAATTTTGTATTCATCGGCTTCCATTTTAATCTCGATTTCAACATTTGATTTAACACCGTCTATATCTTTTTCTATTTCGAATTTAGTTTTTGTTTCATCATCACTGTTTTCAACTTTATAGGTGATTCTTATAGTATCTTCTCCATTTGTGGCAACTAATTCCATTTTTGTTTCATTTTCATCATCTAATTCAGCTTCAATTTCAGCATTTTGGTTGAAAGATAATTCACCATCTTCATCTTCTGATTCCATTTCGTCTTCATCTTCGTCTTCATCTTCGTCTTCAAATTCATCCTCAAATTCATCTTCTGATTCCATTTCATCTTCATCTTCATCTTCTGATTCATCCTCAAATTCATCAGAATCATCTAGACTATTAGAAGCAGTTATCGTGTATTCAACTGTTCCTATAACGAATATCCCTGTAATTTCGCCTGTTAGGATATCAACATTATAATAAAGAATATAGTTTTCATCGTTGACTTGAATCGTTAATTTATTTACAAATTCAGATCTATCTGAAGTTTCTTCAGTAACACTACCAAAGTTATTTGGACCATTATCAATGAAGTTCTTTAATAGATCTACATATTGGTTTATTTCTTCAAGTTCTCCATCAACTGTAATTGAGTTACCAGATTCAGTTGTAGTGCTTCCTGATGTGGTTCCTGCTGTTGTGGTTCCTGCTGTTGTGGTTCCTGTTGTTGTGGTTCCTTCTGTTGTGGTTCCCGTTGTTGTTCCTTCTGTTGTTTCAGAAACACCCGCTTCTGAGTCAGCTGTAGTTGTTTCCGCTAGCAGCTCATATCTTAGTGGTTGTAATTCAGTTTCAGTCTGCATATCCAAAAATCCAGCTGATAAATATGATAAGCTTACAAGTGATTCTTGTGAACTTAGTGAGTTATTAATGATTTGACTATCGCACCCGATTAATCCTAGTCCCGTAATCAATCCTAAAGCTATTACTAATAATTTTTTCATTTGTGTCATCCCCTTTATGTATATATATACAAACCTATTGATAGATTTTCTCCTTTTTTACAAATATATTTTAATTGTAGATGCTGTTATCATTGATTCATCTACGATATCATCTTCCTCATCTTCAAGTTCTTCATCATCTTCCTCATCTTCAAGTTCTTCATCATCTTCCTCATCTTCCTCATCTTCCTCGTCATCCTCATCTTCTTCATCTTCATCGTCGTAGTCATCGTCTGGATCTGCTTTGTCTATTTCTTTTTCAATACCATCTTCTGATATATTATATGTATAAGTTGCATTTCCAAAAATATCTAAAGTCTCAGTTATATATGCTTCACCTTCTAAATCATTAATTTTGTATTCAAGTTTATATACAGTTACTCCATTACTTGATTCTTTTTTAAGTTTGTACTCATCTTCACCTTGGTGAATCTGAACTTCGACCTCATCTTGTGAATATGAAACTTTAACTTCTTTTTCTGAGTAAACACCGTTTATATCTTGTTTTATCGTGTATTTCTTCTCAACTTCATCTTTTGTCTCAGTCTCATATAGTATTTCAATGAAATTATCTTGATTTGAAGCTGTCAAATCAAGTTCTAAAGAATTATCTGTTTCTGTAATTTCACCAGTAACATTCATAGTTATAGTATCTATACTTAATATGCCTATGATAATATTATCATTAATGTTGAGTAAGAATTCAAAATTATTACCATCAATACTATAAGTCATTTTTGTACTATATTCTCCTTCAGTAAGAGTTTCAATCACTACAGCTTGATTAAAGTCTGAATCATCGATAAATATTTTTAACATATCAAAGTATTGATTAAACTCATCAATGTTTTGTTCAAATTCAGTTATATCATCGTCTGCTAAAATACTTAAACCTAAAAGGCTTAATGGATTAGCAACTCTAATACTATTGGCAATAATACTTCCAGATAAATAGGTTGTTTCTACAATTTTCTCAGTACTGAACTCGCTTAATGTTATTGGCGTTGGTGTAGGAGTTTCAGTGGCAAAAATTAAAGTCAATGCGACTACAATACTTAAGCTAAAAGCTAGAACTAGGGTTCTATATTTTGAAAAGAACGTAATCTTCTTTGGTCTTGATTCAATTCTATTCATAACGATATCAATTGTTTTCATTTGAGTTTGATTTAATTTAAATTCATCAATATCTCTGTTATACTTCATCATTTAAAGCCACCTCCTTCTTAATTTTTTCAGTGCTGGTTTTTATTGCTTTATAAATTGTTTTCTCTGGTATCTCCATAGATTTACTGATTTCTTTTACGGTAAGATTACTAAAGAAATGTAGAGACATTATGGAGAAGTGTTTTGGTTTAAGTAATCTTTTCATCGCAGTCAAAATTTCATTAATTTGTTGGTTCTTAATTGCTTGACCTTCGACATCTTCCTTGCTACTGTTAATATTATCATCATACGAATAGGTTTTTTGTTTTAGTTTTGCTTGACTTGATTTAAAATGATTAAACACGTAATTACTAGTGATACGGTATATCCAAGTTCTAAATGAGGACTTAACAGCGTCATACCTGATTAAGTTCTTATATATTCTAAAGAAGATTTCTTGGAGTAAGTCTTCTGTTAAATGATAATCATCAGTCATATTATATATATACTTAAACAACTCATTATGATATCTTTCCATCAATATTGAGAACTTATCAATTTCACCATTTAAGATATCATTAATTATTAACATATCTTTCAAAAGACCACATCCTTTCTTCCTCTATTTTAGCATGAATACCAAATCTGCATATATAGGATGCACTTAATCATAACTTTCCATAAATATATACAACGTAAAAGCTTTTTTTTCGCCATTTTTTTTAAAAAAAAAAGAAATGTCTACGTTAACCGTTGACATTTCACTTATTTAATAATATTTCCATAATTATTTCGTTATAATATTTGTCATCAATTTTAACTTTATCAGTGAAAACTCCTATCTTCTTAAACCCAAGCTTTTCATAAAGGTGAATAGCGTGTACATTGTCTTCTCTAACTTCTAGCACAACGTTTTTAATTAGTTTAGTTGTACGACAATAGTTGAGTATATGATTCATCATATGTCCGCCGATTCCTATATTCCAGTAATCTTTTAAAATTGAAATTCCAAGTGTAACGTTATGTTCGACTCTTTTTCTAGCATTTCCTTGTATTCCAGCTGTACAAACAACTTTACCATCAACTTTGCCGATAAAATTTTTATTGGTAATAGATTTTTGGTTTTTCTTTAGATATTCTTCTTCCTGCTCTACTGTTAATTGAACACCATTGGAGTCAATAATAAGATTATCAGATTCACTTCCAACTTGTTTTAAAACTGCAAGAATCTCTTCTGCATCTTTAGGGTTTCCTTCAGATATTTCAAGTATCTTTTTGTTCTTAAGAAATTTCATCAAATCACTCCTTCAAGTAATTATAACAAAATATTATTAATTTTTCAAAGGTGATTTTACTCAAATATTCCGGTTGAAAAATATTTTTCTCCTGCATCCGGAAATATCATTACAATATCCTTGTTACTTAAGTTGTTATTAACTATATATTCTATAGTTGCTTTTAGTACTGCACCTGATGATATTCCTACTGATATTCCTTCTAGTTTTGGACACTCTCTAGTCATTTCATTGGCAGTTTCATCATTTACTGTTAAAATCTCATCAAGAATATTAGGATCAAGGATTTCAGGAATAAATCCTGCGCCAATTCCTTGAATCTTATGTTTACCTGGTGCGTTACCACTAATAATACTTGAATTAATTGGTTCAACACCTATTATTTTAGTTTTTAATCCTAGTTCCTTAAAATATTTATTTAAGCCTGTAATTGTGCCCCCAGTACCAATGCCAGCTATTAAATAATCTATTTTACTATTTAAATCTCTAACAATCTCTGGTCCAGTTGTTTGATAATGCGCATGGGGATTCATTGGATTAGTGAATTGACTTGGTATAACAGCATTATTAGTTATACTTTGAATGGCTTTAGCTTTTGCTTGAGATCCTTTCATACCGAGACTACCTGGAGTTAAAACTATTTCCGCTCCATAGAGACGCATATAATCGATTCTTTCCTTAGATAAGCTATCTGGCATAACTAAGATACACTTGTAACCAAAATACGCTGAAATCATCGCTAAGGCGATTCCAGTGTTACCACTAGTAGCTTCTACTATAACTGAACCATCATTAATTACTAATCGATCTCTTAAATCCTTTAACATATAATATGCTGGTCTAGTTTTAACAGAATTGCTAGGATTAAAACTTTCAAGTTTTGCATAGATTCTTGATTTTAAATTATATTTCAACTCTACGTTTTTCAGTCTAACAAGTGGCGTGTTACCAATTGTTTCTAATATATTATTATACAGTCCCATTTTTAACATTACTCCTTAATTCTAGTTCTGGTTTTTTATTGGTTACTAAACAGTTATCTGGAATTGATTCTGTTAATAAAACATTTGATCCTATAACTGAGTTTTTACCAATAACTGTTTTACCACCTAGTATAGATGCATTAGAGTATATAGTTACATCATTTTGAATTGTTGGATGACGTTTAGTTCCCTTTAGAGAATGGCCTTTCCTTAGAGACATTGCACCTAAAGTAACACCTTGATAAATTTTTACTCTATCGCCAATTTTACTGGTTTCCCCAATAACAACTCCTGTACCATGATCGATAAAAAAGCTCTCGCCTATCTCTGCTTTGGGATTAATATCAATCCCTGTTTCACGATGAGCGAATTCACTCATCATTCTAGGTATAACCATAACACCTAGTTGATCTAAAACGTGCGCCATTCGGTATACAAGTATTGCGTAAATACCTGGATATGAAATTATAATTTGATCTCGGTTTAAAGCTGCTGGATCTCCTTGGTAATGAGCTTCTACATCTTCAGCTATTAATCTTCTCATCTCAGGTATTGAATTAATATATTTTTGACAGAGATCGCATGATTCTCTTTCAAATAGACTTCTTTTGCTCTCATCTGCTAAATACAGTCTTGAGTAATTAATTTGTTTTCTAAGAACTCTCCTTAATTTACTCACTATTCTTGTTATAGTAAATGGAGAAACCGTTTCTTTTATATTGCTGTAAGCAAAGTAACCTGGGAAGACTAAATCCTTGGTTAACTTCACGATTTTTTTGATTTCACGATTTTGAGGAATCTTGCAAGCACAATGATCCTTCTTAATTTGAGTATTAATATATGACTCTAATAAATTATCTACTAATTGTTTTGTTTTCATTTTTACCACTCCTATTTGTATTATAACATAAGTGATATTAATAGCTTTAGATATTGAATTGTAAAGTGTTTTCATGAGATTTTTATATAAAGACAAAAGAGAAAAACCATAAAAAAAACGAATTAGTGGAAGAATACTAATTCGTTTTATATTTATCAATATGCTTGTAATTTTTCTTCTTTTCTTAAGGTTCTTAATGTGCCTTCAGCTAACGCTCGCATTTCATCTTCACCTGGATAGATATATACAGATACTATTTTATCTAAATATGATTTCAAATAGTTGATGAAGTACTTACTGTGAGCTACTCCTCCGGTAATTAATACTGCATCTACTTTGCCTTTACAAACAAAATATAATGCGCCGATTTGTTTTACGACATTGTACCCCATAGCTTCAAAATAGAATTGAGCTTCAGTGTCTCCATCGTTAATTCTTTTTTCTATCTCAAGTCCGGAATTAGTACCCAAATACGATACTAAACCACCTTTTCCAACCAATAATTTTTTTATTTCTTCTTTGGTGTAGTCACCAGAGAAACATAAATCCACTAATGGGAATGTTGGAATAGTCCCGGTTCTTTCAGGTGAGAATGGTCCATCTCCACCTAAAGCATTGTTAACATCTACAACTCGGCCTTGACGGTGAAGCCCTACACTAATGCCCCCACCTAAATGACAGACAATAATGTTCATATTTTCATATGTATTTCCGACCATCTTGGCATGTCTTTTAGCAGTAGCTTTTTGGTTAAGTGCATGGAAGATACTTTTTCTTTCAATTAGTTTCTGGCCAGAAACTCTAGAAATATCTTCAAACTCGTCAATAACAACTGGGTCAACAATATATGCAGGCCTGTTTAATGGTTTAGCAAAACTTGAAGCTAAAAGAGCTCCTAAATTAGATGCATGGGTACCGTATTTACAGGTCCTTAAGTCATTTAACATTTTTTCGGTTACTAGGTAAGTTCCACCATTAAACAATGGTTTCAACATACCACCTCTACCAACAAATATATCAATTTGATTAATTTGATATTTGTGGTCAATCAAAAAGTCAAGTATTACTTGTCTTCTAAAATCTAATTGGTCTATTAAGGTTTCAAATTTTTCTAATTCATGTACATCGTGTCTAAGTGTAGCTTCTTGAATTAATTTGTCATTCAAATAAAGCGCAACTTTTGTAGATGTACTTCCCGGATTAATTACTAGAAGTAGATAGTCCATCTTTATTCACCACCGCCAATATAATAGAATTTAATTTTGATTCAGCGGTATCTGCTCTTGAAGTAAGTACGATAGGTACTTTAGCTCCCATGATAATACCAGCAGATTTCCCACTTCCTAAAAATACACTTGTTTTATAAAAAATATTTCCACCATCTAAGTTAGGGAATACCAAAATATCACATACTCCCCCAACAGGAGATTTAATACCTTTATGTTTAACTGAATCCATAGAGACTAAGTTATCAATAGCAAAAGGGCCATCAACAATAAAATCTATGTCTTTATCTTTGTAATATTCAACTATTTTTTGAGCATCGACAGTTGATTCAATTTTTGGATTAACCTTTTCGACAGCCGAAACTATTCCAACTTTAGGTTGTTTATAACCTAAAGTTTTAGCTAGTTTTACAGCTGCTTCAATGATTAAGATTTTTTGTTCATAGTTTGGAGTAATGTTCATAGCTCCATCAGTTGCGAACAATATTCTATTTAAAGTTGGAAAACCTACGATACCAACATGTGATAAAAGTTTACTTTCTCTAATACCATACTCTTTATTTACAACGCCTTTCAATAATATCTTAGTGTGAATTAAACCTTTCATTAAGATATCTACTTCATTATTATTAACCATATCCATACCTACTTTGGTAGCTAAGTCGGGATCTGATTCATCGATAATTTGGTAAGGTTGTTTTAAGTCAAAATCTTTTGTTAGTTTTTTTATTTCTTCTGCTTTTCCTATAAGTATAGGTTCAATGATTCCAAAATCTGATGCAGCTTTTACCGCTTCTATTACATGATCATCATGTGCGAACACAACAGCCATTTTCTTTCGGCCAGCAGCTTTTGCAAGATTTCTTAAATCTTCGAGATTCCTAAGCATATATTACTCCAGCGTCTTTTACATATTTCTTACCAGCTTCAATTGCTTTTACATTTATTTCAACTAAGCTAGCTTTCTTTTCACCTAAGATTTTTTTAACAATTGCATGGATAGTATCATCTAAGAATAGTTTAGTTAATTCTAAGTAAGCACCCATCATAACCATATTAGCAACTTTTGTATTTCCTAATTCTGCGGCAATATCATTAACAGGTACACCTAAACATAGATGTCCACATTGAGTAATTTTTTCTTTTACAATTGAAGAATTGTATAAAATTAATCCACCATCAGCTACGTTGTTTCTAAACTTTTCTAGGGATGGTCCATTAAAAGTCACTAAATGATCTGCGTTTTTGAATACAGGTGAGTTTATTTGTTTGTTTGACACAATAACAGAACAGTTAGCTGTTCCACCTCTTGTTTCAGGTCCATAAGAAGGGAACCATAATCCAAACAATTCATCTTTTGTTGCTGAATATGCGAGGATTTGTCCAAACATCATTACACCTTGTCCACCAAAACCAGCAACTTTAATATTTTTAGCATCATTCATTGTCTTCACCTTTATCCTTAAACAGACCTAGTGGGAATTCAGGAATCATATCTGATTCAACCCATTTAAGTGCGTCTGTTGGTTTCACTCCCCAGTTAACTGGGCAAGTTGATAATATCTCAACCATAGTAAATCCACGTTTTTCTTCTTGATATCGGAAAGCTTTTTTAATTGCTTTTTTAGCTTTTATTAAATGTTTAGGATTGTGTACAGAAACTCTTTCTAAATAAGCAACTCCACCAATCGTAGCGAACATTTCACTAATTTTAATTGGATTCCCATGTTGAGCTGAGTTTCTACCATCTTGACTTGTTGTAGTTTTTTGACCAATAAGAGAAGTCGGTGCCATTTGTCCACCAGTCATCCCGTAAATAGCATTATTTACAAAAATAACAGTAATATTTTCGCCACGGTTTGCTGCATGAATTGTTTCAGCTATACCAATACTTGCTAAGTCTCCATCACCTTGATAAGTGAAGACGATATTTTCAGGTAATACTCTTTTAATACCTGTTGCTTCTGCACATGCTCTACCATGTGGAGCTTGTTGAGCATCACAGTTAAAAAATTGATAACTAAATACAGAACAGCCAACAGAAGCTATAGCAATAGCTTTGTCTAATAAACCAAGCTCTACTAATGATTCAGCTACTAATTTATGGATTACACCATGAGTACATCCAGGGCAATAAGTAAGTGGCGTATCAGTTAAACCTTTTGATTTTTCATATTTAATAGCCATCTTATTTCACCACCTTTGATTCAAAATTAACAATTGCATCAACAATTTCTTCAGGATCTGGTAACATTCCGCCAGCTCTACCGAAGAATCCAACTTTATGTTTTCCATTATTAGAAATTAATACATCATCTAACATTTGTCCCATACTTAATTCGCAACATAGTATCCCTTTTGCTGTTTCTGGTATCTCTTTAAATGCTGCTTTTGGGTAAGGCCATAATGTAATTGGTCTTATCATACCAACATTAATACCTTTTTCTGCTAACATTTCAATCGCTGAACGACAGATTCTAGCCATTGTTCCATAGGCTACGATAACGTAATCAGCATTCTTCACATTAATCATTTCATATTTTGTTTCATTTTTAGTTATTAAATCATATTTTTCAAATAAATGAATATTATGATTTTCTAATTGAACTGGATCAATATGTAGTGAACTCGCAACATTTCTTCTACCTGGATGATTTCTGGTTCCATTAGTTGCCCAATCTTTTTCAGGTAAAAATCTTTCTTTAACAGGTCTGTCAAAATCAACTGATTCCATCATTTGTCCAATTAATCCATCGACTAATACTAAAACAGGGTTTCTATAATAGTCAGCGATGTTGAATGAATCTTTCATAACATCAATAGTTTCTTGAATTGATTCTGGTGCATAAACGATTAGTTTATAATCACCATTCCCACCACCTCTAGTTGCTTGATAGTAATCTCCCTGTGCTGGTTGAATACTTCCAAGACCAGGGCCACCTCTCATTACTGAGCAAATTACACAAGGTAATTCAGCAGCTGCGATGTAACTAATGCCTTCTTGTTTTAAGGCAATACCAGGACTTGAGCTACTTGTCATAACTCTTTTACCAGCTCCTGCAGCTCCATATACCATATTTATAGCTGAAACTTCAGATTCAGCTTGTAAAAACACTTTTCCGGCTTCAAACATATGTTTTGATAAATATTCTGGAACTTCATTTTGTGGTGTGATCGGATAACCATAGAAAGCGTCAACGCCGCCTTTTATCGCAGCAAGTGCGATTGCTTCGTTTCCCTTCATTAATACTTTAGCCATTATTTTTCCACCTCTACTTTAATAACTGAGTCTGGACACATCATAGCGCAAAATGCACACCCTATACATTTATCAGGTTCTGACACCTTAATAATATTGTATCCTTTTTTATTAAGTGTTTCTTTGTCCTGATACAAAATTTTTGTTGGACAAACATCAACACATAATAAACACCCTTTACAGTATTCATAATCAAATGTTACTTTTCCTTTTGGCATATTCTTCCTCCTATAACCAATTTTTTCTGAAATATAATTTTAATTTTAATATTTTACCAGAAAATATTAAATTATCCGCAATTTTAATTTTTTCCCATATTGTTGTGTAAACAACTGGCAAATTAGTTATTCTGCTAACTTCATTTACTATTTCTTCACCAGTCTGGATTTCTTCTGATGTTGTCTCTTTTAACAGATTTGAGTTGTTTATCAATCCAGTTACTTTAAATCCACCCATACCTTCGATCTTGTTGATTAATTTAATAATCTTATCCACAGAATTCGTTTCCATTCTATAGATGTTGATAACTAAAAATAAATCAACATCATGGTCATGATAATCATCAAATTGTCTTAGTAACTTAGCACCTTGGTCATTTCCGCCTAAATCGTATATAGCTTTTAAAGATTTATCGTGAAATGGTTTAAATATTTTACCAGAAATATATGGCATATCTAGATGCATCTTATGATCCATGGTACTAGAAATCGATTCTATATTATATTTAGCTAATTCATCTTCCATTTCTCTACTTCTAAAATATGGGTTAATGATATCTAAATCAACTACTATATCAAGTTTTTTTTGTATCGCTAGATTAACAGCGAGTTCTGATTTTCCTGACCCATAATATCCAGTTAAAAATGTTATATTCTTCATAAATACCATAATAAAAACACTTTTTTATAAAAAGTGATTCGATTATTCCCCTTTTCTATAGTCAAATAGTAATATTTTATCTTTAAATAAATAGAGTTTTCTTTTTTCATAGAAAACGCTTACAGGGATATTATATCATTTTAATCATAAAAATCAAATAAAAACTGCTCCTAATTTCACAAAAATAACTTGATGATATATGTATAGCTTTGTGTTAGTATATTATTTAGTTACTTCCTGTTACTAGTTCTCGGTCGCCCCACCTAAATTGACATCTTTTTAATATAATTATATAATAATAAATGAGTTGGATATATTTACATATTTAAAATAGTTTTTTAAGGTGGTAGTATTGTGAGAGACTTTTTAAACAGAGTTTTTAATAGTAGAATATTTGCTTTTATACTTATTGTATTTGTCCTTGTGCCAGTGTATTATAATTTTGACACAATTCTACCTAATCTAAGAGAAAGATTTGGGATTAGTGACCTTGGAGTGTATTTTTTCGTATGTATAGGAATTGGTCTAATATCAAAACTTATACTTGAGTTTTTAAAGTTTATATTTGGTGTAAAACCTATTAAAGAGGAAGCTCCTACTAATAGTGTTCCAGTTACAAAAATTGAAGTTAAGAAGGAAAAACAAAGAAAACCATCTTCTATCAACAAAGAAAAGAATAGTAAATATACTAAATTAATGCAAATGGCTGAAGAATTACAAATACAATATAATAATGGTAAATACATATCGGATAAGGAATTGGAAAAGTTTTCTGAATTAACAGATATGTCTATAGCTGAAATGAGAGCTTCTCTTGAAGAAGATAAACATGATAAAATTAACCGAGGGTATAAAAATAAACCCAAACCTTATGAAGCAGAAACCCAAAGAGAATTTGAGGCTATTGATAGTAAATACCAAAAGATGATGGAGAATCCTAATTTATCAGATGAAGAACTTCATGAAATCTGTGATTTCTATTCTTTAGAATTTGATGACATGAAAGCTGAAATAGAAGAAAACCGGAAAGAAAGACTCTAATAAATTTATTAGTAAATTAATAAGAACCCCTAGAATACAAATAATGGGATTGTCAATTTAATGACAATCCCTATCAATTTGCTGGTATTACCTTAAAACCCTATTACTTCTAACTTGAATTAGATGTCTAGACAATTTTGATTTCTTCTTACACTTTAAAAGTGTTTCTCTTCCTTCAACAGACCTAGTATAAACCACCGCATATCTGCCTTTTACTCGCTTCAGATTTTTAGCTAACAACTCAACACTTTCTTTATTGGTTGATAAATCTTTTGGTACAGAGTAAGAATTTGAGTAGTTATAATAAGTCTTTTTACCAATTTTTCTTTTCTTTATTATTACATATCTAGGATTATCTATTTGAGTCATCATTTCATTTATCGATGCCGCAAATACAGATTTATCTCGCCTTGTACTATTAATTAGACTGCAGTTAATATGTCTTGTTCTAAAGTCTTTTTTAGTCGAAACTTTGGATTTTAAAGTCTTAATTTTACCTAGACTTTTCAAAGTCTCTAATAAAATTTTTCCTAATGAATGAACAGATCGCTTTGGACTGAAATTACCAGTTGCTTTTGGCAAGTACATAAACAAGAAAATAACATAAATCAAAATATACAACAATCCAAAACCTTTTCCAATATTAGATTTAATTAGGATTGGATATAATAAATAACCAACCAAAAGTCCCAAAGCTGTTACGAATAAAATTAATAACGCATCAACTATAAAAATATCTAAAGGCCAAACTTTAGGTGGCACCTGACTTACATCGAGTATCTCATGTTCAACTTCTTTTCGAACCGCAGCTTTCCATTTATCTCTAACTGCATTTCTGTCAGCTGCGTATTTAAACATTGTTTTATTGATTTCTTTAAACTTTTTCTCTCCATAGATAGGTTTAATAATGTCAACTCTTTCGATACCACTTTCAATCCCAGGTTTTGTAAATATTGGCCCTAAAAAGGTTTTAAATCGTCTTGTTAATGTGTGAAAGTCATGAGATACAATCTCAGTTTTTTCATCAATTACTTGTAACTGATTAGACTTCGCAACTTTATCAACCTCTAAAAAACTAGGTTCAATTGTAGCTAAATGCCAAATAGAAGCTATTTTTTTTGGCTTAGATTTATCAACCCTAATTGCTCTACCACGCATCTGATTACTTAACATGAAACTACCAACAAAACTAGCCAAAATAAGTGTGTTAATGCTTGGAGAATCCCAACCTTCTCCAAGCAAGGATTTTGTACCAATTAATACTTCAATAAATCCTGCTTCAAATATTTGGGTTAGAATACTAACTTTGTGTTTATTTGAGGTTTGAAATCTAACCATTCTATACGGTACATTAGGCAGTTTTTTGGTTGTAAAATGACTATTTGTTAACTTAGCAACTTTCTCTAGTTCCTTAAGAATACACTCAGGAACAATTATTAATGAGCCGGTTAATAAAACTATTCTTATGTCATTATTAACGTTTCTTCGTACTTCTTCAAATATTGGAACAGATCCTATCACTGTATTATCTTCATCTGTACCTATAATATCTAGTAAATCCTTTTTAATATAGTCAGTTAAGATTAACATTCTTAATTCAGTTTTAAGTTTTTCACTTTCAAATTTAGCAATATCTGCTATACTTCTTAACTTACCTATTGAAGAAACTAATGTTTTCATAAGTCTGGTATTTTGCTCTAATTTTACTTGTTTTTTTTCGATTAAACCTTGTTCTTTTAGAGTGCTATCAACAAACTTTGATGCAATTTCCCCGAAAGCCCCGGGGTGTTCAATGATGTATCTAAATAATATTTCTACATGCTCAATGTCATATTTGTTTAAAAAATGTCTTTCTTTTAAAATTTTCTTTAATTTTCCTGGAATATGTTTTGAACGTGATTTAGCAATACTGACTAACGTGTAATACTGTTGGATATCTTCAAACAGATTGTATTTTGGGTTTAGATAATCTTTTAAGAAAGCTTCCATCATTTTCTTAAAGATTTTATTTTTGATTATTTTATCCAATGTAGTTATAGCTCTTTTTTTGTAATCTCTTAAGTCTTCTTTCTCTTCTGTTGATGGGTAGTTGAAATATATATAGTCTTGATGTGGACAGAGATTTTTTTGAGCTATAAGTTCGGGAACAAAAATTTCTTCATCAATAGTCCCACATAGACTCATATATCGCTTCCACTCTTGAACACTAGAATCATATGGTGGTGTTGCGGTCAAAGAGATGATTGTTATCTTGTTTCCACATTTTCTAATAAACGCAGTTAGTGTTTTATACCACTCACTTCTTAAATGATGGGCTTCATCTAAACAAATTGTAGTTATTCCGTAAAACCTCATTGTTTTAATTAAATCATAATCTAAATAATCTATCACTTTTTTTTGTTCAATTAATTCAGAGTCATTTTCTTCTTGATCTAGAAGTTTATTAAATGCAGCGTGTAATCCTTGGTAAGTAATGGAAGTTAATAATTTAGGTTTTTTTAATGAATAAGATACATAATCATCAACATCTGCAGAGTCACTTAAAAATCCCTGTTCAACTCTATCTCCCCATTGATTTCTAATTGTTAGTGATGGAGAAAGAATTAATGCAGGCTTATTTAAGTATCTAATCAATTCTATTCCTAGTGTTGTTTTACCGCTACCTGGTGCCGCAACTATATGAATTTTTCCGTCTTCTAAGTGTGTTAAAGTATTATCTAGTACGTTTTGTTGGTAATGTCTAAATGTTCCTTTGAACTTAATTTTTGAAAAATTTTTCATTATTTTCACTCACCTTATTCAAAAAATCAATTTACCACTTTTATAAAAGCCAAGACAAATTCTTCGCTATTATAGGCGGATAATCGATTTTTCATATTTAAATCCCTATTAAATTTTGCATTTATTTTAGTCACGTTTCCCTCCACAGTAACCTGTTTAAAATAAATCTATATTTGTTTTAGTATATCATATTTATGTTTCTAAATCCTGTCTGTTATTATATTTTTTCTTATTATACATAAAGAAACCCAAGATAATTCCTTGGGTTTCTTTATTAATTTAAAAATAGAGTTTTTCTTATGTAAATCTATATATGTAAATGTAGCTTATTAATTGTAATGCTTAAATATTATGCTGGAGTTACGTAATCCCAGCCTTCAAATACAAGTGTACCACTAGCAGCTTCTGTAGTTGCGAATATAACGATTAAGTTTAATCCGTCTCTTTGAGCTTCTGTTAAACCACTAAGATCTAAAACAGATTCTTGTAAAGCGCCTGTTGCTAATACAAAGTCGCTTTCAACGTTTACTCCGCCACCTTCAATCTTGAATTTATATGATTGTCCAGCTTCGCCTGTAAATGTAAATACTATACTATCATTTGTTCCATCAAATGATTCAAATGAACCTTGTGCATTATTATCCCACCATGATGATGGATTATTCGTATATGTAATAGTAATTTCAGGATCTCCTATAACTACGTCTAATCCATATCCAATCCAAGCAGGAATAACATATTCCCAACCTTCAACAACTAGTGTACCACTAGCAGCTTCTGTAGTTGCGAATATAACAATTTTGTTTAATCCATCTCTTTGAACTTCTGTTAATCCACTTAAATCAAGTGTGAATTCTTGTGAAGCACCTGTTGCTGTAACAGGAGTTCCTTCAACAGCTTGTCCACCG